>NZ_JBIIHA010000040.1:0-24276 GCF_044236155.1 Prosthecobacter sp.
ATTTAGGAATCTATGGCTCTTATAACACGGGCCAGCTTGGGCACCGCCAACTGATAGCTTGGATGTAATTCCATTCTTCTCGCTACACCAGTTGCTCTATCTGTACAATTTTAAAACACGCCCTAGCGATCAATAAGGGAAGCAGGGTGCCAAAATCACCGCCCCACCCTCTTAGTCACCTTCCGCCTCGCCGATTCGCTGCCGCATGAACTCCTCGACGACTGGCTTCGCGCTTCTTCTTCGCTCAAGCTACGACGAACAAGCCGCGACACCTTTCTCGCCGCGAATCCACCACCCTGGGACGACCTCACCGAAGCCTGCTACCACGGCCCGTTCTCCGACAAGCTCGACGAACACCTCGCCGCCGCCCACGGCTCCTGCGCCCTGCGTGATCCACATCTCGCTCAAATCGTCGCCGACCGCCTGCATCACTTCGACGGCCAGCGCTACGACCTCTGGAGCTACGTCATCATGCCCAATCACGTCCACGTCCTCTTCACCCTCCGCGATGGCGAATCGCTGCCCGACACGCTGCAAGGCTGGAAAGGCGTTTCGAGCCGTCTCATTCACAAAGCGGCCATCGTGAGATTGCCACCCCTGCTTACACCGGGAGATCCTGATACAGTTTGGGAAAGTAGGATTCGAGGACATTGGAATCGAAGACTAGACTCAACGATCCTTTGGGTGATGGGGTGCTGAGAAGACCGGCATCCAGGGCTTTACGGATCAATTTGGTGCCAGTTGCAGGACTCACGCCCGCAACGCGAGTGGCAGTGGTGCGATCAATTTCGCCATCCACCAGCGCTGCTTTTAGAATTCGTCCAATTTGCTCCCGCTCCTTCAAACTCCACTGCGGGTAGGTGAGATGAAGATGGGCTTCCATGCGGGCTATCAGCGTCTGTAAATCAAGAAGCGAGGCCATGAAGTCGATTTGATCGATCATGCAACGCATGAAAAACAAGCAGAAGTCAGCCAGACCTTTGTCCGACAGGTTGCCGCGACCATCAAAGTCATTCAGCCTTCCTTGATCGGCTGCACTCAGATGGCGGTAGTATTCATCCTTCTGCCGTGCGAGTCCTCGTGAGATCGTCCAAAGCCCACCCCCATCCGCCTTGCAACGAATGAGCCAAGCCTGAGAGTGCAGTCGCGCCACGCGACCATTTCCATCTCCGAAAGGATGTATCCAGGCAAGACGATGGTGTGCTGCCGCGAGGGCGATTAACTGATTGGTGGCCAGGATCCGATTGCTGTCATAGAAATCGTCAAACCGCTTCATAAAATCAGGCAAAGAGGCGTAATGGGGGGGCTGATGACCTCCAACCTCCACTTCAAAGGCTCTTAGCTGGCCGATGTCGATTTTGTATTTCGTTCCATCACGGCGCTCTCCAAAGTGAAGCTCCTCCGGAAGACGACTGTAAAACTCGTGATGCAGCCAGCAGATGAACTCAGCGCTCTGGATTCGGAGATCCGGTTCCTGTTCAAGCCGTGTCCGCATCAACAACTCCACCGCGATGTGGGCTTTTGAGAGGAACTGATTGGCACGCTTGTCCGAGTTGTCAGAGAAGTCATCCCGCATGGCTTGCTCAATCTCTTTGGGGAACGTCTTGTGCCCCTCGATGAGGTTGGAGTAGTAACTGTTCATTTCATGAACTAGCGCAGCGATTCGCTGCCGGGAAATGAGCGATGGCACCCTTTGCGTGAGTGCTTGAGATCGTCCGATCACTTCCACAGTCAACTCAGCCAATTCGTGCCGACTTGAACTCGGCAAAAGAGGCTCCATGGACGTGGGCTGAATGTATAAATCTACTTCCTTTGGCACGGCATTTATTAATATAATTAGGGATCTATTATCTGTCCACAGGAAGCCACATCCTTCTTCTGGCGACGCCAGAAGAAGGATGTGGCTTCCTGTGGACCATGTCAACATCAATATTTATATCAATAAATAGCCCTATCTTGATCAAATAACAATGAATTGATTCCGTCCGCAAAAGAACCCTTGTGGCATGCAAATGACAGCAAACCGAATCCCCGCATGGCAGCAACAGGGCGACTCTCAGTAGTTTGTGGTGCGCTTGGGCTTCGCAGGTTTGCTCAGAAGTGTCCGGCGGAGTTCATCCGCCTCGCCGATTCGCTGCCGCGTGAACTCCTCGACGGCTGGCTTCGCGCCCGCGACGCCTTCCTCGCCCCGAATCCACCCCCCTGGGACGGAATGAGGCGGAGAAGCTGCGTAGCCGCGAAGCGAATCTCCGCGCTCCCTTCTTGCAACCCGATTGGCCTGCGGCGCTGAAGATCACCGGATGCAGGGTCGTATTGCAAAAGCCGCGTTCGCGGCCACCGATGAATTTTCCACGCATGTCTCTCTCCCGGATCCTCGCTCTGCCTGTCTTGTTTTTGGCCTCCACGGTCCTCGCCCAAAACGGAGGCTCAGGGGTGGCGGTGCCGCCTTCGTTGGTCCCGGCGGAGCTGGTGCCTGACACGCGGGCTTTGTCGGCGGAGGAGGAACTGAAAAGCTTTCAGGTGGCACCGGGCTATCGGGTGGAACTGGCGGCGAGTGAGCCGCTGGTGGGCGATCCGATCTTTGCGCAGTTTGGGCCGGATGGACGGCTCTGGGTGGTGGAGATGCGGGGTTATATGCCGGACATTCACGGCAACCGCGAGGATGAACCGGTGGGCCGGATCGTCATCCTCACCGACACCGATGGCGACGGGCGTTTCGATCAAAGCAAGGTCTTCCTCGATCAGCTCATCATGCCGCGCACGGTCCTGCCGGTCGGCGATGGCGCGCTGGTGGGCGCACCGCCGATGCTGTGGTATTGCCCGGACAAGAATGGCGATGGCAAGGCAGATGAGAAGATCGTGGTGGCGCAGGATGCGGGCGCGCAAACCATCCCTGGCCGCCCCGAACTGGCGAACCCGGAACATGGCGCGAACTCGCCGCTCTGGGCGCTGGACAACTGGATCTACTTTGCGGAATACGCGGCGCGTTTTCGCTGGAGTGGCGCGGGTGCCTTTGAGCGCAGCATCTCCTCCATGCGCGGCCAGTATGGGCTCAGCCAGGACGACTTCGGCCGTCTCTATTACAACTTCAACTCCGGCCACCTGCAGGGCGATATGTGGCCCTCCCATTACCGTTTGCGCAATCCGCACTTTGCGAAGTCCGGAGGCCGCATCAACCCGCCGGTGAATCAGGCCGTGTGGCCCATCCGTGTGACGCCCGGCACGAACCGCGCCTACATCCCGGAGAACATGGCGGGGCACAAGATCAAGAACTTCACCGCCGCCTGCTCCCCCTGGATTTACCGGGGCGATCTCTTCCCGGCGGATGCGCTGGGCAATGCCTTCGCCTGCGAGCCAGCGCTGCATCTCGTGAAGCGAGACACCCTCACCCTCGAACAAGGCAAGCTCGTGGCACGTGAAGCCTACCAGCAGCGGGAATTTCTCGCGTCCACGGATGAGCGCTTCCGCCCTGTGAGCATGACCACGGGGCCCGATGGAGCGCTTTATGTCGTCGATTTTTACCGGGGCATCATCCAGCACCGCATCTCGCTGAGTCCCTACCTGGAAAAGTACATCCAGGACCACGACCTCGTGGATCCGCGCGGCATGGGACGGATCTGGCGCATTGTGCCTGAAAAGGCGAAGACACGTCCGGCACCGAATCTGACGAAGCTTGGTAGTGCCGAGCTCGTCCCGATTCTCGCTCACGCGAACTCGTGGCACCGCGAAACGGCGCAGCGCCTGCTCGTCGAACGTGCGGATGCAGCGGTCGTCCCCGCGCTGAAGGCTCTCACGCGCGGCGATGTCGCGCTCGGCCGTCTGCATGCTTTGTGGACGCTCGACGGCATGGGCAAGAGCACCTGGCCGGTGATCGAGAAAGCGCTCGCGGATACCGATGCCCGCGTGTGCAACGGTGCCGTGCGAATCGCGGAAGGTTTCTTCGCCGGAGAAGGTCGCGCTGCGGCAGTGACCAGGCTCATCGCTCTCTCCGCTACCGAAGCGGACTCGCAGGTGCAGACGCAAATCGCCCTGACGCTGGGCGAGTGCAACGACTCGGCCGCCGATCAGGCCATGGCGGCGATGGCCAGCCGCGTGCCCGATCATCCTTATCTATCCGAAGCCATCCTCAGCGGGATCAAAGGCCGCGAGCTGGAACTGCTGGAGCATTGCCTCGCCACCGGAAGCGGCAAGACGCTGATCACAAGCCTCGCGGGCTGTGTGGCTGCCGAACGCGACCCAGCCCGTGTCTCACGCTTCCTGGCACTCGCGGAAAAGGCCGGTGCCACGCCTCGCAAAACGCTGCTCGCCGGCTTCACCGCCAATGCGGCGGACTTCACCCGCCGGAAGGTGAAACTCGAAGCCAAGCCTGCTTTTCTCAACACGCCTGGCACCGAAAAGGTGGCCGACATGCTGACCTGGCCGGGCAAGCCTGTGCCCGCAGGCTTCAAGCCGCCGCGCCCGCTGACGGCTGATGAGCAGGATCGTTTTAAGATGGGCAAGGCGCTGTACTCCGGCATCTGCGCGGGCTGCCATCAGCCGAATGGTTCAGGCCTCGATGGCATCGCCCCGCCGCTGATTGACTCCGAATGGGTCACGGGCTCGCCCGAACGGCTCGGCCGTATCGTCCTCCACGGCGTGCGCGGCTACCTCACGGTCAAAAAGAGGCGTTACCAGCTCGACATGCCTCCGCTGGGCGCTTTGGGCGATGAACCTCTGGCGGCCATTCTCACCTATCTCCGGCGCGAGTGGGAGCATGGCGCGGAGCCGATCTCACCCGACTTCTTCAAAGCGATCCGCGAAAAGGAAGCACGACGCACCGATTCCTGGACGGAACAGGAGCTGCTCAAGATTCCGTGACAGTGACTCGCTGAAAGGAGCAAGCCTTACTCACGCCAGCGCCTCGCGGCAATACTTCACGCACTTCTTCACCTCGGCGACGGCAGTGGAGCCTTCGGGGATCTTGTATTCGAGCTCGATCTCGGCGGGGAAGGTCCACTTTTCCTTTTTCATGAGCTGCAGCACTTCCTTGATCGGCGTCTGGCCTTTGCCCCACTCCACGTTGCCGCCGTCGGCGGTGCGGTCTTTGAGGTGGAGGTTCGTGATCCGGCTGTGATACTTCTCCAGCACAGGGATTGGCGATTTGCCCTTCGTGCCGGCGACGTAGTGGCCGATGTCGAGATTGAAGCCGATGTATTGGCCGAGATCGAGGATGGCGTCGAATTTGTCCATCTCCGGCAGGTTGTTCGTGTGGTTGTGAAAGCCGACCCAGATCTTGTGCTTGTCCGCAAACGGCGCGACACGCGCGGCGAGCACGGCATTGCGCTCCGTGGTCACCGCCGTGCAACCGAGAGCCTTTGCCACGAGGAAGTTGAACTCGATTTCCTCATTCGACTGTCCGAAGCCCATCTTGTGGATGTGAATGTTCACGCCCGCGTCGTTGAACATCTTCCGCATCTCAACGCACTTGGCGATCTGCTGCTCCCGCTCCGCATCGGTGATCTTGCCGCCTTTGATGCCTGCGAAAAGCTGCGTCGGCCCGCCCATGAGTTCGGTCTCGCTGAGGCCATCTTCGACCAGCGCCTTCAGCGTTTCCTCCGCCGTCTTCGCCATGCTGCGATAGCTGTAAGTGATGCAGCCGACGCGCACGCCATTGAAGACCGAGTTCGGCTTCTCAGCCGCCGAAGCGAATCGAGGAAGCGAGAGGCCAGTGGCGGTGGCGAGAGCGGTGCCGAGGAAGTGGCGACGGGAAAGCGGGTGCGAGGTCATGAAGCGTGAACGACGAAGCAGGGCGGCTTTTGCCGAAATCGCGGAGAAATCATCGGTGCGGAGGCCTGGTGCATTTTGAAGTTGAAACGTGAGGGCCTCCCAACACGATTTCTGGACCCCAAACTTCATCACCATGGCCACCTACGTTTACGAAACGATCCCCACGAATCCCGAAGAGCAGCCGCGCCGCTTCGAGGTGCAGCAAAAGATGAGTGATCCGGCTTTGACGACCGATCCGCAGACTGGCCTGCCGGTGCGCCGCATCATCACCGGCGGCAGCGGGCTCGTCACGCATGGCGCGAGCATCCTTTCGATGAAGACGCGAGGGAGGTGAGCCGGCTCTTTCCAGCGAGAGTGCTCGACAAGGCCCGCTGCTGCGACCAAAGCGATCTTCCTGCCCGATGAACGACCATCCTCTGCCGAAGCTTCGCAACCAGCTCCTCAGCCTTCACAAGATCCTCATGCTCGCGGAGCGTGCGATGTATGAGAATAAGGGTAACGTCATCCAGTCGCCGAATCACTTCCTGCAACTGCTGATGTCTGATGAGCGGTTCGCCTGGCTGCGGGAGCTGTCCCAGCTCATCGTGATGATGGATGAGGCCATGGAGGAAAAGCCGCCGATCACCCGCGAACGGGCCGATGCGCTGGTGAATGAGGCGAGGCAGTTGCTCACCGGCCAGGAGAAGCCCGGCACTTTCGCCGTGCGATATGCCGCCCTGATGCAGCGCGTGCCCTCCATCGCCGCAGCGAATGCGGAGATCTGCAAAAGTTTTGCTCCTTGATGGGGCGGAGCGGTCTTGGCAAGAGATGATGATTGATCGGCGGCGGTCGCAGGCTAACGAAGCCTGCATGACTCTCACGCTTCCCAAGTGGTTCGACCTGCACACACACTTCCGCCAAGGCCCGGCGATGCCTTCGTATGTCCAAGCGCATCTCGACATGGGCTGCGCAGGCGCTTTGGCGATGCCGAACACGCAGCCGCCGGTCTCGCGTGTGTCTGGACCAGCGAAAAGCGATGGCTGGAGCATCGAAAGCTACTCAGAGGAGCTGCGTTCGGCGGGCGCGGCTGCTTTTGAGCAGCTCATCGTCCCGCTTTACCTCACGCGGCAGACCACTGCGGCGATGATTCGCGAAGGCGCGGCCTCCGGGCTGCTACGCGCCTGCAAATACTATCCCCCGCATGGCACGACGAACTCGGAGCATGGCATGCCGATGGATGACCTCACCGGCGGCGAGGTGTTTCGCGCGATGGAGGAGTGCGGCATCGTGCTCTGCATCCACGGTGAACAGCACGCGTTGAGCGGCCCGGATTACATCGACGCGCATCAGAACGCGGAGACGCGGTTCTACTCAGAACGCATGCCAAGGCTGCTCGCGGCGCATCCGAAGCTGCGCATCGTGTGCGAGCACATCACGACACGCGTGGCGGCGGAATTTGTCACTGCAGCTCCGGACCATGTGGCAGCAACGATCACGCCGCAGCATTTGCTCTACACGCTCGGGCATCTGATCCAAGGGCTGAAGTATCATCTCTATTGCCTCCCCGTGGTGAAGTTCGAGGACGACCGCATGGCGCTGCGTCAGGCGTCAATGGAGGAAGGCCAGCACAAGTTCTTCGCCGGCACAGACAGCGCCCCGCACACCACGAAGGCGACCGCCTGCGGCTGCGCGGCCGGTTGTTTCACCGGTGGTTGTGCGCCACAGCTCTACGCGATGGCGTTTGAGGAAGCGGGAGTCGATCTGAGCTCCGCAGACGGCCAGGACGCCTTCAAACGCTTCCTGTGCCTGAACGGACCGGCATTTTATCGATTCCCGGCATCCACCCAGACCTTCCAGATGGAAAAAGCACCGTCACAGACAGCCATCCTCGAAACTCCCGCTGGACCAGTCACGCCATTGCCGACTGGCATGGGTATCGAGCTCGCGTGGCGGATCATCGGGTGAAAATGATTCCGCGCATGACCTCGCTTAACGTCATCGCCACGCTGCGCACCTGCTACACCGACAAATTCGGTGTGCCTCGCCAGTCCGGCCTCGTACCGTCCGCATGGGGCGTGATCGAGTTCGAGCCTGCCTTCCGGCGCGTGGAAGCGGTGCGCGGCATTGAGGAGTTCAGCCACTTGTGGCTCATCACGCGCTTTCATCTGGTCGAGGAAGAGCCTGCGTCGCTCACCGTGCGTCCGCCGAAACTCGGCGGGAATGAAAAGCGCGGCGTGTTTGCCACACGCTCGCCCTTTCGGCCGAATCGGCTCACGCTCAGCGTGGTGAAACTCGAGCGTGTCGAATACGAAGGCCCGGACGCGCCGCGGCTTTTCGTCAGCGGCGTCGATCTGGTGGATGGGACACCCGTTTTCGACATCAAACCGTATGTGCGCTACGCCGATTCAGTGCCGGAGGCCCGGAGCGGATTCGCCGACGTGCCGCCCCCTCCTGTTCCGGTGATCTGGGGGTGTGAAAGCGCCGTTCCAACCGATGTGAAGCTCATCATCGATCAATCGCTGGCCCTGCAACCGCAACCCGCTTATCACGACGAATCAGACCGGCTCTACGCGACCGAAATCGCGGGCTGGCGCGTGAAATGGATCGCACGTGAGGATGGCGCGCATGTGCGGAGTTGCGAACTCGTCGGGTAACGGCCATCTCGGCGCATGCAGACCACTGAACTCGCCATCCGCGCCGCGCGTGAGACCGCGCTCGCACACGGCATCACGCCGGACCGTTGCGACATCCTTCAAAACGGCAGCACACTCGTTTTGCGGCTCACGGATACACTCGTCGCGCGAGTCGTGCAGGATCGCGACGGGCCGCGGCAGGGCACGGAGTGGTTTGAGCGTGAAAACGCCATCGCGCTGCATCTCACGAAAAACGGCGCGCCGGTCATTCCGCTGCATTCCGGCCTTCCGCCAGGTCCGCACGAGCATCTCGGCTATCCGATCAATTTTTGGGAATTCGTCACGCGCATCGATGCGGAGCCTGATCCGCGTGAAATCGGCCTCACGCTGAAAAAATGCCACGAAGTGATGAAAACCTTCCCGCAGCCGCTTCCACGGCTCGCGATCATCTCGGAGAGCTTGGCCATTTTGAACGATCGAAGCCTGTTTGAGGCCGCCACACAAGAAATGCTGCGCAAACACCTCCAAACCTCGCTGGAAGTGCTCGCCGCGTATCCGCAGCAGCCGCTGCATGGCGATGCGCATGCCGGAAACCTCATGAACACGACGCGTGGCCTGCTCTGGACCGATTGGGAGGACACTTTTGCCGGTCCGGTGGAGTGGGACGTGGCCTCCATCATCTGGAACGCGCTGATCCTCGATGAAGACCACGCCACCGTATCCGCGATCCGCGAAGCTTACGGCCCGGTGGATGAAATCGCGCTCCAGCAATGCCTCGTGGCCCGCGCGGCCGTCATCACGGCCTGGTATCCGATTCTGTATCCGAATCCGAACGCCGACCGGCAGGAAAAACTGCGTCGTCGCATCGAATGGCTCGCCGCGCGCTGATTCAGGCCGCGATCAACGGATGCGTGCGCTTCACGAGCGGGAATTCGATGCGTTTGCCTTCGATTCCGGCCTGAAACACGCCATGTGCCATTTCGATGGCCTTCATCGCGCGTTCACCGGAGCCAAGCGGCTCGCGCTTTTCAGCAATCGCCTCCAACCAATCGCGCACGACGCGTCGATGCGAGGCATCGTAGCCACTGAGACCTTCAAACGTGACTTCGCTGGCCGGATCGACGCCTCCATTCCAATCCTGCCAGTTTTCCACGCGCGTGGTGGCGCTGCGATTCGGCTCCTTCAGCAGTGAAATGCCGGGCGCGAAGCCGGAATTCAGCCGCACAATGCCGCGTGTGCCGATGATCTCCATGCCGAACGGCCCAGCCGCCTTTTCCAAGCCCACGCGACTGCGAAAAGTGACGTTGATGCCCGATTCCATCGCGAAATGCGCGGAGATGTCATCGCCGACGACCAGCCCGACTTTGTCAGAGGGCGATTCCTTCGCGTCAGCGAGTGTCGCAGGCTTTCCGTGATGCTGAATGCTTGCCTGGCACCACTTCACCTCGCCCGCGAAGAGCCGCGCGAGATCGAAGACATGCAAACCAAGCACCATCATGTCCTGACCACCGGCGCGGTCGCCCATCTTTCCAACGGTGTGGATCTCCAAGAGATCGCCGATGAGTCCCTCGCGCAGTGCTTTCTCCAAACACCGCACGGCAGGAGCCATGCGCGTGACATGTGCCACGGCGACGCGGAGATTTTTTCGCCGCGCGAGGCCCACGATGTCATCCGCCTCCGCCAAGGTGATGGTGAAGGGCTTTTCGAGATACAAATGCGCACCTGACTCCAGCGCGGCCATCGCCATCGCGTGATGTTCCGTCGCCCAACGCGGGCCGATGGCCACGAGGTCGGGTTTTTCCTTCGCCAGCATGTCTCGGTAGTCCGCATAGCCCTTCGTGGCACCGCACGCGGCCTGCGCCTTCGCGCACCCACCTTCATGCGGGTCTGCCACGGCCACGACGCTGACATCGCTCATGTTTTGAAACACACGCTCGATGCCGTGGCCATAATCCCCTGCCCCGGTATGGCCGATGATGGCCGCTTTGAGCTTCGTGACGTTCGCGGCAGGCAAGGCCTGCGTTGCAGCCCATGCGGTGCTGCCGAGAAGAAGTTGGCGTCGGGTGCTGGTAGTCATGGTGAAGGGAATACGAGCCGGGAGGCGTTGGTTTGGCATCGCATGAGATCTCTCTTCCTCGCTTTCCTCGCCCTGCCCTTGCTCGCCACCGCCCAGGACAAGCCTGTCTTCAAAGCCGGTGCTGCCACGAGCAACATCACACCGCCGCTGAGCATGGAGATCGTGGGAAACTTCGCGCCGCGGCCCCTCGCGAAGCATGTGCATGATGAGCTGCATGTGCGCTGCCTCGTGCTCGATGATGGCACCACAAAGCTCGCCTTTGCCGTGGCGGACACGATTTCGCTCGGACGCGATGTTTGGGACGAGGCGAAAAAGAAGCTCGAAGCCGCCACGGGCATCCCGGCCGCAAACATGATGTTCTCCGGCACGCACACGCACTCGAGCGTGTCAGCCATCACGAACAAAGATCCCTCGCTCGATTACCGCAGCTTCATCATCTCCCGCGTGGTGGATGGCGTGCGGCGAGCGCTGAACAATCTGGAACCGGCCCGCATCGCGTGGGGCACTGGAAAAGTGCCGCAACATGTCTTCAATCGCCGCTGGCTGCTCAAAGAGGGTGTCACGAACGACAACCCGTTTGGAGGTAAAGATCGTGCAGTGATGAATCCGAGTAGCCTGCTGCGTCCACGACTTGCCGGACCTGCGGGGCCGACGAATCCCGAGGTGTATTGCCTCTCTGTGCAGGCTGCCGATGGCCGCCAGATCGCGCTCATGGCGAACTACTGGCTGCACTACGTTGGCGGCGTGAACAAAGAAGACCTCTCCGCGGATTACTTCGGCGAATTTTGCCGCCGCATCGAAGAAAAGGCCGGCGCACCCTGCGTCGGCATCCTGGCGAATGGTCCCTGCGGCGACGTGAACAACAATGATTACAGCGGCAAAACGCCCGCTGTGAAACGCGAACCCTATGAGAAGATCAAACTCGTCGCTGGCGACCTCGCGCAGGAGGTCTTGCGTGTGCGCGAGACGCTGAAGCATCAAGACTGGGTGCCGCTGAAGGCCGCGGCGAGCGATTTGGAGCTTGGCGTGCGTCGTCCGACACCGGAGATGATCGCCTGGGCTGAAAGTGTGCTCGCCAAACCCAAAGATGCCACGCCCACGCATCGTCTGGAGCAGCCGTATGCCGAGCGCACGCTCGCCGCACGCGATGCGAAGCCAGACACCGTGCAAGCCGTCATCCAGGCCTTCCGCATTGGCGACCTCGGCATCGCGTCGATCCCGTTTGAGGTCTTCACGGAGATCGGCCTCGAAATCAAAGCCCGCAGCCCTTTCAAAGACACCTTCACCATCGAACTCGCCAACGGCAGCAACGGCTATCTCCCCACACCGAAGCATCACGACCTCGGCGGCTACGAAACGTGGCTCGGCACGAATCGCGTCGAACGCGAAGCCTCCGTGAAGATCACCGCGCGGGCTCTGGAGATGCTGGAGCGGGTGAAGTGAGCCCTTCCGGCTTTTTCCGCAGCGACTTCAGATAGGCGTTGTTAGGCACTGACTTCACAGGCCGCTCGGGCGTGTCGATCATCGTCTGCACACGCTTTTCGCTGCCGTTGATGAGGCCGGCGATGATCTCGGCCTCGGGGAGGTTCTTCCAATACTTCTTCGGCATCTCGGATTGCATGGCCTGCACCTTGAGGCGGGCGGGATTGAAGATGCTGCGGTAGTAGGTGCGCCACAGATCGTCGTGAGCATCGGCGTCGGGAGCGTCGTGACGGCTCATGCCGGGCATGAAGGTGAGTTTTTCGCCATCCCAGCTCACGCACTCGTCGGGCGTCAAAATGGACCACTCCATGCCGGCGAAGCGTTTCTCGAAAAACGGCGCGGCAAGGCGTGTGATGCGATATTCGGGCTCAAACCACGCGACGAATTGCTCGCGGCCATTTTGCTCGTTCACGCCGACGAGGCGGAAGCGCACGAAGGCGTGCATCTTGTGGATGTCGCGGCTCACGGCCTTCGCCCACATGTTACACTGATGCATGTCGCGGTCGGAAGGCATGGCGAGGAGGTGTTTTTGGCCGCCAAGCGTCAGACGATGCAAAAGACGATACAGGATGGCAAATCGGCGTTCGTCGGTGTGAGCGCACACACTGGACGCGAGGCGCAAAAAGTCGGCGGGGACCTTCACGGAGGCGTTGGAGGCGATTTGGTAGTCCGCAGGCTCTTCGGCGAGCAAACTGGCGGTTTGCGAGGCATCCACCCAATCGACATTTTCCGGTGCCACGCCCTGCCGCAACAGTTCGCGAGCCTTGGAGCGCCAGGCTTCGAAGGTGGGCTGGATTTGGGCGGTGTGAGTCATATCTGGCCACTGAGTGCCATCGCGGCATCAGCGGGTGTGGTGGGTGGCGGCGAGTTGAAGTTCAGTTCGAGCTGGCGTGGGCCAGGGAGAAAGTGCTGGCGGAGATTCGTGCTTTCGAGCAGCGCGATGCGAGGCCGGTGGTCAGCAGCGACGATGAAAGGCATCACCTTTTTAAGGTTCACCCGCATGCGCTGCAGATCGGCGAGCGTGAGGCTGGCCCAGCGTCGCGCGGCGAGAATGCGGGCAACATTGACGGTGCCGAGGCCGGGGATGCGCCACAGCAGCTCCTGCGAGGCGCGGTTGATGTCCACGGGGAAGACGGATCGGTTTCGCAAAGCCCAGGCGAGCTTGGGATCGAGGTCGAGATCGAGATTGGGATCTTCTTTGGGCAATAGCTCGCCGACATCGAAGCCGTAGAAGCGCAGCAGCCAATCGGCCTGATACAAACGGTGCTCGCGCACGAGCGGCGGTGGCTTGATGGGCAGCAGCACGCTGGGCTCCGGGATAGGGCTGAAGCCGCTGTAGTAAACGCGACGCAGTCGGCAGTCGCGATACAGCTCATCGGCGCGATGCAGCACGAGCGCGTCGCTGCTGTCGTCCGCGCCGACGATCATCTGCGTGCTTTGGCCGGTGGCAAAGGCGGGCGCTTTGACCCATGGGCGGTTCACGATCTGTCGCGCTTCTTTTTTCGCCGCGAGGTTTTCGTCGATGCGCTGGCGGATGCCGTGCATGGCCTGCTTGGTGTTGGTGAGGTTCTTTTCCGGCGCGAGACGGTCGAGGCTCTGCTGCGAGGGCAGCTCGATGTTGATGCTGATGCGGTCGGCGAAGAGCCCGGCCTTGTCGATGAGGGCCTGCGAGGCCTCGGGGATGGTTTTGAGATGGATGTAGCCGCGGAAGTGATGCACCTCGCGCAGTTGCCGCGCGACTTCGATGACCTGCTCCATCGTGTAATCCGCACTGCGCACGATGCCGCTGCTGAGGAAGAGGCCCTCGATGTAGTTGCGTTTGTAGAAGTCGAGCGTGAGCCGCACGACCTCCTCCGGTGTGAAGCGTGCTCGCTGCACATTGCTGGAGCGGCGATTGATGCAGTAGTGGCAATCGTAGAGGCAGGCGTTCGTGAGCAGCACCTTCAGCAGCGACACGCAGCGCCCATCCGGCGTGTAGCTGTGGCAAATACCCATGCCGCCGGTGGAGCCGATGCCTTTCCCGTCCCGCGAGTCCTTCCGCGCCGCGCCGGAGCTGGCGCAGGACGCGTCATACTTCGCCGCGTCGGCCAGGATTTCGAGTTTGCGCGTGAGATCCATGAGTTCATCCGAACAGTGCATCAAATACTCCGTTCGTCACGCCTGGAGCGCAAAATTCTCGCAGGTCAGCGTGCCGTGGCACTGCTCTTCAACTCCGTCACCGAAGCCGGATCATACTTCGCGCCCTTCGACACCTGGATCAGTGTCATCCGCACCTTGGTTGGGAAGAATTTTTCGGGATCGGGCCGCTTGTGGGCGTGGAAGTTTTTGTCGTCCTTGAGGACAAGGTGCATCTCCTTGATGCCCTGGCTCCAGATGATGTCGTTGTTCTGCCAGAACTTCGTCATGTCGAGATCCTTCTCGATCACGCCCGTCTTCGAATACGCCCTCGTGCCGATACAACCGTAGCCGTGGTTCTGTCCTTTGTAAGGGATGTAGCACACGCTCCACGACGTGGGTTGGTCGCCCGCTGGTTTTTCGAGCACTTCCAGCCGCAGATGCACCGTCCCGTTGCGGTAATCGACCGGTGCCGTCCAGTCCTTCGGACGCTGTTGATTCAGGCGGTCGTCTTTGAGATAGTAGTGCGACTGGCTCGGCTTCGAGTTCAACGCATCCTCCTGCGTGAAGGTGAAAGTCACATCAAAAAGCACGAACTGCTCAGCATCAGCCGAGGTGACGAAAGCAAGCGCGAAGAGAGTGATGAGGCGGAGGAGCATGGTGGAGAGCATTAACGCCGCCCGTGATTAAAATCGACGGGCTTCTTCACGGTCTTCGCGCCGAGGTTGCCTTCGATCATGCTGTGGATGCAGGTGGGATCGACGACCACTGTGACGGGCTTGTTTTGGAAGGTATTGCCGGTGAAGACGAGGTCGTGGCCGTTCGGGGCGAAGGTGACGGCCTCCTCCGGACAGTGTTCTCCGAGTTGGAAGATGTTGTCCTTCACGATGATGGGGCCGTAGGTGGCTCCGGGTTCATAGAGGGTGAAATAGAGCTCGGGGAAGCGGCCGGGCTGCGCGGTCTGGAAGGCGATGCGGCCGAGACGCGGATCGGGATCGTTCTTCGTGGTGTTGTTGATGAAGACGTTGCCGGTCATGATGAAGTTCACGGGCTGGTTGATCCATGAGCCGCGACCGCCGCCGCGGAAGGTGTTGCCAGTCATCGTGACATCGGTGCAGCTTTTCTCGACGCTGATGACGCGGCTGCCGTTCGTGCCATCGACGAGATTGCCGGTGATGGTGGCGTTCTGGCAGAACTCGGCCAAAAAGAACGCGCCCATGCGACTGCCGAGGATGTGGTTGTTCGCGAAGACGATGTTTCGGCAGCGCTGGATGTGCATCGTGTCGCCGATGGCGCTGAGCTGGCAGCCGGTGACACGCACATCGCGGGCACCAACGATGTCAAAGGCACCTTTGCCAGGTCCGCTGCCCGTCGGGGCATAGGCACCGAGGTAGGCGGCATTGATGAGGAAGATCAGCGAGCCTGCTCCCGCTTCGCCAAACTGGACCGGCGCACCACCGAGAGTCTCTGACACACGCACAAAATCGGGCGTGGACTCGATCACGAAATACTGGCGGCCGCGCACGAGGCTCTTGGGCAGATCTTGGCCAGTGAAGGTGATGACCTCCTGCGGCTCGTCCGGCTTGCTCACGACCAGCGGACGCGTGGTGTTGTCGAAGCGAACCTGATCACCGCGAAAGGTCACATCGCGCATCAGATCGGTGCGGAAGTATTTCTTCGCCCGCTCGACCTCCCATGGTTCGTAGTGCTCGGGGAAGGTCATGATCTGCCACAGGTAGCCGTAGTCCCACATGAACTTCCCGCTCCGCAGCAGCGTGCAGCTTTCGACCGCGACACGCTCCGCGTAGTGCTCGACCTCGCTTTCGCTCTTCTTGCCGTATTTGCCATGCACACCGATGACCGCGGCGGCCATCCCGTTGGACTTCACCTCGCGAAAAAGCAGGTCATGCGTGCCTCCGGCTACAGTCGTGGTGATCTCGATGCCCTTCGTATTCGCGTTCGGCTCCCAGGTGTTGTACTTCTTCGCCGGATCAAACACATGCCCGATGAACTCACCGCCATGCCAAGCGAGGTGCGCGATGTTTTCCCCAGCAAAAAGCACTACACGAGCCTGATCCGGCAGCGTCTCCGGCAGGATGAAGCGTGCGCCGTGGGCCATGACCGTTGTGTTCGAACGCAGCGAAATCGGCTTCGAGCCATCGAGCTGGTATTCACCGGCCGGAATCGTCACGACACCATGTTTCGAGAACAACGCGGTGAGTTTGGCGCTGTCATCGGCCCAAACGAGGCTGGTGAACAAAAGAGCGGTGAGGAAAGCTTTCATGGCCAGTGCTGCGCGATCTTCTTTTTGAGGAATTCGACGCTCCTCGCGAGCTGCTCCATGCCATCGACGCCGTCTTCGATGCTGATCCAGCCGTTGAAGCCCTTGCTCTTCAGCTCGCTGAAGATGGCGTCGTAGTCGTTGAGGCCTTTGCCGATCTCGCCATGGCGGAGGCGTTTGGCGTAGCCTTGGGCGCCGCCTTCTTCTTTGCGGAGGTCTTCGATGGTGCCCTCGGCGAGGTAGCGGTCGCTGGCGTGCATGGTGACGACGCGGTGTGAGACGCGCTTTAGCAGCTCAATGGGATCTTCACCTGCGAGGTAGGTGTTCGAGGGGTCGTAGTTCACGCCGAAGTTCGGATGATTCACCGCATCGACGAGCTTGCAGAAGACATCCATCTTCTGCGCGAACTCGGGATACTCCCAAAAGTCGTCTTTGTAGTGGTTTTCGATGATCAACGTGATGCCGCGCTCCTGCGCATACGGCAGGCAGGCATAAATCGAGTCGGCGGCGAGTTTGACGCCCTCATCCAGCGTCAACTCCGGCCGGCGCTGCCCGCTGAGCACGCGGCAGTAGCTACCGCCGAGCGTGTGCGTCATGTCGATCCAGCGTTTTTGTTTCGCGATCTCCTTTTCGCGGAAAGCGGCGTCAGGATGCGTGAAGTCGGGCGAGCAGCACATCATCGGGATCACCTTGCCGGTGTCCTCGACCTCTTTGCGAAAGCGCGGCCAGTTTTTCTCATCGGTCATCTCCAGAAAGCCGGCATACCATTCCAGCCCTTGCACATCGAGCGTGGAGGCGAGCTTGATCCATTCGGAGACGGTCATCGTCCCTTCTTTGCAAAGGGCGACCATGAAGGCTTTCGGGAAGGCGGCGAGTTTGGGCATAAGGATGAAATGACGAATTCAAAATGAGGAATGACGAATGCGAAGACTCACTTCGCCGGAATCGTGCTCGCGTCCTTCGGCGGATTGCGACCGATGAAGGGGTGCTGCTCCAAATCGAAGACCTGGCCGCTGATGGGGCCGCATTCGTCGGCGAGGAGCCAGGTGGCGCAGGCGGCGATCTCGTCGGGCCAAAGGATGCGTCCGGCGGGGGCATAGACTTTCGGCAGATCGGCATACCAGTCGTCTTTGAGGCCGTGGGAGCGTTTGCGCTTGGCCTCGTTCTCGGTCAGCACCCAGCCGGGGTTGATTTGATTCACGCGCACACCGTCCTCGCGCATGAGCGTGTCGCCCAAGTTGCGAGTGAGGGTCATGAGAGCGCCTTTGGAGACGCTGTAGGGCATCAAATTCGGCTCACCACTCCACGCGTTGACGCTGCCGATGTTGATGACGCTGCCGTGCGCGGCACGCAGATGCGGCAAAGCGGCGCGGATGAGCAGGTAAGGCACCACGCAGTTGATCTCGAGCATGCGGCGGAACCACTTGGCGTCCGTGTCGTGGATGTTGCCGAGTCCGACCTGCGCCGCGTTGTTCACCACGGCGTCGAGTTTGCCAAAAGCGCTGACGGCCTTCTCGACGAGCATTTGCGGCGCATCCTCTTCCGCGAGGTCTTTGAGCACGAGCACCGCATTTCCTTCGCCAAGCTCCGCGAGCGTTTCCTGGCCCAAATCGGCCTCCAGGCCGTGGATGAGCACTTTCGCACCTTCGGCGACGCAACGCTTCGCGATGGCCTTGCCGATGCCGGTGACGCTGCCGGTGATGAGGATGACTTTGTTTTCGAGTCGGTTCATGGAGGTGCGGAGCATAACGAGCCTCGCGCCTATTTCACCACGACAAAGTGTGTGTGAAATGCGGCATGCAAAGTGGCTGCGGCTTGACCCGCATTCCGTGAATCTTCGGTTAAAGCCGAAGCCACATTTACTTCAGCGTCACCGTCGGCTTGCCGCCGTTCGTGGCGTGCTTGGGCTGGAGGGTGGCGGTTTTACCGTCGTGATCGACGGTGATGTCATACCAGCCGTAGTAGGCGCTGAGCGGGGCCTCGCCTTTCGCGTCGGTGACGAGGTCGGCGGTGGTCCACCACTTCGTTTTGACGAGGTCACGCCACACCTTCACCGCCGGGCGCTCTGTCCAGTCGGCTTTGAACATGGCGGCGGTGGGCTTCCAGTGGCGGGTCTCCCAGAAGCCCCAGATCACGAAGCCGGTCATCTGCGGATGACTGAAGGCCATTGTGAGCATGTCGCGCAGATGATCGGCATGCAGTTGGTCGTCGAGCGTCTGCAGATCGTATTCGGTGACGGTGAGATGTTTCACCAGCTTGCCAAAGGTCTGCCAGTTGTCCCACTCGTGCGTGATGTCGGGGATGGCGTAGTCGCTGAAGTGGCTCTGGAAGCCGCAGCCGTCCGGCGTGACGCCTTTTTCAATCATGTGCTTGATGTGCTTCTCAAAGCCCGCGGTGCGATCGGGATTGAAGGTGTCCTCATTCACAAAGAGCAGCTTGTCCGTCATCGCGTCCATCTTGCGATAGATCTCGGGGTAGAAGTCCTTGCCGATGATGTTGTAGAGCGCATCGGCCTCCACAAACGGCACGGGATGGTTCAGCGCGTCCCATTCATCGACATACGGGGCGCAAAACGGCAGCACAAAGCGGAAGTGGCGATCATAACGGTCGAGCAGGCCGACGACGCCGCCCTTGTCGAGCGCGGTGCGTGCCCACGGCTCGACATAACCCCACACGAGGTAATGACCGCGCGTGCTCATCTTGCGATCCTGCGCCCATTGCAGCATCCACTGCACCGCAGCACCGGTGCGACGGCGGCCCGCATCTTCCCAAGGCTTCGCTGGATCGCTGTCGGCGTCGATGTTGCCCACGCGCAGACCGTTCTCCGGCACGAGACGGCTGAAAAGCTCGTCCACTGTGTCGCGGTAGCGAATCTGATCCGCAGCGGGCAGAGTCGTGCCGAGACCGGAGAGAAGTCCGACATCCACCGCGCTGCCAAAGCCGAACAAATGCCGCTTCATCGCCACTTTCACCTTCGCACCCGCGATGGGTTGGCCCGCTGCATCGACGACGCGGATCGTGAGCCTGCCCTGACGCAGTTTCGCGATGCGTTCATCGGCTTCCTTGCGCCACGGCGCGTCGAGTTCGCGACCACCATAGGTCACCTTCATGCGCGGTGCTTTGAATACATCGAACCCGGCGGGGAACGTGTAGATCTGAAAATCCGCCACCTCGATGCTCTGCTTCGTTTCGCCCGCGTTCAGCTTCGCCAGGCCCGCGCCCGCCGGCACCGGATGCGCGGCGGTGAAGCTAAAAAAGCTCGTATCCCATTCTTTGCCGATCACCCACCCCTTCCACAGCGGCGTGTTTTTGTAGTCCTGCGTGTTCTGCACCGCGAAGGTGATGCGCCCCTTGCCGTCCTCCTTGTCGCTGGAAATCGTCCGCGCCTTGATCACCGCGAGACAAACCGTCCCCTCCGCCAGCGCTCCTTCAAAGCGACGGCTCACCGACAGATTGTAGCTCTGCGCCAGTTTCCCCGGCGAATCGAGCCGCCAGCCCTTCTCCGTCTGCGTGATCGTTCCTTCTTCAGGCTTCGGCTTCGTCGGCACCAGCGGCACATCCGGCAGCAAGGCCTTCGCCTCCGGCGGCAAAACGGGTTCCTCCGCGTGAAGCGCGGCGAGTGAGAAAAGAGCGATGAAGAGCTGTTTGAGCATGGTGTGAGGATGATCGATGAATGAAAAACCGGGCCGACAAAGGCTGTGCGAAATGCGTCGAGTAAAGTAGCTGCGGCTTTAGCTGCATTCAGGGAATGCGAACGGGTTGTTTTTACACGACCGCGAAGGCCCGCACGGGAAAAGTGCCGAACGCTTTGACTTTGGGCGGCACAGCAAAGAATTGAAAACCCGAATCAGGAAGCTGTTCGAGCCCCGTCATGTGCTCGACGATGGGAATCTCCGCACCCAGCAGCGTGCTGTGCACGGGCCGTGTTTTGCCGCGCGTGTCGTCAATGTTGTAGGAGTCGATGCCGACGAGCTTCACGCCGCTTTGCTTGAGGTAAAGCGCCGCCTCTTCGGTGAGGAACGGGTTTCCCTCGAAATAAGCATCCGTGCGCCAGTGCCGATCCCAACCGGTTTGCACGAGCACGGCCTTGTTTTGCAAATCGAGACCTTCAAACGCTTCCCGAGCAATCGCCATGGCATGACAACGAACCACCACACCCTCCAATCCCGCAATCGAGGTCAGCGGCAGTTCGGAAAGGTCTTTGCCGTCGGCATAACGATGGAACGGCGAGTCCAGATAGGTCCCCGTGTTGGCCACCATGTCGATGCGCCCTATGTGAAACTCGGTGCCCTCCGCGTAAAAATTTCGTGATGCCTCGCGGCTGAGGTAATCACAGATCAAGGGCGCAGGCAGCCCCCGATAGGTGATCATGCCGTGCTCGATGGTGTGGCTGAGGTCGATGGGGTTCATTTTCTTAGCAGATCATTCATGGCTTCGTGAAAGCGACTTTTTCAGCACGAGCGGCAGCTTGGATTCGGACTGGTGCCACTCGCCCTTCAGCTCGTCCTTCGTTTCATTCCACAGCCCCTCAAAATGGGCCGCCATGTCTTCGATTTCCAAACGCACCTTGCCATCAAGTTGGCCGACACGAGAAAGGTCGATCTTGGCGTTGCCTTGATCAAGACTGGTCAGGATGCCCTTCATATTGCCTCCTTACTCGTGGATGGAAAAAAGGACGCGTAGTTTTTTGCTGCCGACTTCGAGCGTGCCATGCCACTCTCCCACCAAGGCTGGGTCAGCTTTTTTGAGCACCCTGGGTGGCGGTTCCTTGGCGGCACTTGTTTGGGAGGAGAGCTTGATGCCTTCCGAGCGACTGCCTTCGCGGAGAGCGATGAGGGCATGTCGCGTTCGATAGATCAGCATGCCATCGCTGATGGCGGGAGTCGCCATGCAGGTCTCGGGCAGCTGATGGATGCCGATCAAACGCAGTTTCGGTTCCACCGCGACGACGAAGACATTGCCAAGCTCGCTGGTGAAGTAGAGGCTTCTGCCATCGGAAACCGGTGATGCCGTGAAGCCCTGTCCCCGCTGCGAAAGGCGTTCACTGAAATGAATCGTCCCGCTCTTGGCATCAAAGCAGGAAAGAACGCCCAGATCGTTGCAGGCAAAAAGCAGATCACCCACGACGATGGGTGTCTGCATGTAGTTCCCTTTTCGACCGTGCGCCCAGGCGATGTGGGAGTTTGTTTTTCCGGGGTCTTCAGGCGTGATGTCACCTGTGGCTTCGGGGCGGATCGCCCTGATGGGCCGCCAACTGCCATGCGCACTGGTCAGATAAATGAGTCCATGCGCAAAGATGGGCGTCGGCACCGGGATGTCGCCACCTCCATCAAGAGTCCAAAGCTTCGAGCCCGTAGCAAAATCATAGCCGGCAGTCTCATGCCAGCCGTTCGCCACAACTTGCGTGCGCTCTTTCGTTTGAACGAGCGTGGGCGTACCCCAGGTCGGCACATCGGTTCGCGAGGTGCGCCATAACTCGCGTCCATCAACGATGTTAAAAGCCGCGATGAACGAGCCCTTTTGCACATCACACTGCACGATCACCTTTCCATCATGAATCATGGGCGAGCTGCCAAAACCCCACTGCGCAGAGGGTGAGGCAAAGTAGCCCGAGTCCATGGGGCCGAGGTCTTTTCTCCAGAGCAGCTTACCCTCCGTGTCGAAACAAAAGAGCCCTTCGCTGCCAAAGATGGCCACAATGTGCCGCCCATCTGTCGCTGGCGTGGAGTTGCAATGGCTCGCCTTCGTGTGCCGACGCACTTTCGGCACGGCTTTCAGGGCAAGCTGATTCCAGAGGATCGCCCCAGTTTTCTTGTCGAGGGCCAGCAACCTCCACTCTTGAGCCTCATCGTCGTTCGCTGAGCCGATGTCGCCATAGAGTCCGACTTTCAGCTCTGCCTCTTTGGAGGCGATGGCGGTCGCCACATAAATCCGATCCCCCGTCACGACCGGACTGGAATGGGCGAGCCCCGGAATCGGCGTGTGCCAGCGCACGTTCTCGCCACTCTCCACATTCCACTTGATTGGCAAGCCTGCCTCAGATGCCACACCTCCAGCTGCCGTTCCTCGGTATTGCGGCCAGTCGGCCAAAACAGCCAGAGGGCTCATCGTAAACGTGAGCAGGATACCGAGAAGAGGATGGGACTGTTTCATTTTCAATGTGGATTGCCATCTGTCGTAAGGAAAGTGGCTGCGGCTTCAGCCGCACTCAGGAAAGCTTCGGCTAAAGCCGAAACCACTTTGCTACTCCTGTCGCTGAAGTTCCAGGCTGAGGTCATAGCCGCCGTCATCTGCAACAGCATCAGCCTGCAAACTCAGCGACAGCATGGACTCGTTCGAGTTGCCGATGGAGATGCTGGCATGCTGACCTGGAAGCATCACCACGGTGGGCGTGGTGAGCATGTCCACGCCGCGAGTGCTTTGAAGGGCGCTTTGCAGCCCACGCAACCGCTCGGGAGCGATGGCGCTGTAGTTTTCGAAGTCGAAAATGTCGGGAAACAGGTCCTTGGCCTCCGCGTCCGACACGGCTTCATCGGACAAGTGCAGTAGCTTGGACGTCATCTTCACATGCCCCTCAGGAGTCGTCTCCGGCGTCACGATGGCCATGCCATTCATGCCGGGAGCAATCTCCCAATAGCCCAACACGGCCGATTCACCCGGCTTGAGGCGGATTTTGCCCTTCGAGGTGATTTGGAGCAGTTTTCGAGCTGCGGGTGGTTTTTCGGCTTTCGGCGGAGTCGGAGCCGATAGGCTTGTTTGGGGCACATTCGGGATTTTGGACACGGGAACCGGCTCTTTCGGCTGAAAGGCCGTCTGCATGAGCCACAACGCGATGAGGCAGATGACGATGCAGATAAGGACGATGGAGCGGCGCATGGGTCTTAAAAAGTGGCTGCGGCTTTAGCCGCATCAAGAAGCGAATGATTCGGCTAAAGCCGAAACCACTTTCTCAGCGCCACACCTCGTCCTTCGCGGGATCGCCGGGGACATCGAGGAGCTGCACTTTGTTGATGCTGGTGAAGCGGGCGTGGTCGGTGAACTGGCGGACGATGCGTTTTTGCTCGTCGAGTTCAAAGAACTGGGCGGTGGTGGCGAGGTAACCGTGGCCGAGCCAGTTGATGACGAGGGTGTGGCCGTCGGGCAGGCGCTGGAAGCCGCTGATGAGGCGCAGCGGGTTGTTCGGCACGTCTTGGGTGCCGAGCTTCCACACGGTTTTGCCTTCGCGGTCGAGTTCGAGCATGGCCTCACCTTCACCGCAGGCGATGAGGAGGTTTCCGTTGGGCAGTTCGCGGACTTCGTGAGGATCGCCGGGCGTCGGGATGGTGCGCAGGAGTTTGCCGTCGGCGCTGAGTTCGAGAATGGCGCGGTCGCCTTTGGCGCTGATGAGGTAGCGGCCATCCTTGGTGCGACGGCAGCCGCGCATTTGATCATGCGTGTTCGCCGTTTTCACCGGCACGGCGATCTCGCGAACGATCTGGCCATCGCGACCGACTTCAATGAGTCGCTTCGTGCCGCACTCGACGACCATGACGTTGCCATCGGGCAAGGGCTGGCAGCCGTGGACCTCGGTCTTTTCCGGGGCGCGATAGCTCCAGACGACCTTGTGATCGAGCGTGACCTCGCGTGCGCCGCGCAGGTGGCTGAAGAGGATGTTGCCATTCGCGAGCATCCACACGTCCTGCGGTTTCTCGGCGGGATGCTCCCACTCCACGCGACTATCGGCGGCGATGATGGCGACCTTGTTGCCGCCGTAGTCGCTGACGAGCAAACGACGGCCAAAAGGTGCGACATGCGGCGCGACGACTGGCACGGGATCACTAGGGCGTGTTTTAAAATTGGTTTCTGAGGGATAAAGTGCAGATGGCAAGAAGGACAAAAGCCATGAATGAAACATCGGTTTTGTCATACCGGGTGGCCACGCGTTGCATGCGTTTGATCTTTTC
>NZ_JBIIHA010000026.1:0-75271 GCF_044236155.1 Prosthecobacter sp.
CGCGTGGCCACCCGGTATGACAAAACCGATGTTTCATTCATGGCTTTTGTCCTTCTTGCCATCTGCACTTTATCCCTCAGAAACCAATTTTAAAACACGCCCTAAGCTGGCACTTGATGAACTTTACCTATTGCACACTCTCGATAATGCCTTTGTGCATCTGGTAGTAGAAGCGTCGAAAACTCAGCCGGCCAAGCACCGAAAGGTCTTTCCAGTTGAAGCTTTCAAAAGGCAAAGGTGTCTGCCCTGGCAGAGTCCATGTGCGGGCGCGGGTCGGTCTGGTAATCAATCCAGTCTAATCTACAAAGGCTATGAGACACTTCTTCGATCTGAATTTTTAGCATTGGTCATCACCGCCCTCGTGATTGAGCACAGGGAGGAGAATCGATTTGCGAGCCCAAACATGAGCATCAAGCAGGCATCAGTCCCGAGGAAGCTGCAAGAGCCAGCGGATTCTCGCAGATGCTGCTAACATTCATGCTTGGGGCATCTCCTTTAGGCTTGCGGCCCGTGAGGCGGCAAAAGTCGTGATAGTTCAGCACCTCGAATGTGCGATCGAGATGTTCGACGATGACGGTCATGCTTTCCACCCAGTCGCCGGAGTTGAGGTAGTGAATGTCGTCGATCCGCTTGTCGGCGGGCGTATGGATGTGGCCGCAGATGATGCCCTGGCACATTTTCCAGCGGGCGAGGTTCTGAAGTTGCTCCTCGTAGAGGCCGACAAAGCTGACGGCCTGCTTGACCTTGGCCTTCACCCAGCGGCTGAGCGAGAAGCCCTCCTTGCCACGCCAGCGCAACCAGGCATTGTAAAAACGGTTGATGCGCAGTAGAATATCATAGCCGACCGCCCCGGCCTTGGCGAGCCAGACATGATTGGTGGTTACATGGTCAAAGCCGTCACCATGCACGACAAGATAGCGCCCGTGCGGCGACTCATGGATGTGCTCATCGACGAGAGAGAGCCCGGCGAGTTTGAAAGGAAGAAACTTTTCCAGAATGTCATCGTGGTTGCCACGGAGATAAATGACCTCGGTGCACTCCTTCTCCATCTTCTTGAGCACGGTGCGGACGAAGTGCGTGTGCTCTTGCGTCCAGCGGCCAGAGCTTTTCAGCGCCCATACGTCGATGATGTCTCCGTTGAGCACGAGTTTCTCGCATTTGCAATGGCGCACAAGATGAGCGGCCTGCACCGCCTTGGAATCAGCCATGCCGAGATGGATATCGGACATGAAAAGTGTTTTGACACGGAGGTGGGTCTTCATGGAGTTGGGAGCATTGTGAATAACTCCGAGATTCGCTTCATGAAGGTGAAGCAAAAGGGATCGTGTGAAACCTTTTTGTCACGAGGCGCTTACCAGCGTCCATGGAAGATGCGACGCGCATTCTTCGTGCTCACGGCGTTTGAATGAGATCACTTCTTTGTGCCTGCATTTTTGCCAACGATTTTCCCGCCTGGCTTGGAACTCTTCTTCTCATGAATTTGATGCAGTTTTTTGCGGTCTGCTCCGAGTTGAACTTGCTTTTTGGGGCCGATTTTGAAATGCATGAATAAGTTCTCAAGCAGAGCGGCGTGCTTGTGCTTTAGCTTCGCCTGTGTGCCTGCCTTGGTGGCCTTCAGTAGTCCGGCCTCAATGAGGAGCCGCACATGCCGTGACAGCTCGTCTTCTGAGATTCCAAGAGTTTCACGCAGGACGCCAAAATCTGCCTTGTGCTCCCGGAGGAGGCTAAGGAGACGCAGGCGGACAGGATCTGAGAGGGCGTTGGAAAAGGCAATGAGTGCATTCATTCCACCTCAAGATGAAAGTAAAAGCACCCGGTGTGCAATCGGAAACACAAGCGTGGCGAAAATGTAACATTTAATATCAGTTGCTGGCATGCGGCGTCTCAGGCTTCTTCGGTGGGTGAAACATGCCGAGCTGCCAAAGACCGCCGTAGGCAGGTTTGAGCTTCTCTTTGAGCGGCTCGAAAGAATGGCGCAGCACGGGCCAGAGATGGCCCTGCGTGCGGACATGGTTGCGGCGCATCCAGTGCTCAAGCCAGCTGGCGTCGGTGTGAGAGAAGTCAACAACCGACACGATTCCTCCAGAGCGGAGATCTGCAGCGGCACTCTCGATGGCTCTTTCCCAGCCGGGATTGAACATGCTGAGCGCGTAAGAAAAAGGATAAGATCGAACCCGCCAGCAGGAGTGTCATGGGCGCGCTGGATCATCTCGGCGCTGAGGTCGATGCCGGTGATGGAGGCGCCGGGAAAGTGTTTTTGCAGACTGCCGAGGTTGCGTCCGGTGCCGCAGCCGACCTCCAGGATGCGCTTGGGATCAAAAAGGCCGTGAACGAGCCGAAGGATGGTTTCGCGCCCGAATAGGAAACTCGAGCGGGTGGTGTCGTAGATGCGGGCGTGCAGAGCGTATTAGCTTCGAAGTGTCTCATGAGGCGGGGAGGAGATCATGAAATGACTCGGTCGAGCGTGTGCTGCTCGTCCGCGAGACGCGGGTGGAAGCGCAGGCGTGCGAGGATGTCCGGCGGGATGAAATCCACTGAGACACCTGCGGAGCGCATGAGGATGCGCGCTTTTGGTGCTCAGTTTTGCAGAATCAGTTCCCATTCATCCCGTAGCGCAGCGGGATCATGCGCGGCGAGCCAGTCTTGGTGATCCAGGAGGACGAAGTGCGTGTATTCGCCCGGATGCTCGCGCAGGAAGTTCGAGATGGTGGAGGTGTGCATCGTCACGCGGCTGGCGTTGTTGGCGATCGTCGGGAAATTTCCGGGAGTGCGATAATTCGGACAGCAATGCGGCTCGTAGCGGCCCTTCATGTAAACACGCCAGAAGTAATTGTCAGAGATCGGTACCCGCGTGAACATGTGGCGCAGTTTGTCACGCACATAGCATGCAAGGCCGCCTGGATGCTGCTCTTGGAGGAGATTGATCTGCGGACGCGGCACTTCAAGCAGCGTCATTAGCGCCGGTTGGCGTGCGGCCCAGCGCGCCAGCCGGCCCCACAGATGCGGCTCGATGTCGCGGTGAATATCCGCCTGCTCCTCCTGGCTGCGCGCGTCGAGGAGGCAGCGCATCTTTTCACGCAAGGAGTCACGCGCTCCGAAGACCGCCTGCATCATCATCCAAGCCGCTCTTCCGGCTGTGCCGTGGTAGTAGTAGGATTGCTTCAGCGGGCTCGGATCGAATAGGAAATTTTATCGTCCCAGTCCTTCCGCGCGACGGGGCCGAGATGGACTCGCAACTCCACGTAAATAACCTGGAGACGTGATGTGGCTCCGAGCCCGAATATTTCAAACAATGCCTTTTGATTGCCGGCGCGAATCAGCGCGAGCTTCAGCTCCAGCAATGCGTTCTGACGATAGTTCATGTGCACCGCGTGAATGTGCGCGGGCACGTCGAGCAGATAATCGAGAGCGTTGCATCCGGCGCTGGTGATCGTCACAACCCGGCTGTTCGGCAGCAGTTGCAGTAGGCGTCGGTCGCAGCGCGGATTCTGCCACGCGAAATTGTATATCCGTTGCGTCTCATGGAAGCGGCGGAAGACGGCATCATGAGCTTATTTGAGCAGGGAACTGCGTGCAGTAGACTGGGAGAGTGTCATGAGGGTGTTTGGCTTCGCTTGGAAGTTTTTTAGGGCGGAGTCAGGGTATTCCGCGACGGAAAATCCCGCCAGAGTTGCTTCTGCTGACGGCGCTGCTGATCGTCTGCCCTCGGCTGCCGGCGAGCGGCGTCCCACACATACCAGAGGCACACTCCAAAAAGAATCAGGGCGAGGATGGGGCCGCCGTAGTGACGCAGAAAGCGGGTCTGCCTGCGCCACTCAAGGAAGCGCTGAAGCTCGTCACTGTGCCTGTTGAAGAACATGGAGATAAAAATGAGAAAAGCGCACTGGTTTCACAAGCAGGACCCAGTTACGATTCCGTGACTGCGGTGCGCTATTTGAAAAGCACGTCCACACCCATGGCGCTCTCGCGCATGAACTCGGGAATCCAGCGAGGACGGCGGTGTGCGATGATTCGGTAGATCATCGCCAGCAGATGCAGCGTGACGATGCGGTCCACAATGCGGTAGCCGCGCTTGCGCCGGAAGAGCAGCTTCACCGCCCACGCGATGTAGCGCGGTTGAAGAGCGAGCGGCTTGAAGTCGAGCTTCACGCGGTAGCGATAGCGCGGACCTTTCTTCGGGTATTTTAGCTTGTAAGCGCGTTTCGCGGCACGGATGCGCTCGATCACGGTCTCATCGCCATCGCAGAAGTAGTATTCACGCGCCAGCGCGAGCAGTTTAAAGGTGTCCTGCATGAACTCGATGTCCGCGACCGGCATTCCGGCCTCGACGGCGAGAGTTTTCATCCGCTCGATGCATTCCAGAGAGCGTGTCGCCGAGCGCAGGCAGTCCTCGCCGTCACGAACGAAATGCCGCAGCACTTTGCGCACGCTGTGGCTGATGAAAATGTTATGCCAATAGACCTGGAGAACTGGAGGGATGCGTACGCGTCTGAAAAACAGTTTCTGCCGTGCGAAGTCCTCGATGTAGAGCAGCTCGCGCACGGCGATGTCGGAGAGGCGAAGCAGTTCGTTTAGGGCGTCGGGATCCGGGCAGGCGATTCCGCGTGCATACTCCCGGACTGCCTCATCAACACTTATGCCGTCTTTGAGCAGACGCAGGGTGACTATGGTGTTCAGCTCCGACCAGACGGCATCCTTGTCAATAAAAGCCAGGCGGCGAAACGGCACCCATCCTCCGGTCTGGCACCAGATCATGCAGCCGACGACGTTTTCGGCGTGCCGCAGCTCGTTCACATAGCGCTCGTATTCCCAGCCGGTAAAGGAGGGAAACTCGCCGCAGCCCTCGTATTCGCGGCGCGTTTGCAGCTCGATGATCTTGGCGACCTTCGTGCGGAAAAAATTACGGTTCAGAGGCAGGTAGCGGAAAAAGTCGCTTTCGCCGTATTTCATCGAAACGATCAAGGCCTCGCTTTCCAATCCCTCAAGCACATCCGCAAACGTGCGGCGGTGCCACATGAGATCACCGATGCGATACGCGCCCACGGTCCAGGTGCGGAAGATCAACGTGCGCTGATGCCGCTCAAAGACGGGCAGCATTTTTTTCAGCAGCGCGTTGGCCTGCGCGGGGGTTTTCAGCACGAGTTCGCTGTGAAAGTCGTCCTTCACATCGCGTCCGTCGGATTCGCCGATACGCAGGATCACGCCGCTGATCTGTGGGAAATCCGCGAGGAAGCGGTCCAGCAAATCCCGCGCAAAGTCATCCGGTCTCACCCTTCGCGCACGGACGGCCGGTGTGGTGGAGAAGTAATCCATCGTTAGATAAATCGCCAGACCATGGCCGCGCAACACGTCGAAACAGCGCTCGAACTCCTCGCGATACACGGAGATTTTTTCACGAACCTTCGGCTCATACCATTCATGATCGGCCAGATGCGAGACGTCATCGAGCGAGACGGCGCTGAAGCCGACCTCGACGACCTTGCGGGCGAATATGTCGAGATCGTTGCGGATGCGCGCCCATTGCTCATCACGTTCGGCGCCTTCGAGCTTGAGATGCTCGAAGGGAATTTTGGACCAGTTGATGGTGCGGCGTTGCAGACCGCGAAAAAACGGTCCGATGGCGTCGATAAGGTATAAAGGCTCCGGCACGGTTCAGAGTAGCTTGGAGATGACCCGAGAAGAGCAACGAAATCGTCACACTTTGGGTGCTCATGTCTTGTGCGACGAGATCGTAACAAGCGAGTCTTTGTCACATTCGCCCCAATGCCGTCACAATCATCTCCTCCCGATCATGAGCAAAATACTGGTAGTCGATGACGAGAAAGACATCGTCGAACTCGTGGGCCTTCACCTTCAGCGTGAAGGCCATGAGGTGGTGTCAGTGGACAACGGCCTGGCCGTGCTGCCGACCGCTGTGCGGCACGCTCCCGACCTGATCGTCCTGGACATCATGCTTCCAGGACTGGACGGCGTGCAGGTTCACCGCAGGCTGCGCGCGGACACACGCACGCGTCACATTCCGGTGATCATGCTCACCGCTCGCTCGCAGGTGAACGACCGCATCACCGGCCTTGAAAGCGGCGCGGACGACTATCTCACCAAGCCCTTCAGCCCTCGGGAATTGATGCTGCGCATCGGCGCCATCCTCAGGCGTTCGCAGAAAGTGGTGATGCTCAGCCAGCAGCGTGTCGGAGATTTTGTGCTGGACCGCAACAGCATGTCCCTGACCGTCAAGGGCCGCCTGATCGAACTGACGATCACGGAGCTGAAGCTTATCACCACCCTGATGTCGAATCCCGACGTGATCCATTCGCGTTCGGAGCTTCTCACCGCCGTGTGGGGTTACGCGGACGATACACAGTCCCGTACGCTGGACACGCACATTAAACGCCTGCGGGACAAGCTGGGAGATCACGGTGTGCACGTCGGGACGCTGCGCCGGCAGGGATATTTGTTCAGGACCAAGGTCGGGGAGCCGCAGGAGGCATGATAGCTGATGTTGGTGCCGAATCCTCATGCAGACCGCCGTTGGCGGACCTGCAGTCTCCCCTGTGCCAGTCTGAGGAGTGTCACGTATTCGCCTCGTTGCTGGAGGAGATTCCCCAGGGAGTTGTGATTCTGGATGACCACGGAGTCATCACGCATGCCAATCTCGCCTTCAGTGTGATGGTGTTGCCGCTTCGTGTCATTCGTGGCGCTGTCCTAGCGCGCCAGACGTGCCTCTCTCCTCTGGCGGACATGGCTGGTGAAGTCATGAGCAAAGGGGAGCGCGTTGAGATGGACTGGACGCTGCCCGCTGAGGCCGGTGGGCGTCATTGTCACGTCGTGGCGGCGCCGTGGCATGAAAACGGCAGCCAAGGCACTTGGATCATGCTTGAAGATCAGAGTGCGAGGGAGTCATTCAACCGTGAGCACCGCGATTTTATCGTCAGCACCTGCCATGAGCTGCGCACGCCGCTCTCCCTGATCCACGGCTATCTCGAGACCCTGCGCGGCGGATTGATCAAGAACCCGGCCTCCTTGCAGCGCTGCCTGGAGGTGATGGACAAGCACAGCCGCCGCCTCATGCGCATCGTGGACGACATGCTGGTGCTCGCACGCATCGAAAGCGACGCGGGAGACATGAAACGCGCGCCGTTTCTCGTGCGAGGCTGCATTGAGGACGCGCTGGAACACCTCATGCCGCAGATTGAGGTGCAGAATGCGAGTGTCACACTGGATCTGCCCGAAGGCGCGGTGCTTCATGGTGACCGTGCCTGCTGGGACCAGGTGTTCACGAATCTCATCGAGCACGCGCTCAAAATGAACCCGCGTCCCGGCCTGCATGTGCGCATCTGCGGGCAGTGGAGCGGGGGCGGGTGCGTCCTCAGCGTTGAGGATGACGGGGTTGGCTTTTCACCGGAGGAACTGCCCTTGATCTTCGAAAGTTTCCATTTCTCAGGCTCCGGACACATCCATGAGACACGCGGCACGGGCCTGGGCCTTCGGATTGCCAAGACGGTGGTGGAGGCGCACGGCGGCAGCATCGAGGTGGAGAGCACGCCGGGAAAACGCACAGCGTTCATCATCCGCCTGCCGCTGCCAGGGTGATCATTATTGTATCAAAGCGCCTTTTTCAAAAAAACGAGCTCCTCATCCAAAAGCAGGGTGCTCGGCACTTTTTCTGCGATTTGAAACGCGCGATCAGCCTTTCCAGTCAGCGATAGCAGCCCGGCGGCGACCGCCCGCTGTCCAGCGGATAGACCTGATGCGTCATGCAGGCCGGCGATGTGCTTGCGCATGGCTTCGTTGTCGCCCAGCCGATAAGCCACAAGTGCGCGCAAAAGTTCAGGCGGAACGCGATCCGCGGCAATATTGGAGGCAACTAAAACACCTGAAACTTTGTCAAGGTGATCGATGTCAACGGTTTCGATCTCCACGCCCAACACGAGGCGCAGGTAAGTGAGCTCACCGGCAAACGCGGAGCTGCCGGGCCTCATTTCGTTCAGCTTGCGGAAAACTGAGAGAAGCGCGCGTGTGTTTTTAGCCGCAAGGGCAAGTCCGCCTGCTTTTTGAAGCTCGTTCACCGCGTCATTCAACTGACCAGAGGCGGCCGACTTTTCGGCTGCTGCTTGATACGCGGCGGCTGCCAAATCTGGCAGATTGTGTTTCTCGGCCAGAGTGGCCGCGGCACGCAGCACCGGCAGGTTGCCCTCGATACGTGCAGCCTCGGTCGTGCGGTCGATGAGTTGGCGGGCTTCACGCTTGTCAGGTTCAAGGTGGGCTTTGACCTCCGCGAGGGCGAGTGTCGCAAGCCCCTTGTCGACCGGCGGGCTGGCTGCGGTGAGAAACCCCTCCAATTCCTGCCAGCGTTTCTGCTGCGCAAGGGATTGCATGTAGATGGGATATAGCTCGCGCGACTTGAGGGCCAGAGAGACGGGCACCAGCCCTCGCAGTTCCTCATATTCTTTTTCGCGCATGAGCCAGACGGCGATTTCTTCGAGGGAGCCCTGGCCGTCAGCGGTGATGCGGCGCACTTCCTCTTTGACGAGTTGCGGTCGTTTATCCGGCTTCAAACGCATGAGGGCGGAGACGGCACTCAAACGGGTCAGCAAAGGCTTGAGCGGGTGAGTTTCCGCCAGATAGATCAGTTCCTCTGCCTGCGGAGCAGTCAGTGATGCGTCTTGGACCAGCAGTTCCATGGCACGAAGCGCAACTTCCGTTTTCATCCTTGCCGATGGCCAAAGCTGCTTCAGGGCTTCCTGGCGGACCTCCGGAAAGACGCTTTGCAGGTCTTTCTCAAGTCCTTTGAGTTGCGTCAACGGATCGTCTGAATTTCCGGCCAGCGATTGTCGTTCCACGGCCTCCGCCTCATGAACGCGTCCTTCGGCCTTCAGCAAAGAGGACAGCAATTCCAGCCGCTTGGGCTGAACGTCTGGCTCCGCCGGCATTTTGTCTAAAATCGTATGCGCCTCCTGCATTTTTCCCGTGGCGATGAGTGCCTTGGCCCGCAGCACCTGTTCGTCGGGATTCAATGGCTCGATTTGGTCAAGCGTGGCCAGCCGCTGGGCCAGGCCCCCGGGATCGGAGCCGGTGGCCTTGTGAAACTCAATGATGCCACGCAGGACTTCCGGATCATTGGGGGTCCTTCGTTGAGCATCTGTCAGCAGCCGTGCGGCAAGGTGCCAGTCCTTGGAGTTGACCGCCTCCAGGGCCTTCCTCGTGTCATGCCGTGCCTGCGCGGTGCGCACGGCCCTGGTGAGAGGAGTCCAGCCAAACCAAAGGGCCCCGATCAAACCGAACGTGATCAGTGCAAAAATGCTGAATGCGCCAATTCGCTCCTTCGGTGGAGGCATTTCCGGCACCGGCTGCTGTGAATCAGGCTGAAAGTCATAAGACATGGCGGTGATTATTCTCCAGGCTGGTTGCGGCGGCGTTCTTCATCGTCACCACTGCCACCGCCGTAGCCGAGGACTTCGACGGTGATGATCGATGGCGTCTCATTGCCTGTTGCAGGCGAGGTCTGCTGCTGGCTGTTCTGCTGCGCCGCGTTTGTCGCTGTGGTGGCTGCCGCCGCGCTGGAGCCGGCGCTTGCAACAGCGCTCAAGCTTGGCGAAGCCACGGACGCGGCGGCAGGCGTGCCTGCACTGGTGCCGCCGACGGAAATGTTCGCCGCATTCAGAACCACCGCAGCCGCGATGTTCAGGTTGCCCGTGGCTCGGATGCCCGCGTCACCGGCATCCACGGCCCCGACAGGTGCAATGAGATCGACATTGCCCGGAGCGATGCCTGCGACAGTGGCCAGAACGCCGATCCCGCCACCAGTGGCCAGACCTGCCAGGTCGGTGGCCACGCTGGCGCTCTGCGGATCGATCAACACACGCGTCGGCGGAGCGGACTGCACGGTTTTCGAAGAGGAGCCGGCCGCGATGTTGCCGACGGTGGACCAGATGTTGATGTCCCCACCACGAAGGGTGAAAATGCGGGCGATGCCGATGCTGACATCCTGATCGGCAAACACAGAAATATTGCCGCCTGACTCGGTGATGATGCCCGGAGGCGCGAGCGTCTCTCCGATCAGCGTGGAGGCGAGTTGCAGACCACCGCCGGGAGCCAGGATGCTGATGTTGCCGCCGCTCTTCGTGCGGATGTCGCGGGCCTGTGTCTGAATGTCGCCGTCGAACACATAACCGGAGATGGGGCGGTTCCGGTCCATGAGACGTTCGATCCCTGGTTTCACCACCGTCGGCGGCATCCCCGGGACCTGATCAAGCAGATCAGGAACTTGGAAGAGCGTCTGGATGGCCTCATAACCGGCCCGGTAGGTGTTCACATCGGGGCTGTCAGGATCGTTACGATCACGTCCCGCATCACGGAGGGCGAGGAAGTAGAGCGAAAGGGCAAGTTGATCACGCTGGGCCGGGGTGAGGGCCGGATCGTCCAGATTGATCGAGTTAGGCAGCAAGGTGGCACCGGGTTCTGGTGTTCCGACGCTGATGGTGCCCGCGTTGCGAGCCACGACGGGAGCCGAAGGATCATTGTCAGTGAACAGAATGCTGGATGGCAAGCCCCTGAGACCGCTGGTTTGCAGCATGGCGGCCAGTTCCGCCAGGTAACGGCGGCCATCGAGCTCATACTTCGGCGCGGCTGGTGTGCCGCTCAGGACGCCCTGATCATACTGGATGGCATAGATGAAATCAGCGAACTTCGCATTGGAGCTGCCCAGACCGGTGGCAACGCCCCCCAAGCCAGCCGCGACGACGATGTCGGCACCGGCGAACGGAAGATAAGGGTTGCGGCCGTTGCCGATGCTGGTGATTCCGACGCCTGTGCCGTCCGCGTTGTTGGAGCCGGTGCCGAGATCGATATTGCGTCCGGCAAGCACCTTCAGGGTGCCGGGGCCGTTGATCTGGATGTCACCTGCCTCGGGCAGCTCGTTGGCGGCGGGAAGGTTGCCGCTGGCGAGGGATCGCGTGCGCAGCGGGGCGCTGGCGTTGTAGGCGATCACGTCACGGCCTGCGGAGACGATGCTGACATCGCTGGAGCGGACATTTTGAAGGTAAAAGGAGATGTCGGTGATGTCGCGGCTGGCGAGAATGGTGGCCTGCTTGCCGGAGAAGAGCGTGAAGCCGGAGACGTCTCCGCCGCCTGCATAAAGCAGCATCGGCATGGTGTCGGCGGCATGAAGGAGGCCTGGTGCGTGGAGGCGCTGCTTGGACTGGCTGCTTGCAAAGGCTCCGGAGGTGGAGCCTGATTCGATGAAGGCAGCGTTGAGGTTGTTTAGGAAGACGGTGCTTGTAACGCGGGCGGCGGCATTGTTGACGGCGGATGGGCTCGCCGGGTTGAAGAAGGTCTGGTAGTAGGAGAAGGGGGAGAGGGCACCGGGGAGGGAAGCCGGGCTTGTGTCGGAGAGGTTGAGAGTTGCGGCGCTCCAGATGGCGATGTCCACGGGGGTTCCTCCGATGAAGCTGTTGAAGATGCCATTGCGGGTGAAGCCATTGATGGAGCCGCTGGCGAGCAGTTCCACAGTGCCTGTTGGCGAGGGGGCGAAGTTCATGCGGCCTGCCAGATTGATATCTCCGCTGAAGGCGGAGGCGCGGAGTATGCCGGGCATGAGCGTGGTGAAGGTGGAGAACGGGCTGGAATTCGTCTCCGCGATGCGCAGCCAGGGCTGATAGTGGGATGCAAAGCTGCTACCGCCCAGAATCATCTGGCTGTTGATCCAGAGGGATAGGATGGGTGATGGGGAACTGGTGCCTAGCGTGGCCGTCTGTCGGAGGGTCACATTGCCGCCGAGGGAGGTGATGTTGAGGGCGCTGTCCGCGGAGTAGGTGGAGAAGTAGGTTTTGTACCAATGGCGGTTGGTGAGACCCTGCGGTAGCAGGAAGGTGTTGGCCACCGGCCCGAGCAAGACATCACCTCGGGCGCTGACATCGAAGCTGCTTTTGCCGGTGAAAAGGGTTACGGGCATCCAGGCTTCCGACGTGAGGATACGGAGGGTGGGGCCGAGCCTGCCGAGCGAGATGGAGCGAGCCTCATTCGTGGTCACCGCGCCGCCAGCGATCAGAGTGCCGGAACCACGCTCGACGTAGAATGTGCCGCCGTCTATGTTGCGACCGGTGGTGACGCGGAGGTCACCTCCGCCGAGTTCGAGCAGGCCGGCGGCGGATGGGGTGCCACGCGCGGCACGGGCATTGGTGGGCGCATGGGCGCTGACGTTCTGCACGTCGCGGCCAGCATTGAGCGTCACATTCCCGCCACCGAGGGTGGCAATGCCGTCGAAGAAATTGCTGAAGTTCACCCACCAGGTGGTGGAGGCGGCGGGGTCCGAGAGGTTGTTCACGCCACCGGCGTTCACGTTGATCGCGCCGTACTGGCCGGAGGGATCCACATAACCCCGGCGCATCAGCCAGTTGTTGGGGAGCTGGCGGGAGGAATCCAGCACACTGACGCCGCTGGCTAGGGTGAGATGCAGGATGTCCGCGCCGGCCGTGACGCTCACATTGCCGCCTGCCATGCTGTATTGGACCGGGTAGAGCTGCTGCACGGCTCCCAGTTCCGTCTGCGGCAGCGTTGCGGAGACATTAGGGAGCACGAAGTCATTGGCGCTGAATACGGTGGTGGCGGAAGGCACGGTGACGCCCGCGGTGTAAATAGTGGCAAACTGGTTGAGCAGGCGCACATCACGCCCGGCGTTGATTTCGATGTCACCGGTACCTGTCCGGATGACCTGGAAGCGGTTCGAGGCGGTGGGCGTGCCGGTGGTGGCCGTGTTGTTCGTCGGATTGATGGCAAGGCGGGTGAGTGCGTTCGAGCCGGGGGAGGTATTGGGGGTGACACTCGCCGGCACGGCTTGACCGGCGTCCTTGCCGAGTAAAAGAGAGCCTGCATTTGCACCGAGCGCGGTTAGCACAGCGGTGTCACGGAAGTCCGCGGCGTTCACATCCGCACCGGAGGTGAGGCGGAGATTCCACGACTGCGAGTTCACCGGAACGCTGGTGTTCAAGGCGGTGAGAGACGCCATCCACATGCGCTCGACCAGCGGTCCAGCGGTGGCGAGAGTGAAGCCATCGCTGAGCGTATTGTAGAACTCCAAGTTGCCGCTGGCACGCATGGTGAGGGTGCCTGCGGCATTCTTCGGGCCGTATCGGAAGGTGGCGAGGTTCCAATCGGCGAGTGCGGCGGAGGTGGGAGTGCCCAGAGAGATGCTGCCGCCGCTGTTCACGATCTCCACGCCGGGCTGGAGGACGGTGATGGAATCGAGGGCGGTGTTTCCACCAAACAGCCGCGTGATCATGGCGTTGTGGTTGGCCATGAAGCTGGTGTTGTTGTTGTGAATGGTTGTCGTGTTAAGGCCCTCACCGGCGATTGTGGCCGTTCCGGCGCGGAGGATGACGTTCGTCTGGTTGAAAGCGTAGACGCGGAAGCCTTCGATCTCGATGCTAGAAGCATCGAGAAAGCTGCCGCCGATCGGATTGATGAGCAGATCATTGAAGGTGGCGTTCTGACTTGCGCGGAGATGCACCTTTCCGCTGAACTGGCCACGGGAGGCGCTGGAGACCGTTTTGGCATCGACACGCAGATCGAGGCTGGAGCCCGTGGCGATGCTGATGCTGCCCGTGCCGGTGGATTCGATCCAGATTGCCCCGCCTTTTCCCGCGCTGTCAAAATTCTGGCCGCGAACGTTCAGCGTGGAACCATTGGCGAGGGTCACGCCACCGCTGGCGATGAGGTCGATGCGTCCGCCGGTGCTGCCGGAGGCGTTGATGGTGCCATTCACAGTGAGCGCGCCGCTGTCGAGCGCGATCAGGAAACGCCTTGCATTTACCGTTCCGTCGATGGCGATTCCGCCTGTTCTCACGCGAAGCTCGCGTGATGCCGTGAAGGCCCCTGCGTTGAGGCGGGTGTTCAAATCCGCGAAGGAGGTGAGCGTGCCAACATCGAGATCGAAGCTGCCAGTAGAAGCGCCTTGTCCCGCGAGCGTGCCGTTGAGCACGAATTGGTTCGCGGCCTTCACGGAGAGCGTTCCGGCGTTTCCTCCGCCGGTCTGCGCGGAAAGGTCGAGGAGGCCATCGGTGCCGATGGTAACGTTTCCGGCATTGGCGGTGAGCGAGACGCGGCCCGCGTCGGTGAATCGGATGGCATCGAAGAAATGCCGAGCCACTCCTGCGACACTGAGCGTGCCGTTCAGCGTCAAGTCTCCATTGATTGTCCGGAGTGAAATGAGGCCGCTGGGTAGCAGGACATCGGATTCAGCGAGAATCGAGCCGCCTTCGAGTGAGAGCGAGGCTCCCAAGCCGAGGGATGCGGGAGAAAAAACAGTAGCGGGCCTGCTGAGGTGCAGCAGACCGCCAGCGGCGATGACCTGAGTGGCCTTGCTCTCCGCACGGATGAAGGGGGTGACAATATTCAAGGCGTTTTGAGCGCGCAGGGAACCCGTATCACGGACCGTGACCCCCTGTGCGGCGGTGAGCGTGACGGTGTCGAACTGGTCGATGACAAGGGCGTTCTTTCCAATGGTGATGGTGTTCGCCGTTAGGTTGAAGCCGCCGGTGGTGGAGGCTGCGATGCCGGGCACGCCGGCTAGGGCGCTGTTGTCCAAAAGAAGGCTCTGGGCCGTCAGGTCAATGTTTGCGCTGTTTTGATTAAAGCCGCGAATTTCACCCGCGTGAAGCTCCAGTGCTCCGACTGCGGCAAAAGCTCCCGAACCATAAAAATCAATCGAGGAGTAGCTGAGTAGTGAAAGCGAGCTGGAGGTCTTCAAAGCCGTCAAAAGCCCGCCACCGAGCACGAGGCCTGCGTTCGGCTGCAAGGCACCGGGATTCTCGAGCTGGAGGCTGATGCGTCCGCTGTTTATCTGGATGGCGCTGGCAGTGAGCTGGGTGCTCAGATCGAGCGTGGTGGCATTGGTGGAGTCGAGCGTGACCGTGGCTCCCGAGATCACGGCGTTCGAGCTGATGGTGAGCGAAGGCAGCAGGGAGGAGGTGACACCGATGCGGGATGTCCTCGCCCCGGTGACGCCGCTCACACGCACGAGGGCGCCATTGCCGCTGACGACAAAGGCATCCGCGGAGCTTTGCGTGCCGGTTTGAAGCAGGGAAGAACCGGCCGCGAACGTCAAAGTCTGCGTGGCGGCGAGCATCATGTCCCTGCCGGAAAGCGGCGTGCCCGCATTGTCGAGCGTGAGATTGGTGGTGCGCACCGTGATATTCCCCAAGCTGTCACGCTCGCCACCGATGAGAAGGCTTTCCGCGTTCCAGGCGCTGAGTAGCGAGGCATTGAGCACGAGCTTTCCAGGCTGAAGCGCCGCGCCAGGTGCTCCGATGACGATGTCCAGCGGGCTACTGACATCGACGCGGCCTCCGCGGGCGGTTCCTGAGCCTGAAGCATTCACCAGACCACCTAGCTGCATCGACTGCTGCGCCCCGATTAGCGCGTAACCGGCATCCAGCGGCCCGCGGGCGACAGGAAGGCTCAGGCGCTGCTGTGCAGCGCTGAGGAAGCTCTGCGCGTAGGCATCGGTGTACTCCGCCCGCAGTTTCACGACGCTCTGCGGCGCGATCTCGAAGGCCTGGTAGATCTGCGCGGAGGAGGCGGGATTGAGGCTATTGTAGCGATAACCAGTGGTAAGCACCGCGCCACCTGGCTTGACGAATGAATCGACCGGATCGCTGGTGTCTGGAGTGAGCAACAAAGCACCGGGAAGCAGTGCGTAACGCGCCGGAAGCAGCGTGTAGGAGCCCGTTGCCAGCAGCGAGCTGCCGCGCAGATAAACCTTATCTCCGACCTGGAGTGATCCGTTCGTGTATCCAGTATCTCCGCCAAGGTTCGCGGCGTAGATGCCGGAGGAGGCATAGGTGGCGCGAGGCGCGAAAGATGATGAATAGCCCGGCAATATGGCAAAAAGCTCGTCGGAATCGAGAATGTCCTTCGTGCCTCCATTGCCCTGCACCCAGCGGTAGGCATAGAGCTCGCCACCACCGCGAATGTCGAGGGTTGAGCCGGTCTGGGTAGTGACGTTTTGCGCGGAAATCCGCAGGAACTTCTCCGGCAGGCCGGTGGCAGTGATGTCGAGACCGGTGGGATCAATCCAGTTTGTGCCATCCTTGATGATTCCGTATGGAATGACGACACCAGCACCGGTCTGCGGATTGACGGCGGAAACGGATGTTGTGGAACCTGCAGCGAGTGTGGCCTGCTGAGTGACGGGCACATTCGCGTTGGTGACAAGGCCACGAGGAGCGGTGCCGGTGCCATCCCAGCCGATACGGATGCTGCCAAAGGGCGCACGCAGCACGCCTGACTGCGTGATGCTCTGCGCATAGATGCTTAGCCTGCCGCCGGCGCTCAGCGGGAATTCTGGTGTGATGCCGGACGAGGCGATGCTGACCGCTCCGCCGTTGTAAACAGTGATGGTGAAGGTGGATGCCGTTTCCGGCACGATCTGGCCGGTGACGAGGTCGAGATTCCCCGCGATATCGAGATAGCCTGAGCCGCGCAGTTCCTGTCGTGCAGTGATGGCGGCGCTTCCGATGCCTTGCAGCGAAAGGAAGCCTGTCTCGACCAAGTCCGCGTTGATGTTCAGATGACCGGTGCCAGCAGCGGGGTTGAAGTAACTTGGCACCCTTCCGCCGCCGCCCGCGTTATCCTTCTCAAACGGGTTCAGCAACTCCTCATCCCGCACCGGCTGACCAAGCGAAAGTCCGACCTTCACATGCGCCGCAGTGAGTGTTGTGGAAGCATCCGCTTGAATTATGCCACCATCTGCGATGCTCAGTGCACCACGGGCATTCAGTGTCACCGCTCCACGAAACTCTGAGTTCCCGCTGAGTTGCAGTGAGTCGAAGCTTCCGTTTTGAAAGGTGTTCGCACCAAAATAGCCGAGCGCGGGTATGCCGGGCGCGATCCCCAGTCCTGCAACCGGCAAAGCAAAGGCGCTCATGTCTTGGGCGACAACCAAGGTGATGTCACGATCGTCTTTCAGGTCCCCTGGAATGTAAAAACGCCCTGAGTCGATTCTAAGCGTGCCGCCTTGTGCATTTGCACCGCCTGGCTGACCAAGCAGTGTTGCCCGAGAAAAGAGGAATTCTCCGCCATGCAACGCGATACTGCCCGCATTGCTCATCACCAATGTGGGAACGAGTTCCGCTGGCTGGAACCATTCAGTGACCGCACCAAGGCCTTGCAACGGACTGCCTGCCTCCTCAGGGGTGAGATCGAGCATGGCTGCTGTGCCAGAGACATCCAGCCGGGACCCGGCGTCCGCTATGAGATTGCCCTCCACGGTAATGCTGCCGCCCGCATGCACCGTGCCGCTACGACGGCCCAGTATGTCAAAGAAATACAATGTCTTACCGGCGGTCGATATTCTGCTGGTGTCACCGAGGACTACGGTGGTGATCGCGAAATTGGAAGGGCTGTTCTCAGGATAGTGAGAGGAACCATGGATGAGGACAACGCCGCCTGGCGCTTCGATGCTGCCGGCGACCCGCACCGTCTGTCCGTGGAGAGTCACCTTTCCGAGCGCATCTGTGACGATGCGCGAGCCGGCGGTCATGTCCACGAGTCCCCGGACGATAAGATCACTGCTCGATGAGTCACGCACGCCTGGAGCGCGGAAATCAAGGGTCACGGTGTTTCGATACCCTTCCGGCTGGAGCAGCGTGGTGAGAGTGATAAGGCTCAGCCCGTTCTGCGTGGCGAGATTTGCTTGCAGGCTGCTGATTACCGGCGCGATGACCGCTCCGGGAGAGATGATGATGGCCGGAGTGGAGCTATCCACTCCGCCCGGCGCGGTGCCCAGGCCCGTCATGGTGAAGGATTGAAAGCCGCCCTGGCTGTAGAACGACGGATCAAGCAGAAGCGTGTTGGGTACTGAGGCCGCCCCGCCGACCTGTATGACCGGGGCCAGTAATGTCATCGCGCCGCCAAGAGCGCCCGAGAGGCCCCGGAGCGATCCTGCCAGTGCCAGACGACCGCCTAGGATGGAGGTTAGCAAGGGATCTCGGCCACCAAAAAGACTGAGAGTCCCCGCATTGCCATGGTGAATGCTGCGATCCGCCAGCACACCGCCGGAGACATCAAGCAGGCTGCCTGCGAGGACATCCACCTGCCATCCCTCGACGCGGATGGAACCGCCCGCGTAGGTGCTGGCTCCGCCGCTGATGCGGCGAGGAACACTGAAGGCTGCGGGGGCGTCTCCACGATCATTCAAAACGAGGCCGGCTGTGCTTACCACAGACCCGGAGCCGATGGTGACGATACCGCGCCCGGAATTGGCAGGAGGCACGGGCTGGTTGTTTGCGATGATGATGTTCGAGGCGAAGGGCGAGATGTTGTAGGCGAGCAGATCAATCACTCCCGCCGGTGCGCTGATGCTGCCGTGCACATTGACATTGGCACCATGAAGAGAAACGGTGCCTCCCACCGGTGCCGCAAGATGCAGGCCGACAGGCAGAGTGATGTCCCCATCCCCGTTGGTCACGAACAAGGAGCCGAAGGTGGATGATGATAGCAGCCCTGCGGCGAGATCCACCGCAGCACGCCGCTCCACCCGCAGCGGTAGCGGATTGCCGCCAGCATCCAGACCAAAGGCACCTGCGGCGGGCAGGGCGGAAGTGCCGCTGCGAAAGGTGATGGCGGGCGGCGTGGGTGAGATCGCTGCAAAGCTGGGAATGGCGCGGGAGCGCAACTGAGACTGCCATTGCAGCATTAGACTGCCGGGCTTTGGCGCGGCGTCGAGCTGCTGGGGGCCGGCCACCACTCCGCCAGTGAAGCTGCCATCGAGCGCCATCGCAGCGGCTTTTAGGCTCACATTACCTGCGGCGGCACCGTAGAGATGCTTGATTTCAAGACGGCTGTTGTCGTTGAAGATACCATCGGAGGTCGTGGTGATGCCCCAGCGGCTGTCCGTGGTAGTAGTGGAAGGATCGAAAATACCGTCATAGATTACAGATGGGTCTGCGCGTGCGATGTCCACGAGGTTTCCATCGTCAATGAGGCGCGTTGTTTTAACCGAACCGGCGGTGAACTCTTGATACCCGCCCGCGATATTGATGCGCGAACCTTGCTGCATCACCATGGACTCCCCGGCACTGATGCTCACGTTGCCGCCCTTGGTGGTGAGCTCGCCCACATTGCGCTGGATGATGCCGAGATAGCCGGTGAGGTTTGCCAGCGGAGTTCCATACCAGGTGCTGCCGTCCGAGCGAGTACCGGTCTCTCTCAGATCAACGGTCACCGTCTGTCCGCGCAGGCTGCCGTTTCGCTGCAGAGGTACATCGGCAAGCTCAGCAGCCCGAAGATCGACCTCGATGATGTACTGGCTGATCGACGAGGCAATACCAGCGGAGCCCGCCACGTCGATGACGGCATTTTGATCGAGGTAAGCCTGCCCGCTGGAATGCACGAAGCTAATGCTCGTGTTCCCGGAACCGGTCAGAACATCCCACACACCGGCGCTCAGAGTGACGTTCGCATTTGGCGCATGTACCACGGCGCCTGTGCCGAGGTAGATGGCGAGGCCTTGCATGTTCACCTGAGATTTCAATGCCAGTTCCGAACCGACGACTTTGAGCGTGCTGGCATACTCCGGAAGCACGCGGGTAACGGAGCCAGGGCCTGCGCTCACCACACCGGTCGTGGGCGCGGCATCCTGCTTGTAAATGAACGCGCCGCCCTGGCCGGAGATTCCATAGTTCGGGTTCGATATGGCGTTGTAATTTGCAAGCAGATCGACGCGACCATTCAATGCCACCGATGTGGTGCTTTCGATGAAGCCATTCTGGTTCACATTTTTTCCGCTGATTACGATGCTGCCACGCGGTGCTTCGACCAAGCCAGAGTTGGTTGCAGTACCTCCATAGGTGCCCACGCTGCCGACATACACATCAAGGCCGCGTAGCGAGGGATCATCTGAACTGTGGGCATCAAAGCCCACTTCCATGCCAGCCGCTAGGATGGCCTGTCCGTCGGGCGTGCTAATCGTTCCTTCGTTGGTCACATTGGGGCCGATGAGCGCGACGCGTCCGCCGACATTGGCTGAAGTCGTGGGGGCGGTGATGCGGGCACCGGCCTGCACCGTCACGTTTCCGATCCGGCCGGATGCAGGGGGTGATGGCGGGGTGTAGGCCGGTGTCGGGCCTTTCGTGCCTGCCGGCTGCGCATTGGCGGAGAAGAGGAACTGCGAGTCCGGGTTGTTCAGCAAACCGCGGGTGACGAGGTTGTTGTTCAGAGGCAGCGACGAAGCCACCAGCGAGCCTGTGTTGACCTGGGCGCCGCCACCGAAGATGATGCCGTTCTGGTTGATGAGATAGACCTGTCCCCGCGCTTCGATGGATCCGAGGATCTGCGTCGGATTGCCCGACGGATCATTGATCGTGTTGAAGGCGATCCAATTGCTCACGCTCTCTCCGCCGGCGCTTTGATCAAAGCGCACCGTCGTGTCCCGGCCCACGTTGAAGGTTTTCCAGTTCAACATGGCTTGCTGCTGAGTTTGCTGAATGGTGACTATGGTGCGGGCATTTTCGAGTGACTGCTGGGGCGCGTTCGCCCCGGCAGGAATTCCATTGATTTCCAAGCCGCCAGTGACGAGTCCATTCGGCACATCCGGCAGTGTCTGCCCGGGGAAGTTCGGATTCGCCCCTGCATTGTTCATTGTGGCGGCGGCGGCACGGGCTGCCTCCTGCATGGCGGTGACAGCTTGCAAGGCCATGGTGTTGCGGGTGAGCATGTCCTGGGCGTTGGCGCGTGCCTGCGCCGCCGCCGCGGCACTATCGACGGCGTTGGCAGCCGCAGGAGCGGTCGCCGCAGGCGTGCCAGCAGCCCCTCCCGCGCCGCCTCCGAGCACATTGTTGGTGAGCATGTCCGCCATGATGGTGCCGGGCGGCAAGGCAAGGAGCGCCACCAGCCAGTGCACCAGCGCCACATGAGCTAACGAAAACCTGCGAAGGCGTGATGAGGAGTGAAATTGCTTCATGAACAAGGGATCAGAGGTCTTTCTTGGACAGCTCCGGTGAAGGAGCGAGAAGCAGCTTTGACAGCGCCACCTCGTTCACAGCCACAGGGTGTTTTTGCAACATTCCCGTCATATAAGCCTGCATGTTCGCCCGGGTTTTCTCAGCGCGAAGACGTTGGGTGAGCTGCAGGCGGACTTGGTCGAAAATGGGTGTGAACGCCTCGCGCACATCGAGCACTTTGAGGATGTGCCAGCCGTCCTTCAGCCGCACGGGGTCGGAGATGACGTTGACGCGGAGTTTGGGCAGTTGCGCGAGAATCTCCGGCTGGATCTGTGACTCGGTGAGCCAGCCGATCTCTCCGTCACGCGAGGCGCTTTCTTTTTCCTCGCTCGATTCACGTGCCACGGTCCCGAACAAAGCCGGGTTTTCCCGCAAACGTTGTCGCACTGCGTGCAGTTTCTGGTCGGAGCCTTGTTGCTCGCCAATGAAGATCTGCGCGAGACGGAAGGAACGCGGAACCGTCAACGCGGCGCGGCTGCTCTCATAAGCGGCCCTCAACTCGGCTTCGTCAGGATAATTGCCCGGCGGTTTGCACAAGGTCTTCAAGTAGCTGTCCGTGATGGCGGCTTCACGAGTGCTTTTGAGCAGTGGTTGTATGGATGGCTCCTCGTCCCATTTTTTTTGAACCGCCTCATGAAACACCAGGCGCTGGACGAGAATGGAGCGCACCAGTTTGTTCAGCGTGGCGGGATCGCTGGTGAGGGCCGCCTTGTCAGCGTCGTCAAGACGACCGAGGGATTCCAGCACCTCGCTTTGACGCAGCTCCATGTTGCCGATGCTGCCGATGACTTTGTCCGTCTCCTGTGCCTTCAGCCGGTGAGCGCCGGTGAGCAACAACAGAAGGAGGGCGGCACGCAGGATGGAACCAGGGTGATTCATGTCAGCGTTTAGCGTTGTTGGGGGAGGGCGGCGCGGCGGCGGCCCGCGATGCGGCGGCTTTCTGCGGCGCTGTTTTGGGCGCTTCGTCAGGCTTGATCTTGCTATCCACGAGCTTGTCCGAGTAGTCCTGAACAAGGGTCTCCAGCTTCACGCGCATGTTGCGGGTGAAAGGCTCGCGCGCGGCGATGGCGGTGCCGAGGCCGAAGCCTTCGTATTTGGACAGCACTTCGCTGCCGATCTTGAACAATTCGTCGTTCTTGCGCTGATAATCGGCGACCTTGCGGTCGAGGAGGATGACCCGCGCGGCCATTTCGGCGCGCTGGGCCTCGATCTTCCTAGCTTCGTCGGTGACCTGCTGGTGGCCCTGCTTCCATTTGGCCAGGGATTCTTCGAGGCGCGCCTGCTGCTGCTCCTGCGCGGCGATCTTCGCCTTCAGTTCAGCGATGGTCTTCGCATCCGCGTCTTTCTGCGCGTTGCTCTCCTTCGCCAGCGCCTTGAACTTGGTGTCGAGGCTCTTCAGCTTGTCCTCCAGTTCCACATTGGCGGCTTGAAGGGTGGCGCGCTCGGCCTCAGTTTTTTGCTGCTGGATCATGACCGAACGGAGCTGCTCGCGCATGCGCTTCAGCACGGCCATGGCCGGGTCAGCCTCCTCGGCGGCAAAGGCTGGCAGGGAGTTGAGAATCAGGAGCAGGGAAAGTAGTTTTTTCATGGATCAGAAACGGGATAGGAATTCGATGAGGAAGACATCTGTCTGAAGCGGCGGGCCGGCGATCTGGCTGGCGCTCATGTAGGCGAGGCGCGTCCAGGTGCGCTTCGAGAGCGCGTAGAGGGCCTGGATGGTGTAGCCCTCCATGTTGCTGCCGCCGTTGCCAAAACGGGATTCGGAGAACGCGTCCACGACCGCGTCCGATTCGACATGACGGTAGCCGATGTTGAGGGCCCAGTCGCCGCGTTGCTCGAAAAGCGCCACGGGCTTGCCGAGATTCAAACCCACATACCAACCGAGGTCCCCGCCCTCCCAGCCGCCGGCTCCGCCACTGCGATTGTTCACAACCGCGTCGCGGCGGGTCAGATCGTTCATCGCGGCCGTGTTGAGGCCGAAATTTTTGACCACGTCGGCCATCAAGGAGACCTGCAGCGGCTCCCATTGGTTGAAGTCGATGCGTCCGGACCAGGCGAGCTGGCGGAACTTGGTGGCAAGGCCAAAGTATTGATACTGGTTGATCGTGCCGTTGAGGTTGCCGCCAGGGGCGGCGCCAGGAGTCGGGGTGATGTTGCGGATCGGACGGTAGGTGTTTCCTTTCTGCGCAAAAAGCGGGCGGCTGTCGTCCGTGTCCCCGGCGTCATTGGGCGAGGATGGCACGAAGGGGCTGGAGAAGCGGCCCTCGATGTTCTCCCAATGGTAATAGGTGATGCCAGACTTCACCTCAATGTCTTCGGTCAACTTGAATTGAACTCCGAACTGAGCCGCAATCAGGTATTTGTCGTAGCTGGCGGCCTTGGTGGTGCTGTTGTCAGGCGAGTTCAGCGCCGTGTTGAACACAGGAAAGGCGCCGGCGGTGAAGAAGGAGTTGAAATCCCGGGTCCATGAGTTGGTCAGTGTGAAGGCCAGGCCGTCCAGGTTGACATCCTCGTCCCACATGATCTGGCTGTTGTTGTAGAAGGGATTTTGGAACCGCCCGAGTTCGATCATCAGATGCGATTGGTCGTTGAGATCGGCCTCATACTTCATGAAGGCACGATCGAGCCACAGCTCATACTTGGAGAACCCTCCGCCCTGGGTGTTGGCGATGGCGGAGCCGAGCGTTTGGTTGGTTGAAACGGGCGAGTTGTTGCCGCCCGTTGCAAGGCGGATGCCCGCGGTGAAGCCGTCCTCAAGATCGATGTCAAAGCCGAGACGCATGCGCAGGCGGGTGCGGTCGCGATCCCTGTCCACATTGAGCTGGGGCGGGATCAGGCCTGCCGCATTTCTAAAGTCCCACGGCTGTCCGCTGTTGATGGCGTTGAAGTTCGGAAAGGCGCCGGTCACATTGTCATTGCCCGAAGGATACATGAGCGACTCCTGACGCATGCGCATGTCGCCAAAAAACCTGATTCTCGAAGTCCACTCGGGAAACTCGTTCGGCGCCGCCCACTTCTGGTTTCGCGCCTGTTCGAACACCTCGGCGCGAAGTTGGTCGCGAATCTGGGTCTTCACCGACTCTGGAATGTAGGTGACGCGCACTTCCTCGGCGTCGGGTTCCACCGGCGGCATGGCGCTCTGGGCCGCCACGGCGGCCTGGGTGTCCGCCAGGGCCTGGGCCTGGGCCTTGGCAAAGGCGGCGTCCTCCTCGGCTCCCTTGATCAGGTCGGCGGCCTCCGCATGGCTGAGGACTCCTTTTTGCACGAGACGGTTGATCAAATTGAGCGTCACGTTCTGCGAAGGCGTGGCGAGAATGGGCTGCGGAGCGGGAATGTTCGGATCAGGCAGCACCGCGGCCGCCTGCGCGGGATCGAGCGGGATCTGCGGGGTGGCTGGTTCCGAGGGCGCGACGGGGGCTGGCACGTTTTCCGCGGCCGGTTTGGTCGCAGGCGTGTTTTCAGCGAGCAAAGGCGCGGGCAGGGCGGGTTCCGCCGCGCGGAGCACTACAGGCTGCATGGCAGCGCACAGGGAGGCGGTGAAACAGGCGAACTGGCGTCGCCAGATTTGGGAGGACTTGAGCATGAGAACGATGGAAGGGGGATTCAGTTCGATTTGCGCGCGGTGATGCGCAGGTTGATGGGCATGGGCATGTCGTCGGGCGGCGGCTCGTTGAGCACGAGGCCGCTGAGCACTTCGTTTTCGATCGCGGTGTCGAGAGCGCGGTCACCCGTGCTGCTGCTGAGCTTCACACGATTGATACGGCCGGTGCTGTCCGCCCAGATTTTGACCGTGTTGGTGAACCCGGCGCGCTGGGTGAGCGGATGTTTGCGCAAGGCATCAGCGATGCGATTCTGCACGGTTCCGGCATACCAGCCCCATTTGCTGCCGCCTTTCCCGCTGCCACCGCCGATCATGCCGCGGCCACCGCCGCCGCCACCAACGCCGAGTCCGCTGCTGCCATCACCACCAGTCAGGGCGGTGCCGAGCGGCTCATCCTTGGGTTCGTCCGCAGGTTTTTCGTCCGGCTTTTCGGCGATCTCCTCCGGTGCCTGTTCGATCATCTCCTCCTTTTTCTCCTCTTCCGGCGGGGGCTCCTCCTTCTTCGGCGGGGGCGGCGGAGGTGGTGGCGGAGGGGGGAGCACCGGCATGACCATCACCATGTCCATCTTCTTTTTCGGCGCAGTCTTGGAGGGTTTGTAATTGGCATACATGTAGCCTCCGCCCCCGATGGCGATGCCGCTGATGATGAGCGTGACAAGGTGCTTTTTGAGAAAGCCCGGTTCGTCCTCGTCTTCGATGTCAGTGGGTTTCATGGGGGAATTGCGCGGTTTATTTCCTGGCTTGAGTGGCAAGGCCGATGTTCGTGACGCCGACGCGTCCGACGACGTTGAGGACATCCATGATGCCCTGATATTGGGAGGCGCTGTCGCCACGGATGACGACGGGGAAGTCGGGAGAGCTCGATTTGAGCGACTCCAGCTTGCTGGCGAGTTCGTCGAGCGTGACCGGGATGGTGTTGAGGAAGATCTTGCCCTCGTTGTTGACGGTGATCGCCTGCATTTTCGGCCCTTCGATCGGCTTGGAGGACGCGGGGCCGCCGCGCGGGAGATTCACCTTGATGCCCTGCACGCCCGCGGTCGTCATGATGATGAAGATCAGCAGCAGCACCAGGTAGAGGTCCACCATGGGCGTGACGTTGATGTCGTCGTAGCTCTTGTTGTCGGCTTGCATGACGGTGCGTGGTTATTCTTTGTAAAGCTCCGCCATCTTCGCGATGAACTCGTCGATGAAGGTCTCCATGTTGGTGACGACGTCCTTGATGCGTGAGCTGAGGTAGGAGTAAATGAACAGCGCTGGAATGGCGACGGCTAGGCCGGCGACCGTGGCCAGAAGCGCGCCCGCAATACCCGGAGCGATGCTGTTGACCTCAACCTCGCCACTTTTCGCGATGACGGCGAAGGTGATCATCACCCCGATGACGGTGCCCAGCAGGCCAAGGTAAGGACCGCCGGCGATGCCGATGGTGAGGAAGACGAGCTTGCCGTTGAGCTTTTGCACCTCGCGCACCATGCCGCCGTGCAACGCGGCCTTGATCGCCTGAATGGAGCGCCCCGAAAGTCCGCCCGGAATGACCTTCTTTTCCTCGGCGGCTTCTTTGGTGTTGAAGGACACCTTGCGGATGGCTTTCATGCGATGCTGGATCTCCTCCGAGCCGAGATGGTAGAGCTGATACAGCGGTGACTGGCGCATCAGCTTCTGCATCTTGTTGGTGACGGTGCCGCCCAGGGTCTTAACGCTTTCCGTGTCCTCGGTGTCGATCGCCGTGAGATCGGAGGAGATTTTCTCCCAACGCTTCATGAACTCCTTGGACGCCTTCTCGATGGTGTTGAGATACAAAATCTTGCCCACGGCAATGCCCCAGCCGACGACGGCGAGGACCGTGCAGAGGAAGATCACCACCCAGCCGTCAAACGTGAGATCCTTGGAGATGTCCTTGATGAGCGTGAGGTGCTTCATGATCTCCCCCTCCTCCTCGTGGTCCGAGGCTTCATCCGAGCCGACGACGACGAGCTTTCCAGAGTCCGCCGTGGTGCCCTGATTGACCGCGGCGAATTGGATGAACCCGGCCGGGCGCGCGGTCTTCGCGATTTGCAGCTCGTCCATCTCACCCGTGAACCCAACCATACCTGCCGCAGCAGGGGAGGTGTCCTTGTCGATCTCCACCGGAGTCTTGAGCGACGGCATCGCCGCTGTGACCGCACCATAAGACTTGCCATCGAGATAGACCGTGACGTTCCCGGCATCTGCCACGGCGGCGATGTGATGCCAGCCACCGGCGGCGATGGGCGCTCCGGCGCTGCTGCGCTGCTTGTTGACCTCCACAAAGGGGACGCCGTTGTCGAGGCCGAGGATGAACGCGTTCGCGCCGTCACGACGGCTCAGAATTACTGCGTTCGGCTGCAAGGCGCTTGGTTTGACCCAGACCGAGACCGTGAGAGGCGCTCCCGGCGCCCATTCAGGCAGCGGCGGAGCGGGCGCCTTGATCGCCGTCTGGCCGAAGACACGCAGTCCGCCGCCAATCAACGAGCCAGCGGCAGGTGGTGGCGCGCCTTCAGCGTTCGCACCCGTGGGCGATGAATCAGCGCCCGCCTTTGACACATCCGCGAAATGATATGCGAGCGTCGTGTTGGGATCGTAGGTTTCCTTGGCCGGATCAACCGCAACCGCTTCTGTCGTGTTGCCATAGTAGAGCCAGATCGTCGTGGCAGCGGCCGGCTTGAGGTCCGGCACCTGCACCCAGACATAGGCTTCATTGAGCAGCGAATCCCATTTCTCGACGTGATGCTTCAGCACCGTCTTGTGATCATCCGCCGTGAAGCGCAGGTCGCTGCCATCCTCCTTGGCGGACATGAAACTGAACACGCCTTCATGCAGACGCACGAGCACGGCAGACGTGCCGATCGGCTCGGCGACGGCCACACCTTTGCCGGTGGTGTCGATGTCGATCTTTTTACGGATGGTCCAGGACGGGTTCCACCAGTTCTTCTCCTCGGCATGCGAGCTGGCGATGCCGATGAGGTGGGTGCTCAGGACGAGAAACAGGGCTGACAGGAATCGTGGTTTGTTGAGGCGCATTGGCAGATGATGGAGGTGTGCGGAATGAAAGGATCAGAACTCGACGCCCAGTCGGAAGAAGAAGTAGATGTCATGGGCGATGGCGTCCGGCTGGGTGACCAGAGGCATGCCCATGTCGAGCGAACCGGTGATGTGGTCGAGATAGCGGAAGCGCGTGCCGAAACCGACGCTGGCGAGGTCGTGTGAGCGCTTCTCCGTCGGCAGTGTGCTGTTCACAAAGAGCTTGCCGCCGTCGAGGAAACCGTACACACGCCACTCGTTCTCCCGGTCCTTGGGGCCGCCGATGAAGTTCGGACTGCGGAACTCCATCGAGCCAAAAATGCCTGAATCGCCGAGTTGGGTGGCGACGAGGTAGCCACGCACGCTGTTCTGCCCGCCGCCGGCGATTTGCTCTGTGTTGATGAGCGGCTGCGGCGCGGCCTGGCCTTGGACACGCGTGTAAACTTGGAACCCCTGCGGCAGGTCGTGTGTGTGCGAGAGATCCCCGCGAAGGTAAAAGAAGTTGTCCTTGGCATTGAAGCGCCGGGCGGCGAACTGCGCCCGCGAATCCCCCATGGAGCTCGAATGGAACACCAGTGCGGCATTGAACTCGGTGAACGAACGCTCCGCCACGTGCCCGGCCGAATAAGACAGCGTGAACGGATAGTAGGTGATGGGCGAGGAGACCACCGCGCCGGCGGCGTTCAAATCCTGGATGAAATCCTTGTAGTCCATGCCGAAGCTCAGCGAGTGGTAATAGCCGGACTCCGCAGGCAGCGTCCTCATCAAACGGAAGCCAAAAATGGTGCCTTTGCCGATCACAGCGCCGCCGCCTAGGGTTGAAATGTTGCTGTCCTGCAACGCCCCGGTGAGCAGCACGCTCCATCCTTCCGCGCTTTCGAGCGGGAACGTGTAGAAGGCCGAGTAAACCGTGCCGTCGGAGGTCTTTTCCGGCGCGACCTGGAAACTCAGGCCGAGCGTGTGGCCGAGTTGCCACAGATTGCTGTAGCTGATGGAGCCGCTCAGGCGCAGCGGCACGGTGTTGGCATTGTGCTGGTTGTTCAACTCCAGGCTGCCATGCAGCGGCAGCTTGTCTTCGACATTCAGATCGATGTCCACCGTGCCCGGCACCACGCCCGCCTTCAGTTCCGGCGTGATCTTGCGGTCACGCCAGCGGTTGAGCGCCTGGATGTCCTTGGTGACATCGTTGAAGTTTGGAACCGTTCCCTCCGCCATCGAGGGCGCCTGCGCCTTGATCTTGCTCGGCAGAAAGTAGCGCGATCCTTTGACGCGCAGCCGCCCCACAGTCGCTTCGACGACATTGAAATAGATGACACCTCGCGCGCCAGTTTGCTGCGGCAGCTCCACATACACGGTCTGGTAGCCCTTCGATTTGTAGGCCTTCTCCAGCCCCAGCCGTGCCTGCTCGATGTCATTCTCCGAGCGTCCGGGGCCCAGGAAAGGATAGACCGCCTCTTCGATCTCGACCGGCTTGAGCAGCTTGTTGCCGCGCACGCGATACTCTCGGATGTAGAGCGGTCCCAACTGAGCCGTTGCGGTGGGCGTGGCGGCCTGGCTCTCATCCTGACGGGAAGTTGGAGGCGGCTCCTGGCCATCTGCAATGGCTCCCGCAATGACACACCACGCCGCCAGTGCGAATCCACGCGACTTGCGAGGCGTGAAGCGTGAAGGTGTCGATGAAAAGTGACCAATCATGTGGCACACCGTCTTGTTCCGCACCAGGCACTTTCTCAACTGCGCCGCCGTTACGAATGTGTAACTCATGGCGACCAAGCGCCGAGTGGATGGCTGACACACGACATTTTCGTCACATAACGAATCCCAATCAGCTCTTCGTGATACTTGCAACAATGGTCAAGGGGCGCTTGCTTTCTGAGCGTTGAGCACTTCTTGCAGCCTGGCATTCTGTTGGACTCGCATGAAGTAATCTCCTCCATATCTGGAGATGAAAATGTCGTCGCTCTCGCGGCGGGCTTTGCGCCACTGTCTCTCCTGGTCCATTTCGTTCTGGTCGGATGTCGCGGAGGAGCTGACCTGCTCACCGAACTGGCGGCGCATATCACCGAGGCGCTGCAGAGTTTCGGGAGGAAGCGTGGAATCAGTGGGAAGAGTAGAAAGCCCCTCGGGGGTCAAAACGGGATCATCGGCTGCATTGCCCACGAGAAAGGCGGCCGGAGCGTAGGCGGTGATTGAAGGACGCGCAGAAGATTCGGGCGCAGGATTTCCAGCGGGTTGAGCGGCAACTTGCGTGCTCGCCTCGGGCGGTGCGGCAGACTGGACACCAAGCAGGGATTCGAGCAGTTGCTTCTCTTCAGCGACCAGGGTTGCCTCGTTTATCGGCCCGCCCGCGTCCTGCTGCCGTGCTCGTAAAGCCTGGCTCAGCTCCATCTGCACGATGGCGCGCAATGTCGGCTCCGGACAGCCAACCTTCCGTAGATTGGCAATGTAAGTGGGAAAGTCTGGTGCCTCAACCTGCTTCCAGTTTAAGGAGGGCGGCGGCGCTTTCTCCACCTTCGTTCTGGCGGAGACGCGGGGCGCGGGGGGCTCTGCGGCCACGGTTTCTGCGGCCACGATTGGCTGGTGCAGGGTGCCACGCCAGACCAACAGTGCGTTGAGCATCAGTGAGAGAGTCAGGGCGGTGGGGAGGAGAAGTCTCATGATCGTGGATGAATGCAAAAGCTGGTGCTGACCTCTCGGCCAGCACCAGCAGGATGCGTTTTCAGAACTGAACAGACCAATTACGGGCCGACGGTGGCTCCATCATTGACGCGGCTTACTTGCATCTGGGAGACCTGCAGGCCGGCAGCGCCGATGACGTTCACGTCATCGAACTGGGCGGCGAGGTTGTCGCGGAACTGGCCCTGATCCGTGGATAGGCCGGACTTCGTGTAAACGTGGAGGTAGCCCCAGCCGGTATAGAGGCCTTGATAGATCAACTTGGGATTGGTGCCATCATAAAAAACCCCTTCATAGGAAAGACGCACGGCGCCATTGGTGACGGCGGTGGTGGAGTCGGTGATGCCGAGGAAAGCTAACAGAGATACGGCCTGGGGAGTGCCCACATTAGTTCCAGCGGCATTCTTGAGCTGCACTGCGGCCGAAGTCAAACCGATAAGCGTACGGATCGTGCTGCCGCTGGAATAGCCGCCATTGCCGGTGGCAAACGCCCCGACGCCATCATTCAGAGGCCAGACCTGGGCGACCGTGACCGTGGCCGGGGAACCCGAACTGGTGAGCTTCCACTGCTGCACGGTGTTGAACACACCATACTGGGTTTCCGCCAACTGGGTGATGCGGGTGCCGGAGCCATTGTCACGACCGACGGCGAGCACCAACTGCTCAGCGTCCGCGGCCAGATCGTTCCCCGTGAAGAGCTTTTTGGGCTGGGAGCCGTTGCTGTAGAGGGCGCGGGCGAGCTGCTGCGTCATGTTGGTGATGCCGGTGGTGCCTTCATTCGCCACCCAGGAGAAGGGGATGATGGCGAGCAGGTTGTCCTCCAAGGCTGGAGCGGGCGTGGGTGTCGAGGCCTGGAAGACATCCGAGAACGCGAAGTCCGGGATGGCCGTTTCGCTGGTTGCCTGGGTGACGGCGGCATTGGCATAACCTGTATTGGCAGGCAACTGGCTGGCGGCGAGGAATCCCAGCGTGTTGTTCTGAGCCACGTCCCTGATCCCGGTGGCGGAACCTGTCCACGTGCAATGCACCGTGGTGATGCCGGGGATGCTGGCGGCCGTGCCGCGGATGATGGTGTAGTCGGCGTTTTCATAACCAGCCTGATTGGCTGTGGTGGCGGCACCGGTGATCATGCCATGCGCGAAGCGGCAGTTTGCCTCACCGCCCATCATGGCGACGATGGCCTTGTGGGTGCCGGCGCGGAAGGCGGTGGAGCCGGTGAGACGGATGGTGAGGTCGGCAGAGGCCTGCGGAACCACGGAGAGGGCCAGGATGGCCGTGAAGAGATGAATGACAGATTTCATACGGGTAATCAGAGGATGTGTAAGGGGGAAGCTATAAGAGGTAAGGAATCATGGATTCAGGCGATCTTCTTGACCGCACGGCGGCGGCGGAAAGCGATGCCTCCGAGTCCAAGACCGGCCAGAAGGGCGCGGCTGGGTTCGGGAATGGCGGCCACCGCCACCGCAAAGCCGACCTGGCCGGAGTCGTTGATGGTGAAGGAGCCTTCCCATGAACCGACGCCCACGAGGCCCGAAGGGACGGCACCCGAAGTGGAGTTCAAAATACGATAAAGGTCCAGCGCCGTGGCACCCGTGCCGCTGGCGAAATTCCCCTCAATCGTGCCGGAAACGCCACCAAAGGTGCTGCTGCCGTTGTTGAAGCTGTTCCAACTGCCACCGGCGGTGGCGTCCAAAACGGCGGTGTTGGTCACCGCATTGGAGAACGCGTCAAAGTTGCCGGCAAAGGTGGTGATGTTGTTCGCAATGTTGGCGCGTGAGGTAGAACCGGCGACGCTCCAAGCGGTCGAGGTCTTGACACCCGGGTTGTAGCTGGTTTGCGCGCGGGAAAGGTAATTCGTGCGTGTCGGATCACCATCGATGGGGCTGGCGAACTGGTCGGTCTGGGCCACGCCGGCGACACCCCAGAAGAGGTCCGCACGGTTGAACCAGTTGGAGCCATAGTTCGTTGTCAACAGCGAGCCAATATCGGCGATGTTGGTCAGATTGCTGGTGGCGTCACGATAAACAGTATCCGCCTGGCCGAGGTTGACGACGACGTTCTTGTCGGAGCCGGTGCCCCCGGAGGCACGGAAACTGAGGAGCAAGTCCCCAGCAAGGAAGGTAGTAGCGCCCGCCCTTGAGGCGAACAGAGTCATCCCAGCCACGGCGAGCATGGAGAGGAGGTGTTTGTTTTTGATCTGCATGTGTTTGGTGTGTGTCGGTTGTTTGAGTGAGTGATCGTGCTGAAAAAATCAGGACCATCAGCGCCTTTGACCGGCGGCGATGTTGTAGGCGGAGCACGGAGGCGTCGCCATCGCTTGGTGGTTACGATTTGGACACGCCAGCAAAGCGTTGAGGACAGGCCGCGGCCAGGTGCGCACGTGCCTTGCGGGAGAGTGGTTCGACTGGTGGTCCGGGGCCAAAATACAATCAGGATTTGTGCGGCCCCGTCATGGAACCACGATGCATGGCCGTTTATCGAGTCTTCCCTCGAGAAGAAGCACTTTGCGGTTAACAATCTGTAACTTTGGCCCCGGGATCAGCCAGGCCATCCAGGCTCATGGAACCGTGGCCGCCAGTTCGCGGGCAAGCACCGTTTGCAGTTGCACGATGGATTCGTATTCTTTGGAACCGCTGGCCAGATAGGCAATGGTACCGTTCTTCCGCACAACCACGGTGCGGGGCACAAACTTGGTGAAGTAGCGGCCGTAGAGCTCCTGTTTCGGGTCGGCTGCCAGGGGAAAAGTCAGCTTGTTCTGTCCACCCATGACCACGGTCTCCTCACGCGTATGACCGCGGGCGACGCCCAAGATGGCGAAGTCATCACGCTGGCGGAGCTTTTCAAACACCTCTTTTTCAATGTAGCGCATCTCGGTGAGACTGAATGGAACGCTGCTGGCGAAGAAGTAGAGCAGCACTACTTTGCCGCGCATAGCAGAGAGCTGGAACTCGCGTCCGTCCGTCGTGCGGCAGGTGAAGTCCGGTGCCTTCCCGTAAAGGCTCACCAAGGTGGCTGCCTTCACCTCCTGGCTGAGATCGTCCGCAGTTGCGCAGTGTGCGGAGAGGACGAGGGCAGAGAGGACGATGATGAGATGGCGGAATGTCATGGCATTGGATTTAGGTTCACGCTGCGAGATGCTGTCAAACAACGGTTCTGACTCATTGCGGCGTGGCGGTCGGCGGCGGGAAGGGGGCCGTCTGCGGGAGCCAGAACACGAACCGGTCCGAGATGCCGCCGACGGTGGCGAGGTTGAGTTCAAGAAGCTGCGGATGGCGGTGCATCGCCTGTTCCTCCACGGGTTCGGTCCATGAGGGCAACCACCCAGCAGTTGCAGGATCGCAGGCCCGCCATTCGCAGGTGGCGATGTCCTCGAAAAGCAGGACCTTGATCCCGTTGTTTGAATCATGGTCGTTGGAACGGACTTCCATCAGCAGACGAAGGCCGCCGCCAACAGCGGTTTCGGTGAACAGCGCGACGATCCTGCCGGGTGTGCCGTCAAACGGGGATGAGACGGCCCGCACTTCGAGCGAACTGAGGTAGTGGCCGCCATCCTGCACCGTCTTCAGGTTCAAGGCGCTGCCGGGAGACAGACTCGCGAAAAGCTGGCGGCTGAAATGCACGAAGGCCTGCTTTCGTGCCTCATGACGTTGCGCGCGGCGGACGTCATCAGCCAGAGTGAGGGTCCCGTGGGCGATGGAATGCACCCCGGCCATCACCAGAGCCACGATGAACATGACGATGACGACTTCGAGCAGGGTGAAGCCGCGGGAGGCATGCTTGCGGGCATAATGCTGCATGGCGTTCACTTTAATGCGGTTGAAACAGCGGCGGGAAAACCCAGGTTTCCGCCGTTGCCTGCTGGGTTGCGTTTCCTTCCCGCCACTCGGCCGTGACGCGCACGGCATGGAGCCCCTGAAGTTCGGCCCCGTCGCGGTTTTTGAGCCCCGTCAGGGGTTCGCGGACGATGGTGTAGAGGACATCCCCGTGCTCGACGCGTTGAGTGTCTCTCTGGAGGCTTGCCGGCATGGGCAGACGGGTGTTTTCCAGCAGCAGAGAGCGCAGCCGTTCCCGCACCTCGCCTTCACGGCGCATGTTGATCGTGGTTTTGCCGAGCTGGTTGACCGCCTCGACGAGTGCGACGACCGCCACGCTGAACACCATGAGCGCCAGCAGGGTTTCCAGGAGGGTGAAGGCGTTTCGTTTCAAAAGCGCTCCTCCATGCGGGTGAAGCCGCCGGTCAGCGGGTCGAGCGTGGTGTCCAACCACGCGGAACCGCGCTGCCAGCGCAGGGTCAGCGGCTCGCACAGGCCGCCGGGGCGCAGCCAAAGGCGTTGTCCGGCGGCCGGCTCATACTCATCGCTGCCGGCACGCCGCACCTTCAGGTTCATGCCACCGGCCAGATCGGCGAGCGGCACCGCCTGCGGGCGGGAGGTCTTCAGGACACGGGTCATCGCCTGCATCAGCGTCCGCTCGGCCTCGCCGGCGGCCCGACGCATTTCGTTCTCCTCCGCCATCCTGACGACGGCCCCAGCGCCAATGCCGATGATGAGCGCCGCGATGGCGAGCACGACAATCATTTCCAGCAACGTGAATGCGGCGGCGCGTCTCATGGCGGGTCACCAGTTGCCGATGTCATCCTCCGTGTTCTCAAGCCCGTCCGGACCGAGTGAAAACACATCGTAACCGCCGGCGTTGCGCTTGCCGGGGTTGCGGTAGCCGATCTTGCGGCCCCACGGATCAATCAGCGCGTCGGGTTTTGCCAGCGCGCTCCAGCGGCGCGGCCTTGGCTCGGCGGCGGGCATCGTCACCAGCGCCTCAAGCCCCTGCTGCTGCGTGGGATAGGTGAGGTTCGCGATCTTGTAGGAGGTGAGCGCGGTCTCCAGCGCCTTGATCTTGGCGCCGGTGGTGACGCTCTGGGCGTTCCCCTCGATGCCTTGCACCATGACTGCGACGCTGCCGATGATGAGCGCGATGATGAGGAGCACGACCATCATTTCGAGCAGGGTGAAGGCGTGGTGACGAGGAATACTGCGGGTGTGTTTCATGGGGGTGGAAAAGTCAACGGTTGAGCTGGCTGAGAGTGGAGAAGACGATGTTGATCATGCTCCAGACGAGTCCGCCGATGAGGCCGGCCATCAGGAGCAGAAGAACCGGCTGGATGAGCGCCGTGACGCGTTCGATCACACGGGAAAGCTGTGTGTCCATGCGCGCCGAGGCCTTGCCGAGCACCTCGGCGAGGCGGCCGGTGTCCTCGCCGATGCGGATGACGTCAATCGCCTGCGATTCGAGCGCCCCTGTCCTGCGCATGGCGTTGGAAAGCGATCCGCCTTCACGCACCATGGCCTCCGCCTGCGACAAAGCGTGCTGCAGGTGAACATTTCTCACGGCGCGGCGCACCAGCTCCAGCGCCGTCAGCAGCGGCACGCCACCGCGCAACAGACTGCCGAGCGTCTCAAAGAACTGCAGTTCAAAACGTGCGCGCGTGATCTCGCGGATGCCAGGCACGCGGATGAGCAGGCGATGCCAGTGTCTCAGGAACGCGGGGGTCTTTGAAACAGCGAAGAGGATCAGAACGGAAAGCGCCAGGAAGATCAAAACCGCCCACCACCAGCTCCGCAGCGCGTCGGACAAGGCCAGGCTGACGCGGATCATGAACGGCGGCTCCTTGCCGGTGCCGGTGAGCAGCACCGCGAGCTTCGGCAGCAGGTAGGTGACCATGATGACCGCCAGCGCGCCACCGGAGACGATCAGGAACGAGGGATAAATCAGCGCGCCGGTCACTTTGGCCCGCACGGATTCCATCAGCCGCAGATGCCGCGCCTGGCGGTCCATGATCTCGTCGAGCGCGCCGCTGTTCTCGCCCGCGGCGATCATGTTGCAGTACAGTTCGTCGAAGCAGGGAGACACCTGGCGCAGCGCGGCAGAGAGCGGCACGCCGTCGCGCACGAGTTCGCGCGTTTTTTTTGCCAACAATCCGAGTTTGGACGCGCCGCGGCTTTCCATGGCCTGCAGCGCCTGCTCCACCTGCAAACCGGAGGCGAGCAGGTCGCCCATGTCCTCGGTGAAGCGGATGACATCGGCCTGGTTGATCTGCACGGTGGTTTCGCCCCCGGCATCCTGCCTGGATTGACGCTCCACGACCTGTGCTTGAATCGAACGCGCCTGCAGTCCTCGCCGGGCAAGCATGCGCACGGCGTCGCCGCGGTCGGCGGCCTCGATCGAGCCGGTTTTGACGGTTCCGTCCGCGGCCAGGGCTTGATAGGCAAAGGCGGGCATCATTCGACCTCCTCAGTGGTCACGCGCGCGATTTCCTCCAGCGTGGTGATGCCTTCGAGCGCTTTTTGCAGCCCGTACTCGCGCATGGGCAGGAATCCGTCCTTGCGCGCCTGCGCCTGCAGGTCCGCCTCGGAGGAACGCTGCGAAACGAGCGCCTGCATGGCGGGCGTCATGATGGCGATCTCATACAAGGCCACGCGTCCTGAGTAACCGGTGCCGCGGCATTGCTGGCAGCCACCCGGCGCGGCGCGCCAGAGGTTTTTCCCTTTTGCCTCCGGGAAGCCGAGCCTGGCGAGCTCGGCGCTTTGATACTTCGCGGGTGCTTTGCAGGACTCGCACAGCACACGGACGAGCCGTTGCGCGAGGAAGGCGCGCACCGAGGAGCCGACGAGAAAGGGTTTCACGCCCATCTCGATCAAACGCGTGATGCCGCCGACAGCATCGTTCGTGTGCAGCGTGGAAAAGACCAGATGGCCGGTCAACGAGGCGCGCACGGCAATCTCCGCGGTTTCCAGATCGCGAATCTCACCAACCATGACGACGTTTGGATCTCCACGCAAAATGCTGCGCAGACCGCTGGCGAAGGTGAGGCCGATCTCCGGCTTCACGGCGATCTGCACCACGCCGGGAAGTTTGTTCTCCACCGGATCTTCGATCGTGACGATGCGGCGGTGCACGCTGTTGAGCTGGGAGAGGAAGGTGTAGAGCGTCGTTGATTTGCCGGAACCTGTGGGGCCGGTGACGAGCACGATGCCGTTGGGTTTGGCGAGCAGCGTCTCGATGGTCCTGCGATGCGCCGCGTTCAGGCCGAGGCGGTCGAGCGTGAAGCGCTCCTGGCCGAGCAGGCGCAGACTGATGGATTCTCCCTCGACGCTCGGGATGCAGGCCACGCGCACGTCGATGGACTGCCCCTCGGCCTTCAAGTGAATGCGTCCGTCCTGCGGCAGGCGCTTCTCAGCGATGTCGAGCTTGCTCATCACCTTGATTCGCGCGATCACGGAGGCCTGGAGCTGCTTGATGTTCTCCGGCACGGGAATCTCGTGCAGGAAGCCGTCGATGCGGTAGCGGATGCGCAGGCTGTCAGGCTGCGGCTCGACATGGATGTCCGTGGCCTTCTGCGCCAGCGCCTCACGGATGATCTGGTTCACGAACTTTACCACCGACGCCTCTTCGTCCTCGCCATCGATCACATTTGCCTCGTCGCGAAGGTGCGCGTCATCCGTTCCTTCGCCGCGGGCGGCGATCAAAGCGTCGAATGTCTCCGCGCCGACTCCGTAGAGCTGTTGAATGGCGCTGATGAGTTCCGCGCGCGGTGTCAGGCACCACCGCACGGGGAGCTCCATCTGCCGCGCCACGGCCTGCCGTGCCATCAAATCACACGGATCATGACAGGCGATGACCAGCCTGCGGAGGCGTCCGGTCGTTTCATCCCGCTCGATCGAGATCGGGAACACCTGATGACGCACGGCAAAGCGGGCCGGCACCATTCGTTTCAATTCGCCGGCATCGTCCGTCTCAGGGTGCGGTGTCGCGAGCCATGTCCAGCCCAGTTCTCGTGCGAGGTGCCGGGTGAACACACGTTCGTCCACAGCGCCGCTTTCAACCAGCGCAAGCACGGGCGAAATGCCGCCCGCGGCCGCCGTGGCGGTGGCCGCCTGCAATTCCGCCTCGGGCACACCGACCGCACGGGCGCTGGATACGAGAATGGAGTTGATAAGCATGTGACAATGCCGTGACGGGCGCTTTTCAGGGATGCATCCGAATCTCATCGTGCTTTGTCTGACAGTCTTTGCTCGTGACGATTCCGTAACTTGAGCATCGGATGCAGCGCGTGCCTCTTCATGATGGTGAAATCCATCTTCAGGCCATCCAATGATTCGGCGCGGGCAGGCTCGGTGCTGCTGGCGGTGCTTTGCATCATGGCGCTGTTGTCTTTTCTGGTCATCAACACCGCTTTGATCACAAACATTCAGGGCGAAACCCAGGCCGCCCGGCAGAGCTTGATGCGCGCGCATGAACTGGCAGAAATGGGCGTGGCCGTCGCGGCGCATCCGCTGATCAAGCCGGGTGATCCACTCTTGAGCAGGGATGTGTCCACCATCGAACGTTTTGAAGCCAGCGTGACCACGGAAGAATCCAGGTTGAACCTGAACCATCTCCTCACGCAGGGGCAGGCGCCGGTTTTGGAGCGTGTCTTTGAGGCGTGGGGGTTGCCTGCGGCGGAGGCGCAGGGGCTCGCCGCGATCTTGATGGACTGGACGGATCCAGATGACTTGAAGCGACGGCCCGACAGCGCGGAGAAGCTCGACTATCAACATGAAAATCCGGCGGTCATGCCGTTGAACCGTCCGTTCAGCTCTCTGGACGAGGTGGAACAGGTGCCGCGCATGGCCGCGCTTGCCGAGAAAATGCCGGAATGGCGAAGCTGGTTCACGCTGAGAGGCAGTGGCCAGGTTGACCTGAACACGGCTGATGAAAAAGTGATTGCCGCTGTCACGGGAGCTTCGCTTTTGGACGCGAGGCTGCTGGTGCAGGGGCGCGATGGACTCGATCACAGGTCCGGCACAGACGATGACATGCCCGTCACATCGTTCGAGCAGGCGCTGTCGATTCTCGGCGTTGGTGGAGACCACGCGACGACGGTTCAGCCTCTGCTGACATTGCAGGGGCCGACCAAACGTGTTGAGAGCGTTGGTATCGCGGGGGAATCGAAGTGCGCCATTGTGATGGTGGTTTCCTCCAAGCAGGACGGCGGTCAGCAGATTGAAGAATGGCGGGAATCACCGGGGGGAGTGGCGAGATGATCATGCGGAAGCCCCAAACACACACGGAGCTATGCTTTCCGGGCGAAACAGCGCGGGAGTACTGGGTTTGTGACCAGCAGGGTTTCTGGAAACAGGATTCGCGGGCCTCTGGCGGGGTGATGGGCGTTGAAACGCTTCTGTTCGACAGCGCGCCATTTTGGGCGGCAGGCGTGGATGCGCCGCAGGACGAAGCCGTGGCATTGAGATGGGAGGCGTTCGGTTTGTCCGGTGATGGGGACGCCCGAAGCTGGACGTATTGGCCGGTCCTGCGGAACGACCAGCGAGTGCTGCTCGGAACGCTGGCGTTTGCCCCGGATGCCGGCGAGGCCGGGATCGACACTTTTCAAGCGCTCGCCTTCGAGCCCTCCGCACGCATGCTGCCTCTTCCCGAAAGCGGTCTGGCGGTGTGGTGTGAGCTGGGGCGTCATGTGGCCGCGTTCACGCGCGGAACCGAGCTGCTGCATGTCACGACGCTGGCTTCGCGTGAGCTGGACGCTGACGCGGCGTTGGAAATCCGCGATGTCTTTGCCGCGTTGCAGGCGCATGGTTTCATCGAGGATCTGGAAACCATCCATGTCTGGACCTCATGCGGGGCACAATTCGTGCCGCAGCTCGCCTGCTTGTTTGCAAACGCGGCGGTGCTCAAGGAGTCCCGGCCGTCTCCGCGGCCGCCGGTCATCGAGTCACGGCTTGTCCCTGCATCCTTCGCGCGGAGGAAGAAGGACGCGGACCTGAAACAACGGCGGGTGCTGGTGTTCGCGGCCCTGACGCTGGCGTATCTTGGTTTCTTTGCCTGCTGGTGGCTGGCTCTGCAATGGCGTGAGTCACGCGCCGGCAGCGAAGAACGGGAACTGGCCGCTTTGCAGCCCGGGATCGAGCGTGTGCGCGAGGCTCAGGCACGCTGGCTGGAGGTGGAGGCCGCGATCAATCCCGACCTCTATCCGGTGGAGCTTTTTCACCAGATTGTGTCCTTGCTCCCGGAGCAGGGAGTCAGGCTGCGGGAGTTTCAAGTCGAGGAAGGCAGGCTGATCGTCAAAGGCGAGGCCACGACGGTGAACCATGCGCTGGGATTCCGTGACCGTCTGGCCTCATGCGCCGCGCTCAGCCGGTATGCGTGGTCTCTGCCCGTCCCGATCATTCGCGAGGACAACCGTGCTGAATTCAGCGCGGAAGGAACAGCCCACGGGGAGGTGCCGCATGAAAGCCAGTGAACGGCGCCTGCTGACGCTGCTGGGAGTGGTGGCGGCCCTGTGCGGCGGGGCCATCCTGACCCGGCATCTTCTGCAAATGCAGCATGCGGTGGAGCGCAAGGAGCGTGGCCTTCAGCTCCGGCGGATGGAGGCGGACGCCCTGCTGCGGGAGGCTGGATTGTGGCAGCAGCGACTGACGTGGCTTGATTCGACACAGCCGGAACTCACCAGCGAGAACCAGGCCAGCGAGGAATTGCTCGAAGGGCTGCTGCAGGCCGCCGCGGCTCACTCGCTGCAGGTTCAGAAGAAGCAGCTTCACGAGCCAGCGGCCGGAGTCTTTCACCAGGACGTCGGGGTGACACTCACCGTCCGGGGCACGTTTTCCGCGGTGTTCCGGTGGGTGCACGCGATTCAATTACCCGAGTCATTCTGCGCGGTTCCCCGGCTGCAGATGAGCGCGGACAGCGCGGATCCCAATCTAGTCGTCGTCAGCGTGCGCTTCAGCCGCCTGCTGGTCCCTGCCCAGCCCAGATCACCGGAGGGAACCAGCCTGTGAGATTCGTCGTCCTGCTGCTTTTGGCTTTGAGCCGCGTCATGGCCCAGGAGGCTTTCAAGCCGCCGCAGGGATACGACGCGACGCGCTATGCCGCTGACTGGTCCAGGAATCCCTTCACTCTACAGACCACTCCGGCGGGTCCGGTGGAGAACGCCTTCGCGAAGGATCTGGCCGTCGCGTCCTGCTATGGCGACATGGCGAATCCCACGGTGGTTGTCGTGAACACGAAGACCCACCAGCGGTTCACTTTGCAAAAAGGACGGCCGTCCGAACAAGGCTGGCTGCTTGGAGCGGTACAGATCGGCGCCTCCCGTCAAGGCATCACGGCGGAACTCTGGAGGGGAAATGAGCGCGCCGTGCTGAAGTACGATGCGGATTACGTGCGCGCCCTCGCGTCTTCATCCGCCCAACCGGCCGCGACACCCAAGCGGACCTCAGGGCCTTCCTCGGTTCCTGCCGTCATTCCGCTCCCGCGAGTACCCAAGGATGACAAGCAAGGAGCAGCAGTTCCCGGTGCGGTCACGGCACCTGCCACTCCCCACGTTTCTCAGGCAGCCGCTCTGCCGGCCACGACACAGCAGATGCTGACGATTCCTTCCCGCCCGCAGCCAGTCCGCAATCAGTGATGCAATCACAGTCCCTCTTATGAAGAAAAACATTCGTTTCCTGGCTCTGTTGGTTGCCTCTCAGTTGCCATCGCTTCCCGGGCATGCACAGATCGAGATTCCTTCCCGCATCCGGGGCAGCAACTCGTCCAATCTCGCCATGCCGGCGGCGCTACCTGCGCCCGTGCCTGCGACGAACAGCGCGCCGCCGGCACCCTCCGGTAAAAACATCATTGGTTTCACCGCCGCGCCGGTTTCCGAGGTTCTGGCGGAGTATTTCCGCGTCACCGGCCGCCGTGTGCTGCGAGATCGAGGGCTCGAGGCCGCCGTCGTCACCATCGACGTGCCGGGCGAGTTCAGCGACGAGGAATACCGCACCATCATCGAAAAGGGGCTTCTCATGCACGGTTACGCGCTCGTCCCCAGCGGTGACAATCTCTATAAGCTCATCGCCGCCGAGCAGGGCGGCATGCCTTCCTCTCAGAACGTGCCGATGATCCTGCGAATCGAGGATCTGCCCAAAAGCGACCAGGTCGTGACGCATGTGCTGCAGCTCAACCACCTGCGGGCCGAGGAGGCGTCCGCGGCGTTTCAGCAGATCATTCCTCTGCATCCGTATGGGAAAATGCTCGCTGTGCCGAACGTCCGCGCCCTCGTCATCACCGAGGCTTCGCAGACCATTCTCGCCTACGCCGAGCTTGCGAAGCAGGTGGACCAGCCGCCGATGGAGACCGTGCAGAAGACCATCCGCATCGAGCGCGCCGAAGCGGAGGAAGTGGTGGAGCAGCTCGGCGTGCTGATGGGACTGAGAAGCAGCACCGCATCCAGCGGATCAACCGCCGGGGGGAACGTCGCAGTCGCCACGGGGAGCGCCGCCGCTCCCATGAACGTGACGCTCGGAGTTTCGGGCACGGATGCCGCTAAACCAGTGATGCAGGCCGTCGCGAGGACGAACAGCATCATCGTCGTCGCTCGCCCTCTCGACATGCAGAAGATCGAGGCGCTGGTGCGGGAGCTGGATGCCGAATCCTCTTCGAGCCGCTACTTTTCACGCAAGCTCAACTACCTGGATCTCACCGTCTTCCTCAGCATCGCGGAAAAAGCACTGCAGAGGAATAATTCCAAAGAAAAAGGCGGCACCTTCGCCTCTGAGCAAGGTAACCAAACTCCTTCATCACAGCAGTCATCCGTGCTCCAGCGGCCGGGAGGCGGAGCAGGCACTGGAAACGGCTTGAACTCGGCGCTCAATGCTGGTGGAACTGGATTCTCTTCCGGCACGACTGGTGCCACCCAGGGTTTTGGCAACGTCAACACAGTGTCAGAGCTGCAGGTCACGAAAAAGCCCATCAGCATTCTCATCGCCAACACGCTGGTCATCGCCGATCCAGCCAGCTCGAAGTTCTTCGCCAGCGGACCGCCGGACCAAATCAAAGCCCTGCAGGAACTGGCCGAGGAGCTCGATGTGCGGCCGCGTCAGGTTTTGCTCTCGGCGATCATTGGCGAGTTCACCCTGGGAGATGACTTCAATTTCGGCCTCGACTGGATCCAGGCGCTCAAGCAAGCGGGCGATGACGGACTCGTCGGTGGCGTGCTCAACACGCAGGGGACCGCCTTTGCCAATCCGTCCAATTTGAGGGACATCGCCGGATTCCTCGGTGCAGGTGGTCCCGCGTCACTCGGCGGCCTCACTGCTTATGGTCAAATCAACAAAAACCTCAATGTCTTCCTGCAAACCCTCGAGCGCTCGCGCCGCTTTCACGTTTTGCAGAAGCCCACGGTGACGACGCTCAATCACCAGCCTGCCAGCATCTACATCGGCCAGCAGGTCGCCATCGCAGGGCAGACCTTCACCAACGGCGCTGTCGCCGGAGGCGGCCTCGGCTTCACCTCCACAACTCAGTACATTCCGGTGCGTCTGCAGCTCGACATCATCCCGCACATTTACAACGACAGCGAGGTCATGCTCGAGTTCCGCCAGCAGAACAACGACGTCTCCGGCTTCACCACCATCAGCGGCAACCGTGTGCCGAACATTTCCGAGCAGGGCATGCAGAACAGCCTTATTGTGCCCGATCGGGCCACCGCCATGCTTGGCGGCCTGATCACGGAGCGTGACACCAACAACAAGAGCGGCCTGCCTTTCCTCGTGCGCATTCCGGTCATCAAACATCTCTTCGGTAGCACCACCAACAACAAGGAGCGGCGCGAGATGATGATCTTTGTCCAGCCCCGGATCCTGCCGGACACCTCCAGCCACATGCTCGAACAGGCCAAAATCGGTGACCACAGCGCCATTTTCAATGAGGCGGCCAGCTTTGCCGGCATGCCGGAAGCCATTGTGCCCCGCGCCATTCCGGCTCGCGAAGACAAACCCAACGACCTGCTCCCACCGCCTACAGGCAGTTCTCTAAATACATCAAAAAAGAGTTTCGTCGGCAAAGTGATGTCTTTTTTCAACCGCTCGAATAATTCAGAAGACAGGTAGCAGGAGTTCACGGGCCGTTTGAACACAAAATCGCAAGTTTCTTTGTTTCTATGTTCAAGTAGGATTTGGAAAGTAGGCCAGGTAAGTTATGTGTAGTAGCGTTGAGAAAGTGATGAATCCCTTGAAGGAAGGGGGCATTTGTGTTTGTGAGGTCATGAAGTGGCCCCCGGAGTTTGGGCTGGCAGTTGAGTTATGACGGGACACCGCCGACCGCCGCATGCACCTTCGGATACGCGCCTATTGTTGCGCAACGATAACTGGTATGACTACGCATGACTCAACCGGCGCACCTCTGTTTTTCGCACCTCAAACCCCACCTGCAAAATTCAGCACTGCCTCGCACCCTTGGCACCTCGTGTGGACAAGATTTTGGATCTGTGATGCGCCCGTGATTTGCGCCTCCTGATTCGTGAACTGCCTGCACCCCCGGACACCCTCGATGGGGTTTGAGTGGGCATTTCTTCTGTGGCATGTCAGAACATGACACCGAACCAACCGATTCCTGCCGATCCATGCCAAAACACCGAAAACACAACTTGCGTGGAACAGCAAATAGCCTTCGAGAGCAGCAAATATGAGCCAGAATCGGAAGCGGTTGACCTCCACTGTAAATCTGCTGACTTACGTCTACGCTGGTTCGAATCCAGCCCTGCCCACCATTTCATTCTTCGCAGGATTTGGCGGTTTTGAGAAGCAAGTCTGCCACGATTAGACAGCATGCGTGGGTGGTAGTTGGCGAATGAACAAAGCCGTAGTGCCGGAGAGACAGCCGAAGGATGCCCGGGAGCAACCCTGATGACGCCACTTTGATGGCGTTGTTGCAGGCTTTGACAGCGGGGCATTTATCCTTTTTACCCTGTTTCATCAATCATCAAAACCTGCGAGAACCCACACATGGTGTCGTGAGGCGTTCATGAGAGATGAACTTTCCCGAGCTTGCGCTCTGACCTGCTTGCCGCGAAGCATGAGATCCAACAGCCATGTCTTGCGATGTCTGATGATCCCGCTGATCTCCATGATGCCGACCGCACGGTCCTGGTCGCAGGACCGCGCCCGGTAAAATCTGTCTTCGAGCAGTCGGGTGATTGCATTGCTCGCTACCGCCTTGTGGCTCCGCTGGGTGAGGGCGGATTCGGAACGGTATGGCTGGCCGAACAGGTCGAGCCGGTTACGCGCCAGGTGGCGCTCAAGATCATCAAGCTGGGCATGGACACGCATGAGGTTATCGCCCGTTTCGAGCAGGAGCGGCAGGCGCTGGTAATGATGGACCACGCGCACATCGCGAAGGTGCTGGATGCTGGTGCGACGGACAGCGGTCGTCCTTTCTTCGTCATGGAATTGGTGAGAGGGGTTTCCATCACCCGGTTCTGTGATGATCATAAGCTCAACATGCGGCAGCGGCTGGAGCTCTTCGCCGATGTGTGTGGTGCCATTCATCACGCGCACCAAAAGGGGATCATCCACCGCGACATCAAGCCGTCCAACGTGCTGGTCTGTGACAATGGCGGGAAGCCTTTGGTGAAGATCATCGACTTCGGCATCGCGAAGGCGACGCAGGGCAAGCTCACCGAGCGCACCCTGATGACCAGCCAGGAGCAGATCATCGGCACGCCCGCCTACATGAGCCCGGAGCAGGCTTCGCTCACCGGAATGGATGTGGACACGCGCAGCGACATCTATTCGCTCGGGGTGCTGCTTTATGAGCTGCTGGCGGGACGTCCGCCTTTCGATCCGAAGAAGTTGATCTCGGAAGGCTATCACGAGATGTGCCGCATCATCGTGGAGCAGGAGCCGCCGAAGCCCTCCGCCCGGCTCAGTTCGCTGGGGCCGGAGGATGCCACGGCCTTGCAAACGGCTCTTCAGATCGATCCGCAGCGCCTGGCGCGCGACGTGCGCGGCGATCTGGACTGGATCGTCATGAAGGCGCTGGAGAAGGACCGCGAGCGGCGCTACGAGACGGCCAACGAGTTCGCCCTGGATCTGCGGCGTTTCCTGGCGAATGAGCCGGTGCTTGCTTCGCCGCCAAGCGCGGCCTACCGCTTTCAAAAATTCGCGCAGCGGCACCGTGCGGCGCTTCTGGGCACCATGACTCTTGCCTTGGTGCTCATCGCAGCGACAGTCATCAGCCTCTGGCAAGCCCAAGTGGCGCTAGATGCCAGGCAGGAGGCAGTGGCACGTGCGGAAAAGGAGCGGGAAGCCCGGCTGGAGGCTGAGGCCGTGACGAACTTTGTGAAGGGTGTTTTCCAAAAATCCGATCCATCGCGCGGAGGCCGGACCATCACCGTGGCGGAAACGCTGGACCAGGCGGTGAAGGAACTCGAGGGCTCGGTTGCCATGGATGTGGCACGTCGCTCTTCGCTGGAATCGGTTCTCGGCTGTGCCTACAGGGATCTGGGCCTCTATGCCGAGTCCGAACCACTCCTGAGGAAGGCGCATGAGTATTTTGTGACCTCTCTCGGCACCGATCACTGGAGCAGCGTCCAAAGCGGGCTCGATCTCGCTCGGACGCTGGCGGGTCTTGGAAAGACGGATGAAGCTTTGAAGTTGCGGGAGGCTGCGGTGGCGATCCGCCGCAGGATGCTGGGGCCAACAGATCCGTCCACGCTGGGCGCCATCACACAACTGTCCGCTTCCTACGTCGATCACAACCGGGTAAAGGAGGCGATAGCGCTGAACGAGGAGGCTCTGCAGGCCGCTCGTGGGAGTCTCGGGCCTGATCACCACATCACTCGCTCGGTGCTGTCGAATCTCGCCGCGTGTTATGCCTCGTCAGGGAAGTTCGAGGAGGCATCGAAGCTTATGCAGCAGGTTTTGGAGAGCACGCGCAGGGCGAAGGGGGCGAAGCATCCGTCCACCCTGGGTGACATGATGAACCTCGCGAACTGTTATGCGCAGTCGGGGCGCCTTCAGGAGGCCGTCAAACTGTTCGACCAGTTGGTCCCGTTGAAGCGCGAGGTCCTCGGCCCGGAGCACCTGGAAACACTCATGGCCGAAGGCAACCGCGCTCTCTGTCTCATGGGCCTGGAGCGCTACGAAGATGCGGAGCGCGGTTTCAAGGAGGTTATTGGGAAGCTCCGAAAGGTCCTGGGTGACGCGCATCCCCAGACACTGAGCTATTCGATGGAGCTTGGCCGGATGTATGCATTCGATCTGAACCGGCACCGAGATGCGCTGGCACTCCTGCAGCCCGTGCTTCCTGCATGCCGGAAGGCCTTCGGTCCAGGGCATCCCGTGACCCTTGATGCCACGCGTGCCCTGGCAACCGCATTTTCGCATACGGGCAGCGTTAAGGAAGGTGCCGCGCTGCTGGAGGAATTGCTACCGGTGATGATCAAGGCACACGGAGCCGAATCCTCGGAGACGACGGGCATCATGAGCAACCTGGCCATGATGCTTGCCCTTATCGACCGCCGCGACGAGGGGATCGCGATGCTGGAGAAGGCGCTGGCGATCATCCGCCGTCTTCCGCCGCGCGAGGTGCCCCAGCGTGAGGCCTATTTCCTGAACCTCGCCGATGTCTATGAGCGCGCCGGGCGCAAAGACGAGGCGGCAGGGATCAAGGCTGAATTGCAGGGCAAGCGTGGAGCCAGGTGAGCCGTCTTGCGGAAGGCTGCAAGGGTGTCTAATCTTGCTTCTATGGTGAGTTGGGGGCGAATTTCAGCTTCAGCATCAGGTAGATAATCTTTGGCCATCTCCTTTCTGTATGTGCTGACCCGATCCAGCCCTGGTCATTAGCTTTGTTGCGATGAAAGCGTGATGATGCTGAAGTCGTGAAAAGACTGATGCAACTATTTCAAAGGTGTCGTGTTGAAGCAAATAATCCGCTTCACACCTCCATGAAGACCCTGACGACCTCCTTGATGATTCTTTGTGCGGCTACGCTGCAAGCTGCTGACATGGCTGAAACGGCGCACGCGGGCATCGCGCCTGACCAGTTGCAGTTCTTTGAGAAAAACATCCGTCCCGTGCTGGTTCAACACTGTTACAAGTGCCATTCCAGCGAATCGGACAAGGTGAAGGGCGGCCTCACGCTCGATACGAAGCAGGCGACTCTTCTGGGCGGCGAATCGGGGCATCCAGGGGTGACGCCGGGGAACATCGCGCAGAGCAGCATCTACGAAGCGATGACTTGGAAGAACGAGGACATGCAGATGCCTCCGAAGCAGAAGCTGCCTGACGATGTGCTCGCGGATTTCAAAAAATGGATCGAGATGGGGGCGCCGGACCCGCGCGAGACGAAAGTCGCCAACGCAAACGGCGGCAAGCGAGTGATCGACATGGATGAGGGACGAAAGCACTGGTCCTTCCAGAAGCCGGTAAAGCAGGCGCCGCCGGAGGTGAAGACGACGGGCTGGGCGAGGACAGACATCGACAAATTCATCCTCGCAGGCATCGAAAAGGCAGGGTTGCATCCAGTGCGCGACGCGGACCGGCCCACGCTGATCCGGCGCATCGCGTTTGACCTCACGGGGCTGCCGCCGACGCCTGACGAGGTCAAGGCATTCGTGGCGGATCAATCACCGGACGCCGTTAAGCGGGTGATCGACATGTATATCGATTCCGAGCGCTATGGTGAGCGATGGGCGAGGCATTGGCTCGACGTGGCCCGCTACGCGGAGAGCAGTGGCAAGGAGGTAAACGTGCTTTACCCCCATGCATGGCGTTACCGCGATTATGTGATCGAGTCGTTCAAAAAAGATAAACCCTATGACCAGTTCCTGAAAGAGCAGATTGCGGGTGATCTGCTGAAATTTGCCGACAAGCGTGATCAGGCGGAAAAAATCGTCGCTACCGGCTTTCTGGCGATCGGTTCGAAGGGACACAATCAGCGCGACAAGAGGCAGTTCACGATGGATCTGGTGGACGAGCAGATCGACGCGCTTTCGCAGTCGATGCTGGGCCTCACCTTGGCCTGCGCGCGCTGCCATGATCACAAATTCGATCCGGTGACGCAGCGTGATTATTATGCGCTGGCGGGCATCCTCCTGAGTAGCGAGACTTTGTTCGGCACTTATGATCAACTGCAAAATGCAAACACCTCCGCGTTGATCGAACTGGACCGGAACGCAGGGCAGGTGAGCGGTCTGGCGAAGATTTCGCCCGCCGAGGTGGCGCAGTTGAAGAGCAGGCATGAAACCGCGCGAAAAGCGGCCGTGGAAGCCCAGCGCGAAGTATTTGCGATGCGTCAACAGGATCGCGACAAGGCGGGCGCAGCCAATTTCCTGCGTATCCGCGGTGCGCGTGACAACGCTGAGGCGATCAAGGCTGATCTGGACCTTTTTTATGAGGATGGCACACCGCGCACCCTGGCAATGGGTGTGCTGGACCGCAATACACCCTTCAACAGTCCGATCCTGGTGCGCGGAGACATCAAACAGCCGGGGGATGTGGTGCCACGCGGCCTCGTCGAGGTGCTCTGTGCGAAGGACGAGCCGCTTAACATCAGCCCGCAAAGCGGCAGCGGCCGTCTCGACCTTGCTTTCTGGATCTCGTCCAAGGACAATCCGCTGACAGCGCGAGTGATGGCAAACAGGGTGTGGTTGAAACTAATGGGCAGCGGCCTGGTGGCCACGCCGGACAATTTTGGGGTGATGGGACAGAAACCGACGCATCCCGAACTGCTCGATCATCTGGCGGTCACCTTCATGGAAAAGGGCTGGTCGGTGAAGAAGCTGATCCGTGAGATCATGCTGAGCCGTGCATATCAGATGGCCTCCACGCACGATGCCGCGAACTATGCGGTGGATCCTGACAACAAACAGCACTGGCGCATGAACCAGCGCCGCCTGGACGCGGAGGCAATCCGTGATGCCATGCTGGCAGTGGGTGGTGTGCTGAATTTGTATCCGGTGGACGGATCGCCCGTGGCGAGGGCGGGGGAGGGACGGCAGGCGCTGCTGACCTTGCAGCGTGAGGTTACGGGCAAGCCTTACACCTATCGCTCGATCTACCTGCCCATCGTGCGTGACCAGATTCCCGAGGTGCTTTCCGTTTTCGACTTTCCGGATGCTAGTTTGGTGAACGGCGACCGCGAGACCACGAACGTGCCTTCACAAAGCCTGTTTCTGATGAACAACCAGCAGACCCAGGGAGCGGCGGACGCCTTTGCGGCCCGCGTTGCCAAACACGAGGGGAATTCATCCGAACGCCTGAGCTACGCCTATCAGCTTGCCTTTGGACGTGAGCCAAACGCGCAGGAAAAGCAGGCGATCAGCAATTTCTGGATGCGCTTCCAGCCGCAGGTCGCGAAAAGCACCGGCGGCGGCAAAGACGCGAAGCTGAAGGCTGATTTCGCCGCGCTGTCGGCTTTCTGTCAGAGCCTGATCGCGAGCGCCGAGTTTCGCTATCTGAATTAAACACCACCCAACACACGCTGTCATGAACACGCCCCCTTTTTCACGTCGTGAGTTTCTGAAGACCGGCTCGAACGGCTTCGGCTATCTGGCCTTTGCCGCGCTGGCGCAGCAGCAGATGCTGCGCGCGAACACGCAGGCCGCAGGGCCGCTGGCACCCAAAGCCCCGCATTTCACCCAGCGCGCGAAGCATGTGATCTTTCTGTGCATGCAGGGCGCTCCGTCGCATGTGGACACGTTTGATTACAAGCCGAAGCTCATCGCGGACGCGGGAAAGCCGGCTCCTTCTGCCGCCGGACGTTATGGCAGCGCCAAATTGATGCCGCCACAGTGGAAGTTTTCACGGCAGGGTAAAAGCGGGCTGTGGATGTCCGAACTCTGGCCGAATTTGGCGAAGCACGCGGACAAGCTGTGCGTGCTCAACTCGATGGCGACTGATCTGCCGGCGCATCCGCAGGCGTTCACCCAGCTCCACACGGGGACGACTCAGTTTGTGCGTCCGTCGCTCGGCGCGTGGTCCCTTTACGGCCTGGGCACGCTGAACGAGAATCTGCCTGGCTTCATCACCATTAACCCACCGGGCAATGCGACCCGCAGCTATGGCAGCGCGTTTCTCCCGGCGATTTATCAGGGCACGAAGATCGGCGGCAACAATCTGCCCGGTGGTGGTGCGTTTGCGCGGCGTTTCGGCGGCGGCGAGCAGGCGAGCGTGGCGAACATCAAGAACAGCCGTTACACGACAGAGGAGCAGCGCACGCAGCTCGATCTGGTGCAGGCGCTGAATAAATCCACGATGCAGCAGGGCGGGGGAGTCAGCGCGGAAGTCGAAGGAGTAATCGAATCATACGAACTGGCCTTCCGCATGCAGGCGGAGGTTCCGAAGGTGATGGATCTGAGCAAGGAAACGGCCGCGACGCAGGCGATTTACGGCATCGGCGATCAGGAGACGGACACGTTTGGCAAGCAATGCCTGATGGCGCGCAAGTTCGTCGAGGCGGGCGTGCGCTTCATCGAGATCACCCACGGCAACTGGGACCAGCATTTCAATCTGAAGGCCGGCTTGGAGCGCAACTGCAACGCAATCGACAAACCGGTCGCAGGACTATTGGCTGACCTGCAATCACGCGGTCTTCTGAAGGACACGCTGGTGATCTGGGGCGGCGAGTTCGGCCGCACGCCGCACTCACAAGGGGATGATGGCCGCGATCATAACAACAAGGGCTTTACAATGTGGATGGCGGGCGGCGGGGTCAAGGGCGGCATGAATTATGGCATGACTGATGATTACGGCTACGAGGCGGTGATGAACAAGATGCACATCCATGACTGGCACGCGACTGTGCTGGCGCTGATGGGGCTTGATCATGAGCGCCTTACCTACCGCTACGCTGGCCGTGATTTCCGCCTGACCGATGTCTATGGCACGGTGGCTAGGGAGATCATGGCGTGACGGCGGCGACATGATTTGGCGTCGGAAGCGACGCATGCGTTGCATCCGGCATAATTCGCCCTATGAATGGAGCTGAAAATGCAATCGCGCGCCAAAACTGTCCAGACGTCCACGCCAGCGAGTGGCGAGGCCGCAGACATTCAACAGGCCATTCCCGGTGGAGAATTCGAGCGCGTTGAAGCAATGATCGCCGCGGAGATTCCTGCCGAGCTTCGAACGAGCGCGCGGGCCTTGCTGCGGGCGGTGGCGGGAAAAGTGGCCGTGGCGGAGCACTTTGACGCGTTTTGCGGCCAGGCTTTTTCCAAGCCTGAATGGGCATCGTCCGCAAGTCCGCTGATCGCGGAATTATTTGATCATGACGAGGATCAACTGGCGGAGCTGGCGCGGATTCCCGACCTCGTGATCGAAATGGGAAGCGGTCAGGCCACTGTGACGTGCATGGTCGCCTCACGGTGGGCCGCCAGGGGGGAGACGCATCGACTATCACGCCTGGCGGAGTCCATCGTGGCGTCGCATGCCTCGAAAAACGCATGTGCGGTGGAGGTCATGCTGGCGCTAGCCGCGACTCTTGCTGTGACGCGTTTTTCCAAGGCCGAGCAGCTTTTCAACGCCGCCCTCCCCTTGGTTGGTGAAGAGCATCAAGAGGCGCTGGCCGATGCGCGGCGCTGGCTTGCGGCGGGACGAGTTGTGTGCAGCGCCTCGCAAGAAGAGCGTGATTTTTGGGATGTGAGGTTGAGGAAGCCCAAAGCCGCTTGGACTTGGCAGAGCAAGGAAGAGCGGGCGGCGCTGGACACTTTGTCAGAACGCGTCTCGGTCAGTCAGGAAGGGGTTGATCTATTCAAAGCTGTTGTTCCCTCATGTTGGTGGGACATGGCGATGAAATGCGCGCAGCAACAGGAGAAGCTGGCCGCTGCGATGATTAAACAGCCTTTGATGAAGACGGAGCCTGTCCTCCCTTCGCGCGCCATCTCCGAGTTCGCGACAGAAGAACGGCAGCCGTTTCACGCCGAAGTGCTTTCGCATCCGAAGGCCGGTTTGCACGCGAGATTTGTCTTGGGATGGGTTTGTGGTGCCATGGCGATGGCAATCACGGTGTTGTTGCTCCCCACGGAGGTGATCCACAGGGTTTTGAGCACTTTCAGATCCGAGGGTTCCCGGCCAGCCATTCCTCAGGCTTCGTCGGCGAGAGCTCTTTCCGCTGGCGATGTGCTGCCAAAAACTCCGGATGAAAAACAAGCATGGCGAGAGGAGAATTTGAAAAGAATCGCTGCCGAAATGCATCAATACTCGGCCCAGCATGCGGCGGCCAAAACCGGAATGTGGTCCGACAATGAGCAAGTGCTTTCTGGTCGAGGACAAGAATTGCCGTGCGACAGCCCTCAGCATCTAAAGATGCTTGTGTGGCTCCATCTGGATCCTCCGCAGGATGCGGAGGTGCGAATGAATGTTGCCAAACTCCTGCTGGAGAGGATGAAAGGTGATGCCATTACCTTGTGGGAAGAATTGACGTATCCAGGATCGGCAAACGCGGCGGAAATCAAACGCGCAGCCAAGGATGCCTTGTCGAGCAAGGCATATCAGTGGAACCCGGAGGAGCAGAGCCGCTTGCGTTCGCTGGCTGTTGGGTGGGATGATCCAAACAGCATGTCCGCAGCGGTGTCGAAACCGTAGCAGCCCTTGTCACTCATCTCTTGCTGGTGAGGCCTTGGAGTGCAAAGACCATGAAAGTTGGTGTGTTTGGCGCTTGGGAGCGCTGGCCCATACTTGATTTAAGCCTTCTAAAGATCATTATTAGAAAGTCTCCGAAATAACGAAAATTATAGATATTGGAGAATGTTTTTGCATAATTGAGGCTCACATGTTAGGGTTAGCTCATGTATGCGATTCCATTTTGGGGTTTATTTTTTCATAATTAATCCAACGGCATACCTCACTTTACTTCTCTATGATTGAGGGACTTCAGCAATTCGGCAGCCTTTCAGTGGCGCATCGAACCGGCGGTGCGCCGGTGGAATTGGCGCGTTCTAAGGATGAAGTTGTCTTTCTGGCATTTGACAATCGCATCCGCCGTCTTGTGGAACTGCATGTCTTGCGCGGCGGCAATACCTTGGATGCTGCGATGAAAAGATCGGCGTTCGACAGGGCTCGCCAAGCTTCGGAGATTCGAGGTCACGCGTTCATGAGGATTCTCGAGGTCGGAGATGATCAAGGTTTGGTCTATTACACAAGCAACCTCAATGATGGGGAATTTGTGGAGGATTATGTCAGGAGACGCGGAGCCGTTGCCCCTCCGACCTCCCTTGCGATGGTATTTCAACTGCTGGATGATTTGCTTCAGTTGAAGAATTATCAGCGTTTGGTTTCGCGCATGCATCTGGACCGTGTTCTTGTCACGACTCTGGAGGATACCTTTCTGCAGTTGCGTGTGTTTGATTACGGTCTTTCACAGATGGACGCGGGTACCGAGGCTCAGAGCGGATCCCGCCTCGTGGTGGAGGCCTGCCGGCTGCTTTTCCTGCTTTTGACCGGACAGGCTTACGCCGGTGAGAACCCGGACAAATTTCCGGCCCTGACGCAATTGCCAATGAGCTTGCGCACCGCCGTCCGGACCGCGCTTGCGGACCCCGGGAACGCGCCTGCTTCCACCGAGAAGCTGAGGGACGACGTGCGAGAGGCGTTCAGTGCCCTTTCGAGCAATGTGAAGGCGCGCAACTTCCGCAAGCATCTGGTGGTGAACAATTCCTTGCTGCCCCAGTCACAGTTGCAGGAGCTTCTTTTGGAAAACGTGCAGGTGGAGAACATTTTGGGAACGCGTTTTTCCGTTGAAGACGCCGAGCATACACGACGCTATCCCTTTTCCATTCCTGCGGTCAATGCAAAGGCAGGGCAGCCCGTCACGGTCCATTTGCTGCCTCCTTCGCGTATCGTGGAAAAAAGCCGCTACGAGGCTGTCCCTCTTCAAATGTGGCGGTTTAATCCCGAGAGGCATCCGAACATTCTTCGCTCGTTGAGCCTTTGGGAAAGCCCGGATTGGACCTTTTTGACCGAGGAGCGTGAGCCTGGTTTTGCGCTTAGCCGCCTGATGGCGGAGCGTATCACGCTCAATCCTGCGGAAGTCACGGTGCTAATGCGTCAGATTCGCGCGGGCTTGGACCAAGCGGTGGAATGTGGAGTCCAGCGCGTGGACTTGCATCCTTCCAACATTCTTCTTCGTGTGGGCAAAAACGGGCCTCTGCTGGCACGCGAGCTTGAGCGTCTGATGCAGAAACGCCTGGATGCCTGGCCTTCATTTATTGTCAAGCTGCGTCCGCACATGACCATGCGCAGCTTGTATGAGCCTCTGCTTGTTGACATGGATCTTCCGGAGGGGCAGTTGCAGGAAGAACATTTGTTGGATCGTGATTTCCGACATCGATCGTTTGTGGCGCTAGTCGCTTATTTGCTGACCGGTGAGCGGCAGAGCGGAGGGTTGCCGCAATTTCCTGAATCTGTGCCGGATGCTGCCGCCACCTACGTGCGGGAGTGCATTGAGTTGACCCGTCGTGCAGGCAAAGCTCCCGCGCCGGGAGAATTTATTGATAAATTCGAGGGCCTGCTCTCAGCACCCACAGTCGATCTTGCCACACGGCTACGGGGGAATTCGGTCGCCATGGAAGAGATGGAGAGCGCCGGTTCGGTGTCTGACTTTGATGATGAGTGGACTGGTGGGCTTGGCTTGGAGGACGAGTTGGACGCGCCTTCTGTCTCCCCGATCAAGCGCGGCATGAAAACACATGATTTCAATCCGCTGCTCGCTCAAAAACGCGGATTGCCTTGGGGTGTGTTGGCCGCCGCCTTGGTCATCCTGGGTTTCGGCTCATGGATATTCCTGTCCGGTGAAAGGTCAGAAAAGACGGCTTCCAAAGCTCTGCCATCGTTTGAGGCGGAAGGCCCTGCGACTGCCAAAACAGCGGACGCGAAGCCTGAAAAAGTGGTTGCGGCCGTAAAGCCTTCGGTGGGTGTTGCCAGTAAAAATAGTCCAAATGCAGCCATGCCCGCGTCAAACAACAAGCCGGTGTTGCCGCCTCAGCCGCCCCCCGTTTTAACACCAGTCAACCTCAAGCCCGCAACAGCCATGTCGGTGGCGGTTCCCAATCCTGACAAGCCACAGACGGCAAACTCGGTGACTGCCACGCCAATGGTGCAGCCGGTGGTTAACATAGCCACTCCAGCAAAGGCTGCTGAAAATGAAAAATTGGCCGCAAGTACTGTGGAGCCGCCAGCCAAGGCTCCTGAAAAGGGTGTCACACCTGCGCCTGCCGCGTCCGCGGTCAAGCCGGTGGAAAAAGACCCCATCACCATCCGCCGCGCGATTGTCCCGACCAAGGAGGAGGTTGACCGCATGAAGCAAGGCCATGTCGAAAACAGAACGGGTCAGTTGCCCGCCATGTCCACGGCATCTCCGCTGCCGCTGAACCGCACACAGAAGCCGTGACCTCCTACTTTGAGCACTTCTTGTTGTTGCGCTTTGCGGTGCATGGCTTTTCTCACTGGCTTCTAGAAATTGCTTGGACTGCAAGGTTACCCGCTGGTAAAAGTCACCGAGTGGTGCCGATCGATGTCTACAACGCTGGTTTGATTGCGAAATCAGTTCATTGGTAGCGCCATTACTGTCTGAACGTCACATTCCAAAACTAGAAAACCGCGAAAACGAGGAAAGACTGATGAAAGTCAACAATACAATTGTCATTTCAATCGGCCAGGCCGGCAACCAGATCGCCGCGTCCTTTTGGAAAACCATCTGCCAGGAGCACGGGATTGATCCCCTGACCGGCCAAACCGCGCAGGGGCAGCAGCCGCGTGGCAACTGGAGCGCTTTCTTCACCAAGCTTGGAGAGTCCACCTCCGGCAGTTATGTGCCCAGGGCTATCATGGTCGATCTGGAGCCTAGCGTTATTGAAAATGTGAAGGCCACTTCCGGTTCCTTGTTCAATCCAGGAAATCTCATCAGCCGCACGGAAGGCGCGGGCGGCAATTTTGCCGTCGGCTACCTCGGCGCGGGCCGCGAGGTGCTTCCAGAAGTGATGGGTCGTCTCGACGCTGAGATCGACAAGTGTGACAATGTTGGCGGTATCATCGTGCTTCACGCCACAGGCGGCGGCTCCGGCTCCGGCTTCGGCGCTTTGCTGATCGAATCCATCAAGGAAAAGTATCCCGAGTTTCCAGTGTTGAGCTGCGCGGTGCTGCCATCGCCGCAGGTTTCCAGCGTGGTTACCGAGCCTTACAACACCGTCTTCACGCTGAACACCCTGCGTCGCTCCGCCGATGCCTGCCTCATCTTCGACAACGAGGCATTGTTTGAACTGGCGCATCGCAAGTGGAACATCGAAAGCCCTACGGTTGATGACCTGAACCTCCTGATTACCGAGGCGCTTGCGGGCCTCACTGCCAGCATGCGCTTCAGCGGTTTCCTAACGGTTGAAATCAGCCTCCGCGAGCTTCTCACCAATCTCGTGCCGCAGCCCTCGCTGCATTTCCTCATGTGCGCTTTCGCGCCGCTCACGCCGCCGGACCGCAGCAAGTTCGAGGAAATGGGGGTCGAGGACATGATTCGCAGCCTCTTCGACAATGGATCGGTTTTCGCCGCATGTTCGCCGATGGAGGGGAGATTCCTCAGCACCGCGGTGCTTTATCGCGGTATTATGGATGACAAACCGCTCGCCGACGCGGCTCTCGCGGCCATGCGCGAGCAGCTTCCACTCACTTACTGGATTCCCACCGCATTCAAGATTGGCTACGTCGAGCAGTCGGGTGTTTCTCATCGCAAGAGCATGGTGCTTCTTGCCAATAACACCGAGATCGCCCGCGTTCTCGACCGCATCTGCCACAACTTTGACAAGCTATGGCAGCGCAAGGCCTTCGCCAACTGGTATCTCAACGAGGGCATGTCCGAGGAACAAATCAACGCCCTCCGCGCCTCTGCCCAGGAACTCATCCAGAGCTACCAGGTCGCCGAGGAAAGCGGAGCCAAGGCCAAGGTTCAGGATAGCTCGGCAGACATCCCGCGCGGCGGTTCCAGTCACGACGACAGCCGTGCTGGCATGAGCCTTCGAGATCTTGTCGATCGTCGTCGCGCCTAACAACACTACACACGCAACACAGAACAAACAGTTTTTGGAGGAGAACACCCGTGAGAGAAATTTTGAGCATCCATGTCGGACAGTGTGGCAACCAGATCGCCGACCGCTTCTGGCGGTTAATCTTGCGTGAACACGGCCTGACCGAGGCCGGCACACCCAAGGACGGCAGCACATCCGCCGCAAGCAATGCCAACATGGAAGTCTTCTTCCACAAGGTGCGTGATGGGAAATACATTCCTCGCGCCATCCTCGTGGACCTCGAACCTGGTGTCATTGCGCGCATCGAAGGGGGCGACATGGCCCAGCTCTTCGACGAAAGCAGCATCATCCGCAAGATCCCCGGGGCCGCCAACAACTGGGCTCGTGGCTACAACGTCGAGGGCGAGCGCATCATCGACCAGATCATGAATGTGATCGACGCGGCGGTCGAAAAAACAAAATCGCTCCAGGGCTTTCTCCTCACCCACTCCATCGGGGGCGGTTCTGGTTCGGGGTTGGGCTCGCTGATCTTGGAGCGCTTGCGCCAGGCTTATCCTAAAAAGCGCATCTTTACCTTCTCCGTCGCTCCATCGCCGTTGATCTCCGACTCCGCTGTCGAGCCCTACAACGCGGTTCTTACTCTCCAGCGTATTCTCGACAACGCCGACGCCGCAGTTTTGCTCGACAACGAGGCGCTCTTCCGCATCGCCAAGTCGAAGTTGCACCGCAGTCCAAACTATATGGACCTCAACCACATCATCGCGCTCATCATGAGTTCGGTCACGGCTTCGCTGCGTTTCCCAGGCAAGCTGAACACTGATCTTAGCGAGTACGTCACCAATCTAGTGCCGTTCCCCGGCAACCACTTCCTCACCGCCTCCTTCGCGCCCATGCGTGCGCCGGGCCAGGAAGGTCAGGTCCGTATCAACTTCCCGGACATCGCGCGCGAAACCTTCTCGCAGGACAACTTTACCGCCGCCATCGACTGGACCAACGGCGTTTACCTGAGCGCATGCGCGCTCTTCCGCGGGGATGTTAAGGCCAAGGAGGTCGAGGAAAACATGGCCGCCATCCGCAAGAGCCTCAATTTCGCCAGCTATGTGCCCACAGGCGTGAAACTCGGCGTCGCTGAGACCGCGCCCGAAGGTTTTGCCTCCAGCGGCCTTGCACTCGTCAACCACACAGGCATCGCCGCGGTCTTCGAGCGCCTCGTCAGCAACTTTGACATCATGTTCGACAACCATGCCTACACGCACTGGTATGAGAACAATGGTGTCTCACGCGACATGATGGCCCACGCGCGCAACACCATCGCGAATCTCGCCCAATCTTATCGTGACGCCAGCTAGGCCGTCTTCCGCACGGTTCCCTGCTCGCACACCCCCCGAACATCCTGTCCCAACCTCCGTGGATACCGCATTGGAGCGCCAAATCGCCTCCGCCTCCCGCAGTGTCGAGGAGGCGAGACGGCTTGCGTACCATGACCCCATCCGGGTGGGGGCATTGGTGGAGCAAATCAGCGTGCTTGCCGACCTGCGTCAGAAGGAGGGGGATTTCCGCAAGGCCGAGTCGCTCTATCGCGAGGCGTTGTTTCGCGCTCAGGAGTTGCGCAAACAAGATCCCGACCTTCTGACCGGCATCTATTCGCTTCTCGCCCACCTTTATGACCGCTGGGGACGGATGGACAAAGCCGCGGAGTTTTACGAGCGCGCGCTCAACATCAGCGTCGATCACGGGCTTGATCACAGCGATAAGGTGGCCACGATCAAAAACAATCTGGCAATGATTTTCAAGCAGCTCCGCCAGTTCGACAAGGCGGAGCGCTACTATTGCGAGGCATTGGAGACCTTTCAGCGTCTCGATGGCGAGCAAAGCTCACGTGTCGCCTCGGTTTATAACAATCTCGGCGTGCTTTACTACAGCAGCATGGATGTTGAGCGCGCGCAGGCCATGCACGAGCGCGCTCTCGCCATCCGGCAGAATCTCAACGAGAGCCAGATGGACCCCGCCGACCTCTCGCAGACGTTCATCAACCTGGGGGCGGTTTACAAGGCGTCCGGTGACTTCCAAAAAGCGGAGGCATGCGTGGATCGTGCGAAGCGCATCCGAGCCGCCATGAACGGCTACCATCCGAATCCGCGTCGCTCTGCCTCCTTGTTGATCGACAAGAGCCTGTAGGTAGACCACCTGTGGCAAAGGTCAGTAAAGCTCCACTGGTGAGCGCTTTCCATCCTCCACGCTCAGCACTTTCGCTTTTTCCTCGCCAAGCGTGTCCACGCGGAGCTGCCAGATGTCCCGGTTGATGGCGGCGAAACGATCAAGGTCGAACCTGTCGGGAGCCACGAGGCGCTTTTTGGTCTTCTCGATGCGCACGATGGCGTCGTGAAGCGCGGGTTCTTCGACGCCTTCGAGATGCTGGCGGGCGAGTTCGACCATTTCGACGCGGTGGCAGATCATGACGAGGTCATTGCCAGCGCGGACGGCTTCCTGAATGGCCTGCTCGAAGGTGACTTCGTTCAAGATCGCCCCCATGTCGAGGTCATCGGTCATGGCGAGGCCGTCGAAGCCGTATTGATGGCGGAGAAGCTTCGTCACAATGTTGTGGCTCAGACTGGCGGGCCAGCGGCCGCGGTCCGGATCGTAGGCGGTGTAGTTGCTATGGCAGGTCATCACGCTGTCGAGTTCTGGCAGCAGTGCTGAATAGGGAAGCAGTTCGCTCTTCTCCATCTCCTCACGGCTCTTGGTGATCACGGGCAGGAACTCATGCGGATCACACTCCGCCGGGCCGTAGCCGGGGAAGTGCTTGCCGCAGCTGAGGATGCCTTCCTTGCGCAGGGCGCGGTTGAACAGACCGGCGTTCGTGATGACCTGCTGCGGATTTTTGCCGTAGGTGCGGCCCTTCAATGAATTATCCGCCGCGTCATCGTAGCTGATGTCGAGCACGGGGCAGAGGTCGAGGTTGAAGCCGAATTGCCGCAAAACTTGCCCGGTGAGCTTGCCGTGGCGTTTGATGAGCTCGGGATCGCCTTTGTCACGCAGCGATTGTGCATTCGGCGGCTCCTCGCCGATCAAACGAAGTCGCGAAACGCGTCCGCCTTCCTGGTCGATGGTGATGAAAGGCTCGATGTCGGAGAGATCTCGCAAATCATCGATCAGTTTGCGGAGTTGTTGAGGCGTCTGGATGTTGCGGCCGAACAAGATGAACCCGCCTGGCTGGAGTTTTTTGAGGCGTGAAGCCGTTTCCGGGGTGAGTTCCGGGCCAGGCACGCCCATGAGAAGGAGTTGGCCGAGGGGGAGCGAGGAGGGCATGGGGGATGGTGTTCTTAAGAGCAGTTCCAACCAAATGAGGCAGGCTGGAAGGCTGGAAGGGGTGTCAAGAGAGCTTTTGCTAAAAGTTTGAGAAGAATCGGGGGTTTTGGGCTCTCATGGATGCGACTCAGGGGTTTCTTTTTGCAAAAGAAGGGTGGGTTAGTTGACGGGAAGGGCAAAACTTTTTAACATGGTGACGTCTGCGGGGCAACCTGCAGGCCACATTTGCAAGCTTCCTCAGCTCCGCATTTCGTGCCAATCGATCCTCCATCGTTGTTGGTTGCTGGATCGCAATGGAACCCTCCGGCTTCGCATGCCGGAGGGTTCTCTGTTTTTGAGCGACAACGATTCACGTGATGTGAGCAACTGTGTGATGAGTTTGTGAGCAAGCTGGGAATAATCACGAGGCACCGAGCTGACGCGCCCATTCAATCGCTCGCAGCATGCCGGTGGCCTTGTTGACGGTCTCCTGATATTCGGAAGCGGGAACGGAATCAGCCACAACACCAGCGCCGGCCTGCACATATGCCTTGCCTTCCTTCACCACGCAGGTGCGCAGCGCGATGCAGGAGTCGAGGTTCCCGTCGAAGCCAAAATAACCCACCGCGCCCGCATAGGCGCAGCGTTTGCTCTTCTCGCACTCGTTGATGATCTCCATCGCGCGCACTTTGGGCGACCCGCTGACGGTCCCGGCCGGGAAGGTGGCGCGCATCACGTCGTAGGATGTCTTGTCGGGGCGCAGATGCCCGTCCACGTTCGAGACGATGTGCATGACGTGCGAGTAGCGCTCGATGATCATCAGGTCGCTGACACGCACGCTGCCGTAGTCGGCCACGCGTCCGACATCATTGCGCGCAAGATCGACGAGCATGATGTGCTCGGCGCGCTCTTTCGGATCATTGAGCAGGTCCTTGGCCAGCGCATCGTCCTCTTCCTTGGTTTTGCCCCTCCAGCGCGTCCCGGCGATCGGGCGGATGTCGATGCGGCCGTTCAGGCACTTCACATGCACCTCCGGCGAACTGCCGACGAGCGCAAAGCCCTGCGGGAAGTCCATGCAGAACATGTAAGGGCTCGGATTCACGTGCCGCAGCGCCCGGAAGAGGTCCAGCGTGCTGCCACTGTAGTCCGTCTCGAAACGCTGCGAGGGCACGCCTTGGAAAATATCCCCGGCAGCGATGTATTCCTTCATCTTCAGCACCATCGCCTCGTATTCCTCGCGTGTGGTGTTGCTCACCGGTGGTGGAAGCCGGTCGTTGGTGACCGGAGCGAAGGTTTGCAGCGGTTTGGCGGCCAGAGGCTTCTCCAGCTTCGCGATGACAGCGGCGATTTGCTCCCGCGCCCATTCATAGGCCGCTTCGAGCGTCGCATGTTCGTCGGTGTGGACGTTGGCGACGATGGAGAGCCGCCGCGTGCGATGATCGAAGATCAGCACGGTGTCCGTGATCATGAAAACCATGTCCGGCAGACCAAGCTCATCTTTCTTTGGCGCAGGGAGCGTCGGTTCGAAGAAACGCACCATGTCGTAGGCCAGATAACCGACCGCGCCGCCGTGGAAAACCGGCAGCGGCTGCGCCTCCAGGGGGCGAAACGGCTTCATCAGCGTCTCCAGTTCGGCCAGCGGGTCGGTTTGCGTGGTGAAGCTGCGTTTTTTGCCGCGTTCCTCGATCTCAATCTCTTTTCCGCGAGCGGTGAAGATGATCCGCGGCGAACTGCCCAGAAGCGAATAGCGCCCCGAGTGCTGCGTAAGCTCCGCCGACTCGAGCAGGAATCCGCAACGACCGTCGTGGATCTTCTGGAAGGCCGAGAGCGGTGTTTCGTAGTCAGCTGTGAGCTCGGCCATCACCGGCACGAGGTTGCCCTTCTGCGCGAGCGTTTGGAAGGTGGCGAGGTCGGGCTGAAGATGAAGCTGGGGCATGCGGGCGGAAACGAGCGCGCATTCTGGACGCGAATCTGCATTGTGGCAATGGCGCGTCAAAGCGCCGCCCGGATCGCTGTCAGCAGCTCGTTGTAGTCGTCGAAAGGCTTGAATTGGGAGAACTGGGCCTGGATGCTCACGGGAGCGTGGAAAAAGAAGCCGACATCGGCTTCGCCGAGCATTGTCGTGTCATTGAACGAGTCGCCGGCCGCGATCACGCGATAATTCAGCGCCTTGAAGGCGGCCACGGACTTCTGTTTCTGATTCGGCTGGCGCAGCTTGTAGTCGGTGATGCGGCCATCGGCGGAAACTTCGAGCTGGTGGCAGAAAATCGTCGGCCAACCAAGCTGGCGCATCAGCGGCTGTGCAAATTCGGCAAACGTGTCGCTCAGAATGATCACCTGCGTGATGGAGCGAAGCTCGTCGAGGAAAGACTTCGCACCTTCCAGCGGCGCGAGCGTGCCGATCACCTGCTGGATGTCCGGCAGCTTCAATCCGTGCTCGTCGAGGATTTTCAGGCGTCCCTTCATGAGCACGTCGTAGTCCGGTTCGTCACGCGTGGTGCGGCGCAGCTCGGGAATGCCGGTCTTTTCGGCAAAGGCGATCCAGATTTCAGGCACGAGAACGCCTTCGAGGTCGAGGGTGACGATGGTTTGGGGTTTCATCGCGGGGAGATGTCATGAGTTCGGCCTTTTGTCCAGCACGGCGGCCCTTTCAAAATAGACGCACTCTCCGGCAAGTGCGGCGGAGCCGTCGCCACGGCAGCGGCTACGTTGGCGCATGAAAATCGAAAATGAAGTTGCCCGCGAAGCGGTGCAGGTGGTGAAGAAGGCCAAATTCGCCGTGCTGGCGACGGCGGATGAGCGCGGTTGCCCTCACGCCACCTGGATGACCACTCAGGTCACGGATGACTTGGAGGAGATCATTTCCATCACCGCGCCCATCTCGCAAAAAATCGCCGATTTGCGGCGAAACCCTCAGGCGGAGTGGATGTACGCAACGTCGTCGATGGAGACGCTGGTCTATCTCTCAGGCTTCACCCGGGTGATCGAAGGCGAGGCGGCAAAACGCTACTGGGACCGCATGCCAGGCAAGGCGCAGGCTTATTACCGCAAATACTGCGAGACCGAGGACTATCACAAATTCGCGGTCATCCGCACGGAGGTGAGCAAAGTCGTGCTCTGCAAACCCTACGCTTACAAGAAGACCATCCTGTTCGAGAAGACGTCCACGCCCAAGGTGAATCTTCAGGATTGAGCCGTCGGCGGACGCGGTGCTTCCACCGCCTCGCACTTCTCCCGCCAGCCGGAGAAGTTCCATGAGTTTGGGAAGCCCTCGCACTGCGCCGGCTTCACCGGCTGGATGCGGCAGACGTTCATACCTTCGAGAAAGAGGCACTCGCCGTTTGGCTTGTCGATGATGCTCAGGCCCGTGCGGTTCGCGTTCAGTCGCGTGCAGCTTTCGATGAACTCCTCCCGTGGCATGCCGAGGAAAGCCGCGATGCGTGTGACCTCCTCGTCCGTCACCCGCACATCCCCCGGCCAGCGGCAGCAGTTCCCGCAGCGCTGGCAGGCATACCAGGGCGCCGGAGTGTCAAGCGGGGAGGTTGTGGTCATGAAAAGTATTCTGTTCGCGCAAAGGAGACGTGGAGGGCATAATTCATGCGATGAACCGATTCATGCAACGAAGGTTTGAAAAGCTCCGCGCTCGACGGGGATGTTTGCTGTTGTCATGATGAAACTTCATCTGCTGCCATCCATCACCCTCCTGCCACCGCCGCATGACACGGCGGATGAGGCGCAGGTCATTGAGGACTGGGCGCGCGGGCTGGATTGGGTCAAATGGCTCCTGGGCAGCGTGCGGGCACGCGCGGAGATCCTGATGGTCGGCGATGATGCGTGGGATGACTTTGCCGGAGGCCTGCTGCTCGAAACGATCGGCCCCGCGCTCAAATCGGCATGGCAGGCGGCGCAGGCCGGAGATTTGACCGGTTTGATCGCGGTGGATGAGACCTTGTCCGCGAGCCTGCCGCCAGAGCTTGCCCGCCGCAGCATCCAGGCCGGCGCGGTGCTGCTCAAATCCACGCGTCATGCCCGTTATCAAGCCGTCCTTGGCCGTCTGCGTGAAGCCGTGGGGCAGGGGAGTTGCGCGGGGCATCTCGCCGTCGTGTGGGCCACCGTCGGGCATTTTTTCCAACTCAGTCTGGCCAATGTCATCGCCGAGTACCTTCATTTGGAGTGGGACATCGCCACACGTCATGCGAAGACCGTGGCAAAGCCCGCCGGGAATCACAGCATCGTCAAGCTTACGGGCCGGGTGATGAGCGGCAAGGCGGACGAAAGCGAGCTGCGCGTGGTGGATGCTTGAGGTGCTTATTTTCCGAAGAGCTTCTTCGCGGCGTCCTTGAGGCCGCCGGCTTCGATTTTCGCGCCGCTGCCTTCGAGGAGACCTTTCAACTGGCCGCCGGCGCTGGCCTTGGCGGCTTCGGTGCTGAGTCGGGAGAGGACTTGCGCGGTGAGTTCGGCGGGGGAGATGCCAGCGTCGCCGCTGCCGAGGTTTGTGAGGCGGATATCCGGCAACGTGACGTTGGCGCTGGCTCCGGGCACGATGCCTGCGGCGCTGGCGCTGAGCTTCGCACCGGTGATGAGCAGTTCATTGACCTGAAGCTTGATGTCCTTCTTCGGTTTGCCGTCTTTGGCTGCCGGAGCGGTGCCTCCGCTGCCTGAGATCCCGCCTGTTTGCTGCCCGACGAAGCTTTTCGCGTTGTCGGCGATGTGCTTCAAATTCGTGCCGCCCAGGCCGGCCTCGAGATTGATCTCAGGATCGGTGATGTGAATGTGCTGAATGACGATTTTGTCGGTGGCGACGCTGTTGGTGTCGAGGGCGACCTCGGCGCGGCCGACGCGCACGGCACGCGGGCCGGTGAAGCCTTTGGGATTGCCGATGACGAAGCCTTCGATGACACCCGTGCCGGAAAACGGCGAGAGCTTCACCGAATCCACCGTGACACTGGTCTGCACCACCGGCGGCGTGCCGCTCTCGATGCCCATTTTGACCAAAGTGTCGAGTTTCGACCATGCGAACCACAGGCCGGCAGCGACGAGGAGGACGAGAGCGATGACGATGCGGATGATCCATTTCATGACACGCGCAGTGTGCCGCCGTGCGGTGCCATGTAAAGCGCCGATGCGGAGCTAAAACTTCACTGTCGCACCCAGCATGGCTCCGAAGCCGGGTTCGTTGCTGCCGGAACCATGATAGCGGTAGGTTTTGTTCAGCAGGTTGTCGAGCGAGGCGGTTAGGATGAGGTTCTCCGTGACCTTCCAGCCACCACGCAGGGTGAGCAGAAGGAAGGAGGGGGTGCCGTTGGTCGGGACGCGGGACGTGTCCGCCTGATCCGCGGCGTTCATGCGCCAGGACTGGGCATACGAAAGGCCGACAAGCTCGGTCCAGAAGCGGCTGTCCTTCGTCTGCCAGCGCACGCCAGCATAGCCGATGAGCGGCATGACCTTTCCAAGGGGCTGGTCTTCTTTTCGGTTCGTGTTGCCGATGAATTGCCCGGACTCGCCTTCCACCCAGGCGACGTGACCAAACACGCTCCAGTGCGCGTCGATCTGCCACCGGGCGGCGAATTCCACGCCTTGCATGTAGCCGTCGCCTCCATTGGCCTTTGAAACGGTAACCGGCGGGCCTGCGGTGATCACACGGCGAATAATCATGTCATGAATTTGCGTGTAAAAGTAGCCGAGGCTGGCGGTGACTGACTCGGTTTGTGCTTTCAGCCCGATTTCGTAGGTCAGGTAGGTCTCGGGAGAAAGTCCCGGCGACGGGATCTCAAAAACTCCGGTCTGTGAGAAGTCGTCGCGTGTCAGGTCGGACATGTTCGGGGCGCGAAAGGCCTGGGAGACACCGCCATAGAGCTGGTAATGGTCCTGCTCATCCAGATCGATGATGAAGCGCGCGCTGGCGGAGAAGTTTTGATATTCATCCGAGAAGCTGCCCATGCCCGCCGCGGCACCTGTTGTGGGATTGCGCGCTTGGAACTTGCCGGCATCCGCCCGGACATGGGTGTACCTGCCGCCCACAAAGAAGTGAAGACGGTCACCCACATCGATTTCATCCTGGAGGAATATCCCGAGGAGGTCGTAGCTCGCATCATCCGCCACGGAACCGGCAAAATTGTTGGCGCCGTCCGTCTCCAGCCAGTCGTGATAGTAATCGATGCCGTAGATCAGTTTTCCGATGGGGGAACTGCTTTCAAACTGGAGATCGAGACCCAAGGTGCTGACATCCACGTCTTGATAAGTCGTCACCCCTGCGCCAGTGACGCGGTATTGATTTTCAGCGGCGGTCTGGAATGAGATGGTCAAACTGGCTGCGTCGATGATGCCGTTCAGGTCGGTGCCGGCGAGGCGTGCGTAGGAAAGACTGCGTGACTGGTCGAATAGCCGTATCCGGTTCGTTCCGATCGTGGTGCCAGCAAATGAAACGCCGCTGGTGGTGTCATGCGTGCGCCAGACATCGTTCTGACGTACTTGCTGGTGCACGGCCGTGAAAGCCCAATGATCGTCAAGCGAGATGTCCAGCCGCATGTTGAAGGCCCACTGATCATAGCCGGTGTTGCGCTGGCGCTGGCCGGTGCCGTCGGTGACGTCGCCAAACTCGCCCAAGGTGGCGCCGAGATGCAAACCCCAGCGCTGCCCCTGGCCGATGCTGCTTTCAATGTGCTCCACATTGCTGTGCTCCGCGGTGGAATGACGATAATCGAGCTGGCCATGCGCGAAGAAGCCGCCTTCGGCTTCACTGAGATAGCCGGACCCTCTGGTCAAGGCGTTCACCGTCCCCCCGATCGCATCACTGCCATAAAGCGTGCCGCCTTGGGACGGCAGCACTTCGACACGCCCCAGGGAGAATTGGTCGATCGTGTTCCAATACTGATTGGGGCCATCCCGGAAGGTGGGGTTGTTGAAGCGGATGCCGTCGATGAGCATCAGATTGCGGAAACCGGTGAAGCCACGGATGTAGGGCGAGCCCTGGCCGTTGGAGGTTTTCTGGATGGCGACGCCGGGCGTCTCCCGCAGGGCCTCGGGAAAGGTGCGCACGAGACGCTCCTCCATCTGCTTTTTGTCGAGCGTCTTGACCGCCGCAGGCACGCTGGCGGATGTTTTCTCAGTGCGCGTGGCTGTGATGATGACTTCAGGAATGGAAACCGGCCTGCTCGTCTTTGTATCGGCGGCGGAAACGGCGGTGGTGAGGATTAAAAGGCAAAAAGCAGCGGTGCGCATGTCCGGGGAGAAAAATCGGGCCGCATCAAAGCAGCCTGGTTTTTCATCGTCACGCACGATGTGCGGGAAAGGGCTCCGTTGGACAAAAACTGGCCGGAAAGGGCGCGGAAGAGCGCGTTTTTTGACCGTTTTGGGCGGGTCACCACGAGGCGACGACCTCGTAGGCATAGCCGCGGAGATATTCGGTCTCGGGAATGGTGGCGAGGATGGGGTGGTCCGGGCGCTGCGTGTAGGTGGCAATGCGGCGGAGCGTTTTCTTCGCATCGACGGCGGCGTCGGTGATGCTGCTGTGGAATTCACCGGCGCTGACGTGATGGGAGCAGGTGAAGGTGGCGAAGATGCCGCCAGGCTCGAGCATCTTCATGGCGCGGAGGTGAATTTCCTTGTAGCCGCGGAGCGCATCCCGCACGGAGCTTTTGGTTTTCGTGAAGGAGGGCGGATCGAGGATGATCAAATCGTAGCGCGAGCCCGCGGCTTCGTTGCGCTTGAGGAAATCGAAGCAGTTTTCGGCGATGCACTCGATCTTCGCGCCCGAGATGGTGGCGTTCTGTTTCGCGACGGCGGTGGCTGGCTCGCTGATGTCAACGGCGGTGACTTCGGTGGCTCCGGCGAGGGCGCAGGCCTGGGCGAAGCCGCCTTGATTCGAAAAACAATCGAGCACGCGGCGGCCTTTGGCGAGTTGGGCGACGTGTTGGTAATTATCGAGCTGGTCGAGGTAGAGGCCGGTTTTCTGGCCTTCGAGGAGATCGGCGTGGAAGGCGCTGCCTTGATGACGGACAACGTAAGGCTCGGGGCTCTCGCCGCTGATGACGCCCTTGATGAGCTCCATGCCCTCGGCTTTGCGGACGGCGGCTTCGTTGCGCTCGATGATGCCGCGTGGCTTCAAGAGGTCGTTGAGGGCCTGAACGATGAGCTCTTTGCGCTGATCCATCGCGAGCGTGAGCGTCTGCAGCACGAGGAAGTCGCCGTAGCGGTCGATGATGACGCCGGGGAGGCCGTCGGACTCGCTGCAGACGAGGCGGCAGAGGGTCAGATCGACACCGGAGGATTCACGTACCTTGATGGCGCGCTGGATGCGGCGTGTGAAGAAGTCGAGGTCGAGATCCTGGCGACGATACGAGAAGAGGCGCGCGGAGATTTGCGACTGCGGGTTGTAGATGGCGCTGCCAAGAGGTTTGCCGCGCACGTCTTGAAGATGCACAACGTCGCCGGGCTTGGGGTCGCCGAAGCGTTTTTGAATTTCAGTGGCGTAAACCCAGACGTGGCCGTGGAAGAGGCGTGCGCGGGGCTGGACGGTGAGTGTGGGCATCGGGGGAAGGGGGGACGGTGGGTGAGAGGTCGGTTTCAGCGATGGTAGAGCGCTGTGGGCAAATGACGAATGGCGAATTCAGAATGACGAATGAAGTTCGAAGAACCAATGGCGAAGGCCGAGCCGCGTTTCGGCATTCGAGCTTGGTCATTCATTCGTCATTCGGCATTCTGGTTTCGTCATTTTGGGAGAGACACGACCGCTTTGATCACACGCGCTTCGGGCGTGAGCCACTCGTCCATCTTTGCGGGAAAATCCTCGAACACGCACCTGTGGCTGATCCAAGGACGGGTGTTGATCCGGCCGGACTGGATCATGCCGAGGATGCGCGGGAAATCGGAGGTGACGGCGTTGCGACTGGCGAGGAGCGTGAGTTCGCGACGATGAAAGAGTGGATCGTCGATGTGGACGGGTTCCTTGGTGATGCCGACGTAAACGATGCGGCCGGTGAAGCGGGCGAAGCGCAGTGCCGCGGCCATCGAGCCGGGATTGCCGGTGGCATCGAAGACGATTTGGAAGGCGGGTTCATCAGGCAGTGAGGCGACAACCTCGACGCCAGGATAGTTTTGCTCCACGAAATCACGGCGCGCGGCGTTGAGTTCAAGGATGGTGATGCGTGAGTTCGCGGCGCGGGCGAATTCTAGCACGGTGAGGCCGATGGGGCCTGCGCCGATTATGAGCACGTCGTCGTCAGAGGTAACTTGGGCTCGGTTGACGGCATGGCAGCCGATGGCGAGGGTTTCGACGAGGGCGAGTTGCTCGAAGTCGAGCGCGTTGCACGGATGGAGCTTGTGCGCGGGCAGGATCATGCGCTCGCGCATGCCTCCATCGCAGTGGACGCCGAGGACTTGCAGCGTTTCGCAGCAGTTGGTGCTGCCGCGTTGGCAAGCGTGGCAGGTGCCGCAGTTGAGATAGGGTTCGACGGAGCAGCGGTCGCCGGCTTTGAGATGATTGACGCCGGGGCCCACGGCGAGGACTTCGACACCGAGTTCATGGCCTAGAATGCGCGGAAACTCGATGAAGGGCATCTTGCCGAGATAACCGCTGAAGTCGGTGCCGCAGATGCCGATGGCGCGGATGGCGACGAGCGCCTCGCCCGCCTGTGGAGAGGCGGCTTCGGGGAGTGTGGTCCAGGCGAAAGTTTTGGCGGCAGTGAGGGTGAGGGAGGTCATGAATGACAAAGCCAGAATGAGTAATGACAAATGAATGCTGAAGGCCGGTTGGCGAACGCGTTTGGTGTTTTTACCTGGCTTGATAGACGCCGTTTTCCACGGTGATTTGCGGGACACGCCTGTCATTCTCGAAGATGGCGTGGGCGGGGCGGAGGTTTTTCCAAAACTCGAGGTGCGGCGAGCCGTGTGCTTTTTGCATCCGCTCTTCAGTCATGCGGAAAGGGAAGATGTGGACGGGCACGGCGGAGGCGTTGTTCACGGCGGCTTCCACAACGAGGTAAATCTCCTCGATGAGGGGATCGGTCATGGCGAAGCAGCCGATGCTGACTGTTTTTCCATGCACCATGATGAAGCTGCCGGTGCGTTGATGCGCGAGGTCGTAGGCGTTGGGGTAGCCGATGTTGAAGGAGAGATGATAGCTGCTGGCGGGGTTGAGCTGCTTTGGTGTGACGGTGTAGAAGCCTTCGGGTGCCTGCATGTCGCCTTCACGCGTTTTGGGTCCGAGGGTGCCGGAGAAGGTGGCGATGGGATAGTTGCGGAAGAGTTTCCACGAGTTGGTGGCATCCTTGAGCCAGAGCTCGAGCTCGCGCGTCTCCTTGAAGATGCGGATGAAGGCCGGCTGGCCGAGCTGGAGCTGTTTCGCGGCGAGGTCCTCCTTCAATCGGGGCAGCAGGCGTGAGCGCACGTCGGAAAGGCGCGCGGCCGGGCTCATGGCCTGCCACTTTTCCGCGGGCAGAGGTGCGCTGTAGGGCAGGTGAAGTGTTTCGCGGGTGATCATCTGCGTGAGGTAACCAAGCCAGAGACGGATTGTTTGCCGGGAGTCCTCATGCAAGGCAAGGCCGCCAACAAGAAGCAGTACTGCGAGAAGCAGGAGGGTGCGCTTTCTCATGCCGCGCCGCATGGTTCAGGACATCGACGACGGTACCGGCACATGGGGCTGCTTGCCGCGCACGATGTTCATCGCGCCGTTGAGTTCGCCGCCGGGCTCGATGGAGACGGAGCGCGCGGTGACGTCGCCGTTGACGGAGCCGTTGCTGGCAATCAAAACCGGGCCGGTGCTGCAGATGGTGCCGGTGACGCGGGCCTGGATCTCGACTTCGGTGGCATGCACCGGGTTCAGGAAGGCGACGTCGGCTCCTTTTTCGACCACAAAGCGGTTGCAGCGGATTTCACCGATGATGCTGCCGGTGGTGCGGAAGGTGGCGTCACCGGAGCAGGTGACGTTGGCCTCGATGATGCCGTGGCATTCGAGATCGCGGCAAAAGACGCTGCTGGCGGAGATGCGGCCGCGTTTTCGCACAAGGACATCACCGCGTGTCTTGATGGACTGGGTGGAGGTCATGTTGACCTCCACGTCTTCGAGGGAGATGTAGGCTCCGCAGGCCGGGCAGTTGGCGGACTTGGCGGAGCGGCCGGTCTTGAACTTGTGCCCGCAGTCGAAGCATTCGGCGTCCTTGAAATACTGGTTCCGGTACATCCCCTGGTCCTTCATTTTTTGCAGGGAACTGGCGGTCTGCGGGGCAGGTGACGGCGTCGGCGGCGGTGAGTTGGACTGCGGGCGTCGCATGCTGGCGGTGATGCTCTCGGCATCCTCGTGCTTTGCGTCCGGAGAAGACTGGGCGGCGGTTTCGGGGGGCTGCCCCTGGCTTTGGAGATAGGCACCGAATCCATCCGCCGGGGAGAGCGCCTCGGACGCGGCAGGCACCGCGGTTTTTTCCGCAACGGCGGGTTCCACGGGAGCAGAAGGTCCGGGGCCGGAACTGCTCTGCTGGGAATCATCTTTGCCCCAGTCGTCCGCCATGCCAGCCCCGGAGCGGGTGACGTTGGAGGCGGTGACCCGGCGCTTGTGCACGGTGAGATGCACGCCGCACTTTTTGCAAAACGTGGAAACAACGAGGCGCGGCTCGTATTGAGCCGCGCCACAAGCAGGGCACACCACTTCGATTTGATGCTTCGGTGGTGTGGGCAGGATGCTGGACTTCGAGCCGAAGAGCCGCCCGAACACTCGATTTAAGGCAGGTTAAGGTTGGGGTTTCGGGCCGCCGAAGGCAGGCTTCGACTCAGCTTTCTTGCCGACTTGAGACTGGCCCATGAAGGTCGCGCCTTCTTCGATGGCAAGGGTGCCCGCGGCGATGTCGCCGACAAGGATGGCGTTGCTCTTGAGCTCGCAGCGCTCGGCGACGGTGATGTTGCCCTCGACTTTGCCGAAAATGATGACGGAGCGGGTCTTGACCTCGCCCTTGATCAAAGCGTTTTCACCGACGGTCAGGCTGCCATCGGAGATGACCTCGCCTTCGATCTTGCCGTCGATGATGAGATCGTGGGAGAATTTGATGGAGCCTTTGATTTCGACGTCGTTGGCGAGAACGTTTTTGCTGGTGGTCATGACGGGAGCTGAGTGAGTGCGTATGGGTTGTGCAGCAGGAGCGGGCGCGGCGGAGAGAATGGGGGAGCGCTCGGCTGCAGGAGCCGGTGCGCTGACTTCGGAACGCCGGTCGTCCTTCTGCCCTTCGGGTTGTCCAATGATTTGCCTTAACATGAGGGTGAAAATATAGCGGTCTATTAAGTTGAGTGTCAATCTTTGGCTTGCTTTTTTTTGTGAATTGGATGTGACGGGTTTGTTTGATGGAGTTGCGTAGCGTGAGTTTTGCGGCTGTGTCGAGTCATGATGGAATCTGTGTTCATCACAGCCGTGGAGACGGTCTGTGCGCTGGGTTTGGGAGCTGATGCCTGCCGGGAGGCGCTGCGTGAGCGCCGCACGGGAGTCCATGCCCTTGGCGGAAGGTTTGCCACGCTCGCTGACTTTGATGCGTTGCCCGTGGGATTGTTGCCGGCGCGGGAGATGCTGAAAGGACGACGCTATGGAGCCGCCAGCAATGCTGCGGCTCATGTGGCGAAGCTGGCGGCAGCTCAGGCGGGCTGGTCTTTGGAGATGGGGCGGGACGCCTGGCTGTTCGCGGCCAGCAGCCGGGGGAACGCAGGAGAAATGCTGGGAGAAAACACATGGCGCAGACCTCTGCGCAAGTTCAGTGCCAGCAACACGATGCATAGTGAAATCGCCGCGGCGGTGAGCATCGAGCTCGGCATCCGCGGGCCGTGGCAGATGATTTCGAACGGCTGCTGCTCCGGGCTCGACGCGCTGGGCCTGGCGTGGATGGCCGTGGGCAGCGGCCTGGCTCCACGGGCGATGGTGGTGGCCGTGGATCTGCCGCTCGTGCCGGAACTGCTGCGAGATTTTCGCGACACGGGGCTGCTTTCCAGCAACGGCGTCAACGATCCCTTCGCGCTCCAAGGCCAAACACCCACCAGCGGCTTCCTCCCCGGCGAGGCGGCCGTCGCGGTGACGCTCGAGCGTGGTGATGCCAGCCGGCGCGTCCTGTGCCGGGTCGAGCATTACTCCGCGAACAGCGACGCGTATGACGCGCTCATGATCCCTGAGGATGGCGGCGGCATCGCGGACTGTGTGCGTGCTGTGTTAAAGGCGGGGGACAAGGACAGGCTGGCCGCCGTGTGTCCGCATGCCACGGGCACGGTGAACCACGCCCGCGTCGAGCCGCCGGCGCTGCTGCGTGGCCTGGACGGCAGGCGCGTGCCGCTGCTACCTTTGAAACCGCACACGGGGCATGCTCTCGGCGCGAGCGGTTTGCTCGATGTCGCGCTGCTGGCCGCCTGCATGCGCGAAGGCTGGCTGCCCGGGGGGCTGCCGGGACTGACGCCGCCGGCGTGCGGCCTGCCTTTGAATGAGACACCTCTCCAGGTGCGGTCCGGCGACCGCGTCATCAAACTTGCCTCCGGCATGGGCGGCCACAATGCGGCGGTGTCGCTCGCCGTGGTTTGATTCGTGCTTGGCACCGGCGGTGGATGCGCGAAAGTCGCGCACCGCATGTCCCGGCTGCCGCTCTCGATCTCCATCATCTCCCTCAACGAGGAGGCCAATCTCCGCCGCTGTCTCGCCAGCGCGGACGGGCTGGCGCAGGAGATCGTGATCGTTGATTCGGGTTCCAAAGACCACACGGCGGAGATCGCCGCCGAGTTTGGCGCGAAGTTCGTGCATCAGGACTGGCTCGGTTACACGGCGCAGAAGAACCACTGCCTCACGCTGTGCTCGCAGCCGTGGGTGCTCGCGCTGGACTGCGATGAGGAGCTCACGCCCGA
>NZ_JBIIHA010000008.1:0-206054 GCF_044236155.1 Prosthecobacter sp.
ATTTAGGAATCTATGGCTCTTATAACACGGGCCAGCTTGGGCACCGCCAACTGATAGCTTGGATGTAATTCCATTCTTCTCGCTACACCAGTTGCTCTATCTGTACAATTTTAAAACACGCCCTAGCTTTTATTCTGTTTTCATCGTCTCCCATATCCCGGTAAAAAACTAAAATCATAAGTTCGGAAATAATTGCCGCCTTATCACGTGACAACAAACGACGGCGAAAGATCTCCAATCTTCTGTCAAAATAGTGCTTCAACAAGGCTGGAAAAACCTTATCAGCTATAAAATAGAAAACCGGAAAAAGAGCTAACCCTGCTACCCAAGTTTTAAAATCGGATAGTAACTTCAACGAATCAATGATGTAGTTCAGGCCTTGTTGCATAACTTCATTTTAGATTTCAACACACTTAATAAAAGAGTTAAGCGATGATTTACGCCGTCCATTGTTTCGCTACTTTTTGAGCTCATCAAGCATCTCTTTTGATTTGGCAATTAACTTGGTAAACTGCTCCAAATCGGCCATGGACAAATGTGCCATTGTTCCGTTAAATCTTCCGCATTGTACTGCTGCTTCCACAATACCCTGACTGCTGCTATAGCTAGAAACAGTCATATCTCCTTTTGTCTTATAGTCGGCTTGAAAATCCGCAAGCTTGGTAATTGTCTTGTCAATTTTGGCAATATATTCGATGCCTTTAAGAAGAGAAACAATCTCGTCATCATCAATGAATGAGGTGTCCGACTTTTCAAATCGTGAAGTGCTTTTAACGGTTACTGTGATGCCGTACTCCTTTTTGCCAGAACTTGCATCGGTGAACTCCTTGCATTCGACCGCGATCGATGTGCTTAATTGACCTTGGATTGATCCAACTTCTGAAAAACCTCGAATAATGACTGCGCCACTCCTGGCTTGAAACATCTCTAACTTGGTTTTCGGCTCTGCCGGGGGAGCCTTTGCTTCTTGTGCATGCGTGTAGCGAAGCAACGGGAACGCTAGGAATAGCGCAACTGCTGACAGGGTGGTTTTGGTTGTCATAAATTTGGAATGGTGCTTGGATGCGTCCTAACAGTATTGGCATACTGGAGCCGACAACGGCTACCTGTCGAAGAAAATGTTTATCTGGAATGGTTTGGCATTGATCTCACAAATGTGGAATAGCGTGTCTTTCCCGTACCTGTGTCTATCATAAATAGCACCAAGCATTTAGCGCCTACGCGCCTCAAAAGAGTCAGTGCTTGGCCGCTGGAAACAACGCCTGCATGGCACGCACCGTTTGATCCACGAGGATCTGCCCGCCTTCAGGGCCGACTTTGTTCACGTGCGGCAGGCCGCTGTAGCTGCCGCCTTCGATAGCGAGGGCGGTGGGCAGATACATGCCGCAACCATTCGTGAGCTGCAGCACAAAGGTCTGCTGCGCGGGGCTGCGGGCCTTCATCTGGATGCCCCAGTCGAGATACAGCTCAAAGGTGTTCGTGGTGATGGCGATGTCGCCGAGACGCAGGACGTGGAGCTCCATTTCGTAAGGCGGGAGTTTGTCGGCTTCTTCGAATCGCTTCACGATGCCCTTCTCCAGCGCGAGCATCGTGATGACGCGGTTGTCCGGCTTCTCGACGACGCTGTATTGCGCGATGTTCTTCTTCGCGTCCTCATACTCGCGTTCGAGGATCTTGCGCGGCGGCAGCGGCAGGTCTTCGACGATGTGGCCGAATGGCGCATCAGTCCGGATGTCGGCCTTCGCGGCATCGACCGTGTCGAAAACGGCATTGCTGATGCGGCGACCGAGTTCCTGTTGCCGCGAGAGGCCGCGCAGCTTGATCATGCGCGCCTCGGCGTCCTTGCGATACTGCGGATGCGGCGATTGATCGCCCGCCGCGCTGCACCAGCCGAGCACGGTGAGGTCAGGCAGGTTCAGTTTGGCCTTCAACTGCTCGCGTGCATCATGCCAGAAGTCGGCGTTGAGCGCGCTGCGGCTCTCCACTTCCTGCGAAGGACATGCGACATTGATTGCGACGGCTTGAAGCTGCTTTTCGGCATTCCAGAAGAACAGCGTCTCGATTCCCGATTCGGAACCGGCCTCCAGGTGGCGGAAGCGTGCGTCATTTGTCTTCGCATACATCTGCGCGTGACCATCGGCGAACACGGAGCGGCGATTCTCGCCGATCTGCGCGAAACCGAGCGTCCAGCTCACGCCACCCGGCTTGCGGCTCTTCCAGGCCTGCACGGCGGCCTGCGACAGGCGCTCGACGAGAAACGCGGTGTATTCCGCTGGCTGCATCACGCCTTCCTTCGGGATCGGATAAGTGATCAGCGTCTCCTCGGGAATCTCGGACGTCACTGGAGCGGTGTGCGTGTGCGTGGCGGACACAATGACCTTCCGCACATCGAAGTCCGGCAGCAGCGGCTTCAAATGCTGCCGAAACTGCGCCAGCACGGAGTGATGAATGCCCACAAGGTCGCAGGAGATGAGAATGCTTTGATCGATCACCTTGCTGCCCTCCACCGACTCAATCGCCACCGCCGCAGCGATGATCGGCGCTTCGACGCTTTGCGAAATGCGCGTCCCAAACTGCCCCGCGAGTGCCACGGGCTTGTCAGGCGTGATGCTGACGGTGGAAGAGCCGATGCGGAGTTCGGCGGCGTGGATCGAACCCAAGGCGAGAAGGCATAGAAAAAGTCGCATGAACGAGAAACGGCCTTCTAGACCGATTCTTCGAGCTTGGGCCGTGTGAAGCATGAAACAACGTCTCACGCTTCGGCTTATTGATGGCCCCACCATTCGCCATGAAGCCGACCGCTGCCTCCAACCGCCGCTCCTTTCTCCAAAACACCGCCGCTGCGGCCTCCACGCTCATTTTGCCGTCCGGGCTGCTGCGCGGACAAGCGGCGCGCCAGCTCAACGTCGGCTTCATCGGCATGGGCGGGCAGATTCAAGGCCATGTGAGCAAGATTGTGCAGCTCGGTCATCACGTCGGCGCGCTATGCGATGTCGATTCGGCTCAAATCGAGAACTCCAAGAAGCGCCATGGCGCGGGCGTGGCCGACGCGGCGGTGTATCGCGACTACCGCGTGCTGCTTGAAAAGGAGAAGTCGCTCGACGCAATCGTCATCGCCACGCCGGATCACTGGCATGCGCCGATCTGCCGTGCGGTGATGAATGCGGGAAAGCATGTGTATTGCGAAAAGCCGCTCACGCACACGATCGCGGAGGCACGTGAACTGCGCGAGATGTCACGCACGGCGAAAGTGATCACGCAGACGGGCAATCAAGGCAGTGCGTCGCCGAATCTGCGCCGCAGCATGGAGCTGATCGGCGCGGGATTCTTCGGCGCGATCAGCGACATCCACGTCTGGCATCCCACGCACAGTTGGCCGAGCGGTGATGAGCGCCCTGCGGGCAATGATCCCATCCCCGCTACGCTCGACTGGGACTTCTGGCTGGGCATCGCGCCCGAGCGCGCCTACAAGACCGGCATCTACCATCCGGCGAAGTGGCGCGGCTGGTATGACTTTGGCAACGGCTCGCTCGGCGACTTCTGCTGCCACGGCTTCAACATGCCTGTGCGTGCCTTGAATCTCGATTATCCGACGCGCATCGAGATCAGCGGCACCGGCATGGGCAAGGAGAGCTTCGCCGCAGCCTGCACCGTGCATTTTCACTTCGCGGCGCGTGGTGATCGCGGCCCGGTGCGGCTGCATTTCTACACCGGCGGTGATTTGCCGCCCGCAGATGTCACCGCGTCGCTCATCGCCACGTTCGGCAGCCTGCCGCGCACCGGCTGCCTGCTTATCGGCGAGCAGGGCCAGCTTCAAAGCGGCCTTTGGAACTCCGATTGCTACGTGAAGCTCAACAGCGACGCGAAATTCACCGGCGCGGACAATCATCCCGCCGCGAAACAGGTGCCCATCTCGCTGCCACGCGTGAAAGGCCACATCGACGAGTGGGTCGATGCCATCCAGGGCGGACCAAAGGTCTTCGCCGATTTTGATCTCGGTGGTCATCTCACCGAGATTGGCCTGTCCGGCATCGTGGCGCTGCGTTTGCAAAAGAGCATCGACTGGGACGGCCCGAACATGAAAGTCCCCGGCATGCCGGAGGCGGACAAGTTTATCCGCAAGACCGAGCGCGCGAAGTACGGGCGCCAGTGAAGTCGTATCGCTTCCGATTCAGCGGACCACTTTAAATGATCTCGGCAATCGGCTGCCCGAGATCGACAAGATACTGCGGTCTGCCGGTCGTGTCGGTGAGCGTGGTGCCGCGGGCGTCGATGCCGAGATGTTGGTAGAGCGTGGCAATGACGTCCTGATAGTGCACGGGGCGCTCACTGGCCTCGGCGGCGTATTTGTCGGTAGCACCGATGACTTGGCCGGTTTTGAGATGACCGCCCGCCATGATGCCCATGGCTACTTTGGGCCAGTGATCGCGTCCGGCTTTGTCGTTGATCTTCGGGGTGCGACCAAACTCACCCCAGACGATGATCATCACGTCCTGCAACATACCGCGCTCGTCGAGATCCGTGACCAGCGTGTGTAGCGCGTGGTCGATCAGCGGGCCGAGGTAGCGCATGGCGGAAAAGTTCCGCGAGTGCGTGTCGAAATCGCTGATGGAGATGCTCACACAGCGCACACCGGCCTCGATCAAGCGCCGAGCGAGCAGGAACTTCTGCGCGCACTTCGGGCTTTCCATCGAGCCAAAGGCATCGGCAGGGCGAATGATGCGCGGTGTGTAGCGTTCGAGCACTTGGGGGTCTTCTTTGCTCAGATCCATCGCGGCTGCGAATCGGCCTGAGGTGAGGATACCGAGCGAAAGCTGCGTGAACTCATCCAGCGCGTGCATGGAGCCGCTGTTGTCGATGTCGCGGCGGATCGTATCGAGATCACGCAGCAGCGACACGCGGTCTTCGAGTCGGCCAACCGTGAGACCTTTTGTCAGCGCCAGACTTTGGCTGTGACCGGAACCTCGACGCGCCAGTTCGGCCTTCATGCCGTTCTCCAATTGGCGCTCAAACAGATGGGAGATGTCCGGACGGAACGCCGAGGATGCGGTGCCGAGAAAGCCTGGCCTAGCGCTGTTGCGCACGAGCGGGCGGCCCTGCATGAGATCGACAAAGGCAGGCGCGGAATCTTTGGAGGTACTCAGCAGCTTGCTAACGACACAACCCATCGCCGGACGCCCGCCGATGAAGGCGAGGTCTTTGTCGCTGAAGCCTGACTGGCACTGAAAGGCATCGTGATTGCCCATCGCGCCGCTGAGCGAGCGCAGGAATACATACTTGTCTGCGTTCGCTGCCAGTCGCGGCAGCAATTCGGTCAAATGCAGCCCCGGGATCTTCGTCGGCAGCGATTTGAACTCGCCGCGAATCTCGCTCGGTGCCTCCGGCTTTGGATCGATCAGATCCATCTGAGGCGGACCACCATCGAGATGGATGTTGATCACCGCCTTTGTCGAAGACCGCACGCCAGCCGCCGATTCCGCCCGCAGCAGGTCCGGCAGCGTCAGCGAACCAACACCTAGCGCCCCCGCCTTCAGAAAACTGCGGCGGTGGTGGCTGGAGATGCTGCTCGGGAAGGTGAACATGCGCCCACGAACTACGGCATGGGGCGTGACGTGCTTTCCTTTCTTCTCGACATCGTGATGGGCGGGCAAGTCTCTCGATTTGCGTCGCGTAGTCACGACAGACCATGAAATTCATCCTTCTCTCACTGTTTCTCTCGCCGTTTGCCCTTCTCGCAGTGGATACACGGCAAGTTGGAGCGGCTTCGGTGGACATCACACCGGAGTATCCCGTGCGCCTCAGCGGCTATGGCGGTCGCCGTTTGCCAAACACCGGCGTCTCACAGCACATCTTTGCCAAGGCTCTGGCGATCGGCAGTGACGAAGAAGGCCCGGCGGTGATCGTGACGGTGGACAACTGCGGTGTGCCGGCAGCAATGCGCGACGAGGTGCTGAAACGTCTCGCGGCGAAAACGAAGGTCGTGAACGAGCGATTCGCCATCTGCTCCAGCCACACGCACTGCGCGCCGATGTTGATTGGCGTGCTGCCGAATTTGTTTGGCATGGACATCCCGGCGGAGCATCTGCCAGCCATCGAGCGCTACACGCGTGAACTGACCGACCACATCGAAAAAGTCGCCCTCGCGGCCCTGGCGGACCGAAAACCGGCCACGCTGGCCTGGAGCGTCGGAAAAGTCGGTTTCGCGGCGAACCGTCGGAATTTTCCGACGAAGCCCGTGGATCACGATCTGCCTGTTTTGCGCGCCACGGGCGCGGATGGCAAGGTGCGTGCTATTTTGACCAGCTATGCATGCCATTGCACGACGATCGGCATTGATGAAATCCACGGCGACTGGGCCGGATGTGCGCAGGAGGCGCTGCAACGTGAGTTTCCGGGTGCCATCGCGCTCACGGCGATTGGTTGCGGTGCAGATCAGAATCCCAATCCGCGACGCACGATGGAACTGGTGAAGCAATACGGCGAAGATCTTGGTGCGGAGGCGAAACGGCTCGTGCTGGGCGAGATGAAACCAGTCAATGGCCCGGTGAAGTGCAACGCGAAGCAAATCGACCTGGCCTTCGGCACACTGCCCACACACGAGGAGTGGCAGGCGCTGGCAGCATCGAAAACGCCCGCCATCGCCTACCACGCGAAGAAAAACCTCGCCCGCCTTGATCGCGGTGAGAAAATCCCGACGCATCTGCCCTATTTCGTGCAGACCTGGGCCTTCGGGAATGACATGGCCATGGTCTTCCTACCAGGCGAGATCACCGTGGATTACTCCCTGCGCATCAAGCGTGAGTTTGATCACGCCCGCATGTGGGTGAACGGCTACTCAAATGATGTGCCGTGCTATGTGCCTTCGAGGCGTGTGCTTGATGAGGGCGGCTACGAAGGTGCAGGTGCAATGGTTTATTATGATCGCCCCACCAAATTCGCGCTCGACGTGGAGGAGCGCATCATGAAGGCGGTGCATGAGGTCACGCCGAAGGGGTTCGTGGTTCCGCGGCAGTGACCGGCCGCGGATGACTTTCCGTTTGAGCCTGCCGGGCTTTCGGGCTAGTCAGCGGGCTATCAATTTCCCATGAGCAGCCCCTCCGCACACACTTACAAACAAGCCGGCGTCGATATTCACGAAGCAGCATCGCTGGTCGATGACATTGGCGTGCTGGTGAAGCGCACGCAGCAGAAGCGGAAGCTGGCGAATCCCTTCGGCCTGTTCGCCGCCGCCTACGACCTCAGCGGCTACAAGCACCCCATGATCCTCACCGGCTGCGACGGTGTCGGCACAAAGATCGAGCTGCTGCTGAAGCACGACCAGCTCGAAGCGGCGGGCAAAGACCTCGTCGCCATGAACGTGAACGATGTGCTGACCACGGGCGCCGATCCGATCATGTTCCTGGACTACGTCGGCATTCCGAAAATCCAGAAGACACAGATCACCCGCATCATCGCCGGCATGACGGAGTACCTGGAGGCGTGCAACTGCATCCTCGCGGGTGGTGAGACGGCGGAAATGCCGGGCATGGTGCCGGAAGGCATGGTGGAGCTCAGCGGCTTCGCGATCGGCGCCTGTGAAAAGGAAGACATGCTTGATCCCGGCACTATCGCCGCAGGTGATGTGCTCATCGGCTGGCCCAGCGCGGGTTTCCACGCGAATGGCTTCAGCCTCGTGCGCCGCATCATCGAGAAGGAAAAGCTCCAGTTCAGCGAGGACGAGATGCGTACGCTGCTGCTGCCCACGCTGCTTTATCATGAGGAAACGAAGGCGCTGAAGGCCGCTGGCGTCCGCCCGCGTGCCATGGCGCACATCACCGGCGGTGGTCTGCCGGAAAATCTGGGCCGCATCTTCCTAAAGCGCGGTCTCGGCGCGAACCTGCGCATTCCTTTCTGGCAGAACGACGTCGTCCAGAAGGTGCTGCGTCATGCGGACCCGAAGGACGCGATCGACACCTTCAACATGGGCCTCGGCTGGGTGGCGATCGTGTCGCCAGAACAAGCCGACACCGCTGTGAAGTGCGGCACCGGCGCGAAGATCATCGGCGAAATGGACACCAGCGCCCAGGTAAGCGTGGAGATCGTGTGATCTCCATCCTGGAACCGCTCATGCGAGAACCGGGCGTCGGCGGCTCAGGACGAAAAAGGCCGCGCAAAGAATGAGAACCGCGCCTCCGGGCTCCGGCACCGGCTGGAACAGCGTATCAAAGGTGTAAGTGGCCACATTCATGCCAAGCGCGGCACCGTCGGTGTTGTCACTCATCCAGTGAATGCCGCCGTAAATCCGGCTCATGCCCGCTTCCTCGGCAGCCTCAGTGAAACTGGAGAAATTTCGCGTGTAACCCAGCGGCAGGAAAGGCGACTCGGAAGTCGCAGAGAAGGAAATGTTGTCAGTGCCGAAGAACTGCGCGAGGACGGCAGCTCCTGCCATTGAGAAGGCGCTGTGTCCGCTGGTGTAGGCACCAAACGAGGGCGTGGGGATCAGCGGGGTCCATGACGCGTCGGCGATGGTGTCAGGATTGCCGTCGGTATCAGCGGTGTTGATGGCCAGCATGGGACGCCAGGTGTCATAATAGACCTTGGCCTCCCAGGTGGCGATGGCCGTGTCCGCCTCGGCGAGGTTGAGCAGGGCAAAGAGCCGAGCGTTTTGCTCCACATTCAATCCAGCGGAAGCCGACACGCTCTGAGCGATCCGGTTCCAATGGCCGGGTGGTGAGGCGGTGCCAGGTCCATCGACCCAGAAATAGGCGATGGCAGTCTGGTCTGTCGTACGGGTGGAGCCGGTGGCCCTGCCCAGGCTCTTGACCTGATTGAACTCCGTAGTGTAGGCGGCGCTCTGCACCCAGTTCTGGTAATCTGTGGCTGTCCTGCCATTGAGACCCGCAGGGCCACCAGGGCGAAACTGAGCTCCATTAGTGAGCACAAACGGCACGACGTCGCCCCATTGCGAGTAGAGGAAACTCCCGGTGCTGGCGCCCCAAGCCCCGGGATTGGTTCCCGCCTGCCAGCGGCCCACCGTGCCAAGAGGCTGCGGGTTGTAAGTCGAGACGGCATTCCAGCCATCCCCTGCCCGCGCATTGATCATGGCCGTCGCGGCGGCGGTTCCGACCTCCATGCCACGGGTCTTCGCATCTCCGGAGGCGATGGCGGACATGTGTGTGTTGTAGAGGTCGGTGAATCTGGTCAGATGGGAATTGCCCGGACCGTAGCGGTCCGTGTAAACCGAGGTCAGGGTTTGGTAGGCTGCGGTGGCTGCGGCGGCATTGATGTCGATGGCCGTTCCCGCCGTGGTGGGGTCAAAATAGCCTAAGTAGGGCTGGTAATTCCGGTTCACGGAATTCACCGCGTCGAACATGGATCCGCCAAGCATTCCCATGGTGCGCGAATTAATGGGAGGTGCGGCGGCACTTGCTTCTGCGGCAAAGGTCTGGCGCATGAGTTCATTCCAATCCATGATCACGTCCCCACGCGCCATGCCCGCAAAGGCCAGGCAGAGGGGGAGAATCAAGCGAGAAGAGCTCATTGGGCGGCGTTGAGAAGGGCATTTGGTTAATGCATCAATAATTTATGTGTTTATTAAGCCCATGACAACACCCAGTTTATAATTTCCACAATATTCTTCCAACTTTTTCAACCCACATTGCAGCCCTCCATGAGCCTTTCTTCCCCTGCCTTTGCCGTCCTAATCTGCTCTTTTTTCGGCCTCTCGTTGGCCTTCGCCCAAGCACCTGCCACAAAGGCCAAGCGCGCTCCGAATCCGGCCATGGCTCCGATTCAGGATGTCGCGGGCCTGCCACGAGTGCTCCTGATCGGTGATTCGATCTCCATTGGCTACACGGTGGCCACCCGGAAGCTGCTGGAGGGCAAAGCCAACGTCCACCGCATCCCTACCAACGGCGGCCCGACGAAGAACGGTGTCGGCAACATCGCCAAATGGCTCGGCGATGGCAAATGGGACATCATTCACTTCAACTGGGGCATCCACGACCTCAAATACATGCCCGACGGCAAACGCCAGGTGGAGCCCGCCGACTACGAGGCGAATCTGCGCAAGCTGGTCGCCACGCTGAAAGCCACAGGCGCGAAGCTGATCTGGGCGACCACCACGCCGATCCCGGACGGAGAGCTCAACCCGCCGCGTAAATTCGGCCAGGTGAAGGAATACAACGACATCGCCGCGAAGGTGATGGCGGAGAACGGCGTCGCCATCGACGACCTCAACACCCACATCACGCCTCACCTCGCCGAGATGCAGAATCCGCGCGATGTGCATTACACGGCGGCCGGAAGCCAGCATCTCGCGGAAAAAGTCGCCGGGGCGATCACGCAGGCGCTGGCGAAGTAGCCGGGGAGGCGGGTTGCGCGGGCGTGAATCCCGCTTATCTACGCGGCCCGCTTATGCACAGCTTCCGCTACCATCAGGGCGAATTGTTCGCCGAAAACGTCCCGCTCCAATCCCTTGCCGAAAAACACGGCACGCCGCTCTACGTCTATTCCAAGGCGACGATCACGGACCACTTCACCCGCCTCGACGCGGCGTTCGGAAACCTGAATCACCTCGTCTGCTATGCGGTGAAGGCGAACTCGAACCTCGCCGTGCTCAGCACCATCGCGAAGCTCGGCGGCGGCTTCGACATCGTCTCCGCAGGCGAGCTTTACCGCGTCATCAAGGCCGGCGGTGATCCTGGAAAGTGCACCTTCGCCGGCGTGGGCAAGACGCGTGACGAGATCGAGTTCGCTCTCAAAAGCGGCATTTACTGCTTCAATGCCGAGTCCGAGGCCGAGCTGCGCTACATCAATCATGTCGCCGGTGAACTCGGCAAAAAAGCCCCCGTGGCCGTGCGCGTGAACCCGAACGTCGATGCGAAGACGCACGCGAAGATCACCACAGGCAAGAGCGAGAACAAGTTCGGCATCGACTTCGACCAGATCCTCGACGTTTACGCCCGTGTGGCCGCCGAGTGCCCGAATCTCGTCATTAAGGGCCTGCAGATGCACATCGGCTCCCAACTCACCAATGTCGATCCCTTCCTGGAGGCCGTGCAGAAGGTCGTACCGCTCGTGAAGCAGGTCAAAGAGCGCCACGGCATCGAATTCTTCAGCATCGGTGGCGGCATCGGCATCAACTACCGCCAAAGCCTCGACTCCGGCCCCGCCACCTGGTGGGAAAAGAACGCTGAGACACATCCGCTCACCATCCAGGCTTATTCGGATGCCGTGGTGCCTCATTTGCAGTCGCTCGGACTGCGCATCCTGTGCGAGCCCGGCCGCTTCATGGTGGGCAACGCGGGCACGCTGATTACCAGGGTGCTCTATGAAAAGCGCGGTTCCGCCAAGACCTTCAAAATCGTCGATGCCGGTATGAACGACCTCATCCGCCCGACGCTTTACGAGGGCTGGCATCAAATCGTGCCGCTGAAGCAGCCCGCGACCGATGCTGTCGAGAAAGTCGATGTCGTCGGCCCCATCTGCGAATCCGGCGACTTCCTCGCGCAGAACCGCGAAATCCCGCTCGTGAAGGAAGGCGACTACCTCGCGGTGCTCAGCGCAGGCGCGTATGGCTTCACGATGGCGTCGAACTACAACACACGCCCCATGCCCGCCGAAATCCTCGTCGATGGCGACAAGGCCACCGTCGTGCGCGAGCGCCAGACGCTCGACGACGTGCTCAAAGGCGAGCACATCGCTTAAAAAGCGCGAACTGACAAAAGCGAACCAGGAACCGAATTAGATGCACATCGCCGACATCCTCAAAACCCAGCGTCCCACGCTCTCTTTCGAGTTCTTCCCCCCGAAGACCGCCGAGGCGTCGGAAGCGCTGTATCAGACCATCGGCGAGCTGGAGGCCTACAAGCCCTCGTTTGTCAGCGTCACCTACGGCGCCGGCGGTTCCACGCGTGAACTCACGCATGATCTCGTGGTCCGCATCAAGACCACGACCACGCTCGATCCCATCCCGCACCTCACCTGCGTCTGCCACAGCGAGGCCGACATCGCCGCGATTCTTGAGCGCTACGCAAAAGCCGGCGTGAGCAACATCCTCGCCCTCGGCGGCGATCCGCCGAAGGGTCTCACGGGTTACGACCGTGCGAAGGACGCCTTCCAGCACGCTGCCGACCTCGTCGCCTTCATCCGCAAGTTCATCAGCACCGGCTCGCATCCTGATCCGCGCGGCTTCGGCATCGGCGTCGCCGGTTTCCCGGAAGGTCATCCCGCCACGCCGAACCGCGTGCTGGAAATGGACTACCTCAAGGCCAAGGTCGATGCGGGCGCGGACTACATCTGCACGCAGTTGTTTTTTGACAACCACGACTTCTACGACTTCCGCGAGCGCTGCCAGCTCGCGGGCATCCACATCCCCATCATCGCCGGCATCATGCCCATCACCAGTGCCGCCGGCATGCGCCGCATGGCCGAGCTGGCCGCCGGAGCACGCTATCCGGCCAAGTTGCTGCGCGCCATCCAACGCTGCGGCAAGGACGAGGACGCCGTGCAGAAAGTCGGCATCCACTACGCTACCGAGCAGTGCCGCGACCTGCTCGACCACGGAGTCGATGGCATCCATTTCTACACCTTGAACAAATCCCACGCCACGCGCGAGATTTACTCCAGCCTCGGTATCCGTGACTCCGCCGCAGTGCGCCCGCAATCATGAGCGAAGAAGCACCTCTCATCGCCGCCATCGAGGCCGGCGGCACGAAGTTCGTCTGCGCCATCGGTACCGGCCCGCACGATCTGCGAGATGTCACGCGCATCCCCACCACCACGCCGGAGGAGACGCTTGGCGGTGTGAACCGCTTTCTCACGATGGCCCGGTCGAAATACGGTTCCTTCGCCGCCATCGGCATCGGCTCCTTCGGGCCGATCGATCTCGACAAAAACAGCGAAACCTACGGCTACATCACCTCCACGCCGAAACCCGGCTGGCAGTTCACCAAGGTCGTCCCCATGCTGCACGACCGCTACAAGGTGCCCGTCGCCTGGGACACAGATGTGAATGCAGCCGTTCTCGGTGAATACCTCTGGGGTGCCGGGCAGGGCATCGATCCGCTCATCTACATCACCGTCGGCACCGGTGTGGGCGGTGGCGTGCTCGTGAATGGCCAGCTTTTGCACGGCCTGCTGCATCCCGAGATCGGCCACCTCATGGTTCCGCCGCCGCAGAACTCATCGGCCATCCAGCAGGCCTGCCACTGCCCGTTTCACAAAAGTTGTGTCGAAGGCTACGTCAGCGGCAGCTCGCTCGCCTCACGCTGGGGCGTCAAGGCCGACGCGCTGCCGCCCGATCATCCCGCGTGGGAGGAAGTCGCTGACGTCATGGCCCATGCCTTGATGAATCTCACCCTCAGCCTCTGCCCGAAGCGCATCATCCTCGGTGGAGGCGTCATGAGCCAGGAACACATCCTGCCCCTCATCCGCGGCCAGCTCCACAAGCTCAACAACAACTACCTCCGCGTCCCCGAACTCGGCCGCAACATCGACGACTTCATTGTCGCGCCGGGGTTGGGAGCACGCTCAGGTCTGCTCGGAGCGCTGGCTCTCGGGAAGTATGAGCTGGACAGACATGCGAAGTGAAACTTGTCCTCAATCAAGACACATACGGCGCGGTGCTGCGTGAGATCGTGCCCTCGGCCAGGCGGCTTCTCTGGCTTGTCACGGCGGACATCAAGGACTTGCATGTCGAAGGCGGGCGGAAAAAATTCGTGCCGTTTCTGGAAGTTCTCGCCGGGCTCATCAAGGAGGGCGTGGAAGTGCGGCTGGTGCATGCCAAGGAACCCGGACCGCGCTTCCGCAAGGACTTCGACCGTTTTCCCGAACTCATCGGCAGCGATCTCTTCACGCGCATCCTTTGCCCGCGGATGCACATGAAATGCGTGATCGCCGACGAACGAATCGCCTACATCGGCTCCGCCAACCTCACCGGAGCCGGCCTTGGGGCCAAAAGCGATCACCGCCGCAACTTCGAAGCCGGCGTCGTCACCGAAGACCGGACCACCATACGTACGCTCATGGAGTTTCTCGACGCCTACTTCCTCGGTGACCATTGCCTCAAATGCCAGCGCAGAGATGTCTGCCCCGACCCGATTGCATGATCCATGGGCTCCGGCACCCTCGCGCATTTCCGGTGCCCGTCACCTGGAAGACTGAGGTGGCGCTTGCCTTCCACGCCGGGATTTGGAGAATCGCGCTTCATGAAGCGCCTTTTGCTCCTTCTTTCCCCTGCCCTGCTCGCCTCCGCTGAATCCGGCGCGCCGGTGCAGAAGTTTCAGCAGCTCGACTCGCCGATGCCGACACCTTCGGCGCAGCGACTGGCCTCGGGGGCGCCGGGGAAGGATTACTGGCAGAACCGGGCGGACTATGACATCAACGTCGAGCTGGATGATGTGAAACGCACGATCACGGCGGAGGCGACGGTGACGTATCACAATGCCTCGCCCGACGCGCTGGAGTATCTGTGGGTGCAGCTCGATCAGAATTATCTCTCCCACAACGCCGACTCGCGGGCCGCGCCGAACACGAAGCGCGGCATTGACCCGAACAAGATCACCTACAGCGCGGTGGACCGCCTGCTGGCCTACGAGGACTACGACGGCGAGATGAAGATCAGCAAGCTAACCGACGCGCAGGGCAAACCGCTGCATCATTCCGTGGTGAAGACGATGCTGCGCATCGACCTGCCGCAGCCGCTGGCCGCAGGCGCGGATTTTGTCTTCAAGATCGGCTGGAGCTACCCGATCAACGACTGCGACCGCATCAACGCGCGCACGGGCTACGAGTTCTTCAAAGAGGACGGCAACTGCATCTACACCATCGCGCAGTGGTTCCCGCGCATGGCGGCCTACACAGACTACGCGGGCTGGATCAACAAGCAGTTCCTCGGCACCGGCGAGTTCACGCTCGAATTCGGCAACTACACCGTGCGCCTGACGGTGCCGGACGATCATCTCGTCGCCGCCACGGGCGCCTTGCAGAATCCGGAGGCCGTTTTGACCGAAACGCAGCGTGAGCGGCTCACGAAGGCGCAGAGCGAGACGAAGAAGCCGGTTTTCATCGTCACGCCGGAGGAGGCGAAGGCGGCGGAGAAGGGCAAGCCGAAGGGAAAGAAGACCTGGGTGTTCCAAGCCGACAACGTGCGTGATTTTGCCTTCGCCTCGTCGCGCAAGTTTGCGTGGGACGCGATGGCGGTCGAGGGCGCGAGTGTGCATGGCAAGCCGGTGATGGCGATGTCGCTTTACCCGAAGGAGGGCATGCCCCTGTGGGACAAGTATTCGACGCATGCCATCGCGCACACGATCCAGACTTACTCGCGCTACACCTTTGATTATCCGTATCCCGTCGCGTGGTCGGTGAATGGGCCTGTGGGCGGCATGGAATACCCGATGATCTGCTTCAACGGCCCGCGTCCGGAAAAAGACGGCACCTACCCGGAGCGCACGAAGTATGCGCTGATCGGCGTCGTCATTCATGAGGTGGGGCACAACTACTTCCCGATGATCGTCAACAGCGACGAACGGCAGTGGACGTGGATGGACGAGGGGCTGAACTCGTTTGTCGAATACCTCACCGAGGAGGAATGGGAGAACGACTGGAAGCACCGGCGCAATGAACGCGGCATGGTCGATTACATGCGCACGACGGACCGTGTGCCGGTGATGACGAACTCGGAGTCCATCGCCGACCTCGGCCCGAACGCCTACGGCCAGCCCACCGTGGCGCTGAACATCCTGCGCGAGCACATCCTGGGCCGTGAAGCCTTCGATCACGCGTTCAAGACCTATGCTAAGCGCTGGATGTTCAAGCGGCCCACGCCGAGCGATTTCTTCCGCACGATCGAGGACGCGAGCGGTGTGGATCTCGACTGGTTCTGGCGCGGCTGGTTTTTCAGCGTCGATCACGTCGATGTGGCGATCGAAGAAGTGAAGTGGCTGCAGCTCGACACGCGTGATCCGGCGATCGAGAAGAAGAAAAAGAAGCAGCAGGAGGACGAACTGCCGAAAACCACCACGAAGGAGCGCAACTATCCGCTTTCGAAGCGCGTGGACCGTTTCCCCGAGCTGAAGGACTTCTACGACAGCTTTGATGAGACGACAGTGCTGCCGAGCGAGAAGAAGAAATTCGAATCACTCATCAAGGAACTGAACGAGGAGGAGATCGATCCAAAGCTGCTGCAAACAAAGCACAACTTCTACTCCATCGAGCTGCGGAACGTCGGCGGACTCGTCACACCGGTCATTTTGAAAGTCGAATACACCGACGGAAGCACCGAGGAATTGAAGCTGCCGCCGGAAATCTGGCGCTTCAACACGGAGAAGGCGTCGAAGTTTCTGTTTACGAAGAAGGAACTCAAGTCGGTCACGTTCGATCCGCGTCAGGAACTCGTGGACACCGACGTTGAGAACAACTACTGGCCCCGCCGCCCGGTGAAGAGCAAATTCCAGCTCTTCAAGGAGGACAAGGCCCCGAATCCGATGCGGGAGCTAACGAAGCCGGAGAAGAAAGACGACGAGAAGAAGACGGATGAGAAGAAGTAGCCTCATCGCGGCGCTCACCGTCGTTCTGCTCGTGCCGTGTCTCCACGCGCACTCGCTTCATCAATCCACTGCCGAGGCAGAATACAATCCGACGACGAAAAAGCTCGAAGTCAGCCTCACCGTCTTCATCAACGACCTCGAACTCGCCCTCGTTCGCCAATGCGAGCGCGAGATGCGGATCGAAAAAATTCCCGCCGCCGAATTCGACGCGCAAATTCAGGCCTATCTCGCCAAAACCTTCGTCGTGACCGATACAGCGGGAAAAACGGCTAAAATCAAATGGGTGGGACGTCAGCTCGACGACGAATCGAAGAAAAGCGATGATCCGATGGTGACGCTGTTCTTCGAGATCGGACTGCCGGACGGTCCGAACGGCAAAACGCTACGGCATTCCGTTTTCCATGATCTCTTCAACGATCAGATCAATTTGCTGCATCTGCGCCATGAAACGCGACAAGCTGAGTTGAGATTCACCAAGGACGAAGCGCTCAAGAAGATTGACGGCCAACCCTGATCAACCAAAGAACGGTGCCAGGACATTCCGCGCGACTTTGAGGGCTTTCATGCGGCCTTCGAGGGTTTTGCCGAAGGTGTCGTCTTCGACTTCGATGCAGAGTGGGCCGCCGTAGCCGATGCGCATGAGTTCGGCCATGAATTGAGGCCAATTGATATCGCCATAGCCAGGAATGCGTGGTTGGTGCCACTTGAGCGGGAAATCGAAGCGGCCGACTTCGTTGAGGGCGGCGCGGTTGATCTTCACATCCTTGGCGTGGAGGTGGAAGAGCTTGGATTTGAACTCGGCGAGGGGGCTGAGCGGGTCCATGCCTTGGAGGATGAAGTGCGAGGGATCGTAGTTGAGGCCGAAGTTTGGCGAGTCGATGTCGCTGAAGGCACGGCGCCAGATCGCGGGCGTGGTGAGGAGGTTTTTGCCGCCGGGCCATTCGTCTCGGGTGAAGGACATGGGGCAGTTTTCGATGCCGATCTTCACGCCGTGGTCTTCGGCGAACTGGATGATGGGTTTCCAGATCTTGAGGAAGCGCGGCCAGTTTTCATCGACGCTTTTCGTCCAGTCGCGGCCGACAAAGCCGTTCACGCGGCTCAATCCGAGCTTCGGCGCGGCAGCGATGACTTTCTTGAAGTGCGAAACGGCGAAGCGCGAGACCTCGGGGTTTGGATCGAGCATGTTCGGGTAATAACCGAGGGCGCTGATGCCGACGCCTTGATCCTGACACTGCGCGAGGATGTCGTCCGCTTTCGATTGGGTGAGGCCAATGACATTAATGTGGGTGACGCCGGCATATTTGCGTTCCGCCTTGCCGACAGGCCAGCACATGACCTCGATGGTGGAAAAGCCCTCGTGGCGTGCGAAGGAGAGGACTTCCTCGAAGGAAAGCTCGGGGAGGATGGCGGTGACGAAGCCGAGTTGCATGACGTGGTGGTGGTGGGAGTGGCGGTTTGCGGACACAAAAAAGGGCGGGATGGTGAGTCCCGCCCTTGGTGAGAAGGCTTACTTGTCTTCAGATGGAAGGATCTTTTTTCCTTCGAGCACCTTGTCCACGAGGCCGTATTCGGCGGCCTGGGCGGCGGACATGTAGTTGTCGCGGTCGGCGTCGCGCTCGATCTGCTCGACGGACTTGCCGGTGTGGTGGGCGAGGATGCGGTTGAGGCGCTTTTTGAGGCTGAACATGTATTCAACCGTGCGCTCGACGTCAGAGGCAGTGCCGCGAGCGCCGCCGGAGACCTGGTGGATCATGATGTCGCTGTTCGGCAGGGCGTAGCGCTTGCCTTTGGTGCCTGCGGCGAGAAGTACCGCGCCCATGGAGGCGACAAGACCGATGCTGTAGGTGCAGACGTCGCAAGTGAGGAACTGCATCGTGTCGTAGATGGCGAGGCCGGCGGTGACGCTGCCGCCGGGGCTGTTGACGTAGATGTTGATGTCCTTTTTCGGGTCCTGCATCTGGAGGAAGAGAAGCTGGGCGATGATGATGGAGGCCATCGTGTCATTCACCTCGCCGCCGAGGAAGATGATGCGGTCCTTCAGCAGGCGGGAATAGATGTCGTAGGCGCGCTCGCCACGTCCTTCGCTTTCGATGACGGTGGGGACCATGTAACTGGCGTGCGGAGCGATGATGGAGGGGAAATCGGAGTTCTGGCTGGGAGTCATGGTGGTGAATGAAGGAGTGACGGGGTGGATTGTCAATGCATGGGGCAATGACGAATGAAGAATGTCGCACTTCGGGAGGTTTTACGTCTGTGCGGAGCTTGTGAGCTTCAATCCAACGATTCCCGCGACGATGAGGACGATGCAGACGAGCCGGGCGGCGGTGCGCGGCTCTCCAAAGACAAGAATGCCGACCAAGGCGGTGCCCACCGCACCGATGCCGGTCCAGATGGCGTACGCGGTGCCGATGGGCAGCGAGCGCAGCGCGAGCGAGAGGAAGAAGAAGCTCGCGATCATGAGCAGCGCGGTGATCACACTGGGCCACAGGCGCGTCCAGCCTTCGGTCTGCTTCAAGCCGACGGCCCAGGCGACTTCAAGGAGTCCGGCGATGATGAGGTGGAGCCAGGGCATGACCTTGAACCGCGTTCAGGACGAAACTTTCGCCGCACGCTGCTTGCGACGGGCGGCCACATCGTCCCGCTTCGTGCGCACTCGGCCGGCATCACCGACGCGCCCTTGGTCTGAGAGCTCTTTTTCCAAGGCGTTGAGCACCTCGATGTAGCGGTCGTAGAGCGGGAGTGAACTGGCGTCTTTCTGCTGGGCAAAGGTCTTTTCCGTGGAGCGGTAGGTGTTGCGCAGACGCACGATGGCGCTGTGCAGGCCGGCGGGATCGATGGAGGGCATGAACTTGTGCGTGGTGAAACGCGTTTTTTCATCCCGCAGGGCAATGGCCTCGTCGAGCTTGCCGGCGCGGGTGGCCTCGCTGATGCCGCGGTCGAGCACGCTGAGGTAGTTCGCACCCAGCGTGGCGATCTGGTCGGAATAAACCGCGTTCACATCGCGCTCAAAGGCGGTCTGGAACTGGGACTCCAAGGTGGCGAGACGATCGGCGATGACGGTGGATGAGGAGGCCGGCGGAGGAGTCGGCGCGGGCGTGGATGCCTTCGGCGTGGTCATCGGCGAACTGGAGCCGGAGGGCGTGCTGCTCGAAGGAGTAATGAGAGGTTTTGAAGAGACAGTGGTGGAACTCGATGCGGAGGCCGGAGGCGTCATCGAGGGCGGTGGCAGACGTTCCGGCGTACTGCTGGAGGTGGAGGAAGGCGGCGAAGTGGTGGGCGTGTTGAAGACGACCGAGTCGAAAGGATTGCCACCGTCGGCGGCTGGCTCGGCATCCGGCTGCTGCGCCTGATTGTGGTTCATCACGAACCAGGCTCCGACACCGAGCATGACGAGAGCGGCGATGACATAAGGCAGCGTCGAGGACTCTCTCGGCGCGGGATGCATGACAGGCGGCGGTTCAAAACGCGGCTCCTGACGACGCTGCTGGGCGGAGGCCGGGTTGCGAGCGGACGGCACCACCGTGCGACCCTTCGGCTGGGACGACTGTTGGGGCAGAGCCGCGCTCGATTTCTCCCCGGAGACAGCGAAGGGCGTGGTGAGGATCACGTCGAGGTCACGCCGCAGCTCAAAGCTGGTCTGATAGCGCTCCTCGCGATCATGCTCCAGCGCGCGGCGCACGATACCGTCGAAGCGGGGGTCGATGCTCTGGAACTTCTGCGAGGGCATGCGGAACATGCCGCGTGGAATGTCACCGGTGAGCATCTGGTAGAGCATGACGCCCACGGCATAGATGTCGGCGCGGCCGTCCACATCCACGCCGAGAGTAAGCGTCTCGGGCGCGACGTAATCCGGCGTGCCCATGGCCATGCCGGTTTGCGTCAGTCCGGAGTTCTGCGCACTGTTTGTGATCTTGGCGAGGCCGAAGTCGGCCACCTTGACGCGCCCGTCGGCGTCGATGAGCACGTTCGAGGGCTTGATGTCCCGGTGGACGACACCCTGCTTGTGCGCGTAGCCGAGCGCATCGCAAAGATGCGCGGTGATCGCCAGCGCGTGCTCCGGCGGCAGGCGTCCTTCGCGTGCGATCATGCGCTGCACATCGGTGCCATCGACGAACTCCATCACGAAGTAGAGCTGGCCGTCGGTGGTGCGGCCGAAGTCGTACACGCTGACGATGGCGGGATGGTTCATGCGGCCCATCAGTTTTGCCTCGTTCTTGAAGCGCTCTGCAAAGGCGGAGTCCTGCTGCTCGATGGCCGGCGGGAGCAGTTTGATCGCCACCAGACGTTCCAGACTGAGCTGGACGCCTTTGTAAACCGCGCCCATGCCACCCCGGCCGATGAGCATCTGGATTTCGTATTGCGGCAGCATGCGCTGCAGTTCCTCCGGGCCCGGCGGCTCCCAGCGCCAGCCACCGCCGGTGGTTTTGGGCGGGGGCGTTGGAAGGGTTGGATCACTCATGCAAGATCAGAGAAACTGAGGCGGACTAAACAGCAAAACAACCGCCAGTCGTACGAGAAATTGCGAGGAAGCTCAGGCATTAGAACGAGTGTGCACGGATGGGTTGATTTCCGTGACAGACTCGACTAACTCGGCGGCCCATGAATGAAAGTTTGAAGATTCTGAGCGGGTCCGCGCACCCGACGCTGGCCGCGGCCATCGCCCAAAACCTGGACACACAGCTATGCGCCGCGGAGCTGACCACCTTCCCGGACGGCGAGACCTTTGTGCAAATCCACGAAAACATCCGAGGCGGAGACATTTTCATCGTCCAGCCGACCTGCCCCCCGACCAACCAGAACCTCATGGAACTGCTCATCATGGTGGACGCCGTCCGCCGTGCGAGCGCCAATCGCATCACCGCCGTGCTGCCGTTCTTTGGCTACGCCCGCCAGGACCGCAAGGACCGCCCCCGCGTGCCGATCACGGCCAAGCTCGTGGCGAACCTGCTGGTCGCCGCCGGCGTACACCGCGTGCTCACCGTCGATCTGCACGCCGGGCAGATTCAGGGCTTCTTTGACATTCCCGTCGATCATCTCTATGCCGCGCCGGTCCTGATGAAGGCCATCCGCGAGCGCGAACTGGGCGATCTCGTCGTCGTCTCCCCGGACGTGGGCGGCATCAAGATGACACACGCCTTTGCCAAGGCGCTCAAGGCTCCAATGGCCATCGTCGCGAAAAACCGCGTCAGCGCCGAGGAAGTCGAGGCCCACAGCGTCATCGGGGATGTGGCGGGCAAAAACGTGCTCCTCGTGGACGATTTGACCGAAACCGCCGGCACGCTGACCGCCGCGGCCGACCTGCTCCTGAAGCACGGCGCGCAAAAAATCTACGCAGGCGTCTCCCACGCCGTTTTGGGCGAAAAAGGGCGCGCGCGCATCGCGAAATCCCCCATCGTCGAGCTATTGTCCACCAATTCGACCCCCCAGGCTGTGGGCGAAAAAGTCACGGCGCTGGACATCGCTCCCCTGCTGGCCCAGGCCATCGCCCGCATCCACGGCAATGAGTCCGTGACATCCCTGTTTGACACACGGGGGTAGGCGTGTATTCTCCGCGCCCTTTTTCCAAAACCTATTCCCTCCGTAGAGGACAACGACCATGGCCAAAATTCTCGATCTCCAGGCAGAACTCCGCACCCAGTCCGGCACTGGCGCTGTCAAACGCATGCGCAAGGCAGGCAACATCCCCGCCGCCCTCTACGGCCGCAAAGTGAAGCCCTCGAACATTCAGGTGCACGGCAAGACCTTCTCGAAGCTCCTCGAAGGCAGCGCATCGGACAACATTCTTGTCTCCCTCAAGATCGCCGGTTCTGAAGACCAGCTCGCCCTCGTTCAGGAAGTGCAGCACGACTACCTCCGTGGCGGCATCCTTCACATCGACTTCCACGCCGTCGCCGCTGACGAGGAAATCCACGCCAACGTGCCCGTGGCCATCGTCGGCGAGGCCAAGGGCCAGAAGCACGGCGGTCTCGTGGAGGCCATCCATCACGAAATCGAGGTGCGCTGCCTTCCCAAAGATCTTCCCGAGTCCATTCAGATCGACGTTTCCGGCCTCGAACTCGGACAGGGCATCCACATCAGCGAAATCACCTTCCCAGCCGGAGTCACCTGCCGTCTCGGCGGTGATGTGGTCATTGTCATGTGCGAGGAGCCGAAGGTCGAGGCCGAGGCCGAGCCTGCTGCCGCTCCTGCCGCAGCAGCTCCTGCTGCCGCAGCCCCCGCCGCCGGTGCCAAGCCCGCCGCTGCCGCCGCCCCGGCCAAGAAATAATCCTCCCGCGATGTGGCTTCCGACGCGGACACAACGAGCAGCGGCCTGAATGCGCCGCGCCTCATTGTCGGCCTCGGCAATCCCGGCGAAACCTACCGCGACACCCGTCACAACATTGGCTTTATGGTGCTGGACGAAATCGCACGCCGCTTGGGGACCGCCTTCCGCGAGGAAAAGCGCTGGACCGGACTCGTCGCGAAATTTTCGGGCGGTCACCTCCTCAAGCCGCTCACGTTCATGAACGACAGCGGTCGTTCCGCACGGGCAGTCGGTCATTTCTACAAGACCGGCCCGGAGCAGACCCTGGTGGTTTACGACGATGTCGATCTGCCGCTTGGCCGCCTGCGTTTCCGCACCAGCGGCTCTGCCGCCGGCCACAACGGTATCCGGTCGCTCATTTCCGCCTTCGGCACGCAGGATTTCCCGCGCCTGAAGGTCGGCATCGCCCCTGCCGACGGCCGCCCCGCCGGCGAACGCATGGTCGGCCATGTTCTGGGCAAATTTAGCACCGAGGAGCAACCAGCGCTGCAAAGCGTCATCCAGCGCGCCGCGGAGGCCGTGCTCGCCACGATTGAACGCGGCCTTGACGCCGCCATGAATGTCTTTAACCGACAACCTGAACCCTAAAACCACAACACCGACATGACCCGCAAATACGAGGCACTCATCGTGCTCGACACCAAAGGCAAGGAAGAAACCATCGACTCCCTCGTCAGCACCATCAGCAAGGACATGGAAAAGTCCGGCCTGAAACTCGAGCAGATCGACAACATGGGCAAACGCAAGTTCCCCTTCAATCCGCGCCACGTCGAGGCCGGCCACTTCGTGAAAATTCAATTCAACGGAGAACCAGCCGCGCTCGACTCCCTGCGCTCCAAGCTGCGCCTCAACGAAAACGTCTATCAGCAGTATTATCAGAAGCGCTGCGCTTAAGCCGCCTGAAAGGCTGAAGTTTAAAACCCCGGCACCGCAACAAGCGGGCCGGGGTTTTTGATTCTCACGATTGCTCTGCTCTTGTGGAACAGGGGTGTCACGCATCCAACCCGAAGGCGGTGTGGACGACGCGAGCGGCGTTCTCCACTTCGCTTTCCTCGACGATGACGGCGGTCTTGATCTCACTGGTAGAGATCATCTGGATGTTGATCTTCGCGTCGGCGAGGGCCTTGAACATCTTCGCCGCGACGCCGCTGTGGCTGCGCATACCGATGCCCACGACGCTAACCTTGGCAATGCCGCTGGTGGTGCGGAGCTGGGCTTTTTCACCGAGATTCGGCAGGACGGCCTTGAGGGCGGCCTCGGCCTTCGGCAGATCGGCGGCGCTGAGCGTGAAAGAGATGTCCGTGATACCGTCAAAGCTGACGTTCTGCACGATCATGTCGATGGTGATGTTCGCCTGGGAAATGGCACCAAAGATCGCGGCGCTGATGCCGGGGCGGTCGGCGACGTCGTCGATGGTGACCTTGGCCTGATTGCGCTCGAGGGACACGCCGCGGACGACGACGGACTCCATGCCGGGGGTTTCTTCTTTCACGATGGTTCCTGGGTTGTTGTTCATGCTGTTGCGCACTTCGAAGCGCACACCAAATTTGTTCGCGAACTCGACGCTGCGGCTCTGCATCACCTTGGAGCCGGAGGAGGCCATTTCGAGCATCTCCTCGTAGCTGATCTCCTCGATTTTCCTCGCGGTCTTCACGACACGCGGGTCGCAGGTGTACACGCCGTCCACATCGGTGTAGATCTGGCAGAGGTCGGCCTTGATGGCCGCCGCCATGGCGATTGCGGTCAAATCACTACCACCGCGGCCGAGCGTGGTGATCTCGCCATTCGCGGTCTCGCCCTGGAAGCCGGCGAGCATGACGATATTGCCTTCATCGAGCATTTTCTTCACCGCGTCGGGTGTGATGTTCACGATGCGCGCCTTCGTGTGCACGCGGTCGGTCGAAATCCCGGCCTGAGCACCGGTGAGGGACACCGCCTTGCCGCCAAGGGCATTGATGGCCATCGCCGTGAGCGCGATGGTCGTCTGCTCACCGGTGGCGAGGAGCACGTCCATCTCACGTTCGACCGGTTCGCGTTCAGGAGACACTTCCTTCGCCAGCTTGATCAGGCTGTCGGTCACGCCGGACATGGCGGAAACAACGGCGACCACCTGGTTGCCCGCGCGCTGCGTTTCCAAAATGCGGCGCGCGCAATTGCGGATGCGCTCGGGATTACCGACGGACGTGCCGCCATATTTCTGGACGATGAGGGCCATGCTGGGGTTGGGGGAAAGGGCGCGGAAAATGGCATGGCGGGCGGGGTGCGCAAGGACGGAAATGGCCCTCAGACCCCGAGCGTCTGCTGCTCCGTCCGCGTCAGTTCCCGCCACTGGCCGGGCACCAGCCCCAAATTGGCGAGTTTGAGACCGCCGATGCTCACGCGGACGAGCCGCAGCGTCGGAAAACCAACCGCCGCCGTCATGCGGCGTGCCTGGCGATTTTTGCCCTCGGTCAGAGTGAGCTCGATCCAGTTCGTGGGGATGTTTTGGCGAAAACGGATCGGCGGATTTCGCGGCGGGTGCGCTGGTTCAGCCTCCAGCAGTGCTGCCCGGCATGGCAATGTCCGGAATTCCTTCAAATCGACCCCGGAACGCAGTTTCCGCAGCGCTTCGTCGCTGACCTCGCCCTCGACCTGCGCATGATAAGTCCGCGGATGCGAATGACGTGGATTCAACAAGCGGTCATTCCACTTCGCCTCATCGCTGAGCAGAAGCAGTCCCTCCGAATCGCGATCCAGCCGCCCGATCGGGTAAACATGCGGCGGGAAGCCAAATTCAGCGAGAGTGCGGTGCGAGGGATGCTCCTGCGTGAACTGCGAGAGCACGTCGAAGGGCTTGTAAAACGCCAGCAGCATTCCGAGATCAGCCTTTGGTGAGTTCGTTCAGCTTGCGCGTCAGTTCTGCCCGGCGTTGTCCGTAGGCAGACGCAGCGGCCTTGTCGGTAAGAAACCGCATCGCTTTCCGGCCCAAAACCACGATGCCTATGACGAGTAGGGTCCCGCCAATTGCTGGCCCTGCTTTCTGCGATGAGCTCAAGAGCGGGCCTAGAACGATGACGAGTCCTACCACTATCAGCGCGACCCACGCCCCGAAAGCTCGCGAACCTAGGACGTTGAATATGGCAGCGTGTTCTTCGGGGTGCTCCCGGTCCAGAGTCTCAATCTCTTGTTGTAGCTTCATCACATCCAGGCTCTCCGCCATTTTCCCCGTATTCTCGGCGATCTTCGCGACTTCCTCCGTGAAGACCGATGAACCCGTGCGCTTCACCTCCAGGCTGCTCTGGCAGAACTGGCAGGTGACGAAGCGCGTGCTGCCCGCGACCTGAAGAGGCGCGCCGCAATGGTTGCAGCGGACGGAGAGTGTGTCCATGCCGCGGAGGCTAGCGGGCGCGCTGGAGATTTTCAAGACTGGTTCCAAACCTCATCACATCTTCCAACGCAAGCCTCTGCCGCTCAAACTCCTCCTCCGTCATGCGCCGCGGGATGGGGTGCGGCTTGTCGAAGACGATGGTGACCTTCGCAAAGGGCAGGGGCAGGAGAAACTCGTCCCAGGTCTTGAACTTGATTGCATGACTGTAGTACAAATGCACGGGAATGATGGGCGTTCCGGTGAGCTGTCCGAGCTTGATGATCCCAGGCTGCACACGGTGCAACGGCCCACGCGGACCGTCGGGCGTGATGCCGATCTCGTAGCCCTCATTCGACTTTTTGGCGAGAGCGATGAGCGCGCTCATGCCTTTCTCCGGTTTGGAGCTCGATCCGCGCTCGGCCTCGATGCCGAAGCTTTCGCACACGTCGGCGATGATCTGGCCGTCTCCGCTCGGGCTGGTCAAAATGGTGCCTGGCACGTTCGCAAACCACTCGTGATGCAGCCACGGGATCAGAAACATGCGATTATGCCAGAACGACCAGATCCAGCCTTTGCGTGCGGCATCAAAAACACCCGCCTCGTCGCGCACTTCCCAGCGCAGCGTGGCACCGATGCCGCGCATGAGCCATGCGATGATCTTGCCGACGTTTTTGATGCGGATTCTGGCCATGTGGCGCGCACCTTTGGCGCGATCAGTGAATGCGGCAACCTCAGGACAGCGATTTCACCAACTCGATCACCGATTTGCCTTCCTCCAGGCGGAAATCAACACGGTCGAAAATCTCGCGGATCACATGCAGGCCCAGTCCGCCGATGCGCTGGCCGGTGGAAGGCGGGGCGACGAGTTTTTCGAAATCCTCGTTGGTGATGCCCTCGCCGTGATGCTCGATGAGAATGCGCACCGCACCCGCGTCCGATTCGAACCGACAGCAGGCCGGACGCTCGGCGCTGGTGGAGCAGTAGGCGTACTTGCAGATGTTGCTCATCACCTCGTCACAACCGAGCACGATGAGCCCGGTGACATCATCCGGCAGCGCATGCCAGGCGGCCCAGGAGTCGATGAATTCGCGCACGAGACGCAGCGTGTCCGGCTGGCAGCTCAGATCGAGCCGTGCAGGCGGCGGCTCGGCATGATCTGTGATGGTCAGCACGGTCGCGTCGTCCTGATAACTCGCGCCCTGCGCGAACGAACGCCATTTTCCCACCAGGTGCTGGAGAAAATCGTCGCCACCATCCGCCTCCTGGAGCGCGGCTGCAAAGGCTCCGTCCTCAAAATATTCCCCGGCGCTGTTCTGCACCTCGAGGATGCCATCTGTGAAGAGCATCCAGTGGCGGCCGGCGCTCAAAGGCAGCACGCATTCCGCATAACGTGCGGCGGAAGCGATGCCGAGCGGCGCGTTTCCCGGCGCAGCGGCCTCCCGCCAAGCTTTGCCGTCGTAAAGCTGCGCGCCCGGCAAGCCGGCGCAGCAGAGCCTCACGCGGCGTGTTTTCGGACAGATGAGCATCGCGTTGATGGCGATGAAGCGTCCCGCCTTCATCACGCCGCAGAGCTTCTTGTTCAGCGCCGCCATCCATTCGGCGAGGTTCATCGAAACACACAGATGCGCGGTGGAGGCGATCAAGGTGGTGCCCCGCGCCATGTCGAGCGCGGCAGGCAGCCCTTTGCCGCACACGTCGCCGACGCCGAGGAGGATCTTGCCATCGTCAATCTGGTGCCAGAAGTAAAAGTCGCCGCCCACCTCACTCGCTGGCTCATAAAAGCTCTCCACGGCGATGTCACCCAACCGCACCTGCGGCGCAGGCAGAAACGAATTCTGGATTTCCTTGGCCAAGGAGAGCTGCTGGCGGTTTTCAGCTTCCTGGATGGCCTTCTTCTGCGATTCGAGCCGCAGCAATGTCACGGCAATAAGACTGCCGAAAGTCTCGAACATCTCCACGTCTAGCGTGTTGAAGGCAGCGCCATGATTTGGGTTGATCGCCTGCATCACGCCGAGGCAGCGATCACCGTCGAGCAGCGGGATCGTGACCATTGCCCGCGTGACGAGTTCTGTTTTGTCGGAAGCGGGGCGAAAATGGCGCGGATCGTTCAACGCGTCCTCGATGTTGACGGTTTTTTTCGTCGCAAAGACATCCCCGGCGATCCCCTTCCCTTTCGGCACACGCACCTCCATCGCATTGATCGGATCCAGCGTGGAGCGGATGCGCAGATCGTCATTCGGGCCGTCAGGCAGCAAGATCGAGCAAACTTCGCAGTCCATCACCTCGCGTGAACGCTGAAGAATGTGATCCACCAGTTCGGAAGGATTCTGCGTGCTGCTCAAACGACGCGCCACGTCAATCAGCACGTTCTGGCGTGAAGCGATGGGCTGCGGGTTACTCACGGCGTTTGAAGTATTCGAGGATGCTTTTCTTTTTCGACTCGGACATGGGCGGCTCGGGTTTCGCGCCGGAATCGAGCTCCTTGATGCGCACAGGATAAGGTTCCTTCGAGCGGCGCATGTGCTCGATGATCTGCTCCTTGGTCGGCACGTCGTTCTCCTTGTTGCCAAAGATCAGACGATTGGGCTTCTCCGCGAGCGTGCCGGTGATGTACTCGCCCCAAATGACGAGCGCGCTCATCTCCTCGACCAGCGTGTGGATCTTCTTCATCGTCGTGTCGAGATTCTTCTCCAAGCCGGGGCCCGAAGCCCCCTCGCCGCCAGCGAGGAGCTTGTGCATATCCGCCGTGATTTCTTCGATGCGCGCCCGCAGGCCTGGTTTGCCCTCAACACCGGCGATGGTGGCGTTCAGCTCCTTGGAAAACGTCTCCAGATTTGCGAACACGGCGTCCGCACGTTTGGCGAGGCCTTTGTCCGCCGCGCCCTTCGGCCCCTGCACGAGTTCCTGGATGCCTGTGGCCGTTTCTTCGAGCTTGTCGGCCACGGTATTGAGCTTCTGGCCGAATCCGGGTGTCTTGCCGTCGCCGGCGAAGACGTTTTTGAGTTCATCGGTGAAGGTCTCGATGTTCGCTAGCGAATCAGTGATCTTCTGCGCGGCATCGCCCTTGCCGAGAGGGTCGGTGATTTTTTTGATGTCGGCGGTGATGGACTTGAGGTTCGCGATGAGCACGTCGCCGCCGGGAAGCAGCATCTCCAGCATGCTGCCGAGGCTGTCGGAGGTGAGTTTCGCGCCGTCCGCCAGCAGGCCGCCGTCATCGTCCTCGCGCACGAGGCCGATGTGCTTTTCACCAAGGATGGACTCGGCGCTGATGACCACTTTCACATGCGCGGGCACGTCCGCCTTCTCCAGAACCGAGATGTGGACGCGAACCGGCCGGTGCGAAACGAGCCGGTCGGCAGGCGCGAGATGCTCGATGCGCTCCACGACGCCGATCTTCGAGCCGGAGAGCAGCACGTTGGAATTGCGGTGCAGGCCGGTCACATCCTCGAAGTCGACGGAGAACCGCAAATGAGGCTTCTGCCACGGATCGCCTGAAATCGCGAAGATCAGCGCCCCGAGCAGCACCAGGGAGCAAAGGATGACCAGCGTGGCCACGGTGGCGTCGTGCTTGTTTTTCATGACTTGGTAGAAAGGATGGCCGTGCGTGAATACCTGCCGGTCTCGCTGCCGCCAAGCAATGTTTCAAGATAGAGAAGCTCGCCGGAGTCGTCACCCGCGTCGCCTTCGGCCTCGCCGTTGATGAACTGCTGCACGGCGGGGTTTGGATTCGCGCGAATCTCCTCCGGCGTGCCCTGCGCGATGATCCTGCCCTGATTGGGGCCAGTGCCGAGCATGATGATCCGCGTGCCGATGCGGAAGACGCTGTTCATGTCATGCGTGACGACGACAACGGTCGCGCCGATTTTCTGCGTGAGGCGCTGGGTCAGTTCATCCACCACCGCGGTCATGATCGGGTCGAGTCCGGCGGTCGGCTCATCGCTGAAGACAAGCGGCGGGTCGAGCGCGAGCGCACGGGCCAGAGCGGCGCGCTTTTTCATGCCGCCGCTGATTTCAGAGGGCTTTTTGTGGCCGTGACCGGTCAGACCGACCTGCTCCAGCTTCATTTTGACCACAGTGTCGATCAATCCTGCATCGAGCCTCGTGTGCTCGACGAGCGGCAGCGCCACGTTTTCCGCGACACTGAGCGACTGCAGCAGCGCACCGGATTGAAACAGCATGCCGTAGCGGCCGCGCAGCTTTTGGAGTTCGCCGTCACGCATCGTGGTGATCTCACGGTCGAAAATCTTGATGCTGCCGGAGGTGGGTTTCTCGGTGCCGATGAGATGACGCAGCAGCGTGCTCTTCCCGCAGCCGCTGCCGCCCATGATGACAAAGGTGTCGCCTTCATAGACCTTGAAGCTCACGCCATTGAGCACGGTCTGCCTCCCAAAATGCCGCACGAGCGAATCGACCTCAATGATCGGCTCGCGTGCGGCAGGATCTGGTATTCCGGAAGACATCAGAAGAAAAACAACGCGGTGAGCAGGGCGTTCGCGATGAAGACAGTCAGCAAGGAGACCACCACGGAGCGTGTCGTCGCCAGACCGACGCCCTCCGCGCCGCCGGTCACGTTTAAACCGATGCTGCACGCGATGGTGATGATGAGCACGCCGAAAACACCGCTTTTGAGCATGCCGATGCCGACATCCCGTAATTCGACATATTCCAGTGCGTGGCTGACAAAGTAGGGCGTGCTCATGTGCAGCGAAAAGTGGCTTATCAGCCAGCCGCCGGCCAGTCCGACATAAATGCCGAACACGGTGAGCAGCGGCAGCATGATGACCATCGCGAGGAAACGCGGCACGATCAGCCAGGACATCGGCGGAATCGCCATAACCTCCAGCGCCTCGATTTCCTCGGACACTTTCATGGTGCCCAGCTCCGCCGTGACCGCGGAGCCGCTGCGGCCGATGACGATCACCGCCGTGATCAGCGGCGCCAGCTCGCGCACGAGGCTGGAGGAGACTAGGCCGGGCACGTACATCGTCGCTCCGAGTTTCGCGAGTTGCGCGGCAGACTGCATCGCCAGCACCACCCCGATGGTCATCGCGGTGAGCGCCGACATCGGCACCGCATGCACACCGATGCGCACGATCTGGGCGAAAGTATGGCCCATCCGCCACGGCTTTCCAAGAAAAGGGGCCACAACAAGCCAATAAAGAAGATCACCGCACAAAGCGAAGTATTGGCGGAAGGCAGCGATCATGAGGGCGGCGATTATCTTCCAAGCGTCGCGGCGGCAAGAGCGTCATCCACCGAGGGAAGCGTTGCGATGAAATCACCGAGCCGGACGATCTTGAACGATGCCTCCACGCGCCCCTGAATGCCGGTGAGCACGAATTCGGTCCCCGCTCCGCTCGCATGCTGGAAATACTCGACCACGACGGCCCAGACGGGCGTGTTGACGAAGGTGACCTTCGAGAAGTCGATGATAAGGCGCTGGACTTTTGCCTTCATCTGCTCGCGGACGATCTTTTGAAACTCGGGCACCGTCGCGAGATCGGCCTCGCCCTCGAGTTCGATGACAGTGGCGTTGGAATGGGTGCGGACAGTGGGTTTCATGCAGACAGGGCGGTCTAGGGATGGCCATGATCACCCTCGCCATGACGTTTGACCAGACAAAAACCAAACTGCTCCGTTCCACGGCTAAAATTTTCCACGAAACCCGACGGCGTGGAAAGAGGGACAAAGGAAAAGCCGGCGGCGGCTGTGATTCAGCACTGTTGGCTTGAACATGGACGCTTCGCTGCTTTGATCGTGCCGCCGGCTGGTTCTCCGCCAGGGTCAAACGGGACCCGCGAAGCATCTCCGGCTCAACCCATTTCAGCCTTTTGATTCTCAGTGAAACAGAAAAATTCGAAGTCCGTCCACGTGCTCATCGCATGCGGCGGCACCGGGGGACATTTGTTCCCCGGCATCGCCGTGGGTGAGGTGCTCGCCTCACGCGGCCACGACGTCACCCTGCTCATCAGCGAAAAGAAAATCGACTCCCTGGCCGCTTCCGGGCACAAGGAGCTGCGATTTGAGAAAATGCCGTTCCTCGCCATGCCGAAGCCGTGGTCCCCGAAGATGATCGGCTTCCTCAAGGGCCTGTGGCAGGGCACCAAGGCATGCCGGAAGATCATCCGCGACCATGATGTGAAGGTGGTGCTCGGCATGGGCGGCTTCACGTCGTTCGCGCCTTTGTATGCCGGCCGCAAGGAGGGCTGCCGCACGCTCATTCACGAAAGCAACGCCATTCCCGGCAAGGCGAACCGCCTGAACGCCCGTTTCAGCGACATCGTGCTGTGCGGGCTCGACGCGTGCAAAGAACACTTCCCGAAGCATGGCGACGTGCGTGTCGTCGGCACGCCGATCCGCAGCAGCATGAAGCACCTGAACGGCGATGACCCGCGCGCGTTCTTCAAGCTCGACAAAGACAAGCGCACGCTGCTCGTCATGGGCGGGAGCCAGGGGGCTCGTGGCGTGAATCGCGCGGTGGGGCAGGCGCTCGAGCAGTTCGAAAAAATGGGCATTCAGGTGCTGCACATCGCAGGACCCACCGACTACGAGGAGGTGCGTGATGTTTATGCGAAGATCCCGATGCTGAAGCAGCACGTCGCGGCATTCTGCCATCGCATGGATCTCGCTTATCGCGCCGCTGATCTTGCCATCGCACGTTCGGGGGCCTCGTCGATGTCGGAACTCGCCTACTTCGGCGTGCCGAGCCTGCTGGTGCCCTATCCGTATGCCGCCGAGGATCACCAGACGCGCAACGCGGAGATTTTCGACAAGGCAGGCGCGGCCAGGCTGATCCGTGAGAGCGATCTGAACGCGGAAACGCTCGCCGACGCGGTGCGCAGCATTGTGAATGATTCCCGCAAAGCCGGTGACATGAAAAAGGCGGCGCAGAAGCTCGCAGTGAAGAACTCCGCGGAGAAAATCGCCGACCTGATCGTCAAAGAAGCCGAAAAGGCCCATGCGGCGTAAATTTTGCCGATCTTGCCATTTTCTGTGCCTCAAGCCGGAACGGAAGCATCCCTGTTTGAAACACGGGGCGGAGTCGCTATGTATCTGCCCCTCAAATCCCAACCCGACCACTTATGAATCTAACACGCACGGCTTACGGCACCTGGAGCGGCGGCCGCTTCATGCACTACGGCGAACAACTCTCCGAGGAGCATTACATGCAGCTCATGCGTGACTCCTTCGCCAAAGGCGTGCGCACCTTTGTCACCGCGGATGTGTATGGCGTGGGGCGTGCAGATGCGTTGCTGGGCGAGGCGCTCAAAGGCATCCCGCGTGAGGAATACTGCCTCGTCGGCATCGTGGGCCACGACATTTACGAAGGCATCCGCCAGGGATCCAAAGGCTACCCGCGCTTCACCGATCCCTCGCTGCGCGGACCGGAGAAGTATTACGACTACCTCAAGATGGCCACAGAGAAGAGCCTCGAGCGCTGTCAGACCTCGAAGTTTGACCTGCTCATGCTCCACAACCCGGACAGCATCAGCTACACGAGCGAAAAGGTGTGGGACGCCTTCACCAAGATACGCGACGAAGGCCTCACCGAGCGCCTCGGCATCGCTCCCGGACCCGCGAACGGCTTCACGCTCGACATGATCGAGTGCTTCGAGCGCTACGGCGACCGCATGGACTGGGCGATGATCATCTTGAATCCCTTCGAGCCCTGGCCCGGCCAGCACGTGCTCGCTGCCGCTGAAAAGAACAAGGTCGATATCCTCGCCCGCGTGGTGGACTACGGCGGTCTCTTCCATGATGACGTGAAGCCCGGCCACAAGTTCCGCGATGGCGATCACCGCACGCATCGCCCCGGCGAGTGGATCGAGCATGGCGTGGAGCGCCTCGAAAAAGTGCGCCCCATCGCCCAAAAGCACGGCCTCACCATGCTGCAGCTCGCCTGCTTGTGGACCTTGGGGAACACCGCCGTGAAAAGCGTCGTCCCCACGCTCATCCAGGAGCACGGCGAAGGCGCTCGCACCATCGAGAGCAAGCTCGACGAGCTCGCCGCACTGCCGGATCAGTGCCTGAGCAAAGAAGAGATCGAAACCATCCGTCAAATTGGCGACAACACCGGCTGCATGGCCCTGAAGGGAGCCAGCCAGCGCCATCCCGCCGACATGGAGCCCCGCGCCGACGAATGGGCGATGCGCGACGACCTCATGGCGCTCGCCGGCAGTTTTGGCCTGCGTTGGACCTGGTGACGCATCGGTTGCATCACCGTCCTTTCAAGACGACAGAGGCCGCTCATGATCGAATCCGATTTCATCATTGTCGGCACCGGCGCGGGCGGCCTTAGCGCGGCTTTGCATGCCTCGGAGCATGGCAATGTGGTGATGATCACAAAAAAAGGCGCGCTCGACTCGAATTCTAACTGGGCGCAGGGCGGCATCGCCTGCGTCACGGCCGAGAATGACTCCATCGAGAAGCATGTGAGCGACACGCTCATTGCGGGGGCCGGTTTGTGCAAAGAAGCTGCAGTGCGCACGATTGTCAGCGAGGGGCCGGCACGGATCGCCGAACTCGTGAATTGGGGGGTGCATTTCGACCAGCGTGAGTCGGAGAGCGGGCACCTGGAGTTCGACCTGACCAAAGAAGGCGGCCACACGGCTCGTCGTGTGCTGCATGCCGCTGATGCCACGGGTCGTGAGATCACTGAAAAGCTGCTCGCAGCCGTTCGTGCGAAGCCAAACATCAAGATCTACGAGAATCATTACGCGATCGACCTCATCACGACGGCCAAGCTCGGACTCGTCTCCGAGGATCGCGTGCTCGGACTCTACGTGCTTGATGAGATCACGGGCGATGTTCACACTTTTCGCTCGGATCGAGTTATCCTGGCCACCGGCGGCTGCGGACGTGTCTATCTTTACACGACGAACCCACGCGTGGCGACCGGCGACGGTGTGGCGATGGCCTGGCGTGCCGGGGCGACGATTTCGAACATGGAGTTCATCCAATTCCATCCGACCTGCCTGTATCATCCCCAGAAGCGATCCTTTTTGATCACCGAGGCCATGCGCGGCGAAGGCGCGCGGCTGATCGGCAAAGACGGCCAGGAGTTCATGCACCGCTACGACAAGCGCGGCTCGCTCGCGCCGCGTGACATCGTGGCCCGTGCCATCGACCACGAGATCAAGCGCACCGGCGGCCCGTGCGTCTATCTCGACATCAGCCACAAGCCGGCGGACTTCATCGCGCATCACTTCCCAAACATCCAAAAGGCCTGCCTGGAGGTCGGGATCGACATCACGAAGGAGCCGATTCCGGTCGTTCCAGCGGCGCATTACCAATGCGGCGGCGTTTTGACCGATGTGAACGGGGCCACCAACATCCGCGGACTGTGTGCGGTGGGCGAGGTCGGCTGCACCGGCCTGCACGGCGCGAACCGCCTCGCGAGCAACTCCTTGCTGGAGTGCTGCGTCACCGCCCAGCGCTCTGTGGCGCACCTGCTCAAAAAGATTCCGGCCGGAAAAATGGCGGAACAAAGCTACGAGCTGCGCCCCTGGCAGGTCAGCGGGGTGGTCGAGAATGACGAGCTCGTCGTCATCTACCACAACTGGGACGAAATCCGCCGCCTGATGTGGGACTACGTCTCGATCGTGCGCACAAACAAGCGCCTGCAACGCGCTGCCGCCCGCCTGCGGAATCTCAAGCGCGAGGTGCAGGAATTTTACTGGAACAACCGCGTCACGAGCGAGATTTTGGAACTGCGCAACCTTGTCGAAACCGCCTCCCTCATCGTCGAGTGCGCCATCCGGCGGCACGAGAGTCGCGGCCTGCACTACACGCTTGATTATCCAAAGACCGACGACACGCGGCCGCCTGCGGACACGATGCTGCGGCGTTATTGAGATTATTACCGCTCTTTGCCTGGGGCAGAATGCTCCTATCTACGCCTGTTTTTTGAACAAGGGCCGCGACCGCCTGTCCCCGCTTATGAAGAAGTGCTTCAGGATTCCAAACCTTTGGATTCAACGGGAACTTCGGCCGCGCCTTCATCAATAAGAGATTGCAGTTCGCTGCGTGAAGCTGCTACAATTCCCTCAACCACCGCCCAACCCCATGCCTGCCGGACGTTTTCCATGCCTGCTCGCCGCTGCTTCCCTGGCTGCGGCTTTGTCGGCCCATGGTCAGGGAGCCTCCTCAGTTTCTGCGACTGGGGCCGTGGCGGCGCTGAAAAAGCGCGATGGTGCGCCTGTGGCCACAAAGAGTGTCAAACAAGCCCCCGCCTCCGCGCCAAAAGCTGACGCGCCGCCAGCCACAAGGGCCGAGCCGCAGCCGCGGTCCATCGCCTCCTCGCTGCCCAATTTCAGCGCTCAATCGATGCCGCATCTCGGTTACGCACGTTATCCATGGAAACTCGACATTGTGGCCACAGTGTTCTGGGTGGGCGAGGAGCCGACAGAAAACAACCCCACGCCCAACGACAAAAGTTCCTGGGACACCAAGTGGATGGAGAACTTCGGCGGGTACGACGACCCGGACCCGACGAAGCGCACGGATTTCTTCACCCCCGAGGGTTTTACACCCAAACAAAATCCCTTCTACGTCGCGCTGCCTTACAATGATGTGATCGACTACAACTCGCACAAGCCCGAGGCATCCAAGGTCATTCCATGGTTCAAGCAGCGCTACAGCCGTTCCGGCAAGACCGTTCTCAAAGGGCAGTGGGTGGCCATCCGGCATGGCAACCGTGTGTGCTACGCGCAGTGGGAAGATTGCGGCCCGTTCGTCACGGACGACCACGAGTATGTGTTCGGCTCCGCCCGTCCGAAGAACACCAGCAACAACAGCGCCGGCATCGACATCTCCCCGGCGATCCGTGATTATCTCGGCCTGAAAAGCATGTCCCGGTGCGATTGGCGCTTCGTTGATGTGAGCGAGGTGCCCGCCGGTCCGTGGCGCAATTTCGGCGACAACAACCACTTCGTCCGCCAGCAGAAGATCGACAAGGAGCGCGAGCACAGCGCCATTTCCTCCCGACTTGAGGAACTCCGCCGCGCCCGCGACGAATACTTCAAGCAAAACGGCACCGGAGCCGTGCGCTGATCACACCAGACCGCGCCTAGCCAGCGATTCCTCCATCGCACGGTCGATGAGCATTACCGCGAGAGATTGGGTGGCGTCGTCGAGATGCTGCGTGGCCGTTTTGAGCGCCTTTGCGTCGTGAGATGGTGAATCAAGCAGCTTCCGCACTTCCACCGCATGCTGGAGGACGGATTGCTTCTCTTCATGGCTGATCATATCACCGAGCTGCGCGAGCGCGGCATCCACGGCGGGCAGCAGTTCCTCGGCTTTGAGCTTCGCCTCGGTCCAGATGCGCTCGTTCATGTCCTCGAAGGCATAATCCACGCTCTCGGCGATCATCTGCTCCACGCGCTCGTCTTCGACATCGACCGCGGTGCCGCGGATTTCGAGCATGGTGTCCGTGTTCGTAGCAGTATCGCGGGCGAGCACCTTCAAAATGCCATCCGCGTCCAGGCTGAACTGCACGCCGACACGAGCGCTGCCTTTCGGACCGGGAGGAAAAGGAACCTCGATGCGTCCGAGTTCCCAGTTGTCCTTCGCTAGCTCTCGCTCGCCCTGAAGAATGCGGATGAGCATCGAATCCTGGTTCGCGACGGCATTGGTAAACATCTCCCCGGCTTTCGCAGGAATCGTGGTGTTGCGCGGAATGATGATGTTCATCAAGCCGCCGAAGGTCTCGATGCCGAGCGAGAGCGGCGTGACATCGAGCAGCAACACCTGTCGCAGACTGCCGCCGAGGATGCCGGCCTGGATCGTAGCGCCGAGCGCGATGGCCTCGTCGGGGTTCTGCGAGGTGTTTGGCTCACGCCGGAAGATTTCCCGCACATAATCGCGCACCAGGGGCATGCGCGTGCTGCCGCCGACGAGAATGACTTCATCAAGTTCCTCCGGTTTGATCTTCGCATCGCTCAAGGCTCGCAGGCAATGGACACGCGTGCGTTCAATCCAGGGTCTCGCGATTTTTTCGAGTTCAGCACGGGTGATGTCCAGGCCGTTGAAGGAGGTCGTTTCCTCGCTCGAGAGGCGCTTTTTGACCATTTCGGCACCTTCGATCACGCGGATGTCACCAGGCGGCAAATTCAGCCTCTCCGCGATGAAAACGGCCAGCATGCGGTCCAGATCGTCGCCGCCGAGTTGCGTGTCACCGGCGGTGGAAAGCACCTGGAAGACGCCCTCGCGCATTTCGAGCACGGAAATGTCAAACGTGCCGCCGCCGAGGTCATAGACGGCCACCTTTTGATGCTCGCCGAGCTTGTCGAGGCCGTAGGCCAGTGCCGCGGCAGTCGGCTCGCTCAAGATGCGCACGACTTCGAGTCCGGCGAGTTCCCCGGCCTGCTTCGTGGCATTGCGCTGCGCGTCATTGAAGTAGGCAGGCACCGTGATGACCGCTTTCGACACGCTTTGCTCCAGCGCCCGCTCGGCGACGGCCTTCAAGTGTTTCAAAATCTCCGCCGAAATCTCGACAGGGGTTGTTTTCAGGTCGCTGAGGTCGTAAGGCGGCCTCCAGCCCGACTCTCCGGGCCTGCGGCCGATGAGACGCTTCACCGAGGTGATCGTGCGGGTGGGCTGCAAGGCCCGCTGCCGCAACGCGGGAGCGCCAACGGTGATTTCCCCATCCTCGGCGATGCAAACGGCGCTTGGCGTGCTGCGGCTGCCATTTTCATCCGCCAGCAGGATCGGAAAGCCGCTGTCCACCACGCCGACGAGGGAGTTCGTCGTGCCGAGGTCGATGCCAAGGATGGGGGAGGATTGCATGTGTTTCGTTCTACGCGGCCAACAAGATCAGCAAGGACATTTCTGCAAACGCAAGGCCTGCCGTCTCCAAATCAAACTCCCACAAATCACCTAGTCCGAGTTTGCTGAATTTATTGGTCCTAAATATAAAAGGGGGATTTAGCACACCCTTAATCAGTGAAGGAGATTCCGCATTGTTATGAAGGCCACCGTGTTTGATATCAGCGTCGCAAAAGGATACGATAAGCCAAACACCAAACCAGTACCTGCACTCGGGCGTTTCCAAAGTCGGCAAAGACTCCAAAAGACAGCACCAAGAATGAAAATTGCCTGGAGCCCACCAGCGACACTAATCCCCGGCTTGGAGTCTAGTAGTGCCCATGGAACAAGCGTCAGAAGGGGGATGGCAAATACCCATTCAGGAGCGACTGCGAGAACCATGGCATGCATGATCAGTAGCCCTCCGTCGCCTCGCTGAAGTTCCACGGAGCTTGGTAGGCGCCCGTGCGCTCTTTTTCGAGCTGACGGACGAGGTCGTTCAGCAATGCCGACGCGCCGAAACGGTAGCGGCGGTTGTTGAGCCACTCGTCGCCGAGGGTTTCATTGACGGCGATGAGGAAATGCAGCGCCTGCTTCGCGGTCCGGATGCCGCCGGCGGGTTTCATGGAAATGGGCACGCCGGTGGCGAGAAAATGATCGCGGATGGCCTCCAGCATGACCTGATTGTTGCCGAGCGTGGCGTTTGAGGACGTTTTGCCGGTGCTAGTCTTGATGAAGTCGTTTGGACGGATCACGCGCATCGCCAGGAAGCTGGCGGCGCGGATGTTGTCATAGGTTTCGAGTTCGCTGACTTCGAGAATGACCTTCAGCGTGGCCTTGCCACAGGCTTCGACGACGGCGGCGATTTCATCCTGCATGCGGCCAAATTCGCCGGCGAGGAAAGCACCACGATTGATGACCATGTCGATTTCATCGGCGCCGTCGTTCACGGCAGCGTGAACCTCAGCGAGACGTGTCTTGAGCGGAGCCTGACCCGACGGAAACGCAGTGGCGACGGAAGCGATCTTCACTTTGGTGCCGCCAACGTGCTTTTTCGCGTGCTTCACCATCGCGGGATAAACGCAGACGGCGGCGGTTTGCGGGATGTCGCCTTGGTCGTGCGGGGAAATCGCCTTCTGGCAGAGCGAGGCGACCTTGCCGGGCGTGTCCTTGCCTTCCAAGGTGGTCAGATCGACCATCGAAACGGCGAGACGCAGGCCGAAGACCTTGGACTTCTTTTTAATGCTGCGGGTGGTGTATTTCGCCACCCGTTCCTCGATTCCGACGTGATCGACCGTGCCGATCTCATCGAAGAGGCGGCGGAAGCTGGCGGGCGCTTTGGCGGCGGGCATGCTGCGATGTTGCTTGGCGGCAGGGCATGCTGTCAAGAAGCCAATTTTTGTGCATGACGAAAAGGAATCCCGTGACGTAATCATTGTCACCATGAGCAGCATGATTCCCCCGGTGTATGACACCCCCGTTTTCCGCATGGCCTGCCAGCAGTTCGACCTGGTGGCCGATTTCCTCGACATCCCGGTGAATGCGCGTGACCGCCTGAAGCTTCCGAAGCGCAGTGTCAGTGTCGCGATGCCCGTGCGGCGTGATGACGGCAGCACGACGGTCTTCATGGGCTACCGCGTGCAGCACCACCTGACACTCGGCCCGACGAAAGGCGGCGTGCGTTTCCATCCTGAGGTGACGCTCGGTGAAGTCGCCGCGCTGGCGATGTGGATGAGCTGGAAATGCGCGCTGACCGGCCTGCCGTATGGCGGTGCCAAGGGCGGCGTGACCTGCAATCCGCGCGAGCTTTCAACCGGCGAGCTGGAGCGCGTGACGCGGCGCTACACGCAGGAGTTGATTCCCTTTATTGGCCCGCAGATCGACATTCCCGCGCCAGACATGGGCACAAACGAGCAGACCATGGCGTGGATGATGGACACTTACTCACTGCAAAGCGGTCATTGCGTGCCTGCGGTCGTCACGGGCAAGCCGGTGAGCCTCGGCGGATCACTCGGACGTCGTGAAGCGACGGGGCGCGGCGTGGCTTACCTGGTTTCACGAGCGATGGACACGATTGGCATACCCGCCAACGGAGCCACAGCGGTCGTGCAGGGCTATGGCAACGTGGGCAGCATCGCCGCGAGCACGATGGCACGCCAGGGCATCAAAATCATCGCCGTGAGCGATGCGGTTGGCGGACTTTACAACGCTAAGGGCATTGACCTCGCCAAACTCGACGAGCATGTCGCCAAAACGAAGAGCGTCGTCGGTTTCGACGGGGGTGAGGCGATCACGAATGAGCAACTGCTCCTAACACCCTGTGATATTCTCGTTCCCGCCGCTCTGGAACGGCAGATCACAGTCGAAAACGCGTCGAAAATCCAGTGCCGCATCCTCGCCGAAGGCGCGAACGGTCCGACGACGCCTGAGGCGGACGCGATCATCGCCCAGCGGCCGGAGATCTTCGTGATCCCCGACATCCTGTGCAACGCCGGCGGCGTGATCGTCTCTTACTTCGAGTGGGTGCAGGATCTGCAAAGCTTCTTCTGGGATGAGGGCGAGGTGATGAGCAAGCTCTACCGCATCCTGGAGCAGTCGTTCATGCAGACCGTGAACTTCGCGAAGAAGCGCAAGGTCAGCATGCGCTTCGCCGCGCTCAGCCTCGGCATCCAGCGCGTGCATGAGGCCAAGACGATCCGCGGATTGTTTCCGTGATCATCCCATCACTTCCGTCGGACATTCCGGCAAGGACGCGAGGAAGGCGCGGCCGTAGGGCTTGGTGAGGATGCGGTTGTCGAGGATGGCGCAGATGCCTTTGTCGGTGGCGGTGCGGATGAGGCGGCCGACACCTTGACGCAGCTTCAGGATGGCCTCCGGCACGCTGTATTCGGTAAAGGCGTTGAGGCCCTGCTCTTCGAGATGCTCGATGCGTGAGGCGGTGAGCGGATGATCGGGCACAGCAAAGGGCAGGCGTGTGATGATGACGTTGCTCAGCGACTCGCCAGGCACATCCACACCGGTCCAGAAGCTGTCGGTGCCGCAGAGCACGCTGTGCGTGTCGTTTTTGAACTCGGCGAGCATTTGATGGCGCGGCATGCCACGGCCTTGCACGAGCAAGCGCCAGCCGCGTTTCTCGCAATGGGCCTCCAGTTTGTCCGCCAGCGAGGTCATCTGGCTGTAGCTGGTGAACAGGACGAAGGCGCGGCCGATGCTGAGGTCGATGAAATGCGTGATCCAGTGCTCAAGCTGGTCGAGGTAGCCGGGGTCGGACGGCTGGGGCATCTTCTTGAGCAGATAGAGCTTCATCTGCTTCTTGAAATCAAACGGGCTCTCGATGCATGCGGCGCGCGCCTCATCAGCACCGACGCGGTTGCGGAAGTAGCTCAGTTCCTCGTCATCGCCGATGCCAAGCGTGGCGCTGGTGAAGACGCAGGCCTTGTGGCTGGCGAAAAAAATCTGCCGCAGACGCGGCGAGACATCGACCGGCGCGGTGTGGAAGCTGATGGCGCGATGATCCGCGCCGGTGCGCTCGACCCAATGCACGTGATCCTCGTTTTCCTGATCAAGAAAGGCTTTCAGGCCAACGCGGATGGCGGTGAGCCGCTTGGCGAGATCGTGAAGCTCAAGCTTGGTTCCTTCTCGGTCCACGGCATCGCCAGCTTTTTGGGCGCGGAGGGCGAGGCGTTGCAGCGGGAGCGAAAGCGAGTCTTCGACGAGGCCCGCCTCGCGCACACGGAACTCACGACCGAGGGCGTTGAACTTGCAGCTCGCCTCGGCGGCACGGAAAAAGGTGTCCACACTGTCCAGCGTCTGCAAAACCTCACGCACACCATCCTTGTCGCCGACGAGCTGGAAGAAGCCCTTGCGCGTCTTCGGGTTGTGCAGGCGGCCGAGGTCGAACTTGAGATTGGACTCGCTGATGTGGAGTCCGAAGGCACGTGCGGCGACGTTTTCGATGGTGTGGGCCTCGTCGAGGATGACGAAGTCACGCGGGAAGAGGAAATTGCAGTCCTCGGTGAGCGTCTCGTCTGCGGAGGCGAGCAGCGTGAAGAACAGCGTGTGATTCAGCACGATGACATCCGCGGCCTCCATGCGGCGGCGGGTGTCCTGATACCAGCAGCGGCTGCCGGGCGGGCAGCGGCGCGGCGTGCAGGCATGCGGCTCGCTGCACACGAGCGACCACACGCGGGCGCTGGGGCTGAAGTCGAGATCGCTGAGCGTGCCGTCCTCGGTTTCGGCCACCCAGTCGAGCAGCAGCTTGAGTTCGGAGGCCTCGGATGTGGAAAAGAGATCGCCAGACTCGTTGAGGGCACGCTTGAGGCGCGTGGGGCAGATGTAATTGCCGCGGCCCTTCAAAATCTCGGCGTGAAACGGCCCGACGATCTGCTTCACGATGGGAATGTCCTTCGTGATCAGCTGCTCCTGCAGGTTGATCGTGTGCGTGCAGATGATGGCCTTCCGCTTCTGCTCCAGCGCGAAGGTGACGGCGGGGACGAGGTAGGCGAGCGACTTGCCGACACCCGTCGCCGCCTCGCACACGAGCGCGTGGTTGCCATCGAGCGCCGCGCCCACCAGCTCCGCCATGCGCTGCTGTTGCGGACGGTATTCGAACTGCGGCGACTCAGACAGCTTTCCGTCCTCCGAAAACGCCAGACGCATGCGTGGCGCGAGCGGCGGATGACTCCGGCGCGGCGCTTGGCTGCCTTCTTCATGGTCTTCAGCGACGTAAAACATGTGAGGCGCTTGATAGCAGAGGGCGACGGGTGGGGGGCAAAGATTTTTTCGCGATTTGGCGAATCGATTTGAAATCGACCGCAGCAGCCGGGTTTCCGCGCTGAAATTGGGTGTGAAACAGCCCCGAAAGCTCACGTTGATGGCCGGTGATGAAAAATGCTCCCCTCTCCCGCCGTCGCGCCATTCAAACGCTGTTCTGCTCGTCTGCTGCTCTCGCCTTGAACATCCGCCCGGATCGTGCCAGCGCTGAAATTGCCAAGGAGGCGCTGCATTTGCTCATGATCGGCGACTTCGGCACGGGAGGAAAGGATCAGCAGACGGTGGCCGCGGCGATGCAGAAGTTTGTCGCGGACAAGGGCATCAAACCTGCCGGCCTGCTGCTGCTGGGCGACAATTTTTACAGCCTGGACAAGGCGGGCTTCAGCACGGAGTCGCCGCGCTGGAAGAAGGAGATCGAGGACATGTATCCGGCGAGCGTGTTTCCGGGGCCGATGTGGCCGGTGCTGGGGAATCACGATTACCACGACAATCCGGGTGGCGAGAAGGTGCAGCTCGCGTATGCGCAGAAGGCAGGGGTGCGCTGGAAAATGCCCGCGAAGTGGCATCGCTTCGACCTCGGGCCGCAGGACAAGCCGCTCGTGACCTTCATCTGCCTGGACAGCAATCTTCCGGCAGTGTCAGGCGGGATCGACAAGAAGAAAAAGACGCCGCGCAGCTCGCTGACAAAAGCGGAGGAGCAGGAACAGCTCGCCTGGCTGAAGGCGGAGCTGGTGAAGCCGCGCGCGCCGTTCACCATCGCGGTGGGACATCATCCGCTCTACTCGAATGGGTCCCACGGCGACACGAAGGCACTGCTGGCGCAGTGGGAGCCGCTGTTTCAGGAGCACAAGGTGCATGCCTATCTCTGCGGCCACGATCATGACCTGCAGCATTTGGAAATGAAGGGACGCTTCACGACGCACCTGCTCTCCGGCGGTGGGGGCGCGAGCACGCGCAAGATGCCAAATGAACGCAAGATGCCCTTCGGGAAGGACATCCACGGCTTCACGCACCTGCAAATCACGGCCGACTCGCTGATCTTCACGCATCACTCCGCCGATGGCGCGGCGCTGCACACGGTGACGAAGAGGGCGGACGGCAGCTTTGCCATCGGCTGATCATTTGTAACCCGTGACCATGACGACAGGCACTTCCTTGCGCTTGCCTTTGTCGGTCTGGTGGATGGCGATCATGTACATGCCGGTTTTCTTCGGCTTGTAGAAAAGCACAAAACCCCAGCCGTCGATCACGGGGAGGATCTCACCGGCGGGCTTGCCCTCCAGGTCGAGCACGGCGCCGGTGATGTGCACGCCGGACTTTCGCGGCACGGCGACGCAGAAGCAGTATTCATTGCCCTTGTAGAGCTGCATGCGGGTGGCCTTGCCGAGCTTCGGTTCAAGCAGGCGCACCCAGCCCTCGGCGCGGATGTTATAACCTTCGTTCTCCTGGTCGTAGGCCAGGGCATGCGCGGCTTTTTCGGCCTCGTCCTGGTCGTCGGCCCGCAGCCATGAGGAGGTGAGTAGCAATGAAACGGCGAACACGGCGGCGGACGTGAGGCTTGGCAGGGCGGCAAAGAAGCGCATGGCAAAGGAAGAGAACTGATTTACTCTCTCATGCGAACATAGCCGTTGCATCAGGAAAATCCCAAGTTTCTGTTCCAAGGTTCGTGTTCGTCGTCTGAATCAACGGTTTCATTACTCTCCAAATCCCCCTTTTTCATGGCCTCGGTAGTCTTTTATATGGAGGACGGCAACACGCTCGTCCACAAGCTGGAAAACGAAGTGACCACCATCGGGCGTCACCCGGAGAGCATCGTGCAGCTCACCTGTCCGTCCTCCTCAGGACGGCATGCGGTGATCAAGCAACGCGAGGACGGCTACTACGTCCATGATCTCGATTCCAGCAACGGCACCCGCGTCAACGGCGCCGAGATCGAGGAGGCGCTGCTCAAGGACGGCGACCGCGTGGGCTTCGGCGACGTGCAGGCTGTGTTCTATGCCGGTGATCCGCCCAAGGTGCTGGAGGAGAAGCCGGTCGCCCCTCCACGCCTCGGCAAATCCCTGCCAGCTCCCGTGCCGGCCGCGAACGACGAACCCAAACCCGCTCCCTCGGGCCGCCCCCTCAGCCCGGTGCGCCGCGCCTATGGCGCCAAGTCCGCTAGCAGTTACCCGGACACGACGGAAAGCGGCTGCATGACATCGATCATCGTGACCGGCTTGTTTGCGATCGCCTTCATGGTCGGCCTGGCGATGCGTCACTCGAAGGAGATGAACGGCAACATCGTCAGCGACACGCTCGACAAGATTTTCGGCACCATGCCGAAGATCAAGATCGAGCGGAAGGAGGACTAGCCTAAGCCAGGGTCAAAGCCCTTGCTTGTAGCTTTCGCAGCGGTTGTGCCAGCCTGCGAGCCAGCGTTTCTCGCCGCGCTCGGGCGGCGAGTTCGCCACGCGGCGGCTGAGCACTCGTTTGGCGGATTCGGCGAATTCGCCGGGATAATTCCACACCGCCTTCTGACTCGTCATGCCCTCGAGCACTTGCAGGAGTCCCCAGCCCTCACCGCGGTAGCGCTCCTTGGCGCTTGTGCCTTCCCCTTTGAAATTCACATAGTCGATCAGGCAGAACATGCCCTCCGGAGTTTGTCTCAGGCCGTCAAAGGCACGGCGCACCCCTTCTGGATTCGGTGATTGCGCCAGCATCTTCGGCAGCGCCCGTTCCATCCGCTGCATGATGAATTCCGTCTGCTCCCGCACCGTACGGCCCAGCAAAGTGCGGAGTTCCTGCTGCCACGCGCCGTTTTTGTCCGCGTCGAAGGCGGCCTTCGCCGGCCACGGGCAGCTTCCACGCATCCAGCCCGGCACCGCATGACCTCTCGCGGCCAGGAAGGCGGCCAGCGGCGGAAAACTTTCCTCAAACGGCCCATTTTGCCCCTGGGCATACCAGATGAAATGCCCGATGCCGAGGGAAGCGAAGCTCTCACCCGCGTTCCAGCTCGTCAGCCCTGCAACGGTGCCGCCGCACTCGTTTTGCCAGATGCGCCGGCCCACACGGTCGATTTGAGCGCTGGAAAGGGCCGCGGCAGCACCGCCAGAGGCCTGCGGAGCACGGCCCGTTGGCTCCGCGCAGCCGGTCAGGCTGGTAAAAAGCAGGCTCAAAATGCCAAGTCTGACGGGAACAGAGGGTGTCTTCATGTTTTAGAAATCTTAAATGATGCTTTGCAGTCGAACTGGTTTTTGAAACCATAGTCGCGGGCGGTTACTTCTCTGACCTGCAATTTCATTAAGTTTGATTCACTGATTTTCCACCCTTATTCTCCCCGCCCTCAGTCTCTTGCGCGTCCGGCATGCCGTATCTGGCCTTCAATCTCAACGACGGAAATGAGTTCGTCTTCGACATCCTCGAAGAACGGCTCTCCATCGGTCGTGACGCCGGCAACGACATCGTCATCGACAACACCTTCATCTCCGGCTTTCACGCCGAGTTCCTGCGCCAGCCGGATGGTGGTTACGAAATCGTCGATCTGAAGTCCTCCAACGGCACCTTCGTCAACGGCAAGCGCGTCGAGCGCTCACGGGTCAAAGGCGGCGATCGCATCATGTTCGGCCAGCTTGAGAGCCGTTTCCGTGAGCGCGCTCCGAAGGGCCTGGCTCCCGATGCCGGATCAAAGACCGTCGCCCCGCCCAAAGGCCAGCCCACGCGTGAGGACGGCAAAAAAGGCGACACCGAGAGCATTCCCGCCCGAGATAAGCCAGAATCGCCAAAAACAGCACCTGAGACCGGGAAGATCGAAGTCACCAAACCTGTCGTCCAGCGGGCTCCGGCGGAAACGCCGAAGTCCCCTTCCGTCACCCCGCCTGTTTCGCTGATTCCGAAGCCGCCGGGAGCCACCGCGCCACCGCCTGATCCGGCCGCCGCGCCACAGACCGCTGCTCTGCGCGACGAGATCGCAAAACTCACCCAGCAGCGCGACAGGCTGCGCAGCGAGAACGACGTCGAGCAAAAGCGCCGCGATGAAATCCGCTCGCTGGAAGCCACGCTGGATGTCCGCCGCAAGGAACTCGGACAGACGCAGGCCGAGATCGCCGGCTTCAAGGGCGAGCTCGAAAAACTCCGCGGGCAGGTGCAAAACGCCCGCGCCGATGCCGAAAATGCCAAGGCTGAGGCCGGCAAGCATGACGTCAAACGCCGCGATCTTGGCAACCTTGAGAGCAAGCTCGAATCCACCCGCACTCTCATAACCAAGGCCGAGGCCGACCTCGAAACCGCGCGCAAGAGCCTGCAGACACTCCACGACGAGGCCGAGCAGAAGCGCAAGGATCGCGAAGGCGTGATAGCGAAGCTCCTGGCCGACGAAACCGCCGCGCAGGCGAAGGTCGCCGCCATCAACCAGCTCCTCGCCACCGCGCAAAAGTCCGAGGCGGAGCTCAAATCCCAGCGCAGCGCCGAACTTCAGGCCCTGGAGGCCGATGTGGCCGCCAGACGTGCCTCACTCGATCAAATCACCGCGACTCTCGCAAAGACGAGCGAGGAGGCGAAGACCCAGGAAGCCGCCGTCACCAAGGCCGCGGCGGAAGTTTCATCCGCGAGCAACAAGCTGGCGGCGCTCCAAGCGGAGATCACCGCCGCCGAGGCAAAGTTCAAGAGCGTCAACCAGTCCCTCGCCGACGCGCAGAAGTCCGAGGCCGAGCTCAAGACGAAACGCGGCGCCGACCTTCAGGCGCTCGAAGCGCAGATCACCGCCAAGACCGCCGATCTCGGCAAAGCGCAGGCTGATTTAACGAAAATTCAGGGAGACCTGTCCGCGCAAAAAGCCGCGTTTGCCAAAGCTTCTGACGAGTTCAAAGCCCGCGAGGCAGCGCTGGCCAAAATCGCCGCCGACGAGGCCGCCACGGCGAAAAAACTCGCCGAGCTGCAAAAACAAGTCAACGCGGCCGATGCCGAGATCAAACGCCTCGCCGCCCTGCAGGCCGACGCGCAGAAGTCCGAGGCCGAGCAGCGCACGAAGCGCAGTTCCGAGCTGCAGGACCTCGACAAGCAGCTCGACGCGCGCCGCGCCGAACTGAAGCAGCTTGATTCTCAAAAAGACGCAAAGCAGAACGAAATAGAGGCCGTCAACGCCACGCTGGCAAAGGCCCAGGAGCAGGTGCGCGACGCGCAGAGCCAGATCGCGCAGCTTGGTGGCGAGGAGAAGGCCGTCGCCGCCCGTGTCAGCGAGCTACGCGCCAACGAGGAACGGCTCAACGCGCTCACGCAGACGCTCGGTCAGTTGGAAAACCAGCGCGGCATGCTGGACGCCGCCATCGCCGCGCTCATGGGCAAGCAGCAATACCATGAGGCGGAAACGAACACCGCCGAGCAGCGCAAGAACGCCATCCGCGCCCAACTGGCCGACATCGAGCGCCAGCGTCTTGAGGCGGAGCAGCAGCTTGCAGATCTCAACACGCGGAAATCCGACGCCGAGGCCGCCTTTGCGCAGCAGCAGAAGGACGCGCAGACGAAGCTGGCCGAGATCGACAAACAGGCCCGCGACGCCCGCGTTCATGACGAGGAAGACCGTCTGGCGGCCGAAAAACGGCTCGCCGAGCTCCATGCGCAGATCACCGATGGCGAGACCCGCCTCGCCGCGGTCCAGGCGGAGATGAAGGCGCTGGACGACAAGGTCGCCGACCTCAACAACAAGCTGGAAGACCTCGCCTCCACCGACACGAAGCTCAACGACGCCACCGAGGCACTTAAAGCTGTCGAATCGCACAAGGCCGAGGTCGTCGCCGCTGTCGCCGCGCTGGTGAAGGACCGGGACGAGCGCACGCGCGAGCTGCTGGCCGCCACCGAGCACGGGCGCGCGCAGGCTTTGCTCACACAGACGCTCACGCAGCGCCGTGAGGCTGCGGAAAAAGAAACACGATCCATCGAGGAGCAGCAGGCCGAGAAGTCGCAGGCACTGGGCATATTGCGCGAGCAGTTGCGCGAGGCCGAGAACGAGCTCAAAAAACGCGAGGCGCAGGCCGCCGCGGCCGAGCAGAAGAAGAAGAACCTCGACGAGCTCGCGGCAGCCGCCGACCAGCAGTTCAAGATCCTGCAGACGGAACACAAGAACCTCACCGCGCAGCTTGCGCAGGCCAGAACCGAGCTGGAACAATCCATCGCCGCCGCCTCGGAGAGAAAGAAGGAGGCCGCCGCCGCCGCGGCCGCCGCGGAGAAAAGCTCGCAGCAGCAACTCACCTTCGCGGAGAAGATCAGCGGCCTGGAGGCCGTCATCGCCACGCTCACGGCAACGCATGCCACCACGCAGCAGAAGCTTTCAGCTGCGGAGTCCGACCATCAGAATTTGCAGGAGCGCCTGCTGGCGCGGCAGAAGGAGATCACTGCCGCCGAGGCCCGCGTGGCCGAGCTGACGCAGCAGACCGCCGGTTTGGAAGACCGCGTAAAGGAATTGGCCGCGACGAACAAGCGACACGCCGAACTGACTGCCGCCATCGCTGACGCCACGCAGCAGCGTGACAAGCTGGCGGCCGAAACGCAGCGCCTAGCGAAGGAACGCGCCGATCTCGACGCCGCGCTGCCCGATTTGCGTGCGAGCGTGACTCAGACCCGCGCCGAGGCGGACAATTTGAAGGCCGAGCTGGCCGCCCTGATCAAGGATCGCGATGCCGCGGCCGCCGCGTTGAAGGAATCCATCGCCGAGCGGCAAAAGTCCGACGCCGCCGTCAAGACACTGCGCGTCGAATCGGTCAATCTCGACAAAATTCTCGGCGACAAGCGGGCCAACCTCGAAGCCGAGACGAAAGCGAAGCTGGCGGAGGCCAATGCGGCGGAAACCCGCCTCAAAGGCCTCCAGGAACGCATCGCCGCCGCGGAGAAACGCCTCACGGAGCTGGCGGATGTGGACGCGCGCGTCGCCGCCGCCACCAAAACGCTCAAGGATACCGAGGCGCAGCGCTTGGCCGAAGACAAGGCGCTCGGCGAAATCACCCGGAACCAGGAACGGCTCAAAAAGGAGGTCGCCGAGCTTGAAGCCTCCCTCAAAACGGAAAACGCCCGTCTGGCCGAACTCACGAAGAACGTCAAAACCTCCGAGGCGAAGGCCGCGGATGCTGAAAAACGCGCCGAGAAGGCCCTGGCCGCGCAGCAGGATGCCGACAAGAAACGCGCCGAGGCGGAGGCTGTCGTCGAAAAGTCCCGCGCCGAGGAAAAAGAACTGCGAAAGCAGATTCCCGCGCTCAACACCGAACTGGCCGGCATCCAGGCCGCGCTCGCCAGCATCAACAAGGAGCGCGAAGAGGCGTCCCAGTTCGTCACACGCCTGAACGTCACCACCGACAGCCAGAACAAAAAGCTGGCCGAGCTGCAACAGCAGGTCACGCAGCTCGAGGAGGCGCACAAACTGCGCGAGGAGCGCGTGATGAAGGCGCAGGCGGACGTGGACAAGGAAGCCGCCCGGCTCAAGGCCGCGCAGGAGCAGTCGCGTTCCGCCGAGGCGCAGCTCGCCGAACTGCAAAAGGAGATCAAGGACACGAGGACGAAGGCCGAGGCGGCGAAAAAGGAGTCCACTGTCGTCGATGGCGAGCTGCGGCAGCGGCTTGACCGGGTGCAGAACCTCAAGGCCGACGAAGAGCGCCTCATCAAGACCCTAGAGACGCAGAAGCTCTCGTTGGCGGACGCGGACATGCAGCTCAAGGAGCTGCACACGAAGATCGGCGCGCGCCAGGCGGAGCTGAAGGATTACATCCACGTGGGCGGTCAGGTTCTCGGCGTGGGCCAGGCGCTGCTGGGCCTGGAGGCACGCCAGGCTGAGATCAACAAGTCCCTGCGCAAGGCCTCCGAGGAGGAGCTAGCGATCCAGGTGAAGCTGAACGCCGCGCAGGAGGCGCTGAACCGAGAGAACGCCCGCGCCGAGCAGGCGCGCAAGGACCGCGAGGCCGCGGACGCGGAGTTCCAGAAATTCAGCGCCGAGATCCAGAAGCAGGCCGCCGCTTTGCAAAACTACGAGTTGGAGCAGAAAAAGCGCATCACCGAGCTCGAGAAGCGCATCGCCGACCTCGGCACCACGCAGCAGCGCGCCCTCAGCCAGATCGAGGAGACGCGGGCCGAGCTTACCCGGCTTGAGGGGCGCAAGCATGAGTTCGCGCAGGCGGAGGCGCAGCTCAAGAACTGGCAGGATATCGAGAAGCGCCTGCGCGGCCAGCTCGCCGAGCTGGAGGAGAAGCACGAGATCATGCGCCGCGGCCTGCCGGTGGAGGAGAGCACGGTGGTCATGTTCGCCAACGACATCATCAAGCGCATCGACCTCATCGACGCGCTGGTGGCGCGCTATGCCGGGGCCAATGGCGCCGCGGGCGACGTGCCGCAGCAGCTCGTGACCTTGCGCGCCTCTTTCGAGGACATCCTGCATCAGCACAGTGTGCAGGAATTCAGCGTACCGGCCGGCACGGAGGTCGATCTGGAGCTGCGCAAGCGCATCGCCGTCGTGGACTCGCTTCCAGGCAAGCTCAAGCCGCGGGTGACTGAAAGCTGCCGCTCCGGTTTTATCTTCTCGCGTGGCGAGGGCCACGAGATTATCCTGCGGAAGGTGGAGGTGCGCACTTCCAGCCAGTAGGCCGCCTGCACAGCCCCCTTTTTCCTTTTACCAATCACTCTTGTTTATGGCTGAATACGTTGGAATCGACCTTGGCACCACCCTCTCCGGGCTGGCTTATCTGAAACCGGATGGCAATCCCGAAATCGTGCCGAACGCCGACGGCGAGCGTCTGACGCCTTCCGTGGTCTTTTTTGAATCGCACGAGGATGTGAAGCTCGTCGGCTCCGCCGCGCGTGACGGCGGGGAGCCGGACCGCACGATCTTCCAGATCAAGCGCTACATGGACGATCCGGAGCATCTGGTGGAGATCGACGGCAAGAAATGGACGCCGGCGGAAATCTCCGCGCTCATCCTCTCCAAATTGAAGCGCGAGTGCTCGAAAATCTGCGGCGACATCAACGAGGTCGTCATCACCGTGCCGGCGAACTTCAACGAGCTCGCGCGCAAGAGCACCATTGCCGCCGCCGAGATGGCGGGCATGAAGGTGAAGCGCCTCGTGAACGAGCCCACCGCCGCGGCCGTCTATTACGCGCATTCGCAGGGCGTGAAGGGCCGCATCCTCGTCTATGACCTTGGCGGCGGCACGCTGGACACCACCATCCTCGAAGTGGACGGCGAGCAGATCAAAATCCTCACCTCCGAGGGCGCCCGCCATCTTGGCGGCAGCAACTTCGACGACCTGCTCCTCGAGGCTTACGCCGAGCAGTACAAAAAGCAGACCGGCGCGGCCCTCTACAGCGACGAGCGCCACCGCCGCCGCGTGCTGCACGCCACCGAGGACGCGAAGAAGATGCTCTCAAAGCTCCAGCGCGTGAACGATACCGTGGCCAACGATCAGAACAGCGGCATCGCCCGCATCGACCTCACCCGCGATCATTTCGAGAAGATGATCCGCCACATGCTCACCCGCACGGTGTTTCTCGTCGAGCAGGCGCTCGACTCGGCGAAGCTGAAGCCCTCCGACATCGACCACGTCGTGCTGGTCGGCGGCTCGACGCGCATTCCGAAGGTGAAGACAATGCTGGAGAAGATGTTCGGCAAGACGCCGAAGTCCTGCGGCAACGTGGACGAATGCGTCGCGCTCGGCGCGGCCTTGTTCGCAAAAAAATCTGCCCGCATCCAGGAGGTGTGCAACGCCAGCTACGGCACGCTCGCCATGGTCTATAACGCGAAGACCAAGGAGGAGAAGCTGATGAACACCATCGTCATCCCGAAGAACAGCGTCATCCCCTGCTCCCGCACGCAGGTTTACCAGACCTCCGAGGACAATGAGCGCGTCATCGAGGTGGACATCACCCAAGGCGAGGACGAGGACGCGAAATTCGTCGATGTCATCGGCCGCATCACGCTCGACGTGCCGCCGAACCGCCCGAAGGGCTGCGAGGTGGCCGTGACTTTCAGCTATGATGAGAACCAGCGCGTGCGCGCACTCGTCGTGGACAAGCAGTCCGGCCGCAGCAAGGAAGTCGCCGTGACTTACAAGGGCGCAGGCGTGCTTTCCGACGAGGAATTGAAGCGCCGCAGCCACCATCTTCGCGCCATGCGCATCGAGTAACCCGCACATCTTTCCCGAGGAGTCCCATTCATGTTCAAGATCTTCAAAAACATCTCCAAATCCCTGGGTGGAACCGCAAAACCCGAGGAAAAAAAGCCCGCCGCAAAGGCCGGCAGCCTGCTGGACAAGGTGAACAAAGGCGCTCCCGCCGCCGCGAAGGCGGAGGCGCCCCAGACACCCGAGGAGCTCTGCGACATCACCCCCAAAATGTCCAAGGACGAGATCCGGGCCCAGTTGAAGCTTCTCTTCCGCCGCTACAACCGCAGCGCCTCCAGCCTTGACGCCAAGCTGCGCGGCGAGGCCGACAAGATGCTCGACGCCATCGTCCAGGTCCGCGAGAAGCACTTCGGAGAGATCTGACCCGTCCCCGACGAACACAGCGGTCATGAAACTCGACCGTCTCATCGCGGCGTATCAGTCCATGGGGAGGCAGGCGGCGCATCTGGCCATCGCGGGCAGGCGTGTGAGTGTCGATGGATTGATCGTCACTGACAGCCATCATCCGGTGGACCGGTTCATGCGGATCGAGCTCGATGACGCGCCCATCCAGCTGCCGGAGCGCGCGCTGTATCTCATGCTGCACAAGCCGGCGGGCATCCTCAGCGCCACGAAGGATGAGCAGCACCCCACAGTGATCGACTTGATCAACGATCCTGACAGGCACACGCTCCACATCGCCGGGCGGCTGGACCGCTCGACCTCGGGTCTCGTTCTGCTCACCAATGACGGCCGCTGGTCGAAGCGGCTCATGGCGGCGGAGCACAAGGTGCCGAAAGTTTATCTCGTCGAAACGTCCGAACCCATCGCCCCGGAGGCAGTGGAGGCCTTTGCGCGTGGATTTTACTTCCACACTGAGGACATCACGACCCTGCCCGCCGAGCTGGTCATCCTGGGTGAACGAAGCGCCCGGCTGACGCTGCATGAGGGCCGCTATCATCAGGTGAAGCGCATGTTTCACCGCGTGAACAACCGGGTCACGCGCCTCCACCGCGAAAGCATCGGTGCCTTTGACCTGCCCCCGGACCTGAAGCCTGGGGAATGGCGCGACCTTGGCGCACTGGCGGCCTGGGCAGGGCTGAACTCTGGCGATTCTTTGAATTTCAGAAATTCCGGCTTTCGCGGATGAATTTCACCCGTTACTCTGCCCGTCTTGTGACTTACCCCCGCATGTATTTCAGCATTTGGTTAGGCATCATGCTGGCCGCAGACTCCGGCTGCACCTCTCAAAAGGCCGTGAAGCCTGACAAACTCGCCACCGAGGAGGCGCGCAAAGCCCTGCCCGTGGATGACAAGGAGAACCCGCTGGTGAAGCGGCTGAACAATCCCTCCTCGATGCCCACCGTGCCGCCCGCCGGCGCCCGCACCTCATATTCCTCCGTGAAAATCTCGCAGAAGGTGCTGGCGATGACCTTTGACGACGGCCCGCACCCCAGCCTCACGCCGAAGCTGCTCGACATCCTGAAGGAGCGGAACATCAAGTGCACCTTCTTCCTCATCGGCCAGCAGGTGAAGATGTATCCCGACATCGTGCGCCGTATCATCGCGGAAGGCCATGAGATCGGCAACCACACCTGGACACATTGCAGCCTGACCAGCCGCTCCGACGCGCAGATCCGCGTCGAGCTCAAGAAATCGGAAGACGCGGTCTATGAGGTGGCGGGGGTGCGCCCGCATCTCGTCCGCCCACCGTATGGCGCGATCAATTCGCGCATCAAAGACCTGATGTTCACCGAGTTCGGCTACTCCACCATCATGTGGTCGGTCGATCCGCAGGACTGGCGCCGCCCCGGCGTTTCCGTGGTCACCAGCCGTCTCGTCAGTGGAGCGCATTCCGGAGCGATCATGCTCGCCCACGACATTCATCCGCCGACCATCACCGCCATGCCGCCGATGTTCGACCAGCTCCTTGCCCAGGGGTATCAGTTTGTCACCGTCAGCCAGCTCCTGAACATGGAGAAGGCGTCCATGCCCGTCGGCGTCATCATTCGTCCGGCCGCTCCTGTGAGTGACAAGGATCCCAAGCCGCTGCCGCAGACCGCGAAGCCGAGCGCTTGAGTTTTTGAAGAGCCGGGATTTGTCGGCTTTACATTTTCCAGCAACGAGCCGTCGCCGCTCCATAAAAGAGAAAGCGCCCCGGGCGGAGCCGGGACGCTTTCGAAACCCGCCTGTGCCGTCCGACGCCAAAGGCTCACGAATCCCATGAGACCAGGTGGGGACCCGCGTTGAAGGAGCGCTGTCTTCCAGTGAAGGCATGACATGTCACTCCAGCGCGCAGCCCCCGCATTTGTAGAAACGGGCCGGGCCGCAAGGCACGATAACGAGCACCGCAGGAAAGGGTATGGCCGCATGACGCGGCGTGGAAATCTCAAAGAGCGAAAGGTTGGGCGACTCTATGTCCTCGCGCGCCCGGGATCAAGACCGTTGAGCTTCAGCGGACAAGTGGCCGGCTATTTCATCACGGCCGGCTGGCCGGTGCATTCAAGCACGCTGTGCCACAGCTCCTGGGTGGGATCGACCTTGCGCCGGCCCTGGATGACGAGTTCGAGCGGCAGATGCACGAAGGAATTGTGCCAGCGGCCGACGAGCATGCCGGTCTTGCCCGCCATCGCCGCATGCACGGCGGCCTGGGCCAGACGCGAGCAATAGACGTTGTCCTGCGCGTTCGCGGGCACGCTGCGGACGATGTAGCTGGGGTCGATGTACTTGAGGTTCACCTCGGTTTTGCGCGATTTGAAGAAGGCATTGATGCGCTCCTTCAGGAACTGGCCGATGTCGCCGTAGCGCTTGTTCCCGCTGGCGTCGGTCGTATTGTCCGTCTCCATCAGGTGCTGTCCCGCGCCCTCGGCCACGACAATCACGGCGCTGCCGCGCTTCATCAGCTTGTGTCTCAGGGTTTCCAACAGGCCTCCGTCACCATCGAGCTCGAAGGAAACCTCGGGAATGAGCACAAAGTCCACATTGCTGCCCGCCAGGGCGGCGTAACAGGCGATGAAGCCCGAATCACGGCCCATGAGCTTCACAAGGCCCACGCCGTTCACCGCTCCGGTGGCCTCCACATAGGCGCACTTCACCGCCTGCACCGCCGCGTCGAAAGCGGTCTCGAAGCCGAAGCTCTTTTCCAGGTAGCGGATGTCGTTGTCGATGGTCTTCGGGATGCCTACGACGGCCTTTTTCAGTCCGCGCCGCTCCACCTCCTTCACGATCTCCGCGGCGCCGCGCAGTGTTCCATCACCGCCGATGACAAAGAGGATGTCCACGTTCATCTCCTCCAGCGTGTCCACCATCTCGCCGATGTCCTGCTTCCCGCGCGAACTGCCCAGCATCGTGCCGCCGAAATGATGCGCCTGCTCCACCGATGACGGCTTCAGCAGCAGCGGCGTGTGCCCGAAGCGCTGCACCAGCCCCTCGTAGCCGTAGCGGAAACCATAGACGCGGGACACGCCGTACTGCAGATGGCAGCGCATCACGATGCCGCGGATGATGTCGTTCAGGCCGGGGCACAGGCCTCCGCAGGTCACGATGCCCACGGTGGTCTTCGCCGGTTCAAAATAGATCATTTCACGCGGGCCGGCTTCCTCGTAGCTCGGCGTCGAGACATCCCGCCCGCCCTCCAGCAGATGACTGTGGTAGAGGATACGGTCCACGGCGTCTTCTTTGAAAGGCGCCTCCATCCCGCCGATGCGGTGCAGCGGCGAGGGAAAACGGCAGGGGCCGAGCGTCTGGATGCTCGTATCTGGCGGGGCTGGGGTCATGTGGGGATTTCCTCATAGCAGGACGGATGCCATCGCAGTCACACATGCCGGTTGCAAAAATGACCATCTCGTCCTGCTTGCCCTGATGACCAGCGCCTTCCCTGCCCTGCTTCGTGAAAAACTCCACCGCTCCGGCGTCATTGCCGTTTTGATGATCGACCGTATCGAGGACGCCGTGCCGCTGGCGCGAGCACTGCTGGCCGGGGGCGTGAATGGTATCGAACTCACCCTGCGCACGGCGGCCGCGCTCGACTGCGTGCGGCGCATCCGTGCGGAGGTGCCGGAAATGACCGTGGGCGTGGGCACCATCCTCACGCCAGGCCAGGCAAACGACGCGAAGGAGGCCGGGGCGAGCTTTGGTGTGGCTCCGGGCATGAATCCGCGTGTCGTGGCCGAGGCTCGGAGCATCGGCCTGCCCTTCGCGCCGGGCGTTTGCACGCCGACGGACATCGAGATGGCTCTCGAAGCCGATTGCCGCCTGCTCAAATTCTTCCCCTGCGAGCCCTGCGGCGGTCTGCCGTATCTGCGGACGATTGCCGCGCCCTTCATGCACCTCGGCGTGCAGTTCATCCCGCTCGGCGGTGTGAATGCCGCGAATGCCGCCACGTATTTGAAGGAGCCTTCCGTGCTCGCTCTCGGCGGTTCCTGGCTCGCACCGAAGGAACTCATCGCCAAAGGCGACTGGGCGGCGATCACCGCACTTGCGCGTGAGGCCACCAGCATCATTCAACAAGCCCGCCCATGAGCCGCGTTGTCACCGTTGGCGAAATCATGATGCGCGTCGCCACACCAGGGCATGCGCGCTTCCAGCAGGCCATGCCGGGCAGCGTCCATGCCACCTTTGCGGGCGCGGAGGCCTCGATTGCCGCCTCGTTGGCCTACCTGGGGGTCGATGCGGCGTTTGTGACCGCCTTGCCCGATCACGTCATCGCCGATGCCTGCGTGGCTGATCTGCGCAGCCTCGGCGTGGAGACCCAACACCTCTTGCGCACGTCGGAAGGCCGGCTGGGCATCTACTTTCTCGAACACGGTGCCAATCAACGCGGCGGCAACGTCATCTACGACCGCGACGGTTCAGCCATGGCCATCACACCGGCCTCGGCCTATGATTGGGAGGCCATTTTCGATGGCTGCGAGTGGTTCGTGATCTCTGGCATCACGCCCGCGATCTCGCGGAATGCCAGCGAGGTCGCCTTGTGTGCCGTGCAGGAGGCTCAAAAGCGCGGCATCAAAGTCGTGTGCGATATGAACTACCGCACCAAGCTCTGGCGCTGGGAGCCACCGCTTAGCGCTCGCGAGCTGGCCACCCGCACGATGCGCGAACTGCTGCGGCATGTGTCCCTCTTCGTCGGCGGCATCAACGATGCCACTGCCATGCTCGGCATCGAGTTCAACGGCGATTTGAAGGCGTTGGCGAAGCAAATCGTCGCTGAGTTCCCCCATCTTACGCATGCCGCCTTCACGCTGCGCGATGGCAGCACCTCCGCCGCTCAATGTTTCAGCGGCGCTCTTTACGAGGCCGCCACCGACACGCTGCACAGCGCCCCGGCCTACACCATCACGCAGGTCATCGACCGCCTCGGCGCAGGCGATGCCTTCACCGCCGGCCTCGTCTTTTCATTTCTCCAGCACTCCAATGCTCCAACGGCGATCTCCTTCGCCACCGCCGCCGGCTGCCTGGCCCACTCCATCGAGGGTGACTACAACTACAGCACACGTGCCGAGATTGAAGCCGTGATGCACGGCGATGGCGGCGGGCGTGTGAGCCGCTAAAGGCACGCCATATGAAGCATTTCCTCCTTTCACTCGCTCTGATCACACTGGGGGCCACGTTGGCGATCACTGGCCATCGCCAATGGAGCGCTGCTCCGGAGCGCGGCTATCAGAGAGTGAAGGCCAGGGTGCTGGGCCACGAGGTGCGGCTGAATCAACAGCGTTGGGATGACGATGTGCCTCTGGCCGTGGAATTGGTGACTCGCGTGAACGTTGAGCCCAGTGATGACGCTTCTCGCAGCGAGGCAATCGTGCAGTCTTTTTTCTCCAACAGCGATCAGGCGTGGAAGTCCGCCCTCTCACGACCCGAGGGCACCGTGGTGTCTTGTCTCGTGGCCCCCGACCTGAAGCAGGGTGTTTTCGATGGCTTCACACCCTCCGCAGACATGCTGACGGTCATCATCGGCAGTGTTCTCCTGCTCATCGGCATCACCCGGCTGCTGCCGATGCGTCCACCATCGTGGGCGCAATCCGCCGTCGTCATGGGCGTTCTGCTCCTGTTTTTCAGCGCGGGTGTATTCATGGCCTCTCAATTCTGGCCCGCCGTCGTCCAGCATGTCCAAGCGGCGGACTGGGATCTTGTGCCGTGTGAGGTGGCAGCCCATCGCAGTTTCCGGTCGAGAAAGTCCACCACCCGCGAGTTTCTGGTTCGCTACACTGCCGGAGGCAGACAACGCGAAGCCGTCTTGAACGGTGCCTTCTTCGGAATGGGCACGGAGAATGACGCCGCGCGTCAGTGCCGCGTGAATCCGGAAAAACCGTGGCAGATCACCTTGCGCTGGGGCTGGCGTCCGGGGCTCGGTGTGGCGTTGTTTCCGGTGCCGTTCATCGCTGTCGGTCTTTTGGGATTGTTGATGCCGTTTTCCCAGCAAATGCGGCATCAAGCTCAATCGGGACAGACCATCAAAACCCTGCCACGAAGTCGTTGGGGTGATTCGGCCGGGCTCGGACTGGTTCTTGTCTTCGTGGGCTCTATCGTCGGCGTGTTTGTGTCTTTCTGCGCCGAGATGTGGTTGGAAGCTCACGAGGCGCGCTGGTTCCTCACGCTTTTTCTCATCCCGTTTGTCGTCTGGACGTTGAAGATCGCCGTGACTTTCGTCGGCAGCATCCGCAAAGCCATGCGCTCGTGATTTGCACGGTGGTCAATCCATCGTATCGAGCTGCATGGCAGCCACCACCCCAAACACACCCGACCGCTGGTCCCTCGCATCCTGGTTCTCCGGCTTCGGAAAGCCTGATTACACTGATTTCAAAGCCACGCTGGCCCGTGACATCGAAACAATGAAGGCCCGGACGGGAGCCCTGGGCGCCGACACGGCACAGATCGCGAAGACGATCCACGACATCGAGGCTTTGAGCGATCGGCTCGGTCATCTGTCGGCTTATCTCGGCTGCTTGTCGGCGGACGATGCCAACAACGAGGCTGTCAAAGCGGATGAAGCCTGGCTTTCGACGCTCGAAGCCGAAAGCACCAAGCTGATGGCCTCCCTCCGCTCCACACTGGCCGCGTTGAGTGATGACGCGTTCGCTTCGATGCTCGCCGAGCCCTTGCTCAAGAACGCGACGCATGCTGTGAAGCGCCTGCGTTACGAAGGCCAGCATCAGATGAGCGCTGAGATGGAATCGCTGGCCGCGGATCTGAATGTGAACGGCCTCCATGCCTGGGGCCGCCTGTACGACACGCTCACGGGCAAGATGGAGTTCCAAATGACTTTCCCGGATGGTCACAAGGAAACGGTGCCCATGTCACGCCGCCGCGCCCTCATGTCCGAGCCAGACCGTCAGGTGCGTGAGGCCGCGTTTCACGACGGACAGAAGCCGTGGAACGATCACGCCACAACCCTCGCGGCAGCTTTGAACGGCATCGCGGGCACCCGCCACAGCCTATACGGCCGCCGCAACATCCCGCACTTCCTCGACACGCCACTGTTTGATGGCGGAATGAGCCGCCAGTCGCTCGATGCGATGCTGGAGGCCATCCATGCCAACATCGAACTGCCACGGCGTGCGCTGCGCAAAGCCGCGAAACTGCAGGGCACGTCGGCGTTGCACTACTTCGACCTCGAAGCCCCGCAAATCGCCGCGCCGGAGGAAAAACCTCTCGATTGGGACGAAGCCTGCAAAACGGTCGATCAAGCCTTCAGTGCTGCCTATCCGAAGCTCGGTGCCTACTTCCGCGAAATGCTCTCTAACCGCTGGATCGAGGCCCAACCACGTGCCGGCAAGCGTCCCGGTGCCTTCTGCACCGGATCGCAGTTCAAGCATGAAGAGCGCGTGTACATGACCTTCCACGAAACCGTGCACGACATGGTCACCCTCGCGCATGAAGTCGGCCACGCCTGGCATTCCTGCGTGCTGCGGCCCGCCCGCTCCTTCGCGGCGAACTATCCCATGACCCTCGCCGAGACCGCCTCGAACTTTGGCGAAATGATCCTCCTCTCCGGCCTCATGAACGACCCCGGCATCACCGAGGCCACGAAAGCCTACCTTCTCGACCAGGAAATGCTCCGCGCCCATGCCTACCTGATCAACATCCCCATGCGCTACGAGTTCGAGAAGGCCTTTTACACCGAGCGAGCCGCTGGCGAAGTGAGCGTGAGCCGCCTCAGCGAGCTCATGAGCCAGGCGCAGCGCCAAATGTATGGCGACACCCTGCTGCCCGATGGCACCGATCCGATGTTCTGGGCCTACAAGATGCACTTCTTCATCAGCGGCATCAGCTTTTACAACTTCCCCTACGTCTTCGGTTACCTGCTCAGCCAGGCCCTTTTCGCCCGCTTCAAAGCCGAAGGCCCATCCTTCCTCCCCCGCTACGAGGCCTTCCTTTCCATGACCGGCAGCGCCACCTGCGAAGAAGTCGTGAAGCAAACCCTCGGCGAAGACCTGACCCGCCCCGAGTTCTGGGCCACGGCAGTGAAGGCGATGGAACCGTCGCTGATCGCCTACGAGGCGATCAAGTGAGGGGCGAACCCATGCCTCCTTCTCGTTTGCAGGGCCGCCATCAAAGCCCTCACACGCACACTTGCCAGTTTGATGCAAACTTCACGGTGACGCCTGACATCTTGGCGGCAATGGATTCGATTCAGACCTTCAAGCTGCGCAGGAACCGCGTGAAAAATGACACGCCGTCCTCCAGATCGCTCACGGCGATGAATTCATCCTTCGTATGTGCTTGGGCGATGCTTCCAGGGCCGATGGCGATGGCTGGCGTGCCTGCGACAGCAAGGAACGCGGCATCGCAGAACCACGGGGCACCGGTCAGCTCTCCGCCGGTGGCGATGAGCTTCTGCACGAAGGGATTCTGCGGGTCGGTGTCGAGATGGAAGGCCTCGCTGGCAACGGTCACACTCGCGGTTTCATCGATGCGTTTCACGAAATCGTTCAGCAACTTCAGGGCACCTCCCGCCCGCTGCAATCCGGGCGTGGTGCGGATGTCCACGCGAAGTTTGCATGCGTCGGCGACGATGTTGCTGCGCGTGCCGCCTTGGATCATGCCGAGATTGATCGTGCTCACGCCGAGCCATTCGTCCGCTCCGCCTGCCTCGGCGAGAAGGTCGCGAAACTCCGTGTCGAGCGCGTCGATGAGCTTTCCCATCTTCACAATCGCATTCACGCCGAGCTCTGGCGTCGCTCCGTGAACCGCAACACCAGCCGTATGCACATCGGCCCACATGCAGCCTTTGTGACGGAACACAGTCTTCAAACTCGTCGGCTCGCCGATTATGGCGAGGTCGTAGCAGCCATGGTGCTTGGCAAAATGCTGTGAACCGAGCTGGGCGCTCTCCTCGGACATGAAACCGACAAAATGCACCTCGACCGGCAAGTTCGGGATTTCATGGCGCATCTCATGCAGAGCCCAGAGGAAGGACGCCATCGGTCCTTTCGTGTCGGAGGCACCTCGGCCCCAGATTTTGCCATCACGCAGTTCGCCACCGAAAGGATCAATCGTCATCCCGCCGACGCTCACGGTGTCGGTGTGTGGTCCAAACAGGATTCGCGGCTTCGGCTTGCCATCAACGCTCGGATTCGTGGGAAAACGGCCGATTACGTTCGGGCGGCCGGGCTCAACCTCGTCGAGTAAGGCCTCGGCACCGGAGGCTTCGAGAAACTCGGCGATGAAGCGCGCGCACTTCTCCTCGCCGATGCCATCGGTGCCGGGATCGCCGTCCGGATTGACCGACGGGATGCGCACGAGGGCCTGGGTGAGTTCGATGACGTTTTTCGGCAGCGCGGGCATGGATCAGAAAGGCACAAGCGGCGGCGGGACGCAAGCACGCGCCGGATTTGCGCTGCGGTGCGCGGATTTTGGCAAACGCAGCCGTCCGGCGCACAAGTGACGGCATTGTTGTAACCCGCATGCAACTTACCACGTTTCCCGGCCATGAATTTCATCCGCCAGCCTCTTGCGCTCCTGATCCTCGGACTCGGGGGAGCCGTGTCGCACGCTGCTGATCCGGTGCCGCCCGCGCATGCCGTGGACCCCGTGCATCCCGCCATCGCCGCCACGAAGGCCATGGATGGCAAAGCCATCTTCCAAGCCGTCTGCGCGCATTGCCATGGGGCCAATGGCGAGGGGAAGATCGAGTTGAAAACGCCGTCCATCGCGGGAATGCCGTCTTGGTATGTGACCACTCAGTTTGCGAACTTTCGCGAGGGTCGGCGTGGGCAGAACGCGGCGGATCCCCAGCCCTTCATGATGGCCGGCATCGCGAAAGCCCTCCAGCCTGAGCAAGTGAAGGCCGTGATCACCCATGTGGAAAAGATGCCCGTGGTCGTTCCCACCGGAAAAGATCGCGAGATGGCCGGCACGGACCCCAAGGAAGGCATGCAGCTCTTTCAGGAGCGCTGCATGGAGTGCCATCGCTACAACGCCAGCGGTGAGATGGCCTTTGGCAGCCCACCGCTCACCGGCCGTCAGGCATGGTATCTGGAGGAGCAGCTCAAACGCTTCAAGTCGGGCAAACGAGGTGCGATCAAGAACGACGTGAATGGCGCGAAGATGGTGCAGATGACGAGTCTTTTCATCGAAGACGAGCAGATGCTGCGCAACGTGGTGGCCTACATCATGACGCTCAATCCGGAGCCGGCGAATGAACCTTCAAAGCAGGCCGTCGAAGGAAGCCCGTTCAAGGATGATGTGAGGACGGTGGAGCGGTGAGTCATCCAAGCCTTCACACCTTCAGCGCCGCGACCACCTCGCCCTTGCTCAGCGCCATGGGGCGGCCGATGGGTGTCATGATTTCTTTCGTGTGATCTATGCCGAGCAGGTCCTGGATGGTGGCGTGCAGATCTTCGACGAAGACAGGGTTCTCCGGCTCTTTTTTCTCGCCCTGAGGGTCAGTGGCACCGATGACGCGGCCTCCGGCGAAACCGCCGCCCGCCACGAGCATGCTGAACGCATGCGGCCAGTGGTCGCGTCCGCCGACGTTGTTGATCTTCGGCGTGCGGCCGAATTCACCGCCGCAGACGACGATGGTGCTTTCCAGCAGGCCGAGCTTCTTCAAATCGCGGATCAATGAGGCGTAGGCGGCGTCGAGGATCTTCACCTGCGCGGCCTGGCCTTCGAGGTTGTTCGCGTGCGTGTCCCAGCCCGTGAGCGTGACCTCGACGCAGCGCACGCCAGCTTGGATCAACCTCACCGCCGCGAGGCAGCCGCGACCAAAGGGCGTCTCGCCATACGCGGCCAGTTCCTGCGCGGGAACATCGCTGACATTGAAGGCCTTCAACTGATCGGAGGTCATCATGCTGCGCGCCCGCTGCATGGAAACCTGATGCAACGTCTTGTCCTGGTCGAGATTGGGTGAGCGACCTTGCGCGAAGGCTTGCTCGACCACGGACAGGCCCTCCATGCGGCGGTCCATGCGTTTGTCATCGACGCGGGCCTTCACATCCGGTACGGGAAACTTCGGGTCATACATCTGAAACGCATCATACTTCGCGCCGAAGAAGCCGCCGCGTGCGGGCCACTGGTTCGGCAGGATGGAGACATGCGTGGGGATCTCGATCTTCGCCTCCGGCAGCTCATGGCAGACGATGGCACCGATGCTCGGATGAATGAGCGTGGGATCAGGGCGGTAGCCGGTCTTGATGTTGTAAAAGGCACGCTCGTGATCGCCTTCCTTGCTGACCATCGAACGGATCAGTGACACGTCCTGCATCACGCTGGCCGTTTGTTCGAGCCCGGAGGCAAATTCGACACCCTTGATCGCTGTGGGGATCGTTTTGACGCCGCCGCCGATCTTCGTGGTGGGATGTGGATCAAACGTATCAAGCTGGCTCGCAGCCCCACCGAGCCAGAGCAGGATCACGGAGCGCGCTGGCTTGCCTTTGGGTGCTTTTTCCGTCTCCACAGCAAGCAGATCCGCCAGCGGCGTGAGCCACGAGATGCCAGCGATGCCTGCGCCGCGAAGAAGCGAGCGACGCGTGTGGTGGGAGCGGCTTTGGCAGGGAGAGGTGTTCATGAAATGACGAAATCAGAATGGCGAATGACGAACCGGGAAATCAGATGGCGATTGGAGCTTGGGGCATTCATTCGTCATTCTAAATTCTGGTTTCGTCATTCCCGCGCAGCGGGCTAATGGTTCCAGGAAAACTCGGTGGCGTTCATGAGCGTCCAGTAGAGGTCGGACATCGCATTGCTGCGTGAGTTGGTGCTTTTGGCGGTGGCGAGGAGGCCGGTGAAATGATCCGCCTCCGCCGGTGTCGGGCGGCGGGTGAAGATGGAGAGGTAGGCGGCCTCGACAGCGGTGGCGTTGTCGGGCGCGAGCATGCCGATGCGCGTGCCCGCATTGATCAAAGGATTGCCGCGGGTGTTGTCGGTCACCATGTTGCCATTCATGAGCAGCAGACGCTGCGGGATGGTGCCGCCGCCATCGTCAAAGGTGTCCTCGCCGGAATCACCGTAGCGTTTGACGAAGTTCGCCACGTCGATGTCGCGTTTGATGCGGAAGAGGACATGCGCCTCCGAGTCGATGGTGCTCAGCGAGGCGGCCTGGATGACGCTGCCCGCCATCTGCTCCGGTCGCAGGCGTGTCACTGGAAACGCCGCCCAGCATTTCTCCGCTTCCTCGGTCACAGGATGCGCCGGGTCAGCGGAGCGGCTGGACTGCTGAAAGACACGCGTCGCGACAATGACGCGGATGAGCCGCTGCAGATCGAAGTTGTGCGCGATCAAATCATCCGCCAGCGCCTCCATGCCCGGCGGGAACGGCCCTTCGAGCGGAATGTCATCCACCGGTGTGATGAGCGGACGATTGAAGAGCAGCGCCCACAGGCGATTCACCAGCGTGCGAGCGAAAGGCTTGTTCTCCTTCGCGGTCACCCAGCGGGCCAGCCGCTCGCGAGGCGTGCCTTTTTGCGGCAGCAGCTCAGGCTTCCACGGGACCATGGCGGGAACGACTTCCTCGTCGGTCTTGCCGAGATAGCGCGTTTTGTATTTCTCCTTCGGATCATCGCGCAGGCCATTCAGCTCAACCTTCGCCTGGCCGAAGTAAGCGGCCAGCGTGTGGAAATCCGACTGCTTCCAGGTGCTGCCGAGCTTGCCATCGTGGCACTGCACGCAGTCCATCTGCACCCCGAGGAAGGCCCGGCTCACGCGGGCGGCCAGCTTCGCCTCGTCGGGACCTTTGTTGTTCATCTGGTTCGTCACCGTGACAAAGTTCACCTCCGGGTTCGTCGTCCAGATGCCTTGCGCATTGATCAATGAGCGGGCGATTTGATCATACGGACGGTTCTGCTGGATCGAGTCGCTCAGCCAGTCCACCAAGCGGCGGCGGCGATAGATGAGAAAGGGACCGTTCTCGATGCCGACATACACCCGCACGAGCCGCTCCGCGAGGTAGTCACTCGTGCGGCGATCTGGCAGCAGATGCGAAAGCCACCACTGCGTCGCATCGGTGCCCTTCAGCGACTCCAGCATGCGCACCTCCTGCAGCGACGGGATGCTCCCCGTCAGCGCCAGAGACAGACGACGCGCCACAGTGAGATCATCCGCAAGGGGCACCGGCTGAAGCTGCTTTTGCGCCCAATCCTGCTCAAATGAAGCATCAACGCTCCTGGCCGCCTTGTGAATGTCGTCCAGCGTCGTGCGGGATAAACCGGTGTCACTTTTCACAAGCATGACCGGCGGTCGTAGCAGCTCGCTCACGCCCCAGGCCACGCTTGCAGCTAGCGCCGTGACAATGACGGCATTGCGCAGCCAGATCAGCCAGCCAGAAGGTGTGGAGTCGGTAGTCATGGCGACGCGCTTCGTTTGAGCCGTGTCTTCAACACGCGGACGCATCATCGGTTTCCTCTCGAACTTTGCAACAATCCTCCAGCAGCCGACTTTCATAGCGCATCTGATGACCGAGCCCCCTCCGCTCCCACCACCACTGCCCGTGCCTGCTTTCGGGGAGCCTGCTGTCGTGAAAAAAGGTTTTGTCCACAGCTTGGCCTCCATCCTCGACTGGAGCTTCGGTTTCGTGGCCTTGCTCGCACTGCTGGCGGCCTGTTCGGTGGTGCCCGTGCTGAATTTCCTCAGCCTCGGCTACCTGCTGCATGTGAGCGGCACCATCGCACGCACGGGCCGCATCCGGGATGGATTCATCGGCGTGAGGAAAGCCTCCGTCATCGGCAGCATCGCCGCCGGCACGTGGCTCGTCGTGTGGCCTGCTCGACTCGTCTCCGGCATGTGGCGGGATGCCGAGCTTATCGCCCCTGGCAGCAGAGTGGCCAAAGCGTGGCATGCAGGCTTGATCGCCATCATCGTGATCGTGATCGCGCACATCGTGTGGGCCTGTGTGCGGGGTGGCAAGATCCGACACTTCCTGTGGCCGCAGCCGCTGCGTTTCATGCACTGGCTGCGCACGCCGGAGAAGTTTGGTAATCTCCAGCGCATCGTCACGGAATACGTCGTCGCGTTGCGACTGCCGTTTTACTTCTGGCTCGGCCTGCGTGGATTCGTCGGTGCGCTGGCATGGCTGATTGTGCCCGTGGGCATCCTGCTCATCGCCACCAAGTTGCCGCTGGGCTTCTCCATTCTCGTTTCGCTGCTCGGCGGCATTCTACTGCTGCTCGTCGCAATTCATCTGCCGTTCTTGCAAGCACGCTTCGCGCAAACCGATCGCTTCGGTGCCCTCTTCGAGCTGCGTGAGGTACGACTGCTTTTTCAGCGTGCTCCCCTGGCCTTCTGGGTGTCCTTGCTCGTCACGCTGCTCTTCGCCGTGCCGCTCTACTTGCTGAAGATCGAGCTCACGCCGCGTGAACTCGCCTGGCTGCCGAGCCTGCTCTTTGTCCTGTTCATTTTTCCCGCCCGTCTTCTCACCGGCTGGGCCATGAACCGCGCCACACGTCACGAGCGGCCGCGTCACTGGTTCTGGCGCTGGACAGCGCGTCTCGGCATCGTCCCCGTCGGACTCGCTTACGTGATCGTCGTTTACATCACGCCCTACCTCTCCTGGAATGGATCGCTCAGCCTGCTCGAACAGCATGCCTTCCTCGTACCCGCGCCGCTGATGGCGCTTTGACAAAAGCACCCTGGTCAAGAGTTCCCGCTTGTTCGTCATTCCTCATTCGCCATTCGTCATTCCACGAATGCCCTGGCTCACCGACCACACCCTGCTGCCCGCCGACACCTGGATGCTCGTGCTGGCCCTGCTCGGCTCCATGTGCATCGGCATGTCCAAGGCCGGACTCTCCGGCACCTCGACACTGAATGTCGTGCTGATGGCGAAGATCTTCGGAGCAAAGGAATCCGTCGGCGTCATCCTGCCCATGCTCATCGCAGCCGACTTCATGGGCTACTTCTTGAACCGCAAGGGCGGCACCTGGCGGCGCATTTTGCCGATCCTGCCGCCGGCCATCATCGGTGTGATTGTGGGCTGGGTACTGCTCGGCAAATTCGACAACGCCATGGCCCGCATCGTCATCGGCTGGATCATCATCGCGCTGCTCATCTTCAACTGGCTGCTCAGCAAGCGGCGGCAGGACTTCCTCGCGCTCACCGAGCACCAGGGCTTCACCTGGACGATGGGATTCCTCGCCGGCGTGGTCACCATGCTCGCCAATGCTGCCGGTCCGGTGATGACCGTTTACCTCCTCGCCCAGCACCTGGAGAAAAAAGAGCACCTCGGCGTCTTCAGCCGCTACTTCCTCTTTGTGAACCTCTTCAAGGTCCCGTTCAGCGCTGATCTCGGCATCATCAATCCGAAGTCGCTCATGACCAACCTCACGCTCATGCCCGGCGTCATTCTCGGTGTGTTCCTCGGCTGGTGGATCCTGAAAAAGCTGCCGCAGAAGCTCTTCGAAAACGTCCTCTTCTGGCTCACGGCCTTCGCAGCTGTGTGGCTGATTCGCGGGTGATTCACAGTCGAAGTTTTGTCCATGAAACCGATTCTCCTCAGTCTTTGCCTTCTGGGAAGTGCGCTCAGCGCCGACTTCCCCGCGCTCTACAACAGCGAGCCCGGAAATCCCTCTCCGATGTCGCCGCAGGAGGCGTTGAAGGCGCTGAAACTGCCCGCAGGCTTCAAGGCCACGCTCTTTGCCGCCGAGCCCGATGTGCAAAATCCCATCGCAATGGCTTGGGACGCCCGCGGACGCATGTGGGTCACCGAAAACTACACCTACGCTGAATCCAAGAAGCGTTTTGACCTCTCGCTGAAGGATCGTGTCATCATTTTGGAGGACAAGGACTGGGATGGCGTCGCCGAGAAGCGCAAGGTCTTCACCGAGGACGTGCAGATGCTCACGAGTGTCGAGGTCGGTCGCGGTGGTGTGTGGCTCATGTGCCCGCCGCAGGTCTTGTTCATCCCGGATGCCAATGGCGATGACATCCCCGACTCCGAGCCTCAGGTCGTTCTCGATGGCTTCACCGTTGCGCAGGCGAACTACCACAACTTCGCCAACGGCCTCCGCTTCGCGCCCGATGGCTGGCTCTATGGCCGCTGCGGCCACTCCTGCCCCGGCAAGCTAGGCGTTCCTGGCACGCCGGACGAACAACGCGTGCCCATGAAAGGCGGTATCTGGCGCTACCATCCCGGAAAGAAGATCGTCGAAGTGCTCACGCACGGCACCACGAACCCGTGGGGGCATGATTGGGATCAAAATGGCGAGCTGTTCTTCATCAACACCGTCACCGGCCATCTCTGGCATCTCATTCATGGGGCGCACCTCGTGGACTCGAACACGCCGAACCCGCTCATCTATGAAAAGCTCGACACCATCGCAGACCACTACCACTACGACCGCGGCGGCAAATGGAGCGACTCGCGCGATGGCAAAGCGGACGCCTTCGGCGGCGGCCATGCCCACATCGGCTGCATGATCTATCAGGCCGATCAATGGCCTGAAAAGTATCGCAACAAGCTCTTCACGCTGAACATGCACGGCCGCCGCGCCAATGTGGAGCGCCTGGAGCGCAACGGCAGCGGCTACGTCGGCAAACATGAGCCCGATGTCTTCCTGAGCGACGATCCGTGGTTCCGCGGCATCGAAATCAGCACCGGCCCCGATGGCAGCGCCTTCATCCTCGACTGGAGCGACACCGGCGAGTGCCACGAGCACACCGGCGTCCACCGCACCTCGGGCCGCATTTTCCGCATCAGTTATGGCGAGCCGAAGAAGCCCGAAACGCCCTTCGCCTGGCGCAAGCCGTGGCCGAAAGCCGACCTGTACGGCGACGAACATCAACGTGCCCTCGCTATTCGCGAACTCGTGCAGTTTTCGCCTCTCGATGCCATCACCGGCCCTCAAGCGCACGTGAAGTATCCCGAACTTGCCTTCGATCCCGTCCAAATGGCCGCGAACGAAAAGTCCGCCTTCGTGCGCCTTCAGCTAGCTTCCGTGCTTCAGCGTCTTCCCGTCGAAAAACGGGTGCTTCTCGCCAAAGCACTGCTTTCCCACGCCGAAGACGCCAACGACCCGTTTTTGTCGCACATGGTCTGGTATGGCATTTCGCCGCTGGCGAAGCATGAACCCGCCGGACTCGTCGCGCTCTCGAGGACTGGGAATTGGCCAAACGTTACTCGCTGGATAGCCCGCAGCCTTGCCATGCAGCCCGAAATGCTCGAGATGCTGATCTTGGCGAACCCATCCGACGATGTGCTCGAAGGCATGGCGGAAGCCTTCAAAGGCATCCGCAAGGCTCCGAAGCCTGCGAATTGGGATTTGTTCGTGGATCGGGTATCAGCGCGCGATTCGAGCGACCCAGAGCGGGCTAAAGCCCGAACTACGCACCTCCGCGACCTGAGCATCCTCTTCGGCGATGGCCGGGCTCTCGATGATGTGAAGAAGATCGCGCTCGACGGGAAGGCAGACCTCACAGCCCGTGAGTCCGCGCTCAAATCGCTCATCGAGGCCCGCCCGGATGATCTGCGTGAGATTTGCACAAAACTCCTCGACGTGCGTGGCCTCAACACGACGGCGGCGCGCGGCCTTGCGTTGTTTGATGATCCTGAGATCGGCAAGCAACTCGCGAAGAACTACCGCAAGTTCGCCGCCAGCATCATGGACACGCTTGTCGCACGTCCAGCCTTTGCGAAGGCCATGCTCGCAGAAATGGCCGCCGGACGTATTCCGCGCACCGAGCTGAGCGCCTTCCACGCCCGCCAGATAAGGGCCTTCAACGACGAAGAGCTCAAAAAGCAGCTCGCCGAAGCCTGGGGCGATCTGCGCGAGTCCGCCGCCGACAAAAAACAGCTCATCGCCAAGCTGAAGGCTGATTTGAAGCCCGACGTGCTAGCCAAGGCCAACCTCAGCAACGGCCGCGTGCTCTTCACCGCCGTCTGCGGTGCCTGCCACATGATGTATGGCCAGGGCGGCAAGATCGGCCCCGATCTGACAGGCAGCGGCCGTGCGAACCTCGACTACCTCCTCGAAAACATCGCCGATCCGAGCGGCATCGTCAGCGCCGACTACCGCATGAGCCTGCTCACGCTCAAAGACGGCCGCCAGCTCAGCGGTGTCATCGCGGAGAAGAGCGACCGCACGCTCACGCTGCGCACCTTGACCGATGCCCTGACGCTGGACAGCGCCGAGGTCGTCAAAGAGGAAGCCTCACCGCTCTCGATGATGCCAGAAGGCCTGCTCCTCGCCCTCCAGCCGGATCAGGTGCGTGATCTGATCGCCTACCTCATGCATCCGGTGCAGGTGAAGTAGCCTTGCGCCTGCGGAACAAGGTCATCCAGTTGCACAGCAACTGGTCAACTTTGCTTCCCCTCAATCACGGGGAGTTCCGATGGAAACTTTATTTGGCACGGCAGCCATCGCCTGCTGTATTCCCTCAATGTCTCAAGGACCCCTCCTCATCACCGGCGGCGCCGGTTACATCGGCTCGCACACCGTTCGTCATCTGCTCGACCAGCATGAACGCGTCATCGTGCTCGACAATCTCGTCTTCGGCCATCGTGGTGCGCTGCCCATGGATCGCGTGACCTTCATTGAAGGTGAAATGGCGGATGCCGCGCTCATCGAGCGTCTCTTTAGTGAGCACAAGCCGGAGGCTGTGCTGCATTTCGCCGCTTTTGCGTATGTGGGAGAGTCCGTTACCGATCCGCTCAAGTATTACCGCAACAACCTCGCCGCTCCTCTCACGTTGCTCGAGGCCATGCAGCGTCATGGTTGCAAGCGCTTCATCTTCTCCTCCACCTGCGCAACGTATGGTGATCCGGTGCGCATCCCGATCGATGAAACGCATCCGCAGGCGCCTGTGAACCCCTACGGTGCCTCGAAGTGGATGCTCGAACGCGTGCTGCGTGATTGCGAGCGTGCTTGGGGGCTGAAGTCCGTCTTCCTGCGCTACTTCAATGCCAGCGGCTGTCATCCCAGCGGAGAGATCGGCGAGGATCACACCCCCGAGACCCACCTGATTCCTCTTGTCCTGCAAGCCGCCACAGGACAACGGCCGCACATCACCGTCTTCGGCACGGACTACCCCACGCCGGACGGCACCTGCATCCGCGACTACATCCATGTGTGCGACCTCGCCAGTGCCCACGCCCTTGCCTTGAAGTATCTGCGCGAGGGAGGCGACACGATTGCGATCAATCTCGGCACCGGCCGCGGCTTCAGCGTGAAGGAGATCATTGCCACGGCCGAGTCCGTGACGGGCAGGGCGATTCCCATCGTTTATGGCGAACGTCGTGCCGGAGATCCCTCGGAACTCGTCGCCGATCCCGCGCTGGCCGCCAAAGTGATCGACTGGAAGGCCGCCCACCTCGATCCTCGTGAGCACATCGAGAGCGCGTGGAAGTGGATGAACGGACCGCGTGGAGGTCGATACCTTGATTGAACACTTCCGCCCTAAGACTGTCACAGAGTAACCCTGCTTTCTCCAACCCCTTCATGAGAGCTTTCAACCTGTGGTTCCTCAGCGCGTTCGTGTTCCTCGCCGGAGCTGTTTTGCATGCCGTGGAAATCATAGGCACGCCCCAGGTGCGGGCAGCCGCGAACACCGCCACGATCACCTGGAAGACTGATGTCGAGTGCGGCACGCGGCTGCAATACGGCCTCAACCCGGCACAGCTGAACAACAAAGTGGAAGGCAGTGTCGGCAGCGCGCACGAGGTCACGCTCGAAGGCCTCGCACCCGGCACGACCTATCATTACAGCCTCGGGAGCGCCCGCACGCGCCTCGCCACCGGGAGTTTCACCACGACGGGCGCTGCTCCAGCAGCCGCTCCACGTCCATCGGTCGTGCGACGCGTGCTAGATGTGCTGCAGCCGGACACAAACGCCGCGGCACCCGTCATCACGCCGCCACCGAGCCGTCAGACCTGGGCCCGTCTCGACTCCTTGCAGGACCACTATGAGCGGCATGGTCGCGACTTCAGCGCCAAGTCACCCGACGACTACGCCGCGCAGGCATGGCTCTTCCTCCAACGCGCATGTGCTGAAAAGCTACCAATGAAGCGCGATGACACCGACGGCACCCTGCGCGTCTTTGATCCGAAGACACGTGCCTTCGCCGCCTACAATGCGGATGGAAAGACAAAAACCTTTTTCAAGCCGGAAAGTCCCGGTTATTGGCAACGCCAACCCGGACGCGCGGTGACTCCCGCCGAACTTCGTTTTTCCAACCGTTGAACATGGCACGCAAATCCTCCTCTAAGTCACGCATGATGAAAACTTCCGCCAATATGTGCCCCGTGTGCGGTTTCGACCAGCTTGCGGAGCCTCCGCGCAATAAAACCGGCGGCGCCTCGATGGAGATCTGCGCCTGCTGCGGCTTCCAGTTCGGTGTCACTGACGACGACAAGGGTGTGAGTTATGATGCTTATCGTGAGCGATGGATCGCTGACGGCATGAAGTGGATGAGTTCGGGCAAAAAAGCTCCGAAGGGATGGAACCCGCAGACGCAACTCGCCTCCTTCGCTCTTCGCTCCACGCTTAGTCGCGTCAAAGGCCGTCCACCGCGCATGGCACTTTCCCCGCAAATGGCGTGAGTCACGCCGCGCCCTTGAGCAGGCTCTTCGCATGCTCCCGAGCACTGGCGGCACTTCCACCGAGCATCCTCGCCAGCTCTTCCACCCGTTCATCGCCCGCCACTTCGGCGATTTGGGACTTCGTGTGGCCGCCTTTGATCTCCTTCGTGACGACGAAGTGGCTCTTTGCCAGCGACGCCACCTGCGGGAAGTGCGTGATGGCGATCACCTGATGCGTGGCACCCAGCGCCGCCATCTTGCGGCCCACCGCCTCGGCGATGTTGCCGCCGACGTTCGCATCAATCTCATCAAACACGAGAAGCGGCACCGCATCCTGCTTCGCCAGGGCGCTTTTCACCGCCAGCAGCACGCGGGACATTTCCCCGCTGCTCGCCGTCATGCGCAGCGGCTTCGACGGCTCGCCCGGATTCGGCGCAAAATGGAAATCGACCTCCTCCAGGCCGCTTTTGGAGGGTTCGGAAAGGTTCGTGAGCTGCGCGGCAAAAACGCTCTGTTTGAAGCCGAGATCGGCGAGATGGCTGGCGACCTCTTTGGCGAGCTTCGGTGCCGCATCGGCCCGTTTCTTCGAGATTTGCCTCCCGAGCTTCAAAACATCCGCCTCGCGTTCTTGGACGAGCTTTTGCAGCTTCGCGATCTCCTCGCCGCGATTTTCGATGCGGCTCAGCTTGCGCTCCGTCTCGGCCAGGAACTCCAAAATCTCGCCAATCGTGCGGCCATACTTCCTCTTCAGCTTTTGAATCGTGTCGATGCGGCTTTCGAGCCTCACCAGCTCCGCCGGATCAATCTCCAGTTCCTCCGCATAATCTGCCACGCTGCTCTCCAGCTCCGTCAGCTCGATCTGCGCCGATTTGAAGCCCTCGAACATCTTCGCCGTGCCCGGATCGATCTTCTCCAGCTCGTGAATGCTGCGGCTGATCTCGCGCAAACCATCCACCACGCTGCCTTCGCCCTCGCTGAGGCGGCTCGTGATCGCTCCACAAAGCTCCGCCAGACGTGCGCCATTCGCGGCGATGCGATGCTTGGACTCGATCTCCTCTTCCTCGCCGTCCTTGAGGTTCGCGGAGGCGATTTCATTCGCTTGAAACTTCAGCATGTCGATCTGCTGGCTGCCCGCCCGCTCGGAATTTTCCAGATCGTCGAGTTCCGTCACGTCCGCCCGCCATTCCTTCCAGGCCGCTTCATACTTCGTGAGCGCTTCCTCGATGCCGGCAAACTTGTCCAGCATGTCGAGCTGCCGCTCCCGCGAGTTCAGCGACTGATGATCGTGCGGCCCGTGCAGATCGACCAAAAACTCGCCGAGGCCTTTGAGCACCTGGATCGTCACCGGCGAGCAGTTCACGAACTGCTTGTTCGCCCCGCTGGCGCTGATCGTGCGCTTCACGATCAGCTCGCCATCCTGGCACGGCTCCAATCCTGCCTCCTCCAGCACGGCATCAATGGCCCGCGTGTCCTTCAGATGAAAACTCGCCTCCACCGTGCAGGCATCCTGCCCCGTGCGGATCAGGCCACGGTCCGCCCGCTCGCCGAGGATGAGCTTCAAAGCGCCCACGATGATGGATTTGCCCGCGCCCGTCTCGCCCGTCACCCCCACCAGCCCCGCCGCGAGTTCCCAGGTCACGTCTTCGACGAGGGCGAGGTTGCGGATTTTGAGAATGGAAAGCATGCGGCGGCGGTTTGGAGGTCCGCGAAGATGGGAAGTCCCCGCCGCATTTCAACCACCACGCGGTGATCTTCCGCTCCAAGCTTTAAAAGCACGCGAAAAATGCGCGGCAGACTTGTAGCCGAGCTCGGCGGCCACGTTTTTCACCAGCGCATCGGGCTGGCGCAGCTTGATGGCGGCTTGAGACAGCTTCAGACGCGTCAGGCAGGCCAGCGGCGTCTCGGTGTCGTAACGTTGAAACAGACGCGTGAAGTAGGCGGCGGAGACGTGACAGGCCCGTGCAGCCTGCTCGATGCTGTTGAGCACCGGGTAATTGCGCAGCAGATGGCCGCGACAGCGCAGATACGTCGCGTAAGCAGGGTCCATCTTCGTCGTCGCCGGTTGGCGACTGTCCGCGCAGAGCACAAGCGCATGCTCCAGCGCCGCGCAGGCCGTTCGCAGGCCAAAACGCCCGCCCCGCAGTGCATGATCGATCACTTCTTCGAGCAGGCTCACTACCCGCGAGGCATCCGCCACACGCAGCACACTGCCTGCGCCGAGGTCAAGATGGCTCATCAAAGCAGCGGCCCGCGAGCCGGTGAAGTTAAAGAAGTATTTCACCATCGGCTCCTCCGCCGAGCTGGAGATCACATGCGGCACACTCGAGTCGTAAAAGAACGCGTGCCCGGCCTCGACCTCGTGTTTTCGATTCGCCAGCATCACGCTGCCTTTGCCGCGTGAGACGAATTCAAAGGCCAAGAATGGGAAATCCTGCCGGTCCACGACGAAATCCGGCGCGCACCATTCACAGCCACCGCCCACGAGGCAGAGCGTGGACTCGTCGCGCTGCCGCTGCTGCCACTCGGGCAGGAAGAAGCGACGCGTGCGCATCACTTGCGTGGAAAAATAGTCGGCCTGGTCGGTGGCGGGCATGCGTGGAGCATGTCAGCCTCATCAAGAATCGTCAAGCCGCTGCCAAACATGGTCAGCCGAAGCCTTTTTATCTTTGAGTCTTCCCCTTTTATCCTTTCAAGCCATGTCCCAACCTCTCCGCGGCATCATTCCGCCCCTCGTCTCCCCTTTGCGTGATCGCGACACCCTCGACGTCACCGGTTTGGAGCGTCTCATCGAGCATCTCATCGGTGGCGGCGTCAGTGGCCTCTTCATCCTCGGCACCACCGGCGAAGGGCCAAGCCTCAGCTACCGTCTGCGTCGTGAATTGATCGAAAAGACCTGCCAGGTCGCCAAAAATCGCGTTCCGGTGCTCGTGGGCATCACGGATACTTCCTTCACCGAAAGCGTGAACCTCGCCAAATACTCCGCCGAGGCCGGGGCGACGCATGTGGTGCTCGCGCCGCCGTATTACTTCCCCGCCGCGCCGCCGGAGATGCTGGAGTATGTGCAGGACCTCGTCGCTGAGATGCCGCTGCCGTTGTTTCTCTACAACATGCCCGGTTTGACGAAGGTGAGCTTCGAACTCGACCTCGTGCGCCGCGCTCTCGACATGCCGGGCATCTGCGGCGTCAAAGACAGCTCGTGTGACATGATCTACTTCCATCGCCTCATCGAGATCGCGAAGCAACGCGCCGACTGGAGCGTGCTCGTCGGCCCCGAGGAGCTCACCGCCGAGGCCGTGCTGCTCGGTGGTCACGGCGGCATCAATGGCGGGGCCAATCTGCATCCGAAACTCTATGTCGAGATGTATCAGGCCGCCGCCGCGCAGGATTTGCAACGCACGCGGGAGCTTCACGCGCAGGTCATGAAGCTCGCCGGAGCCATCTACACCGTCGGCAAGCACAAAAGCGCCATCATCAAAGGCATCAAATGCGGCCTCAGCCTCCTCGGCATCTGCGACGACCACATGGCCGAGCCCTTCCACCGTTTCCGCGAGCCGGAACGCGAGCTCATTCGTGAAAGACTCGCCGCTCTCGGAATCTTGTAACACACCACACCATGAAATCTGCCCTCTGCGCCCTTCTCGTCTCCGCGGTGTCACTCGCCGCTGCTGACCCCGCGATCCTGAAAACCGAATACATCTACGACACCGGCCCTTACCCGCAGATCCACGCCACCACGATCGTCGAGACGCCCACAGGCCTTGTCGCGGCATGGTTTGGCGGCACACACGAAAAACATCCAGACGTTTGCATCTGGGTCTCGCGCCAGCTTCCCGATGGCAAATGGACCGAGAGCGTCGAAACGGCGAATGGCGTACAAACCGATGGCACACGGCATCCCACATGGAACCCCGTGCTGTTTCAGCCGAAGGATGCTCCCTTGATGCTCTTCTACAAAGTCGGCCCATCACCTAGCACCTGGTGGGGCGAACTCAAAACCTCGACCGACGGCGGCAAAACATGGTCCGCAGCGCAAAAGCTGCCCAAAGGCATCTTCGGCCCCATCAAGAACAAGCCCGTGCAACTCTCGAATGGCGACATCCTCTGCCCGACGAGCAACGAGACCGACACAAAGCCCAGCGCCTGGGCGATCTACTTCGAGCGCACGAGTGATCTCGGCAAAACATGGTCCCGCACGGAGCTGCTGCACGATGGTCTCGCCATCAGTGCCATCCAGCCGAGCATTCTTTTCCTCGGCGGCGACAAGCTGCAGGCCATCGGCCGCTCGAAGAACAGCAAAGTCTTCCAGATCACCTCCGAAGATGCTGGCAAGACCTGGGGCGAAATTTCGCTCACCGAGCTACCAAACCCAAACTCCGGCACCGATGCCGTCACGCTCGCCGATGGCCGTCACCTGCTCATCTACAACCACACCGCCCGCGGCCGCAGCCCACTGAACCTCGCCGTGAGCAAGGACGGCAAGACCTGGGAAGCCGCGCTGGTCTTTGAAGACGAGCCAAAGAAGGAGTTCAGTTATCCCGCCATCATCCAGACCAAGGACGGCCTAGTCCACATCACCTACACTTGGCAGCGCAAGAAGGTGAAACACGTCGTCCTCGATCCCGCAAAGCTCACGACGAAGCCGATGCTGAACGGCCAGTGGCCGCAGTGACATAGATTCGAGTGACCCTCGAATACACCATGAAATCGATCACCTGCGCTCTCCTCTCACTGTTCATCCTAGTATCAGCCGCTGAAACCATCATGAACCACGAAACCGCTCTCACGACGTACGTTGAAAAACTCAACACGCACTCGTGGGATCAGATCGCGCCTTGTGTGGCCGACTTTGCCGTGTTCATCTTCACGGAGGACACCTTTGTCGGCAAAGCGGCAGCCAAGGCGTCTTTCGAGAAGACCTTCAAGCTGATCGAAAACGAGGTCTTTAGCCTTCACGACATCGTCTGGACGGTCGTCACCGCAGATGTGGCCGCCTGCCGCTACGAGTTTCGCTGGAAGGGCCTCATCAGCGGCCAGGAATCCTCCGGCGGCGGTCGTGGCACCAGCATTCTGCGCAAGGTCGATAGCCGCTGGCTCATCGCGCATGAGCATCTGGGGCCTTATCCTCGAAAGTGATGCCTCTTTCATTGTGTTATCTCTTTTGGTCTCCAACTCTGATTTTCCAACACGCTGATCCCCATGAAAACACCACAAGTTTCTCCCAACTCATCCCGCCGTCGATTCTTCCAAAACACCGTCGCGGCGGGTTTGAGCTTCAATTTCCTTCCGGCCTACCTGACCAGCGCACGTGCGGCGGACAATCCGAAGCTGCCGCCGAGCCGACGGATCAATCTGGGCTGCATCGGGATTGGTGGGCGTGCGGGCAGTGTCATTCCAGGGCTCACGGCGGGTGGCATCGCCACGCCGGTAGCTTTCACGGATGTGGACTTTGTCACGGCGAAGAGTTTGGAGAAGAATCTGACGGCTTTCCCGGACGTAAAGCGCTTCCACGACTTCCGCGAGATGCTCGACAAGATGGGCAAGGACATCGATGCCGTGAGCGTGGTGACGCCGGATCACACGCACTTCGTCGCCGCGATCAGCGCGATGGCACTCGGCAAGCATGTGTATGTGGAGAAGCCGCTGACGCACACTTTTGAAGAGGCGGAGATCCTCATGCGTGCGGAAAAGAAGTTCAAAGTGGTGACGCAGATGGGCAATCAAGGCCACACCTCGGCTGGCGCGGAGCAGTTCAAGCAAATGCTCGCGGCGGGCATCGTCGATGACATCGTGAAGATCGACGCGTGGAAGTCGCCCTCGCTGTGGTTCATGAACGCCGCCGAGCGTGCGCTCGTGAAGGGCTATCCAGCGGAGGAACCGAAGCCCGAAACGCTAAACTGGGACCTCTGGTGCGGCCCGCAGGAGGTGAAGCCCTACAGCAAGATGTATCACCCCTTCAACTGGCGTGGCTTCCACCTCTATGGCGGCGGCATGTTTGGCGACTGGGGCGCGCACATCATCGACTTTGCCCATGATCACCTGAAACTCGGCCTGCCAACGCGCATCACGCCGCTGGCGCTCGCGGATTACAATCGCGTGAGCTATCCGCTGAGTTCGGACATTCGATTCGAGTTCCCGGAGCGCAGTGAAAAGATGCCTGCCGTGGAGTTGCACTGGAAAGCTGGTGGCGACACGAAGATCGAGATCGCCGAGAAATACGGCGATCCAGGCCAAGACGGCAAAACCTTCATCCCGAACCCCGGCGCCACCGGATCACTCCTGCATCGCAAGCAAGGCGATTACCTCGTACAACGCGGCTCACATGATCGTCACTCGCTCGTCTATCCGCGTGCTAAGATGGTAGAGTTCAAAGACGCGATGGCCATCCATCCGCCGAAGCACAATCACTTCGAGAGCTTCATCCATGCCTGCATGGGCGAGGGCAAAACCGAGTCGCCCTTCAGCGTCTCCGGCTTGCTGACGCAGGTCCTGAACCTCGGCACCATCGCCGAGTATCTGAACGTCGATCTCCAGTTCGACCCGAAGACCAAAAGCTTCATCGGCAACGACGAGGCCAACGCACGTCTCGCAGGACCAGCGCCGCGTGCCGAGTGGGCGGATTGCTACAAGCTGGCGTAAGCGCATCGGCTGTTTTTAGCCGCAAAAGACAGATCAGTAGCTTCGATTGGCAATCGAAGCAGGACTCACCCCTCCCACCCGCGCCAGAGCCACACGAGCGTGTCCGCCAGCGTGTGCTCAAAGACGCGCTTGTCGCAGTGGCCGGTCTTTTTGCTGAAGACGTAGCGGTGGTGGTAACCTTTTTGATCGAGGGCGACGTTCGTGCGCATGCCGGCCATGACCCAGTTGTGGTAGGTTTCCTCGGGATCGTTGGCGCGGTTGTCGTTTTCGGAGACGTGGGTGAAGATGCGCAGCGGCTTCAGCTCGCTCGTTTCGATCAATTTCATGCCGGAGTGGTACTCCCACGCGCCGAGCGGGAATTTGGACTCCTCGGGCGCGTCGTCGTCCTGCTGGTCCACGAAGGTGCCAGAGTAGGCGATGATGCGGCGGAACCAATCGGGCCGGAACCAACCCATCGTCAGCGCTGCGGCCCCACCGGAGCTGCAACCTATCACCGCACGACCCCACGGGTTCTCCGTGAGCGCGAACTTTGGATACGCGGCGCGGATCTCGGCATTCGCGAGCACGGCGGGCAGCACCTCGTCGTGAATGAATCGCGCGAGGCGATCCGACATCGTGTCATACTCCAGGCCGCGCTGGCTGTTCTTGCCATCGTTCCCGCCATTCTGCACCGCGATGCAGACAAAGGCTGGCAGCTTGCGCTTCGCGTCCTTCGAGATGGTTAGATTGTCGAGCGCATGGCTGATGAGCTTCAACTGGCCCGGTCCATCGTGAATGACGAGCAGCGGAGCCTTCGTGCCATCTTGGTAAGCCGCAGGTACATACACGGTGATCTTGCGCTCTGTGTTCACCTTCTTCTTGTCCGGCTCCAGCGTCTTGTCCGTGCCGTCGAAGATCTTGCTATCGGCCAGCTTCATCGAAAACGTGAACGTCTTGCCCTTCGCGTTGCCTTTGTCGGTCAAATCGGGATCGAGTTTGTATTCTGGCCCGACCTCGAAAGCACCATCGCCCTGCTTGCCGGGTTTCTCGGTGTAGGTTTCAGCGGCTTGGAGCGAGGAGAAGCAGGCGAGAGCAAGGAAGAGGCGTTTCATGATGGATGAGTCGCGTAGCATTTTTCAGATATGGACCGTCAGGTTTTGGAAATTTAAAGATGTGCCGCAGAGGTAAAAACCGCTGATTTGACGCTGACCAGACACTAATTTCAAACCTCTAATATCAGCGTCAAATGAGCGTCGTATCAGTGGTTAAAAGATTCCTGATACTAATGGGAGGTCTGCACTCCATCACTTCGCCTTCTTCGGCGGTGCGGGATGCGCGGTGAGGTTCGCGGCGGCTTGCAGCAGTTTTTCGTGCTCGGCGGTGTTCGCAGGGAGGGTTTCTTTGGCGAAGGCGGGCAGCAGTTTCTCCCACACGAGATCGAGTTCGCTCTGCATCTGGCCGGTCTGCGCGGTGATGGCGATCACGGCGTCGTGCTCGGGGATCACGAGGCAGATTTGGCCGTCACGGCCGTCACCACGGAAGCAGTTGTGCTGGCAGCGCCAGAACTGGAAGCCGTAGCCTTGTTGCCAGTCGGACGTTTTGCCGCTGGGCGCTTTGGAATTGTCCACGTGCTTCGAGGTGGCTTCATCGACCCATTTTTCGGAGAGCAATTGCTGCCCGTTCCACTTGCCGCGTTGCAGGTAGAGCTGACCAAACTTCGCGATGTCTTCCGTGCGGATGTGCAGGCCGTAACCGCCGAGGCTGTAGCCCTCCGCGCTCGCATCCCAGACGGGACTCTCGATGCCGAGCGGCTCAAAGAGACGCGGCTTGAGGTAGTCGAGCACCGTTTGGCCCGTAGCCTTAGTGAGGATGGCGGAGAGCATGTAGGTGCCGGGCGTGTTGTAACGGAAAAAGGTGCCCGGCTTCTGAGTGACCGGATGCGCGAGGAAACCCTTCACCGACGGGCCGGTGTCGAAGCCAAACTTCGGCTCCACCTCGTGCCCGCCGCTCATCGAGAGCAGGTCGCGCGCTCGCATGGCCTTGAGGTTCTCGCTCGCTTCCGCAGGCGCATCGTTGGGGAAAAATTTCAGCACCGGATCATCGAGCGTCAGCTTGCCCTCCGCCACCGCGAGGCCGATGGCGGTGGAGGTGAAGCTCTTGCTCAGTGACCACATGACGTGGCGCTTCTCCGCCGACTCCGGCTTCCACCATGCCTCCGCGATAACATGACCGTGACGCACAAGCATGAAACTGTGCAGCGTGTTGATTTGCTTGTCCGCCGTCTCGATGAAGTCACGCACCGCAGCCGAGGAAATGCCCTGCTGCTCGGGGGTGCTGCGGGGCAGAGCTTTATCAGCGGAATGAGCAGCCAAGGTGCTGACGAGCAGCAGGAGTGGGAGAACGAAGAGTCGGTGAATCATGGAGGGGAGGCTTTTAGTGGAGATCGCACTTCAACTCGACCAATGCCTCCACTCTTTCGCTGAGGAACTTTTGCGACACCACGATGAACGCGACCACTTCCACGGCTCGGAGTTTCAAAAGTCTCCCAAAGCCATGAAGTCTCTCGTTTGCGCCTTTTTCACCTCTTTAGCCGTAACGGCCACTTTCGCCTATGATCCGCTGAAAGTGCCGGAGGCCGCTTTGGCGGCTCCACTCGACTTCACCGTGCAGGATGCCTCACGCGAGCGTGCCTTGCCGATCCGTGTGTATCTGCCTGCGGCGTCGAAAGCAGCCCCAGTCGTGCTTTTTAGCCATGGGCTGGGTGGTTCGCGGGAGAACAATCCGTATCTCGGCAAGCACTGGTCGGCTCGTGGTTATGCGGTCATCTTTGTGCAGCATCCGGGCAGCGATGAATCCGTGTGGAAGGGCCAGGGACCGGCTCGCATCCCGATGGCGATGAAGCAGGCGGCCAGCGTGCAGAACTTCATCCTGCGTGCGGCGGACATCCCAGCGGTGCTTGATCAACTCACGCACTGGAATGCCGAGGAGGCGCACGCCTTGCGCGGCAGGCTCGATCTCACCCGCGTGGGCATGTCCGGCCATTCGTTCGGCGCGGTGACCACGCAGGCGGTCAGCGGACAAACCATGCCCATCGGCCGCAGTCTCACCGATCCGCGCATCAAAGCCGCCGTGATGATGAGCCCCAGCGTGCCCGCCGCAGGCAATGCCGAGCGTGCGTTTGGCAGCGTGACGATGCCGTGGCTGCTCATGACCGGCACGAAGGACGTGGCCCGCATCGGCGGCATGACGCTCGGCGGAAACCTCGATTCGCGTCTCGGCGTCTATCCCGCACTGCCGCCCGGGGACAAATACGAACTCGTCCTCCACGAAGCCGAGCACGGAGCCTTCGGAGAACGCGCCCTGCCCGGCGAAGGCCGCCAGCAAAACCCGAATCACCACCGCGTCATCCTCGCCCTCAGCACCGCCTTTTGGGATGCCTTCCTCAAAGGCGATACCGAGGCCAAAGCGTGGCTGAATGGCGAAGGCACACGCTCGGTGCTGGAGAAAGAAGACAATTGGCAGCGGAAGTGAGCGTTCATAGCTCAAAGCTGCCATGAAACGACTCCTCACACTCACCACACTCACCACACTCCTCGCACTGCCCTCGCTCGCGCAGGAGCCTTTGCCCAAAGTCAAAGCCGAGATCTTTGATGTCAGCAGTCACAAAGCGGTGCTCCATGCCGCACCGAAGCCCGCCGAGGGCAAACCATGGGTTTGGTATGCGCCCACACTGAACGGCGGTGTGTCGCTGGCGGGACGCCCGATGTATTTCGAGGCCTTCATGAAGGCGGGCATCAGTCTCGCGGGCTTTGATCTGGGCGAGGTGCGCGGCTCTCCGGCGAGTTCAGCGAAGTTCACGCTGTTTTACGACGCGATGGTGAAGCGCGGTTTCTCGGCGAAGCCGATCCTGCTCGGCCAAAGTCGCGGCGGCATGATGACTCTCGCCTGGGCTTTTAGAAATCCCGACAAGTTGAAGGCCTGGGTCGGGATCTATCCCGTCTGCAATCTGGCGAGCTGGCCGTTGAAGAACTCGAAGCCGCAAACACTCGCCGACTACGCGCTGCCGGAAACAGACCTCGTGGCGCGACTGAAGGAGTTCAATCCCATCGACAACCTCGCCGGTCTGGCTGCGAACAAGGTGCCCATGTTTGCCGTGCATGGCGACAGCGACGTCGTGGTGCCCTACGACGACAACACCAAGCTCCTCAAAGAGCGCTACGAAGCCGCCGGCGGTTCCTTCAGTGTGAAGATCGTCCCCGGCGAAGGCCACAAGGTCGGTCCGTCGTTTTTCGAGTGCCAGGAACTGGTCGATTTTGTCCTCAAACACGCCAAATAATCGCCACCATGAAAACCCTGCTCGCCTCACTCGCTCTGCTGTTCGTCGTCCAAGCCTTCGCGGCCGAAAATCCGCAGCTCGCCGCTGTTCAGACGGCTGACAAAGCCCGCGTGGCCGCGATGCAATCGGGCGATCGTGCGAAGCTCGAAGACATCTTTTCTGATGAGCTGCGTTATGCGCACTCGAACGGCATCGTGGATACCAAAAAGTCGTTCATCGAGATCCTCAGCGCCGGGAAAACGAAGTATGTGGTCTATAATTATGAGGAGCAGAAGTTCACCTTCCCCGCGCCAGGTATCGCGCTCATGACGGGTCGTGCGCATGTCAAAGCGGAGTCTGAAGGCAAGGCGATGGATGCTGTCCTCAGCTTCCTGGCCGTGTGGCGCGAGGAAAAGGGCCAGTGGCGCTTTCTCGCGTGGCAGTCGTGCAAACTGCCGCCGAAGCAGCCTTGATCGTCGAAGCTACTTCACAAATTCGGTGAACCCGGCCTCTGTGCGCTTGAGTTCTGACTTCATCGCTTCGCGCAGCTTCGCGATGCGTTCGGCGTGCGATTCATCCCCAATGAGATTTTTCAACTCCTCGGGATCTGATTTCAGATCGTAGAGTTCCTCGCCGGATTGACCGTCGAGGTAATGCACGAGCTTGAAGTGATCCTGCACGAGTGCGGAGTAAAGCGGCACGCCTTGGAAGTTGTCCTGTTTGCCCTGGGTGAGAATGGTCTGGCTGACTTTGGAGCCGTATTCGTTCCCCATGTGCTCGTAGTAGCAGGCATGCGGCCAGACGTTGTCGGGCTTTTCGAGCAATGGAGTAAGGTCACGGCCATGCACGGGCCACGGCACTTTGACGCCGGTCATGGCGAGGAAGGTGGCAGAGAGGTCGGTGGCGTTGACGGACGCGTCAGAGACTTTGCCTTTCGGGAACCGCGAAGGCATGCTGACGATGAGTGGAGAGCGGTAGTTCGCATCGTAAGGCGCGAGCTTGGTGCGGAAGCCGTGCTCGCCCATGCTGAAGCCCTGGTCGGCGGTGTAGATGATGAGGGTGTTGTCGTATTGGCCGGTTTCCTTGAGCGCGGCGATGAGTTGACCAACACCTTCGTCGATGGCGGGCACGCATTCGTTCACTTGGCGGACCCAGTCATCGAAGCGCTTGGCTTTTTTCGTCTCGCCGAAGGCTTCGCCACCTTTTTTGGCGATGGGATGGCCGTCTTCACCTTTGGCCCAGGCCTGCATCTTGTTGAGATAATCAGGCTTGCCTTCGCGTGGTGGGAAGATGTCGGCAGGCACGGGCACTTCGGCATCTTTGTAGCTGCCAAGGTGACGCTTGGCAGGCTTCGACGGGCCATGGACGCTGCCGTAGCAGAGCCAGAGATACCAGGGTTTCGAAGCATCGCGATTTTTGCCACGAATGTAGTCGAGGGACCACTGGGTGTAATTGTCCGCGGGATAGCCGTCCACGGTCTGCTCCTTGCCGTCGATGCTAAGAATTTGTTTCTCGTAATACGCGCCGGCATTTTCAGGATGCAGCGGCCGGTTCCACACGATCTGATGATCCCAATCACGGCCCCAGCCAGAATCGGTACCGGTGTGCCACTTGCCGATCTGCGCGGTGTGATAGCCCTGCTGGCGCATTTGCGCAGGAATGAACGGGCACTGTTTCGGATCGTAGGTGCTGCCGGGATACTTGCCTTCCATCGACATCGACTCGATGCCATGCGGATGCCGACCGGTGAGCAACGTGGCGCGTGAAGGCATGCACCAGGAGCCGAGATACGCGGCGTGGAAGCGCACGCCGTTCTTTGCCAGCGCGTCGATGTTTGGCGTCTTCACCCAGGGCCAGGAACCTGGATAGCAGCCGACGGTTTTCGTCGATTGATCGTCCGCGTAGATGAAGAGGATGTTCGGACGCTTTGTTTCGGCCGCGAGGACTTGAATCGAGACAATGCCAAGCAGGATGAGAACGTGTGCTTTCATGAGGTGCGCGTTAAACGCCATGCACCGCGGCTTTGTAGCCGTGAAAACTCACGCGGCGGTGCCCTGCGAAGGCGGCGGCAGCTTTGCCACGGGCGGAGGACGCGGCACGCCGGGCGGAGGTTTGGCCACAGGCGGCGCAGGCGGGCGGGCGACAGGTTTGGCAACAACCGAAGGCGGAGAAGGCGGTCTGGCGGCCGGGAATCCCGGTGGTTTTGCAGCGGGTGGAGGCGGTGGCACGGCTGTGGGAACCGCAGGTGGTTTCACAACGGCCACGGGAGGTGGTTTGGCCGCGGGCGGTCGTGCGATGGTGGAGAGCACCGAGGGAGGTGGCGGCGCGGACACCGGCGCCGCTTTCGGCGCGTGGGTTTTCTGAATCATGTCCCACAAACGCAGGCCGCGAAGCTGCGGATGATTTCGCAGCGCGGCGAGCACGTTGTCCTTGGTCGCGGGCGGCTCGGTGGGGAGCTGGTCGTAGGAGCCTTCGCGCTGGGCGGCGAGCAGGCGGCCGAGTGCGTCGAGCACGGCGGTCTCGGAGGCGGGAATGTGATGGAAGGTGTTCTTCGCCTTGAAGGAGTTCAGAAGCTCGAGCGTGAGCTGGCCGGAGACCGGCGCGATGTCATGCCGCAGAAGCAGTGTGTCGCCACCCGCCTCCTTGAGGCGCTCCAGCACGGCGATGAAGCTGCCGCGCATCGAGTCGGTGGTGATGACGCGTGTCTTTCCACCGCCCCACTCGAACCAGCGGTCGGTGCCGTCGAAGTTGTCATACGATTTGCGGATGTCGCCGTCAGTGATCGTCACCGGCGGGGCGACCATGAGGCCGATGAGATCACGCACACGCTCACCGAGATCGATGGCACTGGACGCGGCGGTGTCGGCTTTCGCGGCCTCCACAGCCTGCTGGAGGAGTGCGTCGATTTTTTCCGCCAGCGATGGCTTGGAAACGGCCGCCGGAACGGACAAAGGAGCAGCTTCTGGCGCGGAAACGGCCGACACGGGAACTGCGACCGCCACGGGCGCGGCCGGCTGCTTTTCCTTCGGCTCTTCAACCACACGCACCGCCACAGGCGCGGTTTCAGGAGTCGTCGGCGGCACGGGTGGTGAAGGCGCGACCGCAGCAGGCGGCGCAATGATCGCGGCGAGGGCCGCCACGGCAGGAGGCGGTGGTGCGGGAGGAACTGCGGCAGCAGGAATGGGCGGTGGCGTGGCTGTAATGTTCACCACGGGCGCGCTGGCCATCGTGACGACATCCTTCGGCAAAGGCGGAGCCTCGCCGACGGCACGCATGGCATAAACTTCCGCCGCCGCCGCGAGCAAGTGGCGCGGGAAGATCGCTCCGCCGGCGGTGAGACGCGTGATGTCCTCCTCCAGCAGCGGATGGATGGCCGAGGTGATGCCGTCTTTCTTTCGCTGTGCTACGAGCTCCGGAGTTTCGAGGCGGCAGGCGAGCAGCAGGCGCTTCTGCTCGTTCGCGATGGGCAGCATGTCGATCACCGGCAGGCGGAAGCCGAGCGGCGCGTTGCTGTCCGGCACGCCGACGCGTCCGCGCAGCGCCTGGCTCAGCGCGGCGTCCCACATGGCAAAACGTTCCGCCACCAGGCCGATCAGCACGACCCAGTTCTCGCTTTGGTCGATCAGCGAGAAGAGCAGGCGCTGCATCTCGTCAAACTGCGGCTGGGTGATGATGAGGTCGAGCTGGTCGAGCACGAGCACCACGGGCGCGCCGGCCTGCGCGGCCAGTTTGCCGAAAAGCTGGATCACCACGCCCATCTCTCCGCGCTGCAGCGGCTCAGGCACGCCGAGATACTTCAATTCATTTTCCGTGAGGTAGGCCGCTCCTGAGAGCCACTGCGCGGCGAGGTGCTCCTTGTCCTCGCGCAAAATGTTCAGCAGGCAGCGCAGCACGCTGCGCGGCACCATCGGATGCTCCGCCTCCAGAAGCTGCACCGCTTGGTGGATCATCTCCTTGCGTGTTTCCAGCTCGATCTCCGCCCATGCCTCATGCAGCTCCGGGAAGGTGAACTGCTGCTCCACCACAGGCTTCAGCAGCGCGTAGGCCAGCAGACGGAGCTGGCTGTAGGGCGCCTGCTTTCCGTCCGCAGCACGAACCGGATGCCGCATGCTACTGATGAACCGCGTGAGGATGAAGTGCTCCAGCGCCTCCGGTTGCAGCGGCGGATTCGGCGCGTAGGCGTAGAAAATGCCGTCCGCGCATTCACGATGGAGGCGTGCGAAAATGTGCGACTTCCCGGAGCCGCCGGCACCGCGCACGAACCGCACCTGGCTGCGCTTTTGCGCGCGCACCTGATCGACGGCAATCTTCAGCGCGCCGAACGGCACCGAATGAATGTAGGGCACATCCGGCAGCAAAGAGGCGTTCCACAAGTCATTCTCACCGACACTCGTGACGGTGAACGGATTCAGGGCGACGTAGGGAGACATGGGCGGGAGAGGATCGAAACGGCAGCGCTGCGATCACGCGATCCAGCACCACGAGTAACCGGGAGGGCCGAGAGACATCGGCACGAGCATGGCACGCTCATGCTCGGGGAGGTCTTGCGGCCGTTCGCAGGGTTCTAGCAGGATGCGGCCATTGTTGTAAAGCTCCGTCATCAAATTTCGTAAAACCTGACTATCAGCCGCGCCTCCTTTTTCAGCCGCCCATGCGGCGTAGCGCTCAAAAGTTCGCGGGATCGCGATCATCATTGTCGAGGAGCGCAGACGGTCCTGCTCGTACCATTCGCGCAGCAGCGCATCTTCAGGCAGCGGCGCTGTTTTTGGAGTTTCGATCTCAAGCGGGCTCGGTTCAGCGCGCTCCTCATCATCGAGCCAAGCCGCGAAATCAGCCAGGGTCAGCGGCGTGCCGCGCAACGCGTTGATATCATCGAGCATATTCTGCAGGGCACGCCGTTTCGCCGTGTCGAGCAACTCGGAGGGCTTCGGACGGCGCGAATGCACCAACCGCTTCGCCCCAGGCATCACAAACGCCGCGCCTTGCGCGACAAGCGCACCCAAGGCGACCTCGAAATGCGGCTGCAGCACCACCGGCAGCTTCGCGCGCAGTTTCGCGGCCTGCGGCGGTTGTTTTGCCGCATGAATAAGCGGCCGCAGCATCGCCTCCGCGGCCTGTTCAAGGCCCAGCGTGGTGAACAATGCCGTTTTCCCAGCCGGGAGGCGGTTCAATCGTCCTGCCGCTGCCAGCGCATCAAGCGCCGTCGTCACCACTTTCGGCGTCGCAGCCCGTCCGGCCTGCGGTTTGACGAGTTTCACGACCTGCGCCGCCTTCAACGGCATCTCCGCGCTTGTCACGGCCTGCAGAATGAGATCGTCGAGGTTCATGTGGAAAATAATCAACGTTTGAGCGTTCGCGCGAGCCGGTCGAGCCATTTCGCGACATCATTCACCACCTCCTCGCGCTGCACATCATGCAGCAGCAGGTGATAGGAGCGCGTGTACCATAGCAGCTTCTTGTCGCGGCTGCGCACCTGCAGGAACAACGCCTGGATCTGATCCGCGGAGGAAAGCACGTCGTTCGGCGAGGCGACAAACAGCACAGGCATCTTCAGGCGGCGTACAGCGCCCGGATTTTCGTCCAACATGCCGCCCACTGTCGTGAGCAGCCGCAGCGAAAACGCGCTGACATGATGCGGTGTCACCGCCATCTGGCCGCCATGCGTCGAAGTCGAGGTCACCTGGATTTTTTTTTCGTCCACGCCCGCCAGATCCCCCAGCGTGAAGCGCGTGCGCGGCGAGAGCTTCGCGGCCGTTTCGAGCAGAAAGCGCTGAAAGCCGCTGATCGTCTGCCGCAGTCCGGCCACGGGCGAGGCCAGGATGATTGCTTCGGGGTCGCTGCGATTCCCAAGCAAATCCGCCGCCGTGTGCAGCGCGATGAGGCTGCCAAGGCTCTCGCCATACCAGAATACCGGCGTCTTCGGATGTCTGCGCCTCACCAGCGCGTGAAACGTCGCCAAGTCGCGCTTCCACACCTTCTCGCCAGAAATGTCGCCGCGCTCAGCCACCACCGGGTCGTTGCCCTGCCCGCGCAAATCATACGCATACACGGTGTAGCCGCGCTTTGGCAGTTCCTGGCCCAGATACCAGAAATCCGACTTCGCGCCGCTCAGGCCATGCACCGCGATAACCACGCCGCGCGGTTTGCTGCCCGCCGGCACCATCCACGACTGCACCGGCATCACTTTGCCATCGTAGCTAACCCACTCGTCCTTGCGCAGCTCACCGCGTCCGCCGAGGGGCGTGAACGTCGAGCAGCCGGCCAGCGCCAGCATCATGATGAGCAAGAACAGCCTCATGACGTTGTGAACGCCTCCATCGCCACCTCGATGAACATCACCTGCGCGCGCACACGCTTTTCGAGATCAAACTCCGACGGCGTTTCAAATGTCAGCGTCACCGGGCAGCCGCGCACATGCAGTTCGATCGCCTCCGGCATGCCGGGCAGATGCGTCGGAAGTGTGCGACGGCGGATCACACCGTTTTTGGCCCGCTGCCCGTCGATTTTCGTTCGCAAATCGGGCGCGATCACACGCGAGCAACGATCAATAATGCTGTGACCGGTTGTCTGTCGCGCATGATTGAGCTCATAGAGGTAGATGCCTTGCGCGTCATAATCCTCGTGCAGGCACAAACCGAAACGCATCGCTCTTCCGGTGATCCAGCGCTGCCACGGCCCGCAGATCACATCCTCCGCATCGTGAAAACGGCGGTTGATGTCGATGCCGCGATGATCCACCCGCGTGTTCAGCGTTAAACCAACTGGATTGAGGCACGGCGCGATCAGAAACGCGCCGCTTTTCAATTCGCGCGCATGCTTCTCCGCCCATGCCAGCAATCCCCACGCCGCCCCCGGCTCGTCGCCATGCACGCCGCTGGACAAATAAGCCGCCGCCACGCCCTCTCGCGCCGCCGCCGACTCAATGGCGAGCACAGGCACTCCCTCCACCTCGCAGAGCGTCCGCACCTTGCATCCGGTCTTGCGTGCAAGCACACGCCAGCGCTGGATGAGATGCCGCGCGTCGTGCGCGCGATGGTTGGGGAGCAGCTTCACGTGCGTGAGAATGGCCGGGCTTCTTCATTCGTCATTCTGATTTCGCTATTTCACCCTCCTGACATCACCTAAACACGGCCTGCCCGGTCTAAAAATTCCTTTTCATGGCAAAAGCATCGCCCAACACCCTCCTGAGACCTAACTCGACTGGTCGAACAACTTGGGCATCGTTGCGAGCGCGGATGCGCTGGTGCATACGACCGCTCATGAAGAGGGCGAGAACCGGGAGCATTTTTGCCAATTTTGGCGTCCAAAAGCGTTCTTCTCTAGCCTAATTAAGCCAGATGAACCGCTCCAGCATTTTCCGCCCCCTTTTCTTGCTCTCCAGCCTTGCCGTCGGCCATTGGTCCGCTGCGGCGGATGATGATGCGCAGCGGGCGGCGATGACGTTTTTCGAGAAGGAGGTTCGGCCGATCCTGGTGACCCGCTGCTACGAGTGCCACAGCAACACGAAGCAGAAGGGCGGCCTGCGGGTGGACCACATCGGCTACCTCAAGACGGGCGGTGACACGGGCCCGGCGGTGGTGCCGGGGCAGCCATCGAAGTCGCCGCTGATGGAGGCGATTCGCTGGACGAATGAGGATTTCCAAATGCCGCCGAAGAACAATGGCGGGAAGATGCCGGACGCGGAGATCGCGATCCTGGAGAAGTGGATTCAAATCGGTGCGCCGTGGCCGGAGGATGGCTCGAAGAAGGTGGTGGTGACGGAGGGAGGCTTCACGGAGGAGCAGCGGAATTACTGGTTCTTCCAGCCGGTGAAAAAGGTGTCGCCACCCGATGCGGGAGGCAAATGGGTGCGCAATGACATCGACCGCTTCATCGCGGCGAAGCAGGCGGAGATGAAGCTGAAACCCGCGCCGGAGGCCGATCGGCATGAACTAGCCCGTCGCGTGTATTTTGACCTGCACGGACTGCCGCCGACGAAGGAACAGATCGATGCCTTTGTGAACGACAAGGACCCGAAGGCCTATGAGAAGCTCGTGGATGAGCTGCTGGCTTCGCCACGCTATGGTGAGCGCTGGGCGCAGCACTGGCTGGACCTCGTGCGCTATGCGGAGAGCGATGGTTACAACGCGGACGAGTATCGCCCGTCGGTGTGGCCGTATCGCGACTACGTCATCAAGTCGCTCAACGACGACAAGCCCTACAACCAGTTCGTCAAAGAGCAGCTCGCGGGTGATGAGATCGCGCCGAATGATCCGAACGTGCTCATCGCCACCGCTTTCCTGCGTCATCCGGTGTATGAATGGAACCAGCGCGATGCCCGCGGCCAGTGGGACATCATTCTCACCGACATGACGGACACCACGGGCGAGCTGTTCCTCGGCCTGAGCATGGGCTGTGCGCACTGCCACAATCACAAGTTCGATCCCATCCTGCAAAAGGACTACTACCGCCTGCGGGCCTTCCTGGCACCGGTGCAATGGCGCGATGACATGACGCTGGCGACGACGGCAGAGAAGAAAGCTTTTGCCGAGCAGCAGACGAAGTGGGAGGCCGCCACGGCGGAGATTCGCGCGAAGATGGACGCGCTGACGAAGCCGCTGATCGAACCGAAGGTCGAGCGGGCACTCACACGCTTCACCGATGACCTGCAGGTGATGACGCGGAAGCCCGCGGACAAACGCGATGCACTGGAAAAGCAGCTCGCGGGTCTCGTCGAGCGCCAGATGACGGTGGAGCGCAAGCGCTTTGACCCGATGAAGAGCCTCAAAACGGACGAGCAGAAAGCGGAATACAAAGCGCTGGAAGAGGAACTCAAAAAGTTCGATCACCTGAAGCCAAAGCCGCTGATGGAGGCCTTTGTGGCGACGGATGCGAGCCCGGTGGCGCCACCCGTTGCGATCAAGACACGCAAAGGCGAGCAGCAGATCGAGCCGGGCTTCCTCTCGATCATCGACACCAGCCTGCCGAAGATCAAAGCCACCAAGACCTCGACTGGTCGTCGCACCGCGCTGGCGGAGTGGATCACGCGACCTGACAACCAGCTCTCGACTCGCGTGATCGTGAACCGCGTTTGGCAGTATCACTTCGGGCGCGGCATCGTGGCCACCGCGAGCGATTTCGGCAAGCTGGGCGAGGCACCGACGCATCCTGAGCTGCTCGATTACCTCACGACGAAGTTTGTGAAGGGCGGTTGGCATCTGAAGCCTCTGCATCGCGAGATCATGCTCTCCGCTGCTTATCGTCAAACGGCCCGCCAGGAGCCTGATGAGGTCGCTTCGAAGGTCGATCCATCGAACCGCTATCTCTGGCGCTTCAATCCGCGCCGTCTGGATGCCGAGCAGGTGCGCGATGCGTTGCTCGCGGTCAGCGGCGAACTCGATGCCGCTGCCGGTGGACCTGCTGGCGATGGCAACAGCACCCGTCGCTCGGTTTACACGATGAAGAAGCGCAACAATCCGAACGAGCTTCTTCGTGCGCTCGACATGCCAGCCGGCTTTGCGAGCACCGCCGAGCGTCAAAGCACCACCACGCCGACGCAGGCGCTGCAATTGCTCAATGGCGACTGGTTGCTCGCCCGTGCTCGGAAGCTCGCCTCCCGCGTGGAAGGTATCGACGATGCGTGGATGGCCGTTTTGGGCCGTCCGCCGACTCCGAAGGAAAAAGCCACCGCCGAGGCCTTTTTGAAGAAACGGGCCGGAACGACCTCAGCGAAGGCTTCCGAGGCCGCTGACAACGGCGAAGGCTCCGAGGCCTTCAAAGAAAACAGCGCCCACGAGCGCCTGCTGATTAATACGAGCGAGAAAGAGGGCGATGAGTTCAGCGTGGAAGCCGTCGCGAAGCTTAACAGCGTCGATGTGAATGCCTCCGTGCGCACCTTGGTGTCCCGCTGGAACGGCGGCAAAGACAGTCTTGAAGCCTTCGGCTGGAGCCTCGGCGTCACCGGCGAAAAGTCGCGCTACAAGCCGCGCAATGTGATCGTGCAGGTGGTGGGCGAGGATGAAAACTCGAACATCGGTTATCAGGTCGTGGCATCGAACATCCACATCGAGTTGGGGCGTCGCTATCACTTCGCGGCCCGTGTTTCCTGCACCGGCAAGAACATCACCTTCACCGTGCGCGATCTCGACACGCCCGGCGCTGCCGTGCAATCCGCCGTAGTGCCGATGGACATCCGCTCGAAGCTCAGCCTCGGCTCCTCGCAGCTCGTCATTGGCGGCCTGAACAAGCGCTCGCCCACGCATCAATGGGACGGCAACATCGAGGCCGTGCGCATCGCCACCGGCTATCTCGCCGACAAGACGCTGAACGCCGATCCGGAGAAATGGAGCGCTGGTTTCGTCATCTGGCGTGCCGCCGATGCGCTGAACTCGCAATACGCCTGGAGCGGTAGCGACGTGAAGAGCGTCGAAGAGGCCGATCCCTTCCGCCGGGCGATGAACGACCTCTGCCAGGTGCTGCTGAACACGAACGAATTCTTTTACCTGCATTGAGAACGTCATGCCTGCGAGGGATTTCCCCCGCTTGACCGTTGGGGGCCGTGTCGTTAGTCTCGCCCCATGATCTCCCGGAAAGCCATCCAGCAATACTGCGACGCCATCGCGGCCGCGTTCAAGCCACGGAAGATCATTCTTTTTGGCTCCTATGCCTATGGCACGCCTGATGAGGACTCTGATGTGGATGTGATGGTGGTGATGCCCAAGAATCGCTTCCGGCGGGACCTGGGCTTCAAGATGCGGATGAAAGTGCCTGCCTCATTTCCCGTGGATGTGCTCGTGGAGCCTGAAGACCGGCTTCATGCGCGCATCCTGGACCGTGAATCCTTCATCCTCGACATTACCGAAAAGGGGAGGGTTATGTATGAAGGCGTCCACGCGTGAGTGGATCAAAAAAGCGGAATCTGACTGGCTGCTGGCAGTCTCTTTGATGCGGCGGCGCAAGCCTCCCGTCAGGGACCAGGTTTGTTTCCACTTCCAGCAGTCGGCGGAGAAGTATGTGAAGGCACGCATGGAGGAAGCAGGCATCCGAATCCCGCGAATCCACCAGATCGACCAACTCATCCAGCTGGTGTTGGGTATCGAACCACTCTGGTCTGCCCTCATGTCGGCGGCCAGCCGCATCAGTGACTACGCGGTGCGCATCCGCTACCCCGGAAATGAGGCCACGGCAGCCGAGATGAAGCGATGCCATGCGGACGCGAAAGCCATTCGGGCGGAAGCACGAACGGCTTTGGGACTGTGATCGGAAGCTTGGATGCGATTTTTTGTGTCAAAAAACGGGTCGTGACGGCCTTTAGGTGAGGAAGAGAGCTTCCATACCCCGTTTAAACCCACCACCACCATGCGCTGCAATCGTTACGACCACCCCACGTCGCGTCGCGACTTCCTGCAAACGGCCGGCTGCGGCTTTGGCTCGGTCGCTTTGGCAGCGCTCATGGGTCAGGAGCAGGCCAGCGCGGCGCCGCTGCGTGTCGCGCATCGCCCGGCGAAGGCGAAGAGCGTCATCTTCCTCTTCATGGAAGGCGGCCCGAGCCATCTCGACACCTTCGACTACAAGCCTCTGCTGAACAAACTCGCCGGCCAGTCGCTGCCCGCCAGCTTCAAGGCACCCATCACCGCGATGGGCGAGACGAAATCGCCGATCCTCGAGTGCAAGCGCACCTGGAAGCAGCATGGGCAGGGCGGTTTGTGGATCTCCGATTGGTTCAGCAACGTCGCGATGCATGCCGATGACCTCGCGGTGATTCACTCGTGTGCCTCCAGCGGTATCAATCATGCCGGCGGCGTGTGCTCGATGAACACCGGCTCCGTCTTCGGAGGTCGTCCCTCGCTCGGTGCGTGGGCGCAGTATGGGCTCGGCACCACGAACAGCAATTTGCCCGGCTTTGTCGTCATCAAGGACAGCGAAGGCACCGTGGTTAATGGCGTGCGCAACTGGGGCAACGGCTTCATGCCTGCCGTGTATCAAGGCGTGGAGTTCAGCTCCGAAGGCACGCCGATCAAATACCTCGACAACCCCAAAGGCGTCGATCGCGTGCGCCAGCGCGACAAGCTGGACCTGCTCGGTGCTTTGAACCGCGACTACAACGCGTCACGTGCGAGCAACACCGAGCTCGATGCCCGCATCAAAGGCTACGAACTTGCCTATCAAATGCAGGCTGAGGCACCTGAAGCCGTCGATTTGAGCAAAGAGAGTGAAGCCACGAAGAAGCTCTACGGCATGGACAACGAGGCCACGGCCGTTTTTGGCCGCAACTGCCTCCTCGCGCGTCGTCTCGTCGAAAATGGCGTGCGCTTTGTGCAGCTCTACAGCGGTGCAGGCAGCAAGTGGGATGCTCACAAAGGCATCGAGGTGAATCACGGCAAATATTGCAACTCCGTCGATAAACCGATCGCGGGCTTGCTCTCCGATTTGAAGGCCCGCGGCCTGCTCGATGAGACGCTCGTCATCTGGGGTGGTGAATTCGGTCGCACGCCGATGTCCGAGCAGGGCGACGGACGCGACCACAATCCCACGGGCTTCACCATGTGGATGGCCGGCGGCGGCGTGAAAGGCGGTCAGACCTACGGCGCGACCGACGACCTCGGCTTGTATGCCGTCGAGGACCGTCTGCATGTCCACTCGATCCACGCGACGATCCTTTACCTGCTCGGCATCGATCACACCAAGCTCACCTACAACCACAAAGGCCTCCCCGAACGCATCGACCAGAACGAAGGGCATCCTTTGACGCGGTTGTTGGGGTGATATCGTTTCGTTGTCGTTTCAGGTTCAGCACGGCTAAAACGCTGCTCCAAGTTCGTATGCTCATACATGCGACCCTCGAACAAACGTCTGTTATTGCTGCTTGCCTGCCTCTGCACATTCACCGCAGGCACTTACGCGGCCAACATTGTCATCATGGTCGTCGAGGACCCGAATAACTACGAAGCACCGCGCACCATGCGCGACTTCGCCGAGAAGCAGCTCCGGCCGCTCGGTCATCAGGTCACGATCATCGATGGCGACAAGCCGCAGCCGCATCACTTTGCCGGACTCGTCGAAGCGCTGAAGGACGCGGATTTGCTCGTGCTGTTCTCACGCCGTCGTTTCCCGCCGAAGGATCAAATGGCCGCCATCCGCGCTCATCTCGATGCAGGGAAACCACTTCTCGGCATCCGCACCGCAAACCACGCCTTCATCCCGAAGCCCAAGGAGGTCATCGATCCCAGCCTCGTGCCCTGGCCGGAGTTCACCGACGAAGTCCTCGGCGCTCCGAATACCGGCTACGAAACCAAAGGCCTACCCTACACGGTCAGCATCGCCCTAGGAGCTGAAAACAGCCCGCTGCTCGTCGGAGTGAATCCCGCGAACATCCTCGGTGCCCAATCCCTCTACAAAGTGCTCCCGCTCGTCGCTGATGTTACCCCGCTACTCATCGGCAAAGCCAAGACGGACACCAGCCCGCCCATGCCCATCGCTTGGACACGCACTTATGGCGAAAAGAAGGCTCCCGTCTTCTACACCAGCCTCGGTGCGCCGGAAGACATGCAGATCGCGGATGTGCGTCGTTTGCTTGTCAATGCCGTGAAGTGGACTCTGAACCCCAAAGCTCGATGAAGGCCTTTTGTTACTTGATATTGATCTACTCCCTCGTCACCCGGCTTGGTGCGCAAACACTCGATCTGGGCGGAGTGAAAGTCGCGTTGGAAAGCTATTCAGGTCCGGCGAAGGTCAGCGCGACGAACTTGGACAAGTTCAAGCTGCGGGTGCAGGTCGAGCGCATGGGGGAATCGCAGCCGCTGAGTGTGCGGGTCGAGCTGCCGAATTCAGGACGCAACGTCTGGCCTGCGAATGATGTGGAGGTGCGTGACGAGGCTGGCGACGCGATGCTGGTGCGGCGCTCTGGCATCGAATGGGAAATTCTCCTCGTGTCTGTGGCTGACAAGATCAGCGCGTTCGTCTTGCAGGCCGTTCCGCCGGCGGTGCCGCTGCCACGCAGCACGTCGGACAAGGAACGCGTCATCCAGGATGCCACGAGCGGTGCGCAGGTGCGCATCGCGAACTGGCCACAGGGCCGCACCGCCGCGCTGAGCATCCGTTTTGACGACTCGCATCCCACGCACCTCCGCAAAGCCATCCCGATCCTGCGCGAATACGGCTTCAAAGGCACTTTCATGGTCAATCCCGGTCCGAAAGAACCTGGAAGCCGTCAAAACTACTCATTCGAAACGCAGCACGCCGAATGGGAGGCCGTGATGAAGCAGGGCGACATGGAGCTGGCAAACCACTCCGCGCATCATCGCGGCGCGAAGGGTGATGACGACATGGATCGCGAGATCGGCGGTGCCGCGGAGGCGATTTGGAAACTCACGCCGGGCAAGAGCAAGCTCACGGCTCTCAATCTCGGCGGCGGCACACTCTGGGAGACGACACGCACGCTTCGGCACTACCTTGACAAGTATCATCAGTTTGACGCCTCCAGCGGCTCGCTCGGCATGGATGACAGCTATGGCGGACGTGTGGAGGCTTTTCGCAAGGCGCTCGAAACCCATCTCCAGCGCGGCCTCTGGTGCCGCGTGCATTACCACTACATCGGCGAGGGACTCAGCAGCAGCGAGGCACACTTCCGCGCCGCGCTCGACATCGCCAAAGAGCATCAGGACAAGCTCTGGATCGCCGGCATGGCGGACATCCACAAGTATCAAACCGAACGCAGCAGTTCGAAGCTCACGCTGGTGAAATCAGATTCAAACAGCCTCGCCTTCCAGCTCGATTGCCCCACCGACGCGGCGCTCTACGACCAGCCGCTGACCCTCGAACTCAGCCCGCCTGAGTCATGGAAGTCCGCTCAGATCCTCCTCCGTGATGCCAAAGGACAAACGATCAACGCAGCCGACAGTCATCTGCGCTTCGAGGTCTCTCCACACTCATCGTCCTTTGTCATTCAGGCCACGCCATGAAACACCTGCTCGCTCTTCTTCTCCTCAGTCTCCCGCTGCATGCCGAGATCCTCGCCGGCATCGCCAAAGTGGACATCACCGACCGCACGGTGCCGGTGAATGATCCGTGTTTTGCCAAGGCGCTCGTCTTGAAGAGCGGCGAGACGACCGCCGTGCTCGTCACGGTCGATGCGGTGGCGATTGGTGGCATCGGACGCATCGGAAATGGCTTCCTCGCGAATGTGCGGCAGGAACTCGGCGATCTTGCCGACGAGGTCATCATCAATGCCAGCCACTGCCACGGCATCGTGCGCACGGATTTGCAGCAGCTCGTTGTGCAGGCCATCAAAGAGGCCGCGAAGAACTTCGTGCCGGTCAAAGTGAGCGCCGGAACTGGCAGCGAGAGCCGCATCAGCGAAAACCGCCGCATGTTTCTCAAGGACGGTACGCAGACGGACATGCGCCGCGCTTACTCGATGCCGCGCGATGAGGACGTGGTCAGCACCGGTCCGATTGATCCGCAGATCGGTCTGCTGAGGCTGGATCGAGCGGACGGCACGCCGCTCGCGGTCGTGTATCAGTTCGCCTGCCATCCGATCATGAACCCGCCGAGCAAGGGCAACTCGGCCGATTACCCCGGCTTTGCCTCCAAAGTCATCGAAGAAGCCACCGGCGCGATGGCGTTCTTCGTTCAAGGCTGCGGCGGCGACATCAATCCCGTTCATTACAAAGAAGTGAGCCGTCCCGCCGATGCCGAGCCGCTCGGCACGATGCTCGGCGCGAGTGTTTTGGCGGCGCTGCGCCGTTTTGAGCCGCAAAACGATGCCACACTGAAAATCAGCCGCGAAGTGCTCCAATTGCCCCGCGCCGCCGATTTCGAAAAACGCATCGCCAGCATCGAAACCGAGCAAAAGGCCCTCGTGGCGGCTTTGAAGCCCACGAACATCAATTTCAAGACCTTCCTCCCACTGCTCATGCAGCACAAAATCTTCCCGGACATGCCCTCGCACTATGCCCAGGGCTATCTCGACAACGCCAAGCCGCTCCAGCAGCTCGACGCCGACAACAAGGCGCTCGTCGAAGCCTACCTCAGCAACCTCGCGATCATGGAAAAGCTCACGCGGCTGAATGCGAACCTCGCTTTGCTCAAAAAGCACCTCGCTGACACAAAAGCCGCGAACAGCGCCACCCTCGATTCCGAGGTGTGTGGTTTGCGGGTCGGCGCTTTCAAGCTCGTGACCTTCCCCGGTGAAGTCACCGTTCAGGTCGGTCTGAACATCAAGAAAGCCGCCGCCGATGCCAACGCGCACGTTTCCGGCTACACGAACGGCTACATCTGGTACACCGCCACCGAGCAGCAACGCCGGAACACCGGCTACGCGCAGGAGGATTGCGACGTGGTCGTGGCCCCCGAGTGGCAGAAGCTGTTTGAGACGAAGGCCGCGGAAGTTTTGCGACAGCTTGCAAGGTGAGGTCTTGAGCATCTGCTTGCCCTCGCCATAGAAACCAGCCAACCCAAACCCAATCATGCGACTTAAAGACCAGGTCATCCTCATCACCGGCAGCACTACAGGAATCGGCGAGCACATGGCGCGCCGCTTCATCCAAGAAGGCGCGAAGGTGATCCTGCATGGCCGCGATGCCGTGCGCGGCCAGGCGCTGCGCAAGGAGCTCGGCGAGGACAAGGCCGCGTTTTGTCAAGGGAGCCTCGAAGATGCCGCGTATCCCGAAAAACTCGCCGCAGACGCCATCGTGGCCTTTGGAAAGGTCGATGCGCTGGTGAACAACGCCGCGCTCACCATCCGCGGACGCATCGACACGACGGACGCGGCCTTCTTTGACCGCATGATGGCTGTGAACGCCCGTGCGCCCATGTTGCTGATCCGCGCGCTGCTGCCGGAGTTGAAGAAAAACACCGGCGTCGTGCTGAACATCGGCTCCGTGCTCGCTCACTGCGGTCAGGCGAACATGCTGGCCTATTCCATGTCCAAAGGCGCGCTCATGACCATGACGCGCAATCTCGCTGACTCGCTGGGCATGGACCGCGTGCGCGTGAACCAGCTCAACGTCGGCTGGACGCTCTCGGACAACGAATACCAGGTCAAAATCGGCGATGGACTCGGCGAAGGCTGGCCGGAGCGCCTGCCGCCCAGCGTCGTGCCGATGGGCCGGCTTTTGATGCCTGAGGACATTGCTGCCGCTTGTGTTTACTGGGTCGGCCGCGAAAGCTACCCGGTCACCGGCACCGTCGCGGAGCTGGAGCAGTATCCGATCATCGGCCGCTACGCGAATGCGGAAGGCGACGAGAAGAAATGAGTCTCTGAAACGAAGAACCAAGAACAACGAACCAAGAACAACCGCATGAAACTGATCCGCTTTGGAAACCCTGGAGAAGAAAAACCCGGCCTGCAGCTTGAAGACGGCCGCCGCATCGACGCGAGCGCCTTTGGCAGCGACTACGATGAAAAATTCTTCGGTGGTGATGATCTGGAGCGTCTCGCTGCCTGGGCGAAGGCCAACGCGGCCTCTGCGCCCACCGTCGATGCCAGCGTACGTCTCGGGCCGTGCATCGCGCGTCCTAGCAAGATCATCTGCATCGGCTTGAACTACGTCGATCACGCCAAGGAGAGCGGCATGCCCATTCCGGCGGAACCGATCGTCTTTTTCAAGGCCACCTCGGCCATCTGCGGCCCGAATGACAACGTCGTGATCCCGAAGAACTCGAAGAAGAGCGATTGGGAGGTCGAACTGGCTTTTGTCATAGGCAAAAAGGCCAGCTACGTCAGCGAAGACAACGCCATGAGCCATGTAGCCGGTTACTGCGTGCACAACGATTACAGCGAACGCGAATGGCAGCTCGAGCGCGGCGGCCAGTGGGTCAAAGGCAAGAGCTGCGACACCTTCGCGCCGATCGGGCCCTTCCTCGCCACGAGAGATGAGATCCCTGATCCGCAGAATTTGAAGCTCTGGCTCAAGCTGAACGGCAAAACGATCCAGAACAGCAGCACCGCGCAGATGATTTTCGGCGTGAAGAAGCTGGTCGGCTACCTCAGCCAGTTCATGAGCCTCCTGCCCGGCGATCTCATCACCACCGGCACACCTCCTGGCGTCGGCCTCGGCTTCAAACCGGACCCCGTCTTCATGAAGCCCGGCGACGTCATCGAACTCGGCGTCGAAGGCCTCGGCGAGCAAGGCCAGACGGCTGTGGCGTGTGCCTGATCTGAATCGACTAGGATTGAAATGGAAATGCCGGGCCAAAAGCCCGGCATTTTTTATTCCACCTTCATCACGCCATTCATGACCATCCAGTGGCCAGGGAAGGTGCAGAGATAAGGGTAATCGCCTTTTTCCTTCGGCGCGGTGAGGTGGATGACGAACTCGGCCTTCGGATTGGTCATGTCGGTGTAGGCGATGACGTCGTCGCTGTCGGGGACGTAGTGCTTTTGCATGCCTTGCGGGTCGGTGATCATGAGGTTGACCTTCTCGCCGAGCTTTTGCAGTGAGCCGGGCTTCGCGAGCAGCCAGTTGTGCGGCACGACGTCCGGGTTCTTGAAGCGAATGGTGAGTTTTTCGCCCGCTTTGGCCAAAAGCTGCTTTTGGACGAATTGCAGGCCCAAAGCGGCCTCGACGATGATTTCGCGTCCGGGCTCGCCTTTGGCCCACGGGTTCGGTTTGGCCGGTTTGGGGGCTTCGAGGCCGATTTGCGCTGCGTGGTTCGTTTTGGCGATCTTCGTGTAGCCAGCGAACTCCGTGAACGGCTCCGCCAAGGCATGCGCCGTCATGAAAACATCATGCCCGGTGCTCAGATGCAGGTGAATCTGGCCTGCGGGCACGATCTGCGGGATTTCGAGGAAGAGCGTCTTGCCGCCATCGAGCTTTTGCACGCTGCGCACCTCCAACGGATCATGGCCGGGCGTGTCCGCATACTTCACGGAATACTCCGGCGAGCCGTATTGCGGCCCGTATTTGTAGTTCCAGCACTGCGCGAAGCAGGTGGCGGCATCGGCGTCTTTCACGGGCTGGTTGAAACGGATGATCACGCCGTTATCGCGTGCTTCAAAGCCAACGGGCACGGGTTTATCGCCACCGGTGAAGCGCACTCGCTGAAAACAGCCGTCCTTCGGCGTGTAAGTGCCCCAGCCCTGCATGCCATTCACATAGAGATGCCCGTCCTTCGGATTGAATCGCGCACACTGCGGGCCGGAATCAAAGTTCCCGCTGATTTTGACCGCCGCGGCTTGCCAGCGACCTTTCACCTGCTGTCGCATCATCAACCACGCGCTGCCACCGCCCGAGGAGAGATGAATGAGGTTGTTATCACCCTTCAACGCAGCCCAAGAGTGTGGTGCAGCCGTCCCGGCTGCGTCTGGAATAAACACCTGCGAACTCGCCGAGTTGTCCTCGCCACGCGGCAGATACATCAGCACCGGCTCCGGCACCTTCCCATCCTTCGGACCACCCGCGCCAAAGTGCGCACCGAGGTTCTGATCGAGCTCGATCTGGAAGATGGAGGTGGCGGGTGTCCAATCGCCCTCCTGGCCGCTCGTGGTGATAAAGCGACCATCCGGTGAGAGACCGAGCCCGTTCGGATTGCGGAAGCCGGTGGCGAGGATTTGAAGTGATGCGGGCACTCTTGCCCGCAATGGAGCGCTTTCGGCGGGCAAGAGTGCCCGCCCCACTTCGATCCGGCATACGCCTTGATTTCCGGAAGCGAAATACCAGCGGCCTTCTTTGTCCGTTTCGAGTCCGACGATGAAATCGTGGCCGCCGGGCGAGGTCTGCATCGCGTTCGTCACGCACTCGTAGAAATCGGCTTCGTCATCGCCATTCAGATCGTGCAGGCAGGTGATTTGATCGCGACCAAGCACGTAGAGCTTGTCCTTCACGATCTTCATGCCCAGCGGCTGATGCAGACCAGTGGCGAAGCGTTTCCAGCGCAGTTTTTCCAGCTTCTCGTCGATGTCCTTCACCAGCCACACCTCGCCGGTCATCGTCGCGATAGCTGCGGTGCCATCGCTGAAGAAATCATGCGCGGTAATAAAGAAGAGCGTGCCATACCGATTCTCGAACGGAATCGTGATGCGGTCCGTGGCGAATGGCGCTTGGGCGCCGAGCTCGCCTTTGGTTTCGATCCATTGAGGCCATTGAGCGGGGCCTGGAGTAGGTAAGGGTGATTCACTGGTGACAATGTTGACTTCATTGACGCGGCGGAAAAAGCCGCGGTAGGTGCCGGAGAGCTTCTTTTCTTCTTTGGAGGTCACTTTGCCATCCATCGGCGCACCGGCCATGAATCCGTGGCGGGCGTCGTTGAGCTTGAGAAAGCCTCCGGACCATTCCAAGCGCCACGCCATGCGTTCGGGATCAAAGACGGCTGCTTTGTCATCGAAGCGCACGCACACGGCCTTCGGAATGGCGAGTCCTGCTCCTTTGAAAACCCCGCTAAACACATTCCCAAGATCACTCGCGGCCCAGCGACCATCCTTCCACGTGGTTTGGTCATTTTGATTGCCCCAGTGGCCTTGCTGGCCGCCGTCCATGCCGGGGAACTGCGGGATCAGTTCGGGCAGCGGCTTCTGCTTCATGAAGTGCAGCGCCTGCTTGCCGTAGAAGTCGAACACGCGCTCGCGGTTCACGAAGTGCTGCCAGTGCTGGTTGTCGGCTTGGTTCAACGGTGGCAGTTCGGGTTTGAACTCGGCGGCTTTTGGCGCGGGCGGCGGCAGCAGTGCATCGAGGTTGTCAAAGCTCCACAAGCCCAGCGTGTTGTCCATGCGCTGGCGTGGCGAGGTCGTTTTGCGCGGCTTCATCACGCCGCGCGTGATGCGCACATCATCCACGACGCCATCGCAACCAATCGTGCCTTCGACGAGGCGGCCAAAGGCGAGCTGCCCAAGCTGCGGTTTTTCGGTGAGCGGCTGCACAGGTTTCTCGAAGACCTGCTTCCCATCGATCCACAGCATCACGCCCTTGTCATCGGCGCTGGCGAGGAGGTCGTGCCACTTCCCATCGCACACATCGATCTTCGAATCGTAGTTCCCGCCGCGACCGGGCATGTAAAGCGCCAGCGTGCCGCTCTTCGCCATCGTGTAGAGTTCCCAATGCGTGGCCGAGGCCTTCATCTCGGACGCGACGAGGATGTTGAAGCCGTTTTTGCCATCCAGCCTCGCGCGACACTCGACCGTGAACGGCAGCTTCGAGTATTCCGCATCCCCCTCCACCATCCAGCCGCCCTTCAGCGCCTTGCCAAACTCTTCATTCCACGATGCCACCGTCTCGGCTTTGCCGACCTCTGAATTCTGACTTCTCACTTCTGACTTCTCACTCCAGGTGCGATACGACGGCCTCGCTCTAGGCTTGGCATCATCAAGCTGTGGCACGAGCCACTTCAACCCATCGAGGTTGTCGAGCAGCCGACCTTCGGCGTCCTCGTTGGTGTGGTTGAGGATGCCAATCGGGCCGCTGTAGCCGCTGGCGCGAATTTGGCGCAGCACGGTCACATCCTGCGTGCCCACGCCGAGCGGCAGGATCTTGCGGCCCTTCGTGTCGCCCGCGATGTCCATGCCGTTGAGGTTGAGGCAAAGGAGATGCGGCTTCATGGCCTCGATGGCTTTGGGCAGGCGGTCGAGGTGGCTGTGGCCGTGGTGGAGGTTGTAAACGATGCCGATGTTGTCGGTGCGGTGGTTCTTCTTCAGGAACTCGCACACGGCGACCATGTTTTCCGGCTCGCCGCCCCAGCCACCGTGGTTGTAGATGCCGACGCTGCTGCCGATGGCCTTCGCTTTGGCCAAGATGGGCAACAGACCTTCTGCGGCCGACTTGACCTGTGCCTCCTGCGTCTCGCCAGAGCCCTTCATCATGATCCAGAGCTGCGGATGGAGCTTGTACTTCTCAAACAGCCGGAAGGCCTCATCATGCGTGCCCCAGAACGCGAACATCTCGATGCCGTGCTGCTGATACGCGAGGATCTCTCGCTCAAATTCCACCACATGCTCCGGCCGCCAGTCATACGCGACTTTCTTGATCCCCATCTTCGCCACCATCTCGGCACGTGCTTCGGGCGTTCGTTTGGCCTTATCAAACGGCACAATGCACCACGCGGCGAGGTTTTGTTTGTCGAAGAGATCGGCAGCGGAGATTTGGCCTACAGAACACGCGGAATACGCGGAAAGGAGCAGAAGGCAGAGGTGTCGTAGGGCGATGCTAGGTGTCATAAAATCAGTATTCCGGATGTGTCGTGTGTTCTGTAGGCCTTCACAAATTTTACTTCTTCACCACAGGCCAGTCATCCGTGCGGAAGGGCGAGGCGGGCAATCCAGCGCCATTGGCGAGGCTGTAATCAGGCCAATCTTTCCAGGCGTAACGAACGGCCACGGGTTGGGAGACCTCGGGGCTGCTGACGACAACCGTCTCGCCGACGATCTTGGCTTCAGCAGGTTTCCACTGCTGATCGGCGGCGGCGATTTGGAAGCCGGTGAGGGGGCCGCCGGTGATGGATTTCAGGCCGCCGTTGGCATGTTTAAAGGAGATGGTGATGGCGTTGCCGGTGATTTTCGAGTCTGCGGGCAGTGGGCCGCTGGTGGCGGGGACGTCTTTGCCATACACGGTGCCGAGAGCCCAGAAGGAGAGACGCTTGCCGACGTCTTGTTTGTTCTTCGGATGGATGTCCTTCGCATCGCCGAGGTCGATGGTGATGGCCATGCCGGTCTTGGGCAGCGCGAGCGTCTTCAGCATGGATTCGCGCACACGCGGCCAGCCTTCACCGGGCGAGGTGAAGTTCGGGAGCTGCACCCACGCGAAGGGCACCTCGTCCTGCCAAAGCGTGCGCCAGCTTGTGACGAGCTGCGTGAGCTGCTTGTGGTAGAGGCCGGGATTGCTGTTGGCATTGCCTTCGCCTTGATACCAAAGCATTCCACGCAGCGTGTAAGGCAAGAGATTGACCACTTTGCCGTTGAAGAGGCCGCTGGGGCCGCCTTTGAGCTTCCACATCGCCAGCGGATCTTTGGGCGGCGGGACGACGAAGGGAGTGCCGTCGGCTTTCGCCTTCTCGGAGGCCTTCTTCCAAATGGCGAGCTGCTTCTCATGCAACGCGGGCGCTTGCGCGGGATCGAACTTCCGGTGCGCGTCCAGCCGCGTGTCGTAGTTCGCCTTTGTCTCGGGATCGGAGGACTGCGCCTCGGCGGCGACCCACGACTCGATGGGCGTGCCGCCGACGGAGGTGTTGATGAGGCCGACAGGCACGCCGACTTCCCGGTGAATCTCGCGACCAAAGAAATACAGCGCTGCGGAGAAGCCACCGACGGTGTCCGGTGTGCAGATTTGCCATGCGCCTTTGCCCTCGGCCTGCGGTGTGTCGGAGGGGCCGGAGCTTTCGCGATAATGGCGGATGAGCGGATACTTCGCGGCGGCTTTTTCGGCATCGAAGTGGTAACAACCCGCCACGGTCATCGCCATGTTCGACTGCCCGGAACCGAGCCAGACCTCGCCCACGAGCACGTCCTTCACCTCGACCTTGCGCCCTTCGTTGCCGGTCACGAGCAGCGCACGCGGCTCTGCGGAAGCAGCGATGGCATCGAGCTTCAGCGACCACTTGCCATCCGTGCCGGTGGTGGCGGTCTTCGACTGCCCTGCAAAGGAAACGGTCACGGACTCTCCCGCATCCGCCCAGCCCCACAGCGCGACGGGCTTTTCGCGTTGCAGCACCATGTGATCGGAGAAGGGCGAGCCAAGGCGCAATTCAGCGGCGTGCTGGAGTGAAGTGCCAGCAACGAGAATGGCGAGAATGGTTAACAAGGGTTTCATCGGTGGATGGAAAGACGGTGAGGGATGCGGATGGGTGTCAGGATCAGGGAGTCGCCGGAGCGGAATCAAAAAACGCGAATATCTCGGTGTGTTTGCTTCCCAGTCCCGATCATGAAAGCGGCTGTGTCAGCGTGCCCGCCTTCACCACGCCGCCTTGCATCACGGCGAGGAGGTTGTCGCGGTTTTCGAGGATGCGGATGTCCTTCATCACATCGCCATCGACGACGAGGACATCGGCGAGTTTGCCCTTTTCCAGCGTTCCGAGCTCGTGGGCGCGGCCCATCATCTTCGCGCCGCCTAGGGTGGCGCATTTGATCGTATCGAGCACGCTGAAGCCGACGTAGTTCACGAAGAAGGTCAGTTCCTGCGCGTAAGTGCCGTGCGGGGTCCAGCCAAAGCCGTAATCACCGCCGAGGCCGAGCGTGCCGCCGGCTTTGAGCACCATTCGGGCGCTTTCGGCTCCAGCTTCGAGCGTTTCTTGATGGCCGTCGAGCACTCGCTGCGAGAGGCCGAAGTCTTTGCCGCGCTCCACGCTGAAAAGCTCAAAGCCGAGACCGGGGCACATCGGCACGTTGCGCTTGAGCAGGAGTTCGAGGCATTCGTCGTCCATGAAGGTGCCGTGCTCGATGGCATCGTAACCGGCCTTGAGAGCGTTGTAGATGCCATCGCGGGCACGGCAGTGGCCGGTGACTTTGAGGCCGTGATTGTGCGCGGTGGCGACCACGGCATGCATTTCATCAAAGGTCATGCACAGCGTGTGGTGATCATTGATGTCGGGAGAGGCCGCATCGCCTGTGGGATAGGTTTTAACCCACTCGATGCCGTCTTTGACCAGTTTGCGCACAGCCGTGCGGGCCTGCTCGGGGCCGTTCACGATGAAGACAATGCCTTCCATGCCGATTTTCCGATAGTCGGGGTTCCAATCCATCAAGCCGCCCGCACCGCAGATCTCGCGACCACTCGCGCTGAGTCGCGGACCGGGGATCATGTCCTCCTCGATGGCCTTTTTCATCCATACGTCGATGTTGTGAAGGCAACCGCCACTGCGGGCGCTGGTGTAGCCGCATTCGAGCGCCGTATTCGCATTCACCGCCGATTGCAACGTGACGTATTCGACCGGGAACTTGATGTCGAGGTCCTGCAGCTCGGTGACATTGAAATAAGTCAGGTGAATGTGCGCCTCAATGAGCCCTGGCATGATGGTGCCGCCCTTCGCGTCGATGACGCGGGCATCGGGTGCTGGCGGTGCCGCGGCGGCAGGACCCGCATAAGTAATGAGGCCATCCGTGACGATGACGGCGGCATTCGGGACCGGCGCGGCGCCGGTCCCGTCGATGAGCTGGCCGTTGGTGATGAGAGTGGAGCCGGGTTGGAGCTTCATGGTGCTCCGAGGCTATCTTTTGGGCCTGGCCTTGGATAGAACAGAAGCGGCAGCGCTTGGAACATTCGCGGCGGCGTATTCGGCGCGGTAAGCCGATGGCGTGGAGCCGGTAACGCGTCGAAATTCACGCGTGAGGTGGCTTTGATCCGCGAAACCGCAGCGCTGCGCGATGGCGGCAATCGATTCACGCGTGTCCACCAGCAGGCGACAAGCAGTCTGGATGCGCAGGCGTTTGAGGTATTGCTGCGGCGGCAGGCCGTATTCACGCACAAAGGCCCGCTCGAAGGCCCGCGATGACATGCCGGCGGCCTTCGCCATCTCCGCATTCGTCACCGCCCTGCCAAGCCGCTGCGTCATCATGGAAATGACCACGCCGAGGCGGATGTCCTCCCGTTGATCAATCTGCGCGGCATCCAGCACGCGCGTGATGCCCGCGGTGCCGACTGAGCGGCCTTTCGCGTCGCGCACCTGGCGCTTCGTGGTGAAGCTCCACGAGGCCGTGTGGTCGAAACGTCCGATCAACTCCAGGCGGCCCTGCACCGTCTGCCCGGCGAGCACCGCCTCGTCTCCGGCGAGGAATTGCGCCGCGAGATGCGGTGGCGAGAGATCGTGATCCGTCTTCCCCAACACCTCGTCGAGCTGATGCAGGCCGTAGTTGAGCAAAAAGGTGCGGTTGACCCACAAGTAGCGATGCCTGGCATCCTTGATCCAGGCCTGCACCTCCGGCAGCAGGTCAAAAAGCTCGCAAAGCGCGTCGTCAGGCGAGACGGAGATTCCGGATGTTCTGTGACGACGGCGTTTCATGCGGCAGCTAACAACGTGCCGCGCGGACATGCTGCATCATGCGTGCATAAAAAAGGCGGAGCCAAATGAGCGGCTCCGCCTGGCGCTTAATCCGGGGTTAGCAAGATCACTGGCGCACTTCCTTGATGTGCTTGTCGGGAGCGGCATCGAAGGCGGCCTTGCTGGCGGCGTCGGCGAAGGCGACCTGGCGGCTGTAGCTGACGGTGATGGCGGGGTCGGACTTCTTCTTGCTGAGCGGGCACTGGCCGCTAACGGCGCCGAGGATGTTGTTGAGGTAGGCCTTCGGGGTGGCGGTGAACTGGGCTTTGCACCTGTTGCAGCAGACGGCAACGGTCTTGGTGTAGGTGCTGATGATGGCCGGGTTGGCCGGCTTACCGGAGATGGGGCAGACGGTGTTCAGGGGCTCGGCGGCAGAGGAAAAACCTGCCGAGAGGCCGAGGGCAACAACGAGGGTGAGGATGTGTTTCATGGGGTGAAATGGAAGCGGCCTTGGGATACGAATTCGCGCCCTTTTTCGCAACTGAAACTTTGACTGCGCCGGACTCGGCAGGGGTGGCGGCCTGCCAAGCGTTGATTGACACCTCCGGGCACGGACCTGGGCTCACGGGCATCAACCTCTACGTCAGCAATCTGCCTTACACCCTGACGGACGAGGAGTTCCAAGGTGTCTTTTGCCGCCCATGGCCAGGTGGCCTCCGCACGCGTCGTCAAAGACCCCGAATCCGGCCGCTCGCGTGTGGTCGAGGCGCGTCCGAAGGAAGACCACCCGCCGCGTGACTCTCGTGGCAGTCGGCATCCGTGATCAGTTTTTCGGCTGATACTTCGGATAACGTTGCTGAAGCTGCTGGAGCATCTGCTTCGACTGCGCTGCATCTCCTGCTTTTTCCAGGGCCTTGGCGGCTTTGTAGAGCGCGTCGGGCGTGACATCGGGATCCTCGTAAAACTGGCTGGGCACGGCGTATTTCGCGGCGCCGGCCTTCCATTTCTCGATAGCGGCGGCCTGCTGGCCATCGGCGGCCAGCTTGTCGCCCTGGGCGGAGAAGATGTCTCCCTCAAGGATGAGCAGCTCGGCCTGAAGCTTGCCGTCCTTGACGACCTGCAGCGCCTGCTGGGCGACTTGATCGGCCTGGGTGAAATCGCCTTTGCCGAGCAGGGCCTTGCCCTTGGTGAGCTGGGCACGGGCGGTGGCTGCGGCGTCAGGGCTGGATTTGAGGAAGTTTTCAGTGGCCTGGATGCTGGCGTCGAATTTTCCGTTCTGGAGCTGCGCCATGCCAAGGACATTCCATACGACGGACTCGGTGTTTTCCGGGATCTGTGGCGTGACGGCGAGTTCGAGGAAGCGTGCGGCACGTTTGAAGTCGTCGCTGCTGTAAAGTTTGAGGCCGAGCCATTTCAGGATGTTCGGGGGCACCACGCCGTCGGATTTGGCCTGCAAATAACTGTCGATGGCCTTGGCGAGGTCGTCGGCATTTTGGCGTGCGTAGTGGCAGAGGATGATGAGCTGGCTGGATTTTTCGAGGTAAGTCTTGCTATCGATCTCGATGGAGCGTTGGAGGGCGGGGACGGCCTTGTCGTAGATTTTCTGGTCGAGGTTGCCACGCCCGATGCCGTAGTAGGCTTGCGCAGCGGCGGCGGTGGTGGGGAATTTTTTCAGCAGCGTCTCGAACGCGGTGACGGTGGCCTTCGGATCCTTCTGCTCCATGGCGATGAAGCCGAGTTGCAGCCAGGACAACTCACAGGCGTCAGATTTCGGAAATTCCTTGGCGACATGCTCGAAGTCCGCCTTCGCCTTCGGCAGGTCGCGTGCGTCGCGGTTGGCGAGGCCGCGGCGGGCGTAGGCCTTCGGGATAAACTCGTGCTGGGGGAACTCGTTGATGAAGCGGGTGAAGGTGCCGACGGCCTCCTGGTGGCGTCCGGCCTCGCCTTGGGCCCAGCCGGTGTTGAAGAGCGTGCCGGGTCGCAGCTTCTCGGGAAGTTTTTCGAGGTTGACCTCATTGTAGCTCAACGCCGCCTGCTGGAAGTCGCCCTTGTTGAAGTAAAAGTCCGCGCGGATGAGGCGTGCGAGCGAGAGATACTCGTGATCCGCGTGTTTTTGCGCGTGACGGGTGATGAAGGCGGTGGCGAACTCGCCGAGGTCCTTGTCACTGAGAAGATAGAAGCAGTAAAGCTTCCAATAGCCCGCCTCGAAGGCCTCGTCGGAGTCGGCGTGGTACTGCTCGATGAGTAGATAAACCTCCACGGCGCGGGCATAGCTTTTGCGCATGCGGTGCGAGTGACCGACGAGCAGGAGCATCTTCGCGCGCGAAGGGCCGGGCGGCAGCACTTCGGAGTTCTTGTTGTAGTAGTCGATGACACCGTCGTAGTCTCCCTTCGTGAAGAGAGCCTGAATGACGCCGACAAGGGCGATGCCGCGGTTCGCCTCGCTGGTCTCGGCCATTTGCAGCGCCTTCTGGAACATGGCGATGGACTCGTCCGGCTTTTTCAGCTCGGCGTAGAGAACGGCGGCGCGGATGACCGCCTCGGCCACGATGGCGCGGTCGGCGCTGGTTTTGACGAGCTCGTCAAAGATCGGCAGCGCCTCGGCCTTCTTGTCCTGGCCGAGGTAGATGCTGCCGAGCGTGAGGAGCGCGGTTTCGCGGTAAGGGTTGTCCGTTTTGACCGCGATCACGCTGCTCAGAGCGGCGGTTTGCTTCTCCTTGTCGCCCGCCATTTCGAAGGCGCGGCTTTTGTTGTAGGCGGAGGCCAGCCTGACCTGCGGGTTCTTGTGCTTGGTCTCGCTGAAGGCGAAATGTTTGGCCGCGTCGGCGAATTTGGAGTCGTTGAAGCGCATCGCGCCGAGTCGGTAGGCGGCGGAGGGCGCGCCATCGCTGGCAGGATAGCGGTTCACAACCTCCTCGTAATAGCCGGCGGCCTGCTTGAGCTGGTTCTGCTTCATGTAGCACTCGCCTATGCGGAAGAGCGCGTCCGACACCTGCCTGCCGCTCGGATATTGCTGGAGATACTTGGCGTAGCTCTGCGCGGCCATGCCCCACTCCTGGCGATCATAGGCCAGCGTGGCGAAGTCGAACATGTCATCATCCGGCCCTTTCGTTTTCGGCGGGGCGGGGCGGTCCTTCGGATCATCGAGCACGGGCTGCGCCTTTGGCGGCTGCGGCGGACGCACGGGGATTGCTTTCGGGATGGGCGCGTCATCCTCCACGGGCAGGGCGCGTTTCGGGGCCTCCTGCGCCGCGACGGAAAGCGTGGCGGAAATACAAAGCGTTGAAACGAGGCGGCGCATGCGGAGGCGTGAGACGGTTGGAGGCTGGGGGAAAGTCAATCTCACTTCGGCGTGGCGGCGGGTTGGTCGGCCTCCGGCTTGCGTGTGGCGAAGGCGATGTTCCAGATGCCGGCCTTCTGGCAGGTGTCCAGCACCTTGATGACGTGGGCGTAGTCTGTCACTTCGTCACCGCGCAGGATCACGGCCTGGTCCTTGTAGAGGGCGACGATGTTCTTCAACTTCACCAGGAGCTCATCAGTGGTGAATTTCTGGCCGTTCACGATGACCTCGCCGTCTTTTTTGATGTTGATGATGATCTCGCCGACGTTGCGTGACTCTTTTTCCTTCCCTTCGTCCGCGGCAGGCACGCTCACGTCCATCACCTGCTCCTCCTTCGCGTATTGGAAGGTCACGGCGAAGAAAATGACCAGCAGAAACAGCACGTCCACCAGCGGGGCGAGTTGCATCGGCGTCGGCTCGATGGAGTGTTGCTTTCTGAAATTCATGATTGGGAACGTTGCGAAGCGGGCAAATGATGAAATCAGAATGACGACTGACGAGCCTCACGGTGGAAGACAGCGGTATTGATCAATCGGGCTTGGTCATTCATTCGTCATTCCTCATTCAGGTTTCGACATTTCAAGCTCATTGTCCTGCCACGGCTCTCGCAGCCCGTTTATACTGCACCGCGAGGAGCGCCATCAGATGCGTCGTCGCAGCCTCCATTTCCGAGATCAGACGGTTCACCTTCCCGCGGAAGATGGCGTAGAAAATCAGCGCCGGAATGCCGATCACGAGACCGGAGGCAGTGCAGAGCAGGGCCTCGGACACGCCTTGCGCGAGACCGAGCTGGTTCGAGCCGCCGACGCCCTTGCCGGAGATTTCGTGGAAGGTCGTGATCATGCCCAGCGTCGTGCCGAGCAGACCGAGCATCGGTGCGACAGCACCCACGTCGCCGAGATAGGCAATGCGTGCCAGCAGCAGACTGGACTGTCGGTTGCCCTCGGCCTCAGTAACTTCCTTCACCTCTTCGAAACTCGCGGTCGGGTTGCGTGTGGCGAAGTCGAGCGTCTTTGCCGTGATGCGGGCGATGCACTCGTTGCGGCGGTTGCACACCGCGAGCAAACCCAGGTAATCCTGCTTGCGGATGAGCGCGTCGGCGGAGTTCATGAACGCATCGCTCACCACGGTGCCCTGGCGCACCGTGAAGGCAAATAGCACGATCATGAAAAACGCCACCATCGACAGGCCGATGAGCGGGTAGGCCATGACGCCCGTGCGGCGGACGAAACCGTCAAATGTCAGCGCGTCCGCATACGGGTTCTCCTCCAGGGCGGCGGCTTGTGCGGCAGCAGCGGACGGTGCGGGCGCGGGCTGCTGGGCCTGGGCGGGGACATTCATCGTGACGATGAGAGCCGCCAGCACGGCCAGGGCGAGGAGGATTTTTCGATGCATGAGGGGGCGATTGTAAACGTGAGCGACAGCCTTGCAAGCGGGCGGGTGGCTGGCTTTCGTTCACTTATGCCAGCAATTCCTGCACCACCTTGCACTCGTTCACGCCAGTCAGACGGAAATCGAGGCCCGCGTAGCGGTAGGTGAACTTTTCGTGGTCGAAGCCGAGGATTTTCAAGATCGTGGCGTGCAGGTCATGCACATGCACGGGCTTTTCCACGGCCTGGAAGCCGAATTCGTCCGTCGCACCATGCGTGTAGCCACCGCGCACTCCGCCGCCGGCCAGCCACATCGTGAAACCGTAGTGATTGTGGTCGCGGCCATGCTGCTTGCCCGCGTTTGCGCCGGGCGTCGGCAGTTCCACCGCAGGCGTCCGGCCGAATTCACCGCCCCACATCATCAGCGTCTCGTCCCACAAGCCGCGTTGCTTCAAATCGCTCATGAACGCTGCGATCGCGCCATCGGTCTGCTGGCCGAGCTTCCGGTGCTCGAGGATTTCGTCGTGATTGTCCCACGGCTGGCCCGCGCCGGTCCACAGCTGGATGAAACGCACGCCGCGCTCCAGCAAACGACGGGCGATGAGGCACTGGCGGCCGAAGGCGTGGTCGCCATACATCTTCCGCACCCACTCCGGCTCCTTCATTATGTCGAAGGCATCCGTGGCCTCCATCTGCATGCGGTAGGCCAGTTCGTAGCTCTGGACGCGTGCCTCGAGCTGCTGGTCGCGCTCACGTTCGACGAGATGCTTCTGGTTCAAAGCCTGAAGCAGGTCGAGCTGCCGGCGCTGCTGCTTCAAGTCGAGCGAGCCGTTCTTGATGAACTCCACGAGTTTTTCGACCCGCGTGTCCTCCGTGTTGATGTAGGCGCCTTGATATGCGCTCGGCAGGAAGGCTGACTGCCAGTTTTTCGTGCGCCGCGTCGGCATGCCGCCGGGGCACATCGAAATGTAGCCCGGCAGATTGTGATTCTCGCTGCCGAGCCCGTAGGTGATCCACGATCCCATCGTCGGGCGATTCAGACGGCTCTCACCGCTGTTCATCAGGCCGAGCGACGGCTCGTGGTTCGGCACGTCCGCATACATCGAGCGGATCACGCACAGGTCGTCGGCGAACTCGCCGGTCTTCTCGAAGATCTCGCTCACCTCCAGGCCGCACTGGCCGCGCTTGCGGAACTGGAAGGGCGATTTGAAGCCCGCTCCTGTCGGACGCTCGGTTTTGAGCACGTTCGGCAGTGGTTTGCCGTCGTATTTGTCCAGCATCGGCTTCGGGTCGAACGTATCCACATGCGACGGGCCGCCATTCATGAAGAAATGCACCACCCGCTTCGCCTTCGGCTCAAAATGCGGCTTTTTCAGCGCCATCGGGTCCAGCGTTGCCGCCCGGGCGGGCGCCTGGAACAACGAGCCGAGCGCCATCGAGCCAAAGCCCATGCCTGCGCGGCTGAGCAACTGACGACGGGTCAGGAACGCATGCTCCAGGTTTGGAGCATGATGTGAGATGAGGGAGTTCATTGGGGGGTGATGAAACAACGCGGACAGGTCGCGGCTGCTTTCGCACGGAAATTCGCCGGCCGACAGTCCGAGGTTGCCATTTCACGCCCCTCCTTTTCTATCCAGCCATGTTCAACTCCTGGTTCCCCGAATCGCAAGACCGCCTCCCGCTGACGTGGTGGAAGCAGCATCCCGTCTATCTCGCGGCCGTCGTCGCCCTCGCCGGCGCGGCCAGCATGGTTGTGTTCGCGGTCTTGGGGCCGGGGCTCATGGGCCATCTGGTATTCAGCTTTGATGCCGCCTTCCAGGAATGGCATCTCTGGACGCCGCTGACCTACGTTCTCGTCAATCCACCCGGGTTGTTCCTGCTGCTCGGGTGCTACTTGCTTTGGAATTTCGGCGAGGCCGTCGAGCGCCACCTGGGCCGCCGTGTGTTTGTGCGTCTTCTGCTGCTCCTGCTGGCCTCGTCGCCGCTGTTTGTCTGCTTGTTCCATCTGGCCGGTGTGCGCGGCATGGCCTGCGCGGGCATCATGCAGCTCGAGTTCGGCGTCTTCATCGCCTTCGCCACGCTTTATCCGCGGGCGAAGATCAGCATCATCATCCTCACCCTCGACGCCTGGGTCATGGCCGCCATTTTTGTCGGCATCAACGCGCTCCAATGCCTCGCCGCGCGGGATTGGGTCTCGCTGATCCTCCTCGCCGCCAACGTCGGCACCGCCTACGCCTTCATCCGTTATGAAACGGGCGCGTTCAAGCTGCCCTCCTTCCCGAAACCGGCCCCGAAAGCTCCAAAGCCCGCGAAAAGCGCCGCGCCGGCCGTCGATGACATCCTCGACAAAATAAGCCGCCACGGCATGCAAAGCCTCACCGCCGAAGAGCGTCGCATTCTCGACAAGGCGAGCGATGAAATGAAGCGCCGCGCCGGTTAACGCAGCACCACGCGGCACGGCGCTCCGTCCGCACCCTCGAGTTTGATCGGCAGGCAGATCAGTTCGTAGTAGCCGGCCTTGATCTCGGCGAGGTTCAGCCCCTCGATCACCCAGATGCCAGCGCCGAGCATGATCTGATGCGTTTCGACGACGTCCTTGCCGTAGCCGCCGATGCTGAGATAATCGACGCCGACGGTCATCACTTGTTGATCCACGAGATACTGCGCGGCGTCAGCGCGGATGGAGATGAAGTCCTTGTCGAACTCGTTCATCGCCCAGCTTCGCGTTGAGTTGCGCGTTTTGAAAAGCACGCGCTGTTTGGGTGAGAATTTGAGCTTCTTCAAATCATCCGCGGTGATCTGGTCCTCGCAGTCGAGCTCAAACACGCGGCAGCGCCCGATCACGGCTTCGAAAGGCATCTTCTCCATCGTCAGGCCGTCCGCGATGAAGTGACGCGGCGCGTCCATGTGCGTGCCGGTGTGCGCGCTCATCGTGAGGTGCGTCAGATTGCACACCGCACCGTCTTCCATGCGGTTCACGCGCTTGATGTGGCACTCGGGGTCACCGGGCCAGTGCACCATGCCGTCGCGGAGAGGCACTGAGACGTCTTTCCAGGGGCGTTTCATGATGGGAAGACGTTGACGGGCTGAACCAGCGACGCAAGAGCCGTTTCAGGCAACCCGTTTGCTCACAAGCATGAGCACCCCAGCCACCTCCCGCCGTCGATTCGTCAAAGCTGCCGCAGCAACGGCCTTCGGTTTCCAAATCGTCCCTCGTCACGTCCTCGGCGGCCCCGGATTCACGCCGCCGAGTGAAAAGGTGAACCTCGGCTGCATCGGCATCGGTGGTCAGGGCGGCGGTGACATCCGCGATCTCGATTCCACCGGCCTGGCGAACATCGTCGCGCTTTGCGATGTCGATCTCGATCACGCCGCCGGGACGATCAAAAAATACCCCGGAGCGAAGCTTTATCGCGATTACCGCGAATTGATCGAAAAGCAGAAGGACATCGACGCCGTGCTCGTCGCCACGCCGGATCATGTGCATGCGCCCGCCAGTATCATGGCCATGCGTGCCGGTCGTCATGTCTATGTCGAGAAGCCGCTCGCCCACACCATCGCCGAGGCGCGTGCGATGCGCGATGTGGCAAAGGAAACCAACCGCGTCACGCAGATGGGCAACCAGGGCCACGCCAGCGAAGGCATCCGCCTCACCCGCGAGTGGATTCAGGCCGGTGCCATCGGCAAGGTGACCGAAGTGCATGTGTGGTCCGACCGTCCCGGCAAATTTTGGGATTCGCAGGGCAAAGCCTATCCCACCGACACGCCGCCGTTGCCGAAGAACCTCGATTGGAACCTCTGGCTCGGCCCCGCGAAGGAGCGCCCGTATCATCCCGACTTCTGCCCACGCAAATGGCGTGGCTGGTGGGACTTCGGCTGCGGCGCTCTCGGTGACATGGCCGTGCATAACGCCGATCCCGCCTTCTACGCGCTCGATCTCGACGCACCCGACTGGGTCGAGGCTGAAAATGGCCCGAACAACAATCAGTCCTTCCCGGTTTGGAGCATCATCACCTACCACTTTCCCGCGAAAGGCAATCGTGGACCGGTGAAAATGGTCTGGTATGACGGCGGCAAGCTTCCGCCGCGCCCCGAGGGTCTCGAAGACACCCGCAATCTCGGCGACAACGGCATCTACTTCGTCGGCGACAACGGCTGCATCCTCGCCGGCGGGTGGTCCGGTACGCCGCGCATCGTGCCCGAGACGAAGATGCAGCAGTTTGTTTTGCCTGCGAAAACCATCCCGCGCTGCAAGAACGGCCACCGTCAGGAATTCCTCGAAGCCTGCAAAACCGGCCACCCGCAGGACGCGAAGAGCGGCTTCTGGTACTCCGCCCCCTTCACCGAATCGCTGCTCGTCGGCCTCCTCGCCGTGCGTTTCGGGAAACGCGTCGAATGGGACACCAACGCCCTCAAATCACCCAACACGCCCGAAGCCGACGCGATCATTCACAAGGCATATCGCGCCGAGTATGGCATTTGATCACGCCAGCAGCTTCGGCACCAGCTCTCCGGCGACTCCCGTGAGGCGCATGTCGAGGCCCTGGAAGCGCTGGCTGAGCTTCGTGTGATCAAAACCGAGCAGATGCAGCAGCGTGGCGTGGAGATCATGCACATGCACGACATCCTCGGTCGCATTGAAGCCGAATTCGTCGCTCTGGCCGAGCGTGAGGCCCGGCTTCATGCCGCCACCGGCAAACCACATGCTGAAGCAGTTCGGATGATGATCACGGCCATCGCTGCCCCCCTGCACCATCGGCGTGCGGCCGAACTCACCGCCCCAGATGACGAGCGTGTCCTCCAAAAGGCCGCGCTGCTTCAAATCGCGCACCAAGGCCGCGCAAGGCTGGTCCGTGAGGCCGCACTGCTGCTTCAAACCGCCGACGAGACCGCCGTGGTGATCCCAGGCCTCATGGAAGAGCTGCACAAAGCGCACGCCGCTTTCGATGAGGCGACGCGCCAGCAGGCAGTTGTTCGCAAACGATGCCTCGCCGGGCTTCGCGCCATACATGTCGAGGATGTGTTTAGGCTCCTTCGAGATGTCCATCAGTTCCGGTGCCGTCTGCTGCATGCGATAGGCCAGCTCGAAGCTGTTGATGCGGCTGGCGATCTCCGGATCGCCCACGACGTTGAGGCGCTCTTCGTTGAGCTGTTTCAACACATCCAGCGTGTCACGCTGCGTCGCATCATCGACACCTTGCGGGTTGTTCAGGAACAACACCGGCTCGCCGCTGCTGCGGAAGGGCACGCCTTGATACACGGTGGGCAGGAAGCCGCAGCCGAAGTTGCTCATGCCGCCGCTGGGGCCTTTCTGGCCGCTTTGCATCACGACGTACCCGGGAATGTCCTGGTTCTCGGTGCCGAGGCCGTAGAGCGTCCACGCGCCAAAGCTCGGCCGTCCGAAAATCTGCGAGCCGGTGCTCATCAGTATCTGTCCCGGAGCGTGATTAAAGGCGTCCGTCTTCATCGAGCGCACGATCGTCAGGTCATCGGCAATCTTCGCCGTGTGTGGCAGCAGTTCGCTCAATTCCGCGCCGCAATCGCCATGACGCGCAAACTTGAACTTCGGCCCAAGCAGCTTGCTGTTTGGATTGATGAACGCAGCGCGGTAGCCTTTGAGCAGATCGGCCGGCGGCAGCTTGCCATCCCACTTCGAAAGTTCTGGTTTGTTATCAAACAACTCCAAATGGCTCGGCGCACCGCCCATGAAGAGGTAGATCACGCGCTTCGCCTTGGCACCGTAATGCGGTTTCTTGACCGCCAGCGGATTCACCACCGCCGGAGCCGCTTTCGCCGCCAAATCCATCGCCGCGATGCTCGCCAAGCCCACGCCACACTCTTTGAAAAACCAGCGACGGGTGCGGTAGCGGGCATATTCGGCCTGGAGTTCGTGGCGGAGGTTCATGCGTTCGGATTGACGCACAGGAATCGGTTTTCCGCGAGTGTGTCTATCGCGGCGGCTGCGAAGCACAATGCCAGCGGCGGCTTTGTCCATACAGACGCATTCGAGTGAAGGATCACAAAGCCTGCCGTCGTTCCTCACGACCCATGAAGCTCCTGAGCATCGTCCTTTCGTCATTCGCCATTGCCTCACTTCGTTCGCTCCTGCGGAGCAGCACACGCTCTGCGGTGCTGGCTGTCTCGCTGTGCTCGGCTCTGGTTTCGTCATTCGCTGCGGAGCAGCGTCCCAACATCCTCTGGCTCACCAGCGAGGACCACGGACCACACATGGGCTGCTACGGCGACACCTATGCCACCACGCCGAACATCGATGCGCTCGCGGCGAAGGGCATGCTGTTCAAGCATGCGTGGTCCTGCGGCCCGGTGTGCGCCGCGGCGCGCACGACAATCATCATGGGCATGTATCCCCCCTCCACCGGAGGTGAGCACATGCGCAGCATGGCAGCGATCCCAAAGGGCACGAAGATGTATCCGCAGTTCCTCCGCGAAGCTGGCTACTACTGCACGAACAACAGCAAAGAGGACTACAACCTCACCAAACCCGAAGGCGTGTGGGACGAGTCCTCCGGCAAAGCGACATGGAGGAACCGCAAGGACGGCCAGCCCTTCTTCGCCATCTTCAACGAGCAGTGCAGCCATGAGAGCCAGCTGCGCAAACGCCCCCACGAGGCGATTCACGATCCCGCAAAGGTGCGCGTGCCTGCCTATCACCCCGACACACCGGAAGTGCGGCAGGATTGGGCGCAGTATTATGACAAAGTGACCGAAGCCGACGCCTCAGCCGGCAAGCGCCTCAAAGAACTCGAAGAAGCCGGGCTGGCCGCCGACACGATCGTGTTTTACTACGCCGACCACGGCAGCGGTATGCCGCGCAACAAGCGCTGGCCCTGCAACTCGGGTCTTCAGGTGCCGATGGTAGTCTATTTCCCGCCAAAGTGGAAACACCTCGCGCCGAAGGAATACGCGGCCGGTGCGAAGTCCGACCGCCTCGTGAGCTTCGTCGATCTCGCACCCACATTGCTCAGCATCATCGGCGTGCAGCCGCCGGAGTGGATGCAGGGCCACGCCTTCGCCGGCAAGTTCCAAACTGAGCCACAGCCCTTCATTTACGGCTTCCGCGGTCGCATGGACGAGCGCTATGACTGCGTGCGCAGCGTCACCGACGGTCGTTTCGTCTATGTGCGCAACTACATGCCACATCTCTCGCAGGCGCAGCATGTCAGCTATCAATTTGAAACACCGACCACCCGTGTCTGGCGCAAGACCTTCGACGACGGCAAGGCCACACCCGAGCAATCCATCTTCTGGCAGGAACCGAAGGCCGCCGAAGAACTCTACGACCTGCAAAGCGACCCCGACGAGGTCCACAACCTCGCCGCCAAGCCCGAGCACGCCGAAACCCTCGCCAAGATGCGTGCCGCACAGGAAAACCTCGCGCTGAAGATCCGCGATGTCGGCCTGCTGCCCGAAGGCGAGATGCATCAGCGCGCCGAAGGCACCACGCCCTACGACATGGGCCACGACGACAAGCTCTATCCCGTCGCCCGCATCTTGAAGGCCGCCGGCAGTGCCTCGTCGATGAAAGCCGACGCCATCGCCGACCTCAAAGCCGCTTTCAGTGACAAAGACAATGCCATCCGCTACTGGAGCGCCATGGGCATCCTGATGCGCGGCAAGGACGGACTCGCCGCCGCGCACGACGAGATGGTGAAAGCCGCCTCCGACAGCTCGACCTATGTGCAGGTCGTCGCCAACTGGTCGCTGGCCAAACATGGGAGTGATGCGGATCGCGCCGCCGCCTTGCCCAGGCTCGTCAATCTCGCGAACTGGAGCCAGCACAACGTCTTCACCACCATCAGCGCCCTAAACGCCATCGGCGACCTCGGCGACAAGGCGAAGCTCATCGCCGAGGAACTCAAAAAACTGCCCGCCAAAGGCGAATCACCCGACGGCCGCTTCGCAGGCTACGCCGCACGCCTTCTCGCGGACTTGAACGGCACCAAGCCCGCCTTTGAAGACGCCGGTGAGCCGCCTGCGAAGAAAAAGAAGGGCAAGGGGAAGAAATAGGCGGCGTCCATGACAAGGAGCGGGACTTGCCAAGTCCCGCCCGAACATGCGGCACTTGGCAAGTGCCACTCCTTGATTGAGCAAAAAGGCACGACCTCGCGGTCGTGCCTTTCGTGTTTCTAAATGTGGAGCCGATTTACTGCTTCGGCTTGGTGAGCATCTCGAAGTCGTCGCTGCGGAACGGCGTCACCGGCAGGCCGTCGGTGCTGAAAAGATTGCAGACCGGATTGTCGGCCCAGGCATAGCGGACGGCGACGGGTTTGGCGACGCCTGCGGCGCTGACTTCGACTTTGTCTTTGCCAATGATCTTTGCGGTGGCCCAGGCCCACTTCTTGTCCTCGCCGCAGATGACAAAGCCCTTCACCTCGCTGACATCGACAGTGCGCAGCGTGCTGCCGAAGGTATCGAGGGTGACGATCGCTTTGCCGTCCTTGAACTCGGCGGATTTGAACTCAGGGCTGCGATACGGAAGCTTCATGCCGTAGTCCTTGACGAGCGCCCAGCGGGCGAGACGCTCGGCCACATCGCGCTTGTTCTTCGGGTGGATGTCGTTCGCCTCGCCGAGGTCAATGATGACAGCCTGGCCGCCGTTTTTGATGACGTTCTGTGTTTTCGTCTGGCTCTCACGCAGTTCGGCCCACTGGCTGGCGGTGGCCTGCTCGGCATCGGTTTTTTCAGCCATGAAGTCGGCGAGCTGCACCCAGTAGAAGGGGAAATCGCCCTGCTGCCATTCCTTGCGCCAGTTCTGGATCATGAAGGGGAAGAGGCTGGCGTATTCGTAAGCGCGTCCGGCGTTGCTTTCGCCCTGATACCAGATCGCGCCCTTGATCCCGTAGCCGATGGTGGGCAGCAGCGCGCCGTTGTAGATGTTGCCGGGGCGGGCGTTGCCACGCAGCCAGCCATCGGGGGCCTGCGGAGCGCGTGCGGTGAAGGGTTTGCCGGCGGCCTTGGCTTCGTCAGCCTGCTTCTTCCACGCGGCGAGATCCGCCTCGTATTTTTGTTTGGCGGCAGGAGAGGTCAGGCGCGCCTCATTGGCCTTGGTGTTTTCCATCAGCAGCTTGAAGCGCGGATCTTTCGCCAGTTCGCCACGATTCACCCACGCCTCGGCGGCGCTGCCCCCCCAGGCGTTGTTGATGAGACCAATGGGAATGTCGAGCGTCTTGTGCAGCACACGACCGAAGAAGAAACCCACAGCGCTGAAGCCGCCGACGTTCTGCGGCGAGCACTCGGCCCACGCGCCTTTGAAATCGCTCTGCGGCTCCTGCGTGCCGACATTCGGCACCGTGATGAGGCGGATGTTGGGATGCTTGGCGGAGGCGATCTCCAAATCCGCATCCCAGGAGGCCTGCACGCTCCACTGCATGTTCGACTGGCCGGAGCAGATCCACACCTCGCCGACGAGCACGTTTTTCAGCTCCTTCGCGCTGCTGCCCTTGATTGAAATCGTCGCGGGTTGGGCGTTCGCGGGCACGGGATCGAGCTTCACGGTCCATTTGCCATCGGCGCCGGCCTTCGCGGTCTTGGTCTGGCCGGAGAACTTCACGGTGACTTCAGTTCCGGGAGCATCCCAGCCCCAGATCGGATTCGCAAGCTGCTGCTGCAGCACCATGTTGTCGCCGATGATGGCGGGGAGTTTCAATTCTGCGCGCGCGGTGAGAGCCAGCGCGGCCAGGAGGGTGGTCAGGGTCGTGAGTTTCATGGTCGGAATGACGGAGCGTGAACAAACGCGGGCCGCCCCGGCTTTTCCATCAAACTTTCGCCAACACGCTTGAACTCGCCGCCAGATGAGGCCACGCAGGGCCTTCACCGCCTCTGCAATGTCGGCCCCTTCGTCATTCGCCATTTTGGTTTCGTCATTTCTGCTCTGCCCCTTACTCCTGGCGGAGAGTTTTTACCGTGCTCCGCTCAGTTACAGCACGACCCGCGATCCTGATCCGCCGAAGTATGCGCGGCATGCGCCGGAGACCGGCATCGACTTCCTCAAAAGCGCCGCCTGGCTCGATCTCGGGCTCGATTACCGTTTTCGTTACGAATATCGCGACGATGACATCCGCCGCGCACAGGCCGGATTGGATGATCCCTTCCTGCATCGCACGCGGGCCTACGTCGGCATTCACGACATCCTCGATCCCTTCCGCTTTGCGGTCGAGATGCAGGACTCGCGCCGCTACCACAGCCGCTATCCGCGTGATAACCGCGATGTGAACGAGTTCGAGGTCATCCGGCTCTACGCGGAACTGCACTTCAAAGAACTGCTCGGCCGTGATGCGCGTGGAAATGCCCGCCCGTTCTTCATTCGCTACGGCATTCACAATTTCGAGTTCCTCGACCGCCGCCTCATCGGCAACAACCAATGGCGCAACACGGCGAACACCTTCCAAGGCTTCCACTCCTCCCTCGGGCAGGAAAACAACGACTGGCAGGTCGATCTCCTCGCCGTTCAGCCGCTGAGCCGCAGCCTCTATGATTGGGACCGGCCCGTCGAGCAGCAGTGGATGTATGCCGCCATCGGTCACTGGCGCGGCTGGGCGGAGATCATCACGCTGGAGCCTTACTACCTCGCCCTGCACCAGTCCGCGCACGCCGGAGTGCGGGAGCGCATGGTTCACAATCCCGGCCTGCGTGGCTACGGCATCATCGCAGGCACCGGCTTCGACTACGATGCCAGCTTCAACTACCAGTTCGGCCAGAACGGCCCGCGCAAAGTGCGTGCGTGGTCGGCCACCACCGAACTGGGCTACAGCTTCAAGCTGCCGTGGAAGCCGCGCCTCAGCCTCTTCTACGGCCATGCAAGCGGCGATCGCGATCCGAACGACGGCACCGACAACCGCTTCGAAAAATTCTTTGGCTTCGGCCGTCCTTGGTCGGCGAACGACTACATCGTCTATGAGAACATCCGCGCGCCGAAGCTCCGCCTCGAATGCGCTCCGTCCAAAACCTTCCGCTTCGACCTCGGCTACAGTTGGTACTGGCTCGACAGCGCCAGCGACCGCTTCGCCGGCGCGAACAACGTGCGCGATGTCACCGGCTCCAGCGGCAGCTTCATCGGCCACGAGTTCGACATCCGCACCCGCTTCAATCTTGGCGACAAAACCGAGCTGATCCTCGGCTACGCCCATTTCACGGCCGGAAACTTCACCACGAGCATGGTCCGCAGTGGCGACACCGATTTCGGCTACATCGAGTTCAGCCGACCGTTTTTTTGAGGACGGGGAGCGAGCCCTTCTTTAAAAATCCTTAATTCCTACTTGCTGAGTGTATATTCATCGTGCATGGGTTTTGCATGAAACTCACCAAACGAGGAGAATACGCGCTTCGCACCCTGATCCGACTCGGTATTGCCGACCGGCAGGGTGAGGGGGTCATTTCCGTGTCCACGCTCGCCGACCAGGAGAGGCTGCCGTTCAAGTTCCTCGAGGCCATCCTGTTTGAGCTGCGTCAGGCCGGTTACGTGGAAAGCCTGCGCGGCAAGCACGGCGGCGCACGCCTCGCGAAGCCGGCGAAGTCCATCAAGATGGGTGATGTCGTGCGGCTCATCGACGGCAAGCTCGCGCCCATCGGCTGCGCCAGCGAGACGGAGTATGAAAAGTGCTCCTGTCCTGATGAGGAGCACTGCGGGCTGCGGATGCTGATGATCGATGTGCGCAATGCCATCGCGAACATCCTCGACCGCTACACGCTCGACCACGTCGTCGAGGTCACGCTGCGAAAACAAGAACAGCAGGCCGCCGCGACACGAAAGACAACCGCCAAGAAAAAGACCTCCAAAACCCTCCACGCTGATCCCGCCGACGGCTTCCTCGCCGCGCTGCTCTCACCCGCCATCTGACGTGCCATGAGCCAGACCCTTGCCCCATCTTCCATCGAGCCCTGGCTCGAAATCGTCCGCCAGAAAGTCGCCGCCATGCGCTTCGGCTCCGTGCAGATCGTCGTCCATGAAGGACGCGTCACGCAGGTCGAAAGCACGGAAAAGACCCGCTTCGCCGCGGATGAAGCACCCGCCCCACGCCGCTCTTCGCGGCCTTGATTCCCTTTCCGCCTACTGCACCCGCAGGGGCCTCCGAAAACACTCTTGCTGACGCCGACCGGACCACCGGAAGCCGACGCCCGCAAGAACCATGCACCTCAACGCCAAGCACCTCCCGCACCGAACCCTACCCAGCCTCGCACTCCTCCTTCTCGGCCTCAGCAGCGCCTTCGCGCAGCCTTTTGAAGAGGATCATCCGCGCACGACACGGGGCACTTACTACCTCAATCCGCTCAGCTACAGCACCACGCGTGATCCTGATCCGCCGAAGTATGTGCGCAATGTGAGCGAGCTCGGCATCGACTCGCTGCTGAATGTGAACTGGCTCGATGTGGGCCTCGATTACCGCTTCCGCTACGAATATCGCGACGACGACATCCGCCGTGCCCGCGCAGGCCGTGACGAGCCCTGGCTGCACCGCACACGAGCCTACATCGGCATCAAGGAGATCATCGATCCCTTCCGCTTCGCGGCGGAGATGCAGGACGCCCGCCGCTACAACTCGAACTACCCTCGCGACAACCGCGATGTGAACGAGTTCGAGTTCATCCGGCTCTACGGCGAGCTGTACTTCAAGGATCTGCTCGGCCATGACGACATTGGCAATCCACGCCCACTCAGCATCCGCTACGGCATTCACAACTTCGAGTTCCTCGACCGCCGTCTGCTCGGCAACAACCAGTGGCGCAACACGGCGAACACCTTCCAGGGCTTCCACGCCAGCCTGGGGCAGGAAAGCAATGACTGGCAGCTCGATCTGCTCGCCGTGCAGCCGCTGTATCGCAGCCAGTATCGCTGGGATCGTCCCGTGGAGCAGCAGTGGCTCTATGGCGTCATCGGACACTGGCGGAAATGGCCGGAAATCGTCACGCTGGAGCCTTACTACCTCGCGCTGAGCCAGAGTGCTCATGCGGGCGTCGCGGAGCGGCTCGTGCATTCGCCGGGGATTCGCGCTTACGGCATCGTCGGCAGCACGGGCTTCGATTACGACACCAGTTTCACCTATCAATTTGGCCGCAATGGCTCGCGCTCCGTCCGCGCCTTCGCCTATGTGGGTGAGGTCGGCTACACCTGGGCCACGAACCCATGGAAGCCGCGCTTCAGCCTCTTTTACGGCCACGCCAGCGGCGATCGCGATCCCACTGACGCGGAGGACAACCGCTTCGAGCGCTTCTTCGGCTTCGGACGGCCCTGGTCGGCGAACGACTACATCGTTTATGAGAACATCAGCACGCCAAAGGCCCGCGTCGAGTTCAAGCCGCGGCATGATCTGCGCGTCGATTTCGGTTACAGTTGGTATTGGCTCGCTAGTGACAAAGACCGCTTCGCCGGTGCCAACAACGTCCGCGACGTGACCGGTCGCAGCGGCGGCTACCTCGGCAGCGAGTTCGACATCCGCGCCCGCTACGCCTGGAGCCCGAAGACCGAGATCATCGTCGGTTATGCCCACTTCACGAACGGCGGCTTCATCGAAAACAACGTCCGCCGCGGCGACACCGACTTCGCCTACTTCGAATTCAACCACCGCTTCTTCTGATCCCAACCTCTCACCACTCCAACTCTCCACCACTCCATCTCATCATGAAACTCTCTCTCATCCTCACCACCGCTCTTCTGAGCCTCTCCGCCCACGCCGCCGACTTTGAGCTGCTCAATGTCTCCTACGACCCGACTCGCGAACTCTACGCCGAGTTCAACAAAGCCTTCGCGAAGCACTACAAGGCCACCGCTGGCAAAAAAGTCAGCATCGACCAGTCTCACGGCGGATCAGGCAAACAGGCTCGTGCGGTCATCGACGGCCTCGAAGCCGATGTCGTCACGCTGGCGCTCGCCGGTGACATCGACGTGATCGGCCAGCAGGCTGGTTTGATCGCGAAGGATTGGCAAAAGCGCCTGCCAAACAGCAGCGCACCTTACACGAGCACCATCGTGTTCGTCGTGCGGAAGGACAATCCCAAGAACATCCAGGACTGGGACGACCTCGTGAAGCCTGGCGTGAATGTCGTCACGCCGAATCCGAAGACGTCCGGCGGCGCGCGATGGAATTACCTCGCCGCGTGGGCCTACGCGTTGAAGAAATACGGCAGCGAAGCGAAGGCGAAGGACTTCATCGCCGCACTCTTCAAGAACGTGCCCGTGCTCGATACTGGCGCTCGTGCTTCGACGACGACGTTTGCACAGCGGGGCATCGGTGATGTGTTTCTCTCCTGGGAAAACGAGGCCTGGCTCATCCAGCGTGAGTTTCCCGGCCAGACAAAGATCGTCATCCCCTCGCTGAGCATCCTCGCCGAGCCCACCGTGGCCGTCGTGGACAAGAACGCCGAGAAAAAAGGCACCACCGAGGTCGCGAAGGCCTACCTCGAATACCTCTACACACCCGAGGCGCAGGACATCATCGGCAAGCACTACTACCGTCCGCGTGATCCCGCCGCTGCCGCGAAATACAGCGCCCGCTTCCCGAAACTCACGCTTGTCACCATCGACGGCGACTTCGGCGGCTGGGGCAAGGCGCAGAAGAAGCACTTCGATGAAGGCGGCATCTTTGACCAGATCTACTCCGCGAAGTGAAACGCGGCTGACACACTCAAACCACCTCCACACGCCATGTCCTACTTCACCACCATCATCGAAGCCGTCGGCCGCACGCCGCTTGTGAAGCTCAACCGCATCTCGGCGGGCCTTCCGGCCACCATCGCGCTCAAAGGCGAGTTCAAGAACCCGCTCGGCAGTGTCAAAGACCGCATCGGTCGCGCCATGATCGAGGCGGCGGAGCAGAGCGGCGTGCTGCAGCCCGGTGGGCACATCATCGAGCCCACCAGCGGCAATACCGGCATTGCGCTCGCCTTTGTCGCCGCCGCGAAGGGTTATCCGCTCACGCTGACGATGCCGGAGAGCATGAGTTTGGAACGCCGCACGCTGCTGGCACTTCTCGGTGCCAATCTCGTGCTCACACCTGCGAAGGAAGGCATGAAGGGCGCGATCAAACGTGCTGAAGAACTCATCGCCGAGACACCCGGCGCATGGATGCCGCAGCAGTTTGAAAATCCGGCAAACCCGGAGATCCATCGCAAAACGACCGCCAACGAGATCTGGCACGACACTGGTGGTCAGATCGACATCTTCGTCGCCGCCGTGGGCACGGGCGGCACGATCACGGGCGTGAGCGAGGTCATCAAATCTCGCAAACCCTCGCTGCAATCCATCGCCGTCGAGCCTGCGGCATCGCCTGTCATTTCACAGACGCGTGCCGGACAGCCAGTGCAGCCTGGTCCGCACAAGATTCAAGGCACGGGCGCTGGTTTCGTGCCGAAAAACCTCAACCTCGGCATCGTCGATGAGGTCCTCCAGGTCACGAATGAGGACGCCATCGCCACCGCGCAGCGTCTCGCTCGCGAGGAAGGCCTGCTCGTCGGCATTTCCACCGGGGCGAATGTGTGGGCCGCGCTGCAAGTGGCCGCACGTCCCGCGAATGCCGGGAAGCTCATTGTCACCGTCGGTTGCAGCACCGGCGAGCGCTATCTCTCCACCGCCCTCGCCGATGAGGCACGCAGCAAAGTCACCGCTTGAAACCATGACACTCCCATCTCATTTGCAATTCACCGGCAGGCACGCGTTTCAGCGCGGCACCATCCCACTGCCATCCTCACGACTGATGACTGAAATCCACCCGAGCGAGCAACAAGGCATCTTCATTCCGAAGATCGTCAGCAAGCCGCTCAAACCGGGTTACGGCATCAAAATCGGCATCTTCGCCGGCATTCACGGCGATGAGGAGGCGGGCACGCTCGCCACGCAGGAGCTCATCCGCTGGGCCGCGGAGAAGCCGGAGGAACTGCACGACTACGAGCTGCATTTTTATCCGATTTGCAATCCCACCGGCCTCGCGCTCGGCACGCGTCACAGCCACAGCGGCCTCGATTTGAACCGCGAGTTCTGGTTTGGCTCTACCGAGCCGGAGATCGTCTATTTGGAGAGCGAACTGCGCCGCGAAAAATACGACGGCATCGTCTCGCTGCACTCCGATGACACCTCCGACGGCTGCTACGGCTTCGTCAGCGGCGATCTCCTCAGCGAGCACCTGCTGGAGCCTGCACTACAAGCCGCGAGCGAATTCCTCCCGCGCAACGAAGCGCCCATCATCGATGGCTTCCTCGCCTCACGAGGCATCATCAAGGAAGGCTACCTCGGCATCCTCAGCGCTCCGCCGGAGCAGAGGCCGCGTGCGCTGGAGATCGTCTTCGAGACTCCCGCGCTCGCGCCGATGCCGCAGCAGGTCAAAGCCACCGTCGCCGCCGTGAAGCGCATCCTCGCCGAATACCGCGAACTCCAGGCCTACGCCGCGAACTTGTAAAACGAGTTTTCCAACTCGTTCCACCGCGTCGCTCACTCCCAAACCCAACGAGTTAGAAAACTCGTTTTACGCTTCGATGTCCCGTCCACGTCACGTCTTGCCTGGCTTCAGGCTCTCCCTCGGCTTCACCGTCACCTACTTGAGCCTCCTCGTGCTCTTTCCGCTCTCCATGCTCGCGTGGAAAGCGGCAAGCGGCGGCTGGGAGCACTTCATCGAGACACTCACGCACGAGCGCGTGCTTGCCTCGCTCAAACTCAGCTTCAGCACCGCCTTCGTCGCTGCGCTGGTGAATGGGGTCTTCGGTCTGCTCACGGCCTGGGCGCTGGAACGCTACGCCTTTCCAGGTCGTCGCTTGCTCGATGCGATGGTCGATCTGCCGTTTGCACTGCCCACTGCCGTCGCAGGCATCGCGCTCGTCACGCTGTATGCTCCGAATGGCTGGATCGGCTCGTTTTTGGCCCAGCACGACATCAAGGCCGCGTATGCGCCGCTCGGTATCACCATCGCTTTGACCTTCGTCGGCTTTCCATTCGTCGTGCGCACTTTGCAGCCGGTGATCGCTGATCTCTCGATGGATGTCGAAGAAGCCGCCGCCTGCCTCGGCGCGAATCGTTGGCAGACGCTCACTCGCGTCGTCTTTCCTGCGCTGCTGCCTTCCACGCTCGCGGGCATGACTCTCGCCTTCGGCCGTGCTGTCGGCGAATACGGCAGCGTCGTCTTCATCTCCGGCAATCTCCCCTTTAAGACCGAGATCGCCCCGCTGCTCATCACCATGCGCCTCGAAGAATACGACTACGCCGGAGCCGCGACCATCGGCGTCGTCATGCTGGCCGCCAGCTTCGGCATTCTTCTCGTTTCAAACTTCCTCACCAACTGGAGCCGCAGCCGCACGGGCCGCTGACGCGGCAATGACGAAACCAGAATGGCGAATGACGAATGAAATCCCAATTCCGAATTCCCCAAACCTCCCACCCTTCGTCATTCGAGCTTCGACATTCATTCGTCATTCCTCATTCGCCGTTCGTCATTTTCCAATCATGGCCGCCATCATCCTCCATCAAACTCACACCCGGCCTCGCAAAGCCACCTCCGAGTCTCCTTTCTCTCGTTGGCTCATCATCGGCATCGCCGTGGCGTTCATGGGCTTGATGTTCGTGCTGCCGCTGGTCGTCATTTTTCAGGAAGCGTTCCGAAAAGGCTGGGAAGGCTATGTGGAGGCCTTTGATGATCGTGCGACGACACACGCCATCTGGCTCACGTTGCAAGTCGCGGCCATCACGGTGCCGTTGAACACGCTTTTTGGCCTCGCGGCGGCCTGGTGCGTGTCGCGCTTCCAGTTTCGTGGCAAACGTTTCCTCACCGCACTCATCGAGCTGCCGCTGTGGGTCTCGCCGGTCATCGCGGGCATGGTTTATGTGCTGCTGTTTGGGGCGCAGGGCCTTTTCGGGCCGTCGTTGAAGGAGCACGGCATCAAAATCATCTTCGCGCTGCCTGGCATCGTGCTCAGCACCATCTTCGTCACTTTCACATTCGTCGCGCGAGTGCTCGCGCCGCAGATGGAGGCGCAGGGCCAGGCCGAGGAAGAGGCCGCGATGACACTCGGCGCGAACGGCTGGCAGATGTTCTGGCGCGTCACACTGCCAAAGATCAAATGGGGCCTGCTCTACGGCATCATCTTGTGCAATGCCCGCAGCATGGGCGAATTCGGCGCGGTGTCCGTCGTCAGCGGCCACATCCGCAACAAGACCAACACCGTGCCTCTGCACATCGAAGTTTTATACAACGAATACCAGTTCGTCCCTGCCTTTGCCGTCGCGTCCGTGCTCGCACTGCTCGCGCTGGTGACCCTGATTTTGAAAACTCTCACGACCACCAAACGAGGAGCAGCATGAGCATCCACATCCACAACATCTCCAAATCCTTCGGCAGCTTCAACGCACTGAAGAACGTCGATCTCGAAGTCAAAACGGGCGAACTCGTCGCCCTGCTCGGCCCCAGTGGCAGCGGCAAGACCACGCTCCTGCGCATCATCGCCGGTCTCGAATTCGCCGATGAAGGCGCAGGCAGCATCGAGTTTCACGGCAGCGATGTCACCAACCGCACCGCCTACGAACGCAAGGCTGGTTTCGTCTTCCAAAACTACGCCCTCTTCAATCACATGACCGTCGCCGAAAACATCGCCTTCGGCCTCCGCGTCATGAAACGGCCCGATCGGCCCTCGCGTGAGGACATCGACCGCAGCGTCACTGAACTGCTGCGCCGCATCGCCCTCGAAGGCTACGGCGACCGCTACCCCACGCAACTCAGCGGCGGCCAGCGACAACGCGTCGCGCTCGCCCGCGCCCTCGCCGTCGGTCCGCAGGTCCTGCTGCTTGATGAACCCTTCGGCGCGCTCGACGCCAAAGTGCGCAAAACACTGCGCAAATGGCTCCGCCAGTTCCACGACGAGACCCGCGTCACCACGCTCTTCGTCACGCATGACCAAGACGAAGCCTTCGAACTCGCCGACCGCGTCGTCATCCTCCACGAAGGCCATATCCAGCAAGTCGGCTCGCCTTCCCAACTCCGCGAGAACCCGAAAAACGAGTTCGTCGCCGACTTCCTCGACTGCGTGATGATTTGAGGACGAAAGGCGGCGGGAGCGCGTGCGTTGGAGATCGTGTTCAAAACTCCCGCGCTCGCTCCGATGGACGCGCAGGTGAATGCGACTGTTGCTACCGTGAAACGCATCCTGGCGGAATACCACGAACTGCAAGCGTATGCGGCGAACTTGTAGCGGTCTCGCCCTGCCCCCGCTTTAGGGAAGTCAGATGGTCGCCGCCGAGTTTGGGAGAACGTACAGGTAATTATCCTCTGCGTTGTGCGAAGCATTTATCAACAGCGCATGATGCCCCGTGCACGTGTGAAGACCGACGGTTTTGTTGATTATGAAGCGCCTGCACGTCAAAATCGACACCTATGAACTAAGAAACACGTTGGCACTCGACAAAACTGTTGCCCATAACGCTGTTGTCGAACTCGAAATAATTGCCTCTTATTAACCAGACCTATGGAACCGCTCGCAAGAAGCCGTCACTGCCTGCGCGAACCGATCCCGGAGATCGCAGATGCGGCGCGTCTGCTGGACGCAGCAGTTACTGCGCATCTCCTCGGTAGGCGGGATGTCGCCGAGCAGCTTATCCGCCTGGCGAATATGCCTTTGCTCCGCGAATACACTGAATCGCTTTGGGGCGCCAAGAGTCCTCACCTCCAGTTTCGCGCTGTCGCCGGTGCGCCGGCACATTTGGACCATGAGAGCCGCGCAAAAGAGCGGATGCCCACCCGAGCCGAGGAGACCGTGCTGTTCAAACGCGACGGTTACCACTGTAGATTCTGCGGCATTCCGGTCATCCGCAAAGAGATCAGAGAACGCATCCGGAAGGTATATTCTGATGCACTGCCTTGGGGTCGAAAGAACATTGAACAGCATGCTGCATTTCAACTTATGTGGGCGGTGCCCGATCACGTTCTACCTCACTCGCGGGGCGGGTCCAGTGATTTACAGAACACTGTGATCGTGTGTCAGCCGTGCAACTGCGCGCGGATGCACTACACACTCGAAGAGCTTGGCCTCGCTGATCCTCGACTTCGCGAACCCGCTCGATCATCATGGGATGGTCTTGAACGCTTTCATTGAAGCCACGCCAATGCGAACCATTTGATGAAGAGAAGCGCGGCCACCGTCGGCGCCACTTTTGAGATGGCTACCACTCTTTCACTCCTGGCGAGGCGTGGCCCCGCCAGCAGTCGATCATTTTGTTCTCTTTATCTGAAAAAATGAATCGCTGAAGAGCGCATCGGTTTGAGCAGCAGCTTACCGTCCTTCCTTCAAACGCAGCAACCTCTCCCCCGCCGCATTCAGTGTCTCGACCTGCTTTGCGAAGTGAAAACGGATGAATCGGTGCTCGGGTTCGCGGAAGCTTGAGCCGGGGACGCCGGCGACGCCGATCTCGCGCACGAACCATTCGGCGGCCTCGGTATCGGTGGCGAAGCCGAGCGATGAGATGTCGAGGAGGACGTAATAGGCACCCTGTGGTTCGGTGAAGTGCAGGCCGGTGGAGCGGAGGTGATTGAGGAAGACATCGCGCTTCGCGGTGTAGAGATCGCGCAGGCCGTGGTAGTAGCTGTCCGGAAGTTCCAGACCGGCGACGGCGGCCTCCTGCAACGGCGCGGCGGCGCCGACAGTGAGGAAGTCATGCACCTTCCGCGCCTGCGCGATGATGTGCGGCGCGGCCTGCACGTAACCGAGCCGCCAGCCGGTGATGGAGTAGGTCTTGGAGAGCGAATTGCACACGATCACGCGCTCCGCAGCTCCGGGCAGCGAATGCATGTAAACGTGCTCATGCGGCGCATAGACGATGTGCTCGTAGGGTTCGTCAGTGATGACGAAGGCGTCGTGTTTTTCGGCGAGATCGAGGATGAGCTGCAATTCCTCGCGCGTGAAGACCTTGCCGGTGGGATTCGAGGGATTGCAGACGATGATGGCCTTCGCGCCTTGAGCAAAAGCACGGGCGAGTTCATCGGGATCGAAGCCGAACTGCGGTGGCAGCAGCGGCACGTAGATCGGCTGCGCGCCGGAGAGGATGGCGTCCGCGCCGTAGTTCTCGTAGAAGGGCGAGAAGACGATGACTTTGTCCCCCGGCTCGCAGCAGGTCATCATGGCGCACATCATCGCCTCCGTGCTGCCGCAGGTGACGACGAGGTTTTGATCCGGATCGACCGGCGTGCCGGAGAAATGCGTGATCTTCCGCGCCAGCGCCTGCCGGAAGCGCGGCGCGCCCCAAGTCACGGCATATTGATGAAACGGGCCGCGAGTCGCACGCTCAAGCGCGGCAAGCAGCTCCTCCGGCGGAGAGAAATCGGGGAAGCCCTGGGAGAGGTTGATCGCGCCATGCTGGTTCGACAGCCGCGTCATCGCGCGGATGACGGATTCGGTGAACGCATGAAGTCGGCGGGAGGTCGCGGGCATGCTTGCGCATTTGGCGAGATGCCGCGAGGCTGCAAGTGCTGGCCTTCAATTGCACCCCATGTCATCCAATCGCTTCATCCGCTTCCTGACGCTGCTCCTGCTACCCCTGACAGGCATGGCGGCTGAAAACTGGGTGTTCCTCGACAACGGCCACGTCCGTCTCGGTGTGAACCTCAGCGCCGGAGCCTGCCTCGGTTGGTTTTCGCACTCGCACTCCTCGGACAATGTCCTCAACGCCTATGATGTCGGGCGCTATGTGCAGCAGTCGTATTACGGCGGGAAGGACGGCAGCGATTGGAATGGCAAACCCTGGCGCTACAATCCCGTCCAGGGCGGAAGCTGGAAAAACGAGCCCGCAGAGGTGCTCGATTCCAAGGCGGACGCGAACAGCTTCTACGCCAAGATCAAACCCCGCCACTGGGCCACCGGTGCCTTCACGCCGGAGTGCGTCATGGAGGAGTGGCTGCGGTTGGACGGCGGGCTCGCACGCCTGAAGTTCAAAATGACCTACACGGGGGAAAAGGAGCATCCGCCGACGCATCAGGAGCTGCCGGCGTTGTTTGTGACGCCGAAACTCGACATGCTGGTGTTCATGGATGCGGAAAAGAAGCTCACGCGCAAACAGCCCGGCTTTCCGAACGAAACGATCCGAGTCAGCGAGCCGTGGTGCGCCTGGGTCGGCAAAAACGACGGCGGCCTCGGCCTTTTCATGCCGCACACCGATCAAGCGACGTGCTACCGCGTGCGCGAAGGCAACCAGGCTGACTGCAGCTACATCGCCCCCATTCAAACCTTCGCGCTCAAGCCCGGCCTCGTCTTTGAATACGAAGTCGTGCTGGCGCTCGGCAGCGTGGAGCAGATTCGCGCCGTGTTTGCGAAGTTAAAGTGACTCGATCCCCCCATGCCCTCCGAACCCGGCCCGCCGCCGCAGCTCAAAGACTGGTTTGATGAAGCCCGCTACCGTGCCATCGCGGCCGAGCTGACGGCCATCGCACCGAAGTTTGACGCGCGGGTCTTCCTGCGACTCGTGCTCGACGGACTGGAGGAGCGGACGCTCATGCAGCGGCTGATCCAGTGCGCGGCGGCGGTGAACGAGGCGCTGCCGGGCTCGTTCCAGCAAAAGGTACGCGTTTTGCAAAAGCTGGCGCCGAAGCTCGGACATGAGTTCGTGGCGATCTTTCTCTGCGATTTCGTCGCTGTGTTTGGCCGCGAGCATTTCGATTTTTCGATGGAGGCGTTGCGTTTTTTCACCGTCTTCGGCTCGGCGGAGTTCGCGGTGCGGCCGTTCATCCTCGCGGATCAGGAGCTTGCGTTGAAAACACTGCTCCAATGGGCCAGGCACCCAGATGAGAAGGTGCGCCGTCTCGCCAGCGAAGGTTCGCGGCCAAGACTGCCGTGGGGCATGCGTTTGCAGGCGCTGGTGCGTGATCCGAGGCCGACGTTCGCGATCCTCGAGGCGCTGAAGGACGATGAATCGCTGTTTGTGCGTCGTTCGGTGGCGAATCATCTCAATGACATCACGAAAGATCATCCTGAGCTCGTGTTGCAGCTTCTCGAGGGTTGGGACCTCGAACGCGAGCACCTGCGCTGGATCGCGAAGCACGCGTGCCGAACGCTGATCAAGCGCGGGCACGCGGGTGCGTTGAGGCTGTTCGGTTTTGGCAAACAGGCGGAGGTCAGCGCGAAGCTGACAGCGTCACCGACGCAGTTGCGGCTCGGCGAACGGCTCACGCTGGCTGCGAGCATCGTTTCAACGACCCGCAGGCCGCAGCGTCTCGTCGTGGATTACATCGTTCACTATGTGAAAGCCCGCGGCGTGAGCACCGAAAAGGTCTTCAAATGGACCGAGGTTGATCTTCCAGAACGCGGCACGCTCGAATTGATCAAAAGCCAGGTGATCCGAGATTTTACCACGCGGAAGCATCATCCGGGCAGACATCGCGTCGAGTTGCAGATCAACGGCCAGCGGGTGGCCGAGGCTGCGTTTGTGATCGAATGATAAAAACGCCACCAGGGTTGAGCCGGGTGGCGTTTTCGCGGGTAAATGATGGGGCGGCTTACTTCGTGGCCGTTTTCGCCTGCGTCTGGCTCTCAGGAGACAGTTTGCTGAGGGGCAGGATGTGCGTGACCCCGGTGGAGGGGATTTTCAGCAGGACGCCGTCGCCCTGCAGGCCCATGAAGTGGGCCTCGATGGTTTTGCCCTCGGTGTTGGTCCATTTCAGGAGCGGGCCGTCGCCGCCTGCGGCGGGCATTGTGGTGGCCGCGGCAGGTGCCGCAGGTGCGGGAGCCGCGCCGCCGCCGGTGAGGCTGGCGCCCTCGTCAATCCATGCCTTGAGAAGATCGAGCTCGGGCTGGGTGAGGCGGTTTTTGCCGTCCGGAGGCATCACGTCGGCGTCATCGTCAGGAAGCGTGCAGTTGATGTACATCGTACTTTTCATCGCCTCCCCGGGGATGATGTTTTTGCCGGCGCCGATCTGATTGGGAAGCTCGGCAAGGTCGAGTGCGAGCTTGCCCTTGACCTTTTTGGTCACGCTGTGACAGGCGAAGCACTTTTGCTCGAAGATCTTGGCGATCTGGGTTTTGTAATCAACGGCAGAGGCGGCGCCGGTGGTCAGGACGAGGGCGAGGAGGAGGCGTTGGGTCATGGTGGTAGTGTGGAGGAAACGATCAAATCACGATTTGCCTAGCTGAATTTGTTGTTTGAGGATTTTCAGCGGGCGGCAGGGTCTACCTCTTGCAACTGGCGCAGCGTGGCGTTGATCGTGTCGCGCATGGATTGCAGGCGGCTGAGGCCAAGCACAGCGCGACTTCCGGAGACGCTATTGAGCAGCGGACTGGCCTCCGGCCGCGTGCTGTCCCAGACCGGCCCTTGCAGGGCGCCCGGATTTTTCGCGGCGAGCGCCTGGAACTCGGCGTTAAGTTGCTGGCGCTGCGCGGCGAGCTGCTGGCGCAGGACCGTTGCTGCGTTGACCGTTGACGTGGCCGCTTCAGGCGCCGGGGTGCTTCTGTCGCGGGCGAGTTTTTCCTCCAAGCGCCTTCCCTCCGCCAGCAGGCGGTCATGGGCCGCTTTTTGCTCCTCCTGGGGATCGTAGCAGGCTTCCCAGCGCAGATCGTCGGTGGTTTTTGCGAGCGCCACTTTCATGAATCCTCCGTCGTGCCGGAAGGACACCTCCTCGGCCGTGATCGCGGTGATTTGGGCGTCACGCAGCACCTTGCCGTCCTCCAAGCTGAGCTGGGGATATTTCTTCCCCACCATCGCGGTCCGGCGTTGCGTGCGAAACTTGTCAAACTCCACCTTCAATGCATCCATCTGCGCCTGGGTCTGGCGGAGCTGCTCCTGGCTCTTTTCCAGCTTTGACTGGACTTCGAGCAGTTGCTCCGAGCGCGCCTGCTGCGCGCTCAATTCAAGCTGGGTCAGACGCAACTGCTCGTTTGTCTGGTCCAGGCGCATCTGGAGCTGCTGATTCTCCTTCTGCAGAATCTCGTAGTCGCTTTGTTTCACGCAACCGGCCAGCAGCACCGCGATCAAGGCGGGCAGCAGCATTTGGTGAACTGTGCGTGGACTGCTCATCGACAACAGAGGCAGTTTAAGCCCGCCCGCGCGGGTTTGTCACGCGCACCCTTCCAGGATTTTGAACCGGCCCGAAGCGCTGCGGGGGCTTGCAATTAACCCATCATCGCCGACTCTGCCCTCCCCAAAACCTCAAAAATCCATGTCCAAAGCCTCCGTTGAAGAAATCAAGCTCGCCTCCGCCGGCCTCCGTGGCCAGCTCGCCGAGCTTTTCGCTGACACCAGCACCCCCAGCATCCCGGAGGACAGCAACATCCTCATGAAGCACCACGGCTCCTACCAGCAGGATGACCGCGACCTGCGTGCCCAGCTTTCCAAAGAGAAGAAGGAAAAGGCCTGGAGCTTCATGATCCGCAGCAAGATGCCCGGCGGCCGCATCACCGCCGAGCAATGGATGATCCACGACGCTCTTTGCACCAAGGCGATGGGCAACATGCGCCTCACCAACCGCCAGGGCATCCAGCTCCACGGCGTGCTTAAAGGCGGCGTGAAGGAAGTCATCAGCAACGTCTGCCACAGCGGCCTCTCGACGATGGGTGCCTGCGGCGATGTCGTGCGCAATACCATGGGCCCTGCCGCGCCGATCAAGGACGCCGTGCATGCCGACACGCAAAAGCTCACCGAAGAGATCAGCCAGCGCTTCCTGTGGCGCTCCACGGCTTATGCCGACATCTGGCTCGATGGCGAAAAGATCGACCCGAACTGGATCAAGGACCCCGAGGTCAATCCCGCCGTCCGCGAGCAAACGAAGGCTCCCGAAGGCGACGATCCCATCTACGGCAAAGTCTATCTCCCTCGCAAATTCAAGATCGGCGTGGCCATCGCTCCGATCAATGATTCGGACATCTACTCTCAGGATGTGGGCCTCGTGCCGCACGTCGTGAATGGCGAGGTCGAAGGCTACACCATCACCGTCGGCGGCGGCTTTGGCATGAGCCACGGCCAGCTCACCACACGACCCTTCCTCGGTCAGCCGCTGCTTTACGCGAAGCGTGCCAATGTCGTCGATGCCATCGAAGCCATCGTCACCACCCAGCGTGACCACGGCAACCGCACCGAGCGCAAAAACGCCCGCCTCAAATACACCGTGCAAACGATGGGCCTTGATGGTTTCCGCGCCGAAGTCGTGCGCCGCCTTCCCGGCATCACCACTGAGCCGCCGAAGCCACTCAGCTTTGACAGCGTCGAAGACAACATGGGCTGGCATGAGCAAGGCGACGGCAAGCTCTACTGCTGCGTTTACGTGAACATGGGCCGCATCGTCGATCGCGACAACGGTCCGAAGTATCGCTCTTGCTTTGCCGAGATCGCCACCACGCTGAAGCTGCCCTTTATCGTCACGGCCAACACGAACCTCATCATCGCGGATGTCGCCCGCGAGCAAAAAGCCGCCGTGGACGCCATCCTCGCCAAACACGGCGTCGTGCATGCCAATGAGGCCGGCTTCACCCGCGCCCGCAAGGTCGCCCACGCCTGCGTCGCCCTGCCGACCTGCGGTTTGAGCCTCAGCGAGTCCGAACGCGCCCTTCCCGGCATCCTCGACAAGATCGATCCGATCCTCAAGGAACTCGGCCTCGAAGACGAACCCATCCTCTTCCGCATGACCGGCTGCCCGAACGGCTGCGGCCGCCCCTACAACGCCGATTTCGGCTTCGTGGGTCGTGCGCCGAACAAATACGCCATGTTCGTCGGCGGCAGCATCCGTGGCAACGCCCTCGCCGGCCTCGAATTCAAGTCCGTCCTCGGCGATGAGATCCCCGCCAAGGTTCGCACCTTCCTCGAAGCCTTCAAAGCCGAGCGCCAGCCCGGCGAAATCTTCGCCGATTGGTTCGCCCGCACCCGCACCAAAGGCGCCGAGCCCACGCCCGAGCAATTCCACATCGAACTCGCCGAACGCGCTGCGAAGCTCGCGGGTGAGAAGGTGGAAGCGGCAGGCTGATTCGCTCCCGGCTTCAAAACTTCGCATCCTAGCGCTTGTCCGGCTCGTTCCCTTGCGCCACTGAATCACCATGCTCACGCTTCAAACCTACCACTTCCTCCATCTTATCGGCCTGATCCTCGTTTTCGTCGGCTTCGGTGGCCTGCTTTCCAGCGAAGGTGCTAAGAAGTCTATGAAGTGGCACGGCATCGGTCTAGTGATCAGCCTGGTGTCCGGCTTCGGCATGCTGGCCAAAATGGGCATCACCTGGCCCTGGCCCATGTGGGTGTGGATCAAGTTCGCCCTCTGGCTTGTGCTCGGCTTCCTGCCCGTGCTGTCAAAGCGCCGCGTGCTGGCTGCTCCGGTGGTGGTGCTGATCGCGATCCTTGTTGGCGTTGCGCTGGCTTACATTGGCTACACCTACAAGTTCGGCTTCAAGTTGAGCGCATAACTTCTAGGCCGCCACTCAAGCGCCCAGCGCCTTGCTTTTCTCCGCCGCTGAGCGCACGGCTTGGATGAGCGCGTTGCGCAAGCCATTCTGCTCCAGCTTTTCGAGACCTGCGATGGTCGTGCCGCCTGGACTGGTGACCTCATCACGCAACGACGCGGGATGTTTGCCGGTGGTGAGCACCATTTCAGCAGCTCCGGCGACAGTTTGCGCGGCGAGACGCAGCGCCGTGGCCCGCGGCAGGCCCATCAGCACGCCGCCATCGGCCAGCGCCTCGATCACCGTGTAAATATAGGCTGGTCCGCTGCCGGAGAGGCCGGTGACGGCATCGAGCAGTTTTTCAGAGACCTCATCCGCCGTGCCGACGGCTCCAAGAATCTTCGTGGCGAGCGCCGCGTCCTTTGCCGTGGCCTTGCTGCCGCGTGCGAAGGCCGCCGCGCCGATGCCGACGAGCGCGGGCGTGTTCGGCATGCTGCGGATCACGCGCTGACGCGTGCCAAGCCACAGTTCCAGATGCGCGAGATTGATGCCTGCCGCGATGCTGAGGTAAAGTCGCGTGCCTTTGACTGCGGCGAGCGTTTCGCACAGCGCTTTCATGTCCGCCGGCTTCACAGCGAGGATGACCACATCCGATGCGGCGGCCACCTCCGCGGGCGAGCCCGTGATGGTTTTGCAAGTCAGGCACTTGCGCAGGCTGCTCACCGCCTCCGGCACCACGTCGCTGAGCGCGACATTGAGGCTGCTTTTGCCAAGCGCCTGCTCCACGCCGCGCAAGAGCGCGCCGCCCATTTTCCCGCAGCCGATGAGTCCGAGTTTCAACATGCCGCGACTGTGGGGCGGATGTGTGAATGCGCAAGTCCGCCAATCTTCCCTTGCATCACTCGCTGTTTTTTTGCCATGCTCCGGCAAATCACCGGCAAAAAATGTCCGCTGAGCAATTTCATCCCGAAAAACTTCTCGCCGCAGGGCCTGCGGCCAAGGTCTATCGCGGCGTGGAGGTGGCCACAGGGCGCAAGGTGCTGCTCAAGTCGCTGCTGAACGAGCATGAGACGCCGCATGCGCTGGATCGTGAGCAACTACAGCTTCTCGCGCCTTCGCTCATGCAGATCCGTCATCCGCAGATCGCAGGTCTCATCACCTTGGTGCCCACCGAGGACGAGTTCGCGCTGATCTACGATTTCATGCCCGGGATGAACGTCCGCGTCTTTGCCGCGGAGCGTCAGACCACCCCCACCGATCTTCGCGCGCTCGCGGTGCAGCTCATGCACGCGTTGATTGTCGGCGAGCAATTGCGCCAGCCGCACGGCGATCCGAAGCCGAGCAATTTGATCGTCGCCGATCATCCGGGCGGAGGATTGTTTGTGCAGGTGCAGGATTGGGGGCTTACCCAGGCGCGTGCGGTGCAGTCGCCGGAGACGCTGTGGTTTCGCGCGCCCGAATTGCACGCCTGCGGCCAGCCCACGAGCCAAAGCGATCTTTTCACCGCAGCCGGGAGCTTGTTCTGCCTGGCCACCAACTCCGCGCCGGCGCAGGGTGACGATCCCGCCGACCTTGTGCAGCAATGGCAGGCATTCGACGCTGGTGCCACGCTCCGTCACATGCGTCCCGATCTCGACCAGCCCTTGATCGACTGGATCGCCTGGTTGTTGCGTCCTGATCCGGCCCTCCGCCCGCATTCCGTCGCACAGGCATTGGAAGCACTGATGCCGACGATGCAGACCGGTTTCATTTACATGCCGCAGCAGGCTCCCCAGATGCCTCCCGGCACGCAAACCACGCCGCTCGGGGCCGCCGCGCATCCAAACGCGCCCAGGCCGAAACCCATCACGCCCAAGTCCGCGCCGGACGCGGCGAAAAGCAGCGGCGCTCAGCCCTCGAAGCCGCCTGCCAAATCGTCTTCCGGCAGCCGCACCGCCATCGCCGTGGTCCTAAACCTCATCGCGATTGTCCTCGTGGGTTTCTTTGCCTGGCCGTTTGTGCGGGAGGGCGTTTCTGGATGGAGCATAAGCACAGATGAGGGCAACAGCGTCTCAACGGAAGGGACCGGAGCAAAAAAAAGCGCGCCGGAGGCCACTGCCGGACCAGGCCTCAAAGGCCGCTATGTCCGCATCGAAATCCCGGGCAAGGCTGTGCTGAATCTCGCCGAGGTTCAGGTCTTCAGCGGCGACGCCAATATCGCCCTCCAGGGAAACGCCACGCAGAGCAGCGTTGACTGGGGCGGCAAGCCGGAGTTTGCCATCGACGGCAACACCGATGGCGACAACAGCAAGGGCGGCAAAGTGTCCCACACGGACGGCAAGGCGCGCCGCAGCCCCTGGTGGCAGGTTGACCTCGGCCGCGAGGCTCCGCTGCAATCCATCATCATCTGGAACCGCACTGACAAGGACTTCGGCGAACGCACCAAAAACCTCACTGTGAAGGTCCTCGACGCGCAGCAGAAGGTGGTGTGGGAGAAAAAAGGGCTGCCGAAGCCGGACCCGCGCCTGAAGATCGAGGTCGGAGGATGACCGCGGCCGCAGCATTCTCCATGCGTCTGGAGATGATTTCGCATCACTAGTCTGCGTTTGAATCCCGTCGTGAAAAACACCGCCGTCCTATTCTCACTGCTCTTCGCCACGCAAATCGCGACCGGGGTGGATTTCGTCAAAGACATACAGCCCATCTTCAGCCAGCACTGCTACCAGTGTCACGGCCCGCACAAGCAGGAGGCCGCCTTCCGGCTCGACCACAAGCCCACCGCTCTCAAAGGCGGAGATTTCGGTATCGCCATCGTCCCGGGCAAGGCGGATGAAAGCCGCCTCATGCACGCCGTCCTGGGCACGAACCCGAAGATGCGCATGCCGCGCAAAGGTGATCCGCTCACGACGGATCAAATCGCGAAGCTCAAAGCATGGATCGACGCCGGAGCCGTGTGGCCGGACAGCGCCAGCGTGAAGCTCGAGCAGAAGACCGACCACTGGGCCTTCAAGCCGCCGGTGAAGCCGAAGGTGCCCGCCAACGCGAAGCATCCCATCGATGCGTTCATTCGTGAGCGTCTTGAAAAGGAAGGCCTGCGTCCTTCGCTGAAAGCCGCGCCCGAAACGCTGCGTCGTCGGCTTTACCTCGATATCGTCGGCCTGCCCCCTGCCCCCTCGGACACGTCCGACCTTTCGGACCTGCCAGCGAAACTCCTGCAATCCCCGCATTTCGGTGAACGCTGGGCCCGTCACTGGCTCGACGCGGCGCACTACGCCGACAGCAACGGCTACGAAAAGGATCCGATGCGCTTCATCTGGTTCTATCGCGACTGGGTCATCAACGCCTACAACCGCGACATGCCCTACAACCAGTTCGTCATCGAACAGATCGCCGGCGACCAGCTTCCGAAGGCCACGCAGGATCAGATCGTCGCCACCGGATTCCTGCGCAATTCGATGATCAACGAGGAAGGCGGCGTCGATCCCGAGCAGTTCCGCATGGAGGCGATGTTCGACCACATGGACGTCATCGGCAAAAGCATCCTCGGCCTCTCCATCGGCTGCGCGCAATGCCACAACCACAAGTACGACCCCATATCGCAGGAGGAGTACTACCGGATGTTCGCCTACCTGAACAACGACAACGAGCCCTGGCGCGTCGTTTACACCTCCGGCGAGCAGATGCGGCGCTCGCAGTTGCTCTCGCGCATCACAGAGCTCGAAAACAAGCTCAAGCACGAGCACCCCGAATGGCAGCAGCGCATGAACGCATGGGTAGCGAAGATCAAATCCGCGCAGCCGCAGTGGCGCGCCATGCACTTTGAAGACGATCCCTCCGGCGGCGAAAAAGCCCTGCGCCAGCCCGATGGCAGCATTCTCGCGCAAGGCTACGCGCCCACGAAAAGCGAGGTGAAGTTCATCGCGAAGCTCGATGGACCGCAAACAATCAACGCCTTCCGATTGGAGCTCATGAACGATCCCAACCTGCCCGCCTACGGCCCCGGACGTTCGCAGAAAGGCACCGCCGCGCTCACTGAGTTCAACGTCACAATGAAAATCGACGGCAAGGTGACCAAGCTGAAGTTTGTCAAAGCCACCTCCGACTTCGGCGAGCCTAAGAACACGCCGCTGGCTCCCTTTGCCCGCGACAAGGAGATCGAGAAGGACAAACGCGTCACCGGTCCGATCAGCTACGCCATCGATGGCGACGACAAGACCGCCTGGGGCATCGACGCCGGCCCTGGACGTCGCAACGTGCCACGCAATGCCGTCTTCGTGCTCGAAAACCCCGTCGAGGTGAAGCCCGACTCTGAACTCACCATCGGCCTCAGCATGAAGCACGGCGGCTGGAACAGCGACGACCTGCAAACGATGAACCTCGGCCGCTACCGCATCAGCAGCACCGATGCCGCGAATGCCGAGGCCGACCCTCTTTACGGCAAGAACAACGCCTTCGCCGTCTTCCGCGCCACCGTTCCCGAGTGGAAGACCGTGAACGACGAAATCGAGTCGTTGTGGAAGCAGCATCCCGAAGGCGCGACGACGCTTGTGCTCGACGCCCGCGAGCAGCCCCGCATGACCACCGTGCTGAAACGCGGGGACTTCACCAAGCCCGGCGACAAAGTCAGCGCCGGCGTGCCCGCAGTGCTCAATCCGCTGCCGAAGAACGCCGATGCATCGCGGCTCACCTTCGCCAAGTGGCTTGCCAACAAAAACTCGCCCACCACCGCACGCGCTTACGTGAACCGCGTGTGGCAGGCCGTCTTCGGCACCGGTTTGGTCGAAACCGCCGAGGACTTCGGCACGCAGGGCTCGCCCCCGAGCCATCCCGAGCTGCTCGATTGGCTCGCCGTCGATTTCATGGAGCACAACTGGAGCACCAAGCACCTGCTCAAACTCATCGTCACCAGCGAGACCTACCAGCAGTCCAGCAACGTCACACCGCAACTCCTCGAACGCGATCCCTACAATCGCCTGCTCGCCCGCGGACCACGCTTCCGCGTCGAAGGCGAAGTCGTGCGCGACATCCAGCTCGCCGCCAGCGGATTGCTCAATCCCGAAGTCGGCGGGCGCCCCGTCATGCCGCCCGCACCAGCGCATCTCTTCGAAAAACCCGCCAGCTACGCGCCCTTCCCGTGGCATGTCGAAGAAGGCGCCGAGAAGTACCGCCGCAGCATCTACGTCTTCCGCCGCCGCAGCACACCGTATCCATTTTTGAGCACCTTCGACGTGCCGAACGGCGAATCTTCCTGCATCCGCCGCTCCAAGAGCAACACGCCCCTGCAGGCGCTCATGACGCTCAACGAAACGATGAGCCTGGAGGCCGCCAAAGCCCTCGGTGAACGCATGTGGAAGGAAGGCGGCACCGACGATGCCTCCCGCATCGCCCACGGCTTCAAACTCTGCACCGGCCGCGCCCCGACGCCGAAGGAAAGCAACGTCCTGCTCGCCATGCTTCACCGCCACGAGCAGAAAAAGGGCGAAGTCGCGCCGCAGACACTCGTCGCTCGCGTCCTGCTGAATCTCGACGAGACGATCACGAAAGAGTGATCCTTCATCGCGAATGCTTGGTGCGCCACAAGACGGCCTGGATTTGGATCACATCCCTTTGATCTCTGCCGCATCAAAGACCTCAAACCGAACCTTGGGGTGCTTTTGACTGAGGGAGCAACGATGCCATTTGCCTTCGAGCTGGGCCAGCACATGGCGGCGCTCGGCGGCGCTGAGTTTGCACCATTTCACTTCGGCGACGAGCAGGCGTTTCGCGTCCTCGGGATCAGGGGCGACGAGGTCGAGTTCGATGTCTTTTTCCCAATAACGGGTGGCGGCGGGAAAACGGGCGCGGCAGGCGTCTTCAAAGACGGTGGAGGCGTGGTCGTGGATGAGTTTCTGCTTTTCCTCCACCGAGTAGGTCATCCAGCGGCTCTGGTGGGGTGAATAGACACGAAACCAGAAGCGCATCGTGGGATCGGCGATGCGGTAGAGAATCTTCTTCGTGGTGCGCACGCTTTCGCCATACGGCAGCTCGCGCTCGAGCACGGAGGCGTCGAGGAGCTGCTGGAGCAGGCGGGAGAGATTCGTCTGCGCGGTGCCGAGGCGTGTGGCTATCTCTGACGGACGCTCGGCACCACGGCCAACGGCTTCGAGGACGGAGACGGCGTTCGCGCCGATGACGCCCTCGTCACGCAAGATGCGCTGCGGCTCCTGCTCCATGTAAGGGGCGAAGTCGAAGTACAATGCCTCGGCCAAGGCGATGGCATCCGCGCCTTTTTCGACGAACTCCCAATACTTCGGGATGCCACCGACGAGCGAAAACTGCTCGAAGGAGGCCATGTCCGCTGGTTTGAGGCTACAAGCCTGGCAAAAGGCGGCGTAGTCCATCGGCTTCACATGCAGGAGCTTGTGCGCCCGGCCATAGAGCGGCGCGGCGCGGTTCAGGAAGAGATCGTTCATCATCCGCGTGCTCGATCCGGCTAGGATGAGGAGGCAGCCCTTCGGGATGGGCTGGTCGATCCAGCGCTGGAGCTGGCTTGGCAGCGAGGCATCCACCGCCGTGAGGTAGGGAAACTCGTCGATGCACAGCGTCCAGGGCTTCTTTTGGAGTGAAAGCACCTCCAGCAGCTCCGGCCAGGTTTTCGGCGTGATCTGCGTGCCGATACGACCTTTAATGTCCTCAAAAACCTGCCTGATCTGCATGTCCTGCGGACCTTCGATGGCCTGGCTGTACATGCCGCCATTCTGCGCGATCCAATGGCGCAGCAGGCGGCTTTTCCCCACGCGCCTGCGCCCAAAAATGACCAGCAACCCTCCTTTGCGAGCTGCGGAGGCCAGTTCAGCCTGCTCTTTGATGCGATTGACGAAGTCCAGGTTCATGCGGCGAAGTGTAGCCGCCCGCCTGCATCATCGCAAACATTATGTCTCAGGATCATAATGTTTGCGGATCACCGTCTTGCTAGAGCGGGTGTGATGCCAACCCAACAAAAGCGAGCTCCTGTGAATCCAGAAGCATCTAATCAAAGCTCAAATCGCCAGCGCGTTCTCCGCATCGCCGAAGTGGGCGGTTTTCACGCCCATGCGGTCCATGAGGGCGATGTGGAGGCGGCAGAGTTTGCGGTTTTCGTCCTTGCTGAGGTCGTGGAAGCGGCCGCCTTGGATGGTGCCACCACCGCCGCCAGCGAGGACGACAGGAAGCTGTCTCGAATCGTGCGCGTTACCATCCATGAGGCTGCTGGTGAGCAGGATCATGCTGTTTTCGAGCAGGGTGCGCTCGCCTTCGTTCGTGGCTTGCATCTTGGCGAGGAACTCGGCCCAGAGTTTGACCTGATGCTCGTTCACGCGCTGGTACATGCTGAGGCGATGCTCGTCGCCAGCGTGATGCGAGAGCTCGTGAATGCCGCCGCTGATGCCGTCGAGGCTGGGGAAGCGCATGTTCGAGAGGTCGTTGTTCATCATGAAGGTGGCGACGCGCGTGCGGTCCATCTGGAAAGCGAGGAGCATGATGTCGAACATGAGGCGCAGGTGGTCCTCGCTGCTGGCGGGGATGCCGGCGGCGGGGCGGCCGAGCGTGACGGTCTTCACGGTGGGCTGCCAGCCCTGGCCATTCGTCTCGGCCTGGCTGATCTTCTCGGCGAGCTCGACGCGCTGCTCGATCTCGCGCACGGAGGTCAGATACTCGTCGAGCTTTTGCTTGTCGCGGCTGCTGAGCTTCGGTTTGAGGCTGCTGGCGTCTTCGAGCACGAGGTCGAGGATGCTTTTGTCGCGCTTGCGGCGGCTGCCGTCGTCAAAGAGTTGGTCGAAGGCCTGCTGGGGGAAGATTTCCTTCGGTGCGGGTGTGGTGGGCGTGCTCCATGAAATGTAAGCGGAGTAAATCGAGGTGAAGCCGCTGTCGGTGCTGTAGCTGGGCCGCTCGGTGCCGAGCACGACGCTGGGCACAGGCGTGAATTTGCCGGTGTGCGCGGCGATGAGCTGGTCCATCGTGGTGCCGACCTCGACATCGGTGGTGGTCTTTTTCACCTTCAGGCCGCAAAGCACGTTCATCTTCGGGTAGTGGCCGCCTTCGCCTTCCACGGTGGTGGGATTCCAGAGGCCTTGGAAGACGTTCACGTGCTTCTTGAGCCCTTCGAGCGGGCTGAGCGACTTCATCAATTCCATGCCGCCAGCGCCCATTTTGGCACCCCAGTGATGCGGGTTCACGCCATTGCCGGTGAAGCACACGGCGAGCCGGCGCGGCGCGGTGTTGTTTTTGACCGATTCGGCTCCGAAAGCGCAGAACGACTCCAGCCACGGCAGGCCGAGGGCCACGCCGGTGCCACGGAGAAAGTGACGACGGGAAGATTTCATCATGTTTGGGGGGAGAAGGAGTTAAAGAATTACGGATTGGTGGCGACGGTTGCTTCAGCGCGTCGATTCAGGAATTGGCGGCTCTTCACGATCTCGAGCACGGCGGCGGAGAATTTGCCGTTGTTCGCTTTGAGCGAGGCCTGCATCTGCTGGAGGAGTTTTTTGTCGCTGGGCAGGGTTTGGCGTCCCAAAGCGTAGCCGAGGAGTTTGCGGGTGAGCTGGGTGAGGAATTGAGGCTCGTTCTTTTTGAGGTAGTCGCGCAGGCCGGTGAAACCGGTGAATTTGCTGCCGTCGGTCATTTCACCGGTGTCGTCGATCTTGCCGCCGGTCTCATCCGTGGCGCGGAAGCGGCCGATGGGATCAAAACTCTCCAGCGCGAAGCCGAGCGGGTCGATGCGTTCATGACAAACAGCGCAGGCGGAGTCGGTGCGGTGCTGCATGAGGGCCTCGCGCAGGCTGGAGGGCTTGCTGGTTTCTTTGAGCTCCGGCACGTTCGGCGGCGGCGGTGGTGAGGCGATGCCGAGGACGACTTGATACAAATAATCGCCGCGCACGACGGGGCTGGTGCGGTGCGGGCGCGAGGTCTTGGTCAAAATGGCTGCCATGCCGAGCAAGCCGCCGCGATGATGCTGCGCGATGCCTTTCACCTCGCGGAAGTCGCCGCCGGTGACGCCGGGGATGCCGTAGTGCTTCGCGAGGCGTTCGTTGAGGAAGGTGTAGTCGCCGCCGATGATGTCGGAAACGCTGCGGTCATCGCGCACGAGGTGGGTGAAGAACTCCACGGCCTCGCGCTGCATGTCGTTTCGCAGCTCAGGCGTGAACTGCGGAAACTTCTTCTCATCGACGGTGCTCTTCTCGTCGAAGCCGTTGAACTTCAGCCACTGCCCCGCGTATTCCTTGGCGAGCGCGGCGGCCTTTGGATCACGCAGCATGCGTTGGGTCTGCGCGGCGAGCACTTCGGGCTTCAGCAAACTGCCATCATCAGCGGCTTTGCGGAGCTGCCAGTCGGGCAGCGAAGCCCAGAGAAAGTAGCTGAGGCGCGAGGCGAGCTCGTGGGCGTTCAGCGGCACCTCGCTGGTCTTTGCGTCGGCGATGGGCGGCAGCGTTTCGGCTTTGAAGAGGAAATTCGGCGAAACGAGCACGCGCACGAGCACTTCACGAGCAGCGGATTCGCGGTCGAGTTCTTTGGCGCGGCTGGCGAAGTAGAGCGCGTCGAGCTTTTTGATCTCCTCGTCAGTGATCGGCCGACGCCAGGCACGCTTCGTGAACTCATGCAGGTGCCAGAGCAAAGCGCCGTCGTATTCCTGCTGCTGTTGCTTGTTGAGGTTCGGATTCGCGTTGTAGCCCCAGTCCTTCTTCATCGCAGCGAGGTAGTTCTTGTCATTCTGGCCGAGGAGCTGGCCGAGTTGATCATCGCTGAAGTAATAGACCGTGTAGTTGGGCCGGCCGCCGCGGTAGAGGTTGTTTGCGACCTCCTCCAGTCGGCGCTCGAACATGTCCGGGAACGCGGTCTTCATCTTGTTGAAGTCGTTCATGGTCTCGCCGGACTTCTTCGTGCTGCGTTTCCAGATGGTGAGCACGCCAGGGATGATCTTTGTCACGTCGCGTGGCGTCTCGGTGGTCATCGTCCACTGGATGGAGGCCTCATCGACCTCGGCATTTTGCATGTCGAGACGTGCATGAACCAGGAGCCAGTTCGCCCCTTCGGGCAACGGCAGCTTGAAGACCTGCGGCGCGGCAAAGGCGAGCACGTTCGGCTCAATGCTGCGACCGGGCTGCGGATGCTTCCCGTAAAGCGCCCGCACGTTTTCCAATTCGGCGAGGTTTGGCGGCGGCGGCGTTTGTTTGCGCTTTTCAGCGATCGTTTTGTCGAGCCACGTCAGGTAATTGAGCTTCTGCTTGCCGATGTGGTAGTCGATTTGCGTCACGAGGGCGATGTCGCCTTTGTTGCCATCGCCAGTATCGCCAAAGCAGAGGTTCACGTGCGTTTTGCCGTTCACCGGCCCCTGCATCACATAGGGACGAATGCCGTCGCTGTCCTGCTGCTGACGCTGCACGCCGCTGCCGGGCTTTTTCGGATTGTTCCAGCTCAGCATGTCGGCCTCGATGGACTTGATGCGCTCGTGCGCAGCTTTTTCATCGGCAGGCAACTCGCGCCACGGCACGCGCACGAGGTCGAGGTAGCGGCTTTTTGGCTCCGTGGAGTTCACGAGGTTCCACCAGTTGCTCAGGAAGTGAACGCTGAGCTTCATGTCCTTCGCGAGCTGATCGAGCGGCGTCTTGGCATGCTTGTGTTTCCAGCAGGCGAGCATGTAATCGGCCTCGCGCATGTTTTCGTCATCCTTCGGCAGGTGCGGCGCGGCTTTCTGCTGATACCACACATAGAGGCCCTGCTGCGCCTGCGCCTTCACCTGCTCCGGCCCGCGAAGGCCGATGCGGTTCGGATGAAACACGACGCCGGTGCCCGGCATGATCGTGGCATGATCCGCGAGCTTCCGCGCGGCAGCGAAATACTTGTCGATGGCCGCCGGGCTCATGAAAAGCACGTCGCCCGTGTTGGTGAAGCCTTCGCCACCACCGCCGTCGGTTTGGAACTCCTTCGCCAGCGCGTAGTCGCGGCCGGTGAGGTCACGGAGGGTGTTGTCATACTCCGCATTCGTGAGCCGACGCATCGTCACCGGGCCTGGGTCGCCGGATTTCGCCTCGGCGAGCACGTCGAGGCCGTTTTGCACCCAGCCGGTGATGGCGGCTTTTTCATCGGACGTAAGCTGCTTGGCCTTCCGCGGCGGCATGTCGCCGTTGTCGATGGTGTCTTTGACCTTGGTCCAGATCTCGAATTCTTCGGCGAGCTTCGGATCCGCGGCGAACTGCTTCAAATCGACATCGCCCTTCATTTTGTCGGCGTTGTGGCATTCGTAGCACTTCGCGGCGAGCATGGGCTCAACGGCCTTCCAGTCGGCGGAGCGGGCTGGAAGGACGAAAAGGACAGAAGGGACGAAAAAGACGGCGAAACGGCGCATTAGGGGGCTAATGAATACTACGTTCGAACGAGCCATTTCCATGCCTGAATTGCTCCTGACAGAGCTTCATTTGGCTCGCAGCCGGTCCACCAGCACCGCGCCGAGGATCACGAGCCCGAGGACCATCTTCTGAGTGTTGCTTTCGACGTTGGTGAGGTTCATGCCGTTCTGGATCACTGCGATGATGAACGCGCCGACCAGGGTGCCCGGCATGGTGCCTTTGCCGCCGCTGAGGCTCGTGCCGCCGACCACGACGGCGGCAATCACATAGAGCTCATACATCTGGCCGTAGGTGGGTGATCCGCTTTTCAAAAGCGAGGCCGTCACGACGCCGCCGAGTCCCGCGAGCAACCCACAAAGCAAATAAGCGATGAGAATGACGCGTTTCACCGGCACGCCGGAGACGAACGCGGCCTCGGTGTTGCCGCCGACGGCGTAAAGATGGCGACCGAACGTGGTTTGCGTCATCACGACATGCGCGGCGGCGTAAAGCAGCAGCATGAGCACGACGGCGTTCGGCAGTCCGAACAAATCCGCCCCGCGTCCGAGCCAGACGAAGGAATCCGGCACCTGATAGACGGATTGATTCTCCGCAAAACGATATGCAAGCCCGCTGCACACCAGCATCATCGCAAGCGTGACGATGAAAGGCGGCATGCGCAAACGTGTGATGAACGCGCCGGAGATCAAACCGCACACGCCGCACAAGGCGATGCCGCAGAGGCCTGCGGCGAACATTCCCGCAGCGCCCGCGCTCGTTCCGCCGCAGAAATCCCGCACGATCATTGCCGTGACGACAGCAGAAAGCGCGATCAGGCTACCAACGCTCAAGTCGATGCCGCCGGTGATGATGACCAGCGTCATGCCGATGGCGAGAATGGCGATGACGGCGATTTGATTGGCGATGTTGAGCAGATTGTCGGCCTTCAGGAATACCGGCCACGACTGCGACCGTGGTTTGAGCACGCGTGTGTCTTTGAGCGCTGGGAAGTCGGTGGCGAGATCGCTGAAAACGAGCCAGGAGGCGGTGGCGTGGTTGCAGGCAATGACATCGAGCCCGCCGGCGGCCACGGCACGTTGCAGCGCCGCGCGGGCGTCCTTGGGCTCGCCTGTCACGATTTCGGCGCGTGAGCCTAGCTCGGCGTTCAACGCTTGGGCGAAGGCATTATCTTCCGTTTGCGGCCGCACGACGATGAGAACTTTGGCGTTTGGTGCAATCCGCGCGGCCAGTTCCTGCGCGGCGGCGGTGTCCTGCGGGTGCTGATCGGTCCACGTGACGATGCTGAAGAAGACGCACAGCAGCAACAACGCGACGAGCATGCCGGACCCGGCGAGATGATGGCGGATGAAGACAAAAAGGCGGCTCATGCGGCGGGACGAAGGATGAGGAGCGATTGAACGCGGTTCAAGGCCGGAGACGTTCGAGATTGACCGCGAAGGTGGTTTCGGGCTAGCCTTAAGGCATGAAATTGTTCGCCCGCTCGCTCCTTGTTCTTCTGTTGACCGCAACGTGCGCCAGCGCCGACTGGGTCATCGTGCAGAAGACCACCACCGAGGGGCAGGACAAAGAAACAGTCACCAAGATCAAGGGCGAGCAGGCACGGGTGGACGTGGGCGCGGAGATGAGTGTGATCGCGGGCGCGGAGGGCATGGTGGTGCTCATGCACACGCAAAAAATGCTGATGAAGATGGATCTCGCGACGATGAGGACGGCGCTGGAGATGGCGGCGAAGGCCGCAGCTCCGCTCGGCAATCAGCCTGCCGCAAAACCAGTCGCCACCGGGCAAAAAGAGAAGGTGGGCGAGTGGGAGGCCGAAATCTACACTTGGGAGGGCCAGATGGGCAAAGGCCGCTTCTGGGTGGCGAAGGATTTCCCGAAGTTCGCTGAGATCAACGCGATCAATGACAAGCTGGGCAAAACCATGGGCAACGCGATGGCCGGCCTCGCACCGCAAGCCGCGGACTTCAACGGTATGGTGGTGAAGTCGGAGATGACAATGATGGGCAAAAATGTGAGCACCCTGCTCGTCTCCGCGAAGGAGCAGGAAGTGGACGCAAAGGAGTTCACCGCGCCGGCAGGCTACAACGAAATGAAAATGCCAATGCTGCCCGGCGGCGCGCCGCCGAAGTGAACTGGCCAACTTTTCCATTGGATTGATGGCTGCACCCAGGTGGTGCCGAAAAAGCCTGCGAAAATCGGATAGCCTTGGTTTTTTGCTTCACTCCGCGACGAAAAACATCGCTGCGAAGGTGTTCGACACGAATTTGGCATCCGGCTTCGGATCAATGAGCATCGTGGAGATGTCGCCGTCGAGATAGAGCACGTCCTCGCAGCCGAGATGGAGAAAGAAGCGGGTGAGCTGGTGAAATGTGACGCGGCCTTTGACCGCGTCGTCACGGTCGCTCATCGCAAAGATGATCTGTCCGTCCGTCTTTCGCACGCCGACGGCGTTGCGCAGGCGTTTGTTCGGCGAGTTCGCGTTGAAAGCCGGATGAATGACACCGCGCCGCAGCATGAGCGGGCCGGATTGCGTGGCGATGCGCGGTTTGAGGCCGCTTTTCGCGAATTCGGCGGCTTCCATCACGCCGGGGCCGGTTTGGTCGTCGAGATAGAAGACGCCGTTCGGCTTGAGGAAGAAATTGCCCTCGCCATCGCGCAGATTGAGCGGCACCAGCTCGCGTCCGGCGCAGATCGTCAGCCCGCAGGGCTTCGGGCCGCGCTCGTAGATGCCCGCGTTCGTCGCGAAGACGATTTTCTTGTTCTGCGCGGCGAGATGGGAGCGCAGGCCGTTGAAATCCATCAGCGGCTTGCCATCCGCACCCTGCCACACCAGTTCCAGCCGCGACCAGTCCGCCTTGTCCACACGGTAGAGGTGATAGCGCCCTCCCTCGTGATCGACCGCCTCCGCGCCATGCAGATGCGAGGTGACGGTGGCGCAGCCGAAGACGGTGAGAAGCCAGCGCGGGAGTTTCATGGGGCGAACCATTTGCAGCATCTTCATCCCCGTCCATGATGAAAAACACATGTCCAGCAGTCTTGGCACACTCTTCCGCATCAGCACCTGGGGCGAATCGCACGGCCCCGGCGTCGGCGTCGTCATCGACGGCTGCCCGCCGCGCATTCCGCTCACAGTCGAGGACATTCAGCATGAGCTGAACCGCCGCCGCCCCGGCCAGAGCAAGATCGTGACGCCGCGCAAGGAGGACGACACCGCTGAAATTCTTTCCGGCGTGATCGACGGCCAGACCCTTGGCACGCCCATCGGCATTTTCGTGCGGAACACGGACCAGCGCCCTTCCGCCTACACGGAAATGCAGCAGGCGTATCGCCCCAGCCACGCGGACTACACTTACGATGCCAAATACGGCATCCGGGCCGTCTCCGGCGGCGGCAGATCAAGCGCGAGAGAGACGATCGGCCGCGTGGCCGCCGGCGCTATCGCGCGGAAGGTGCTGCAGCACTCGCTCAGCGGATATGAATGCCTCGCCTACGTGAAAACGGTGCAGAACATCAGCGCCGAGGTGCCGGCGGGCGCCGCTTTGAACTCCGATGTCATTGAGTCCAACATTGTGCGCACCTGCGATCCCGTGGCGGCGGAGAAAATGATCGCCCTCATCGAAAAAATCCGCAGCGAAGGCAACAGCGTCGGCGGCGTGATCGAGTGTGTCGTGCGCGGCGTGCCGCCGGGGCTTGGCGAGCCGGTTTTCGATCGTCTGGAGGCCGATCTGGCCAAGGCGATGCTCAGCCTGCCTGCCACGAAGGGTTTTGAGATCGGCAGCGGTTTTTCCGGCACGACGATGACCGGGCTGGAGCATAACGACGAGTTCTTCATGGACGGCAAAAACATCCGCACGCGAACCAACCGCAGCGGTGGCGTGCAAGGCGGCATCAGCAACGGTGAGGAGATCGTCTTCCGCGTGGCCTTCAAGCCGACAGCGACCGTTTTGCGCGAGCAGAAGACCATCACCAACACCGGCGAGGACACGACCCTCTCCGCACGCGGCCGTCACGATCCGTGCGTGCTGCCACGCGCCGTGCCGATGGTGGAGGCGATGGTGCATCTCGTGCTCGCCGACCACTTCCTGCGCCAGCGGGCGATGCGAGGATAAGGCCATGCGCCGTTTGATCCTGCTTTTCGCCACAGCGGCATGCATGCATGCGCGCGGAGAGCCCTTGCCGGAGATTAAAACCGGCAAAGGTGGCAAGGAGATCGAGATTCCGATGACGCCGTGGTATCCCGGCTTCGTTTCGACTTCCAAGGCGTTTGTCGCGGGAAAAGTGATCGACGTTGCGTCTGAAGTGCGGACATCACCGCAGCAAACATGGCTGTCGGAATCATGTGTTCTTCGTGTGGAGCGTGCCTTCGGGCATTTGCGGCCGCTTGAAGGTGTTTCGACGTTGAGGCTGTCTGCTGGATACGACCACTCGCCTTACACGGCGGTGGAGCCGCAGTGGGGCAGGCTACGGCATTTGAAAAAGGACCAGCGAGTCCTCGTGCTACTGCATGAGTACGAAGGGGAGCCTTGTTTTGGCTCGGAGGCCGTGATCGAGATCGCGTATGGCATCGAGGACCTGCCGCGCATCCTGCGCCAGACGGGGTTCGATCCAGCGCGTTTCACGGACACGGATCTCGCGGTGGTGAAGCTGGCGAGTCCACTTTTCCATGAACAACTGGCCGTCGAGGCGGAAATCCGGCGGGAACTCCGTCAAGATGACGTCGCGTGGCTGAACCGGCTGGTTCTCGGCATCGCGTGCGGTTTTCTGACGCTGCTGCTGTTGCTTCAGGCGATTGCTCAGAAGCCGATCACATAAAAACGCTGCTGCGAGACCTGCTCGGCCTCGGGGAGGGTGATCCAGCGTTCCTTGAAACGTTCGCCCCAACTGTCGCTGAAGGCGATCTCACTGGTGTCCTTGTTGTAGCCGATGATGAGGACGACATGGCCGGCGCTGCGATCCTTGGAGAGAGGGCTGGCGGCGGCCTCCTGCGCGACCTTGGTTTTCCACATGGACCAGTCCGTCACACTTTTGCGCGCCTCGGTGCGTTTGTTGGCGGCTTCGTTGAACTTGTCCGAGCTGTAGAGCGCCCAGATGACAGGCACGCCCTTGTCAATCTGACGGCTTATGTCACGAAGCTTCAGCTCACCATCCCAAGAGTCGAAGGAACGCCCTTTGTTGCGAATGTGGCGGCCGATCCCCTGCAGCAGCAAGTCCACGCTGGTGCCGCCGCCGAAGCCTGTCTCCCCGGCATTGGCGAGGATGTACATGTCCGCCGGAACGCCGAGGTAACGCATGGCGCGCTCGGCGGTGGCGGGCACGCAGTAGCCTTTGGGGCCCTGATCGACCATGGGAATGTCCGTGACCACGACGTCGCCGTTCTTGCGCGTTTCGAGATTGGAAAGGGCCTGGGCGCGGATGATGGTGTCGGAGGTGCGCGCGACTTTTCCGCCGGCGTCGGCAAATGCGCTGGGGACGACCTGCAGGCCGACATACTCGCCCTCGGCCTCCGCGAGGAGGATTGAGTGACCGCGCCAGTCCCAGCGGCGCATGTTCATGCGGCCGACCTTGCCTTCACCAAAACGTTCCTTGAGCGGCTCGCCGAGAGTTTTGGAGAGTTGCGCGGTGATGGCTTCCAAATCCTTGTCCATGGCCTTCTTGACGATCTACGCGGCCTTGGCGGGCGGCGTGTCTTTGTCGAAGTGCATCTCAGCGCCGCCCTTCGCGCTAAAGAGGTCGCCCTTGTTGGCAAAAACGAGCGAAAAGCTGGTGACCTTGTCATTCTCCGCATACATCGCCACGGAGAAGGGATGCGCGCCGAACATCTGGTAGTCGTCCTTGGTGTAGGAGCGGAAGCTGCTGGACTTTTTGGTCTTCGACTCGGAGGGAATGCCGAGTTTCTTCGCAACTTCCTCAGCGGAGGATTCCCAGAGCGATGTCTGTCCGAACAACGGCTGGCCGACGGCCTCGTTGACGGCCTCGGGCTCGAGCTTGTCATTCGGGCCGGGTTTGTAGGACGGCCGGGCGGCTGGAGTCGCGGGAGCAGACTTGATGTACTGCTGGTCGGCGGCGGACAGGGAAGCGATGGGGAGATTGAAAGTCTGGCCGTTCGCCATCTCGATGGTGACGTTGGGACCGTTCACATTGACGAGTTTTGCCTGGATGCTTTTACCCGCGGTGTTGGTGAAGGTGCGGAGTTCGCCGGTTTGCGCCCAAGCCTGGGAAAACGAGAGCAGGAGGGCGAAGAGAAGGCAGGGTTGGTGCTTCATGGTTGCGCGTGAAACGTTTGGGCCTGGCAAAAATTGGCCTGATCTAGATCCATGTCCCGGCCGGGATGACGGCGTCCTTTGGCACGCAGACGATGCCGTCGCGGATGTACCAGTTCGGGCCGTCCATGTTCTCAGGCTTGCCCTCGGGAGTGATGACGGCGTTGTCGCCGATGTGGACGTTTTTGTCGATGATCGCGCGCTCGATGCGGCAGTTGCGGCCGATGCCGGGCGGGAGGCGGGCAGGGTCGGTGCCAGCGGCGCCGGCGTAAAAGTCCGCGCCCATGATGATGCTCTCACGGATCGTAGTTCCAGCCTCGATGCGCGAACGCACGCCGATGACGGCGGTCTCGATGTGCGCGTCGGTGAGGATGCAGCCGTCGGCGAGCAGGGCTTCTCGGATGGTGCCGCCATTGATCTTCGTGGCCGGGAGGGCGCGGGTGTGGGAGAAAATGGGCGCGACGCTGTCAAAGAAGTCGAACTGCGGCACGACGCGGCAGAGGTCCAGATTCGCCTGGAAGAAGGAGCGGATGGTGCCGATGTCCTCCCAGTAGCCTTGGAAATCGAAGGCATGGACGCGGCGCTCCTTGATCGCAGCGGGAATGATGTGCTTGCCGAAGTCGTTGTGCGTGTTGTCGAGGCAGTCGATGAGCACGTCACGGTTGAAAAGGTAGATGCCCATCGAAGCCTGGTAGCATGGCGCGTCGGTGCTGAGGCCCAGGGTGCGCAGGGTCTGCTCCGGCATGCGCAGTTTTTTGAGCACGGCTGGATCCTTCGGCTTCTCGACAAACTGATAAATGCGGCCGCTCTCATCGGAGTGCATAATGCCGAAACCCGTGGCGTCGCGCTCGTTGACCGGCAGCGTGGCGATGGTGAGGTCGGCCTCGGTGGCGAGGTGCTGGCGCATGAGCTTGCGGAAGTCCATGCGATAGAGCTGGTCGCCGCTGAGGATGAGGAAATACTCGTGCCCGCCTTCCAGGAAGTAGCGCAGATTTTTGCGCACGGCGTCGGCGGTGCCCTCATACCAGCGCTCCCCTTCCGGCGTCTGCTGCGCGGCGAGCACCTCGACGAAGCCGCGGTTGAACTGGTCGAAGCGGTAGGTGCGCGAGAGGTGGCGGTTGAGCGAGGCGCTGTTGTACTGCGTGAGGACGTAGATCTGGCGCAGGCCGGAGTTGATGCAGTTGCTGATCGGAATGTCCACGAGACGGTATTTGCCCGCGAGCGGCACGGCGGGCTTCGCACGGTCCTTGGTCAGCGGAAACAGACGTGTGCCCGCGCCACCTCCCATGACGATCGCCAGAGTGCTGCGGCGGAGAAATGAGTCGGCCTCGGTTTGGGCGGTGCGTGGTATGCTCATGGTGTGTGATGGTGTTGGGCTATTTCCCTGAAACAAGACGGAGAGGCAATCGTTATTCCTGCTCCAATTTTGGCGGGCGAGGCCCCCGCCCCGTTCAATGAACCACCAACCCTGTCGCAACTTCATGTCCATCACCGCGTTCCGCTCCGTCTGCTTTGTCGTCAGTTGCATGGCCGCCACCACGGCGTCTGCCGCGGTGAATTTCGAGCAGGAAATCCTGCCCTTCCTCACCAAGAAGTGCATCGACTGCCACAAGGCGCCTTTTGAGGAAAACGGCAAAAAAAAGGAGCCGAAGGCCGGTCTGCGCCTCGACGCCTCCTGGGCCATCGTCAAAGGCAGCGAGAACGGTCCCGTGCTCACCGCGGGCGCGCCGGACAAGAGCGCCATCTACGAGTCGGTCATGCTGCCGAAGGATGATGACGGCCACATGCCGCCGAAGGGCGATGATTTGACGAAGGAGGAGATCGCCCTGCTGAAAAAGTGGATCGAGGAAGGCGCGAACTTCGGCGGCTGGATCGGCAGCACGCTTGGCATGCCCGCCGGCGCCGCCACCGAACTGGCGAAGCCCTTCAAGCCGCGCCCGCACGATCTCTTCTATGCCTCGCTGGAAAAAGAAGTGAAGCCCCTCGGCGATGACGTGATCGCCAAGGTAAAGGCCGGCGGCGCGCAGGTGTCCCCGGTGAAAGTGGAAAGCCCGCTGGTCCGCGTCGATTTCCTCACCGGCGTCTCGAAGTGCGACGACGCGAAAGTGGAGGGCATTTTGTCCATCAAGGAAAACATCGTACAGCTCGATCTCGGCCGCACGGTCATCACGGATGGCGCCTTGAAGACCGTGGGGCAGCTTCCGCGTCTTGTTTCCCTCGACCTCCGCCAGACCAAGATCACCGATGCCGGACTTGAGGCGCTCTCCGGCCTCAAAAAGCTCCAAACGATCAATCTCTACGGCACGGAGATCACCGACTCCGGGCTGAAGCACCTCGCCAAAATCAAGAGCCTCAAAAACGTCTATCTCTGGCAGTCCAAGGCCACCAAGGCCGGCGTAAAACAGCTCACCGCCGCCATTCCCGGCGTGAAAGCCAGCGTCGAATAATCCCAACCCCTCGTATCCAGATGAAAACGCGCCTCCTCATGCTCACCGCCCTCTTCAACGCCCTTTTCGGAACCGCCGCCATCGCTGGCGAAGGTGAAAAGGTCAGCTACGACGCCCCAGCCGTCTCCGGCATCAATCAAGACGGCGCCACCGTCAATTTCGCCGACGTTTACAAGAAGGGACCCACCGTGGTGTTCTTCTACCCGAAGGCCGACACCCCCGGCTGCACGAAGCAGGCCTGCTCGCTGCGTGATGCGTTCGCTGACTTCTCAAAGCAAGGCGTGCAGGTGCTCGGCGTGAGCTTCGACCAGGCGGAAGCGCAGAAGAAGTTCAAGGACAAGTTCACCCTGCCCTACGACCTCATCGCCGATCCCGAGGGCAAGATCGCGGCCGCCTTCAAGGTGGAAAAGATGGTGAAAGGCCTCCTGAACCTCGCCAAGCGCAGTTGCTTCCTGATCAAAGACGGCAAGGTCATCTGGCAGGACTACGCTGCCAGCACCGACAAGCAGGCCGAGGACATCAAGCGCGTGCTGGCCGAGGCGAAGTAAGCCGAAATCACACACCGATTCCGACGGCGGCCGATTCAGGCCGCCGTTTTTTGTGTTCGCCTTCCCATCCCTGTTCAGCCAAAGTTCAACACATGAGCACCACACATTCCATCTTTGTGCTGGCCGCGCTAGGTGTCATGGCGTCCCTGATCCTGCTGGTCACGGTGTTCCGGGTGCGCAGCGCTGGATTGAAAGTCCTGCTGTTGCTGGTTGCGATTGTGACGCTCACGCCGGCCGGTTTGGTGGTGCTGGCCGCTTTTCCTGAGTGGGTGGACGCGCGTTTCCGCAGCTACAAGGCCTTCTACGCTGAAATCCAGCCCGGGATGACGCGGGAGGAGGTCATGGCCTTGCAGGCACGGGTTTATCCCGAAGGCGGACCGCGCCAGAAGCCGCGCATCGCCATCGAGGACGACACCAGCCTGACTTTCTTCATGCACCCGGAGGATTCGACCGAGCCGAACTGCGAAGGGATCTTTCTCGCCTTCAAAGACGGCAAAGTGACCTCCAAAACCTATTCACCCGACTGATCCGCCATGCCGCTGTGGAAAAACCTGCTGCGTCTTCTGGCGATTGCCCTCCTCACGCCCGTGATCTTCCTGCTCGGCTGCCAGTCCAGCCTCATCTATCACCCGCATCCATATCGTGCGGAATTTGAGACGATGCTGCGCGGGGCCAGAGGGCAGCGCGTGACATTCACGACCTCGCAGGGACGGCAGACCGCGTTTTACATCCCGCCGAAAAACGTGCCGGGAGGCCTGCCACGAGCGGTCTGGCTCTGTTTCGGCGGCAACGGCTCGCTGGCGCTCGACTGGCTGCATTTCATAGGCGCGTGGGACGAAAACTTCGCCTATCTCCTCGTCGATTACCCCGGCTACGGCGACTGTGAGGGCAAACCCACGCCGGGTCGGATCCGCGAGTCGGGCAACGCCGCGTTTGAGGCGCTGGCGCGGCATTTGCAGGCGCCACCACAGGACTTGCAGCCCCGTCTGGCCGTGCTGGGCCACTCGCTCGGTTCCGCAGCAGCGCTGATGGCGGCGGAGGATCTCGATGTGCGGCGCGGCGTGCTGCTTTCCCCGTTCACCTCCATGACCGACATGGGACGCATCATGCTTGGCTGGCCCCTGTGCCACCTGAACCTGCACCGCTTCGACAATCGCAAAACGCTGCGCCGCGTCGCAGCGCGGGAAGGCGTGAAGTTCGTCATTTTCCATGGAGTGGCGGATGAAGTCATCCCGGTGCGGATGGGCCGTGATCTCGCGGCGGCACATCCGAAGGCGACGACATTTCACGAGGTGCCGGGAGCGCATCACAACGACATCTTGAGCCTCACACGCGGTCAAATCGGCCAGGCCATGACGGCGCTCGTACCGTGAGGCACACGGCGGTTGCTTTCAGGCGGCGCTGTGCTCTGATGCGCGCGCAAACTCCCCCTTCCAAAACCATGTCCGCCCACACTTCCACGGAAAAATCCTCCATCTGGTCTTTGTTCAACATCATCATCGGCGCCGTCATGGGCGGCATCACCCTGCTCTGGGTGCTGGCCTTTGTGTTTGAAGGGCTCGGCTCGCTTGTCCCGAAACCCAAGCAAGAAGCTCCGGCTGCAGCGGCCGCGCCAGCCGCAGCCCCGGCGGCAACCGCAGCAGCAGCTCCTGCCGCACCTGCCGCGAACCTCCCGGTCCTCGAAGTCACCATCAAACCTGATTCCGCCAACCCGCTGGCCTACGACACCAAGACCATCAGCGCCAAGGCCGGCCAGAAGGTGAAGCTCACCTTCAACAACACCCATCCCACCCTGCCGCAGCCGCACAACTTCGTCCTCGGCAAGCTTGGCGTGGACAAGGGCAAGATGCTCAACATCGCCATGGCCGCCATGACCCTCGTGGACAAAGGCTACATCCCCGAATCCGCAGACATCCTCGCCAACACGAAGCTCCTCCAGCCCGGCCAGAGCGAGACCATCGAGTTCACCCTGCCCACTGCCGGCGAATACAACTACATCTGCACCTTCCCCGGCCACGGCGCCATCATGAACGGCGTCATCACCGCGCAGTAACCCCTTCCCCGCCCGCAGCCATGGCCGTCTCCATCAGCGTTGACTACGAAGGCGGCCTGCGCTGCAAGGCGACGCATGGTCCGTCGAAAAACCAGCTCCTCACCGACGCGCCCGTGGACAACCACGGCAAGGGCGAGTCCTTCAGCCCCACCGACCTCGTCGCCACCGCCCTCGCCACCTGCATGGCCACGGTCATTGGCATCAAGGCGAAGCAAAAGGGCTACGACATCCCCGGCCTCAAGGTCAGTGTGGAGAAGCACATGAGCGAGGACAGCCCGCGCCGCATCGTCCGCCTGCCCATCACCATCGAAATTCCCCTGCCGGAGGATCATCCCGACCGCAAGGTGCTCGAAGCCACCGCTCTCGGCTGCCCCGTGCATCACAGCGTGCACGCGGACATCGACAAGCCGGTCACGTTTGTGTGGGGCGGGAAGTAAGCGCGCATCACTGCGCCGGGTATTTCTCCAACAGCACCTGCTCCACTTCATCGACCGACAGCCAGCGATATTTGCGGCCAAGCAAATCGCTCAGGGCACGGATTACATCGTCCATTGATTCGCCCGCGCTTTCTGGAGCGTCACCACACCCTGCGTCCGTAAGGCTCTGCACCTCGTGTCGGAGAAAGCCTTCTGCATCCGCGTAAACGGTGGGATTCTCTTGTCTGCCCGGCTCGCCAAGAAACGGTTGCTGCAACTGCGCGCCTCCATACATCCAGGTTCCATGACTCTCCGCGAACCTGAAATTGTCGAACTCGAAACGCCCACAGGCACTATGCGCACGATGGTGCTGCGGCCTGCGGCGGCGGGGCGGTATCCGGGGCTGCTGTTTCACTCGGAGATTTTTCAGATCACCGGCCCCATTCATCGCACGGCGGCGTTTCTGGCGGGTCATGGCTTTGTCGTCGCGCTGCCGGAGATTTATCATGAATACCTGCCCGCAGGCACCGTGCTCGCGTATGACCAGGCCGGTTCCGATGTCGGCAATCGTTTGAAGACCACCAAGCCCGTCGCCGCCTACGATGCGGACAATCGCGCCGTGCTCGACTTCTTGAAGCAGCACGAGGCCTGCACCGGCCGCCTCGGCTCGTTCGGACCGTGCATAGGCGGTCATCTGACCTACCGCGCGGCCTTGCAGCCGGATATCGGTGCCGCCGCCTGCTTTTATCCGACGGATCTGCACAAGCGCAGCCTCGGTGCTGGCATGAACGACGACTCGCTCGCCCGCGCAGCGGACATTCGCGGCGAATTGATGCTCGTCTTCGGTCGCCAGGACCCGCATGTGCCCGTCGAAGGCCGCGAACTCATCTACAAAACGCTCACCGCCGCTGGGGTGAACTTCACCTGGCACGAAGTGAACGCCGCTCACGCCTTCCTCCGCGACGAAGGCCTCCGCTACGACGCCGAACTCGCCCGCCAGATGCTCGGGATGACGGTGGATTTCTTTCGAAGGGTACTGAGTTAAGAAAACACTTGTTTGAAACCGCTGATGGGACGCTGACACGACGCTAATCTCAAACCTCAGTCATCAGCGTGTAATCAGCGGTCATTCGCGACCATCGCCAAACTAACTTGGCAGGTTGTTTTCCCACAGATTCAAGGAGGCCAACAGATTCCTTCAGAAGGGAACCAGAAAATCTGTGGGCCTCCTTGAATCTGTGGAAGATCAAAATTCGGCGTCTTGTAGATGAGCTTGGCGGAGGCTATTTCTCATCTCCCGGCATCGGTGGCACGTCGGGAACCATGTCGAGGATGCGGCGGAGATCGCCGGGACGGCCACGTTGGGCACGTTCTTCGAGGCTCGGGCTGAGGAGGCCGAGGGTTTTGAGGGCGGCGAGGCGGGCGGGGCGGTTGTCGAAGTAGAAATGGGCGTCGATGGGGTGCAGCCAGCCGGTGGCGTCTTGAATGACGTTGTTGGGGTGCAGGTCGAAGACATCGACTTCGCCGAGGAGGTCGTGATCGAGGATAAAATTGCCGCCGAGGGCTCGTGGAGCGGGATCGCGCAGGTTTTGGCGGGTGAGGCCGGTTTTGAGGGCTGCCCACTCGGGATGGATACCGTCGATGTAGGGCTGCGTGAGGACGACTTGAAGCCGTCCGCCCTCCATCATGCCGCCGAGCAGTTGGATTTCGTCGTCGAAGAAGTGGTTGGAGAGCAGTTGATCGCTCAGGTAGTCGAAAAGGGACTCCGTGGCGAGTTTTCGGGCATCGGCGACCTTGAGGACGAGGTTCCGGTCAGGCAGAAGGGCCACGCGATGCTCCTTGCCGCCCTTCAGGGCATCGTCTCTCAGGACCTGCTCCACTTCATCGACTGAGAGCCAGCGGCGTTTGCGGGTGAGCAGATCGCTCAGGGCACGGATTTCATCGTCAATTGATTCGCCCGCGCTTTCTGGAGCGTCACCACGCCCTGCGTCCGCAAGGCTCTGCGCCGCGCGTCGGAGAAAGCCTGCCGCACGACTGTGAACGATTGGATCACAGGCTTGCCCGAGGGCTTGGGTGATGGAGGTGAACTGCTCAATGGCGAAACGATGCTGCAACAGGCCCCAACTGTCAAAACCGGAGTCAGGAGGCGATATGTGGTCGCTGGGACATTCGGGTGACGGAACCTCGTTGGGCTTGGAACGAAAGAGAACAGTTCGAGAATGAGAGATATGAAGGCATACATGCTGGCAACAACCCTTACATCGTCTGCCTGCGGTTTAGATATTCATCAACATACTGCGTAGCCCTCCCCGACTTGTTCTCCGCGGCAGCAAAGCGACCATCCGGCAGGATAAAACACACACACTTGTCCGTCAGTAATTCTAACCTGCCATCTTTGGCATGAGCGAGACGTCTCGCTTTTAGAGATTTAGCAACCTCGCCAAAACTCGAATTCCTCTGTCTAAAAAGTTTGGCGATTTCAACACAATCAGCGCGAACTTGAAGCCCAGCACACAGCAAGTTCATAACGTCAAACTCCACTTCCGAAAGGAACTCAGGCTCCCATGAACCAAGGCCTGAACTAGCTTTAAGGTACTCCTTCTCCATTAGCACGGGAAAATATTCCCAGCCATCGCCGTATGGCGATGCAACCGCACGGCACCAGAGAAGTGGATTGGGCTGTTCAACCCGCAAATCGTCACCAAAAACTTCAGGAGGCAGTTTGAGGAGGTATGCGAGGCGGGTCCAAAGGATCTCCAAAAGATAAACCAAAGGGTTGTATGAACTTGAAGCAAACCAAGCATACCAATCATTCGGATTGGCTTTGGCTGAGAAAGGAAAACCGTCGAGCTTAATGATCGAAGCTTGGCCACACACAACCAAGTTTGGAAAAGCACTTATGCTGAACCGCCTTTGATTTGGTTCGGGATTATCGAACGCTGCATCAAGCAAATCCAACACGCCCTTTCTTAAGCTGGCCTCGTCACAGAAACCTTCGAAGCCAACAACAATCCTCGCGGGTGAAACCGCCTCAACAATCAGATGCTCTAGAATTACGCGTCGAGAAACTGGCAATAACTTCATCTCCTCCTCGGATGGCAAGGACTCTCCAAAGATCCCACGCCAAGCGTCATCAAGCAGCCCGACGCGACGCTTTCCACCTTCTGCGACATTTTGTCGAAAATGAGTGAACCAATCGATCGAATCACTCAACGCACTGGAATAAAGGGTCTTCTTGACCTCACAAATTGCTACAACTTGGGATAGGGGATAAACATAATGGGTTGTGAAAGGAAGCTGCTGCCCTTCCCCCACCACAATCATGCAATCGACCTGCCTGCTAAGAATGCCTTTCGAGTTAACAACTTTCCCCGAAACCACTCGTAAATCACAGCCATCAAACAACCCGCGCTCCAGCAATTCTCGTGTGAGGCCTTCATACATGTCACCAAACATTCCCGTATGACCTACTTCGTCATAAGACGGCATTGATGATGCAGACTTTTGGCGAAACGCCTCCAGCAAGCCTGCAACATTTCGGATCATACAGAATAAACAAATTGGTTTTGTTCGGCGAACTCATGCGTGAAGCAGCAATTCAGCGGTCCCCCATCACTTCACCAGCCTCACCAGCAGATCCTTGCTCTCGACGCTTTCGCCGATTTTGACGCAGATCTCGGTGACGGTGCCGGCTCCGGGGGAGGAGACGGCAGCGAACGCTTTCATGGCTTCGAGGGGGAGGATGACTCGAAAGAGATCAAGCGACCACTTTGGCCCGCTTGGCGGTTTTGCGGCGGCGGGGCTCGGGCTTGGCGATGAAGAAGCTATTTTTGTTGCCGAGGTAGCCGGGGAAGAGGTGATCGGACTCAGCGAGCTTCGTGAGGCGCTTCTTGAGAGCTGCTTGAGCGGCTGGACTGAGGTGAGCGAATTCTTTCGACAATTTGAGGTCTTTCATAACGCGCAGATGCTAGTTCACGAGGCGGGTAGCTTCAACCCGTGTTTGGGGTCGAGGTCCAGTTCCATCGCCAGCTCATGGAGCTGGCGATTCCCAATGAAGAAGTGATCCTCAACCTTCCTTCGAAGTTGGTATTGGTAGAAAGGCGCGGAGTCTTTGGTGGCCTCGCCCCAGACGCGTTTGCATCCCAGCTCGCGAGCGATGAGGCAGATCGACTGCAATATCTGAACTCCGACAGTTTTGATGGGCAGCAGGCGTCCGCTAATGTCAGGATGCACGAACAGGAAGTCGATCATGATGTGATGACACCAAGTGCGTCGAATCATGGCGGCACCCATGATTTCGGGAAACCAACTGGCGGTCACTTTGAGATGAAAACTGAACTCGCCCTGCGGATCGGCGGCGATGAGCGCTCTCAAATGTTCCATGCTGGTCGCGAAGGTGCGGCTGTCGCGATAGTAACGCCAGCGTTTGGCTGCGAGTTGAGCGAGATCACAGGCTTCCTGAGCGCGGTATCTCATGTCAGGCTGTTTCGCCAATCGAGGCGAAACAGACCACTTTTTGACGGCTTGGACGTCCTGGCCGTTGGCAAAATCAAGGTGAGCCACATCAATCACACCGGCTCTCACCACACCGAGAGAGAGCGGCAGATGAAACGGTGTGGAAGATGGCTTGTTCGAGGCCATGAGCGGCTCCTGGCTATTTGGTAAGCCTCACCAGCAGATCCTTGCTCTCGACGCTTTCGCCGATTTTGCAGCAGATCTCGCTGACGGTGCCGGCGCCGGGTGAGGCGACGGCGGCGAACATTTTCATGGCCTCTAGGGTGAGCAGGGTTTCGCCTTCTTTGACCTTTTGACCGACGCTGACGGCGATGCTGGCGACCATGCCGGGCATGGGGGCGCCGACTTGAGTGGCGTCCGCAGGATCGGCTTTGGTTTTGGTGACGGCGTTTTTGGCGAGGGCTTTGTTGGTGACCGTGGTGTGGCGTGGGTAGCCGTTGAGCTCGAAGATGGCGGTCTGCTGGCCGGCCGCGTCGGGCTCGGTCATGTTGAGGAGGCGGACGAAGAGAGTCTTACCTTCTTCGAGGCTGATGTGGATCTCTTCCTTGTCGCGCAGGCCGTAGTAATAGGCGGGCGTGGGCAGGACGGAGACATCGCCGTGGGCCTTGCGGAAGTCGGCGAACTTCAGGAAGACATCGGGATACATGAGGTAGCTCCACACATCGTCTTCGGTGGGCTTCTTCTTGAGCTTTTGCTCCAGTTCGGCGCGGACGTCGGCGAGATTGATCTTCGCGGCGTGGGTGCCGGGGCGGCCTTTGATGCGCTTGCCGCCTTTGCCGACGATGGCATCAGCGAGCTTGTTCCACTTTTTGCGGCTGTCGGCGGCCTTGTTGGCCTCCATGCCGTAGAAAGGCTCACCCAGCCAGCCTTCGAACATGCTGGTGACGTCCTTGCTCCACTTGGTGCCGGTGAGGTTGAAGACATCGCTGGGTTTCACGCCGCGGGCGACGCACTCGATGGCGAGGTCGCCGACGACTTTGCTGGATGGCGTGACTTTAACGATGTCGCCGCAGAGCTGGTTCACCTCGGCGTAAGCGTGGGCGATCTCCGGCCAGCGTGGACCCAGGCCCATGCCGATGGCTTGCTCCTTGAGGTTGGTGTATTGGCCGCCGGGCATCTCGTGGAGATAGACTTCGGCGGTGCCGTAGGGCTCGGCGGTGTCGAAGGGCTTGTAGAAAGAGCGCACGGCAGCCCAGTAGTCGCTGAACTCCTGCAGCGCCTCGCTGTCGAGGCCGGTATCGCGCGGCGTGTTTTGCAAAGCGGCGACGATGGAGTTCAGGTTCGGCTGCGAGGTGCCGCCGGACATGGAGCCGATGGCAGCATCGACCGCATCGACACCGGCGATGGCGGCCTCGAGATAGCTGGAGGCGTTCACGCCGCTGGTGTCATGCGTGTGGAAGTGAATCGGGATGCCGACTTCATCTTTGAGGGCCTTCACGAGCTTCTTCGCGGCAAAGGGGCGGACGAGTCCCGCCATGTCTTTGATGCAAAGCATGTGCGCACCCATCTTTTCCAGCTCCTTGGCGAGGCGGACGTAGTATTTGAGGTCATACTTGTCGCGCTTCGGATCGAGGATGTCGCCGGTGTAGCAGAGCGTGCCTTCGCAGATCGACTTGGTGTCCTCGCGCACGGCCTGCATGGCGGCGGTGAGGTTTGGCAGGTAATTGAGCGAGTCAAAGATGCGGAAGATGTCCATGCCGTTCTCGGAGGCATGTTTGATGAAGCCCTTCACCACATTGTCCGGGTAGTTCGTGTAGCCGACGGCATTGGAGCCACGGAAGAGCATCTGAAGCAGGATGTTCGGCACCTTGGCGCGGATCTGGCGCAGGCGCTCCCATGGATCTTCGCGGAGGAAACGCATGCTCACGTCAAAGGTGGCACCGCCCCACATTTCGAGGGAGAAAAGGTTCGGCGTGCGGCGAGCCACGGCATCGGCCACGGCCAGCATGTCAAAGGTGCGCATGCGGGTGGCGAGCAGCGACTGATGCGCATCACGCATGGTCGTGTCGGTGATGAGCAGGCGCTTCTGCTTCGCGACCCAGTCTTTGCAGAACTTCTCCGGTCCCATCTCGGTGAGCAGTTGCTTCGTGCCTTTGGCAGGCTCGATGCGGTGGTCGCTCTTCGGGATCGGCGGCGCGATGAAGAGACCGCTCGGCTTGTGCCCTTTGGCGAAGGGATTGCCGTTCACGATGACGTCCGCGAGGTAGTTCAGCAGCTTCGTGGCGCGGTCTTTGCGGGCGACGAACTTCAGCAGGTCGGGATTGTTATCAATGAAGCGCGTGGTGGCCTGACCGGCGCGGAATTCCGCATGATGCACCACGTTCATGAGGAACGGAATGTTCGTCTTCACGCCGCGAATGCGGAACTCACGCAGACCGCGGTCCATGCGGTCGAGCGCCTGCTCGTAGGTGCGGGCAAAGACGGTCATCTTCACCAGCATCGAGTCGTAGTAAGGCGTGATGACCGCGTTCGTGGCACCGAGAGCGCCATCGAGGCGGATGCCGAAGCCACCGGCGCTGCGGTAGGTCAAAATTTTGCCAAAGTCCGGCGTGAAGCCGTTTTCCGGATCTTCCGTGGTGATGCGGCACTGGATGGCAAAGCCGCTCTTCTCGATCTTGTTCTGCACGGGCAGCGCGAGAGGCTCGTCGTGCATCTTGTGCCCCTGCGCGATGAGGATCTGGCTACGCACGATGTCGATGCCAGTGATCTCCTCCGTCACGGTGTGCTCCACCTGGATGCGCGGATTCATCTCAATGAAATACCACTCGCCCGATTCGTGATCGACGAGGAACTCGACCGTGCCGGCGTGCGTGTAGTTCACCTCCTTCGCCAGCTTCACCGCCGCGTCGCAAAGGCCGTCGATGATCTCCTGCTTCACGCCATAGCTCGGCGCCTGCTCGATCACCTTCTGATGGCGACGCTGTACGGAGCAATCGCGCTCATGCAAATGCAGCACCGTGCCGTGTTTATCGGCCAAAATCTGCACTTCGATGTGCTTCGCCTTGCCGACGAATTTTTCCAAAAACACCGCGCCATTGCCGAAAGCGCGTTCCGCCTCGGTTTGGGCCTCATCGAGCAGTTTTTCGAGGTCTTTGGCCTCACGCACGATGCGCATGCCGCGACCACCACCCCCGAAGGCCGCCTTGATGATCAGCGGGAAGCCGATTTTCTTCGCCACGGCGATCGCTTCCTTGCGATCACTCACCGGTTCGTCCGTGCCTTCGAGGATCGGCACCTTCAATTTCCGCGCCACATTGCGGGCGGCCGTCTTGTCGCCCATCATTGTCAAAATCTTCGGATCAGGCCCGATGAAGATAATGCCCGCCTTTTCACAGGCGCGTGAGAAGTCCGGATTTTCGCTCAGGAAGCCGTAACCGGGGTGAATCGCATCCACGCCCTTCTCCTTCGCCAGCGCCACGATGCCCTCGTAGTCGAGGTAGGCCCCGAGCGGGCCCTTGTCCTTGTTCAGCTCATAAGCCTCGTCCGCCTTGAAGCGATGCGGGCAGAAACGGTCCTCCTGCGCATAAATGCCCACCGTGCGGATGCCCAGCTCCGTAGCCGCCCGCATCACGCGGATGGCAATTTCAGAGCGGTTCGCGACCATCAATTTTCGGATTGGACGGATCGAACTGGCGGCGGCGATTTCAGCTTGGGCGGAGGCGGACTTCTTAGGCATGGCTGGGGATGGTTGGGGAAGGGCCGCGCATAGTCTCGCGGAAACGAGGAGAGGCAAGGCTGGCGCGGGGTTTTTAAGCACCGGAAACCAAGATTGGCCGCGAACCTGCTTTTAAGGACGCAAAAGCCGCATTACCGGCTGCCAGCCAGCATGTCCATCCACGTCGCCCTCCATCATCGCACGAGCTACAGCTACGAACGTCCCATTTCACTAGGTCCCCAGGTGGTTCGGCTGCGGCCCGCGCCTCATGCCCGCACGCGCATCCTGGGCTACTCGCTGAAGATCACGCCTGAGCAGCATTTCCTGAACTGGCAGCAGGATCCGCAGTCGAACTACCTCGCACGGCTTGTTTTCCCGGAAAAGACGAAGGAGTTCACCGTCGAGGTCGATGTGGTGGCGGAGATGGCGGTGTTCAACCCCTTCGACTTCTTCCTGGAACCGGACGCGGAGCATTTCCCATTCGAATATGACTCGTCGCTCGACCACGAGCTCGCTCCTTTCCTGAAGCGGTGCCGTTTGACGGCGAGGTTCAAAAAATACCTCGCCGCGATCAAGAAGGACATCCTCGGCAACGCGTCGCTGCCGCACGCGCCAGGCACGCATTCGGAGGAAGGCGAGAGCGTGCATGCGCACGGCGTTTTGCCGGAGGCCGGCCAGCTCAAGAAGGACGCGGACAAGAAGCTGCGCACGATCGACCTGCTGGTGGCGGTGAACCAGCGCCTTTGGCAGGACATAAAGTACACCATCCGCATGGAGCCGGGGGTGCAGACGCCGGAGCAGACGCTCACGCTGCTCAGCGGCTCCTGCCGCGACTCGGCGTGGCTCATGGTGCAGTTGTGGCGGCATCTCGGCCTCGCGGCGCGATTTGTCAGCGGCTACCTCATCCAGCTCAAGGCGGATGTTAAGTCGCTTGACGGTCCGAGCGGCACGGAGGTCGATTTCACCGACCTGCATGCCTGGTGCGAGGTCTATCTGCCCGGCGCGGGCTGGGTCGGTCTCGATCCGACTTCGGGTCTGCTCGCCGGTGAAGGCCACATCCCGCTCGCGGCGACGCCGGAACCCTCCAGCGCCGCGCCGATCAGCGGTTTGGTGGAGCCGTGCGAGACGAAGTTCGACTTCGCGATGAAGGTCGAGCGCATTTACGAGTCGCCACGCGTCACCAAGCCCTACACCGAGGAGCAATGGGCCGAGATTGAGGCGCTCGGCCACGCTTTGGACAAGGAACTCAAGGCGGGCGACGTGCGCCTCACGATGGGCGGCGAGCCGACCTTTGTCTCCATCGACGACATGGACGGCCCGGAGTGGAACACGCAGGCCGTGGGGCCGATGAAGATGCGTCTCTCCGATGAACTGCTCAAACGCCTCAAGAAGCGTTTCAGCGAGGGCGCCTTCCTGCATTACGGCCAGGGCAAATGGTATCCGGGCGAGTCGCTGCCGCGCTGGGCCTACGGCTGCCATTGGCGCAAGGACGGCCAGCCGATCTGGGCGCATCCGCATCTTTTCGCCGACATGCAGACGAATTATGGCGCGGATGAAAACACCTCCGCGCGCTTCATTCACGCTCTGGCCGAGCGGCTCGGATGTGGCGGCAAGTGGATCATGCCCGCGTATGAGGACGCGTTCTACTATCTGTGGCGTGAGCGACGGCTGCCGGTGAACGTCGATCCGCTGAAATCGAACCTGAAAGACAAGGAGGAGCGCGCACGCCTCGCGAAAGTGTTCGAGCAGGGCCTCGACAAGATCATCGGCCATGTGCTGCCGGTGAAATCAGTCTGGAAAGGCAATGAGGTCGATTGGGAGACCGGTCCGTGGTTCCTGCGCACGGAGCGCTGCTATTTGATCCCCGGCGATTCGCCCATCGGCTATCGTTTGCCGCTCGATTCGCAGCCGTGGGTCAAAACGACAAGCTATCCCTACATCAACGAGCAGGATCCGATGGAGGAGCGCAAACCGCTGCCGGAGCGGCAGCAATTCGTGCGCGGCATCGCCGGCGTGCCGCCATCCTTCTGGCGCAGGCTCGCGCAACGTCGCGGCCCGCTCGGTTTGGAGGAGTTGTCGCCCGAGGAACGCGAAAAGCTCATCGATCCCGCTTTCACGCCGCCCGGCGTTCAACAATCCGCCGACTGGATCGTGCGTACGGCGCTCTGCGCGGAGCCGCGTGACGGAAAACTTTTCATCTTCATGCCGCCGACGCAGACGCTGGAGGAGTACCTTCACTGTCTCGGCGCCATCGAAGACGTGGCGCTCGCGCTCGACCAGCCCATCGTGCTGGAAGGCTATCCCCCGCCCTACGATCCGCGCATCAACACGCTCAAAGTCACACCCGACCCCGGCGTGATCGAGGTGAACGTGCATCCGGCGAAAAACTGGGACGAAATGGTCAACGTGACCACCGGGCTTTACGAAGAAGCGCGGCTCACACGCCTCGGCACGGAGAAATTCATGGTCGATGGACGCCACACCGGTACCGGCGGCGGGAATCACATCGTCATCGGCGCGGAAACGCCGAAGGACAGCCCCTTCCTGCGTCGTCCCGATCTGCTGCGCAGCCTGGTGAGCTACTGGCAGAACCATCCCTCGCTCAGCTTCCTTTTCAGCGGCCTCTTCATCGGCCCCACAAGCCAGAGCCCGCGCATCGACGAGGCACGCAATGATTCGCTGTACGAGCTGGAGGTCGCGTTCAAAGCCGCTCAGCAAACCGGCCATGTGCCGCCGTGGCTCGTTGACCGCTTGTATCGCAACCTCCTCATCGACGCGACCGGCAACACGCACCGCGCCGAGTTCTGCATCGACAAATTGTACTCGCCGGACAGCGCCACGGGCCGCCTCGGCCTCGTGGAGATGCGCGCCTTTGAAATGCCGCCGCATCCGCACATGAGCCTCGCCCAAGCCCTGCTGCTTCGCACGCTCATCGCCCGTTTCTGGAAGGAACCGTATGAAGCGCCGCTCGTGCGCTGGGGCACCGACATTCACGACCGCTGGATGCTGCCGCACTTTGTGTGGAGCGATCTCGAGGACGTCTGCCACGACACGAAGCTGGCCGGCTACGAGTTGAAGCCCGAGTGGTTCGCCCCGCATCAGGAGTTCCGCTTCCCCATCGCCGGTGACTGGGCCGCGCGAAACGTTCATGTCGAAATCCGGCAGGCGTTGGAGCCCTGGCATGTGCTCGGAGAGGAAGGCGCCGCCGGAGGCGCCGTGCGTTTCGTCGATTCCTCGCTCGAACGCGTGCAGATCAAGGCGCAGGGCCTCGTCGAAGGCCGCTACGCCATCACCTGCAACGGCAAAACCGTCCCGCTGCATCCCACCGGCACGAATGGTGAGTATATCGCCGGGGTGCGCTACCGCGCCTGGCAGCCCGGGAGCTGTTTGCAGCCAACGATCGGCGTCCATTCGCCGCTCACCATTGATCTCGTCGATCTGTGGAACCAGCGCTCGCTCGGCGGCTGCACCTACCACGTCGCCCATCCCGGCGGCCGCAGCTACGACACCTTCCCGGTGAACTCGTATGAGGCCGAAAGCCGCCGCCTCGCCCGCTTCTTCCGCCACGGCCACACGCCCGGCAAGATGAAGCCCGCGCCGGCGGTGCCGAACCCCGAGTTTCCGTTCACGCTGGATTTGCGGACGGCTTGAAGAAACGGGATGCACGCCACTCGCTGCCGTTTCAATTGTCGCCACCGCGTCTTCATCACCTCCGTTTCCAAAACCGCCCGTATTGATCTTCCAAGCTCAAAGTTCCAGCCGCAGCGCTCCTGCCTCCCCACGGGCAGGAGAATCTTCTGTGGACTCGCCTGAGGCAGGCCTTCATTACGACGAGCTGCGGGACCCCGCGGGCCGTTTGCGGGCGCATTACGAGCTTGTGATCGCAGACCTGAAGAAGCGCGACAACAGCGGGGTGAAGCGCATGGCCGACACCGCACGCCGCCTGCTGGCGGAACGCGGCGTGACCTTCAATGTGTATGGCGAGAAGGGCATGGACACGCCGTGGACGATGGACCCGGTGCCCTTTGTGATCTCCGCCTCTGAGTGGGAGGGCATCGAGACGGCGCTCATCCAGCGTGCCACACTGCTGAACACCATCTTGAATGACAGCTACGGCCCGCAGAAGCTCATCCGCCAGGGTGACATGCCCGCGGCGATGGTGCTGGCGCAGCCGGCCTACCTTCGTCCATGCCACGGCATCAAGCCGCCACATGAAAAACCGCTGCAGGTTTATGGCGCGGACCTCGCACGCTCACCGGACGGTCAGTGGTGGGTGCTGGCGGACCGCACACAGATTCCCACAGGCGCGGGCTACGCTTTGGAAAACCGCCTTATCACCTCCCGCCTGCTGCCGGAGGTGTTTCGCGACGCGCGCGTGCGTCGTCTCGCCGGATTTTTCCGCCAGATGCAGCAATCTCTCTCCGCGGTGGCGCCGCGTCGTGTGGAGGAGCCGCGTGTGGTGCTGCTGACGCCGGGGCCTTACAACGAAACCTATTTCGAGCAGGCCTACCTGGCCCGCTACCTCGGCTACACGCTGGTGGAGGGCGAGGATCTCACCGTCCGCGATGACCGCGTCTATTTGAAGACGCTCAGCGGCCTCGAGCCGGTGGATGTCATTCTGCGGCGCGTGGATGATGATTTCTGCGACCCGCTGGAGCTGCGGAATGACTCCATGCTCGGCGTTCCCGGCCTCGTGCGTGCCGTGCGTGCGGGAAATGTCGCCCTGGCGAACGCGCTCGGCTCAGGACTGGCCGAGGCGCCGGCGATGATGGCCTTCCTGCCCGGCTTGTGCCGCAAACTGCTCGGCGAAGACCTGCTGATGCCTTCCGTCGCCACCTGGTGGTGCGGCCAGGAGACCCCCAGAGCCGAGGTGGAGCAAAAAATCGACAAACTCGTCATCAAGAGCGCCTTCCGTGTGCGCGGACGCGAAATCAGCTTCGGGGAGAAGCTCAGCACCGCCGAGCGTGCCGCATTGATTGAGCGCATGCGTTTCGCGCCGGACCGCTGGGCCGCGCAGGAGCAGATCAGCTTCTCCACCGCGCCGGCCTGGGAGGATGGAAAGCTTGTTCACAAGCCGGTCAGCGTTCGCGTTTACCTCGTCGCCACGCCGGACGGCTACATGGTCATGCCGGGCGCGCTGACTCGTGTGGCGGCCAGCATCGACTCGCCGTTGATGTCGATGCAGAAAGGTGGCAGCAGCAAGGACACCTGGGTGCTCAGCGACGGGCCGGTGGAAAACGTCACGCTGCTCTCCACGACGCGCACACCGGTGGAGCTGCGCCGCGTGGGCCACAATCTCGGAAGCCGCGTGGCGAACCATCTGTTCTGGCTCGGCCGCTATGCCGAGAGGGCGGAATCCACCGCGCGCCTGCTGCGCTCGACGCTGCTGCGCTGCTCGCCGGAGAGCGGCATGAGCGAGACGCCGCTGCTGCTGCCGCTTTTGGAGGCGCTGCGCAGCCTGAACATCATCGAGCAGGTGCCGATGCCGGCGTTTCTCGCCGCGCAGCAGGAACAAATCGAGGCCAGGCTGCTGCAGGCCATTTTTGAAGCGGATCATCCTGCCAGCATCCGTTCCAATGTGGCTCACATTCAGCGCATCGGCGTGCTGCTGCGGGACCGCATCTCCGTGGACACCTGGAGGGTCATCAGCCAGCTCAGCGACGCGTTCGGAGCCGCCGACAACGCGCAGAGCGTCACGCCGATGGCGGACGCGCTGAACGTGCTCACGCGCATCATCCTTGACCTGGCCTCCTTCCACGGCCTGGCGAAGGAAAACATGACGCGCGCGCAGGGCTGGATGTTCCTCGACATGGGGCACCGCATCGAGCGCACGGTGTACATCAGCGAGCTGCTGCGCGCCGGGCTGCGCAGCGCGGACGCGGAGAATCCGAGCCTGTTGGAGGCCATTTTGGAGGTCGGTGACAGCACGATCACCTACCGGAACCGCTACAGCCTGCTGCCTCAGCTCGCGGCGGTTTATGACCTGCTCATGCTGGATGAATTGAACCCGCGCGGCCTGCGTTTCCAGTTTCAGCGCATCGAGGGACACTTCAGGCACCTGCCGCGCGAGCAGAACTCCGCGCTCCTCACGCCGGCGATGCGGGTGCTCATCGAAAACAGCACGCGGCTGCAGCTTTGCGATCCCACGGAGCTTGCACGCGTGGAGCCGGGCCAGTGGTCGCAGACCCAGGTCGCGAAGCTCCTCACGCAGCTCATCGAGGCGATGCCCCAGCTCAATGACGCGCTCACCGCCGGCTACTTCGCGCACTCAACCATCAGCAGCAGCGACTCCGACTCCGACGCCGAGTCTGCCGCCGCCGACACCCCGCCCGCGTGATGAATTACCGCATCACCCATCGCACGAGTTATGTTTACAGCGAGCCGGTGGCCGTCTCCCACCACGCGGCGCGTCTGCGTCCGCGTGACACGATGACGCAGAAATGCCGGGAGTTTCGCCTCGGATTCGATCCTGAGCCTGATTTGAAGACCGAGCACACCGACTCTTTCGGAAATCAGGTTTCCTGCTTCTCAATCCAAAAGCTGCACGCACGTTTCGAGGTCGTCTCGCGCAGCTTTGTGTCGCTCGCGCCGGTGTTGCAGCCTGATCCGGCGCAAACGCCCGCGTGGGAGGACGTGGCGGCTCTTTTTTGCGACCCTGTGGCCGTCGATCTGCTTGATCCCTGCCAGTTTGTCTTCCGCAGCCCGCTGCTGGTGCATGAGCTGCCCCAGCGTGAGTTCGCGCTGCCGAGTTTCAAAAAAGGGCGGCCCGTTCTTGCCGCCGTCGCCGATTTGAGCCGCCGCATCCATCGCGAATTCGTCTTTGACCCGCGTGCGACGACGATTAGCACGCCGCTGAGCGAGGTTTTGGCGAACAAACGCGGCGTCTGCCAGGACTTCGCGCATCTGGCCATCGCCAGCCTTCGAGCGATGGGCCTTCCGGCGCGGTATGTGAGCGGCTACCTGCGCACACGACCGCCGCCCGGGAAGGCGAGGCTGGTGGGCGTCGATGCCTCCCATGCCTGGGTGTCGTGCTTCGTTCCCGGGTTCGGCTGGGTCGATTTCGACCCTACGAACGACTGTTTCACCTCCTTGGATCACATCACCGTGGCGCTGGGCCGGGATTTCTCGGATGTGAGCCCCGTGCGCGGCATCATCACCGGCGGCGGGAAGCACAGCGTGATCGTGGGCGTCGATGTTGAGCCGGTGGAGTGAATCTTGCGCGCGTGAGCGCCAGGATTGCGCTGCTTGCATCGGAGCTTGAAACAGCCTCCCAACTCTGGCACGGGCTGTGCTTTTATGATGAGACCCATGTCGTCCTTGTTTAACGACTACCAACCCGGCAAATTCTTCGACGAGGTCTTCTCCGCGCCCGGAGCCGCACGCACTCATTACGAGGCGCTGCTCTCCAGCGTCGGCAACCTGACGCCCGGTGATTACTCAACCCTGCAAAAGGCCGTGGACGCCGCCTTCCTCCGGATGGGCGTCACCTTCACGGTTTACGGCGACGACCAGGGGACGGAGCGCATCTTTCCCTTCGACCTGATGCCGCGCATCATCCCGCAGCGGGAATGGGAGCGCGTCGAGGCCGGGCTGACCCAGCGCATCACGGCGCTGAACCTTTTCCTCAACGACATCTACCACGGGCAAAAGATCCTGACGGACAAGGCCGTGCCGGAGGAACTGGTGCTCAGTGCCTCGCATTACCGCCCTGAATTCAAGGGCGTGAAGGTGCCGCACGGCATCTACATCCACATCTGCGGCACCGACCTCGTGCGCGATGACAAAGGCGAGTACTTCGTGCTGGAGGACAACGGCCGCTGCCCGTCCGGCGCGTCCTACATGCTGGAGAACCGGCACGCGATGAAGCGTGCCTTCCCCGGCCTGCTTCAATCGCTTCCCGTGCGTCCTGTCGATGCCTATGGCACGATGCTGCGTGAGACGCTCGCGCATCTCGCGCCGAAGGGCGTTCTTGATCCCGCGATCGTCGTTCTGACACCGGGCATCTACAACAGCGCCTATTTCGAGCATTGCTACCTCGCCAAGCAAATGGGCGTGCCGATTGTCGAAGGCCGCGACCTCATCGTGCGCAATGACCGCGTCTTCATGCGCACGACGAAAGGCCTGGAGCAGGTGCATGTGATCTACCGCCGCATCGACGACGACTTCCTCGACCCGCTCGTCTTCCGCAAGGACTCGCTGCTCGGCGTGCCGGGCGTCATCAATTCGTATCGCAAGGGCCATGTGGCGCTGGCGAACAGCATCGGCACCGGCGTGGCGGACGACAAGGCTGTCTATGCCCTCGTGCCGAAGATGATCGAGTACTACCTCGATCAGGAGCCGATCCTGCCGAACGTGAAGACCTATCTCGGCATCAAGAAGAAGGAGTGCGCCTACATTCTCGAAAACCTCGACAAACTCGTGGTGAAGGCGGTGAACGAGTCCGGCGGCTACGGCATGCTCATGGGGCCGAGCGCGTCGAAAAAAGAGCGCGCCGACTTCGCCGACCGCATCAAGGCGAACCCGCGCAACTACATCGCGCAGCCTGTGCTGCAGCTCTCGCGTCATCCGGTGTTCGTGGATGATCACTTTGAAGGACGTCACATCGACCTGCGGCCCTACGTGCTCTACGGCGACCGTGTCCGTGTTGTCCCTTGCGGACTGACCCGCGTCGCGCTGAAAAAGGGCTCCCTGGTCGTCAATTCCTCGCAAGGCGGCGGCAGCAAGGATACCTGGGTGCTCTGGGACGAGTGCTCCGACAGCAAAGCCGCATCAACCAAACACGCCGCCTGAACGCCATGCTAAGCCGAGTTGCAGACAGCATTTACTGGATGTCGCGTTACGTCGAACGCGCGGAAAACCTCGCCCGTCTCCTGCTTTCCACACAGGACCTCCTGCTCGATGCCGGAGCAGACGGATTGGACGAGGAGCAGTTCTGGCGGCCCATTCTCGCCACCACCGGTGATGAGGAGGCCTACGCCGCCGTTCACAAGAAAATCAAAGGCCGCGATGTCGCCGCGTTCCTCGCGCTGCGTCCTGAGAATCCGAACTCCATCCTCAACAGCATCCGCGCCGCGCGTGAGAACGCCCGCACGGTGCGCGACCAGATCTCCGATGAGATTTGGGAGTGCCTGAACGGTCTGCGACTGTTTGTGGAGTCGGGCGAGGGCCGCAGCACCTTCCGCAATCAGAACGCCGCGTTCTACGAGCGCGTGCTGCGCCGCTCGTATCAGTTCCAGGGCATCGCGGACTCCACCACGCCGCGTGGCGAGGTGTGGCATTTCCTGCGCCTTGGCACTTGCCTCGAGCGCGCGGACCAGATGTCGCGTCTTCTAGACACCTGCTCGGCCATTTCGATGGAGATGGCCCCGCATCCGCAGTCGCGGCCGCTGCGCTGGGCCGCTCTGCTGCGCTCCTGCTCCGCATGGCACGCCTTCCAGGCTCATCACAGCAAGCTCGACCCGAAAAAGATCATCGAATACCTGCTGCTCGACGAGACCTTCCCGCGTTCCATCGCCTGCTGCGTCGTGGAGCTGCATCAGACACTGCAGCGCCTCTGTGGCATCGGCTCGCTGCACCACATGCCCGCGCCGGTGCGCCATGCGGGCCGGCTGCGCTCCGATCTGGCCTACACCACGGTCGAAGAGGTCCTCGCCATCGGCCTGCACGAGTACATTGACACCCTGCAGACGCGGTTGAACGACATCGGTGTCTCCATCTTCCAGACCTTCGTCCTTTATGCCGACATGACGCCGGTGGCGGAGGATGCGGCCCCGACTCAGGCGCTGGGAGCCTTCCACGCCCATCACGACGAGGACGCCCAGATGCAGCAGCAACAACAGCAGCAGTGTTGACGTAAGGAGCCGCCCGAACCCGCATGCGATTCCGAATCTTCCACCGCACACGTTATGTTTATCGTGCGCCGGTGCGCGACAGCTACAACGAGCTGCGGTTGCGGCCGGTGACCGATGACAAGTCGCGGCTGGAGTTCTTCCTGCTGAACGTCAACCCGCCCGCACGCCTGCGCCACTTCCGCGACAACTGGCTCAATTACGTTCACTACTTTGACCTGCCCGAGCCGCACGGCGACCTCACCATCGAGGCGCAGTCCACGATCAACACCACAAACCCCTACGCCGACGGTCGTCCGACAGGCGTGAAGTTTGCCACGCTGAAGACCGATCTCGACGACATGGTCGTGCCGTTCCTTGGCGGCAGTTGTTATGTGGAAATCTCCCCAGAGGTCTGGCGTCTCGGCATCGACATCCGGGATGATCGTGATGATGTCTTCGAGGTCGCCGAGGCTGTGATGCATCACATCTTCAAAAACTGGGCCTACGCGCCGAACACCACCAGCGTGAACACGCACATGAACGAGGTGCTCGAATCGAAAAAGGGCGTCTGCCAGGACTTCGCGCACCTCATGATCGGCATCTGCCGTAGCCTTGGCATCCCGTCACGTTATGTGAGCGGTTATCTCTACAACGGCCCCGACTCGCACCTGCGCGGCGCCCAGGCCTCGCACGCGTGGGTGGAGGTGCATGTGCCCGGCAAAGGCTGGTATGGCCTCGACCCCACCAACGACACGCTGGCCGACGAACGGCACATCAAGATCGCCACCGGCCGCGACTACAACGACGCCGCGCCCATCACAGGCCACTTCGACGGCCCGCCCGGAGCCACCACGGCCCTGCAGGTGGAGTTGGAGGTGCGGCGCACGGACGGGTGAGCCTTTCCCAAGAATCTCCCGTTGTCATGTCAGGGGCGCGGGCTAGACTTTAACCAGCGGCTTGAACACCGGGGTTGGCAGCCAGAATACCGATCCGGGCGGAGAGCCGGAATCAATCATTTTGCACAGCATGGGCGCGTTCTCTCTTCCGGTGGTGAAAATTGGGTCGGTGTCGATGGATGGCACGGAGCCGGTGTTTATTTTGGGTCCCTGCGTGATCGAGAGCGAGGAATTCATCTGGGACGTGGCTGAAAAGCTCGGCGCGATGGCGAAGGAGCATGGCTGGCGCTGGGTGTTCAAGGCGTCCTATGACAAGGCCAACCGAAGCGCGATCTCGTCCTATCGCGGACTCGGCTGCGAGGCGGGCTGCAAGCTGCTGGCACAGATCGGTGCCAAGCTCGGCGTGCCGGTAACGACGGACATTCACACTGCCGAAGAGGCGAAGAAGGCCGCCGAGCACATCGATCTGCTGCAAATTCCGGCCTTTTTGTGTCGCCAAACTGATTTGATCGTCGCAGCAGGCGAGACAGGACGCACGGTCAATGTGAAGAAGGGCCAGTTCCTCGCCCCGTGGGATGTGAAGAACATCGCGGACAAGCTGGTCGCTGCGGGATGCCAGAACTTCATGTTCACCGAGCGCGGCACGACCTTCGGCTATAACAACCTCGTCGCCGACATGCGTTCGCTCTACTGGATGCGTGAGCTTGGCTACCGTGCCGTGATGGACGCGACGCACAGTGTGCAGCGCCCCGGCGGCCTCGGCACCGCGACCGGAGGGGACGGCAAGCTGGCGCCCGTTCTTGCCCGTGCCGCCGTGGCGACGGGTTGTGACGGTGTTTTCATGGAGACGCACCCCGATCCTGCCAGGGCGTTTTCAGACGGCCCGAATCAAATCCCGCTTTCGCAGATCGCGGAAGTGGTGGAAACCTTGCGGAAGATCCATGCCCTCGTTCGCGACATCGCTTGAGCTGCTGCACCGGCGCCGGTGGGTGATTTCCAGCATGCTTGGCGTGCTGGCGGGCCTCGCCATGTTCGCGGCGCACGCCCAGCAGGCGGGGGCTGACTCCGGCATGAGCGCCTTTCTGCGCATGGTGCCCCTGGGAGCGGAAAGCAAGGGCGTGGTCATCCCTTCCTTCGATGAAAACGGCCGCCGCGCCTCCCTCATCACTGCCGATGTGATGCGCCGCATCGACTCTGAGCGGCTCTACGCGGAGAAGCTGACCGTGCAGATGTTCAACGCAGATCCGTCGAAGAACCTGCGCATCGACCTGAAGACCGCCTTTTATCAGATGGCCGGCGGCATGCTGCGCAGCACGGAGCGCGCTCGTGTCAGCCGTCCGGACTTCGAGATCGAGGGCGACAACCTCATTTTCGACACCGTGAAAAACCAGGGCCGCATGACCGGAAACATCCGCATGGTGATCTTTGACACCGGCACCCTCAGCGGCGAGGGAAAGCCCCCCTCCGAACCCAAGCCCGCCAAGTGACATGAAAACTACGCTCATCCTCTGCATCGCCCTGCTCGCCGGCAGCGCAGGCGCTTGGGCACAAGGCCCCGGCGGCGGGGCGCGCCCGCTTTTCGACTTCCGTAAAAAGAAAGTGGACGCGGAGACCAAGGCCATCGACGCCGCCAAAAGCGTCGTCAAGCAGGTGCCCGAAGAGGTGAAGGACAAAGCCAAGGAACTGCTCATTTCGCCAGAGACCGCCGAGATGCGCCAGAAAGCGCTCCAAGCCGCCCAGGCGGTGATGCAGGGCAGCAGTTCCAGCTCCCCAGCGACCTCTCCCGCAGCAGCCGCAGCGCCCTCCCCGGCCGTTCCCGTGGTCGAGGAGCCTGCGCCACCCCCGCCTGTCGGCCCCCAGCCGAGGCCGCTTCAGCCGATGAACCTCGACGAAGCCCCGAAAGCCACCAAGGGCCAGATCATCATCACCGCGCAAAAAGGCGCCTTTTTCGACGCCAAACGCGGCTATGGGATCTACACCGGCAACGTCAGAGCCCGGCACCCGCAGATGTACATCGAGTGCGAGGAATTGGAGCTCTTCATGGCAAAAAGTGAAGGCGGCGCCCTTGCTGTGACCAAACCCGCTCCAAACGGTCCCGCTCGAAAGGATTCCGATATTCTCGCCCCGGCCAAAAAGGCTGACGACAGCCCTCCGATCGAAAAAGCCGACGCCCGCGGCCCCATGGTCACTGTCGAAAAAATCTCCGAAACCGGCGAGCTTCAGGTCGGCCACTGCAGGCATCTCATCCATGACGGCAAAACCGGCAGCACCACCCTCCTCGACTGGCCCCAGGTGCAGGCGGGCAACAAGCTCCACAAGGCCACTGAGGCAGGCTGTGTCATGATCATCGACAAGAGCGGACAGCTCACCACAACCGGTGGTCACGAGACCATTATCCTCCAGGGCGAGGAGGCCACGCCGAAAAGCCGCGCCAGCACGGCACCCGCACCGCAGTGAACATGAACGCGCGAAAGAAAAAGCCGAGGAACTCCCCCAGCCAGGAATCCACGCTTTCCTGGGACCGCCCTGCCGATCAGTCTGCCGGTGACAGCGCGCAGGAGCGGAGCATGCTGCTGCATACGGAAGGACTGAAAAAAGTCTATGACGGCCGCGCCGTCGTGAACGGCGTCGATATCGAGGTCAAAAGCGGAGAGATTGTCGGCCTGCTCGGCCCCAACGGAGCGGGGAAGACGACCACTTTCTACATGATCGTCGGCCTTGTGCAGCCCAATGGCGGAAAGGTCATGTTTGACGGCAAGGACGCCACCCATGAGCCGATGTACATGCGCGCCAGGCTCGGCATGGGCTATCTGCCGCAGGAGGAGTCCATCTTCCGCCGCCTGACCGTGCGTGAGAACATCATGGCCGTCATGGAGACCCAGCCCTTCAGCAAAAAGGAGCGCGAGGATCAGACGCAGGCATTGATGGAGAAGTTTGGCATCGACCATGTGGCCGACAATCTCGCCATCACCCTTTCCGGCGGCGAAAAACGCCGTCTCACCATCGCCCGCTCCCTTGTCACCTCGCCGAAGCTGCTGATGCTCGACGAGCCCTTCAGCGGCGTCGATCCCATCGCCGTCAGCGAGATCCAGGACATCATCCGCATGCTCCGTCAGGCGGGTCTCGCCATTCTTATCACAGACCATAACGTGCGCGAGACGCTGAACATCGTGGACCGCGCCTATCTCATCTTTGAAGGCCGCGTGCGCCGCCACGGCACCAAAGATTTCCTCGTCAATGACGAGGAGGCCCGCCGCCTTTATCTCGGCGAGGGCTTCACCATGTGACTTTCAAACCAACCCCAAAAGGAGAAACACCATGCAAAAACACAACGTCAACCTGCCCATCATCGTCACCGCGCGTCACATGGACGTCACCGAGGCGATCCGCGAATACGCGCACAAGAAGATCGAGAGCCTTCACCTTGATTACCCGCGCATCATCGAGGCCAAGGTTATTCTCGACGTGCAGACCCACCATCGCCACATTGCTGAAATCATTCTTTTCTGCGCCGACCACATCGTCATCGAGGTGAAGTCCGTCACCGAGGACATCTATGCTTCCATCGACGAGAGCGCCGCCAAGATCGCCCGCCGCATGCGCAAGTACAAGACGCGCCTGCTCAAGAGCCACCGCCCGCGCAAGGACGGTTCCATCCGTCACATTGAGGAGCATGTCTTCCATCAGGAGGCCGTCCACACCGAGGACGAGCACATCCAGCCGGCCTATGTCCACAACGAGAAGTACAAAATCCGTCCGCTCTACGCCGACGAGGCCATCGTCGATCTCGAACTTAGCGATCGTCCGTTCGTTCTCTTCCACAACCAGCAGACGCACCGCCTGGCCATCCTGTTCCGCCGCAAGGACGGCGATTATGGACTCATCGAGCCTGAGGTCGTTGAGGCAAACGGCTCGTCAAAGTAACCAGCCTTCCATCTTCTCTCTCCGCGGAGCGGCCTGATTTTCAGGCCGCTTCTTTTTTGTGCAGTTCCAGGTAATCCCGGCAGTTCTCCTCGCCCATGTACTTCGCCAGCAGGCGCGAGTCTGTCTCCGTGAAATCGACCATGATCAGACCATCGACCACGGACGAGAAATCCTTGTCCACATTGAAGCTCAACAGAGTCGCGTTGAGCTTTAAGTAGTGCTTCAGCAGCGTGGGGATGCCCTTGCCGTCCGTCTCCAGGCTGGAAACCAGCGCGGAGCAGTCGTCCACATTTTGCAGGTCGGCGCTGATGAACTCCCGCATCATCTTCCGCGTGCGCATGTAGCGGAAGGGGTTTCTTGCCTTCACGAAGCTGGCCAGATGCGGGTGCATGCGGTTGTCCTGCAAAAACTCCACGATCATCTTCCGCGACAGGCTGCTGTAGTCCTTGCTGATGCTCACAGGGCCGAACAGCTTCTTGTAACGCGGGTTCCGCGCGATCCAGTGCGCGATCCCCTTCCACAGCAACGGCAGGCTGGCGAGGTTTCGCTGATACGCCTTGATGATGAAACTGCGGCCCATTTCGACAGCATGCTCAAGATTCGCCAGAAACGGCTTCTCGAAGCGGAACAGCGTGTTTGTGTAAAGCCCCTTCGGGCCATACTCGCGCAGGATCACATCCGCACGTCCGATGCGGTAAGAGCCGACCACCTGCTCCTTTTCCTCGTCCCACAAAATGAGGTGCTCGTAGTAGCGGTCGTATTTGTCGAGGTCGATGTCATTGCCAGTGCCCTCGCCCACCTCGCGGAAGGTGATCTCGCGCAAGCGTCCGATCTCCGGCAGCAGAGTGGGGATTTCATGCGAGTGCGCCTGATAAACAGACAGGCTCCCCTGACCGACGAGCTTCCCGCCGCGAGCGCGGATGCGGTCAATCTCATCGGCCATCCGCTCATGCTGCAGCTCCGTCGGCGTCGGAGGCGGCACATTCTCCCCTGTGACAGTCAGCTTGGCGGCAGATTCCATGCCGCGCTGATGCAGCACAAAGGTGTGGATGCGCAGGTAGCGCGTCAGCGACTCGTCATCCTCGAATTTTTTCAGCCGCGAATGCGGGATCGGGTGGCCCACGCGCATCGGGACCGGCGTGTTGGCGCGGTTGCAAAACTCACGCAGCAGCAGGCTCGTGCGCAGACGCGGATGGATCAGCCCCGCCGCGTGAAACAAGGCGCTGTTCGACCCCGGAAAATAGACCGGCAGCACCGTGGCCTGCGTGCGGCGCACGAGAGAGCCGACGTGATTGCTCCACGCAGGCTCGTCAACGCCGCGGCCGGGCTTGTAGGATGCCACTTCACCCGCGGGAAAGATCACCAACGTTCCGCCGTCGCGCAAAAGGCGGATCGCCTCCTTCATCGGCGCGAGATTTTTCTTCGCCGCTGATTTGCCGCCGAAGGGATCGACAGGGATGACATGCGCTTCGAGCTCCTTCATCGCCAGCATGAGTGAATTGGTCATCACCTTGAGTTCGGGACGGAACTGCGCCGCCCAGCGGCAAAGCATCACCGGATCGATCACACCGAAGGGATGATTCGCCACAATGATGAGCGGTCCTGCCTTCGGAAACTCAAACTCCGCAGGCAAATCCACGTCTTCCCGCAGTCCCAGCGCATGCGCCACGGAGTCAAACCACGCGAACACCTTCGGATGCTGCGGATGCGCTTGGAAGAGCCGCCGGGACTCCTGATAGCACTCATCGAAACCACGCAAGCCCAGCGCATTTTCCACAGCAGGCCCAAGCAGGCGGTAGATCCGTCGCTGAAGAGGTGTTTTGAGATGCTCGCTGAGATCGAAGACCATGAACGGTCGGATAAAGGGAGAAAGGTAAGTATGGGATCATCCAGCCTCATGATCACGCATCAGGCAAGAGCGATCAGCGTGTCGATTTCGACATTCTTAAAAATGAAAATTCAGGCCAGCGCCTGCTGAATCTGCCGCATCCAGTGCTCCGCACGCTGGGCAAAGGTCAGCTCATCCTGCTGATAAAGAACACCTCGCGACACATTGACCAGCAGCGGCGCTTTCCGCCCGCTGCCTTTCAGCGCCGCTAGATCCCCGCCCTGTGCTCCGAGACCCGGAATGAGAAGAGGCACGTCGGGGATGTGATCCAGCACATCTGGCGCGGCATTCGTCAAACCGACCACCAGACCGGCCTGCGAGTGCCCTTTCGTCATCTCGGCCACGATTTCATAGACATGACGATCCCCCGTTTTTTGCAGTTCGATGTCCTTCGCGCCGGGATTTGAAGTCACGCCAAGCAGATACAGGCCTTTGTCCGTGTATTTGAGGAAGGGCTCCAGCGTGTCGCGCCCCATGTAGGGATTCAGCGTCACCGCGTCCACGTTCATCACCTCGAAGCAGGCCTTGGCGTAATATCCCTGCGTCTCGCCGATGTCTCCGCGCTTCACATCCATGACCACCGGGATGTCCGCCGGGATTTTCTTCAAAATCTGCTCCAGCATGCGCATGCCCCGCCAGCCAAGCGCCTCAAAATAAGCCGAGTTCGGCTTGAAGGCCGCCGCGAACGGCGCCGTCTGCGCGATCACGTTGAGAATCCATTGCTTTGTCGATTCTTCCGCGTTTTCAGCGCGCACATCGAGCCCCACGCAGAGGTTCGAGCCCGTTTTGGCGATGCGTTGTTCAAGCTTGTCGAGAAAAGTCATGCGCCGCCCACATGGCACGGCTTTTCTCTCCCGCCAAATCGAAGATTTGACGCTGCCCCGGCCCCCAGCCATTCTGCGGCTGAGATGAGCCAAGAATCCGCCATCAAGCCCCTCGTGGGCATCATCATGGGCTCCAGTTCCGACTGGCCCACCATGCAAAACGCCGCCCAGGTGTTGAAAGACTTTGGCGTGCCCTTTGAAAAGAAGGTCGTCAGCGCGCACCGCACGCCGCAGCTTCTTTACGATTACGCCACCACCGCTTCCCAGCGTGGCCTGAAGTGCATCATCGCCGGCGCTGGCGGTGCCGCGCATCTGCCCGGCATGACCGCCAGCATGACGACCATCCCCGTGCTCGGCGTTCCGGTGCAAAGTCGTGCCCTCAGCGGCATGGACAGCCTTTATTCCATCGTGCAGATGCCGGGCGGCATCCCGGTGGCCACCTTTGCCATCGGCAATGCGGGAGCGCTCAACGCCGGTCTCTTCGCCGTTTCGATGCTGGCGAACGAGAATCCCGATCTAGCCGCCAAGCTAAAATCCTTCCGCGAACGCCAGACGCAGAACGTGCTCGAAAGCCAGAACGACCTCGAAATCGAAGCGAAAGCATGATGTTCCCGCCTCCTTCGACGATCGGAGTCCTCGGCGGCGGTCAGCTCGGGCGCATGCTCGCCCTCGAAGCACGCCGCGCCGGTCATCGCATCGCCATTTTCACCGATGAACCGCAGGGCTGTCCTGCCGGCCAGTTCGCCGACATCGAGATCAACGCCGCCTACGACGACAGCGCATCCCTGAACCGTTTTTTGCAGCAGGTTGATGTCGTCACCGCCGAGTTTGAAAACATCCCCGCCTCGTGTTTGCAGGCCGTCGAGTCCATCAAACCGCTGCGCCCCGGCTCGAAGGCCATCTTCACCACGCAGCACCGCGAGCGTGAGAAAAACTTCCTGCGCGACCAAGGCATCGCCTGCGCGCCATTTCGCGTTGTCGATGATTTGAGCGGCCTCGAAGCCGCCGTGGCCGAACTCGGCCGTCCCTGCGTGATCAAAACAGCGGCTTTCGGTTACGACGGCAAAGGCCAGTGCAAAGTCACCGCCGAAACCAACCTCGCCGAAGCCTGGAAAGGCTTCGAAGGCCAGCGAGCTGTCGTCGAGCACTGGGTCAGCTTCGTGTGCGAGGTCTCCGTCGTCGGCGCACGCGGCATCGACGGCAGCATGGCCACGCATGGCTGCGTCGAGAACCAGCACACGCATCACATCCTTGATGTCACCATCGCTCCCGCCCGCGTGGAGCCGGAGATCATCGCCCAAGCCGTTGAACTCTGGAAAGCCGTCGCCGAAGGGCTCGATTACATCGGCACCATGGCTGTTGAGATGTTTGTCACCGCCGATGGCAGGGTCATCGTCAACGAAATCGCCCCGCGACCGCACAACAGCGGCCACTACACGATCGACGCCTGCGTCACGAACCAGTTCCAGCAGCAGCAGCGCGCTGTGTGCGGCCTCCCGCTAGGCGACGCCTCCCAGCACACGCCAGCCGTCATGATCAACCTGCTCGGCGACATCTGGCCCGCCCCGCTCGTCCATCCCGACTGGTCGCCCGTGCTCAATCACCCGCGCGCCAAGCTCCATCTCTACGGCAAACGCGAAGCCCGCGCCCGACGCAAGATGGGCCACTTCACCGTTCTCGGCGACACGATTGATCAAGCGCTCAGCGACGCGCTCGCGATTCGGAAAGCGCTGGGGATCGGCTGAGCCGCAAGAATCATCACTCGGCCCAAGCATCGCGGAGGAGGCGCAGGAAATTGCCGTGCATGATGTTGGCGATGTCCTCGTCCTTGTAGCCACGTTTTTGGAGCATGGCGGGGATGCGGGCGAGATCTGCGATGGTGTCGAGGTCCTCGGGAGTCTGCTCGATGCCGTAGCCACCGTCGAGATCGGTGCCGATGCCGCTGTGCAGGGCATTTCCGGCGAGCTGGCAGACGTGATCGATGTGATCGCAGATGACTTCGAGTTTCAGGCCGGTCTCCTGCGGCGTGGTTTGGCCGCGAGTCCAGCCGGGAATCATCATCCAGGCGTCGAGCGCGGCGCCGATGACGGCTCCGCGTTCGATGAGCGCCTTGATCTGCTCGTCGCTAAACTGACGCGGGTCGGGAACAAGGGCACGGCAGTTGCTGTGGCTGGCCCAGACGGTGCCGTGGTGGATTTCGAGAGCCTGCCAGAAGCATTCGTCGCTCAAATGAGTGACATCGAGGATCATGCCGAGGCGGTCCATCTCCTGAATGAGTTCTTTGCCACCTGCGGGCAGCGGACCGACCTGATCGTGGCCCAGTGCGTAACGACAAACACCGTAATGCGCGGGACCCATGGCGCGAAGTCCCTGCTCCCAGGCGTCTTCAAGGTGGCCGACGGTGCGGATGGAGTCGGCGCCTTCAAGGCTGAGGATGTAACCGATGGGCTTGGTGTCGTCAGGAATGCTGGTGTTGCTCCACAACGCGATCATTTCATCGAGTTCACGCAGATTGGTGATCTGTCGCATCTGGCCGTCCTCCTCCATGGCACGATACCAGGCGAGCTGGCCCTGCGTCTCGGCCCAGGCCTGCTCGGGAGACATCCAGTTGGCGATGGGCGACACGCCGGGCATGCAGCCGGCGAGCTGGGTGGCGACGCAAATGCCGACCTTGCCTTTGCGCATTTCGGGAAACGCCGTGGTGCCACCGGCGCGGCCTTTGCCGGGCATGCCGGCCTCACGACGACGAATCTCATGAACGGGAAGGCGCAGATCGCGGTTGAATCCGCCAAGGGCGTTCAGACTGAGGTCGAGGTGGGCGTCGAAGGTGAGCATGGCGATGAAATGACGAAACCAGAGCCGGGCGAAGCGAGACAGACGACTGAAAGGAACCCCGCAGGGGTGAATGAAAATGAATCAATGAGGAATGAAGCATTCCTCTACGCTGATTCATTCATGCGTCATTCAAAGCGGTAACCCGCGCCGTGAACGGTGCGGATGATGCGCGGCTGGGACGGATCTTTTTCGATGCGTTTGCGAAGCTGCGAGATGTGCTGGTCCAGAGCGCGGCTCTCAGGGAAGTAATCGACGCCCCAGACCTCGTCTGCGAGGGTGTTGCGGTCGATGACCTTGCCACGGCGTTCGAAAAGGAGGCGCAGGACCTTCACATCTCGTGGACTGAGCTGTATTTCGTTCTTCTCGCGGTAAGCGCGCAGCTCAGTGGGCACGATGCGGAGATCGTCCATGGTGAAGTCGTCGTCCGACCTGCCGCCACCGCGGGAAGCTGTGCGGCGGAGGATGGCGCGGATGCGGGCGATGATCTCCTTCACGCCGAAGGGCTTCGTCATGTAGTCGTCGGCGCCGAGTTCGAGTCCGAGCACGGTGTCGATTTCCTCGGATTTGGCTGTGAGGAATAGGATGGGCACTTTTTCGTCCTGCTTGCGGATCTGCTTGCAGACCTCGTAGCCGTTGAGCCCGGGCATCATGACGTCTAGGCAGACGAAGTCGGGGTTTTCGGCGCGGAAGAAGTCCACGGCCTGCAGACCGTCGCTGGCGGCAATGACTTCGTAGCCTTCCATGGTAAGCACCTCGCGCAGGGCGTCGCGCGTGTGGTCGTCGTCTTCGGCAATGAGGATCTTGGTCATGGTATGTTCGGGAGGGTGAGGATGAAGCGCGCGCCGTCGCGGTAATTCGGACACACCGTCAGTGAGCCGCGGTGCAATTGTGCCAGTTCACGGGAGATGGTCAATCCAATGCCGGTGCCGCTGACACCTTCGGAGAGGTCGGAGCGGAGGCGCTCGAAGGGCTCGAAAATGGTACGGCGCTTGCCGGGAGGAATGCCAGGGCCGCGGTCTTCGACAATAATGCGCGCATTGTGCTCGTCATGTTCGGTGTGGATGGCGATCCATTTGCCAGAGTTGCCGTATTTTTCGACGTTGGAGATGAGATTGCCGAGGATTTGCTCGATGGCATCTGGGTCGGCGCTGATGGCTTGCGGCCCGTTGAGGGAGGTGACGATCTCGAAGCCCTTGTTTTCGAGAAGCGGCTTCCAGAACTCGACGACGCGGGAGACATTTTCATCCAACGCGATGGATTTGGGCTGGATGGTGAGCTTGTCGCGCTGCTGGCGGGCGTAGTTGAGCACGTTTTGGATCAGGCGGTCGAGGCGGGATGTTTCCGCCTCGACGACACCAAGCTGGCGTTTCGCGATGCTGTCGCCCTGGGACTCGGCTCGATGAGCGGCCATCTCCGCGTAGAGCCGGATGTTGGTGAGCGGGGTTTTGAGCTCATGGGAGATTTGATTGACGAAAGTCACGCGCTGCTGCGCGACGCGGATCTCGCTGGCGCTTTCGTGGAAGTAGAGCCAGCCGACGACGAAGACGAGCACGATGCCGGAACTGACGCCGAGAATGATGGGAAAGAGGTAGGGCTTCGGGAATTCCTCGTTCGCGGGAGTGTAGGCCATCTCCCACTGCGACAGCGGCTCGGAGCATGCGCGGTGCGCGGCCGGCGGCCCCTCGGAACCGGACAGCTTTTTCCCCCACTGGTGCAGCGGGATGCCTTTGACCGTGGTGAGCATCATGCGGCCGGGCGGAGTGGCCAGTCCGGGCTGGGGAAGCCGCTGAAAAAGAGATTTCATCAGCATCTGCGGGTTCATCATCGCGCAACTAAGGCTGCCATCCGCAAAACGATGCCAGTAGATGAAGATGGAGTCCCCCACATGCCACCCGCTCCAGGTGCTCGGAGTTCCCGACTGCGCCGGCCGGTCGTCGATGTGGTAGCCGTGCATTTTCAAATACGTCATCCATTCGGAGAAGCGTTGCTTGGACGATGCGGACACGGGTGACTGGATGCGCTGGAAGGGCGGGCCTCCGTCATCGAACAGCGCGATTGATTGCGGCATGCTGTCAGGGCTGTGCGTGGCTTCGAGGATGGATTTGACCCGTTCCTCAGCCTTGAAGCCTTCTTTGAGCTTTAAAGGTGCCTTGCCCGCAAAAACCTCCACAGGTGCGCCTGCGCCTTCCGTGGCCCAGGTTTCGGAGATCCAAGGGTGTGCGGCCAGCCGCTGGGCCATCAGACGTGCCGAGCCGATATTTTGCGCACCCCAGGTGTCCAGCCGGTCAGTGAGCTGCCGCATGTCGTGCAGCAGGTGATGGTCCGCCGAGCTCAGACGCTCGGCCAGCACCGCCTGCATGGAGGCGTCCGTGCGCTTTTCGGCGTCCCGGATGAGGTAGGTGCCAAGCCACGCCAACAGAGCCAATGGCAGGACCACCAGGATGATGAACAGAATCGTGGAGCGGCGTTGGAGCATGCGCGGAGACTCATAATTTAGCCCCGCCACCTATTTGGTCATCCGAAATTTATAAAAACCATAAAAAAGACCGGGGTGAGCCTTTTGTGACTCGCCCCGGTGACTTTGCAGGTGTTTCCAACAGCCAGAAGGACAACGACCAATTTGAGAAAGCTTCGATTTAGGAATCGCGACCGCAGCCCCGATGCTCAAATCTGCTGCTATTGTGTCACAGCCCAGAATGAATGCGTCAGCCGCTTGTGAGCAGGTTGTAAGGAGAATGTAAATCGGGATTTGGTGCCCTACACTCAACGTCGCACCGCGTTCCAAGCGGCACGGAACGGCCATGAGAGGGCGAGAAACACCCCGCCCACCACTCCGGCAACCAATTCCGCTGGAAGCAGAAACAGACGCAGGACCGGCCGCAGCACGGATTTCACCCCCTGGTTCTTCTCATAGGCCAGATGAAGAAGCATGATGGCGATGATGCCGGTGAACTTCACCGCCTTGGCGATGTGATAATGCCCGTCCGCGCCGCTGACGAGGCTGAAGCCACCCAGCTCGACAACCTGCCTCACACTGTGATCCCAGTAGAGCTCCAGGCCGAGCAGCAAGCCGACAAAACCGACCAGCAGGAACGCTGTGTGCTCCAGCCATGGCTGTCTTTCCAGCAGCTTGATGCAGTAGCCCGCCACCAGCCGCAGGGTGATGATGCCCAGCGTCACGCCGACATAGACGAGCACCTTGCTGTCGCGGGCGAACGCCACGGCAGCCACCACGTTGTCAAAGCTGAGGCTCAGATCGAGAAACGCGATCATCGCGATGGTGGAGGCAAAACTGTGATGACTGACGTTCACCACACCTCCTTCCTCCGGGGCAGCCTCCTTCTGCTCGGCAAAATGAGCGCACATCAGCCACACGAGGTAGAGAGAGCCGCCGAGCATCAGCCAGTGGTTCCCCATGATGTAACCGGCGGTGAAGAGCGCCACGATCCGAAAGCCGTAGGCTCCCGCGTAACCGATGGTCATCGCGGTCTTCCGCTGCTTCTCGTCGAGATGAGAGGCCATCGCGGCGATGGCCAGGGCGTTGTCCACTGAGAGCAGCCCCTCGATGAGCACCAGGGCGAGGATGACGGGTATGCCGTCCTTGACTGTCTGCCAAAGGTCGGCGGCGGCGAGAATATCGAGGGCAATCATCAGGAAGCGTGAGCTTATGAATACGAGGATTCCACGCGCTTCGCCACGTCTTTGTAGCCGTAGTCGGCATTGTAGATTTCCTTGAGCGCGTCCAGGCTCGCGCTTCGGTCGCCCATTTTTTCGAGCACGTTCGCCAGTTCGTAGAGGACTTCCTTTTTGACCGCGTCCATGACGACGAGTTCCTTCGCAGCCTCCATGAGGGAGGTCTTGGCGAGGTCGTTCATGTTTTTGCGCTCGAAACAGCGGCCGAGCAGGAGGATCGCCTTGATGCGCATGTTCGGGTTCGACTTCGCCTGCTGCAGCTCGGGGATCGCCTCGGTGTACATGCCGGCGTTGAAATAGGCCTGGCCCAGCTCGTAGCGCAGCGTCTTGTCCGTCGGATTGCGGTCCACACGGCCTTTGGCCTCGTTGATGACCACCGAGGAGCGCTGGCGGCGGATTTCAGCCACCTGGGCGCGTTTTTCCTCAATGTCCGGCGCGTCCGGGTTGGACTCGATCTCGCGTTCGTAGTCGGCGATCTGCTGCTCCTGCACCTTGTCGCGCATGATCTCCACCTTGCGCTGCAGCGCCACGTCACCCGGATTCAGGGTGTTGAGCGCGTAGTCGTAAAACATCAGCGCGTTGTCGATCTGCCCCAGGCGCTCGTAAAGATCGGCCATGCGCTTGACGATGACAATGTTCGTCTGGTCGGCGTTGTACTGCTCGATAGTCTCGGCCAGAAACTGCTCCATCTGCTCTTGGGTCATGCCCTGGCGGTTGAGCATCTCGAGTTTCGCTGCCTCTCCCGAATCCTTCATCGCGCTCTTGAAGTTACCGCCCTTGTCGGCGGCGTCCCAGCCCTGGCGCAGGATGGAGGTGCGCGCGGCGGCGTCCTTCTCGCCCTTGGCGGCGTCCATGTCGCGCGGATCGACCTTCACGATGGCGCGGTAGATCTCGCTGGCTTTTTCCGGCTCGGACGTGGCCATGTAATGCAGCGCCAGCTTGTGCATGTTTTTTGTGTTCTCCGGGTGGCCGCGGCGGATTGTCTCCAGCGCAAAGGCGGCCAGTTCGGGGAAGTGAATCTTCATCGCCAGATCATAGAGCTGCTCGTTGGCGTTCAGGTTGAAGGGGTCCTTGCGGAAGGTGGTTTCCTCCAGGTCGGCGATCTGCTCCGCCGGGTCCTTCTTGGAACCGCCCTTGAACAGGCCGCCGCCGAGGCTGAATCCCTTCTTTGCTCCGCCGCTCACCTCGCCCTCCGCGCTGCGCAGCAGCTTGCGGCCGTCGAGGAATCCGATGTTGTCCTTCACGATGGGCAGTACCTGGTCGATGACATACTCCCAATTTTTCCGCTCGGCGGAGATCAGCGCTTTCTTCCAAAGGGATTGGTACTTGGGGTCGAGTTCGGCTTCCTGAACGATCATAATCCGGTGGGTGCTTTGCTGGTTGAGTGAAATGTGGCGGCTCACTTCTTGCCGCCGCCAAACCAGGCGGCGATGCCGCGCAACTCCTCCCCGGTTCCCTCGGTCAGCCCCTTCATGCTGAATCCGTGCTCGAAGAGCACCATCCAGACGAAGGTGGCGGCCAGGAAGGCCAGGGTCCAAAGGACTTTGGAGAGAATGCGCATGAGTGAATTCCTGCACTCTATGAAGAAAAGCCCGGAATCGTCCAGCACGGAGTTGCACAGGCGGAAAATGCCCCGCCAGGCCTTACTCCTTCTTGAACAGCAAACGCAGGCTGTTCAGGCACACCACGACCGTGCTTCCCTCGTGCGTGAGAACCCCCAGCGTCAGCGGCACGATGCCAAACAGAGACGCCACGGCCATCACGATCACGCTGCCAAGGGAAATGAAGATATTTTGCTGGATGATGCGCCGCGCCTGCTGGCTGATGCGGCGGGCGGAGAGGAGTTTTTCGATTTTGTCCTTCATCAGGACGACATCGCTCTGCTCCAGCGCGGCATCGCTACCGCGGGCGCCCATGGCGACGCTGACGTAGGCGGCGGCGAGGCTCGGGGCGTCGTTCACGCCATCGCCGACCATGGCGACCTTGCGACCCTGCTGTGTGAGTTCGCGGATGGCGGCCACTTTATCCTCGGGGTGCAAGCCCGCACGCACTTCGCTGAGACCGAGCTGCTTCGCCACCTCGGTGGCGGCGGCGCGGCGGTCACCGGTGAGCATGATGGTGCGAACGCCGTCTTTGGCGAGGCTTTCGAGCACGGCACGGCTTCCAGGACGCACCTCGTCCTTGAGCAAAATGCGGCCGACAATCTGCTCGTGCAGCACCCAGACCTCGCTGAAACCGAGCGGCGCGTCAGGAACACCCGCCAGCGCATCGCCGAGGGCGCTGTCTTTCACCAGCTCGCGCCGGCCGACGTAGCTCAGACCATCCTCGGAGCGTCCGCGCAAGCCCTGGCCGGCGATGGATTGAAACTCGGCCAGTTTTTCCGCCACGATGCCCTGCGTCAGTCCGTGCTGCGTGATGGCCCGGGCGATGGGGTGGTTCGAGTTCGACTCCAAGCTCACCGCGATGCGCAAAACGTCCTCCTCGCGGCCCGCTGGGAAGGATTCGATCTTGGCGACCTTCATTTCGCCCTCGGTGAGCGTGCCGGTCTTGTCCATCGCAATGACATCGACCTCCGCGAGTTTTTCGATGGCGGCCCCGCCACGGAACAAAACGCCATGCCGCGCCCCCCAGGCGATGGCGGCCAGAATCGCTGATGGAATCGACAAAACGAGCGCGCAGGGGCTCATGACGACCAGCAGCGTCATCGCGCGGTAAAATGAAGATTTGGAAGCCGCCGTGTTTTCAAACGGCGGAATGCCAAATGCGAGCCACCACACGAAAAACATCACCGCCACGATGCTGAGCGTCAAAATCGTGTAGCGCGTCCCAAAACGGTCCGTGAAGCGCTGGCTCGGCGCGCGCATGTGCTGCGCGGTCTGGATGAGGGTGATGATTTTTGCCAGCGCGCTCTGCGTCGCCGGCTTGTCCACGCGCACCTGCACGAGGCCCCACAAATTGAGCGTGCCGCCAAAAATCGCCGCGCCGGTTTCCTTCGTGATCGGCAAAGCCTCTCCCGTGAGGGTCGATTCGTCCGCCGCGGTCAGCCCGGAGGCCACCGTGCCATCGACGGGGAACAATTCGTCCGGCTTCACCACGATCACATCCCCGATGCGCAGCGACGCCACGCCGCGATCCTCCGTCGTCCCGTCCGGCAGCAGCACATGCGCAAATTTCGGCGCGGCCTTCGTCAGCGCGTTGATCTCGCGATGCGTGCGGTAGAGCACAAAATGCTCCAAAGCGCCGCTGGTGGAGAAAAGGAAGAGCAGCAGCGCCCCCTCCTCCCACGCCCCAACCGCCACCGCGCCGAGCGCGACGGCGAGCATGAGGAAATGCACATCGAGCCTGCCTTCGCGGATGTTTTCCCACGCATCCTTCGCCGCATCCCAACCGCCGGAGATGAGCGAAATGCCAAACAGCACCTGCGAGACCCACATCGGCGCATCGGCGAACTTTTCGACCAGGTAGCCCGCCACCAATGCCAGGCCGCAAATCGCTGCCTGCACGGCCAGCGTGCGCCATTCGTCATCGCTCTCCTGCTCGATCTCATCTGCTTCCGGCCACTCAAACTCGCGCCACTTCCAAAACTTCGGCGCGGTGGGGCAGGATGGCTTGCCGATCTGCATGACGCCGCCGCTTTTGCTGACGTCAAACATCGCCGTGTGCTCCGGCACCTGCTTCAGCCACTTTGCATCAATGGTGCGCAGCACCTCGGCCAGTTTGGCCTGCAGCAGCTCTCCATCCACACGCCCGAGCGTGGCCATCTCGACCTTCTTCGACTCCGGATCGAGCCGGATCGCCTCCACCGCAGGCTCATCGAGCAGGAAGGATTCGATGGCGTGTATCCAGGCGTTGTCGGGGGTGTTGGGCATGAACAAAAAGCAAAAGTCAATTCAGGATGCGGCAAAACTCGCGCAAGTCCTGCCACGGCGGAGCCGAATCGGGATAACCCTTGTGGCTGACAACCCCTGTCTTGACATCCACAAAGATGTCCGGTTGCGCACGTCCAGCGTAGCCTACCACTGTCAAAGCTCGCCACCGGCTTCTTTCGCGAATGACTGGGGAGTTTGCTCCACACGCTCCCTCGTAGCGGGCGAAATAAAGCGTGGCAAGAATGTCGGCCTCCGCTGCATCAACTCCATCAACAAGATTGATGCTTTCGAATTGAGCCTTCAATGAACGGCTTTCGTCGAATGCATAACTCTTTGGAACGACTGGCTCGGAACTCGAGCAGCCAACCACGAGAATGCCGGCCATCACAGCGCAGAACCTGTTGAAAAATGCATGCTTCATTCTGTTGTCACCTCCGGATACTGCTGTCGCAGGAAGATCAAATCGGCGAGATCCTTTTCGCGGTAGGTTTTGCGTTTCATGCGCCAAAGCAGACGCGGGGAGGCAAAGGGAATAGGCACGCCTTGAACCTCTCGAATCACCACGTCTTTGGCCGCCTCGTCATATTCGATGCCTGAGGCAGACTTCATGAGATCGATCACGATCTCATCGGCGACGCGGACGACGGTGTATTTTGCGACTTCGCCGGGCTGAAGATGCAAAACGGCCTTGTCGGGCAAGGATTCGAGGCAGTGATAGACTTTGGCCTCGTTTTCGGAGCTGGTGTCGAATAGCAGATCCACATCGCCCGTGGTGCGGCCGTAGCCGGCATACATGATGGCGAAGCCGCCGACGATCATGTAGCGTGCCCCGCTGGCATTCAACAGGCGGCACATGGAGACAAGGTCGTCCTCGGTGGGCGCTCGGGAGGCTAGCTCGCCCTCTTGCGGTTCATCATTTTCGTCATCCATGTGTCTGCCTCCTCGTGGGTTTTGAAACGATAAACTCCACGCGGGCAGATGCCGCGCTTCTGGCCTGCCATGACCTGGTTCAGCGTTTTTTGCAGTCCGGCACCGGATGGCGGCACGCGGCGGCCCACGGTCTTGCCGATGAATTCCTCCACGTTGATGACGGGTCTGGGCTGCATGATGGCAAAAGTAGGCGCGGGAGGGGAAGTTGCAAGGCGCGTGACAAGCACGGGCGACTCGCGCATCATGCGCGCCATGACTACCCACCTCGTCGCCGGAGCGTTGCGCCTGTTTTCGGGCTCGGTGGCGCGTTGGCAGGGCTGCGGGCCAGAATTGAGGCAGCGCGTGTATTTCGCCAATCACACGAGCAACCTCGACGGGCCGGTGCTTTGGGCCTCGCTGCCAACGGAGGTGCGGATGCTCACGCGGCTGATCGGCGCGAAGGATTACTGGTCCGTGGGCCGGGTGCGGCCGTTCCTTGCCTACCGTGTCTTCAATGCCGTCCTGATCGAGCGCAAACAAGTCACGCGCGAGGCGAATCCGCTCGATGACATGGTCAACGCCCTCGGCGAGCGGCATTCGCTGATCCTTTTTCCCGAAGGCGGCCGGCAGACGACGCCGGAGCCGCAGCCCTTCAAGCCGGGGCTGTTTCATTTGGCGAGAAAACGGCCGGATGTGGAACTGGTGCCGGTGTGGATGGAGAATCTGAACCGCATCCTGCCGAAAGGCGAAGTGCTGCCAGTACCGGTGCTTGGCAGTGTGACTTTTGGTGCTCCGATTCGATTGGAAGAAGGCGAGACCAAACCAGATTTCCTCGTTCGAGCGCGTGAGGCCGTGCTGTCGCTAAGGCATTGATCGTCGCTGCATCGACGGCAGCCTCTCAGCCAGCTTCGCACGCAGCTCTTTGAGCACTTTCGCATGCTTCGGGTCATTTGCGAGGTTGGTGTACTCGTGCGGATCGGTGTCGTGGTCGTAGAGTTCGATGCCGTTGCGGCCTTCGTCCCACTCGGTGCAGCGCCAGCGGGCGGTGCGAATCGTGCGGCCCCAATGCTCGGCGTTTTTGCCGCGGCGGGCTTGCGTGAAAGCGGCGGCGTGAAGCTCGGCGGAGGCGTTTTCGAGGAAGGGACGCAGGCTTTTGCCTTCGAGCTGTTTCGGCGATGAGATGCCGCACAGATCACAGAGCGTCGGAAAGACATCGGTGAGCTCGATGAGGCTGTCGCTGCGCTGGCCGGCGGTTTTCATGCCGGGCGTGGCGAGGATGAAGGGCACGCGTGCGCTTTCTTCAAAAAGGCTGCGTTTGTGCCACAAACCATGCTCGCCGAGGTGCCAGCCGTGGTCGGAGGTGAAGAGGATGATCGTGTTGTCATCGAGCCCCGCTTGTTTGAGCGACTTCAGCAAGCGACCGACCTGCGCATCGACGTAGCTGACACACGCTAGATAGGCGCGAATGGCGGCGCGACGCTGCTCGGGCGTAGCGGTGAGCGCATAGCCCGGCACCGCGCCATTGCGAGCAGGCTCGGGGATGTCGGCTTCATCATCGGCGGGCGCTTCGGGCAGCGTGATGCTTTCGAATGGATATAGATCAAAATACTTCGCCGGAGCCACGAGCGGCAAATGCGGCCGGTGAAAGCCCACGGCGAGAAAGAAGGGTTTTTCCTTCTCACGCTTACCCAGCCATTCGATGGCCGTTTTCGCAAACACGCCATCGACGAGCTGGTCGTCATCGCCGGGGATTTCCTGCCAGCCGAGGCCTTCTTTCTTGCCTCGCTTCACGTTGACGATGCTTTTGCGATCCGGCGGGAAGGGCAGCTCGCTCTTGAACGGCGTGCCGAAGTCCCAGCCTTGCGGATCGTCCATGCTCTCGAGGCCGCTGGGCACGCCGAGGTGGAAAATTTTGCCGCAGCGGGCTGTGGCGTAGCCACTCTCACGAAAGTGATGCGGCATCGTGAGCACGCCGGGATGATTCGTGTAGAGGTTGTCCTCGTTGTTCGTAACCCGAGTTGTGTTCGGCCTCATGCCCGTCATCATGGATGAACGCGAGGGATTGCAGTGCGGGAACTGGCAGTAGGCCTTGTTGAAGACCACGCCACGCTTCGCCAGCGCATCAAGGTTCGGCGTCTTCGCCTGCGGATGCCCGTAGCAGCCCAGCGTGGCCGCGAGGTCGTCGGACATGAGCAGGAGGACGTTCGGCTGCGCCGAAAATGAGGAATGAGGAATGGCGAATGACGAAAGGAGAGCGAGGAGGAGCGATTTCACGATGGGGCGTGAACGAAGCGCCGTGACGCTTCCTTCCGGTGAGTTGGAGTCTAGGCTTTAGCCGATCTTTGACCTCACGAGTGCCTCAAACCGTCGGCTAAAGCCTAGGGCGTGTTTTAAAATTGTACAGATAGAGCAACTGGTGTAGCGAGAAGAATGGAATTACATCCAAGCTATCAGTTGGCGGTGCCCAAGCTGGCCCGTGTTATAAGAGCCATA
>NZ_JBIIHA010000056.1:0-7087 GCF_044236155.1 Prosthecobacter sp.
AGGTCGTGGCGAGCCACACCTACGACGTCGTTGAGTTCCGTCAATGAGCGCTCCTGAAGGCCCACATCAAGTCCAAGCCTGAATCACTGTTTTTTTACCAGCCCCCACCCCCCCTAAGTCAAAGCAGGAAGCCCAATACCGAAAACCAGATTGACCGCCGTTCGATGCTCAAGACCACCCTGGCAGCCGCCACAGGCAGCGTTTTCAGCATCGGCGCCTCCTCCTCCGCCCGAGCCAACAGCGTCCTGAAGATCGACAGTCAGTTCGTTGGGGCCATTGATGGCGCGATCGTCCCGCGCTGGCAGGACCCGTGCCCCATCTTTCAGCCCTGCTCTCCTCTGAGTGAGGGCACCATTCCTGCCGAATACGAAGGCAAGGCGGTCGGTGAAGTTCTCCACGGTGTGGCTCCTGAGTATCACACCCCGCCAAACACTTACCCCACCGGATGGAACTTGGACAAAAATGGAGAGCCCTATCCAACGCAGTTTTATCTGATGGATGCGGTACAGGCCAATGTCACCCGTCTGCCTCAATCCATGGGCCTGCAAACCCCCATGTGGCTCTATGAGGCCATCGGCCCCAACGGCACCAAGTCCCTGCAGCCTCAGTTCCGCTTTCATATCGGCCAGCCGGCGGTGGTGCGCTTCCGCAACAAGCTGCCAGAAGAGCTCAGCATTCACATGCACGGCGGTCACTGGCCCAGCCACTCGGACGGCCATGCCTCCTTCTTCACTCACCCCGGTGAGGCGCGTGACTACTACTACCCGAACGTGCTTCCACGCCTCCCCGGCACGGACAAGCCTGACATCTCGGAGGCTCCCTCCTCAATGTGGTTCCATGACCACGCAGCGGACATGACTGCGGTGCATGTGGCCAGAGGCCTACGCGGCACAGCCCCCTGCCATGATGATCTGGAGCGTGGCCTCCTGGCCTCCGGCGTTTTGCCAGGTCTGGGCGTGGATTCCGACTTCGCGGCCAAGCCAGGCGTTGCGGGCTTCCCGAACCCTTATGACATCTGGTTGGCCGTTGGAGATGCGGTTTTCCATCCCACCGGTGCTATCTGGTATGACTCCAACAACCACAACGGCTACCTCGGCAATGTCGAGACCGTCAATGGCAAGGCTTATCCCTTCATGGAAGTCGAAGCCCGCAAATACCGCTTCCGTATCCACGGTGCCTCCACCGCGCGTCACCGCCGCTACCGCCTGAGCAACAACTCCAGCTTCCTGCGCATCGCCAACGACGCCTGGCTGTTCCCCAAACCCCAGGTGGTGCAGGCTTTCTGCCTCTCTCCCGGCAAACGTGCGGACGTCGTCATCGACTTCTCCAAGTTCCGCCCCGGCACCGTCATCTATCTGGAAAACATCCTGCCGCAGGAAAATGAGCGCGGCCCCGATGGTGAGCTGGATGATGCCGAAAACCCGGTCTTCACTGGCACGCCTGCCTTCAAGCATCAACTGCTGAAGTTTATCGTCACGGCTCCCAAGAAGCGTAACTCCCGAGGTCTCGAAGATCCGAACGGACGCATCTATCCGAATGCAACCATCACGGAAAATTCCAGCCTGCGTCCGCATGATGTGATCCATGATCATGAGATCGTCGCACGCCGCACTCTCAACTTTGAGCGCAAAAACGGTCAGTGGGCCATCAACGGTGCCTTTTACGACGAGCGCATCGCCAACGTCTGCCCAACTCTGGGCACGGCCGAGGAATGGACCATCACCAACGGTAGCGGTGGCTGGTGGCACCCGGTGCACGTCCATCTGGAGTCCCATCAACAGGTGAAAAACCTCAGCACCGGCAAGGCTCCCTGGTATCACAACTCCTTCAAGCAGGACCTCACCATGCTGGGTGGCGGTAGCTCCTTCACCATCCGCCAACGGTTCCGTACCTTCAAAGGTCCCTTCGTCTTCCACTGCCACACCAACGAGCATGAGGACCTGGAGATGATGTTCCAAGTGGATCCCCGCGCCGTCGGCTCTCGGCGTCCACAGCGCGTGCAGCAGTTCTTCCCGTGATCACCAGCTCTCATTCTGCCCCCCCAAAGACTTACATGAGATCCTGTTCACGATTCTTTAACCGCGCGCGTCTCGCGGCGGGGCTGATGGGCCTGATCATGGCCTATCAGCACCACGCCCACGCAGCCCCCCCCGCCTGCCCCGTGCCGGCGGAGGAAGGCTGGCGGATGATGCGCCGCGGCTTTGCCGAGCGGTTCAACGACGTCACGCTCACCAACCACCTCGGGGAGAAGGTCCAGTTCTTCGCCGATCTGGTCAAGGACCGCGCCGTCGTGCTGAACTTCTTCTACACCAACTGTGAGAAGACCTGCCCGGACACCAACATCAAGATCGCCCGCCTGCGGCGTGATCTGCAGCCCGCTTTTGGCCGCAGCCTGCGCTTCATCTCCATCTCCGTGGATCCGGAGCGTGACACGCCGGCGGTGCTGGCACGTTACGGCCGCATGGTGGTGGCGGAGGCGGATAATCCAGACATGCCTGACTGGCAGCTCCTGACCGGCAGTGCCGAGGACATCCTCAGCATCCGGCGGCAGCTTGGTGTGGTGGAACCCGATGCGAGCAAGGACCGCGACCCCAGCCAGCACAGCTCGATGTTCATCGTCGGCAATGATGGTACCGGCCGCTGGGGCTTTGCAAATGCAAGCCTGGATGTGGAACTGCTGAACATGCGCATCAAGCGCCTGGCCGGCTGGACCCAATCCGTGCGGTATGGAGACATCCAGCACGACTACGCGGCCTTGATGCCCGGTGTCCAAGAAGGTCCCAAAAGCGAGGAAAAACCCGCCCCGCAGCCTGCTGCCAACCTCCCGGTGAAAGGACAGGTGAAGGGCGAATTCCTCGCGCTGGAGCGCCACGGCCTGCCTGTGCGCTTCGCGGATCTGAAGGGAAAGATTTCCGTGTTCAGCCACCTCTACACCGTCTGCCCGCACGGCTCGAAGGCTGTCCTGCAGGCCATGAGGGCGCTGAATGAGGAGTTTGGCTCCAGGAAGGACTTCCACCAGGTGAGCTTTGCGCTGGCCTCCACGCGTGAGACACCGTCCTTCTTCAAATCCTATGCGGAAAGCCTCTCCGTGGACGATTCCGCGCCATGGTGGTTCACCAGTCTCGAGCAGCCCGTTCTGGAAAAGTTCGTGACCACCGAGCTTGGCCTTAAAGCGCCACGGCCCATCCCGGCGGAGGAGCGGCTGAACCCGCTCGACCAGTATGAGAACGATCTGCGTCTCGTCCTCGTGGACCAGAAAGGCCGCGTGCGCGGGCATTACCAGGTCTTCCACCCGGATCCCGGTGTGAGCCAGACCGCTGCCCGCTCCCTGCGCGAGGATGTGCGCAGCCTCCTCCAGTCCCACCCCACCGCCGCCGCTTCCCTCAAACCCACCTCACCTAATCCATGAAACGCATTCTCTTCGGTCTTACCGCCCTCTTGGGCAGCCAGTCAGCCCCCCATGCTGCGGAAGCCCCCAAACCATACCAATACGAAGGCCGCATCGCCGGTGTCGTCTGCTCTGCCTGTGCCGCCAGTGTCAAAGAAGCCCTGATGGGCCTCGAAGGGGTGAAGGACGTGCGCATCACCGTCACTCAAGATGGCTCCGCTCCGCGTCTCGAAATCACCTCCACCTCACCGCACCTCACGCGTGAGGCTGCCATGAAGGCGCTCGGCAGCGCCGCGGCCGATTACCACGTGCAGAGCCTCCAAAAAGTCCCCGCCAAATAACACTTCTCACTCTTTCAAAACCTAACACCAGCATACAATCCCGTGAAAAAATCCATCCTCTCCTTCATCCTCGGAGCCACGCTCCTGAGCGCCACGGCCCACGGCCAGACCAGCCTCGGCTACCACATCTTTGACTATGGCGCTGATCAGCCCCTGGGAAGTTCTGTCAACATCTTCGGCGGTGCGCTGACCATCAGCGGTCGCGTGAACCTCGAGGACTATTATACCGGCGCAGGCTCCCTCACCAACGGCACCGCCGGCACGCTATACTACCAGCATGACCCCGCCTTCGTGGCAGGCGGCATCGGAACCTCCGTGCTAGGCATTCGCGGTGACTTTGGCCAGATCAGCGAACTCACATTCGACTTCAATGGCGGCAGCGCACGCTTCGACAGCATCAACCTTGTGCTCAACGGACTGAATTTCGGCCCGAGTCTGTACAACATCCCGGCCACTCCGGGATACAATCTGGACGAGGACGATCCCATGCTGTGGTTCAACACCAACCTGGGCGTCCTCACGTTCAACGAGGAGCAGATCAAAGCCTCCACGTTCTTTGAACTTGATCCCGCGATCTATGGCGCTGCCGCCGCCGAGTCCGGCCGCATCGACTTCGCCAATCTTCTGCAAAATGGCGGTTTCGCCATAGATACCTCCGTTACCAGCTTCGGCCTTCGCGAGACCAACGGCATGACCTACCTCTCGGATGTCTGGGTGGACAACTTCACCGCAGCGCCGGTACCGGAGCCCGGCTCCGCCCTCCTGCTCGGGGCATCAGCTTTTCTCGCTCTGCGCCGCCGTCGCTCTTCCCGCAAATCATCCTGCTTGGCTGTTGGATGACCACGGACAGGGGCGGCCGCCGGGTGGCGCCGCCCCTGTCTGACACCTCGATCATCACCCGCCCCCGGTTGAGTCTTTTTTCTTTCCTTTCATGAGAACCCAGTGCCTGCTTTTATTTTTTTTTTTCCTGGTCATCGCCGGCAGTTCCTGCTTCGCTCAGGTGCCCGTGCCTTTGGTCGGCTATGTGGAAGGACCGATTCGAGAACTCACCTACAATCTGGACGGTTCCGCCACGATGTTGGTCCAGAACACCACCGTGAGTGTTCCCGCGACGCTTGCAGTTCAGTCACCGACCACAACATTGACCGTCCGGCAACTATGCTTGCGAAACAGGCTGCCGGGACGTGTTGAGCCCGGATTTTTGGGAGGCACCGCTTTGATCAATGGCGTGGTGGACCCTCAAACCTTCGTATTCACAGCCACGGCCGTTACTGTGGAGCCTTCAGAGAACGTGGTGATCGGAGCGATCACATCGGTCTCGCCGCTCCAGATTCAAGGCACCGAACTGGCCATTCTGACCGATCCGCGGATCACCACTCAAGTGCACAACATCTACGGCTTTCCCGTGCGCATGGAAAACCTGGCGGTCGGCCAGCCGGCTTCGGCCGAGGGTTACTTCGCCGCCAACAAGCTGCAATGCTACGTCATCGAACTGGAGCCTGACGCGCCGCTCGTCACGGACGTCCACCAGATCAACATCCTGCGCGCACAGAGCCGTGAACGCGCTCCCAACAACAACCGTGGGGATGAGGTGGATATGCGCGGCTTCTATTACACCCAGGACGGTGTGCTGCCCCTCATCCAGGTGTTCCGGGATGATGGCGGTGTGCTGACCAGCCTGGGCTTCGCCACCCTGGTCCCGGACGCTGTGCACCCCAAGTTTGGCGTCTGGGACTTTCGAATCATCACTCCGCCGACCCTGGACCCAGTCCTAGGAACAGCGCCTGTCAGGCTCCATGCGGTTCTGACGGGCACAAACGGCGCAACGGCGTCTGCTGACATCGCCCCCGACCTCCGCTGACTGCTCCCGTCAGTTCAGGCATGCCAGATTCATTTCTCCACTCGCAACCATGGCCCAAGTCCAGCTTGCCAGGAACCATTCAAGAACCTGCCACCCTGCCTTCGCCGCAGCGCTCTTTCCGTTGTTCATCTCCCACTCAGTAGAGCCACGGAGTGATCTGCCGGCCGAGGATCGCCCAGCAGGCGGTGCCGGCGTCTCTGCGGATGCACCAGTCCTTGATGCCTATGCCGGGTTCTGGACACGTTCTTTGTTCACCACCCACTCACACGAAGCGCCGATGCCGGTGGCATCCATGGAGTCCCCGGGCTGGGCGGCAGACTTCGAGCTCTCCGGCTGGACGAGGGTGGACGGTGCCCTGACTGTCTATCTCACACGCCGCAGCAGTGGAACCACACTCACGCTGCAGGAAAGCGAACCAGAGACACCGGACACTCCGCAACTGGTCACCTTAGCCGGTGAGGACACCATCCTGGACGGCAAGGTCCAGATCCGCATGAACGGCGCCAGCGCATGGATCGCCCTGAACACTGCCGCCAGTGCGAACGTTGCCCCGGTTAAAAAGCCATTGGATGCCTTTCGTGCCCCGGCACAAGTCCAAGACGGTGAGGAACCTTTGCCGCCAACCACAATCGATTCCCGTGCTGCCCGCTTGAACGGCCCTGTTCTTCTCGACGCATCTGCCACCTACGAATCCATCCTCGCCCGGCCGCAGGAGCCTGCTCCGACGGCGGTCGAACGCCTGCGTGAGCGGCGCGAGAAACTCATTCGCGACTTTCCACGACGTCCCCAGCCATGAACACACTGCTCGCACCGCACCTTGTTCCCAAGACAAATGTCATCCCTAGCATCTGCCCGGACATGGCGCCCCAGGGGGCTCGCCGCTGCTGGAGATTGCCTTCCACCATACCTCTGGGCACAGGCGTTTTGCGCTCTCTTGCCGTGTTTCTGCTCTTCAGCCTCGAGGCGCGATGCAGCAGTCCTCGGGAAGGGGATCAGCCTTTGCCTCAGTTCTAAAGCTGGGAGGCCTCGTCATGAGGCCGACCCCGCTCACCAATGTTCCTCAACCGCGCTTATCACAATAACTGTTCCAACAAAAATAGCCCAACAAAATAAACACCATCAAACTCAATGAAAAAGACCCCCTACATCATCATCGCTGCTACTGCCCTCGTAGGAGCTGAAGCATCCCTCGCCAACGCAGAAGGACCTCATATCGAAGTCCGCCGGGCCATTAAGATCAAGAATCTTCGCCGTGGCGCTGACGATGCCGTGACCGCGACGCCCGACATCCGCCAGGGCCGTGGCGCTGACGATGTGGTGACTGCGACGCCCGACATCCGCCAGGGCCGTGGCGCTGACGATGCCGTGACCGCGACGCCCGACATCCGCCAGGGCCGTGGCACTGACGATGCAGTGACCGCGACGGCTGACATCCGCCAGGGCCGTGGCGCTGACGTTGCGGTGACCGCGACGCCCGACATCCGCCAGGGCGGTGGC
>NZ_JBIIHA010000027.1:0-69461 GCF_044236155.1 Prosthecobacter sp.
CCGGGCGGAGGAGCGAGCCCGTGGCTTCCGGGTTCCAGCCCATGGCGTCCGGGATGGCCGTTTTGAGGCTGAAAACGCCTCCCGGGAGGCAAAACAGCGGTTGGGGGCGGTTGGGGCGGCTCATGGCCGGCGTCGGGTGTGACACCGCCGATGAGAGCACAGACCCCGCGCAGGCCGGTAGTCAATCATAGGTGACGGGTGCTCACTCCTCGTCGTCCTCGTCCTCAAGCTGACCGGTGAATTGCTCCAAGGTCATGCCCAGCCCGTAGCTGATCTGCGCAGTGACAGGCAGCGTGGGATTCGCGGCTCCTCGTTCGATCTTGCCAAGGTATTCGCGACTCACTCCACTCTCACGCGCCAGACCATACTTGCTCAGTCCACAACGTTCCCGGAGTTCCTGCAAGCGCCTCGGCAGCCGCTCTCGGATGCGCTCGGCATAGTTGTGGGCGTCGTGGTTGTCCGGCGCGGTAGGCATCGTTGGTCATCCCCAGAGTTCGTTGAACATGAGTTGCTTCTCGGCGGCGCTTAGGCTGGACTTGGCGACGGCGTTCCAGGCGGTGTTGATGTCGGTGCGTGCCCAGCATTGTGCGATGAGCGCGGCGAGTTTATGGCGAGTATCAGGGCATGCGACGCCTGGCAGCCTGCTGAGAGCTTGCGCAGGAGAGTGGGGCAAATGAACGAGAATACGCTTCGCTTCTCCATCATGCCTCTCGCCTTGGTCACTGGTGCTTTGTGATGTTTCACCTTGCATTCTATTGGGTTGGAAGCTGCCCTTTCTGGTAGGCTGCCAAGCCGTCACGGAGGCGTTTTTCTTCGTCAGGGCTGGTGGCTCGATCTATGGCCTGCTCCTGGCGCTGAATGGCTTCGCTGCGATTACCCTGGCGGAAGTGAAGCCTGGCAAGGTTCTCCAAAATTCGCGGGTGTTGCCCGCGAGTGGCCTCATTGGCCTGCATGGCACACATTTCCGCAAACTTGAGCAGTGCGACGGACGGATTTTCTGCGTGAGCAATGACCCAGACCAGCGAATTGGCAGACCCGCTGTTCTGCTTTTCATCCGTGAGGATCGACTCGCCGAGCTTGATGGCCTCGTTGTCCTCGCGTTTGGCGACGAGGAGTGTGAATTGCTGTTTGCGGATGACAGCCCTCCACTCGGTGTCATCGGCGGGCACGATGGATTTCATCCGGTCGAGCAAGGCTTGCGCATCCACCCAGTTCCGCGTTTTGATGGCGGGTTGGAATTTCCGAAACGCTTCATAGTAGGCCCCGCTGATCTTTCCGCGCACTTGCTGAAGCCGCTTTTCCTTGGCGAGATCGAAGGTTCCGGCCAGCACTTGCTCGACCACAGTTTCGCTCAGGGCTTCCGGGTGGTCGATCCATGCGATGTTGCCGTCTTTGCCCACGAGAATGACGACGGGAATGCCATTCTGCCCGGCGGCTCTGAGCCACGGTTTCGCCACCGCTTCCTGCGAATCGAGCGCGATACGATAGGTCATCTTGTTCGCCACTTTTTCGACAAACGCACTGATTTTACTGGTATCGTCCTCCCACACGTTTTGGCCGATGACGACCAGCCCCTGGTCTTTGTATTTTTGGTGCAGATGCTCGATGTGTGGAATGGAGGCCACACAGGGGCCGCACCAGGTGGCCCAGAAGTCGAGAAGGTAAGCTTTGCCCTTTTCAAACACCTGCACGGGTTCCCCTTGAATCCATGAATGTGCCTTCAGTGCTGGAGCGGGATCGCCGGGGCCAAGCAGGGCCTTCGTGGCTGGCGGCGTGTCCGCCGATGACTTGCCAGTCAGACTGGCAAGACGTTTGCGCACATTGTCTTTGTCGATGGCTGGATCATCGAGCGCCAGCATTTGCCGCCAGACTCGGACGGCATCGTCGGTCTTGCCGTGACCTTCGTAGGCGCGGGCGAGAGAGCTGAGAGCCATGGGATTTCGGAAGCCTCCAATATTGAGCGTCTGCTGCGCGAGACTGATGACTAGGTCGTAGTCAGTCTGATCCTTGTCTGAGACCTTCAATAGTTCACTGGCGATATGGGCAGCGATCATTTCCGACACGCCGGGTGCGACTTCACGTGCGAAGCGATTTGCCGCGGCTGCTTCCCCAAGCTGAATCAGAGCCTTGACGCGGGTTGAATAGTTCAGCGGAGCACTTGCTGGATCGACTTGGTTCATCTCATCCAGCACAGCCAGCACGTCCCGCCAGCGAGTTTCGCGTATCGCCTCGCCCAGCTTCAAATCCAGTTCGGCAAAGGCTTTGTCCATCTGCTCCTGCTGGCGCGGATCGAAGGTGCCCTTGAGCACGGCCGCTAGCGGCCCGTCCAACCGCATGGGATGGCCGATCCATGCTATCCTGCCCTTGCGGTCTATGATGAACGTCTGTGGAATACCCTCACGCCCGGCTTTCTCCAGCCACTCTTTCGCCATAAACTCGGCGTCTTTACCTTCGGGAGTATCCGTGGCGATAGGATGGTTCAAGGCCTCCTTTCGCTTGGCAACAAAGGCGTTCACTGCCTTGGCGTCGTCTTTCACCGCCACAGCCACCACTGTCAGGCCACCTTTCTCGTGCTTCGATTGCAGTTCCGCCAAATGAGGCATGGACGCTATGCATGGTGCGCACCAAGTGGCCCAGAACTCGACCGCGTAAATTCGGCCTGGCTCCAGCTTGGTGACGGGAGATCCCGCCACCCATCGTCCAACTCGCAGCGGCGGCGCGGGATCACCTGCTTTGAGTTGGGGCTCGGCAGCGCGCAGAACAGATAGCGATGCGAGGATCAGGGTGGCGATGAGTATGGAACTGGGTTTCTTCATGAGGTTTTCACTTTTCGTTTTTCAGAGACTCGAGGCGAACGTCGTCAAACCATGTGGCCACTGCGGATTCGCCTTTACCGCCGGGCTGAAGGCCGATGTCGTGCTTGGGCACGTCGCCGCATAACGTGGCGTAGCTGAGAGCAAGTCTCCTGTTGATAAAGGCGCGGAGCTCTTTGCCGCGAAGTTCGATGATGAGTTCGTGCCACACTTCGGGCGCAATGGTGATCTTCTGTGTCTTGGCGTAGAAAAACCTGCGGTTCCAAATGTCCTTCTTCTTCAACTCGGCGGCTTCGGGAGAGCCTTTCGGGTGCATGACATCATTATCCCACGCGGTGATGCTATCGGGACGGATATGAAGCCCGGCAACATTGAAGTCCTTTTCCACCACCGGGTTCGGCCCGCAGACACTGATGCCCATTTGCCCGCCCACAGCGAGCTTGAATCGACAGGTGAAGCGGATGTCAGTCCCGCTGATAGCTCGGCGCAGTCCAGGCGGATGTTTCTCCTCGGGGAAACATTGGCCGCGCAAGGCGCCGTCCATGATCTGCCACCAATCGGGACGCGCCTCCTTGCCGCTCACGGTCTTGCCAAGCGGATGCGTGGCATCAATAGCGCTGGCGAGAAAGCCGTAAGCCCGCCAGTTGTCTGCCAAGGCGCCGCCGTCGGAGAAGTCGTCGCTCCACGATGAATAGGCTGGCACCTTCTCAGCAGCATTTAGGACCGTGATGGAAAAGGATAGAAGAATGAAGATGGTGGGCCGCATAAGCTGGTGTCTCTCAGTCGGTCTTTGGCACGCTCCCGGACTTGTAGCCGTACAGACTCACTTGAATCCGTTTCTTCATTTCAGGATCATCGGCGAGGTGGAGTGCTTTATCAGCTATCTCAACAGCTTTTGACTTTCGGCCCAGGAGAAACTCAGCGTGGGCCAGCACTGACAAGTGTCCGGCGCGGCAGTCGCCCATCAGGTCGCCCTTGTTTGCCGCCAAAGCGAGCTCGTGTACCAAGACGATGATCTCGCGGTGCGGACCTCCTGCGTGATCGAGCAATGCCTGCGCGATCGCATTCAAGCGGCAGCGATCCTTCTCATTGGCTAGAGCTTGGCGTGCGAGAGCGCCCGCCTGCTTGGTATCACCCCTAGCGGCCAGGATTTGAATGCGGACAGGTAGTAATTCGGTTTGTGCCTGCGGCTCAATCTGGATCAGCTCGTCGAGGTGTTTTTCGGCCGCGTCCCATTTCTTCTCTTCTAGGGAGCGGTTGAGGTGAATGGAGGCCGTAACGTCGCGAAAATTATCCTTCAATTCGGGCACGCGGGAAAGGAGTGCATTCAGCAGTTTTTCCGCATCATCCCACCGGCCCTCCTCTTGCGCCTTGTTCAACTCGCTTGCCAGATTGTCAACCTCGCGCGGCAGATCCCCCACGCTGGCGGGTATTGCACCCACCACGGCCGGGCGTTCCGGTTGCGGATTCTGCTGTGGCGTGGATTCTTTGGGCTCGGTGGCGGACACATCCCTCCTACTGATCGCAGCCGTCCCCAAAAGGAGAAGCAGTGGAATCAGGGTGAAAGAGGCGGGGCGGCGGAATTTTGTTGTCATGGAATTATGGAATGTTTGTGGGTTTGCGTGGAGTGAAAGGTCGGCGATTGCAGCGGTGAACGACAGGTCAAGCGGATGTCAGTCCCGCTGATAGCTCGGCGCAGTCCAGGCGGATGTTTCTCCTCTGGGAAACACTGACCACGCAACGCCCCGTCCACGATCTGCCACCACTCGGGCCTGGCATCCTTCCTGCTCACGGGCTTCCCGAGAGGATGTTTGACATCGATTCCTGAAGCAGGGAAACCGTAGGACCGCCAATTTTGGACCAAGGTCTTAGAATCGGAGAAATCATCAATCCAAAACACGGACGGCGCATCTTTAGCCGCATGCACAGCAGGCTCGAATGCGAGCACATAAAAGTCTAGGACGAGCAAACGCAGGAAAATGGATGGTAGGAAAATGCGGAGATACACCTTTATTGGGAATGACGCTGGAGGAGGTTTATTTTGTCTGTTTTGCCGCACGAAGGCTGTAGGCACCCCATGCTAATGTGATTCCAGCGAGCATGAGACAAGTCATCACCAGCAGCGCAAACTCAGCCTGGCACTCCCCCCACACGCCGGACTCCGTCCAGAAGCGAGCCAGCAACCAAGCCAGCAGCGAGGTCAAAGCACTCAGACTGCCGAAATGCCCAAGAAGCAGCCAGCGGTGGCTTGCCGGGCGAATCGAAACCAGCCCTGCCGACACAAGCGAAACAACCATGCACGCAACGATGAAGGTTCCGGTCATCCAGGGAGGCACATTGGCGGTGACGAGACCAACCATGCCCAGGCAGAACATGGGGAAGCATCCAGTCGCGACAATCATCCCCAGAATCGTTTTACGGAACTCCGGCATGCCCGGCTCCAGCCGCCAAGCGCCGGTGGAAGCATCGAGAGGGCTCCCACTCTGCAATCTTAGTGTATCTCGTCGGCGACACATCCACACGCCTAGCCGCCAGCTAGCCAGCAGGACGACCACTGCGGTGATCACGCACAGAAGCAAGGAAGTGTCGGGATTCATGGCAGCGGCCAGTCCGACCATCAGGCCGATAAGGACGCAGACGATCGTCATGCGAATCCACATTCGTCCGGCAAAACGACGTTCATCAGGCGATTGAGCGTTTTCAGTCTGCGCACGAGCCATGGTCCAAAGTGCTGCAGAGGTTCCAGCGAGAGCCAGTAGTGGAGCGGTGCCACCGGCAGAACCGCCAAGTGAAGCCTTCGTCATAGCACCCGTGGATGCGGCTGCCGATGCCGACGTTGTGCCCGTAGCGAGCGCTCCCATGACCGCCACGGTGAATGCAGCCGTCGGAACGGAGGACTTCAGGGCACTGCCCAGCGAGCGCTCCACCCGCTCCGCCAGCATCGCACGGCCTCGCGAGAGTCGTTGCTTCACCGCATCTTCGGAAATCCCGAGTGTTACAGCCACCGCAGCCACGGATTCGTTCTGCCGGTAGAATAGCACCATCGGCTCGCGAAACTGCGGTGGAAGCCGCTGAACCTGGCGCAGCAGGATCGTCCGTTCCTCACTGTCGATCACATTCTCAGCGGGGGATGGTGCAACCTCTCGCGCATCTACCTCCTCGATTCCCGCATCGGCAGCCAGAGGCGTTCGCGCCTCCTTGCGCTGCGTGCTGTTCGCCACATTCCGCGCGATGCCGCAGACCCATGACTTGAACATGGCAGGCTCCCGCAACTCTCCAAGCTGCCTCCAGGCTCTCACAAATGTCTCCTGCGCGATGTCCTCACTGCGATGCAAATCTCCGCAGACCCCGAGAGCGAGGGAACACACCAAAGCCTGATGACGCTGAACGAGCCGACCAAAAGCGTCTGTTCGTCCATCAAGGGCATGTTTGACAAGCTCTGCATCCGGTGGGCCGTCGGGGGGGGGAAGCACTGATGGTGTGTTTATTCATAGCGCCTTCTAAGTGGTCGAAGCTCACTATGAGGTGACACGAAATCTTTGCTACTCTGGCCTGAGTGTGGACCACGGTGCTGCCGGGCATCATCCGCTCTCAATTCGTTGTCAAAATCGGCCAGTCGTCACTGCGGAAGGCGAGGGTGTGCTATTTCGCCTTGCTCAAATACGCCCACGGCATCTTCGCCGTCTCGCGGCCCCAGAGGGTGACGGGCTGGCGGTTGTCGTTACGTTCGTTGATGCCGCAGAGGGTGGCTTGCTGATTTCGATGAGGAAGGCGGGGAGGCTGTAGCACCAGCCATCAGCTCAAAGGGTAACAAACTCGTTTTGCATCCTGCCGGTCACGCGGGCGCTGTGGTCCTCGACGAAGAGGTTGATCTCGGTGCGGACGCCGAAGTCGGGGAGGTAAAGGGCGGGCTCGATGGAAAAGCAGGTCCAGGGGATGATGCGGCGGTCGTCGTGGGTCTCGTAGTTGTCCATGTTCGCGCCGACGCCGTGGACCTCGCGGCCGATGCTGTGGCCGGTGCGATGGCGGATGAACGAACCCATGCCGCGTGACTCGATGCAGCCGCGCACGGCGTCATCCACCTCGAAGCCGCGAATGGTGCGCCCGGCGGCCATCGCTTCCTGAACGAAGCGGATGCCCGCGTCACGCGCGGCGACCACGGTGGCAAAGGCGTCGCGCATGGGCGCGGGCACTTCATCGCCGCAGAAGGCCATCCAGGTGATGTCGTAATAGACACCCTCGGGCACATCCAGCTTTGCCCAGAGATCGAGCAGCACGAGATCGCCACGGCGGATGGGCGCGCTGCCGGTCGCGGGAGGTGAATAATGCGAGTCCGACGCATTCACGTTCGCTCCGACAATGGGCGGATGATTCGTGACCATGCCGGCCTCCTGGAAGCGCTGCATGACAAACTGCTGCACGCCGTATTCGTCGATGGACTGGCCGCTGTGGGTGGCGGTCTTGATGAGTTCAAACGCCTCGTCGCGGATGCGGTCCACGCGGCGACCGGCTTCGAGATGCAGCTCAAGCTGCGCGGGCGTCCACCGGGCCTCGAAGATCTGGATCAGCTCCGCCGAGCTCACGACCTCGACACCCAGACTGCGGACGAGTTCCGCCGTGCCCGCATCCACATTCGCGACATAAGGCACGGCGCAACGCGGCGAGTATTGCATGGCGACCTTCCGCGCCCCGCCCAGCAGATCGCGCAAGGCCGGCTCCTGCTCCTGCCAGCGAGCATAGAGCATCTTTTCGCCGCGCAGTGCATCGAGTTGGTGAGGTTCGACGCGATGAACCAAACCACGCGGCAGGCCTTTGGCCGGGATGAAATAATACCAGCGGCGCGAGACATGGCCCACGGCAGGCAAACCGAGCACGCGATAGGCCAGCGGGTCGCGGAAGTGATGGTCGAAGAACAGCCAGCCATCGAGTCCGGCGCTGGTCAGTTCGTTTTGGATGGCTTCAAGATTCATGGTTCCTTGGCGGCGGTGGCAGGGGTGACGGGCAGATGCTGGTGCAGGTAGCGGGTGATGGTGCCGTGAAAATGACGCACGGTGTTGTCGCCCTCCGAGATGGCGTGGCTGCGGTTCGGATACGGAACGGCCGTGAAGTATTTGTTGTGCTTGATGAGCTCGTTCATCAACTGCTCCGTGCCTTGGTAGTGCCCGTTGTCATCGCCGGTGCCATGGATGAGCAGGAGGTTGCCCTGAAGCTGGCTCGCATGAGTGATGGGCGAGCCGAGGCGATAGTTCTCCGCATTGTCCTTCGGCAGACCCATGTAGCGCTCCTGGTAAATGGTGTCGTAGAGCAACTGGTTCGCGTTGGGCGCCACGGCGATGGCGGTGGAATAGAGGTCCGGGTAGCGGAAGATGGCGTTCAGGCTCATGCTGCCGCCGCCACTCCAGCCCCAGACGCCGACGCGGGCGGGGTCCGCGTCAGGCCAGCGCTTGAGCAAGGCCCGGACGCCTGCGGCCTGGTCCTGCGCCGCGAGGATGCCAATCTGGCGGAAGGCGCTTTTGCGCCAGGCGCGGCCGCGCGGGACCGGTGTGCCGCGGTTCTCGATGCTCGCGACGATGTAGCCCTGCTGCGCCAGCATCCAGTGCCAGGTGCCTCTTTCGCCCGGCCACTTGTCCCGCACGGTCTGGCTCGCTGGCTCGCCATACACGTGGATCAGCAACGGGTGCTTCAGGGAGGGATCCATGGCCGGCGGCTTGAGGCCCCAGGCATCCAGCAAAACACCGTCACCGATGTCCAGTTTCAAAAGCTCGGCGGCGGGCTGCTTGAGGGCCGCGAGCTTCTCACGGAGCTTCTGATTGTCCTCCAGAGCGCGCACAACCTTGTGATCAGACACCTGGATGAGCGCCACCACCGGCGGCTGAGTGAAGTGGGAGTGCGTGTGCATCGCCCACTGAGCGTCAGGCGAGAACTCATAGCTGTGCCAGCCCGGCTGCGAGGCCGGCGACAGACGCTCGGGTTTGCCGCCGCTGAGGCGCTGCCGATAGAGATAGTGCTGCGTGGGGTTTTCCGGCGAGGCGGAAAAGTAGAGCCAGCCATTCGCTTCATCCACAGCCTCGATCTGGATGACATCAAAGTCGCCAGTGGTGATCCGATCCAAGCTCTTTCCATTCGTGTCCGCCAGATAGGCATGGCGCCAGCCATCGCGCTCGCTCAGCCACAGAAACTTCTCGCCGCCAGCCATCCAGCGCACCGGGTTGTCATTTTCCAGCCAGGCCTCATCGGTCTCGGTGAGGACGGTGCGAACCGTGCCGGTGCTGGCCTCAGCCAGCATGACCCGGTTGATGTTTTGCAGGCGATTGAGCTGCTGCACGAGGACGCGCTTCCCGTCCGGCGACCACTCCGCATGAGGAATGTAGTGCTCGCGTGGATCGCCCGGCACCTCCAGCCAGCGCACTTCGCCGCCAGTGGCGCTGACCACACCCACCCGGGTGGCGGAATTGGGTTCGCCCACCTTGGGATAGGGAAAGGACGTGATCTTTGGATAGCTCTCGTCGGTGTTGTTGATGAGATGAAACTGCCGAACGCCGCTGGTGTCGAACTGCCAGAACAGAATGGATGAGCCGTCGGGGCTCCAGCGAAAAGCGTCGCGAATGTGAAGCTCCTCCTCATTCACCCAGTCGGAGGTGCCATTGATGAGCGTGGGCGAGCCATCCGCGGTCACGGCGGTGATCTTCATGCCAGTCAGCTCCTGAACGTAGATGTTGTTCGCGCGGACGTAGGCGACTCGTGTTCCATCGGGCGAAAACTTGGCAAACATGAGCGTGGAGGGCTCCGCATCGCCGCCGAGTTTCCGCAGAGAACCGGGCTTCCCCATCTCAAGCACCCAGTAGTCGCCGCGTGTGTTGCGCCGCCACACGCGCTGGCTGTGGGTGTAGATGAGAAGCTTTGACTCGTCGGTGGAGAGCTCGAAGGCCTCGACCTTCAACGGCTCGGCTTCTCCTTTCGGCTGGAACCCGGCGGCTGGCACCAGGATCTCCTTTTTTCCCGTGGCCGCATCGTTGCGGACCAAGTCCTGGCCTTGGCCCTCTCGTTGCGGGACTTCGAGAGTCAAATACGAAGCGGTGCGCTTGCTCCATCGGTATTCCCCCAGCGAACGTTCCTTGAACTCATGGTCGGCAAAGATGCGATCCAGATTCAGCATGGCGGGATCGGAAGCGATGCGCTGGTCATTCAGGTTGTCTTGAGCTGTCACGGCGGTTGTGGCTGCGATCATGGGGAAGACGAAAAAGAGAAATGGTTTCATGGGCGGCTGCGTCCGGACTTCTTCGACTCCTCGAGCAGCGTTTGCAGTTCCTTCACGATCTCGGGCTTCTTCGAGTAGAGATTCGCCGTCTCGCCGGGATCGTTGGCGAGGTTGTAGAGCTGGCCGGGGGCCTCAGGATCGGTGTCGGGCAGGGCGTAGGGCTTGAGCTCGCCTTTGTCGTAGTTGTTTCCGCCGGAGCCGCGGTGGGCGATGTATTTCCAGTCACCGCGACGAATCGAAAGCGTGCGCTGCCCGCCAAAGGCCTGGGTGAGCAGATAAGGCCGGATCGGAGCGGTGGCAGTGCCTTCGAGGGCGGGGAGCATGTTGAAGCTGTCTTCCGCGCCATCGTGCGGCAACTCAGCACCGGTGATCGCCGCCACGGTGGCCATGATGTCGGTGAGGCAGAGGGTTTGATCGCTGGTGCTGCCCGCTTTCACCTTCGTTGGCCAGCGGACGATGAAAGGCACGCGGTGGCCGCCTTCCCACGCATCGCGTTTGATGCCGCGCCAGGGTTTCGCGCCATCATGGGCATGATCCGCACGCATGTGGACGGCGCTCGCCACTTCAGGGCCGTTGTCGCTGCTGAGGATGACGAGCGTGTTTTCCGCGAGGCCGTGCTTTTCGAGTTCCTTCATCAATTCGCCGACGACGTGGTCGAACTCGGCGATGAAGTCGCCATGCGGTCCCGCTTTGGTTTTTCCTTGGAACTCCGGCGCGGCAAACGATGGCAAATGCACGGCCTGCGTGGCGTGGTAGAGGAAGAAAGGCTTGCCCGGTGACTCCCGAGCATGCTGCTGGATGAACTCGCGGCTCTTCTTCAAGAAAACGAGGTCCACCTCCTCCATCGGAAAGTCCGGCGCGATGAATCCGGCACGACAATCGTTCGCATACGGATGCTTCGGGAGCTTCGATTTGTCGATGGGACCGGTAGGCGGAACCGGGATGTGATCACCGTCGATGAACGCGTAAAGCCACTCAGTGGTGGGACAGCACGCGGTGCCGAAAAACTGGTCAAAACCCTGATCGAGCGGCCCGCCCTCGATGCGGCGCGAGTAATCGATGCGCTGCACAGCGGCTCGCTCACCGGAGTGTATCGCTACGCCAGCCTGATCGCGAAAAGTCAGCCCGATGTGCCATTTGCCCACCGCCGCCGTGGCGTAGCCCTGCTTCTTCAACAGGCCAGGAAGCGTGAGCTTTCCCGGGGCGATCAACGACGGTCCGCCTGTGCCCTGAAACACCGTGCCGCCGTTCGGCACGCGAAACGCCATCTGCCCGGTCATGAGGCTGTAGCGCGACGGCGTGCACACCGTGGCCGGGCTGTGCGCATCGGTGAAGCGCATGCCTTCGCTCGCGAGCCGGTCGATGTTTGGCGTGGGCACCTTTGAGTCGGCATTGTAGCAGCGCACATCGCCATAACCGAGGTCGTCGGCGAGGATGAGGAGGATGTTCGGCTGCGCCGAAAATGACGAATGAGGAGCCGAGCAAAGCGAGACAGCCAGCACCGCGAAGCGTGTGCTGCTCCGAAGAAGTGAGCGAAGCGAAGCAATGGCGAATGCCGAAAGAAGCAGCAGGAAGAGTCTCATGGTGTGCGCACCTTGGCGTGGGCCTGCATGTTCGACTGGCAGTCGAGGATAAAAAAGCGCAGGACTTGGTGGTTCGTATCGGTGGACACGGCGGGCAGAGCGATCAGGCAATCTGCGGTGAGTGTGGACTGGATTTCCATGCCGTTGGCAATGCTCACGGATTCACTTTTGGTTGATCAGCCTCTTCGCTTCTTCGACGCGGCGTTTCATGTCCTCGGCTTTCATTGCCTGGGTGAGTTCGCGCATTTCGCCGCCGTGGAGCACTCCTGGCGTGGAGGGTTTCTTTCCGGTGTAGATCTGATACATGTCGGCGATCGTGAAGGGGTCGTTGCGCTGGGTGTCGAAGGGCAGGTTCGAGAGATCGCTCGATTTCAGAGTCTCCAGCGGGTTTCTGGCCCAGGCGTAGCGGAAATAGACGGGGTCGGGGACGAGGTCGCTGCTCAGGACGATGGTGGAGCGCTGCCAGTCGGGCTGGCCTTGGCCGCTGTTTTTGTCGAGCCATTCGGCTTTTGCGGGTTGGAAGCGTCCGTCCTTGCCGGCGATGGCGAAGCCCTGGATCGGGCCGTCGTGGAAGGGGATTGCCCAGGTGTCGAGTTTGAGGATGAGCTTGCCGTTGCTGGCTTTGACCGCCTGGAGCTGCGGCGGTAGCCAGCGAATGTTTTTGCCGTATTGCGTGGCGAGAGCCCATTTGGCGATGCGTTCGCCGACGGCGACTTTGAGCTGCGGATGATACCAGGCGCGGTGCTGGTCGAAGCTGCTGGCGTAGCCGATTTTTTTGTCGCCCGCTTTGCGGAGGTTGAGGAAGGTCTGGTAGTGGACCTCGCGGATGTAGTTTCCTTCATCGACCATCGGCGGCAGGAAGTTCTCCAGCGTCTGCGGCTGGTCCTGCGTCTCCTGAGTGATGATGCCGAAGGGCATGGCTGGGTCATTGAAAGCAGCACGCCACGCCTTGATCATCTCCGGGAAGACCCGCGCATACATTTTGTGGCCGTTCGGCATGAGCGCGTCGTTGTAGCCTTGATGCCAGAGGGCTCCTTTCACCGGGAGTCCGGCAATCGTCGAGAGCGTGGCGGCAAACAGACTTCCCGGACGGTTCATGTCCGCTGCCGGACCGGGCTGCAAATCAGTGGGCGGCTTGCGATCAGCCGGGATCGGTTTGCCCTGGGCTTTCATGGCGGCGATCCGGTCGTTGTATTGCTTGAGCCGGTTCTCGAGATCCTTCTCGGGATCGAACTCGGCCACCTTCTTGTCCCACTCCTCCAGCGTGCTCTTCACCTCAGGCGTGTCGATTCTCCTCAGCACCTCGATGGGTGTCCAGGTCATGAGCGAAGTCCCACCTCTGGAAACGTCCACGAGGCCGATGGGCACGCGCGTGGCCATGTGGAGGCGACGGCCAAAGACGTAACCGATGCCGGACATCTCCGCCACGGTGTCTGGCGAGCACACATCCCAGTAGCCCTGCCGGAATTGCCGGCTGAAAAATGAACTCCACTGGTATTGGCGGGGGAACGCTTTCTTGGTCTCCGGTCCGTTTTGCTGGGGCACGGTGAAGAGACGGATCTGGTCGAAGTTGGCGGAGATGATCTCCAGCGGGCCTTCTTCCAGCTTGGCGATTTCAAACTCCATGTTGCTCTGACCGCCGAGCAGCCAGACATCGCCGACGAGGATGTTCGTCAGCTCGATTTTGCTGTCTTTGCCCTTCACGGTGATCGTCCGAGCCTCCGTGCTGGCGGGCAGGGCGGGCAGTTCGACCTTCCACGACCGGTCAGCAGCGGCGGTGGCGGACTTGTTGTTGCCACCAAAGCTCACGGTGATGCTTTCACCGGGAGCGGCCCAGCCCCAGAGCGGCATGGGTTTGTCCCGCTGCACGACCATGTTGGACTGAAACAGATTGTGAACGCACAGGCCGCTTCCGATCGCTGGCGTGTCGATGCGGTCCTGGCCTCTTTCCAGCTTCTCTTCAGCGTGGTGAGTGGAGGTGCACGCGATGGCGACCCAGGTGGCAAACAGCAGGCGTTTCATGTTACGGGAGCTTGATCAGGGTGGGAGTGTCGTTGCTGGCTTCGATGGCCTTGATGGTGTCACGAACTGAGTTGGCCTTTTGCAGACCGAGTGGTTTGGGGAAGTCCGGCTCCTCCTTCTCGAAGTAATGGGCGATTTTCTCCAGTTCGGGAATCAGCGCCTTCGCATGCGTGCCGTAGGCGAGGAGGATCTTCATCAGCTCTGGCGTGCGGTTCTGGCTGGCCCAGGGATTTTGATCGCGCGTGTATTTCATCAGCGCGTCCATGCCTTCCTGGACGTGATGCTGAGCCAGAACGCGCAGTCCTTCGACACGAATCGTGTCCGCGAACATCTCGCCGCTCGGCGCAGGCTGCTCGATGGCCTGAAGAATGGCGGGAAGCAGCGACTGGATCTCATCGGTCGAGAGATTGCGGTAAACGGAGCCGATGGCTCCCCGTGCCCGGCCATCCTGATTGTTGAGTCCGGCCTTCACGGCCTTGTAGAGTGCCTCGCGGTCCACGCCTGCGAGCGAGCGACTGAGCATGCCGCTGCCATGCTCGCCATGCGTGTCGAACAGGCAGAAAGACAGATACCGCTGCTGCATGCCGCGCGGATCGTTTTTCTCATCGACCTGGGCAAGCAGTTCGAGCAGTCGCGGCACCGCCTTCATGGCAGGCGCGCCGATGGCGGCAAGCGCCTCGGCAGCCTTGATGCGCAGCCAGAGATCGGGGTCGTTGAGAGTCTTGAGCAAAGCATCCATGGCAGGCGCTGCACGGCCGCGTAGAGAAATCAAGCCCTGGCAGGCACCGTAGCGCGTTTCGAGACTTGGTGAGCCGAGCATCTCGATCAATGGAGCTGGGTTCACACCTTTGCGCCGGCCAAGAGCGTCTGCGGCACGTTCGCGCACGATGGGCGACCAGTTTTGCAGGCGTTCGAGCAGTTGTTGGTCACTGAGCGCGTCGTAGAAGCTGTTGCGATCCTTGTTGCTCCAGCCGCGACCATCCGCGACGACCGCCTGGGCCGCGGTGGCATTGAGCTGCGGCACGTTGCTGGGCTTTTTGCCGGTGAGATGCAGCTTCTTCAGCGGCATCGCGCAAGCCAGCACATAGGCACCCGTGCAGTCCCAGCCCGCATAGCTGTCGTTGCCGTTTTCGGGCGGCCCTTGATGCAAAAAGCTGCCATCCCAGCGCCGTGCGAGATCGAAATACCACGCTCCAAACTCCTGCATCCACGCCCCCGTTGCCTGCGGACCCGAGCGCGCCACGCCGGGCATCGCCCAGAGCATGTTGAAGAAGTTGCCCGTGTGTCCCGTGTCGCGCTCGGGGCCATGGGACGCAAGGCTCATGCGCGAGAAGAACTCCGCGCCCTTGGGCTCGCCGAGCAGGTCGAACAGCACAGCGGCCATGCCGCACTTGCCATTGTCATCATGGTTCTGAATCCATGGATGATGGTCGCCATACGGAATGGCTCCCTTGCCGATGTAAAAGCGCAGCAAACGTGCGCTGCGTTCGATGGCCAGATCGACCGCAGGATCTATGACACCCGCATCGCGAGCCAGCACCAGCCCGATGGTCAGCGGCACGCCCGGCGAGTTCATCATGCCATAGCCGCGCAGCCGTCCATCAGGCCGCGCAAACCCATGTCCCCAAGAACCGACGGCGCTTTGACCATTCGCCGACTCCAGCGCGAGACGTTTCAGACCCGGCAACACCGACTCATCGCCGGTGGCGATCACATACTCGCCGAGGAAGATCATCACATAGCCGTAGTGCCATGTCTGCATGCTGGTGGCTGAGTAGGCGGCCGCCCATTCGGCTTCCTTCTTGACCAATGGCAGGTAAGCGGCGTCACCACTCGCCAGCAAGGCCAGCGCATTCAGCGAACGCGGAATAGGATCCTGATTGCCATAACCCGCGGCCCCCATGCGTGTCGCGATGGCCTTGCAGCCTTGCTCCACGATGCGTTTCGACTTTGCGCAATCAAACGGAGCCGTCGGCGAATAACTGCCGAGCACCGGCAGCTTTAAGACGACCTCTTCTGTCTTTCCCGCACGCCACCTCGTCAGCGTCAGCTTGCCGCCGCCCGCTTCCGTTTCCGCTGCCGTGAGCGCGAGGCCCATCTCCTTGCGTGGATCGTGTGAAAATGCCTTCCCGCCAACGCCAAGAATCACATCACCCACCGCGATCACTCCATCCGCCGGCGACTTGGGCTCCACCTTCGTGATCGCGATCTGCCGCGCGTCACTCGTGACCAAAGTGTCGCAATACATCCAACCGCGCAGCCCCGTGGCCCCGAGGTTCCAGTCGTGCTTCGCATTGTTCGGAATCGCATCGCCCTTCGTAAAGTCAGGAACATTCAATGACTCTTTGGGGCCAGCGCCATGCAGCGTGAGCGAGCATGGCAGCAACAGGTAGATGGCAAGGATGTGCGTGCGTTTCATTGGGATTTGGAGTCAGCGAGCCAGAGTTGGCTGAGCAGTTGGAACATCTCGGGATCGTGCTTTTGCAGCTCGTCTCTCGTGAAGGGAAAGAAGTCATTTTTCGCGAAGAAGGCCTCGGAGCATTCGGCGAAGTATTCTTTGGCGTTTGTGAGGGCGTAGGCGCGGTCGAGTCGCTTGCGACCTTCGCTGTCCTGACGCTGCACGCGGTCGTAGAGGCCGGCGGCCTTGGCTTTTTGATAAGCGGCCTCGATTTGAGCATTCTCGAAGCCGAGCACGCGATCATGAAACGCGTGCGCCAGCTCATGCAGGGCAAAGTTGGGCATGCGGCGTGTCTCGGCCTCGAAGATGCGCACGTTGGTGAACTCGACGCCCTTCACCATCGCGGGATCGCGACCGTTGTCCTTCAACCAACCGGCACCCGGATGGTATTCGGCACGCGGAGGCACCTTCGGATACTCGGGATTGATCCACAGCGGCACTTTTTGAAGTTCCGCGACCGCTTTGGCAGGCACGACGCGGATGATTTCATCGAGTTGAGCCTGTAGCAGCGGCAAAACCTTGCTCCACGCCGTGGCGTCGATTTTGGGACTGATGTGGAGGGTCCAGCCGGAGAGGTTGCGTGTTTGGTGTGCTTTGTTCGCCGCATCGGATCTCGCGCGGGCCTTGGCGCGGATGAGTTCGCGGGCTTTTTCGAGGTGCGGCGGCCAGGTGAACTTGGGCGCGGTTTTCGGATCGTAGCCTTCGAGATGGCCGGTGAGGCGGGTTTGAGGCTTGGTGTATTTGAGCACGGTGTCGCCGAAGACCTCGCGACACAGCGCGGCGAGGCCGGGATCGTAGTCGAGCAGCTCGGCGCGGGTGTTGACGTGGTTGTGGTCGTGATCGGGATCGCGGTTGTTGTCGAACCAGCTCTGCACGCCCTCGGCGAAGTATTCGTGATGGTTCACGCTGGCGTATTTGCCCTTCCAAAGGCCCGCCTTCATCGCGGCGTCGTAGGCTGCCTTCACGCGTTTGTCGAACGTGGCGTCCACATTGATCATGCCGCGCAGGTGGATGTTGTGCGCCAGTTCGTGGATGAGGATGTTTTCCGTGCTGTAGGGATCGCCGTCGTAGGCGAGCAGGTTTTCCTCGGCGCAGGAGCAGTAGGGATCCGTGATGCTGCCGCCCATGCCGCGGGCACGAGCATCGCGGAAATCACGGGCGCTGAGATTCTCAAAACCTTCCTCTTTTTGCTCGGCGAGCCAGACCCACTCGGGTTGATCGCAGGTGAACTCGTTGTGCGCGAGGATGCTCAGTCGTGCGCCGCTTTTCACCATGGCCTCGCGAACGTCAGGACGCTTCGAGAGCATCATATCGATGATGTAAACGGCCTCCTTCAGCGCATACGGACTCACCTTGGCCGAGGCGACGACGGGAAAGCCGCCTGCGCTGGCCTGCTGCGTGTAAAACGACGGCAATCCACCCACGCGAAACGCCTGCACACGCACCTCAGCAGTCACGAGGCTCTCTTTTTTGTCCTCGCGACCCACCACGGCAAAGCGATGCCCGAGCGTGGTGCCGATGATTGTGTGCTTGCCCGGTGGCACGGTGCCATTCGGGATGCGTTCGCCTTTTTCATTGATCCAAAAGACCTCCACGACCTGTGCGGTGCCATTGATGATCTGCAGCTTTGGCCGTTCCAGCGCGGCTTGAAGCGCGGAGGAGAGGAAGCAGGCGATCAGCAAAAGTCGTTTCATAAGAAAAGGCAGTGTGGGCGTGAAACGCGGCAGCGTCTTGACCGGGAAGGCCAAAACGGGCGTGAAATGCCGCACAATCGCAAAACGCACTGGAAGGCCCCGCTTGGATGGTCGTTGATAAAGTTCGACGTTCTCATGAAACCGGCTTTTTCAACGCTTCCGGGCCTCCTTTCGCCAAAAGGGGCTTTGATGATGGATGCTCGATTCGTCGAGCAGGTGGCCGATTTGATGCATGACACGGCTTTTTTCATCAAAGACGCCGCAGGGCGTTATTTGATCGTGAATCAGTCGCTCGTGGAGCGGCATGGTTTGAATGGCAAATCGCAGATGATCGGTAAGCGGCCCTGCGATGTGTGTCCCGGTGACTTCGGCCGCATTCCCACCGAACAGGACGCGCAGGTCTTGCGCACCGGAAAGCCGATCATCGAGCGCCTGGAGCTGTTCTGGCGTCGCCCGCATGTGCCCGTGTGGGGGCTCACTAGCAAACTGCCCATCCGCGATGAAAACGGCCGCGTGACCGGCCTCATCGGCATTTCCAAAGATCTCACCGCGCTGGTGAACCGCGAAGAAGTGCCGCCCGCCGTGGCGCTGGCTTTGCGGCATCTCGAGCGCTCGTTTGATGAAGCGGTGAGTCCGTCCTCGCTCGCCAAAAAAGCCGGCATGAGCGCCGCACGCTTCGCGCGAGTCATCAAGCGCATCCACGGCATCAGTCCGATGCAACTCATCACCAAAACGCGCATCAGCGCCGGCTCGCGGTTGCTGCTGGAAAGCGATGCCTCCATCGCCGAGATCGCACTGAACTGCGGCTTTGCAGATCACAGCGCCTTCACGCGGGCGTTTCGAGCCGTGACGAGCTATTCGCCGAGCGAGTATCGGCGGCTGAAGCAGGCCGAGTGAGGCTGACCTCGTCATGGCTTCAGATGCCGCACGAGGAACTCCATCCGCAAACGTGAGCCATACGGCGTCTCGGCCGCGCCATGGCCTGCGCCGGCGATCGGCATGAAATCGAAGGTCTTCCCGGCTTTCTGTAGCGCGGCGACCACTTGCGTCGTGCTCGCGGGATCGACGTTCGTGTCGAGTTCGCCGACGATGAGCAGGAGATGGCCTTGGAGCTTGTGGGCGTCTTCCTTGTTCGAGCTTTTCACATAGGACTCATCCACCGGCCAGCCCATCCATTGCTCGTTCCACCAGATCTTGTCCATGCGGTTGTCATGACAGCCGCAGTCGGCGACGGCCACTTGGTAGAAGTCGTGATGATCGAGCAGTGCACGCATCGCATTCTGCCCGCCCGCGCTGCCGCCGTAGATACCCACGCGGCTCAAATCCATCCACGGACGTGTTTTTGCGGCTTCTTTGATCCACAGCTTCCGATCCGGAAAACCCGCGTCCTTGATGTTCTTCCAGCAGACATCGTGGAAGGCCTTCCCGCGATGATTCGTGCCCATGCCGTCCATTTGCACGACGATGAAGCCAAGCTCGGCGATCACATGATGTCCCATCAACCGGCTGAACTCCTTCGGCGCAAACGAACCATGCGGACCGGCATAAATGTTTTCCACGATGGGATACTTCTTCGCTGGATCGAAGTTCGACGGCTTCACGATCACGCCGTGGATGTCTGTTTTGCCATCGCGACCCTTTGCCACGAAGTGCTCCGGTATCGTCCAGCCCGCCGCGAGCAGCGCGGAGGCATCTGCCTTCTCCAAATCACACACGAGGCTGCCATCGTTACTGTGGCGTAGTTCCATCAGCGGTGGCATGTCAGCCCGTGACCAGGTGTCGATGAAAAACTCGCGATTCGGCGAGAACTCGACGCGGTGTTTGCCATCACCTGAAGTGAGCTGTTTGAAGCCGCTGCCATCGAAGTTCACGCGGCAGAGATGCTCGTGATACGGATCTTCCTTTTCCCGCAAACCACTCGCGAGGAACCAGACCTCCCGTTTCGCGTCATCCACATGCAAAACCTCTCGCACTGGCCATGCGCCCTTCGTGATCTGATTCTTCACCCGGCCGTTTTTCGAGTCGTAGAGCCACAAATGGCACCAGCCATCGCGCTCGCTCATCCAGATCAGCTCATCGCTAGCATGCAGCCAGTGCCGCCAAGTTTTGCCGGAGTAGTGAACGAAGGTCTTCGACGTTTCCTCGACCACGACCCGAACGGCGGCGGTCTTCGGATCCACCGCGAGCACGCGGTAGAGCTGATGGCCGCGTTGGTTGTAGTTGAAGTAAAACTCGCTGCTGTCCGGCGCCCACACCGCATCGAGTTCGCCGCTTTCGGTGAACGGATTCTGGTAAAGATCACGTGGCACGCGGATCTTCGTGCCATCGCTCTTCTCGATCACCCACTGTGGCTTCGGGAGCGGATCGCCGGGCTTGATGTAGTCGATGACCTTCAGCTTCGGCTGCACGCTGTCGTTCGGCTTTGATTCGACGATCGTCACCTTCCGTCGCTCCACTTTCTCCGCCTCGGTGAAGACCACGCACGAGCCATCCGGCGAGCGGAAACCGCGCTCGGGCTTCTTCGGTGCCTCCGTCTTGGCCTTCGAGAGGCCTTTGCCATCAATGATGAAGGTCTGCACCTGCGCTCCACCTTCCACCACGGCGAGATGCTCACCCGTGCGACTCGTAATAAGCCACACATGACCATCAAAGGTGTGCTGCTCGCGCTCCGTTCCTACACGAACGCCGCCATAACGCACATGACCGCCTTCTTGATTGATCCAGTAGAGCTCCACGTCCTCGCTGAGCTGGTTGATGAACTTCAGGCCGGATGACTCGCCGGTGCGCCGTGTGCGTCGCAGCTCGATTTTCATCGTGGAGGTCTTCGTGGCCTCTTTCTCCGGCAAACCCAGCGCCTTGAGCGTCGCGGCGGTCTTGCGGCTGCCCTTCGTGGCATCGATCAAAACAAACTCCGACTTCCCCGGCGCCGTCTGCACACGATACCAGAACGTTTTGCCATCCGGCAGCCAGTTCGCCTGCACTCGGTCTCGGAAGACTTTGTTCTCCGTGCGCTTGGGAAAACTGAGCGCAGCCTCAAAGTCGGCGGCGAAGGCCGAAAGGCTCAAAGTGAGGAAAAGAAGCGATTTCATGCGATGCCGAATTGAAATGGGTCCGCCGGATCGAGCAACAACGTCGATTCGGCCGTGATAAACGCTTCTCCGGTGATCGTGGGGATGATGCCGCGTTCACCAGCCTCGTAGCTTCCTTCAAACACACTGCCGAGGATGCTTTCCTGACGCCAAACCTCGCCGGGAGCGAGTTTTCCGTCCGCAGCCAGACACGCGAGCTTCGCGCTCGTGCCCGTGCCGCAGGGTGAGCGGTCATACTCGCCTCCAGGGCACAAAACGAAGTTCCGGCTGTGATTCGCGGCATCTTGCGGCGGACCAAATAGCTCGACGTGATCGACTTCCGGGTAGCCTGCGGCACGAACGGCCTCGCGCATCGCTAAACTGGCCTGCGTGAGCTGCGGGATGTTTTTCAGCGTGAGATCGAGTCCGTGATCAGCGACGAGAAAGAACCAATTTCCACCCCAGGCGACATCTCCGGTCGCTCCACCGGCCTTCACGCCCTTCGCTTGTCGATACGACGGCACATTGCGAATGCTAACGCGGCCATCGTCATGCAGCGTGGCGGTGACGATGCCCACGGGCGTCTCCACGCGATGCTCGCCAGCCGAAATACGTCCGAGGTGCTTCAGCGTCGCGATGAGGCCGATCATGCCATGCCCGCACATGCCGAGCAGGCCGACGTTGTTGAAGAAGATGACGCCAGCGGCACACGACGTGTCTTTTGGCTCCACGAGCAGGGCACCGACGATCACCTCATGCCCGCGTGGCTCGCAAATGATCGCACGACGATGCGTTTCGAGCTCCGTGGTGCTGACGCCACTCAAAACGACGCGTGTGGGCTCGCCGCCGGTGTGGGAGTCGATGATGGGAATGCGTTTCATGGGCCGCGCAGTGTGCCGGAGGGCCGCAAAGGCATCTTGGCTGATTCCGGCAGCGCTTTCGTGAAAACGCTCAAAGCACGTTGTTCACGCTTTGGCGTGATGGAGGCGCTCAGGGCACGCTAAAGCGTGAACAACGTACTCCAATGCCTGCGTGACATGCGAATCACTGGCCACAGACCGTTTTGACGACTTCATCCAGCAGCGCGGCATCCATCTCGGTGAGGTGGCAGCGCTCGGGGAAGCGGCCTTCCTTCACATCGGCGACGTATTCGCTGAAGGCGGCGATGCGCTCGTTCTGCAGGCGGCGGTTCTCTTCGGCGAAGTTGCGGTAGGACTTCGCGTGGCGCGGGATGCGCTCGTCGTAGTCGCCGAGGATGTCGCAGGAGAAAAGGAACTGCGTGTCGCAGCCAGTGCCGGAGCCGAGGGACATGAGCAGCATGCTCGTTTGCTTCGAAAGCCACGTGGCGAGGTTGTGCGGCACGATTTCGATCTCCGCGGCATAGGCACCAGCGTTTTCGAGGTCTTTCATCTTCTGGTAGATGGCCTTCGCTTCATCCACGGTCTTGCCGAGGCTGCGGTAGCCAGTCCAGGTGACATGACGCGGCACCATGCCGATGTGGCCGACGACGGGGATGCCTTCGCGAGCCATCGCCTCGATCAAAAACGGACTGCCGGAGCAATAGACGGAGCTGGCACCCATTTCGAGAGCGCGGAAGCCGGTGCGGATGGCCTCTTCCTGCGTGGCCATGCCATGCGGCGTGGAGCCGGAAAGGAAGGCCGTGGGCGCAGCAGCGACGAGCAGCGGCAGACGCGCCTGCGCCTCCGGCGAGTCAAAGCTACAGCTCATGAGATCGATCCCCGCTGCCTCAGCGGCCATGGCCTCCTGCGGTGACTTCACGTGGATGTGCGTGAGCACGCGTTTGCCTTTGAGCTTACGGAGATCGTGAACGGTGTATTTTTTGCGCGGGCGGACCATGCGCTTTCATTATCGGAAAGCGTCTCAGGATGCAACGCGGATCATCACGCTGGGCGTTTCGCCAGCGCATCGCGGATGATTTTCAGCACCTGCTCGCGCTCGGCTCCGGCGAGCGTGAGGCGCGGCTCACGGACCCACTCGGCACCGAGACCGGTCTCCTGGCAGAGGAGCTTGATGTATTGCACGAAGTGGATGTGCGTATCGAGCTTCATCAGCGGCTGGCTCCAGCGGTAGAGCGCGCGGCATTCGTCCCATTTGCCCGCTTGGGCGAGGTCCCAGAGCTGTTGATTTTCCTTCGGGAAGGCAATGCCGCTGCCGCAAACCCAGCCATCGATGCCGAGGATGGCGGATTCGAGGAAGAGATCGTCCACGCCGGTGAAGATGCGGTAGCGATCCCTGGTTTGATTGCGCAGCTCGGTGATGCGGCGGGTGTTGGCGCTGCTTTCCTTGATCGCGAGCAGGTTCGGGATGTCGGCGAGTTCGATGAACATCTCCGGCGTCACATCGGTGTGGTAGCCGACGGGGTTGTTGTAAAGCATCCAGGACAGCGGCGTGGCTTTGGCGAGCGTGCGGAACCAGTGCTGCGTCTCGCGTGCGTCACTTTTATAAACCATCGGCGGCATGATCATGAAGCCGGATGCGCCGAGCTTTTCGCAGTCCTGCATGTAGCTGATGGCGCTGCGGGTATTCATCTCCGCCACGCCGCTGATCACCGGCACGCGGCCAGCGGCCACTTCGACGGCGTGTTTGACCACGGCACGCTTTTCATCCTGCTGGAGGCACTGATTTTCACCCAGAGAGCCGCAGACGATCAAACCGGACACACCGACGTCGATCTGTGCCTGCCAGTGCTTGGCCGAAGCCGCGAGATCGAGCGACTGATCCGGGTGGAGCTGCGTGAGGACTGCCGGGAAGACACCGGACCAAAAGTTGGATTCCTGATTCATGGGTCCGCATTCATCCGTCACGAATCCAGCAGGCTCTTGATTGCTTTTTGGCCGCGAACCTGCCATTTCAGCCAATTCATGGCCACCACCGACCTTTTCATGGATCACGCTGTCACGGAGGCGCTTTTCGATGCGCTGCCGGATGTCGTCTTTTTCATCAAGGACGGCCTAGGGCGCTATGTCGTCGTGAATCAGACCATGGCGGCCCGCTGCGCCGGTGGCGACAAAACGAAGCTCATCGGCAAAAAGCCCACGGAGGTCTATCCGGCACCGCTGGCGGCCAGTTATGCCCGGCAGGATGAGTTGGTGCTGAAAACGGGCAAACGCGTGGAGCATCAGCTGGAACTGCACATCTATCCCGGCGGCAAAGCAGGCTGGTGTCTCACCACGAAGCATCCGCTGCGTGACGCCAAAGGCCACATCATCGGCGTGACCGGCATCTCACGTGATTTGAATGCCCCCAGTGACAAAGCGACCGGTTTTGCCGAACTGGCCTCCGCACTGCGGCTGATGCAGACGCGCTTCACCGAAAGCCTACGCATCGAGGACATCGCCACGAAGGCCGGGCTGAGCGTGTATCAGTTCGAGCAGCGTGTGCAGCGCCTCTTTCAAATGAGTCCACTGCAGCTTCTGCACAAACTCCGCCTCGACGAAGCCACGCGGATGCTCCGCGAGACGGACAAATCGCTCGCCGACATCGCGCTCGAGACCGGCTGGTGTGATCAAAGCGCCTTCACCCGCCACTTCAGCCGCTATGCTGGCATGAGCCCGGGGAAATTCCGCGCGCTGCAGAAGGACGCTAAGAAATGATCAAGCCATCAGCGCCTTCACCGGCTTCGCCGGATTGATGCCGATGAGTTTGCCGTCGAGGCCTTGCGTCTTGAAGCTGAAGCGATCCGCGTGGAAGCCGAGGAGGTGCAGCACGGTGGCGTGGAAGTCGCTGATGTGGAGCGGGTCTTTGACGATGTTGTAGCTGAAGTCGTCGGTTTCGCCGTAGATGGCACCGCCTTTGGCGCCGCCGCCGGCCATCCACATGCTGAAGCAGCGCGGGTGGTGGTCGCGGCCGTAGTTTTCTTTGGTGAGGCCGCCCTGGGAGTAGATGGTGCGGCCGAATTCGCCGCCCCAGATGATGAGGGTGTCGTCAAACATGCCGCGCTGCTTCAGGTCCTCGATGAGCGCGGCGCAGGGCTGATCGACGTCTTTGCACTGGCTGGGCATGCGGCCGCCGACGTTGCTGTGGTGGTCCCAATTGTTGTGGTAGAGCTGGATGAAGCGCACGCCGCGCTCGGCGAGTCGGCGGGCCATGAGCACGCTGTTGGCAAAGGAGCCGGGCTTCTTCGCGTCCTCGCCATAGAGCTTGAAGATGTGCTCGGGCTCCTTCGAGAGGTCGGTGAGCTCCGGCACGCTGGCTTGCATGCGGAAGGCCATTTCATACTGCGAGATGCGCGTGGCGGTCTCTGGATCGCCGAGTTGCTGGTAATTGAGCTCGTTGAGTGCGTTGAGGCCGTCGATGGTGCGCTTGCGCACGCTGTCGGGCACGCCGGGCGGGTTGTTGATGTAGAGAATGGGGTCGCCCTTGCTGCGGAAGGACACGCCAGCATGCTCGCCGGGCAGATAACCGCTGCTCCAGAGGCGCGAGGAGATGGCCTGCTCCTGCTCGCGGTTCGTCGGCGTGGCCACGAGCACGACAAAGGTGGGCAGGTTCTCATTCGTCGATCCCAGGCCATACGAGGCCCAGGAGCCGAGGCAGGGGCGTCCGCCGATCTGATTGCCTGTCTGCATTGCCGCGATGGCAGGCTCGTGATTGATGGCCTCCGTGTGCAGCGAGCGCATCCAGCAGATGTCGTCGGCCTTCTTCGCCAAATTCGGCAGCAACTCGGTGTTCATCATCATGCCGCACTGTCCCGCCGCGCTGAATTGGAATTTCGACGGCGCGATGGGGAATCGCGCCTGCCCGCTGGTCATCGTGGTGAGTCGCTGGCCGTTGCGAATGCTATCCGGCAGGTCCTTGTCATACCACTTCATCATCTCCGGCTTGTAATCGAACAGATCGATCTGCGAAGGCCCGCCGACCATGTGCAGGTAGATGACGCGTTTGGCCTTCGGGGCAAAATGCGGCCCGGAAGCCTTGTGCGACATCGCCGCATTCGCGAGCGACTGGCTGAACAGCGAGGTCAACGCGGCTCCACCGAGGAGGTGGGAGCCGGACGTGAAGAATTGGCGGCGTGTAAAAGAGTTCATGAGTTTCAGGTTTAAAGTTTCAAGTTGGTTGGCGGGCGGGCGCTTTGGGATTGGATTGGAATTTGCGGCCTTTGATCTCGGTTTGTTGGAGATACTTCATGAAGCCGTCGAGCATGCGGCTGACTTCGAGGCAGCGGTCGTGGAGTTTCCGCCAGTGATCCTCGGTGATGTATTCCTCGTCCAAGGCGACGTAGAGCTGTGAGCGAACTTCGCCGCAGGAGCCTTTGGAGTGGCCCAGGAATTGAACAAACTCTTTGGAGCTTCCTCGTTCAAAACCTTCAGCGATGTTCGAGGTGATCGAAATGCACGCGCGGCGAATCTGATCCTTCAAGGAGTAGTCTTTTCCAAATTCACCCTTCCGCGAAGCTTTGTAGATCAAACGCGTCAGCTCCCGGCCCTTCTGCCAGGCGAGAATGTCCTCAAACTTTTCGATCTTGGCCATAAGCGTTCGATTTCGGTGAACTTGAAACTTTAAACCTGAAACTTGAAACTCCGCCCCGCTACTTGTTGAGGACCTCGTCCAAATTGAAGAGCTGGTTCGTGAGCATCGTCCACGCGGCGAGCTCGTTTTTCGCGAGCTTCGCATCCACCGGCGATTCGCCGACTTTAAGCAGCGCTTCGGCATCCGCGGCATTCTTCGAGTAGTGATCACGCAGGTCTTTGAGGCTCGCTTCGATGATTGGCTTCTCTTTGGCCGTGAGCGGGCGGCAGAGGATGCGCTCGGCGATGTAGGAGAGTGGTTCCTTCGTGCTGAGCGCTTTCTCCGCGAGCTTGCGGGCGGCTTCGACGAATTGGGGGTCGTTCATCGTGACGAGGGCTTGGAGCGGGGTGTTGGTGCGCTCGCGGCGGACGGTGCAGACTTCGCGGCTGGGGGCGTTGAAGACTTCCATGTTCGGCGGCGGGGCCATGCGCTTCCAGAAGGTGTAGAAGGTGCGGCGGTAGAGGTTTTCGCCTTTGTCCTGCACGTAGTTGCGCGTGTCGCCGCCGGGCAGGCCGACGACGTCCCAGATGCCTTCGGGTTGATAGGGTTTGGTGCTGGGACCGCCCATTTTCGTGGAAAGGAGGCCGCTGGCGGCGAGCGCGTAGTCGCGCAGCATCTCGGCATCCATGCGGAAGCGCGGACCGCGGCTGAGGAGCGAGTTGTCGCGGTCTTTTTCGAGCTTCTCGGGCGTGGTGGCCGCCATCTGACGGTAGGTGGCGCTGGTGAGCATGAGCTTGAAGAGCTTCTTCACGTCCCAGCCGCTCTCGCGGAACTCAACGGCGAGCCAGTCGAGCATCTCGGGATGACTCGGAGCCGCGCCCATGATGCCAAAGTCCTCCGGCGTCTTCACGATGCCCTGGCCGAAGAGTTCTTGCCAAAAACGATTCACCGTGACGCGGGCCGTGAGCGCATTGTCCGGCGACACGAGCCACTGTGCGAGACCGAGTCGGTTCTTCGGTGCTTTTTCGGGCAGCTTGCCCAAAGCGGCGGGCACAGCGGCCTCGACGCGTTCGCCAGGCTTGTCGTAGGCGCCGCGGGCGAGGATGTTTGCCATGGGCATGACGTTCATGACTTCCTCCTGCACATGCGTGATGGGGCTGCGGGCCTTGATGGCCTCTTTTTCGGCTTCGAGCTTCTTCGCGGTGCCGTCGTGCTTCATCCACTCGGTGTCGCGGGTGGCGAGGTAGTGGGCAAAGAGCGCATTCCGCTGCTGCGGCGTGCGTTTGTCAGTCGCCGCGGCGAGGATGGCACGCAGCGGGCCGACATCGGCGAGCGTCTTGATCTCCGTCTCGCTGAGCTGACGGTCATACACGCGGGCATCCTGCACGCTGCCATCGGCGAAGACGGCCCCATCGCTGCGCTGGCCGATTTTCATCGGCACGGTGGTGCGGATGCTGGCCTTTGGCTTGATGGTGTTCGTGTTCACGATGAGGCGCTTTTGCAGCACGCCATTGATGTAAATCTGGATGCCGTTGGCCTTGCCGCTGCCGTTGTAAGTCATGAAGACATGCTGCCACTCGCCCGGTTTCAGAACCGCATCACGCGTGGTGACCTTGATGGCGTTGTCGCTCCATTTATCGACAATGTGCACGGACACAGCGCGATCACTTTGCCAGAGGTCCCAGCCGCGATAGCCGTTCTTCTCGTCCATGCGCGACATGATGGCTCCAAAGACGCCGTTGCGTCCTGCTTTGACCCAGGCGCCGTAGCTGAACTTTTGATTCAACTCGAAATCACCCGCGTCGCTCACTTCAAAGGTGCTGCCAGGCTTGATCACCGGTGCAGGGCCGAGCTTGCCACCGGGCGTCCACGAGATCTGACCAAGCGCTTTGGCCTTCGCCGGCGTGCCGCACACGTTTGCCACATCATTGCCGACGCCTTCATTGAGCGGCAAATGCACCTGCAGGCCCTTCGTGGGCACATCCTGGTCGAGATGCTCCGGCTTCGCGGAGGCCAGCCAGGCATTGAAATCCTTGCCAGCGGCCTTTTTGCGTTCGTCGCGCTGCTTCGTGGCCTCGGCGATCTCGGCGGGAAGCTTTTGCCAGCGCGGCTTGTCTTGCTCGCTCGGGATCACGAGCACGGGGCCGCGACCGTCCTTCACATTGCCATCTTTGGCCCCCTGCGTGGTGTTGCGGAAGAAAGCAGCCAGCGAGTAGAAGTCGCGCTGCGTGATGGGATCAAACTTATGATCGTGGCACTGCGAGCAGTTCGTGGTGAGGCCCATGTAAACCCAGCCAAGCGTCTGCACGCGATCCACGGCGTAGTTCGCGAGGTTTTCTTCATCAATCGTGCCGCCTTCATTCGTGGTGATGTTGCAACGCTGGAAGCCGGTGGCGATGAGCTGGTCATCCGTGCGGTTCGGCAGCAAGTCGCCCGCGATCTGATCGAGCGTGAACTGATCAAACGGCTGGTTCGCATTGAAGGCCTTCACCACCCAATCGCGGTAAGGCCACATCTCGCGGTAGTTGTCGAAGTGCAGTCCGTGCGTGTCGCCGTAGCGTGCCGCATCGAGCCAGTAGCGGGCGCGGTGCTCGCCGTAGGCCGGAGATTTCATGAGCTCATCAATGAGCGCGCTGATCTGCGCATCGGTCAGACGCGTCGGACTGGTCGGACCCGTCGGACAGTAACGGGCCAGCAGCTCCGGCGAAGGCGGCAGCCCCGTGAGATCCAAACTGATGCGCCGCACCAGCGTATGTGCATCGGCCTCAGGAGCCGGTTTGAGGCCCGCTTTGTCCAGCGAGGCCAGCACGAAGCGGTCGATGGGCGTTTTCACCCACGATCCATCCTTCACAGCTGGCAGCGCGGGCTTTTGCGGAGGGATCAGGCTCCAATGTGGCTGCCACGGTGCACCTTGTTCGATCCACGCTTTGATCATCGCGATCTGCGCGGGCTTCAGCTCCTTGTGGCTCTCCGGCGGCGGCATGATCTCGTCCTCATCGGTCGAAAGCAGGCGCTGGTAGAGCGAACTCGCCTCCGGCTGGCCTTTGATGACGGTGGGCTCTTCGCCCTTCTTCGCGGTGAAGAAGCCCGCCTCGGTGTCGAGCCGCAGACCGGCCTTCCGCGTGCCCGGATCAGGCCCGTGGCAGTGAAAGCACGCATCCGCGAGGATGGGCCGGATGTCCTTGTTGAACTCGACGCCTGCGAAGGCGGCGGCGGGCACGAGAAGGGTGAGGGAGAGGGTTTTGAGCATGATATGAAAGTGCTGGTGGCCGGTATGATTATGCTTACGCAGGCCAGATACGATTTTTTGCGCTCAAAGGCATGCCTTTCTTGGCAAAAAATGTGTCTTATCTTGCACTGAACACCGGCGCGTGACGGGCCTGAGTGATCTCTTCGATGCTTTGGCCGAGGGCGAGGATACGTTCGTCGGCGTTGGCGGTGCCGATGAGGGAAAGGCCGACGGGGAGGCCATCCACGAGGCCCATGGGCAGGGTGAGATGCGGGTATCCGGCCACGGCGGCGGGTGTGCTGGCGACGCGCACGTCAGCATCGCCTTTTTTCAGGTCGATGAGGCCTGCGGGATCGTTCGTGGGACAAATCAAGGCGTCGAGAGCATGCGCTTGCAGCGCGGCGTCGATGCCATCCGGGCCGGCGAGTTGCCGGGCGAGCTTTCTTGCCTGCTCACCGGCGGCGATGATGTCGGGCGTGCCGAGTTTTTCAGACTGCTCGAAGAACTCCTGGCCGAAGTGCGGCATCTCGGTGTCGCGATGCGCTTCGTTGAAGGCGATCAATTCGGCGAGCGAGCGCACATCGCCGCCGCGTTGCGCGAGATAGGCGTTCAAATCGGCGCGCAGCTCGATGAGCATCGCTTTGAATGCCAAACCGCCGGCCTCGCGGGCATTGGGCAGCTCGACGGGATCAATCAGGATCGCGCCAGCGTCACGCAGTTGCTTCAGCGTGGCTTCAAAGAGCGCGAGCACCTGCGGATGGCTGCCGCTTTGCTTTCGCAGCACGCCGAGGCGGATGCCTTTGAGCGAAAGAGGCGATGGCGCGGTGAAATCATCCGCGAGCACCTGCATGAGCAGCGCGGCATCGCGGACGGTGAGCGTCATCGGCCCTGCGGTGTCCTGATGATGCGTGATGGGGATGATACCCGCGCCGCTGATGCGGCCGAGAGTTGGTTTGAAGCCGACGATGCCGCAGGCGCTCGCAGGGCTGACGATGGAGCCGTTCGTTTCCGTGCCGATGGCCGCGGGGGCGAGTCCGGCGGCCACTGCGGCGGCGGAGCCGGAGCTGGAGCCGCTGGCGCTGTGCGTGAGCTTGTGCGGATTGCGCGTGAGGCCGCCGCGCGCGCTCCAGCCGCTGGTGGAATTCGGTGAGCGGATGTTTGCCCACTCGCTGAGATTGGTTTTGCCGAGAATGACGGCTCCAGCAGCGCGAAGTCGTGTCACCAGCGCCGCATCGCGTGCGGGTTTGTGATCGCGAAGCGCCAGCGAGCCTGCGGTTGTCTGCATGGCATCGGCGGTTTCGATGTTGTCCTTGATCAAAACGGGCAAACCGCGCAAAAGGCCGGGTTTGCATGCAGCAGTGATGGCTTTAGCCTCGGGATTGAGCTCGATGATCGCGTTCAGCTTCGGGCCTGTGCGATCGATGCGCGCGATCCGTTCGAGAAAATGCTCCACGAGCAGCGGTGGCGTTGTTTGCCTTGTCTGCAGCATGGCCGCGAGATCAGCGAGCGTCGCGAAGGGAAGGGGAGCGCGATGTTTGTGCGAGCAAGACAACGGGGGTAACACCATTGCGGCAGATTGAAGCAGGCGGCGGCGTTTCATGAAACGAGAATGCGTCAGAGCAGCCATGCGTTCAAGCCGGCCACGCTTTGTCGCATCAACTCAGAGCGACACGGCTTGGGAGCCGTTGCGGGCGGATTGGAGGCAGGCGTCGAGCACGCGTTGTGTCAGCAGGCTGATCTGGGGCCAGTGGTGGTCGATTTTGCCGGACAGGACGAGTTCTGAGAAGGTGCGGAAGAGACCACACTCCTGCGAGCCTGGAGCATTGTTGCTTGGTTCGTCGAGCGTTTCGGTTTCGCAGCCTGCATGCATGTCCGCACGGCAGCCGTCGATGACGAAATTCGAGCGCGTGAGGCTGAAGCGGGTTTGCGGACCGGAGAAGGGCAGGACGAAGTCGGAGACTTGCAGCAGGCCTTTGGAGCCGCTGACGACGGCCCATTGGGCGTTGGCGGTGGTGAATGAGCAGTAAAACGAGGCGCTGGCGCCGTCGGCATAGGTGAGCGTGCCGGAGAATTCGATCGGGACAGGGGGCGAATCGGTGGTCTGTCTTGTTTCCGCATGAATGCGGCCCGTGACCTGGGTTGGCACGGCGTAGTTCATGGCCCAGAGCGTGAAGCGCAGGCAGTACCAGCCGAGATCACCGAGGCAGCCGAGCGGTTCGAGCGTGCCATGTGCGCGGATGTTGGTGCGTTGGAACTCCTCATCGCTCAGGAAGCTGAACTGAGTCGCGATGTGACGAATTTTGCCCACGTCGCGGTCCACGACCTCGCGCAGGCGCTTCAACCGGCTGCCGTGCATGAACATGACACCGTCCATGAACTGCACGCGATGTTTTTCGCAGGCGGCGATCATCTCCGTGACATCGGCGGCGTTTGCGCCGACGGGTTTTTCCGCCAGCACATGTTTTCCGGCCTTCGCGGCGCGGATGACCCACTCTTTGCGCAAGCCGGTGGGCAACGGGATGTAAACAGCGTCGATGTCCGTGCGGGCGAGCAGCGCCTCGTAGCTGTCCATGGCTTCCGGCACGGCCGCATGCGGGGCGCTGGCCTGGCATTCGGCGATGAAGCTTTGCGCACGGGCGAGATCACGGCTGGCGACGGCGACGAGCGTGGCGTTGCCGGCGTCGCGGATGGCCTGCCAGTTTTTGCGGGCGATAAAGGCGGCGCCGAGAATGCCCCAGCGACAGAGTTTGGTGTGCATGCCGGTGTTGTTAGATGGATTCGGTCACAGCATCAACCCGAAGCGCGCAGCGACGGTGCGGAGCAAGGCGAACAGGCCGATCGTGAGCACGGCGCTGGCACCGAGGGCACCGTAAAAGCCCCACCAGCGCTGAAACGCCGGGAAGAGCAGGAACATCGGCAGCGTGGGAAGCACATACCAGAAGATGTACCACATGTGGTCCGCGGTCTTTTGAGCACGCACGTCAGGGGCGCTCTCGAAGTGGACCCAAAAGAGCGTGATGATGCTGACAAAGGGCAGCGCGGCGAGCAGCGCGCCGGCCTTGTCACTGCGTTTCACGGTTTCGCTGACCAGTGTGATGATGCCGGCGCTGAGGAGGTATTTGATGAGGAGTTTGAGGGTCATGAGCGGGTGGTTTTGAAAAAGGTGTAACGATTTCCAACGCGCAGGCTTTCCCGTGGCAACCAGATCATGCGCACGGGCGTGATCGCCACCCACACCCACGAAATGAAAGCGAATCATCAACACCCCATCCTCACCCTTGTGCTGGCGGCGTCCCTCGGGGCGCATGCCGAGGCGCAGGCACCGAAAAAACAGCCGCCACCACCGCGCAACACACCCGCAACCCAGGCCGGGCAGCCGGCCCCCCAGCCTGCACCGCCCCCGCTGAGGCAGCCTGCGGTGCGTCCGCAACCAGCGCAGGTGCCGCCAATAACCGCCAACGAGCGACAGCCGCGGTTCGGTGATCCGCTGCCAGGGCTGACGCGCCGCGAACTGCAGGAGTTTCGCGATGGCAGAGCTGACTTTGAGGCGGTGGAGACGGAGGCCAGCGGGCTGGGGCCGATCTTTAACAACACCTCATGTGTGATTTGTCACATTTCCCCTGCGGTGGGTGGTGGCGGCACCATCAACGTCACGCGCTTCGGCCGTACGGAGAATGGTGTCTTTAATCCGCTGGCGACGCTTGGCGGCTCGTTGCTGCAAGATCACGAGATCAACGCGGCGCTGCATGAGGTGGTGCCCCCGGAGGCCAATGTGGTGGTGCAGCGCAACACGACGCCTCTTTTCGGCGCGGGACTCGTCGAGGCCATCCCGGACGCGGAAATCCTGCGCAATGTGCGTCGTCAGCCGGTGGACGGAGTGCTTGGCAAGGTGTCACGCGTGCAGGACGCGGCGACAGGGAGGAACATGATCGGGCGATTCGGCTGGAAAGCCCAGCAGGCGACACTGCTGAGTTTTTCAGGCGATGCCTACCTTAACGAGATGGGCATCACGAACCGCCTGTTCCCGGTGGAGAACGCGCCGAATGGCAACGCGCAGCTACTCAGCCAGTATGACACGGTGGCCGATCCCGAGGACACGCTGGATGCGCAGGGCAGGGAGACATCGACCGGCTGGCGGAGTTCATGCAGTGGCTTGGCGCTCCGCCACGCCTGCCGCTGAACGTTTCCTCCGCCGCAGGCAGGAATGTGTTTCAGGCCATCGGTTGCGCGATCTGCCATGTGCCGGTGATGTTCACTGGTCCAAACCGTTCCGCGTCACTGCGGAACAAGGAGGTCTGGCTCTATTCCGACCTGCTGCTGCATGACATGGGCACGCTGGGCGACGGCATCGCTCAAGGCACCGCCGACGTGCGCGACATGAAGACCGCGCCTTTGTGGGGCTTGCGCGCCAGCGCGCCCTATCTGCACGACGGACGCGCTGCGACGGTCGATGAGGCGATCAAGGCGCACGACGGGGAGGCGAAGGCGTCGAAAGATCGCTATCTGAAGCTCACCCGGCAGCAGGTGCAGCAATTGCTCGACTTTTTGGGCACGATCTGAGGTGTGTTTGACAGAATCATGGTGTGTGAAGCAGGCAGCGATGCCTGCTTCACTTTTTTCTTCCAGCGGTCAGCGTTTAGACGATGCTGGCGGTTTCCCTTTCGCCGGGGCAGGAGCCTTGCCGCAGCGCGATAGCATGAAAACCACCACCAGCAGCACGACAGCCGCGGCGGCGATGATCATGGGCTTCTTGTTTTTTTCCAGGGACGACTGAGTCGGCGGCTTGCGCGGAGGCGCGAACCCTTTGCGCGGCGAGGGCACCACATTCGTGGGGCGCTTCGGCTGCGGCGGTCGCGCCACATGCGGTCCGGCCTGGATGGGAATGGTGCTGGAGGTCGCGTGGCGGGCGCCCTGCTGGGGAACCGGCAGCACGACGGGCGAAGACGGCGGCTGCGGGTTCAGACTCACCGGCGGCGTGGTGGGGGCCAGCGCCGCCTGTGTTTCCGAGCGCGGGGGCAGTTCCGGGAGCGGAGGCGCCTCGCGCCGTTCGAACAAATCGCGCGCGGCGGCGGCTTTGCGCGGACGCTGCTCGGGATCGACCGCGAGCAGATGCATGACCCAGGCGCACATCCAGGCGGGCACGTGCGAGGCGAGTTTTTGCAGCGGGGCCAGGTCGTGGCTGATGTGCTTGAGGCGCAGCTCTTTCAAAACCTTGCCGTCAAAAGGCGGGCGCGCGGCCAGAGCCTCGTAAAGCACGCATCCCAGCGCGTAAACATCCGTGCGGCGGCGGGTGGTGCCGTCCTGCCATTGCTCCGGCGCGGTGCAGCGATAGGCGCGGATCTGCTCCTCCTTACTGTCGTCACGCGCGGCGAATCCCTGGCCGAAACCGTGCAGCGTGACCCGCCATTCGGAGGCGTTCGCGCCTTTGATGCGCACAAATTCCGGACGCAGGCTGCCATGAACCACGGCTTGCTCGTGCAGCGTGTCCAGCACGCTCAAAAGCTGCAGGGCCACGGTCTCAAACTCCGCCTGGGTCAAAGGTCCGCGCTCCAGCATCTCCGCCAGCGATTCGCCGGGCGGAGGTTCCTCGGTCACGACGAAAAACCCCTCCTTGTCCGTGCCGAACTCGACCACAGGCTGAAGATGCGGGCTGTCAGTGTGGGAGACCTGCATGAAGAGCTCCTTCAGCCCCTCGATTTCCTCCTTCTTCTGCGTCTTGAAGCGGCGCAGGCAGGATTCACGCCCGCGTTTCTTGTCACGGACAAGAAATAGCGTGCTGGAGGTGTCCTCTTCCAGCGGGCGCAGGATTTCAAAATTTGATGCCATTCGGAAAAGCTCGCCGCTGATGGCGGTTCCCGCAAGCTCCTTGCCACATTACCTGTTTGAGGGCTAATGTACTAGCTTGCCTGCATGGACGATTTTCTCGTTATCGACCGCGTCTCGAAATCTTTCGGCTCCCTGTGTGCCGTGGATGATGTGACCTTGTCCGTCGGCAAAGGGGAGGCTTATTCGCTGCTGGGGCCGAGCGGTTGCGGGAAAACGACCCTGCTGCGCATGATCGCCGGTTTCGAGCGGCCGGACAGCGGGCGCATCCTCGTCGGCGGGCAGGACATCACCGCGCTGCCGCCGGAGCAGAGGCCGGTGAACACGGTGTTTCAAAACTACGCGCTCTTTCCGCATCTCAACGTGTGGGAAAACGTGGCCTTCGGCCTGCGCATGAGCCGCCGCCCGCGTGAGGAGATTCGCGGCGGCGTGGACCGCATGCTGGAGCTCGTGCGCCTCTCCGAGCATGCGCGCAAACGTCCCGCGCAGCTCAGCGGCGGGCAGAAACAGCGCGTCGCCATCGCCCGTGCCCTGGTGAACCGCCCGCAGGTGCTGCTGCTCGACGAGCCGCTGGCCGCGCTCGATTTGAAGCTGCGCCAGCACATGCTCATGGAACTGAACACAATCCACGAGCAGGTCGGCACCACATTCATCTACGTCACGCATGACCAGGGGGAGGCCATGAGCCTCAGCGACCGCATCGCGGTGATGAACGCGGGCAGGGTGGAGCAGGTGGACTCGCCCGAGAACCTCTATGAAACGCCGCGCAGCAGCTTCGTCGCCACCTTCATTGGCGACGCGAACTTCTTCACCGGCACTGCGGTGGAGTTCCAGCACGAGGGCTATGTGCGCGTGATGGTGGAGGGCCTCGGCAGCCCGCTCGTGCTGAGCAACGGGGTGGTGTCCGCGAATCAAACGCTGAAGCTCATGGTGCGGCCGGAAAAGATCAGCCTCACGCTCAAACGGCCGCCCAGCGGCGAGCGCGTGAACGCCTTTCGCGGCATCGTCGATGACATCGCCTACTTTGGCTCGCACACACGCTACCGCATCCGCGCCGGGGAGCATTCCATCATCGCGCAGCTCCAGCGCAGTCGATTTAGTGGCGGTGAGATCGACCCGGCCCGCGGACAGGAGGTTTGGATGAGCTTTCACCCGGATGAAGGCCGTGTGCTGAAGCTGGAGGACGCCGCTTCATGAGCGCGGATCATCATCGTGCGAGGCAATGGCTGCTCACGCTTCCCTCGCTGGCTTGGCTGGGGGTGTTTTTCGTCATTCCGGCGGTTTTGATCATCATCACCGCCTTTCGTCCGGCGGATTTGCAGGGGGGCGTCGCCGCAGGCTGGACCCTGCAAAACATCCAGGTGCTGCGTGATCCGGCTTATCTGCCGGTGGTGTGGCGCACCGTGTGGTTGAGCGCCGCCACCACGCTCGTCTGCCTCGCGCTCGCCCTGCCGATGTCTTTTCAAATGGCCCGCGTGGGGCCGCGCATGCGCCAGTTTCTGCTCCTGCTCGTGGTCATTCCTTTCCTCTCGAACTTCCTCATCCGCGTCTTCGCGTGGAAGTCGCTGCTGCATCCCGAAGGGCCGCTGACAAAACTTCTCATCAGCCTCCACCTGGCGCCCGAGGACGCCATCCTGCTCAACAACACCGGCGCGGTGCTGCTTGTGCTCGTTTACACGCAGTTGCCGTTCGCCATCCTGCCGCTCTACGCCGCCGCGGAGAAGTTTGACTTCAGCCTGCTCGACGCCGCGCGTGATCTCGGCGCCGGGCCGGGGCGCTCCTTTTCCAAGGTCTTCGTTCCCGGCGTCCGCCGCGGCCTTGTCTCGGCGGCGGTGATGGTTTTCGTCAGCGCGCTCGGACAATACGTCATCCCGCAGATGGTCGGCGGCGCTTCGGATGAAATGCTCGGCAGCAAGATCGCCCAGCGCGTGTTTTCTGACCGCAATCTGCCCCTGGCGAGCGCCCTGGCGGCGGCGCTGATGCTCGCCGCGCTCGTGCCGATGCTCCTGGTGGCCGCGTGGCAGCGCTTCGGGCGAAAGGAGGCCGCGTCATGAGGCGATCGTGGCTTCCCGCGCTGCTGACGCTGGGTGTGATCGCGTTTCTCTTCGCGCCGCTGGTCGTTCTCGTCGTCAATTCATTCAACGCTTCGCGTTTCGGTGGTGAATGGGAAGGGTTCACCTGGGCCTGGTATGAAAAACTGTGGGCGGCCGATGAAGTGTGGGAATCGCTGTGGATCACGCTCAAGATCGCGCTTTCAGCCTCGCTCGCCTCGATGTTTCTCGGCACGCTGGCCGCGTATGCGCTGCACCGTTTCCGTTCGTGGCTGCAGGACGTGCATTCCATGCTCATCACGCTGCCGCTCGTGATGCCGGACATTCTCATGGGGATGTCTCTGCTGGCCTTGTTTGTCCTCACGGGGGTCGAGACCGGGCTGATGACCATCTGGATCGCGCATGTCACCTTTTGCCTGAGCTTCGTGACGATGGTCGTGCTCGGGCGTTTGCAGGATTTCGACTTCACACTGATCGACGCCGCCCGCGATCTCGGCGCCACGCGGACGCAGGCGGTGAAAAAAGTGCTCCTGCCGCTGCTGCTGCCGGGGGTGCTCGCGGGCGGTCTGCTGGCCTTCACGCTGTCGGTGGATGATTACGTCATCACCTTCTTTGTCTCCGGCCCCGGCACGACCACGCTGCCGCTGCGCGTGGCCAGCATGATGAAAACCAGCCGCAGCCTGCCTGTCATCAACGCCCTCAGCACGCTGCTCATCGCCAGCACTTTCGTGCTCGCCGCCCTCAGCTTCCGCCTGCAACGCCGCTCATGATCTCATTCCTCAAATCCTGTGTCGATCTGCTCGAACCGACCGGGCTGATCTGGCTGGCGCTCACCCTCAAAAGCGCGTGGCACATCCGTCGTCGTTGCTGGCGTCCGCTCTGGCTCACGGGTTCCGCCTGGCTGCTGCTCACCCTCACCGCCGCTCTGCCGGTGCCGCATCTGCTGCTGGCCTCCCTTGAGAGGGAATGGCCGCCCGTGGATCTTGCCACGCTGCCGGAATGCGATGCCATCATGGTGCTCGGCGGCTCCTCCGAGCCATCGGACAAGGAACCGGCAGGGATTCACTTTCATGGTGGCGCGGACCGCTTGTTCACCGCGTTGACGTTGGCGCGCATGGGGAAGGGGAAAAATCTGATCATCGGCGGCGGTTCCTTCGAATCCACAGACGGCCGTTTCCATTCCGAGGCGGACGCCGCCAAGGAATGGATCGGAAAATGGTCGCTGACGACCGTTCCCCTGCTCAGCCTCGGCAAGTGTTCCGACACGCACGACGAGGCGGTCAAAGTCGCGGCGTTGGCGAAGGAAAACGGCTGGAAGCATGTGGCGCTCGTCACCTCCGCTTACCACATGCGCCGCACGCAGGCGGTTTTTGCCAGGGCGGGAGTTCCGGTGATTCCGGTGCCGTGCAATTACGAGAGCGCGCCGATGCGCGGACGGGTGCTGACCTGGATCCAGCCGCCCAATGCCAAGCACCTCGAGCTTTTTGAGACCTGGATGCACGAGGTCATCGGCTGGTGGGTCTATCGTCTGCGCGGCTGGATTTGATCCGCCGTGTTCCCGCGCCATCATGCGCGCATGACCCGAGAGGACGCCGCCACCATCTTTGAACGCATCGCCACCCTGCTCGAAATGCAGGGAGAGAATCCCTTCAAGGTGCGCGCCTACCGCACCGGGGCCGAGATCGTCGAAAGCTTCAGCGGCGACATCATGCAGCTCGCCGCCGAAAACCAGCTCGCCGGCATCAAGGGCCTCGGCGAGGCGCTGCGGGACAAGCTCCACGAGATGGCCACCACGGGGAAACTGGAGTTCTACGACAAGCTCAAGGCCGAGTTCCCGGACACCATCTTCGAGTTGTTCGACGTTTCGGGCCTCGGGCCGAAAAAAATCGCCGCGCTGCATGCCGAGCTCGGTGTTTCCTCCATCGCCGACCTCAAGCGCGCCTGCGAAAGCGGCACGGCGGCGAAGCTTTCCGGCTTCGGGGCCAAAACGGTCGAGAAAATCCTCGAAAGCATCGCCTTCCGCGAGCAGCACGCGTCCGAGTTCCGCCAGGATCAGGTGCATGGCCTCGTGCAGGAGATTCTGGAGGCGCTGCGGGAGCATCCGAACGTCTCGCAGGCGGAGATTTGCGGCAGTTTCCGGCGCGGGAAGGAAACCGTGCATGACCTCGACTTCCTCGTCTCGACTCGGCAGCCGGAGAAGGTCATCGATTTCTTCGTCAACCTGCCCGTCGTTGTCGATGTCATCGCCAAAGGGCCCACCAAGGCCAGCATTCATGCGACGCACGGCCTTCAGTGCGATCTGCGGGCCGTCACGAGCAAGGAGTTTCCCTTCGCGCTCATGTACTTCACCGGCAGCAAGGAGCACAACGTCGCCATCCGCCAGCGGGCGCTGGCCCGTGGCTGGTCGTTGAACGAGTATGCGCTCACGCCGGTGCCCGAACATGCCGGTGCGGCGGTCATTCCGCCGGTGCATGACGAGGCGGAGCTGTATCGCGCCCTTGATCTCGATTTCATCGACCCCGAGCTGCGGGAGAACACCGGCGAGATCGACGCCGCCGAGGATGGCAAGCTCCCGCGCCTCGTGCAGCTCGAAAATCTGCGTGGCGTCTTCCACAACCACACCACCGCCAGCGACGGCGGCGGCACGCTGCGCGAGATGGCCGAGGCCGCGCACGATCTTGGCTTCCAATACCTCGGCATCGCTGACCACAGCAAAGCCTCCTTCCAGGCCAACGGCCTCGATGAGAAACGCCTGCTCGTGCAGATCGAGGAAATCCAGGAACTGAACGCGGAATACGCGGAGGAAGGCTTCCGCATCTTCACCGGCAGCGAGGTGGACATCCTCAAAGACGGCAGCCTCGACTTCAGCGACGAGATCATGGCCCGGCTCGACTACGTCGTCGCCTCCGTGCACAACGTCTTCAACCTGCCCGAGGCCGAGATGACGAAACGCATCATCAAGGCGATCGAAAACCCGCACGTCACCATGCTCGGCCACCTCACCGGCCGGTTGTTGCTCCAGCGTCCTGCTTATCAGGTCAACGTCGCCGCCGTGATCGAGGCCGCCGCCGAGACCGGCACCATCATCGAGCTCAACGCCAGCGCCTGGCGTCTCGACATGGACTGGCGCTGGTGGAAGCTGGCGAAGGAGAAAGGCGTCAAATGCAGCATCAATCCTGACGCCCACAGCACCCGCGGCCTGGAGGATGTCATCTACGGCATCAAAGCCGCCCGCAAAGGCTGGCTCACCCGCAAGGACATCATCAACTGCCTCCCGCTGGCCGAGGTGGAGAAGGTTTTGCAGGCGAAGAGGGCACGCTAAACCACGGGCGGGATGGACCCGGTCCCGTCGGCCCTTGGCCGCCCCTTGCAGATGGCTGCCTTGGTCAGTTGCTCCGCAACCTCGGGCATTTGCTCCGCAACCACGCGCACTTGCTCCGCAACCACGCGCACTTGCTCCGCAACCACGGGCACTTGCTCCGCAACCACGGGCACTTGCTCCGCAATCACGCGCACTTGCTCCGCAACCACGGGCACTTGCTCCGCAACCACGGGCAGTTGCGCCGCAACCACGGGCAGTTGCGCCGCAACCACGGACATTTGCTCCGCAAACGCGCGCAGTTGCGGCGAAGGCTCGGGCGCAATCGGTTGGAAATCAATGATTCACCCGAAACACACAGCCGGGGCGTCTGAAGGCCCCCCAGGAGCGACCAGAACTTCCCAGGCGGCTGTTCAAATGAAGCGTGCCATCGGCACGCAGGCGAGACGTTGCGTCAAAAGCTCGGACACTTCCGGCGGAAGTGCGCATGATTCCTCCGGAAGTGCGCGTGCCTCCGCCGGAACCACGCATGGTTCTTCCGGAACTGTGCGTGATTCTTCCGGAACCGCGCATGGTTCTGCCGGAACCGCGCATGATTCTTCCAGAACTTCGCGTGGTTCCGCCGGAACTTCGCACGCAACGGCTTGGGAATGAGCCTTTTCCCTCAAATCCTCCCGTTTGACCCGCCAAAGGGGCCGGACCGTGCCTGCCGCACCGAAAACGGGGGCTGCCGTGCCGGGAAAGTGTTTTGCCGTGCCGCAGGATTGTTCAGTTTTAACCCGCCGTCGTTCCCCGTCCGCGTTGGTGGGCATAAAGACACCCGATGCTTCGACGACCCGGCGCACCCAAGGCTTGACCTCAGGCGACTTTTTCGCTTCCATCGGCGCATTCATAAAAAACCTTGTTTTTGTTGATGAAGCTCCTTTTAACCCAAGCCACTCCTGAAAAACCACAAAAAACTGTGGGCGAATCTGATTCGCCCACAATTAAGTGTGGATAAACAACGTTAGGCGATGCTCGCGTATGCGCACTCGACCACTAACCGCTGAGGAGTATGAGGATTTGTCGCGAACGTTCGGGTCGCCAAAAGTCAGACACCCGCTTTTGCACTTTATTCGTATCTCTGCATTCATCTCAGCCCCGCTTTTCCTGCTCTTTGTTGCCGTATCCATACTCGCCGAGAAACGAACTCCGCAGGATGCGTTTCGCCGAGGCATTCCGGTCTTGTTCTTCGGCCCCGTTTTCCTCCTCATCCAGCGCGTCGCGCCAGGACACACTCGTGCCTCGAACCCCTTCGCCCAAGCGCATGAAGACATGAGAGGTGGCATTTGCCAGATTCGCGAGTTTCACATTCGGCGCGTTTGGCCGCTCATCGACCAAGGCAATGAGGACGACCCCGATTACCTCGCCGAGACCCACGCCGGGAAATATATCGCCGTTTCCGGTCACTACCTCAGAAGCCAACTTCCGTTTCGTCGCCGACTTGAGATCCACGAACTACCCAAATCCGGAACGACCGTTTCCGTTACGTTTTCCGGAGACGAGGTGCCACTCGATTCAACAGCCATCAGGACTGACTGCGTCTGGCGCAACGACGACCTTCCTTGGGAGCGTCCAATTAGCCCGAAGCGCCTTCCCGAAGAGGCACAGAAGGTCATTCTCATCGGCAACGCCCAATGAAAACAGCCGCAACGCCTAACCATGCGCTGCAGCCAACGCCGGTTGCCGCTCTCTGTTCCGCTGACGCGGACCACGTCACCGGCCCGGAGAGGCTGAGCTTGGGACGTTCGCCCAACTTCTAGAGCGTCACCTTCACTCCATGTTTCGCCCTTGGAAGCCCATTGATGCCGAACTCCGATGCATCCCAGCATTGAGAGTGTGCCAAGATGGCCTCGCAGCTACCATCACATGGGAACAGTGGCATAAGGGCATCTGTGAGTTCAGGATGCGAATTCATTTTCCTACGGGTGTTGTGGCTGTTCTCTCGGTTGACGAGTCCATCCACTTTGCCGCTCCATTCATCCCAACTGACGCTGAATTGACCGCCGACGATTCCACACCTACTCCTTGGCCAGCATGGATATCAGACGTGAACTACCGGAGGCCGCATTACTCTTCCTATGCTGAGGAGATTTACAGCTCTGTCGTAAGCTACTACATTCATGGCGACGATGTTGTCGTGCTCCTCGACATTAACGGTGTCGATCCCGAGATTACCGTTGAGCACTTTCCAGCTAGTTCACCTGATTCACTATGAACAACCACTGCGAACCAACCAAGGCGAACAAAACGGATGCAGGCTCGAATGGCATCTGTCGAACAAAGTGTCTGTCCCTCGGTGAAGAAAACAGGAAAGGGTCGGAGGCGATTCTTGACAGAACAGGCGTTTGATCGCCCTCGAATTCGTGCGGAAACGAACCAGCCGGGTTGCACATTGCCCTTTGGCCGAATGACCTGAGATCAGCCGCTGCGGCATGCCGGCTGATTTTTTCAAAGCGCGACTGGGATCCAACGGGAGCGCCCCTGCTTGATCATCACTTCGACGCTGAATCGAGGAAATCGCACACGGCGGCGGCCATGGCGGCGACACCGCTGCTGTCTTCCGCGCCGGTGCCGGCGCTGCCGGCCCCGAAGGAATCCCTGCGTGTTCGCATTCGAAATCTGCGCTGCGTCGGGGCACGGACGATGTGTCGGGGAGAGAGCGTTGCTTGCCTGGATGATTTTTTGCAGCAACATGGGCGCATGACGACTCTCACCTTCAAGGTTTCAGACGCTGATGCACAGGTGCTCCGCCGGAAGGGGCGTGCCGCCAAGACATCGCTCTCCGAACTGCTGCGGCAGCGGGTGCTGCCGCGGGAGACGGTTGCCGGAAAAGTCAGGCTGAGTCGCTGCCGGCTTACGGGGGCCGAAATCTTCGCCCCGGTGGCGGGACAGGCAGCCCTAACGACGCAAACTGTGCGCGAACTGCTGGCTGACTTTCCATGAACTACCTGCTGGATGTCAACGTGCTCGTCGCCTAGGGCTGGAGTGACCATGCGGACCACCAGCGCACGGCAACCTGGATCGCGGCCATCCAAGCGGCAAACTCCGATGTTTTGCTGACCTCAGCGATCCCTCAGCTGGGTTTTGTGCGAGTCTCCGTGCAACGTAGCAACGGCAAGGTGACAGCCGCGCTCGCTGGCAGGGTGCTCAAAGGCATGCTGCAAAAGCTGGGCAAGCTGCACCAGTTTATTCCAGACAATCAAGACGCCTTGCAGTGGCCTTCGTGGTGCAAGGCCGCCTCACGCACCACGGACGCCCACCTGCTGGCACTGGCCAAGCGCCATCACGCGTTGCTGGCAACCCTCGACGCCGGCATTCCCGGTGCTTTTTTGCTGCCCATGACATGAAGATGCGGCAGGAAAGGGGCAGGGGGCTGTAGCTGACAGAACGCCTCTCGATACTTCCCCAAGCCAGCCAGCAATGGGGCATTGCCTCTGTCTGATTGTCTTGAAACCTCCCATCCGAATTCGGGGACGGAGCCCGCCGTTCACGGGCATCATTTCGACGCTGAATCGAGGAAATCGCACACGGCGGCGGCCATGGCGGCGACGCCGGTTTTGAGGGCGTCCTCGTCGCAGTCATACAGGGGCGTGTGGCCGCCGTGGGTGAAGCCTTTTTCCTCGTTGGCGACGCCGAGGCGGAAGTAGAAGCCGGGGACGACTTGCGCGAAGTAGCTGAAGTCCTCGCCGCCCATGCCGGGGATGAGTTCGATGACGTTCTTTTCGCCAACGATGCGTTTGAAGGCGGGCAGGGTGGCCGCGATGAGCTTCAGGTCATTTTGAATGCTCGGGTAGGTCTTGCGGTATTCCATCTCGTAGGAGGCTCCGTGCGCCTCGGTGATGCCTTTGAGGATGCGGTGCATCTGCTCGATGATGCCGTCGCGGAACTTCGCGTCGTAGGTGCGCACGGTGCCGCCCATCTCGACCTGCTCGGCGATGATGTTCTCGCGGTCGCCGCCTTTGATGGTGCCGATGCTGATCACCAGCGGCTGGCGGGTGTTTGTCTGGCGGCTTTTGATCATCTGCAACGCCATCACGGCCTCGGAGGCGACGGCGATGGCGTCCACGCCTTTGTGCGGCGCGGAGCCGTGCGCCATCTTGCCTTTGATGACGATGTGGAAGCGGTCGCTGTTCGCGTTGTCGATGCCGGGGGTGTAGCCGATCTGCCCGGCCTTCAGGTAATGAACGCCGTCATCCGTGGTGCCCGCGGGCATAACCTGCGCCGTGGTGTGAAGGCCGAACACGGCGGCGGGCTTCGGGTTTTCCATCACTCCCTCGGCCACCATGAGCTTCGCGCCCCAGTCGCCTTTGAAGGTGGCGGGCATGGCCTCCTCGGCGGGCTGGAAGATGAACTTCACGCTGCCTTTGACGAAATCGCGGTGCTTGGAGAGAAGTTCCGCGACACCCAGGGCGCAGGTCGTGTGGACATCGTGCCCGCAGGCATGCATGACGCCGGGATTCTGGGAGCGGTAGGGCGTGCTGCGCAGCTCCTTGATCGGCAGCGCGTCCATGTCCGCCCGCACGGCGACGCAGGGCCCGTCGTGCGCGCCTTTGAGCAGCGCGACGACGCCATGCTTCGCGACGCCGGTCTTGATGTCGGTGAAGCCGAGTTCCTTCAGCCGGTCGGCGACGAGTTTGGATGTGCGCACTTCCTCATTCGGCAGTTCGGGATGCGCGTGGATGTCCCGCCGGATCTCCACCAGCTTCGGAAACATCTGCGCGATGCTCTTTTCGAAGACAGCGTCGCGATTTTCAGCGGCGAGGGCGGACGTGGCCAGGAGGAGCGGGAGAAGTCGGTTCATGGATGGCTGATGCAACGGTGGCGGAAGGGAAACCTTTGCCGGACGCACGCAAATCCGAATCCTGCGCAAGTTCGGGCCTGGGGAGACGCGTATTGGGCTGTCCTCGTGCCCGGAAGACGTGTTTTCCCGTTTTCCGGACAAGGGGAGACGTCTCATAAAAGCGGAGCAAGTTCTTGCCTCTGTTTTTCGACTCGTTAGACTTCGCGGCTTTATCCGCCCCGGACCAACCACCCGCTCTCAACTCAACCACACATGCCTCCTTCCTTCCTGCTAACCAACGGAATCGCACTCTCCATCGCCCTTGCTGTCGTGGGCCTGGTGTTTGCCCTGATCCTGATCCGCAAGATCGTCAGCGCGGACGCGGGCAATGAGAAGATGCAGGCCATCGCGGGCGCGATCCAGCAGGGTGCCAAGGCCTATTTGAACAAGCAGATCATGGCCGTGAGCTCCATCGCGGTGCTGATCTTCGCGGCGATCTGGTATCTGCGGGATGGTGTGACGGCGGCGGGCTTTGTGGTCGGCGCGGTTTGCTCCCTCGCTGCTGGTTACATCGGCATGATGATCGCGGTGCGTGCGAACGTGCGCACGGCGCAGGCGGCGTCGAAAAGCAGCCATGGGGCTCTGAAAGTGGCCTTCAACGGCGGCGCGGTCACCGGACTGCTCGTCGTGGCGCTCGGCCTGCTTTCCGTGGGCGTTTTCTACCTGGTGGTCAAAGGCAGCACGGACCACGCGAAGCATGCGATCGACTCGCTTGTCGGTCTGGCGCTGGGCAGCTCGCTCATCAGCGTCTTTGCCCGTCTGGGCGGCGGCATTTACACGAAGGCGGCGGACGTGGGCGCGGACCTCGTCGGCAAGAACGAGCAGAACCTCAACGAGGATGACCCGCGCAATCCGGCGACCATTGCCGACAACGTGGGTGACAATGTGGGCGACTGCGCCGGCATGGCGGCGGATGTGTTTGAAACCTACGCGGTGAGCTTGATCGGCGGCGTTCTTGTGGGCCATCTGACCTTGGGAACCGACGCGGCGGTGATTTATCCCTTTGTGCTCTGCGGTCTTTCCATCATCGCGTCGCTCATCGGCATCGGCTGGGTGAACTTCGTGAAGCAGAAGCCGACGAATGCGCTCGTGTGCGGCGTGGCGGTTTCCGGCGTCATCGCGGCGGCTCTCTTCTGGTGGGCCACGAACTCGATCTTCGGCGCTTCGGTGAAGATCGGCGGCGTGGACATCGCCAGCAGCAGCCTTTTCTACTGCGCGGCCGTGGGTCTGCTGATGACCTTGCTCGTGGTCTGGATCACAAATTACTACACCAGCACCCATCACAAGCCGGTGCGTCTGATCGCCAAGGCTTCGGAAACCGGTCATGCCACGAACATCATCGCGGGCATCAGCATCGGCCACCACGCCACGCTGCTGCCGGTGCTGGCCATCGCGGCTTCGATCTGGGGCTGCTACGACCTCGCGGGCCTGTATGGCATCGCCATCGCGGTCGTTTCGATGCTCTCGCTCTCCGGCATCATCATCTCGCTCGACGCGTTCGGCCCGATCACTGACAACGCGGGCGGCATCGCCGTCATGTCCGGTCTGCCCGAGGAGGTGCGCCAGATCACCGACGAGCTCGACGCCGTGGGCAACACGATGAAGGCCGTGACCAAAGGCTACGCCATCGCCAGCGCCGGCCTGGCCGCGATGGTGCTCTTCGGCAGCTACGTCGAGGACTTGCAGGCCTTTGTCGGCCACAAGGTCGCCTTCGACCTCATGAATCACAAGGTCGTCATCGGCATGTTCATCGGCGGCCTGCTGCCGTTCATCTTCACCGCCTACTGCATGAGCGCGGTGGGCAGCGCCGCTGGCGCGGTGGTGCTGGAAGTGCGCCGCCAGATCGCCGCGAAGCCGGGCATTCTCAATGGCACGGACATTCCCGACTACGCGCAGTGCGTGGGCATTGTGACGAGCGCCGCCTTGAAGCAGATGATCCTTCCCGCGCTGCTGCCGCTCATTTTCGTGATCGGCATGGCCTATGTCGGCATGGAGGCTCTCGGCGGCGTGCTCATCGGCACGATTGTGACCGGCTTGTTCGTCGGCATCGCGATGACCAGCGCCGGTGGTGCCTGGGACAATGCGAAGAAATACATCGAGGAAGGCAATCATGGTGGCAAAGGCAGCTTCGCCCACCAGGCCGCCGTCACCGGCGACACCGTGGGTGATCCTTACAAGGACACCGCCGGTCCCGCCGTGAACCCGATGATCAAGGTGGTGAACATCCTCGCCATCCTGATCATCCCGATCATGTTCAAGGCCGCCGCGAAGTGACGGGAATCAGTGTTTGATTCCAGAAAGCGGGAAGGCACTATGCAGCCGTCCCCATGACCGCCTCCGCTGCCGACAAAAACCTCCGCATCGCCATCACCGGCTCGCTGGTGCTGCACGCGTTGTTGTTTTTGATGCTGGCGTGGATGTTTGCCGGCGATGCGGCGCGCAAGCTGTGGCAGCAGGCCACGGCGGCACCGAAGGAGAAGGAGATCGAGTTCGTGCTGCCGGAGCAGATCATCCCCGAGCCGGAAGTGAAGCCCCCCGTGCCCCCTCCGCCGCCGAAAAAGGAAATCTACATCCGCACCTCTCAGAACGAGACCGCGGACAGCGCGCCGAAAAACGCGCCGTTCATCGCCGACCGCAACACGAAGGCCGCCACGGTTAAGGCCGCGTTCCCAGATGCAACCCAGCCACTGCCGACGATGGACGGCCTGAAAATCCCCACGCGAGAGCTTGCGGACCGGGATCATCGCGATGGCGAGCTGAAGGACGACGCCCGGCCGAAAACACCGAAGGCCGCCGCGAATCTGGCCATGCTCCAGCCGCAGCCCCAGACGCCGCCGTCTCCTCCTTCCATCATGAAGCCGAAGGATGCCGCGCCGCCACCCCAGCCGGTGGTTCCGCCGCAAAATGTCGCCAAAGCCTTGCCGGAATCGACCCCGCTCACGAAAATGATGGAGGAGGCGGACAAGGCGCTCGCAAGCATCGAAAAAAACCGCCTCACCATCGAGGTCAAACGTGCCGAGGCCACACCGGACACTCCGCCAATGCCGCAGAAGCCGGAGATGAAGACGCCGCAGGCCCGCGAGATCGCCCAGACGCCCCCCGAGTCGCCGCAGCAGCCGATTCCCAAAGCGCTGCCGGTCATGGAGAATGAGCCAATCACACGCACCACGCCGAACCAGGATCCGAACGCCTTCACTCCCTTCACCCGCACCACCCAGACGAAAGGCATGATCTCCAATCACGGCACTCAGGCCGCGGTCGATGCCGAGGAGTCGCCGAAAGGGCGCTACATCCGCCAGGTGACGGGCCAGGTGGAAAAGAAGTGGCACATCTACCGGCTGCTGCGCCGCGACGGCGTCACCTACGGCAGCCTGGAGATCGTGTTTTACGTCAACAAGAAGGGCAAGGTCGAGGATTTGAAGGTGGTGAACGACAAGGAGTCCAATCCCATCCTGACGAACTTCACGCTCCAGGCGATCCGCGACGCGGAGATCCCGCCCATCCCGGCCGACGTGCTCCCTTTGCTCCCGATGAACGATCAGGAGCGCCTCAAAGTTGAATACAATGTCCTCATTTACTGACCTCCTCCTCGCCACGCCTTTGCTCGCCGCCGCGGAAAAGACCGCGCCTTCCGGTATCCAGCTTGTCTATGAATTCCTCGCCACGGGCGGCTTCGTGATGGCGCTGATCGTGGTTTGCTCGATTTCGGCGATCACCGCCTCGATCCTGGCGTGGCTGCAGCTCCGCGAGCACGTCATCATGCCGAATAGCGTGATCAGCCAGCTCCGCTCCATCCCGAACTACGCGGTGAAGGGGGACATTCGTCCGCTGCAGGAGTTTTTGGAAAAAGACGGCTCCATGCTCTCACGCCTCGGTGCCATGGCGATCAGCGGCGCCTTCACCAGCAAGCAGGAATGCCATGCCGCCTGCGAGATCAAGGCACGTGAGGAAATTCATAATCTGGAGCGCGGCATCCCATTGCTGGAGGTGATGGTCAGTGTGGCCCCGCTGCTCGGCCTGCTAGGCACCACCGCTGGACTCGTCGGCATGTTCTCCGCGTTCGGTGCCGGTGGCGATGGTAGCCCTGACACCGGTGCGATCGCGCATGAGATCGGTGTGGCGCTGCGCTGCACCATCGCGGGTCTCTTTGTCGCCGTGCCCTCGGTGCTGGCGCACACCTACTTCACGCGCCGCGTGGACGCGCTCGCGGTGAAGGTGGAGTCCATCATGCAGGAGACGATCCAGCATTTTTACCAGCACTTCGAGGTGCAGCGGCCCGCCGCCTGATCTTTACGCGCCACTGTCATGAACCTGCGCCCCCGCCGCCGACCGGTGCCCACGATCCCCATCGTGTCGCTCATCGACATCATGGTCATCCTGCTGATCTTCTTTGTCGCCACCACCACCTTCAAAAAGGAGAAGACGCAGGTAAAGATCACCCTGCCGGAGTCGAAGTCCCTCGGCGGCGCCACTCAGGCGCCCGAGTCACGCGTCGCCATCAGCATCACGAAGGAGCAGAAAATCTTTCTCGACGGCCAGCCCGTCGAACTGGACAAGCTCGCCATTGCCATCACCTCGCTCAAGAATGCGAAGCCCGGCATGAAACTCGAGCTTCAAGCCGACACCACCGCCGCGCTCGGCGTGCTCGTGAAGGTGTGGGACTCGTTGCGGGAGGCTGGTTACAGCATCAATGATGTTCCTGCCCGCATCCAGCGTGCCGGGGGATCTTGAAGGAGAAACGCCCCGCTCTGCTTACTTCGAAGGCGGTCACTTCGCCTTCTTGTATTTCACATAGGGCTCGAACTTGAAATGCGTTGGCATGATGATGCCGTTTTTGCCGAGAAAAGTGGTCGCGCTCTGATCCGCCTCAAAGCCAGGGTGGCCGATCCAGGCCCATTGCCAGCCTTCGTTGGCGATGAAAAGGCCGCCGCGCTCATGGCCGTCCCGGATGATGCCGGTGGTCTTCAATCGCACAGGAGCCACGTAGTAGATGCCCTTGGCCGACATGGCCTCCGGTTGATAATGCCCGGCGGGAAGGGTGAATTTGCCGTCCTTGTGGGTGCATTCAGTTTCCTCGGCCACAATGATTCCCAGAGTCCCCGGCGGGCAACGTGTGAGATCCTTGGTGGAACATGAAACCATCAGACAGGTGGCCGCGGCGCTGAGCAGGAATCGCTTCATTGGATCAGGTTGTTTAAAGTGGTGGAGGTAAGGGGATTCGAACCCCTGACCTTCTCATTGCGAACGAGACGCTCTACCAACTGAGCTATACCCCCATGGTTGTCAGAACCAGCGGCGGAACGTTTCCATCACGCGCTGAATCACGCCGAATTATGTGGCGGCCATGAAGTCCGGCAAGCTGATTTGTCTTCTTTGTCGGCGGTCGTGTTTCGCGCCGAGGGGATTCAGAGCGCCGCAAGCACCGCGTCCAGATGCTCTTCCGGCTTCACTTTCTCCAGGATCGCGGCGATCCGGCCATCCTTGCCGATGATGAAGGTGCTGCGCTCCGTGCCCATGTAAGTTTTGCCATACATGCTTTTCTCCACCCACACGCCGTAGGCATTCACGATGGTCTTGTCCTCGTCGGCGATGAGCGGGAAGGGGAGTTCGTGTTTCTGGATGAACTTGGCGTGGCTCTTGATCGAATCGGTGCTCACCCCGAAGACATGCGCCTCCTTCGCGATCTTTTTCCAGCCGTCCCTCAAACCACAGGCCTGCTTTGTGCAGCCCGGTGTGTCGTCCTTCGGATAAAAGTAGATCACCACCGGTTTTCCTTTGAGCGCGCTCAGTGTGATCGTGTCTCCGGCTGCGTGGTCGCCGCCGATGACCGGCGCTGTGAAGTCGGGTGCGGGGGAATGAAGGGCGGGTTTGCTCATGATTCGAGCATTACGCCGCCTCATCAGGCTTGGATGCCCAGAGCACCCGCGGCACTCCGCAGCAGGCTGTAAAAGATCCACGCGTAAAACAGCCAGCCGATGACGATGAGCAGAACGATCATCGCGAGCAGGATGGCGAGGCCGCCGTAAAATCGCAGGGTGCTGCGCTTCACCTTGTCCTTGTGCCCCGCCTGCCAGGTGGTCAGCAGGGCCAGATTGCGGCTGTTGGACTTGAAGAAGGCGGAACCCGCGGCGCCGAGGCCGGGGACGAGGCCGATGAGGAAATTGATGCCCATGTTCAGGGCCATGCGCAGAAAAACCGGAATCGAGACACCGCTGCGCAGCGCGTCGAGCAGGATGATGACACCCGCGCCGGAGGCCACGGTGTCGCCAACGCCGGGAATGAGCGCGAGGATGGGGTCGAGGCCGATTTTGAAATTTGTGCCGGGGATGCTGAGCAGTTCGTCCAGATACTTGGCGAGAATGCGCGCCGTGGCCCGATCCGCGGGATCTTTGCTCGCGGCGAGTTTTGCCGCGATGGGATTGACCTGCGGCGGCAGCACCTCGTCCACCTTCAGTTCTGGATCGGGAAGAGGCATGGCGGGCTGGATGCTGGAATCGAGATTCTAGGATCGAGAGTCCAGCCCCTAGGACTTGCTGGGCAGATCGACGAGCATCTGCGCGTTGTTCGGGTAGCGCTCCAGCAAGGAGATGACCCGCTGGATGGCCTCGATGGGCTTGTGGCCGGCGAGACCGCGGCGCAGCATGTGGATTTTGTCGAGCTGGAAGGTCTGCAGCAGCAGTTCCTCGCGGCGCGTGCCGGATTTGAAGATGTTCACGGCGGGGAAGACAAACTGCTCGGCGATGCGGCGGTCGAGCACGAGCTCCATGTTGCCGGTGCCCTTGAACTCCTGGAAGATCAGGTCGTCCGCCTTGCTGCCGGTCTCGACCAGCGCGGTGCCGAGGATGGTGAGCGAGCCGGCGGTGCGCGTGTTCCGCGCGGCGGCGAAGAGGCGGCGCGGAATCTCCAGCGCGCCGGCGCCGATGCCGCCGCTGGTGTAGCCGCCGCTTTTGTGCGTGCTGTTGAAGGCACGCGCCATGCGCGTGATGGAGTCCATGAGGATGAAGACGTGCTCGCCGCACTCCACGAGGCGCTTTGCGCGCTCGATGGCGAACGCGGCGATGCGCGTGTGGCTCTTCACGTCCTGGTCGTTGTTGCTGGCGAAGATTTCGGCGCGCGGCAGGATGCGCTTGAACTCGGTGACCTCCTCCGGGCGCTCATCGACGAGCAAAATCATGAGATGCACGCCGGGATGATTCTCCGTCACCGCCTCGGCGATGTGCTGGAGCATCGTGGTCTTGCCCGCGCGCGGCGGGGCGACGATCAAACCGCGCTGGCCGCGGCCCACGGGGGTGAGCATGTCGATGACGCGGGTGGTGAGGCGGTCTTTGACGGTCTCAAGCTGGTAGCGCTTGTTCGGGTTCACAGCTTTCAGTTCCTCGAACAGCGGTGTGTCGCGCATGGCCTCAGGCGCACGGCCGTTTACCTCGGTGACCTCGGTGACCTGCGGACCGCGATGGCCCTTGCATTGCACGCCGACGATTTGCATGCCCTCGCGCAGGCAGTATTTGCGGATGAACTCGGGCGCGATGAATGCATCCAGCGGGTTCTGCGCGAAGGAGAGTTCGCGGCGGCGCAGGAAGCCGTAGCCTTTCGGCGACATTTCCAGGATGCCGTTGGCCGGTTCCGGCGGCCCGAGGGGCTTTTCCGGCTCGATCTCGCGGTCCTGGCCGTTTCCGGCCTGCGGTTCGCTGCCTTGGACTGGCATCTGGCGTTCACCTCCACCACCGCCGTTGCGCCGCTCGGCGCGGCGCTGCTTCCAGCGCTCAAACTTGGCCTTGCGGCGTTCTTTGGAGGTCATCGGGCGCAACTGGCCGTTTTCGCCCATGATCATGTAGCGCGGGATGTTGTTATCGCCGGGAGCGCCGCCTGCGGCATCGGCAGCTTCATCACCTTCTTCCTTTTCAACATTGTCGTTGTTTTCAACCGGTGCCGCAGGTGCTGGCTCGACGGCTTCAGGAGCGGGAGCCGGAGCTTCGACCGCGGTTGCAACAGGCTCGGCCGGGGCAGGTGTCGCCGTCTCGGTGGCAACAGCCAAAGGCATTTCCAATTCGGTAGCTTCCGCGGCTTTCTTTTTCGCCGTCTTGCGCGCTGTTTTCGCCGCAGGCTTTTTTGCGGCGGTTTTTTTGGCGGCGGCCTTCTTGGCCGGTGCTTTGCGCTTGGGCTTGGTTTCTTCGACCTCGGCGATGAGTTCTTCGGACATAAAACGTGATGGAAAGTGGGTTAGTCGAGCTGGTCGGCGATCGAGTCGTCGATTTCAAAATTGGCGTGGATGTTTTGCGAGTCGTCGTAGTCGTCGAGGAGGTCGTAGAGGCGGATCAGAGACTTCGCGGTGTCCACGTCGCTGATGGTGACGGTGGTCTGCGGCTGGTAGATCAGTTTCTGACTGCGGGACGCGACACCCTTGTCACGCAGCACGCCCGCGACATGGAAGAGCTTGTCGGTGGGTGTGTAAACCACCCACTCATCACCCTCGTCCACGATGTCATCGGCCCCGGCGTCGAGGGCCAGTTCCATGAGCTGGTCCTCGGTGGCGGCGCTTTTATCGAGGCGGATCTCGCCGCGCCGCTGGAACATGTAGGCCACGCTTCCTGCGTCGGCGAAGGTGCCGTTGTTTTTGGAAAGCAGCGTGCGCAGGTCGTTGGCGGAGCGGTTGCGGTTGTCGGTGACGATTTCGATCATCATGGCGACGCCACCAGGCGCGTAAGCCTCATAGGTGATCTCCTCCAGCGCGGCCCCGGCCAGCTCGCCGGTGCCTTTCTTGATGGCGCGGTCGATGTTTTCGTTCGGTACGTTGGCGGCCTTGGCGGCGTTGATGGCGCTGCGCAGGCGGGCGTTCATGTCGGGGCTGCCGCCGCCGGCTTTGGCAGCCAAGGTGATTTCCTTCGCGAGTTTGGAGAAGACGTTGCCGCGTTTGGCATCCGTGATGGCCTTGCCGCGCTTGATCTTGGACCATTTATTGTGGCCAGCCATGATGGGAACGATGTCAGGTGGGAGGCAGCTTGCGGCGCTGCCATGACGGCGGCCGTTCGTGCGTGGGGTGTTGGGAAAATGTGGGGGAAGCGGCATCGCCGCGGTGTGTTCGGGAGGAATGTCGGCCTCGCAACGGGTGCGGGGTCGCGTTTCATCAGCGCGGAGGCTGGGGAAACATCGGCAGTCCTGCCGGGAACATCACCAAGTGTTCACCAGATTGAGAGAACCTGGAACGGCGAGAAGTGTGCGGGAGGCAGGGCCTTCTGGCAAGAGGTTTTTCATTCAAGAACTCAAGAATCAGCACGCCAAGCCGTATTCGGAGCGTGATTGCGCGTCCAACCGCCTTGCTTTGCCTGTCCGTCTGCATGGCGGGAGCTGCCGAGCCATCGGAACCACTTTGGTCGCTACGCCCCTTCACCATTCAGCCGCTGCCACAGGTCAAACAGCAGGGCTGGCCGCGTTCGCGCGTGGACCATTTCATTCTCGCCCGCTTGGAAAAGGTGAACCTGCCTCCGAATGCCGACGCGGAGCCGCTGACGTTGCTGCGCCGCGTGTATTTCGATCTCATTGGCCTGCCGCCGCCGCTGGATGTGATCGAAGGCTTCACGATGGCCAAGTTTCCAGTCGTGGTGGATCAATTGCTGGCCTCGCCGGAGTTTGGCGCTCGTTGGGGGCGGCACTGGCTGGATGTGGCGCGCTACGCCGAGACGAGCGGCAACACGCGCAACATGGCCTATGTGCTGGCGTGGCGTTACCGGAACTATGTCGTGCGCGCCTTCAACCGCGACACGCCCTTCGATGAATTCATTCGCGAGCAGATCGCGGGCGATTTGATCAAACCCGCCGCTGATCCAACTCGGCGTGATGACCAGCTTCTCGCCACCGGCTTCCTCAATGTCGGCACCAAATCGCTCGGGGAGCAGGATGCGATGCTTTACGACATGAATGTGGCCGATGACCAGATCGACGCGACCTGCCACGCGTTTCTGGCCCTGAGCGCGAATTGCGCGCGCTGCCACGATCACAAGTTCGATCCCATTCCGACCGCCGACTATCACGCGCTGGCCGGCATATTCCGCAGCACGCAGAATCTCTCCGGCGTGCAGACCAACAACGTGACGAAAGAGGCCGAGGCAATGGCGCTCGGCAGCGACGGCCCGAAACGCCTCGCGGCCGTGAAGCAGCACGAGAAAGACCTTGCCGACATGACCAAGGACTACGTCGAGGTGGCGAAGAAGCGGAACAGCATGCGCGACGAAATGGCGAAGATGCCAAAGGAGGTCGCGGCGGAGAAGATGGGCGTGCTTGCGTCGCTCGACAAAGAAGTCGAGACATGGAAGGCAAAGCTCGCGGAAAAGCAAAAGTCCGCGCCTGTGCCGCCGGTGCTCGGCATGTCCGTGCGCGATGCTGAAACGCCCATCGACTGCCCCGTGTTTGACAAGGGGGAAATCAAAAAGCCGCTTGCACCGGTGAAACGCGGCGTTTTGTCGGCCATTCCGGTCAAACTGGCCGCGATCGGACCGAAAGAGAGCGGTCGTCGGCAACTCGCCGACTGGATCGCAAGCCCGCAGAATCCACTCACTGCCCGCGTGATCGTGAATCGCGTGTGGCAGCATGTGTTTGGCCGTGGACTGGTCGAAACGCCCGATGATTTCGGCCGCATGGGCATGAAGCCGACTCATCCCGAGCTGCTCGACGATCTGGCGGCACGCTTTGTGAAAAATGGCTGGTCGATCAAGACGCTGATTCGTGAACTGGTGCTGTCGCACACCTATCAACTCAGTTCGCGTGGAGAAGGTGACAACTCCCTGCTCTGGCGTGCGAACAAGAAGCGCCTCGAAGCCGAGCCGCTTCGCGATGCGATTCTCGAACTCGGTGGCACTTTGAACCGCACGCCGCGTGAAGGCTCGCCCATCGCCGACAAAGCAAAGAACATCACGCCGCAGGGCCGCGAGGTGGGCCGGAAGCACTTCCTGGCTGATCTGGAAGACGACACGTCGCATCGCAGCCTCTACCTGCCCATCGTCCGCGGAGCGCAGATGCCGATGATGCAATGCTTCAACGCCGCCGATCCCGGCCAGGTCATCGGCGCGCGCTCAGCCAGCATCACGCCCGCGCAGTCGCTGCTGCTCATGAACAGCGATCTCGTCATGCGACAGGCAGAGAACTTTGCGAAGCGACTCACCGGCACCACCGATGACGAAAAACTGGCCTGTGCCTGGAAGATGGCGTTCTGTCGTGCGCCGCGGCCGGGCGAACTGACTTCGATGCGTGAGTTTTTGCGCGTCAAAGGTGACTGGGCGCAGCTTTGCCACGCGCTGATGCAAAGCGGGGAGTTTCAAACCGTTGATTGACCCATGAACACACCATTCAGCCGCCGCCACCTGCTCAGCGCATCGAGCGCGGGGTTTGGCATGCTGGCGCTGCGCGGGCTGTTTGGAGCGGAGAGTCCGCTGGTCACGAAACGCACGCATTTTCCGGCGCGGGCGAAGCGCGTGATCTTTTTGTTCATGCAGGGCGGGCCGTCGCAGGTGGACACGTTTGATTTCAAGCCGGCGCTGACGAAGCAGCATGGCAAGGCGGTGAAGGAAGGCAGCCCCACCGTGTATTATCAGTCGCCGTGGCAGTTCAGGCCGCGTGGTCAGAGCGGGATGCTCGTTTCCGACCTGCTGCCGAACATCGCGCGGCATGCGGATGACCTGTGCGTGATCAATTCGATGCACACGGACCACAATGCGCATCCGCAGGCCATTTTGCAGATGAACACGGGCAGTTTTGCCTTCACGCGGCCAAGCGTGGGAGCGTGGTGCGTGCATGGCCTGGGCACAGAGAATCAAAACCTGCCCGGTTTCATCACGATCAATCCCGAATTCAGCGGCGGAGGGCCGTTGAAGCACGGTTGCGCGTTTCTGCCCGCCGCATGTGCGGGAACGCCGATCGGGCACGGCGGTGGCGGCAGCGCCACAGCGCCACCGAAGCCGCTGAAGGGCATTGAACTGCCGTTCATGAAGAATGCGTGGCTGAATGCGGAAGAACAGCGACGGCAGCTTGATCTCGTGCAGACACTCAATCGTCAAAAACTGGCCGCCGATGGCTCGAACGAGGCGCTGGAAGGCCTGATCACGTCAGCGGAGCTCGCCTTCAACATGCAGCGCGAAATGCCGGACGTGATGGATGTCACGAAGGAGAGTCCGGCGACGCAGGGGATGTATGGCATCGGCGACGGGAAGCCGACGGATCAAATCGGACGCGCGTGTTTGATGGCGCGGCGGTTTTGCGAGGCGGGTGTGCGTTTTGTGCAGGTGAATCATTCGTTTTGGGATGATCACACGGACATTTTCAAAGGTCATCCCGAGCATGCGCTGGAAACCGACCAGCCGGTGGGCGCGCTGCTGACCGATTTGAAACAACGCGGGCTCCTGGAAGACACGCTCGTGTTGTGGGGCGGCGAGTTTGGCCGTCCGCCGCTGTTGAACAAGAACAACGGACGCGATCACAACAATGTGGGTTTCACCATGTGGCTGGCAGGTGGCGGTGTGAAACCGGGCATCAAGTTCGGCAGCACGGATGAAACGGGGGCGACCGCGGTGGAGAACAAGGTGCATCTGCACGATCTGCATGCGACGATGCTGCACTTGCTCGGACTCGATCACGAGAAGCTCACGTTCCGTTATGCCGGCCGCGATTTCCGCCTCACCGACGTTTATGGCGAGGTGAAGCGCGGCATCATCGCTTAACGCGAGCCTTTTTTGGCCTTGGGCACGGCTTTGACGGGCTCGGGAGGCTTGGGCTCGATTTTTTCGTCGAGTGTCATCACCTTTGGCGGCTTCGGAGCCGGACCATCCCAGAGGAAATGCTCAAGGCGGATCTTGGTGGCGCGCTCCCGGGCCTCGACGGCGCGATCACCCGGGCGTTGGGAGATTTGTTCTGCCAAGCGAGCTGCAGGCTCCCACTGGCGTGCCGCTTCGAGCAGATCGACACCGAAGAAGCCCGCCTTGGCAAACCATAGATAGTCCGCCGGACTAGCGGGTGGTGTCATGTCGGCGGCGCGGAGGACATTGTAGCAGGCTTCAAGCGCCTCGGTGTCGCGTTTCGCGTCGTGATGCACGGAGGCGAGGGTAAATCCGGCGCGGGCCTTCCACAAAAAGGGCAGCGCGGGCGTGGTGAGGAATTCATCGAGCAGATCGGCGGCCGCGTCGAGGCGCGCCGGTTCTGTTTTGCCGAGCAGTAGCAGCACCTCGGCTTTTTCACAGATCGTCATGCGGCGCTGTTCTGTGTCGAGAGATTTCATGGCAAGCACCTTGTCCAAGGCCGCCAGCGCGGCGGCGTGATTGCCAAGCAGACGTTCGGAGAGCGCCTGCTGCCTGCGCGAAGCGACCGCGAGCGGGCCGTTTTTCAGAGCAAGATCATCCCAGATGGCGCGGGCGCGTGCATGCCCTTCCGCGCTCATGACGGAGGAGGCGGACATGGCGGCGAAGTAGAGGGCGGTCTCCGCGTGGGGCGTGTCTGGATATTCGCGGGCGATGATCTCAAACTCCGTGCGCGCGTTCGCGAAGTCCTCCAGCCGGTAGTGCGCGCCGGCGATCTTCAAGCGGACCTCCGGCAGCAGCTTGCTTTTCGGCCACGCCTTGATGAAGGCGGTGCCATCGGTGACGAGCGCCTTCAAATCGCCGGACGCCTCCCGCAACCACAGCCGCGTGTGGTCGATGTGTTCACGTTGAGACTGGGTGATAGTGTCTGCGGCAGCAGCGGTCTCGAGCGTGGTCTGCGCGTCTTGAACGCGTGGCGGGACGGACAGCAGCATCCACTCGGCCAAGGCAACGCAGGCGTCAGCGAAGCGGGGATGATCGGGATGAGAGCGGATGAAGGCGCGCAGCGCAGCCTCCGCGTCGGCTTTGCGTCCGGCGGCGAGAAAGAGGGCCTTTTCGAGTTCCAGCGTGGCGGCGGCGTCGCTGCCGGTCTTGCCGCCGGCGGTCGCGGATGTCAGGACTTCCAACTGGCCGAGCAAGCTTTGGTAAAGTGTGAAATCACCGGCGAGCACGGCGCTGACGGCCGTGTTGAACAGCGCCCGGCGGCGTTCGGTGAGCGTGGTGGCGAGATTGGCCGCGTTTTGAAACAGTCGCAGCGCCTGCCGGTGCTCACCACGGCGGAAGAGGATGCTGCCGGCGGCGAAATCGACCGGCGCGGAGGAAGCTCCGAACCGCGCGCGCCAGTCATCGGCCAGTGCGAGCACGCGCGTGTCGTTGCGATGGTTCGCGTGAATCTCCATGGCCATGCGCATGGCATCGCGCAAGCGCGGATGTCCGGGATGAGTTTGAATCAGCGCCTCAAGAAGGCTGACGGCCTCGTCGTCCCGCTTTGAGGCGGCAAGCCAGCGCGCGGTGAGGAAAACGGCGTGTCCGCGAAACTCGTCGCCTGCACGGGCCAGAGCTGGCGGTGGATCCGGCTGCTGCTGGGCTGCGTTGCCGGAGGAAAGCCAGCGCAGCACGGCCTCGGGCAGCGTGCGCGGCTCCGGGAGCGCATGATGCGAGCGGTCGAGCAGGTCAAATGCTTCCGTCCACAGCGGGCTCTCCGCAGTGGAATCGAGAAACTTCAACAAGTGGTCGCGCGCCTTCGTCGGCTGCCTCTGCTCAAGGAGAATCTCGGCTTGAAGAAGAATGGCGGCGTGGTGGATGCGCTCGCCGCCGCTGGCGGAATCGAGTACTTTTCGCAAAGTGGTTTCGGCTGCCGCTGCCTGGCCGCCTTTCAGCAGGGCGCGTGCGCGCAGGTATTGGCCGGTGGCGTCCGTGACGGCCACGGACGAAGGATCAGGTGTTTTGCCCTCGTTGATTTCGATCTCGCTTTCCAGCAACCGTGCATGCGCGGTCAATGATGCATCGGAGGAGGCGAGAAGAGGGGCAAGCTCGGCGCGCGCATCGGCATAGTCGCCGAGCGCGGCCAGGATTTGCGCCAGCAGGAGGCGTGAACGGGGATGTTGAGGTGCTGAGTCGGCCTCGGTCAAAGCTTTGCGGGCTTCGGCAAGATTCCCCATCAGGAAGAGGGCCTGGCCGCGCCAGAAAGTTTCGTCATCAAGGTCATGCGCGTCGGCGAGAGCCAGCACGCGGGCGCCGTCCTCGGCCCGTGTCCAAGCCTCCGCCGCGAAGGTGGCGAGCTGCCGCGTCTCGACGCGGGACCAGTCCTTGCTTTTGAGCATGCGCTCGGCCTTCACGCCTGCGACCCCGGGCAACCCGTCGGCCAGCGCCTGCCTTGCGGAGACAAACTCGGGCGCTTCATCCAGTCCTGCGGCGAGGAGGGCGGCGGGAAGGGAAAGAAAAGTCGCTATGAGTGTGAAACAGCTTGGCCTGGGCATGCGGACAGCAGCCTATCTCATCAATCGGCGCACGGCAAAGAAGAATGCCTGACCTGGCGGCTGACTTGATGCTTAAAATTGATCCAGCAGGTAGCGGATAAGGTCGGTGGAGGTGACCATGCCGACGAGCTTTCCTCCATTGACGATGGGGAGGGAGTGGAAGTCGCTTTTCGCGAGGATTTCGGCAGCTTCGCGCACGGTGCCAGTTTCGGACAGCGTCACTGGGTCTTTTTTCATCACCTGCTCCAAGGACAACGTGTGGTCGAGTGTGGCATCAACGGTGCGCTCGTCGGTGTTGAAGGCGTCGCCAAAGCTCACGCGCAGGATGTCGCTCCAGGTGATGATGCCGATGATCTGGTCACCATTCACCACCGGGATGTGATGCACGCCGTGCTCGCGGACGAGGGCGCGGACTTTGGAGATCGGATCGCCGTGATGAACGGTGATCACGTTGCGGGTCATGAGATGGGAGATGGGATCGTTGCGTTTCATGGTTGGGTTGGTGATGAAACCATGCCGAGGGCCGCAACAGTTGCTCTGCGGCGCTTGCGCATGCGTGGCCGGATGTTGTCACTGATTAAAGCACTTCGACCACGACCGCGCTCGCATTGTCACGGCCGGATTCGCTGACTGCGTGCTCGACAAAGGCTCTGGCGTCGCTTCCGGCCGCGAGCATGTCTTCCAAGGCGTGGTCCCAGATGCCGTCGATGACGCCGTCCGTGCAGAAAAGAAAGCGGTCGCCGCTTTCACAACGCACCGAGCCGACCTGTGGGTCAAGATGCTGGTGGCCGGCGCCCACCACCTGGCTGAGGATGCTTTTGCGCGGATGGTTGCGCGCCTCGCGCTCGTTGAGCTTTCCCTGGCGGCGGAGCCAGCCGACATGCGAGTGGTCTTCGGTGATCTGCCGCAGCCTGCCGTCTTTCGGCAACCAGTAGATGCGGCTGTCACCGACATGAGCGAAGTGCATGCAGCCAGGCATGAACCAGCCGAGGCTCAGCGTCGCTCCCATGCCGCGGCACTCGTCGTAGTAGCGGCCGAGGCGGCTGAGCTCCTCGTGTATGCGGTGAAAGAGCTCCACGAGCACGTCTCCCTGGCCGGCGGAGATTTGCTGCGCGGACTGTTTAAAACTCTGCGGCAGCAGCTTGGTGATCTTTTCCGTGGCGATTTTGCTGGCGAATTCGCCCGACTTCGCCCCGCCCATGCCGTCGCTGACCGCGAAGACGAAGTCACCGCTGTCGTGCGTGGACTCGCCGATCTTGCCGAGGTAGCGCACCTCGCGGGCGTCGAAATTCAGCGCGAGGAAGGTGTCCTCGTTGTTCGCGCGAACGCGGCCCGGATGGGTCATGCCGGACCAGCGGAGGTGGTTGGGTGGTTGGGGCGGGTTGGGATCGCTCATGCAGAAGCGTTTTGGGCTGGCGTGTCGAGCACGGTCGCGAATTCGAAGTCGATCAGGCAGAAACGGCCGTCGCTGGCGCGGTAGGTGACGTTGCGGTCGAAAGGATCGTCGTGGCGGACGCCGAAGTTGCGCTCCAGCTCGGAGAAGATCTCCTTTACACGGCTTTCGCTGATGCGTTCGACACGGGAGCCGCAGTTTGTGGTCACCAAATAAAGCTGGTCCTCATGGGCCTCCAGGATCCGGGGCACATAGTCGCAGCCGCGCTCCTCCAGCTTTCGCAGCACCCGGACTTCGTTGGCGAAGCGCGCGGCGGCGTCCGGGCCGCGGAAATACTTGTGCACGCGGCCGTCGTAGCCGATCCGGACGAGAGCGCGCTGGGTGTTTTTGGCTTCGTGCATGAAAAAAATGGAGGTGGCATCCTTCCGGCAGGGCTCTCGAAGTCGCAAGCAGGCAAAAATTCATCTCGCTTCTGGCACGCGCCATGCTCTAGATGCGCGCGCCCATGGTTGAAGCCTTCCGGTTCTCAGCCGGGCAAACCTCAAGTCACACATATCAACCATGGCCAAATACAAACTCGAATACATCTGGCTGGACGGCTACGAGCCTGTCCGCAACCTCCGCAGCAAGACCCAGCTCAAAGATTATGCCAGCTTTCCGAAGCTGGAAGACCTGCCCAACTGGGGCTTTGACGGATCCTCGACGCAACAGGCCCCCGGCGGCTCCTCTGATTGCGTGCTGAAGCCCGTGGCCGTGTATCCCGACAGCACCCGCAAGAACGGCGTGCTCGTCATGTGCGAAGTTTACAATGCTGACGGCACCCCGCATGCCTCCAACGACCGCGCCACGATCCTTGACGATTCGGATGCCTGGTTCGGTTTCGAGCAGGAATACTTCCTTTACCAGGACGGACGCCCCCTCGGCTTCCCTGAGAACGGCTACCCCGCTCCGCAGGGTCCCTACTACACGGGCGTCGGCTACAAGAATGTTGGCGACATCGCACGTCAGATCGTCGAAGAGCATCTCGACATCTGCCTCGACGCCGGCATCAACCACGAAGGCATCAACGCCGAGGTGGCGAAAGGCCAGTGGGAGTTCCAGATCTTCGGCAAGGGCTCCAAGACCGCTGCTGACCAGGTCTGGGTGGCTCGCTACATCCTCCAGCGCCTTTGCGAAAAATACTGCGTGGACATCGAGTGGCACTGCAAGCCCTTGGGTGCCACCGACTGGAACGGTTCCGGCATGCACGCCAACTTCTCCACGAAGTTCATGCGTGAAACGGGCGGTGAGAAGTACTTCCTCGCGCTCATGGCTGCCTTCGACAAATACAAGGAGGAGCACATCGCCGTCTATGGTCCGGACAATCACATGCGCCTCACCGGCCTGCATGAGACCCAGAGCATCGACAAGTTCTCCTGGGGCATTGCCGATCGTGGTGCCTCCATCCGCGTGCCGCACAGCTTCAAGAACAACGGTTGGAAGGGCTACCTCGAAGACCGCCGTCCGAACAGCCAGGGCAATCCTTACCAGATCGCCAGCCGCATCCTCAAGACGATCGCGACCGTCCCGACGGCCTGATTGCGCTGATATCGAGATTTATCTCACCCACAAACGCCGCCTGGAAACAGGCGGCGTTTTTTGTTTTGGTCGCGAAGTTTGCAAACCTGCGTCAACGAGTTAGGAGAAGGCGTATCCCCAACCCATGCTCACCGAACAAGACATCCGCTCCGCCCTTGGCAACGTCCGCTACCCTGGCTTCAGCCGCGATATTTTGTCCTTTGGACTCGTGAAGGGCATCCAGGTTGATGGCGCGAATGTCACGGTCGAAATCTCCCTCGCCACGCGTGACCCGAACATCCCGCGCCTCATCCACGAGCAGGCCATGGACGTGCTGAAGAAGCTGCCCGGCGTGGGTGAAGTGAGGCTGAACTTCGACATCAAGGAACCGCCCGGCACAAACACGACAGCCAGCGAGAAACTCGGCAAATCGAGCATTCCCGGGGTGAAAAAAGTCATCGCCGTGGCCTCCGGCAAGGGCGGCGTGGGAAAAAGCACCGTCGCCTCGAATCTCGCGGTCGCTCTGAGCCAGCTCGGTCTGCGCACGGGTTTGTGTGACTGCGATTTATACGGCCCCAGCATCGCGCACATGTTCGGCACCGACGAGCGTCCGTATCAAAACGACGAGCAGCAGATCGTGCCCATCGAGAAGAACGGCCTGCAGCTCATGTCGATGGGATTCCTGCTCGAAGATGGATCGCCCGTCATCGTGCGCGGTCCCATCGCCACACGCTATACGCAGCAGTTCCTGCGTCAGGTCGCTTGGGACAATCTCGATGTGCTCGTTCTCGATCTGCCCCCGGGAACGGGCGACATCCAGCTCACCATCGTGCAAACTGTGGCGCTCGACGGAGCGGTGATCGTCACCACACCGCAGGAGATCGCGCTCATCGACGCCCGGAAGGCCATTTCCATGTTCCAAAAGGTGAACGTTCCCATCCTCGGCATCATCGAGAACATGAGCTACTTCCTCTGCCCGAGTGACGGCAAGATGTATCACATCTTCGGCAAAGGCGGCGGCGAACACGAGGCGAAACGCCTCGGCGTGCCGCTGCTCGGCCAGATCCCCATCGAAATGAGCGTACGCGAGTGCGGGGACGAGGGGCATCCCGTCGCTCTGGAAGATCCGGCGAAGTCCGCCGCGTCAAAAGCCTTCCGTGAGATCGCGGCGAAGCTGAAATGAAAATGGAGCGCCTGCGTCCCGCAGGCTGTTTTCCGCGTCTCGCGGAAAACCGTCCTTGAAGTGTGCGCCATCTTGTCAGGCTGCCTCAGGGATTGTCACATACTCGGACGGTCTTCAGCGGGACGCTGAAGACAGCACGCGAGACGCGTGCGCTCCTGCCGAACCTACTACTTCGCCTCCACAGCGGGTTTGTCGCCGAGCTGAAGCGTTGGAGCCTTGGCGTCGGCGCTGACGTTCAGCGCCAGCCAGTGACCGTTGATCGCGTGAGCGGGGAAGCCGCAGGCAAAAGCATATTCTCCTTCTTCATCGGCGACGAACTTGAACTCCGCCTTGTTGAGAGAAATACCGACTTCCGGCTTCGGCACACCCGCGCCGTCGAAGTAGGGCTCTCCCATTTGCAGCTTCTTCGTCATGTCCTTCTCCACCACGACAGCGCTGTGCGGGATCGGGCTCGGATTGATGAAGGTCACTTCGACCGTCCAGTCCTTCGGGATCGTGAACACACCCTTGCCATGCGAGTGACCGTTGAAATTCATGCCGTAGTTCGCGGAGGTGTAGGTGGCGATGAGCGTGACTTTCACGGTTTTGGGCTTGTCGCCCAGTTTGAGGAAATCGGCCTCGGTGATGCCGGCGAAGAGCTCTTTTTTCAGTCCTGGAATGTCCACCGCGTGCGCGTCATGGCCTGCGGGCGGTGTGGCGGGCTGCTGGGCGGAGGAAAATGATGAAAGAAGCAGAAGGGCGGTGAAGAGGCGGCGGATCATGGTCGGGACGGATGGAAGCGGGTTTCGCAGAACGCGCAAGAGAGGATGAAACTGTCGGCTTGGCACGATGAATCTCGCCTTCTGCGAAAAAATCTCCCAAGATGTCCGCCACGTTCCCGTGATGCCCGGCGAACACGACCTCATGAGTGACACGCACGATCTTTTCCTGGAAACCCTGCGGCGCTACGAGCGGCCCCTCATCCGCTACGCGCACGGTTACACCGGGGACCTGGAAGACGCGCGCGACATCGTGCAGGACGTGTTTGTGAAGCTTAGCCAGAACCTCGCGACGCTCGACCAGGAGCGCCTGGCCCCCTGGCTCTTCACCGTGTGCCGCAATCGCGCCCTCGACCATCATCGCAAACATCAACGCATCGTTGTCATGGAAACGGAAACCCTCGATCTCGAACCCGCCGCCGACCCGGCGCCCAATGACGCGATGGAGAAGCGGGAAACCGCCACCGCGCTGCGCGATCTCATCGAAAGCCTGCCCACGCGCCAGCGTGAGGCCGTGCGGCTGAAGTTCATCGCCGGACTCGACTACCAACAGATCAGCGCCGCGATGAAAACCAGCATCGGCAACGTCGGCTACCTCATCCACCACGGCGTCGCCGCCTTGAAGACCAAATGGCAGGCGCATGAGCAGCCGCAGCCCGTGAAACTGAAGGCCGTGATGGCCTGAAATCCTCAAACCACCCTTTTGACCATGAAACCGGAACAAATCACCGCCTGGGCGCTCGACGAAGCCAGTGCCGAAGAACGCGAACGGCTCGAAGTCGAGCTGCGCGACGACCCGAAGGCCAAACAGGCCGCCGAGGCCACGAAAGAATTCTGCCACTTTCTGCTCACCGAACTGCGAGATGACTCGCTCGCGCTCACGGATGAGCAACGGGAGCGGTTGCAGGCGCGGCCAACCATTTCGACCGCCCAACCGGGCGGGCCGAAGCCTGGACAACGCACCCAATGGCGCACCGGCGTCATTGTGAGGCTCGCGCTTGCCGCGTGCGTCGTTCTGGGCGCGTTCTGGACGTGGAATGTGTATGAAACGCGGCAGCTTTCCCGGTTTGCCATGGATGGAGTGGCTTTGAACGAGGACGCGAAGGAGCATCGCGTCCAGCTTCAGAGGCGCGTCTCGGAGGTGACGCGGGCAAAGCCCATGTCAGAATCCCGTCTGCTCGAGGAAAAGACGCTGGAATCGCTGTCTGCAGCCGTGCCTGGCAAAACATTGGCCGCTCCTTCAGCGCCTCAGACAAGCCCGGAGATTCCGCGTATGCTGACGATTCACTCAGGCCAGACCACGATGACGGCCGACGATGTTGTTGAATTGAAGAAATTGCAGGACCAGACGGCCTATGGATTGAGTTCTGCAAAGAGTGATCCCGCCGCCGCGCGCACCCTGGCAGTCACGGCTGGCACATCTCTTGATCTCAACGGGATGACGGTGGCCGGCAGCGGTGGTGTGAACAAGACCGGTGACGGCACCGTAGTCTTGCGCGGTGGCAGCGTTGATCATCCCGGTGCGGCGGTCAGCTCGGGCACACTTGCCATAGGCGGCGGCGTCATCACAACACCGCAATCATCAGCAGCGCCTGCTTCCGGACCTGTTGATTTAATCAAAGCCGGCGCGGGCACGCTGACTTTGGGAGGTGCGAACACCTACACTGGAACGACGGTGACAGTGGATGGTATTGTCAGTGGTGGCGGCACCACAGCGACAGCGGCGAAGCCGATGGAAGGATGGGCCGCGCCTGTGATCACGCTTGGGGCTTTCACGACTGCCACGCCAGCCTCTCCGACGGTGGTCATGAACCCACAGCCGGATGCGTATTACTTTGCCGACGTCAAAGACTCGGATTCGGATGGTTTGAGGCGCCAGCGCTTGTTGGAGCGGGAAACGGCACCCGAGCAGCGCCGGAAATCTGGCGCGGAAGGCGAATCCTACACCCGGATCATCGAAAACGAGCTGAAGGACGTGGCGCGTGAGCCGCTTTCGACGTTCTCGATTGATGTCGATACGGCGTCGTATGCGAACGTGCGGCGGTTTTTGAACCAGAACATGATTCCGCCTGCTGACGCGGTGCGGATCGAGGAACTGGTGAATTATTTCCCCACGGCGGAGGAAGGGCCGGTGCCGACGGCGAAGGAGCCGTTCGGAGTGCGTGTGGAACTGGCACCCTGCCCATGGCAGCCGGTGCATCGCCTGGCCCGCATCGCGATCAAGGGCCGCGAACTCGGCAACGAGCGCAAGAACAGCAATCTGGTCTTCCTCGTCGATGTTTCCGGCTCGATGAACGAGCCAAGCAAACTGCCGCTGGTGCAGCAGTCGCTGCGCATGCTGACCGAACAGCTCGGGGAAGGGGACAGGGTGACGATGGTGGTGTATGCGGGCAGCAGCGGTCTCGTTCTGCCACCGACAAATGGCGAGAAGAAAAGCGAAATCCTCGCCGCCATCGACAAACTCCAGGCTGGAGGCAGCACTCACGGCAGCGCGGGCATCCAACTGGCCTACGAGCAGGCTGTGGCCGGTTTCATCAAGGAGGGCGTGAACCGCGTGATTCTCTGCACGGACGGCGATTTCAATGTCGGCGTCAGTTCGCCGGAGGAATTGGAGAAACTGATCACGAAGAAGGCCAAAAGCGGCGTCTTCCTGAGCGTGCTGGGCTTTGGCAGCGGCAATCTGAAGGACCGCACGATGGAAACGCTGGCCGACAAGGGCAACGGCAACTACGCCTACATCGACAGCCTCAGCGAGGCGCGCAAGGTGCTCGTGGAGCAGATGAGCGGCACGCTCGTCACCATCGCGAAAGACGTGAAGATCCAAGTCGAGTTCAATCCGGCAGCGGTTAGGAGTTATCGGCTCATTGGTTATGAAAATCGCATGCTTGCCAAAGAAGACTTCAATGATGACACGAAGGACGCTGGTGAAATCGGCGCGGGTCACAGCGTGGTGGCGCTTTATGAAGTCGTTCCGGCGAATTTGCCGCACGGAACCGAGTCGCGGCCTGCGGTGGACAGTTTGAAGTATCAAGCGCCCGTGATCTCACCTGCACAGCTCGCCGAGGCGGCCAAGAGCGGCGAGATGATGACCGTGAAGCTGCGCTACAAGGAACCGGACGGTGAACTGAGCAAACTCATCGAGAAGCCGGTGAAGGACGAGGGCAAAACACTCACTGCGAGCAGCGAGGAATACAAATTCAGCGCCGCCGTGGCCGGCTTCGGCCTGCTGCTGCGTGATTCGGCCTACAAGGGCACGCTGAGCTGGGAAACCGTGCGCAGGCTCGCCATCGACGGCAAGGGCGCGGACAAACTCGGCTACCGTGGCGAGTTTTTGCAGCTCATCGACAAGGCGCGAGGATTGAAGGAGACGAGGCCGTGAATGGAATGACGAAACCAGAATGGCGAATGCCGAATGAATGACGAAGTCCGAATGGTTCCTGTGTCGTGATCGGGGCATTCGGGTTTCACTCGTCATTCCTCATTCTGGTTTCGTCATTATCCAGAGTTGAATCACGAGCGTGGTTCGTTATCGGAATCCTCATGGAACTCGTCAACAACGCTCCCAACGTGCCCGCTGCGGTCGGG
>NZ_JBIIHA010000009.1:0-203764 GCF_044236155.1 Prosthecobacter sp.
AAAAGATCAAACGCATGCAACGCGTGGCCACCCGGTATGACAAAACCGATGTTTCATTCATGGCTTTTGTCCTTCTTGCCATCTGCACTTTATCCCTCAGAAACCAATTTTAAAACACGCCCTAGGGAGTGCTAAAACGTAGGCTTCTCTCCTCGCAGCGGGGCTGGCCAGAGGCGCTTACGAAAGGTGCCGCCATTGATGGTGGGCAAGACGCCCGAGAGCTGACATGGCTTAGTTGTCGCCTTTCACTGGTTTGCCTGCGGACATCCACCACCGCTTCTCATTGAAGTCGGAATTTGGCGTGGGCAGCTTCGCGCCGGTGCGCTTGAGCCAGGCGTTGAGGGCGTTGGTGAGGTGCGTGGTCTTCTTTGGGCGGTCGATGGCGACGTTGCGCGTTTCGCAGGGGTCTTCGCGGAGGTTGAAGAGCTCGGTGCGCGGGCCGAGGACGAGTTTGCCGTAGGGTTTGTCGTCGGGCGTGAAGCCGGTGGTGTCGAGGTAGTCGCCGAACCAGTGGATGAGCTTCCAATCGCCCTCGCGGATGACGGCGCAGGGCGTGCGGCCGTAGTTCGTGGTGTAGGTGGGCATGTGCCAGAACAAGGCGGGTCGCTGGAGCGGACTGGTTTGGGTCAGTAGAGGGAGGAGGCTCTCGCCGTCTAAAGTAGTCATCTCGCTCCGTCGAGATGAACGGGGCGTGTTGCTGGCAGGCGGAGTGTCCGATGATTCGGTGGCGATGTTGGCTGGCGGAATCTTCGGCTCCTCTCGCGGAGCGAGAGGGCTACTTTGCGAAGCCGCCACACTCATAAACGTCGGATAAAAATCGACGGTATGCACCGGCACATCGCACTCACTGCCAGGCTTCACTTTGCCCGGCCAGCGCACGAGGAGCGGGACGCGGATGCCACCTTCGTAGGGCGAGCCTTTGCCTTCGCGGAGCGGGGCGTTGTCGGTCACGCGGGAGAGGCCGCCGTTGTCGCTGGTGAAGATGACGAGGGTGTTGTCGCTGAGCTTGAGCTCATCGAGTTTCGCGAGCAAGCGGCCCACTTCGTTGTCGAGATGCTCCAGCATGGCGAGGTAGTTGGCGATGGGGCACTCGCTGGAGCTGCCTTCATCGTTTGCCGACCGCTTGAAGCCTCGGGCGACATGCTTCGCGATCAAAGCCTCCGGGGCTTCCAGCTTCGTGTGCGGGCTGAAATGCGCGGCGAAGGCAAACCACGGCTTGCTGCGGTTCGCTTCGATAAAGCCGATGATGTCGTCGGTGATGGCGGTGACGGTTTTATCCTCGTGATGCTCATTGCCATTCGCCGGACCGGCGAAATCGAAGCCGTAGGAGTCAAAGTAACCTTCACGCTTCCGCAGGGCAGCGACGGCGTAGTTGTTCGCGATGTGCCACTTGCCGCTGATGCCCGTCGTGTAGCCCGCTTGGCGCAAAGTGGTCGCCAGCGTGGCCGTCTCCGGCCCCAGAGCATCCTTAGCCTCGGCGGAACGCATCGGTGCAAACGACGGCTCCTTCTCGTTCAGCACCTTGAATACACCCGTGCGAGCCCCGTATTGCCCAGAGAGAAAGGCGGCACGCGTCGGCGAGCACTGCGCATCCGCATACGCCTGCGTGAAGCGCATCCCTTGCGCCGCGAGACGATCCATGTTCGGCGTTTGCAGGTCTTTGTTGCCGTAGCAGCTCAGCGCATTCCATCCCATGTCATCGGCGAGGATGTGCAGGATGTTGGGACGCGGCTCCGCCGAGAATGACGAATGTGGAATGGCGAATGACGAAGCGATGAGTGTGAGGAGAAGGCTTTTCATGGCTCGAAGGTGTTTTTGGACTCATGCAGCTCCTTCGGCAGTTCGCCGATCGGGTCAGGGGCGATGTAGTTGAAGGCGCTGCCATCTCCCATGCCTGCGAACACATTCTCGCGCACGACGATATTCTCAGGCAGCAGTGGATACTCTTTGCGTGCGTAGATGCCGACGGCGATGCGCTTCTCACAATGCTCGAAGCGGTTGCGGGTGATGAGGATGTCGTGTGAGCGTCCGTAGCCGCCGAGAGCGTCGGTTTCGCCGTAGGTCTCCACGTCGGCGGCCATGAGGGAGATGGGCCAGGCGTAGTAGTCCTTCGGCTTTTTCAGGTTGCGGAAGATGTTTCCGATGAGGACATGGCCATCACCTTGCAAACGGACGCCGCCAGTGTTCTCGCGGCCTTGGCCGTCGAAGAGGTTGTCCTGCACGAACACGCGGCGAGCGGTGCGCAGGCATAGCACGCCCTGGCTGGCGATGAAGCGATTCTTTCGCACGACGATGTCGGAGGCCTTGAGCGTGATGAGTTCGTTCTCGCCGTCGCAGCGCTCGAAAATGTTTCCCTGGATGAGCGATCCTGTGGCAGCCGCACGCGAGCCGCTCCAGCCGATCTGGATGATCTCGTAGCCGTTTTGATCGTCGATCTTTGGTCGGTCGAGGAAGCGGTTGTTGAGCACATGCAGTTGTTGCAGCCCGTCCTTGGGCAGTTCCGCCGCACCGAGCATCTGCCCGATGTGCTTGAAGCCGCTGAAGGTGGAGTTCGACACGGTGTTTCCACGACCGCGCATGCTCATGAGCCAGAGATGCAGCTTCGGCCAGTCCGCAGGGTTCGTGGAGCCGCAGTTCTCAAAGCGCAGGCGGTTGAAGAGGCAGTGATTGGCCGGTTTGGCCTCGCCATTGCCCACGCGGAAGAGCACCTCGTTGTTCTTCGATACCGTCACACCTTGAAAAGCCAGATCATGCACGATGAGATGCTCGCCATGAAACGTCACTGCGGATTCGCCGGTGAAACTCACGCTGCCCGGCTTCTCGGGCCGGATGATGATCGGTTCCTCAGCCGTGCCACGACCTTCAAAGGTGAATCGTGCGTCCTTCCAAGCCGTGCCCGCGAGCACGAGCTGATCGCCCGGCTTGAGCTTACCAGACAAAGCGCGGACTTCGACGGCTGCGCGAGCCACATGCACCTCACCGCTGCCAAAGTCGCCGGATTCGATCTTCGCGAGTCGTGGATCAACCGGACGCTGAAGATCGAGGCGGAGCGTCTTCGGCAGTTCATCTGCCATGACGCACAAACTCCAAAGGCAGAGGCAAAGTGCGGCTCTCATGGCTTTGCGGCGGCATGGAGTTTCGCCTTGTTCTTCTCCCACTCGGCATTCGGCAGCGCCTGCCAAATGCGCAGCTTGCGAAAGCTGGCCTCCGTCCCCGCGCCGAGCATGAGGCTGTGTTTGGCGGTGCCGATGAGCATGTTGCTCAGTGTGATGCTTTGACCATCCAGCGTGCCGACAACTTCATCGCCTTGGATTTCGAGCACGACGGTGTGCCACTCGTTGAGTTTGATGGGCTTCAGCAGCTTCACGGTGGTGCCTTGCTCGCGCTGCTTTGTTGCTGGATTGATCCTCTCCGCGTCATACGGCGTCAAAAACAACCCGCCTTGGCCGAGGCTGAGCGAGATGACGTAGTCCTTCGCATCCGTAGCCTTCACAAAGAGTGAGCGATACTTCCGGCCCTCGTCTGGCACGTCGTTGAGGCGCACCTCGCACTGGATGATCACATTTTGAAACGGAAGGCCAAACGAGGCCGTGGCTGGATGGTTCGCGCCAGGTGTCTCGATGCCACGGAACTCGCCCTTCGCGATCTCCCAACGTCCACCTTTGCCACCCGTGGCGCTGCTGTAGCGCCAGCCGGTGAAGCCGCTCGCGAAGCCAACGGGCTTGCCGGAGAAGGGTGGAGGCGCTTGAGCGAAGTCCTCGCTGGCGAGGAGTTTGCCGCGCGTGGTCATGAGCGTGGCTGGATCTTCGGCTTTGGCGGCGAGACCGAGCGCGAGTGTGGCCACAAGAGCCAAAGAGGGAGCAAAAGGCAGAGTCATCGGCCGGGAAGAGGGTTCATTTTGCCGTCCAGATGCGCACGTCATCGAAAAGCACGCCGGGGCCGTTTACGGTGAAGTGAAAGCTCTGTTTGGTCTCGTGGGCGATGCCGGGTGACTTCAGTTCACCGGCCGGCTCATCGTCCATCGTCACACGGAGCACCTCGCCGAGGAGTTCGATGCGAACGGTGTGCCATTTTTTCGGCTCGACGACGCGATTCACGGCACTTCCGCGTCCGACGAGCAACTTGTCCGCCTCGGCCTTCTTTGCAGGTTCCTTGCGCAGCTCAAAGATGTCGTTTCGCATCACGCCCTCCTTGTCATCGCCGATGCGGATCTGCTTCGGCGCAAAGGCCACGCGGCAAATGTGTCCGGCATGCGAACCTTTGTGGTTCTTGTCATCGAAGACCGCGTTGAAGCCCGTGGAGCCATCCAGCATGAACTTGAACTCGACGATCACGTCCTTCATCGGCCTGTAAACGCGACCCACCGCGCCGTGGTCGTCCCGCGTCTGCCAGCCCTTCAAAACGCCGTTTTGCACGGCGAAGGACGGGATGAGCGGTTTCCACTCGCCGAGTTCAGAGCGCTCAAAGTCATCGCTGAAGATCAACTCGCCCTTCTGGGCCAGCGGTTCGGCTGCGAAGGCAGTAACGGCGAAAAACAGGAAGAGGAAGGGTTTCATGGTGTGGAGCGGAAACGCAGCGCGAGGCCTCACTTTGCCGCGAAGCAGTGGAAACGAGCCAAAAGGAGCCATTCGCGACGTTTCACCGTCATGCGCCGCACGCTTCTTTGTCTGTTCTTCACCGCCAATCTCGCCTTCGCCGAGAAGACGCTGCCGTTTTGGGATCTCGCGCATTGGGATGCATGGAATAACACCGAGCTGGTGCAGACGACGCCGCAGGCCGTCGCAGCGGGCACTTACACCGATCCGCAGTTCCCGGATGCGTCGATGGTGTTTCCATCGGTCTGGCGGGATGTGGCGAGTGGGCAGTGGCGGATGATTTACTCGATCAAGTGGAGTCCGTTCACGATCATGGCGGCGCAGAGCGAGGATGGCATCGCGTGGCGGCCGCTGCCCGTGCCGGATGCGCAGCCGGAGGGTGGAAAGCTTGCGCCGCATCATGTTTTCACCTTCACGCACGGCCAGGGCAGCGGCGTGTATCACGATCCCGTCGCGGCGGATGGTTTTGCCTTCAAGATGTTCGGTCGGCAGGATGCGGACGCTGTGTTTGAGCAGGCGCTGGCGGATGGAAAGCATCCGTGGCATGACATCGCGAAGCGTGAGGGCAAAAAGCGCTACATGAGCATGGCCGCCACGCTGGTCTCGAAGGACGGCCTGCACTGGCAGCTCAAGAAAGACGGCCAGTGGTCCACAGACGATTGGGAGCCGGAGCCGCCGGTGTTTTGTTTCTACCGCGAGAGCGATCGCACACATGTACTCACCGCACGTCCTGGCTGGGGTGATCGCCGACTCGTGCTGCGCGAGACTTCCGACTTCAAAACGTGGAGCGATCCGCAACTGCATCTGCAACCCGACGCGCTCGATGTGGACGGAGCCGTGGGCTTCTACGGCATGCGAGTGCTGCGCAGCGGTCCTGGCTATGTGGGCGTGCTCTGGACCTTCCGAAACTCCAGCAGCGTGCCGGTGAACAGCTACAACCAGTTTTTTGGCGACTTCGATTCGCAGCTCACCTTCAGCTACGACGGCCATCACTTTATCCGCGGCCAAAGGAAGCCGTTCATCGCGCTGAATCCCATTCCCGAGCATGGTTGCGCTCAAATCCGGCCCAGCAGCCTCGTCGAAGCGGGCGATGAGATCCGCATCTACTCCGAATCACACAAAGGTGCGCACGGTCGCGAACGTGCGGCGAAAAACGCGACGAAGGAGCCCACGAGTGCCGTCCTGCTGCACACGCTACGTCGCGATGGCTTCATGCACCTTCGCTCGCGTGGCGACTTTGCCCGCATTCAGTCGAAGCCGATGCTTTTGAAGTCCGCGCAGCTTTCCATCAACGCCGCCGCTGACTTCGGCGAGGTGCGTTTCCAGCTCACCGACATCAAAAGCCAGCCGCTGCCCGGTTACACCTTCGATGACTGCCTTCCGATGCGAAACGCGAACTCGCTCAAACACGCGCTGAAGTGGAAAAAGGCCGCTTTGGAGCCTCTCGTCGGCAAAATGGTCCGTTTGGAGCTCGAGTTCCGTCAGGCGAACCTCTTCGCCCTTTACGGCGACTGGCATTTCATCGATGCGCAGGACATGTGGCTCCTCGAAGACGGCAAACCGGTGCCGGGGAAGCGGTTTGATCATCCGTGATCGCAATCACGGAGCCACCAAGCCCCACGCACCGGCACGCAGTCCTTGCGCGCCGCCTTTGATGTCGGGCGGGGTGTATTGATGCACTTCCTGCCAGGTTTGGCCGCCGTCGGTGCTGCGTTGAATGTTCGTGCGCTGTGGATGGATGCTGAGGAGCGTTCCTTGGTCGCTGGCGATGATTTTGCCATCGGGCACGGCGGTGGGGAGATCACGCCAGGTTTGGCCGTCGGTGCTGACGCGGGATTTTTTGGCGCAGAGCCAGAACTCGCTGCCGACGACGCTCAAGGTGGCTCGCTGTGTGCCGGTGGCGTGCGGGCCGTCCCAAGTCTCGCCGTTGTCAGTGCTCGTCCAAGCATTCGCGGCGTCTTTGTCGGTCATCACGAGCAGCTTGCCGTTGCACTCGAGCGTGCCGCGACCGGTGGAGGCATCGAGGCCTTTCGGCGCGAGCCATTTCCAGGTCTTGCCCGCATCATCACTGGCGAAGAGGTTGCCAAACTTCGGGCCGGAGTCGCCGCGATTGTCACCAAGCGCGAGGAAGCGTCCGCTGGCATCGCCGCAATACACCGCGCCGACGTGATGCGTGCTCAGCTTGCCCCGTGGATCTCCTTTGAACGCGCCCCACATGCCGAAGGCATCGAAAGTCTTCCCGAAGTCGGACGTGGCGGTGAAGGTCATGTAGCCTGCGGTGACAAAAGTGCCTTTGCCTCCCGCAATGCCCCACGCGCCGGGCATCACGCGAGCATCGCCCTTGCCCTCCGGCAGCTTTGACGTGCCGCTGGTGAGATGACGCCAGTTCAGCGCATCATCGGAGGCCAAGTAAATCGTCGAGGCCCCCCAACCAACCGGCACGGCGAAGACACCACCCGTGTAAGCGACAGCCTTCGTGGCCCAAGGCCCATGATCCGCCCCCGACGCGGCGAAGAAGGTCTGCTTCCACGTCTTGCCATCATCCTTCGAGGTCAAAATGCGAGCACCATGCCCCACGACGACAAACGCACCGACCTTCGGCTGTGGTTTGAAGTCACCACCGAAAGGAATGGCTTCGCGGATTTTGACATCCTCCGGCGATTCATTCGCGGCGAAGGCAGTGACAGTGAGCAGGAAGGGCAAAAGTAGCGACTTTTTCATGAGCGAGGCTGTAACGCGCGGGCTGTCGCTTCTCTGACAGGCCGTGTTCAGGCCGTGTCACTCACCCACGCACCACAAAAACTCCTGCCGTGACGGGCTTGTCTTCGCGGAACGGAGGTAGATGCGGTTGTCGCAAATCGCGGGCGTGCTGAAGGATTCGTCGCCGAGGGCGTTTTGGCCGAGGAGGGTGAATTTCTCCGGCGTGGCGTCGAACACGGAGGTGACGCCGGCTTTGCTGGTGACGTAGATGCGTGTGTCGGCCATCACGGGCGAGCCGTAGAATTCGCGATCGACTTTTTCGTTCCAAAGTTCTTCACCGGTGGCGGATTTCCAGCACGTGGCGCGGCCGGCATCGCCGACGGCGAAGACGTGGCCGTTTTTCACGAGCATGGAGGGCACGTAGGTCTGCGTGACGTTTTCCCATGCGATCTTGCCGCTGCCGTCGGCCTCGACGGCCATGGTGTGGCGCTTTGGATAACCGCCGCCGAGGAAAACGCGGCTGCCGTCCGTCACCGCGGTCACGACGGTCTCCTCGGTGCTGCCGTCGATGCTCCAGAGCTTTTTGCCGGTGAGCGGATCGAAGCTCTCGACCTTATTGCAACCGGCGAGCACGGCCTGGACCTTGCCCGCGGCCGTCACGATGCCGGGCGAGGCATAATTTGCCACCGGCGGGCGATCCTGCTGCCACACGATTTCGCCGGTGAGTTTGTTGAGGCCAGTCATCTTTCCGCCGCCGCGATGATCGGCAGAAACAAGCACGATGTTTTGATAAATCACGGGCGAGGAACCAAAGCCCTGATGCACCTGAAAATCACACACGCGACGCTGCCAGAGTTGCTTGCCCTTCAAATCGAGCGCGGTGGCGAAAACAGCGCCGTTGTTGAGGAAGTTCACGTAGAGCCGCTCGCCATCGCTCACGACATCGGAAGAGGCCTGCGAGGAGATTTTGTGGCCCTTTGTGTTCAGGTTGCCGCGATGCACGATGGCCTCCCAGCGTGCTTTGCCGGTGGCACGATCAAAACTAAGCACGAGCTGCTCCTCCGTCTCCACATCCGCCGTCGCCAGCAGCACCTGATCACCGATGACAATCGGCGAACCATGCCCACGACCACGCACGGCGGCCTTCCAAACGAGGTTTTCGCTCTCGCTCCACTTCACCGGCAATTTTTGTCCCGGTGCTGCATGGCCATCACCGGTGGGGCCGCGCCAGGCGGGCCAGTCGGCAGCAGGGAGAGAGGATGTGACGATGATGGAGGCAAAGAGAAGTGCGTGGGTGTTCATGCGGACCGTGAATGAAAGCGCCATGTCTTGGAGGTTTGTGGCTGCGAAACGGCTCAAGAGATCCAGCCCGCTCGATACTGCTTGTCGAGCAGCGCGTTGGCGGACGGGGCGTTTTTGAAGGCAACGGTTTCATTGTCCCACTCAAGCCGCTGGCCGGCGTGGCGGATGGCGATCATGCCGAGTAGGCCGATCTCGCTCAATGCGCCGCCGTATTCGAAGGGCGAGCCCGCGGGACGGTTCGCGCGGATGGCATCAAGCCAGTCCTTGTGGTGATCGCCCTTCTCGACTCGCGGGAGTGTCTGCGGCGGCATGGTGAAGCCCTTCATCTTCGACTCGGGGATGATGCGCACGCCGCCCGCGCCGTGCGAGCCGTGCATGATCTTGCCTTTGTCGCCGATGATCACCGCGCCGATGCCAACGACCTTGCGCTTGTCCTCCTCCAGCTCCGGCGGCGTGGGGATGGTGCTCTCGCCATCGTGCCAGACGAGCTTCACGGGACCGCGGGAGCCTTTCCCCGCGAACTCGTAGGTGATGCGACTGCCTTTGGGATAATACGCGGCGTCTTTGACCGGATCATAGCCCGTGACCTCGGCGGTGATGGCCGTCGGCGCGCCGAGGTCGAGCGCCCAGTAGCTCGGATCAACGATGTGACAGACCCAGTCGGCGATGCATCCGTTTCCATAAGCACTGAAGCCACGCCAGGCGAAAGGCACCGCCGCCGGCTCATACGCGTGCTCTTTCAAGGGACCCATCCACAAACTCCAATCGAGCTCCTTCGGCACTTCGGCCGGCTGCGACGCTGGTTTGCCGATGCGGCAATACACATCGCGGAAGGCATCGCAGCCGGCGTGAATCTCGGTGATGTTGCCAATGGCTCCTGCCTGCACCATCTCGACAAACAGACGAATGGAGTGCGACGAATGCCCCTGGTTGCCGACCTGGGTGATGACCTTCTTTTCCAGCGCGGCCTTACGCATGCGCCGAACCTCCTTCACCGTGTGAGCGAGCGGTTTCTCGCAATACACATGCTTTCCGAGGTCGAGGGCTGGAAGGCAGGCCGCGGCGTGCGTGTGATCAGGTGTGGCAACGACCACTGCGTCGATGTCGTTGCCCATGGCATCGAACATTTTGCGGAAGTCCTTGAAGCGTTTTGCCTTGGGATGCTCCTCGAAACTTTTCGCGGCACGACGATCATCCACATCGCAAAGCGCGACAATCTCCTCGCCGGAGACGCCTTTCAAATCCACCGCGCCGCGTCCGCCGCAGCCGATCACCGCGATGCGAATCTTCTCCGAAGGCGCGCGCAAGCCATTCTGGGCACGAACGACATGCGCCGGGACGAATTGAAAACCGAACGCGGCCACTGCGGAAGTCTGGAGGAAAGCACGACGGGATGGGGAAGGTGTGAGATGGTTCATGCGCGCCATTAAACGAGCGCCAGGTCCGGATTCCTGCGTCGTGCTATGGCTTGTCGAGCCGCCCACGGGCGCATGGCGACCGTATCGAAGGGGTGTCGTCATCAGCATGCTTATTGCCCATGATGCGCGCCCGGACGTGGGGCGGGCGGGTTGCAAGACGAGGCTCCTATCTTGCGCCTGCACCCGCCTTCCGCCCGTTCAGCAGCGCTCCGACCCAGGTGGGGCGCACGAGCCACTCATAGCTCGCCAGCAGCACGGCAAAGACGCCGGCGAAGATCAGCGCGAATTTCACACCCGCGGCCCGCGGCCAGTCACGCGCCCAAAGCTGCGCGGCGACCACCAGCGGCAGATGCGCCACATACATACAGTAAGAAGCGTCCGAGAGATAGCGGGCCCATGGCCGCTGTTCCGACATGAAGCGTCGAAACAGTCCGATCATCGAGAAGCTCATCATCCAGACGTAGATGACTTGAAGCAAGATGGCGACGCCACGCAGCTTTGCGCCGCCATAAGTCACCGCGAGACCGAGGGGATACACGATGATCAAAGCGATGGGCAGTGCGAGCCACCAGCGGCGGCCCAGACGGCCCTCGTGGTCTTCGCTTTCGTAATACAGCGCGCCAAAACCAAAGAAGATGGCGTAGTAGGCCAGCAGGTGCGGCGGCGGCAGGATGCTGGATGACGTGTCCGGGCCGAAATTCGGCATGTCACGACCCATGAACCATGAAAGGACCCATGTGAGCGGCACCAGCCAGAGATAACGCAGGGATGAAGTGGGCCAGCGGCGTGGGCCGGGCTTCCACCCGATGCGATTCGCGATCCACGCGCACACGACGAAACCGGCCACCATCCAGCAGAGGAACCACAGGAACCAGAGATGGCTGAAGAGCGGCATCTGCGTCAAAAACAGCCAGAGCGCGAGCAAGGGACGCGGTTTGGCCTCCTGCGCGCCTCCGCCGAGCATGAGACGCACTTCCTCGCGCCCCTTCATGACCCTCTCCTTCTCAACCGGCACTTTCATGAGCTTGGCGATAAATTGCGTCACGCCCCAGTCCGCCAGCGTCGCTTCGAGCGCCGTCTCGCCGCGCTCATTCTTGATCTTGGGGTCGGCGCCGGCCTTTAGCAGATCGCGTGCGACACTTGCACGACCAAGAAACGCGGCTCCGTGCAGGGCGGTGCCGCCATCGCGGTTCGCACCGTTCGCATCAGCGCCTCGCTGCAACAGCAATTTCACCATCTCAACGCGCCCGAAGAGGGCCGCGTAGCTCAACGGCCTCACGCCGAGCGCTGGATCGGGCGCGTTCACATCCGCTCCTTCATCCATCAAACGGCGCGCGAGGTCATGATCTCCGGCCGCGCAAGCTTTCCACAAGGTCGGCGGTCCTTTGTCGGCGCTTTGCGCCTCGGTTTGCGCCGCGACCGCGCCCAGCCAGAACATCACCGGCACGATCGTCACAGTGCCGAGCAGGAGCGGCAGAAACACACGCTTAAAGCGGTGGGCGATCACCGCGCGCAGACCGCGCCGCCGCCACAGCATCGCGGTGAAGAAGCCGCTCAGCACAAAAAACAACGGCATGCGAAAGCCATGCACCGCGCTGACGAGCACCTGAAACACACCGCTCGTCCGCGAGTCCTGCACCATCCACGGCCCGCCGGTGAAGGACAGCGCCGCGTGCAACGCGATGCCCAGCAGCATCGCAAACGCACGCAGGGCATCGAGATCGTGGCGGCGGCTGGAGACAGGCGGGAGGTCCATGAGGCACTCTGCTAAACTGCCGTGCCGCGCCGAGGTTTCGTGCTTGTTTTCACGGTTGCAGGCCGAGCAGCTTCAAACTGTCGCGATGGATCATCGCCTCGATATGGTTCAACTCCAGACGCGGCAGCTTCGTGCCTTCGAGCATGTCGTTGAGCTTGCGGAGTCCGTCGATGCTCGCGTTCACCGTGGTGAAGGGAAAGTCCGTGCCGAAGAGCACCTTGTGCCACACGCCGTATTCCTGCGCGAGCATGAGCGAGTTGTAGAGCTGCCACGGGCGGTAATGCAGCGCGCTGACATCCGCGAAGACGTTCTCGTGCTTCCGGATCGTCACCACGCACTCGCCCTCATACGGATGACCGAGATGCGCGAGGATGATCTTCACGCCCGAATGCTTCACGGCGACCGGCTCGATCAAACGTGGCAGCGTGAAGGCCAGCGGCGCCTGCGCGATGAAGGTCGTGCCCATGTGCAACAGCACCGGCAGGCTGTTTTTCTCCGCATACTGCCAAAGCGGCTCCAGTTTCGGATCATCGGGGCTGAAACCGGCATACATCGGCAGCAGCTTGATGCCTCGGAGGCCGAGTTCTTCGCACCCGACGCGCATCTCGCGTTCCCAGCCCTCCTGCGTCGGATCGATCGACATGAAGCCGATCAGCCGCTTCGCATCCTTTGCCACATAATCGGCAACGGTCTTGTCATCGACCCACAGGCCGCTCAGACGTGCCTTCCCGCCGAAAACAATCGTCGTGGTGTCCTCGGGAGCCGATGCGCGATAGGCCTCATACGTCGCGCTCATGTCCACCTTCACCCCCGGCCGCGCCCGACCGGCTTGCGTGATGAAATCGTCGGAAAAGTCGGCAGGAAAGTGCCAGGCGTGGGAATGGACGTCGATGATCATGGCTTTAAATCAATGTGCTGCCGCAATCATGCGATCAAACTGACGCTCGACTTCGCGAGTCGTCTCGGCATCGAGTTTGAAGCCTACCGGGCCACGCACGAGCGTGTTTTTGAAGATGCCCTGCCGTTTCAGCAGATGCTTCTCCACGGCCAAAAAGCCATCCAGGCTTGTCTGCATTGAAACCAGCGCCGCCAGTGGCCCGTGAATGCGATCCGCCTTTTCCGTGTCACTGGCTTCCAGCGCCTTCCAAAGCGGCACGAGGCCACGAATCAAATCCGCGCCCGGCATCGTGCCCACCACGCCCCGCTTGAACGAATCCACCAGCGCGATGCCGCCCGTGCCCTCAAACACGCGTGCCAGCCCCTTCGTCGCATCCCGCAGCTCGCTCAGCTTCGGCCCGATGGGGCTCGCCTCCGGCTTGTATTGCACGCGCTCCGGCCCAAACTCCTCCAACAGCCGCGCCTGCATCGCAATCGGCATCGGCTTGCCCACATACCCGCTCGCATCCTGCACGATCACCGGGATGCGGATCGCCTCAATGATGCGCGTGTAATACGCCAGCAACTCACTCTCGCCGATGCCGATGGAAACCGGCGGAATCGCCATCACCGCATCCGCGCCAACACTTTCCGCATGCTTTGCATACCGCTCCGCCACCTTCGACGACTCCGCGCCCACACTGATCACCACCACACCGCGGTCCTTGCCGAATTTGCACGCGGCGGCGGCGAGTTGTTCGCGCTCCTCGCTGTCGAGGCGCAGTGTTTCCGACACCATCGCCATCACGATCCCGTTCGACCCACAGTCGTAAAGCCACGCGATCTCCTTTTCGAGCGTGTCGAGATCGAGCGTCTCATCTTCAAGCCAAGGCGTCTGAAAAACCGGCAGGACGCCGCGGAGTTCGTGTTTGTTCGTCATAGTTCAAAATTCACCAAAGCAGCTTACCGCCATCCAGCACCAAAACACTGCCCGTCATGAAGCTGCTGGCCTCGCTGGCCAGATACAGCGCGAGCGGCCCGATCTCCTCCGGTCGGCCCCAGCGGCCCATGGGGATGCTACTGGCGACTTCGCCTTCAAACTCGGGCTTTTCGCCGATCCAGCGGCGGTTTGCATCGGTCAAAAACGGGCCGGGGGCGATGGCGTTCACGGTGATGCCATGCACGGCCCAATCCGCCGCCACGGCCTTCGTGAACATGGCGAGCGCGCCTTTCGAGGCCTCGTAGCTGCGACCTCGCATTGCCTTGCCGGGCCAGAGCGCATTGATGGAGGCGATGTTGATGATGCGGCCCCATTTTCGCGGGATCATCGCTCCACCGAGGCATTTGGTGAGGATGAAGGCCTGCGTGAGGTTCAGGTCGATGATCCGCTGCCAATCCTCCAGCGCCAGATCCTCCGTCGGCGTGTTGATGCGGCGACCGCCCACGTTGTTGATCAGGATGTCGATGGGCGCGTGCTCTTTCAGCACGACATCGCAGAGGCGCTCGGCTTCTTCCGGCTTCGAGAGATCGGCCTGGATGGCGGTGACGCTGCACGATGCATCGAGGGTCATAGACTCGCAGGCCCGCCTCAGGTTTTCCTCGTTGGTTCCCGTGATGATCACCTCCGCGCCCGCCTCGCTCAAAGCTCGCGCCATCTCCAAACCGAGTCCGCGTGAGCCGCCGGTGATCAAAGCACGGCGGCCGGTGAGGTTGAAGCGATCCAGAACAGACATGGAAACATGATCGGCGCGGTGAAGGGAGTCTTTCAAGCACGGCGTATCCTCATCATGATCGCAAGACTGTTTTTCTGCCTCTTCCTCGTTCTCCAAGCCCAAGCCGGTGACTTCCGCGTCGGCGCTGCAAAGGTGGACATCACGCCGAAGGACGGCACGCCGCTCGGTGGTTACTACAAGTTTCGCGGCTCCGCGGGCGTGCTAGATCCGCTTTATGCGAAGACGATTGTCATGGAGAAGGACGGCACGCATGCCGTGATCATCGTGCTCGATCTCTCAGGCACCGTTCGGCCCATCGTGGCGGCCGCGAGAAAGCTCATCCAGGAACAATGCGGGATCGAGGGGGATCATGTCATGATCTCCGGCACGCACACGCACACCGGGCCGCAGCAGCCGCGTGATTCGATGATGGATGATATCACAAAGGTGAATTCGCCGCCTGGCGTGGCCTACATCAGTTCTCTGCCCGGCCTTATCGCCGACTCGGTCAAACAGGCAAAGGCAAAACTCGCGCCGGTGAACGCGTCGATTGCCATCGGCAGGGCGGAGGGCATCAGCTTCAACCGCCGCATCCTGCGCGAAGGACAAAAAGAGGCGATCTGGCAGCCACAAAAGCTCACACCGCAGGACCGGCCTGCGGGTCCTGTCGATCCCGATGTCGGCGTGCTTGTTTTTGAAGCGGGGGACAGGCCCGTGGCCTCGCTGCTGAACTTCGCCATGCATCCCACTTCCGTCGGCGGTGGTGTGAAAATCTCCGCGGACTATCCCGGCGTCTTCACACGGCTCGTCAGCGAGCGACACGGCAAGGAGATGATCTCTGTCTTCGCGAACGGCTGCTGCGGCAACATCAACCACACCGACTACATCACGGGCAAACGCCGCACCACCCTCGAGCTCGGCACCGCGCTGGCCGATGCCGCCGATGCGGCGTGGCCAAACTTGAAGCGCATCGACGCTTTCAAGCCACGTGTCCGCTCCGAGCAGGTCACGCTCAAGCGTCGCAGCTTCACCGAGGCGCAGATCGCCAAGGCGAAGGACATGGCGGCAAACATGTTCACGAAAAACTTCGGCACCGTGCCGATGGCGGAGACGGTGTGCATCCTCGAAACTCTCGACAAGAAGGACAAGCCTCTGCTCGCCGAGGTGCAGGTCATCGCCATCAGTAACGACGTGGCCGTCGTCGCGCTGCCCGGCGAAATCTTTGTCGAACTCGGCCTCGTGCTCAAAAAAGCCTCGCCTTTCAAGCACACGCTCATCGCCGAACTGGCGAACGGCAGCATCGGCTATGTGCCGAACAAAGAAGCCTATCCGCAGGGCAATTACGAGATTGTCAGCGCCCGCTGCGAGGCAGGTAGCGGCGAGAAGCTCGTCAAGGTCGCGCTGAAACTGCTGGGAGAAGTGAGCGAGACGCCTTGATCTCCATCGCCGCCCGGCATGGATGCGATGCTGAAATGGTATTGTGAGCATCGGCGTCGATGACGAATTTGCGTGCGTATTACTCAAGTCATCATGAACAGCCATCACGACGTTCTCATCATCGGCGGCGGGCCTGCAGGCACGAGCACCGCCTCACTCCTGGCGGAATACGGCCACAAGGTTCTCGTCATCGAGCGGGAGAAGTTTCCTCGCTACCACATCGGCGAATCGTTGATCCCTTTCACCTTCGGGCCGCTGGAGCGGCTGGGACTCATCCCGACGATGAAAAAGAGCCATTTCACGAAGAAGTACAGCGTGAGCTTTGTGCAGCCGGACGGGAAGCGCTCACAGCCCTTCTATTTCTTCAATCGTTATGACCGCGAAACCGTCGCGCAGACCTGGCAGGTGTTGCGCTCGGAGTTTGACCTCATGCTAATGAATCATGCCCGTGCGAAAGGCGCGGAGGTGCGTGAAGAGACGACGGTAACAAAGCTGCTCAAGGACGACAGCGGCCGCGTGATCGGTGTCGAGGTGCAGACGAAGGAGGGCGAAAAGCAGCACCTGCTGGCCAAGCTCGTCATCGACGCCTCGGGCAAGGAAGCCTTTTCGACTCTCCGCGAAGGCTGGCGCGTGAAGGATCCCTACCTGAACAAGGTGGCCGTCTGGACCTACTACAAAGGCTCGAAGCGCGAAGCCGGCATCGACGAAGGCGCGACCACCATCGCCTTCGTACCGGACAAAGGCTGGTTCTGGCACATCCCGCAGCATGACGACATGGTGAGCGTGGGCGTCGTCGCCGAGGGCAAATATCTCAGCCGTGATGGAGTCAAAGATCCGAAAGCCATGTTTGAACGTGAGATCCGCGAGAACAAATGGATCGAGGAGCATCTCTCACAGGGCCAGTCCACCGGCCAGTATTGGATCACGAGCGAGTACAGCTTCCATTCGAAATTCGGCGCCTCGTCGGGTCTTCTGCTCGTCGGTGACGCGTATGCGTTCCTCGACCCGGTTTTCAGCAGCGGCGTGATGCTGGCGCTGAAAAGTGGCGTACTGGCCGCAGACGCGGTACACGCGGCGCTGAAGGCCAATGACGTGTCGCCTGAGCGATTCGCGGAGTATGGCCGCCTTATGCGCGAAGGCGTCGAGAACATGCGAAAGCTCGTCTATGCCTTCTACAACCCGAACTTCTCCTTCAAGGACGTGGTGATGAAGTATCCCGACGCCGGCAATGAGATCACCGACTGCCTCAGCGGCGACGTGAACAAGGACTACTCCTCCTTGTGGACGAAGATCCGCGAGTTCGCTCCGCTGCCCGATTCGCTGCCCTATGGCATGCCGATGGCGGCGTGAAGATGAAAGCCTTTTCATTAGGCATGGCGGCATGCGGAGGCATGTTTGGCCCGCCGCCATGAACACGAAACTCTTCCTCGTCACTGCCATTCTCACCTCCCATGTCGTGGTGAATGCCCGCACATGGACCTCCACCACAGGCCAGACGGCCGAAGGTGATTTCGTCAAAGTTGATGGGGCGAATGTGGTGTTGCGAATCGCAAATGGCACAAACACGTCATTTCCCATCACCCGCTTGAGCGAGGCTGACCAAGCCTTCATCAAAACACAAACTGGAGCCGCGCCGGCGCCGGCATCAATAACTACATCAGCATCCACCACTTCTACTTCGAGTTCTTCGAAGGCGAAAACTGAGGAAAAACAAGGTGGCGGCAAAGAAGCCTCCAAGACCCAGCTCATCGGCACCTGGGACGGCTACATGGCCGATAGCGACGGCTCAAAGCACGGCGACATCCGGCTGGTCATCACCGAGGATAAAATCACCGCTTCGAATCCGCAGGGCAATCGTGAGATGGGCGCGGGCACTTACAAGATCAGCGGTCGCCGCATCGATGCCACAGGGACCGAGGGCCAGTTCGCGGGTAAAAAATACGAGGGCATCTTCGATCTCGACGGCAAGACGCTGAAGTGGTGCTCGGCGAATGACAATCCGCGCTCGCAGCGTCCCGACAAACTTCAAACGAACCCGCAGGTCGGCCAGTTCCTGATGGTGTTGGAGAAGAAATAACCGTTTCGCGGCCTGCATCGCCGCGTTTCTTCGCTCTCATGCGCCTGCTCGTCGTCGAAGATGAAACCAAGGTGGCCCGTTTCATCGAACGCGGGCTGCGCGAGGAGGGCTTCCATGTGGAAACAGCCGCGGACGGCGAAACCGGCCTCACCAAGGCCCGCAGCGGCCAGTTTGACCTCATCATCCTCGACGTGATGCTTCCAGAGCGTGACGGCTTTTCCGTGCTGAGGGAGCTGCGCGCCGCGCACGTCTGCACGCGTGTGCTGATGCTCACCGCACGTGACGGGGTGGGCGACCGCGTGCAGGGGCTCGATCTCGGCGCGGATGATTATCTCGTGAAGCCTTTCGCTTTCGCCGAGCTGCTCGCGCGAGTGCGTGCGCTGCTACGGCGCAGCAGCACGGAGGACGCCGTGCTGCTCCACGCCGCCGATCTGCAGATGGATGTGCGTGCGCGCCGTGTGACACGCGGCGGGAGGCTGGTGACGCTCTCCGCGAAGGAGTTCGGCGTGCTCGCTCATCTGCTGAGCCGTGCTGGAAATGTCGTCACACGGACGGAGCTGGCGGAGACCGTTTGGGAAGAGCTGCCCAACACCCCGAGCAATGTCATCGAGGTCACCGTTTACCATCTGCGTGAGAAGATCGATCGTGGCTTTAGTCCCGCGCTCATCCAAACCGTGCGCGGCGCGGGCTATCTGCTGCAAAAACCATGAGATCTCTTCGCGGCCGCCTTTTTCTGAGCTTCCTCGCCCTGCTGACGGCGGGAATGATGATCTTCGGCGTCATTGTGTGGCTCGTCGCACGTGAGGCGATGATGAACGATGTAGACGACTTTCTGCGCTCAAAGGCCATGCTGCTCGGACGAATGGTGAATCCCATTCGTCTGCGCATCGAACCATGGATCGAGCAGGACCTGCAGGTGCAGGAGCGCCATTTCATGCTGCAGGTGTTTGATGGTAGCGGTGCCTTCCGAGGCAAGTCGAGCAACCTCGCCACGTCGATTCCTCTGAGCGACGAGGTGAAGCGGTCCGAGCATCCTGCTGGCAATGCGGTGATCGAGACCATTCACTGCGATGGCCGAGCCTACCGCGCCGCCACCCATCCTCGTCGGGACATGTGGGGCGAGCCCGTGGTCATTTATGCCCAGGCGCTCATGCCGCTGGACCACGTGCTCGCACGTGAGCGCCGCTTGCTTGCGTGGCTGCTGACTTGTGGCGCGGCGATGCTCATCGCCGGTGGCATTGCCTCATGGTATCTCAGTCGGCAGTGGCTGCGCTCAGTCGCCTCGATGGAAGAAGCCGCTCGCGGCCTGGCCAGTGGCGAGCTTGGCATCCGCCGGCTCTTTGTGCCCTCGGATGACACCGAACTCGCGGCGTTGGCCAAAGCCTTCAATCAACTCATTGATCGCCTTGAGGCCTCGTACATGACCCAGCAGCGCTTCACTGCGGATGCCTCACACGAGCTGCGCACGCCGCTCACCGTGCTGCGCGGCGAGATTGAAGTCGCCCTGCGCAAACCTCGCAGCGCTGAGGAATACCGCGACGTGCTCGTGAGCAACAAAGAGGAGATCGAGCGCCTCTCCCGCCTCACCGAGAACATGCTCGCGCTCGCGCATGTCGATGTCGGCGATGCCATCACGCAGCGTGAACTCGTCAATGTGAGCGAGATCTGCTCCACGGTGATCAATCGCCTGCAAAACCTCGCCGCTGAGCGCCAGATGATCATCCAACACGAGGACACGACCACCGAGCCACTCAGCGTGAATGGCGACCGCGTCGCGCTGGAGCGTGTGATCTTCAATCTCGTCGAGAACGCCGTGCGCTACTCGCCCACGGGTGAAAACGTGACCGTGCGCATGTCCAAAGCGCCGCCGTGGATTGAAATCCAGATCATCGACAGCGGCGGTGGCATCGCACCCGAGCATCTGCCGCATTTGTTCGAGCGCTTCTACCGCGTGGACAAGGCGCGCTCGCGCACTCACGGCGGCAGCGGTCTCGGCCTGTCCATCGTGAAGGCACTCGTTGAAGCCCACGGTGGCAGCGTGGGCGTCAGCAGCGAAGTCGGTCACGGCAGCACCTTCACCGTGCGGTTGCCCGCAGCGTGATGCGACTTACACCAGAATGTCCTTCACCACCTTCGTCGGCTCAACGCCGGTGAGTTTGAAGTCGAGGCCTTGTGCACGGAACGTGAAGCGCTCGTGGTCGATGCCGAGCTGGTGCATCACGGTGGCGTGCAGATCGCGCACGTGCACCGGATTCTCGGCCACGTTGTAGCTGAAGTCATCCGTCGCGCCGTAGGTGGTGCCAGGTTTGATGCCGCCGCCGGCCATCCACATCGTGAAGCAGCGCGGATGATGATCACGACCCGCCTCGGGGCTGTCCCACTTGCCTTGACCCGCGACACCGCGACCGAATTCGCCGCCCCAGAGCACCAGCGTCTCGTCGAGCAGGCCGCGTTGCTTCAAATCTTTGATCAAAGCCGCGCTCGGCTGATCCGTGTCGCGACACCGCGCGGTGCACCAGCTCGGCAAACGGCTGTGATGATCCCAATCGGGATGAAAGAGCTGGATGAAGCGCACGCCGCGTTCCGCGAGGCGTCGCGCGAGGATGCAATTCGCCGCGTAGCTGCCCGCACGCCGCGAATCGGGCCCATACATCTCGAAAACATGATCCGGCTCGTCGCTGAGGTCGGTGAGCTCCGGCACGCTGGCCTGCATGCGATAGGCCATCTCATACTGACGGATGCGCGTGGTGATCTCCGGGTCCTGCGTTTGCTCAAATCGCATCTGATTGAGCTCCGCGAGGCCGTCGAGCATGCCACGGCGCAAATGACGCGGCAGGCCTTCAGGATCGCTGAGATACAAAACGGGGTCCTTCGAGTTCCGCAGCTTCACGCCTTGATAACGCGACGGCAGAAAGCCGCTGCCCCAGTAGTGGTCGTAGAGCGGTTGATCGCTCGGGCGCTGCATCTTTGAGATGAGCACGAGGTAGTCCGGCAGGTTGCGATTCACGCTGCCGAGGCCGTAGCTGATCCACGCGCCCATGCTCGGACGGCCCGGAAGCTGATGCCCGGTCAAAAACTGCGTCATCGCCGGTGCGTGGTTGATTTGATCCGTCGTCATCGACTTGATGAAGCACAAGTCATCCGCCACGCCCTGCAAATGCGGCAGCCATTCGCTGATCGTCGCGCCGCTCTGGCCGCATTTCGCAAATTTCGTGATGCCCGGCAGGATGAGCTGCTTCTGGTTCGCCGTCATCGTCGTGAGCCGCTGACCCTGGCGCACGCTTTCCGGCAGTTCCTTGCCCGCCCACTGCATCAGGCCCGGCTTGTAATCAAAAAGCTCGATCTGCGACGGCCCGCCTGATTGCGTGAGAAAAATGACTCGCTTCGCCTTCGGCGCAAAATGCGGCAGCGAGGGCAAGCCGATCGTTTCCTGCCCCATCGCATGCAGAGCCATCGCGCCGACGGAAACGCCGGTGCATTGGCCGAGGAAATAGCGGCGGGTGGTGTTGAGAGGTCCGTCGTTCATGATTCGCGATGCAGTTTGTAAGGGTACACATTCCCGCTGTTCCACTGGCATACATACAGGTCGCCCTGCGTGTCCACGCAGACGTCGTGGCAGTTGTTGAAGACCGGCTGGTCCTGCAGCAGCACCTTGAGGCTGTCGTTTTCATACTCGGGTGCGTGACCGCCGGGATTCGAGATCACTTTGTCATTCGCATCGAGGATTGTGACGAACCCGCGACTCTGCCACATGCGGTAGTCGTTCGGTTTCGCGCCAAAGCAGACGCCGGAATACAGATTCGTGCCGTGGATGACCGGTCGGCTCACATACGCGCCGGGCAGATACACACCACGGACATGCGTGCCATCGAGCTTGAACCAGTTGAACTCGTTGCGGACGCGTTCGGTGACGACGAGCAGCGGCTCGCCGCCACGCGAGTCGATGGCGACACCATGCGCCTGCATGAACTTGCCCGGATTCGTCGGCTGCGTGCTCTTGCCGCCGAACTTCGAGATGAATTTGCCGCTCTTGTCGTAGCGCAGCACGTATTGGGAGCCGTAACCATCCGCGACGTAGATGTCGCCATTCGGCGCGACGGCGCTTTCAGTCGGCGCGTAGGCCTCGCTTGGCTTGTAGATGCCTGCTTTGACGGCGTGGGGCAGTTCGAGCACGATCTGGCCATCGAGTGTGGCTTTCACGACGCGCCCGCTCGTATCGCAGATGTAGAGATGACCGTCGTGGAAGGTCAAACCGTGCGCGCCATTCATGCCGAGCGTCCACTGGCCGAGCAGAGCGCCCTTCACGTCGTAGATGAGCACATTGTTCTGCTTGTGATTCGTGAGCAGGAACAAGCGACCATCCGGCATCTGCACCATCTCATGGCAATCCTTCACCGGCGTCTTTGCGGCGTCCGCCTGGCTCCACAGCTTGTCCACGCGATAACGATGCGTGCCATGACCGATGATCGCGCCGTGAAACTCCGGCGCGGTTTTGGCGAACGTTTTCACGAATGGAGCCGCGAGCACGGCGGTGGCGATAAAATGGCGGCGGGTGGGCTTATTCATGCGTGATGGCTTCGTCGAGGTTGAAGACCAGAGTGGCCACGAGGGTGTGCGCGGCCAGTTCGGGTGTGGTTTGGCGTTTGCGGGCATCTTCGGGATGCTGGCGGTAATGATTCAAGGCGCGGTCGAGCTCGCGTTGCAGCACGGCGATCTCTTGAGCGGTCGGTTGGCGGCTCAAAATGGCTTCGTAGAGCTTGGTGAGCCGTTCTTCCGGCTTTGCGGCCAGCAGACGCTTCGCAAGGGCTTGGGAGGCCTCTTTGATCGTCTCGTCATTGAGCAGCGTGAGGGCTTGGAGCGGTGTGTTGGTTCGATTCATGCCCACCTCGCACACGCGACGCTGTGCGCTGTCGAAAAGAAACGTCGGCGCGATGCTGCGACGCCAGAAGGCATACAACGTGCGGCGATACTGCGCCGCTCCCTGGCTCGGCTCGTAAGTGAAGCGGCCCATGAAAATCTCCTCCCACACGCCTTCGGGCTGATGCGACCGCACCGGTGGTCCACCGAGCGCACGATTCAGCAGGCCGGAGGAAGCGAGCGTGGCATCACGGATCATCCACGCGGGAAGGCGGAAGCGCGGGCCTCTCGACAAAAGAAGATTGGACGGATCAGACGGATCGGTCCGATCAGATGATTGCTGATACGTTTCACTCGTCACGATGGTCTTGATGAGGCGTTTCACATCCCAACCGTTCTCCATGAAATCGACGGCGAGCCAGTCGAGCAGCTCGGGATGTGTGGGGCGCTGGCCTTGCAGGCCGAAATCATCGGGTGTGCGCACCAAACCAGCGCCGAAAAGCATCTGCCACACATGATTGACGAAGACGCGGGCCGTGAGCGGGTTCTCCTTCGACGTGATCCACTTTGCGAGGCCGATGCGGTCCTTCGCGAGTCCTTCTGGCCAGGGCGCGATGGCCGCAGGCACGCCACGCGGCACCACATCGCCCTTTTTATCCCAAACGCCTCGAAGGAGCACATGCGTGTCGCGCGGCTCCTTGCGCTCAGCGAGGACCATGACGTTCAATTTACCTGCGGCGGTCTGCACTTCCTTGAACTGCGCATTCGCACGATCCAGCGAGGCCTTCGCGAGTTGATACGGCTCATGATCTTCCAAAAACTGCGCCATGAGCTTCACGCGATCGATTTCGCCCTTCGCGAGCTTTTCGAGCGGCGTAGGGCCGATTTCGCGCACGGCGGGCCCGGCCTGATCCGTCGCGGAAAGCCGGAATTTCGCGATGTTCGCATCGCCATTCGTCGAACGATGTCGCAGCTCGAAAATGAGTTCTTCATCGCCTTCGAGAACCAGCGGCTCGGCGAGGCCGTAGAGCGCGGTGTGAGGCTGATCTTTGGGAAACCCCTTCGTGGTCCAGCCATTGCGCGGATCATCATCGAGCGTGCCTTTCACATCGCCATACTCGCGGGCCTTGCCTTCGATCTTCGTGTCGGACACGGCGCTTTTGACGGCGATGTCGCGGATCTGCGAGCTGCCTTTACGGCGCACCTGAACCTTGATGTCGGTGAGGATGAACTCGCCTGACTTGCCACGCGAGAGCACGCCGCTTTGTGGCAGCACCTCAAGCTTCAAACCGGTGAGGCGCGGCAGTTTGGGGCTGGCAATGAGCCGGTAGTCATCCTGCTTCGGATTCGGTCCGCTGGCGGTGACGATGCCATCCTTCGTTTGAGCCAGCTTGGTGCCTTCCTGCGACTCCACCGAGCCCAAAATGATCTTCCAGGCGCTTTGATCGGGCTTCACCTGCTTTTGCTGCTGCTCCAACCACTTCGCGAAGGGCTTCTCCGCGTCGGCTTTGGCCTTCGCTTCGATGGGTTTGCGTGCCTCGACGAGCTTTTGCGATTCCTCGACGGCGCGCTTTGCATGCGGCGACTGGTAGCTCAGATAGGGCTTCGCATTCGTGCCGGCCGCGCCGTCCTCGTCGATGCTGTTGAAGAAGGCATTGAGCGCGTAGTAATCGTGGTGCGAGATGGGATCAAACTTGTGCGAGTGGCACTGCGTGCAGCCGAGCGTGAGGCCGAGCCAGGTGGTGCCCATCGTGTTCACGCGGTCGATGACGTAGTCGATGCGGCTCTCCTCCTTGTCACGACCGCCCTCGCCATTCGTCATGTGATTGCGGTGAAAGCACGTGGCGATCTTTTGCTCCGGCGTGGCATTCGGCAGCAGATCCCCCGCGAACTGCTCCAGCGTGAACTGGTCGAAGGGCTTGTTCGCGTTGAATGACTCGACGACGTAGTCACGCCAAGGCCAGTTCGTGCGCGTGGCATCGGATTGGAAGCCGTCGGTGTCCGCGTAACGCGCCGCATCAAGCCAGAACATGGCCATGCGTTCGCCGTAGTGCGGTGAAGCCAGGAGAGAGTCCACATAGCTATCGTAGGAAGACAATGAGACCATCGGATGAGGAGACAATGAGCCAGGTGCTTTGCCGGCCTCCTTGTCTGATTGTCCCCTTGTCTGATTGTCTTGCGCAGGCGGCAGCCCCGTGATGTCGAAAGCCAGCCTCCGCCTCAAAGTATGCTCCGCAGCCCGCGGAGAGAGCTTCAGGCCTTCCTTTGCAAGGCGTGCCTTCACGAAGAAATCCACCGGATGGCCTTCGGTCTTCGCTTTGACGGGTTTTTCGAAGGACCAGTGTTTGCCCCAAGCGGCACCTTCTTTGATCCAGCGCTGCAAAAGAGCCACCTGCTCGGCTTTGAGCTTCGGTTTGTGAGACTTCGGCGGTGGCATGACCTCATCGGGATCGTCGGTGAGGATGCGCTTGATGAATTCGCCCGATTTCAGCACCTCGCGGGCCCCTTCTTGCGTGTCGAGACGCAGATCGGCTTTGCGATGCGAGGCATCTTGCCCGTGGCAGCTCAGGCAGTTGTCCGAAAGCAGCGGCAGCACCTCGCGACTGAAGCTCACCGGCTCCGCGAGAGCGGCGGTGGTCAGAAAGGGCACAAGCAGCAGGGATTTCGTCATGCGGGACAACATGAACAGACCAACGCTTCTGAACATGCAAGGTGCGTGCATCGGCTTTGGATAATCCTGAGATTTTGAGCCGTCGCGTTCCCAGACCGGGGCGTAAACCACGTCCATGCCGCGTGTTTCCCGTCTCATTCTTGTTCTTGGCGACCAGCTCGATCTCAAGTCGGCGGCGCTGGAGGACTTCAATGCGAAGGACGATGCGATCTGGATGGCGGAGGTGGCCGGGGAGTCCACCAAGGTGTGGAGCACGAAGGCGCGCATCGCGATGTTCATCACGGCGATGCGGCATTTTCGCGAGACGCTGCGCGGACGCGGCTGGCGGGTGGTTTATCATGAAATGGAAGCGCATGCGGATTTTGCGAGTGCCTTGCGGTCCAGCGTGGATGAGCTGAATCCGAAACAACTCGTGATGGTTCACGCCGGTGAGTGGGCGGTGCAGCGGGAGATGGAGAAAGTGGCGGCGGCACTGAAGGTGCCGCTTGAGGTGCGCGAGGACCGGCACTTCCTCTGCACCACCGCCGAGTTCGCGAAGCACGCGGAGGGACGCAAGCAACTGCGCATGGAGTTCTTCTATCGCGAGATGCGGCAGAAAACCGGTTTCCTCATGGAGAAGGGTAAGCCGGTGGGTGGGCAGTGGAACTTTGATCATGACAATCGCGAGTCGTTTGGCAAGGACGGCCCCGGCCTGAGGGTGCCGCCGCGTCGGTTCAAGCCGGATGCGATCACGCAGGAGGTGATCGCGATGGTGAACGAGCGTTTTGCGAAGTATCCGGGCACGCTGGATGATTTTGACTGGCCGGTGACGGCGGAGGAGGCGCGACAGGCGCTTCAGGACTTCATCGAGCACAGGCTGGCGGAGTTTGGGCAGTATCAGGACGCGATGTGGACGAACGAGCCGTGGTTGTATCACTCACGGCTGAGCGCGGCGATGAATCTGAAGCTGCTCGATCCGCGCGAAGTCATTTCCGCTGCGGAAAAGGCGTGGCGCGATGGCAAGGCACCGCTGACGGCGGTGGAGGGCTTCATCCGGCAGATCCTCGGTTGGCGTGAGTATGTGCGCGGCATCTACTGGCGGTTCATGCCGGATTACCTGGAGCGGAACGCCATGCAGGCGCATGAGCCGCTGCCGGAGTTCTACTGGACGGGCGAGACGGACATGCGCTGCCTGCGCGATGCGATCACCCAGACGCTGCGCTACGGTTACGCGCATCACATCCAGCGGCTGATGGTCACGGGTTTGTTCGCGCTGCTTTTCGGAGTCGATCCAAAGCGGGTGCATGAGTGGTATCTGGCCGTCTATGTCGATGCCGTCGAGTGGGTGGAGCTGCCGAACACGCTCGGCATGTCGCAATACGGTGATGGCGGCGTGATGGCGAGCAAGCCGTATGTGGCGAGCGGCAAATACATCCAGCGCATGAGCAACTACTGCGCCGGCTGCCGCTTTGATCCGGCGCAGAGCACCGGGCCGAAGGCCTGTCCCTTCACCACGTTGTATTGGGACTACCTGCTGCAGCATGAGCCGAAGCTGCGGCAGAACCAGCGCATGAGCATGCAGGTGCGCAATCTGGCACGGCTGGATGAAAAACAGCGCGCGGCCATTCAAAAGCAGGCAAAAGAGCTGCGGGCGACGTATTCGAAGGCATCATGAGCGCCTCCACCTCGTCGTCCCGCAATGCTTTGGCCCTCGGCGGCTTTCTTGTCGTCACATTTTGCGCACCCGCATTGAGCGCGTTCATCGGCATGCCGGGTCCGTGGTATGCGGCGCTGAACAAGCCGACTTGGAACCCGCCACCGTGGCTGTTTGGCCCGGCGTGGACGCTGCTTTACACGCTCATGGCCGTTGCTGCATGGATGGTGTGGAAGCGCGCCGGATTTGCGAAGCCACTGAAGCTTTACTTCGTGCAACTGGCGCTGAACGCGGCCTGGACACCGATTTTCTTTGGCGCGCATGAGATGGGCTGGGCGCTGGTCGAGATCTTGGCGCTCTGGATCGCGATCTTGATGACATTGCGGGCCTTTTGGGCGGTTTCGCGTCCTGCGGGCATGCTGCTCGTGCCCTACCTCGCGTGGGTCAGTTTTGCCTCGGTGCTCAACTTCACTCTTTGGAGGCTCAATTCATGAAAACTTGGTTCATCACCGGCTGTTCGAGCGGCTTCGGCCGAGCCATCGCGGAGGCGGCGCTGGCCGCCGGGCATCGTGTCATCGCCACCGCACGCGATGTGCGCAGCATCGCCGACCTCGAAAGCGGGGCCTGTCGTGTTTTGACGCTCGATGTGACCGATGTGGAGAACATCCGTGAGGCCATCGCGGAGGCGGGGAGCTTTGACGTTCTCGTGAACAACGCGGGCTACGGCCTCATCGGTGCGGTGGAGGAGTGTGACGACGATCAAATCCGCCGGAATGTGGAAACGAACTTCTTCGGCCCGCTGAATGTCATCCGCGCTGCGCTGCCGATGCTGCGGACACAAAAAAGCGGTCACATCATCAACCTCAGCGCGGCGGCGGCGATCTCGAATTACCCGGGCTTTGGCGTATACGGTGCCGCCAAGGCCGCGCTTGAGTTCCTTAGCGAAAGTTTGAGGCTCGAACTGGCCCCGCTCGGCATTCGTGTGACGTTGGTTGAGCCTGGGCCGTTTCGCACCGACTTCGTCACGCGCAGCCTCGAGAAGGCCTCGCAGCCGATTTCGGACTACGACGGCACCTCGGGCAAGTTTGGACGCCTCATCGCTTCGATGAATGGCAAGCAACCCGGCGATCCCGCCAAGGCCGCGCAGGCCATCCTCGCCGTCGTGGATGCCGAATCACCGCCGCTGCGGCTCGTGCTCGGCAAATACGCGAACGACAAGGCCCGCCGCCGTGCCGAGGGGCTCGAAAAGGAACGCACCGCCTGGGAAGCCATCGGCATCCCCACTGAATTCACATGAAAACACGTCTCCTCATCACGCTCATGCTGTCCATACTCGCCTCCTGTGCCCGTCCGCCGCTGAAGACGGTGCCGAAGGTCGATCTGCCGCGCTTCATGGGTGACTGGTATGTCTTCGCGCACATCCCTTACTCGCTGGAGAAGGGCAAGGTCGGCACGCTCGACCGCTATGCGCTGCGCCCCGATGGCCGCATTCAGAACTCGTATCTCTTCCGACGCGGCTCGCTCGACGCTCCGCTGGAGGAGTGGAAGGGCGTGGCCTGGGTGCATGACAAGCAAACGAATGCCGAGTGGCGCGTGCAGTTCATCTGGCCCTTCCGCGTGCCCTTTCTCGTGATCGACCTCGATGAAGATTATCAATGGGCGGTGATCGGCTATCCCTCGCGCAAGCTCGGCTGGGTGCTGAGCCGGAAGACCTCGCTCGATGACAAAACCTACCAGGGCATCCTGCAACGCATGCGGCTGCAGGGTTACGACACAACGAAGCTCGCGAAAGTCCCGCAACAAACAAACTAACCGAACCCCCGCATGAAAAAGAAGACGACTCTGCTCCTGATGGCGCCCGTGGCTCTCGCCGTGTTCTGGCTTGCCTCCAACGCAAGCGCAGCCACGGAGACGCCCGAATACAAGGTGATCCGCACCGACGACAAATTCGAGATTCGCGACTACCCCGCCCTCTCGCTCGCCACCAGCCCGATGGCTGCGGATGGCATGAACGGCGGCTTTGGGAACCTGTTCCGCTTCATCACCGGCACAAACGAATCGAAGGAAAAGATCGAGATGACCTCACCGGTGCTCATTTCCAACACGACTGAGACAAAGACGATGAGCTTCATCATGCCGCAGGCCACGGTGAGCAAAGGAGTGCCCAAACCCGCCGGCAACGATGTATCCCTGACCAGCCTGCCCGCGGCCCGTTTTGCCGTGCTGCGCTTCGCGGGAGGTCGCAACGAGGAGAACGAGAAAAACGCCATCGCCGCCCTGCGTGCCTGGATGAGCGCGCAAAAGCTCACCGGCAAAGGCGAGCCGCTTTTCGCCTACTACGATCCGCCGTGGACGCCGATCCCGATGCGGCGCAACGAGGTCATGATCCGCATCGAAAAAGAGTCGTGAGGCATGCGCGGCGTCCGCAAAGAGCATCTGCCCGAGAAGATCTGTCCCGCCTGCGGACGCCCGTTCTCGTGGCGGAAGAAGTGGGAGCGTGACTGGGACCGGGTGAAGTTTTGCAGCGACGCCTGCCGCCGGGGCAAAACGCGATGATCACCGCCGAAGCCATCCGTGCGAAGCTGCTCGACCTCGCCGCCCGGCGAAGCGAAGGTGCGACGTTTTGCCCGTCGGAGGCCGCGCGAGACCTCAGCAAGGACTGGCGACTCCTCATGCCTCGCGTGCGTGAGGTGGCGGCGAATTTGATGGCTGAGGGCCAACTGATCTGCACGCAGCGCGGTGAACCCGCGCACCCGCTTACAACCAAAGGAGCGATCCGGCTTGCGGCGTTGCGGTAAGTTCCATTCAGGTTCAAATGACGCTGTGTTTTGCATCTTTTGCCTCGTTTGGCAAAACACCGGTCCTATGCGTCACATTTTTCTCCTCATCGTCGGCGTGCTCTGCGCGCTTCGCATTCACGCCTTCGAGCTCTCGGTCACAAGCCACCCGTCCATCCAGGCCGCTTTGGATGCGAATCCGAACCGGATGCTCTTTGTTCCTGCGGGTGATCATGTGATCACAGAGAAAATCCGCATCCGTGGTGAGCGGAGCGGGCTCTATGGGCCGGGGCGCATCATCCAGAAAAATCCAGATCATCCCGTCATTGAGATCGAGAACGCGCAAGGTGTCGAAATCCGCGACCTCACGCTCACCCGGCCCGAGGGAGACACGCGGGCGGACAAGGAGGGCATCATCGCTCAAAAGTGCCGCGATCTCGTCATCGAGAACGTGCGCGTGATCGGCAACCGCACAAAATCCGGCGCGATCCTCGTCACCGACTCGCGCGACACACGCATCAGCCGCTGTGTGGTGCGCAATTACATGCGGGTGAGCGTGGATGACCGCACGCAGGGAGATGTGTCAGGCTATGCGTTCCGATGCACCGACGGCACCGGCATCATGATCCGCTACTGCACCGGGACGCTGATCGAAGGCAACCACGTCGTCGAGGAAACCTTCTCCGCTTCCAAAGAGGTCAGGGACAGGCACAAGCTGGGCGATTTTGTGAAGAAGAACCCGCAGAAGGGACCGCACCTCAGCCAGCAGGCCTGGGATGCCGGCCACACGGACAACTGGCGCCAGGGCAGCGGCATCCTCGTCACCGCGCCGGAGACGAGCGACTTCACGCGCATTATCGGCAATCATGTCGAAAACGCGGCACAGGGCATCGACCTGCACTGCGATCATGTGGTCGTGGCGGGCAACATCGTGAACCATGCGCACATCGGCATGAAGGCCATGCACGGCAGCCGCAACGTGCTCATCACAGGAAACCAATTCGCGCGCAACGACCTCTGGGCCATCGGCCTGATGCCCGGAGCCGCCGCGCATCCCGCCGTGGAAGGCAGGCCGGCCAACGCCGACGGCGGCTCGGTCATCGCGAACAACATCATCTCTGATTTCGGCCATGGAGACGCGCACTGGATGTGGGGAATGGAACGCTCCCCTTTCAAATTCGACTCGGGACAGGACCCTGATGACCCGCCTCTTTCCGACGTGATCATCACCGGGAATCTCGTGCACAACATGGGTGCGCCGCGCTACAAATACGCGGTCATCATCGCCGGCGAGCCCGGCCATCCGCGCAATCTGCGCTTCAGCAACAACCTCTTCCAGCCCGGCACGCACGGTGTCTGCAATCAGGATCTGCCGGACGGCAAAGAAACCCGGCCGTGAACATGCGCCGCAGGCTTCAGTGAAAAGAACGGCGGCACAAACAAGAAAGCCCCGCGATCTTCCCGCGTTTTCAAACGCCCATGACCCGCCGTTTGCTTTTCTGCCTCCTGTTTGTCTGCCCTTCGCTCCTCTTGCCCTCCATAGCCTTGGCGAAGGAGGGTGCCGCGAAGCCGAACATCCTCTTCTTCTTCGCCGACGACCAGCGTTTCAACACGCTTGGCTGCGCAGGACATCCCATCGTCAAAACGCCCGCGATCGACCGGCTCGCCGCGGAGGGCGTGCGCTTTGAAAACGCCTTCGTGACCACCTCCGTGTGCTGGGTGAGCCGCGCGGTCCTCTTCACCGGCCAGTGGGCGCGCTCGCATGTGCAGCGCACGGCGGTGCCAAAGGTCACGCCGGAGGCCGCGGCCACTCTTTATCCCGTGCAGCTCCGCAAAGCAGGCTACACCACCGCCCACTTCGGCAAATGGCACTTCCAGGCTCCGCAGGGCTTCAAGCCGGAGGAGCAGTTCGACGCCTTCGAGCAGATCGGACGCAGTCCTTACTTCAAAACGATGCCGGATGGCTCGAAGCGGCATGAGACGGACCTCATTTGCGACCGGGGCATCGACTTCCTCAAAAAACAATCCAAGGACAAGCCCTTCTGCGTGCAGCTTTCCTTCAATGCTGCGCATGCGGAGGACGGGGACAAGCGTCCCGGCATCGGCCACTACCCCTGGCCGCAGTCCGTGGACGGCATGTATGAGGATGTCACGATTCCTGCGCCACGCCTCGGCGATGCAGCCATCTACGAGGCGCATCCGCAGTTCCTGAAGGACAGCATCAACCGCGAGCGCTTCTTCTGGGGCTACGACACGCCGGAGAAATACCAGACAAACCTCCGCGCCTATTTCCGCATGATCAGCGGTATCGACAAGGGCGTCGCCCGCGTGCTCGCCGCGCTGAAGGAGGCCGGGCTCGCGGAGAACACCATCATCGTCTATGCCGCCGACAATGGCTACTACCTCGGCGACCGCGGCTTTCAGGGCAAATGGTCGCACTTCGAGGAGTCGCTGCGCGTTCCGCTCGTCATTTACGACCCGCGCCTGCCCAAGGAGAAGCGCGGCCGTGTCGCGCGCGAGATGGTGCTCAATGTCGATCTGCCCGCCACTTTCATCGACTGGGCCGGCGCGGAGCGGCCCGCCGCTTACGAAGGCCGAAGTCTCTCAACGATCCTCGAAGGCAAAGGCAGCGACAAACCCTGGCGCACTCATTTCTTCTGCGAGCATCTCGATCTCGCCCCCACGCTCACCTGGGAGGGCGTTCGCGGCGAGCGCTACGTCTATGCGCGTTATTTCGACCAAAAGCCCGTGTTCGAGTTCCTGCACGATCTGCAAACGGACCCCGACGAGCTCAAAAACCTCGCCACCGATGCCTCGCATGCCGGAACGCTCGCGGAAATGCGCAAACTCTGCGACGCCGAAATGAACGCCCGCGGCGGCCCCATCCTGCCGATGGGCCAGCGCGGCACTGCAAAGGGCGAGGGCGCGAAAAAGAAGGGCAAGGCAAAGAAATAACATTCTCCCCCGCATCTCCATGAAGAGCCTCGTCTTTCTTGTTTCGTCATTCGTCATTTTGCATTCGTCATTCGCCGCCGAGCGGCCAAACATTCTGTTCGCCATCGCCGATGACTGGGGGCCGCATGCGAGCGCCTACGGCACGCCCTGGGTCAAGACGCCGAACTTCGACCGCGTGGCAAAGGAGGGCCTGCTTTTCAAACACGCCTACACACCGAACGCGAAGTGCGCTCCGTCGCGCGCGTGCATTCTCACAGGACGCAACTCCTGGCAGCTCAAGGAGGCGGCGAACCACATCTGCTACTTCCCGCCGGAGTTTAAAGGCTGGGGAGAGGCGCTGGCGGAAAAAGGCTGGAATGTCGGCCACACGACGAAAGGCTGGGGACCGGGCGTGGCGAAGGATGCAAACGGCAATCCGCGCCAGATGACCGGCAAGGCATGGAACAAACGCAAAGCGACACCGCCCACGTCCGAGATCGGCAACAGCGACTACGCCGCGAATTTCACCGACTTCCTCGACGCCGCGCCTGCGGACAAGCCCTGGGCCTTCTGGTGCGGCGCCATCGAGCCGCATCGTGGTTATGAATTCGGCAGCGGTGTCGCCAAAGGCGGCAAAAAGCTCACCGACATCGACCATGTGCCCGCTTACTGGCCGGACAACGACATCGTGCGCAACGACATGCTCGACTACGCCTTCGAGGTGGAGCATTTCGACTCGCATCTCGGCCGCATGCTCGCCGACCTCGAAAAACGCGGCCTGCTGGACAACACGCTCGTCGTCGTGACCGCCGACCACGGCATGCCTTTCCCGCGCAGCAAGGGCAACGCGAACGTGCAGGCCAACCATGTCCCTCTCGCCGTCATGTGGAAAAAAGGAATCACCCAGCCAGGCCGCGTGATCGACGACTTCATCAGTTTCATCGATCTCGCGCCGACGTTCGTCGAGGTGGCGGGCTTGAAGTGGAACGAGACAGGCATGGCGGAGTCTCCAGGACACAGCCTGACCGACTTGTTTGCCGGCAAGCCCGCCCACAAGCGCGATCATGTGCTCATCGGCAAGGAGCGCACCGATGTCGGCCGCCCCAACGACTGGGGTTATCCCATCCGCGCCATCGTGAAGCACGACAGCGTCTTCATCGAAAACTTCGAGCCCTCACGCTGGCCGGGCGGCAATCCCGAGACCGGTTACATGGATTGTGACGCGGGCGCGACGAAGTCGTTCCTCATCGACGCGCACCGCAAAAACCCAGCCGACCCCTTCTGGCAGCTCTGCTTCGGTTTGCGCCCTCCGGTCGAGTTCTACGACCTGAAGTCCGACCCTGACTTCGTGAAGAACATCCCCGCCGATCCGCGTGCCGCCGCCATGCGCGACCAGCTTCACACGGAGCTGAAAGCGCAGGGCGACCCGCGCATGGACGGCAAGGGCAACATCTTCGACAAATACGAGCACGCCGCGAAGCCCAACGTCGGCTTCTACGAGAAATTCATGCGCGGCGAGCCGGTAAAGGCCGGCTGGATCAATCAAAGCGACATCGAACCGGTCAAGCCGCTGCCGTGATGTGAATAGGTGGGCTGTTGGAATGCCTCACTTCCGCGTCGGTGCCGCGACAATTTCTTCCATCTTTGCGATCATCGCTTTCAACCGCTCCGGCTGCTCGCCGCTGAGGTCTTTGAGCTCGGCAGGGTCATCCAGCAGATGGTAAAGGCGGTGAAGCGGGGCCTGGTTTTCATCGCGGTTCTTCTTTGTGACCACAGCCTGGGATTTGCCTTTCGTCTTCATCCTCACGAGCTTCCACTCGCCCATGCGCAGGCCGAGGTTGTTGCCGTTGTTGTCCTGCTGAAGCAATGCATCACGTCCTTTGGCCCCTTTTTCGCCGAGAAGAGCCGGAAGGACGTTCTGGCTGTCGAGACAGGCGTTGTCAGCGAGAGTTGTTTCGGTCAAGGCGGCAAAGCTGGCGGCGAGATCGACCGTGCAGACAAGTTCATCCGAGACGCCCGGCTGAATGCGAGCAGGCCAGGTGACGATAAAAGGCGTGCGCGTGCCGCCTTCATAGACGCTGTATTTTCCGCCGCTGAACGGGCCTGCGGGCGTGTGGGCACCGAGTTTTTCCACCGCGCCATCGACGTAGCCGTCATCGAGCACGGGACCGTTGTCGGAGCAAAGCACGATGAGCGTGTTCTCAGCCAGCTTGAGCCGGTCCAGCGTCTTCATGATCTCGCCGACGCTCCAGTCAAACTCGACAATCGCGTCACCACGGTAGCCGAGCGTGGTTTTGCCCTGAAAACGTTCGTGCGGCATGCGCGGCACATGGATGTCGTGGCTGGCGAAGTAGAGGAAGAAGGGCTCTTTCGCATGCGCCTCGATCCAGCGGTTCGTCTCGTTGATCCAGGCGTCGCCGAGGTCCTCATCGCGGAAGCGGGCGGCCGTGCCGCCGGTGTAGAAACCGATGCGGCCGATGCCGTTGTGGATCGTCTGGTTGTGACCATGCGTCCAGTTCATGCGCAGCGTGTCGCGATGCGTGATGCCGGTGGGATGATTTTCGTCTGGTGCCTTGTCGCCCACCCACAGCGGGTCCTTGGGGTCGAGATTCCGCACGCGGTGGTCGTCCACATACACCTGCGGCACGCGGTCGTTGGTGGTGGGAAGCAGCAGGCAGTGATCAAAGCCGATCTCCAGCGGTCCGGGCTTCAACTCGCCGTTCCAGTCAGGCTTTGGATCGCCGAGGCCGAGATGCCATTTGCCGATCACTGCGGTGGCATAGCCGGCCTTCTTCAAAATCGACGCCATCGTCTCCGTGCCGGGTTTGATCAGCGCAGGACCATTCGGCGGAGCCACGCCGGTGCCTTTTTGACGAAATGCAAAAGTGCCGGTAAGCAGCGAGAATCGCGTCGGCGTGCAAGTGGAGGCGCTGCAGTAGCCGCTGGTGAAGCGCAGGCCCTTCGCAGCCAGTTGGTCGATGTTCGGCGTCTTCACCGCCGTCGCTCCGTAACAGCCCACATCACCGTAACCGAGGTCATCGGCCATGATGACGATGATGTTTGGTTTCGCGGCAAAGAGCGAGGAGCAAAGGGCAAGGAGTAGAATGGCTAAGAGTCTGAGCATGGCGTGCAAACGAACTGCGGATGGGCCGCATTGCGAGGAAGTTCTCTGTCTCCGTCTCGTTTTGAGGCCATGCGCCTCCTCGCTGTTCTCTTTTCCTCATTCGCCATTCTGCATTCGTCATTTTCGGCGCAGCCGAACTTCCTCCTCGTCATGGCCGACGACATGGGCTTCTCCGACCTCGGCTGCTACGGCAGCGAGATCGAAACGCCCAATATGGACAAACTGGCCGCCAACGGCCTGCGCTTCTCCCAGTTCTACAACACCGCGAAGTGCCACAGCAGCCGCGTGAGCCTGCTCAGCGGCCGCTGGTGCCGACAGGCGGGTGACACGGCTTTGAAGCGTGCGGTGATTATTCCCGAGGTGCTGGCACCCGCTGGCTACTTCACCTCCATGACCGGCAAATGGCACCTCGACAAAGAACCGACCGATTTCGGCTTCCAGCGCTACTTTGGCCATCTCTCCGGCGCCACGAACTACTTCCATGGCGACAAAACCTTCCGCCTGAACGGCCAGCCCTTCAACGTGCCCGAGCAAGGCTTTTACACGACCATCGCCAACGTCGATCATGCGCTGAAATTCATCGCCGAAGCACGCGCCGCTAAAAAGCCATGGTTTCACTACATCGCCTTCAATGCCCCCCATGCGCCGCTTCAGCCGCTGGAGCAGGATTTCAAAAAATACCTCGGTCGTTACGACGCTGGCTGGGATGTCCTCCGCGCCGCCCGTGTGGCCAAACAGAAGCAAATCGGCCTCCTGCCTGCTGACACCACCGAATCGCCACGCCCCGAGCACATTCCAGAATGGAGCCAGCTCTCCGCTGAGCAGCGCACGAAGGAAACCCGCCTCATGACGGCCTACGCGGGCCTCATCGACCGCATCGACCAGGAAATGGGCCGCCTCATCGCCGATCTCGGAAAACACGGCGAACTCGACAACACCGTCATCCTCTTCGTCTCCGACAACGGCGCGTGCCCCTTTCATCGCGGCGGTGCCACACCGAATACGGAGCCTTTTGATCCGAAAACGCATTGGGGAGACAGCACCGGCTGGGCCTGGGCGCGGAACTCCCCCTTCCGCTTTTATAAACAAAACCAATTCGAAGGCGGCATCTCATCGCCCGCCATCCTGCACTGGCCCGCTGGATTGAAGCAGAAGCCGGGCAGCGTCGTCAGCAGCCCCGCGCATCTCGTCGATGTGCTCCCCACCTTCGCCGAGATCGCCGGAGCGAAAATGCCGATGACCTTCCCTGAGCGAGAACCCACACCGCTCGCCGGCATCTCGCTCGCGCCCGTCATCGCCGGTGGTGAAATCAACACACGTCCGCCGATTCACCTCCTCTTTTCCAGTGACCGCGGCCTGCGCGATGACGAATGGAAGCTCGTCAGCTTCCAAAGCCAGCCTTGGGAACTCTACCACATGCCCGATGACCGCGCCGAGACCCACAACGTCGCCGCGCAGCACCCCGACATCGTCGCCCGCATGTCCCAGCAATGGCACGACATGACTGCCAACGTCCTCCACGCCACCGGCAAAGAAACCAAGCCCGTCGCCACCGAAGCCAAACCGAAACTCAACCCCGGCTGGACGCATTACGACGCTTCCCCCACAGCCGACAAAACCAAGGGCAAAGGCAAAGCCCGAAAAAAGCCCGCCAACGCCCTTCCTCGCGCCCGCAAAGACACCAAGCTCACCGTCGAAGGCCCCCAACTCATCCTCCAGAGCACCGGAGATGATCCCGGCCTCGCCTTCGAGCGCCTCAGCATCGAGCAACCCGGCCCCTACACCCTCGAATTCCGCCTCCAAAGCCGCTCCACCGGCCCCGGAGAACTCTACTGGACCACCGACCCCGAAACCATCCTCCCCACAGGCCAACACCTCGACTTCGACGTGAACCACGACGGTGAATGGCACGACATGAAACTCCGCATCGACGAGGCAAAAACCCTTCACGGCCTGCGTCTCGATCCCTTTGCTGGCGAGGGCGAAGTGAAGCTCGAGGGCCTCACGCTCAAAGCGGCTGAAGGCAAGGTGCTGGCGAAGTGGCCTTGAGAACGACATCACCCCAGACGGAATTTGAAGAGCTCTGACTCGAGTTGAGAGAGTCAAGGCTCTGGATCGTTCACGAAACATGCCCCGCCACCGCCTCTTCTGCTTTCTCTTTGCCTTTTGCCCCTGGCTCTCCGCTCAAACAGCCGCCGAGCCCGTGCTCCTTTTCTCCGACGACTTCGCCCGCGATGAAAAAACGCCCGGCAAGGAGGACATCGGCAATGGCTGGACCAGCAACAGCGCCTGGCGCGCGAAAGGCCACCAGCAGGTCGATCTCAAAGATGGCGTGATGCACGTCACAAAGCACGCCGAGGCCGATCACGGCGTCGCCATCTTTCACGCGGCCGAATTTCAAGACGGCATCGTCGAATTGAAGTTCAAACTCGGTGATGGCGACGATCTCGGCGTCGATTTCGTCGATCGCGAACTCAAAACCGTCCACGCCGGGCATCTCTGCATGGCCCGCGTAACCAACAAAGGCCTCACCATCATGGATTCGATGACCGGCGGCATGGACAACCAAATCCGCGAGCGCCGCTTGGCCGGTGACAAGTCACCCGAACTCGCTGCGCTGCTCAAATCGAAGACCAAAGCCTTCAAACTCGACCTCAAGCCCGAAGACTGGCACACGATGCACATCACCATCGCCGCAGACAAAATGTCCGTCCGCATCGACGGGCAGGAGATCGGCGCTTTCAGCAGCGAAGGCATCGCCCATCCCACCAAACGCATGATCACACTCGCCGTGAACAAATCGGCGGACGTGGATGACGTGAAGGTGTCGAAGCTGAAATGAACATGCGCGGCTCACTGGCCATCCTGCTTATTGCCACGAGCGTTTTTGCGCAGCCGCAGCACGAAGTCGTGCTGGACTGGCCTCAGTTGCCTGAAGATCATGTGCTCGGCCTTTGCGCCGGAGTGGGCGTCGATGCGCAGAACCGTGTGTTCGTCTTCCATCGCAGCGGCCGTTCATGGACGAATCCGTTCCCGAAGGAGACGATCTCGCAGCCGACGGTGAGCGTGTTTGAAGGCGGGAGCGGCGAACTTCTCAGCTCGTGGGGAGCGAATCGCTTCATCATGCCGCACGGGCTGACGGTGGATCACGAAGGCAATCTCTGGCTCACGGATGTGGGATTGCACCAGGTCTTCAAATGCACGCCGGAGGGCAAAGTGCTGCTCACTTTGGGGGAAGCGGGTGTTCCGGGGAATGATCACACGCATTTCAACCTGCCCACCGATGTGGCTGTGCTGCGTGACGGATCGTTTTTTGTCAGCGACGGCTACAAGAACACACGCGTGATGAAATTCACCGCTGACGGGAAATTTGAGTTCGCGTGGGGCGCGAAGGGCAAAGGGCCGGGCGAGTTCAACCTGCCGCATGGCATTGCGCTCGATACGCAGGGCCGTGTGATCGTGTGTGACCGTGAGAACGAACGACTTCAGGTCTTCGACGCAAGAGGTGGCTTTCTCCACGAATGGAAGGGACCGCACATCGGCAAGCCTTATGGCGTGGAGACCGGCGCAAATGGCCATCTCTTCATCATTGATGGCGGTTCGCCGTCCTTGAAGCTGTCGGAACGCGGCAAGGCGGTGGAGCTCGATGCCACGGGACATGTGATCGACACGTTTGGCAGCCAAGGCGATGCACCGGGCCAGTTTCAGCTTGGTCACGACATCGCCATCGGCCCGGACGGAGCGGTTTATGTCGCGGAAGGAACGGGCAAGCGCGTGCAGAAGTTTGTGCGCAAGAAGTGAGTCGGCTGGTTGTTTCAAGGCGGCCATGCGAGCGCTGCTGTTGTTTCTCCTTCTCCCCCTGATGCTTCGTGCCCAGCGTCCGAACATCCTCTTCATCTACGCCGATGACTGGGGCTTTGGCGATCTGGCCTGCCACGGGCATCCACATTTGAAGACGCCGAATCTCGACCGCCTCGCGCGGGAGGGCGCCGACTTCCATCAGTTCACCGTGTGCAATCCCGTGTGCTCGCCGAGCCGCACGGCCATCGTCACCGGGCAGTATCCGGCGCGGCATGGCGTGCATCAGCACTTCGCCACGCATGCGGAGAATGTGGCACGCGGCATGCCGGACTGGCTTGATCCGAAGGCACCACTGCTGCCGCGCACGCTGCATGAGGCCGGCTATGCCACCGCGCACTACGGTAAATGGCATCTCAGCGGCCAGGAGAAGACCATGAATGCTCCGCTGCCCGTCGAATACGGCTACGACGATGCCGCCGTGTGGGTCGGCCCAGGTCGCGATGTGTTTGAAGGCACGAGCCTCGCAGACGTGCCTGCCAAAGATGGACCGATCTACCAAACCACCGCCGCCACGGAGAATGCGCTGCGCTTCATCCGCAGCGTCAAAGACAAGCCCTTCTACCTGAATCTCTGGCTGCATGAGACGCATCACCTCGTCGCCGCCTCCGATGAGGACAAAAAAGAATATCCCGACACCGCCGAGCCGCAGCGCACTTACTACTCGGCTGTCACGCGTGCTGACAAACAAATCGGCCGCGTGCTCGCTCTGCTCGATGAGCTCAAGCTCGCCGAAAATACGCTCGTCTTCTTCTCCAGCGACAACGGCCCCGAAAACTCACACGCCAAGCCCGGCGAAAAGTTTTATCACAGCGTCGGCACCACCGGCGGCCTTCGCGGACGGAAGCGCAGCCTCTACCTCGGCGGCGTGAACGTGCCCTTCATCGTCCGCTGGCCCGGTGTGGTGCCCGCAGGTCGCGTGGACAAGACCAGCGTGCTCGCCGGCGTCGATGTGATGCCCACGATCTTCGCCGCGCTCGATGTCAAAGCGCCCGCCGGTTATCAAAGCGATGGCATCAACGTCCTCGCAGCCCTCAAAGGCCAGCCATTCACCCGCGAAGCCCCTGTCTTCTGGGAATGGCGCGGTCCGCATTCTCAGGAGGCCGATTGGCCCACCCACGCCATTCGCGATGGCGATCACGTTTTGCTCCACGACGAAAAATTCGCCCGCATTGAGCTCTACAACGTCATCACCGACCGCTCCCAGCAGCAGAACCTCGCGGACAAGCAGCCCGAAGTCGTCGCCACGCTGAAAGCGAAGCTCAACGCTTGGCGTAAAACCCTCCCCACGCCCTTTGTGCAGTCCGGTGGCCGCACACCAGTTGCCGTGCCCCCAAAAGCGCCCACCGTGGACCGTGCCGCCGCTTTCCAACGCTGGGACAAAAACGCCGACAACATTCTCACCCTCGAAGAATACACCAACGGCCTTGCGAAGAAGGAAGACGCTCCAAAACGCTTCCGATCCTTCGACAAAGACCACGATGGCAAGCTGACCCGCGAGGAATTCACGCGTTCTTGAGTCTCGAGGGACCATACGATTTTTTGGCACGTCAAAGTGAGCGAATGAACGCGTAGTAGTCTTGCCATGACCAGCCGACGCCAATTCATCGCCACCACCGCTCTCGCCATTCCATTCATTGCTCGCGGGGCCGCGCCAGGCGCGAAGATCCTCGAAACGAAGGTCATTTCACAGCAGCCGGAGTTTTACCACGGCTGGCCGACGGTGGCACAGCGCGCGAACGGCGAGCTGTGGGTGACGTGCTCCGGCGGACGCGAGGCGCATGTGTGTCCGTTTGGAAAAGTGGTGGCGATGAAATCGACCGACCACGGCGGCACATGGTCCGCTCCACGGGTGATTTACGACGGGCCGATCGATGATCGCGATTCAGGCGTGCTGGAGACGGCGAAGGGCACGCTGCTGGTCACGACCTTCACATCGCTGGCCTATGAGGACTCGTTCAAGAAGGCCACGGCGATGGCTGAGCACACGGACAAAGGCTGGGTGTCGAAGGCGATGCCTGCGGAACGCTACGCGCGCTGGAAATCCGCGCACGAGAAGCTCGGCGATGAGGAACGCAAAGCGCAACTCGGCGAATGGGTGCTGCGTTCCACCGATGTTGGCGAAACGTGGTCGAAGCCGATTCCCACTGTCGTGAACAGCCCGCATGGCCCGATTCAACTCAAGGACGGCCGGTTGCTTTACGCCGGAAAGCAGTTGTGGAGCAATGACAAGAAAATCGGCGTCGCGGAATCGAAGGACGATGGCCAGACGTGGCAGTGGCTGGCTGAAATCCCGACGCGCAAAGGTGACAGCGTCGTGCGCGGTTACCATGAACTGCATGCGGTCGAGGCCGCTGACGGCACGCTCATTGCGCAGATTCGCAATCACAACGAGGCGAACAAGGGCGAGACATTGCAGTCTGAATCCACCGATGGCGGCAAAACCTGGAGCGAGCCGCATTCCATCGGTGTGTGGGGCCTGCCTTCGCATCTTCTGCGTTTGCGTGATGGACGTCTCGTGATGACCTACGGCCACCGTCGCAAACCTTACGGCAATCAGGCACGCATCAGCACCGACAACGGCAAAACCTGGGGCGAGGCGATCATTCTCTCCGGCGACGGCAAAGGCGGCGATCTTGGCTACCCGAGCACCGTGGAACTTCCGGACGGCACGCTGCTGACGGTTTGGTATGAAAGTATGGCCGAGCCGAAACTCGCCGTGCTGCGTCAGGCAACGTGGCGGTTGGAATGATCATTCACGCCGGGGATTTTCTTGGAGGTAAGCGGCCAGCGCACGTCCGAGGCCGGCACCCACCTTGCCGTAGCCTGCCACGGACATCAGCGGGCTGTTCCAACCGGTCTCGAGCGTGACGGAGATGGTAAAGTCGCCTGCATTCGCACGCACCCAGCCGCTGCTCATGCGGCCGCGTTCTTCATCGGTCTTCACATAGGTCGCAAAGCGATATTTTGGCTGCACTTTGAGCGGTTCGGTGATGCTGGCGGCGGCAATGTCGATCCAGCGCTGGTAATTCCGCTGCTGAATGCCTGTCATCCGCTCGAAGGCGAATGGACCAAAGAAAAAGATAGGATCATCGGCGCCCGGATTGTGCAGGTCGATGAAGACATCGAGGCCGCGCTTCGTGTGAATGTCACGGATCATGCGCTGCGCAGCGGCAACCTCGGGATAGATCGGCTCGGCGGCCCAGTCGCGATTGTGATCACGCGGCACCGCCTCTTTGCCGCCGGCGCCGATGGCCGCGTTGTCCACATCCATGATGGGGATGTAGTGCAGGCACGTTTTCGCTCGCAGAGCCTTCGCCTCATCACTCGCATACCAGCGGATGAAGCCACGGCCCACCTGGCTGCCACCGGCCTCCCAAGCGTGATGTCGCGAACCAACCCAAACCTGATGCGGCGCGTTGTCATCGCCGATGCGGATGCCAGGCACCACACGGCCATCGCGTGTCTTTGAAAGCTCGAAGCGCTTTGACTCCGGCAACTTCGACGCGATTTCGGTGAGCAGTTTTTCGGCATCCGCAGGCACAAATGGCGGCCCCCAGGCCACGCGGAGGCTTTCGGTCGTTGGCTTGATTTGATAGCTCATCACCTTGTCGGCGCTCAGCGTTCCCGCCTCACTTGGCGACCACGTTTCGCCATCACTGCTCAGCCACGCATGCTTCGGCTGGCACCACGCGGCGGCGAGCACTTGGTTTTCGCGGAAGGGCTTCGTCTGCGCCTGCAATTCGAGCGTGATCGTTTCGCCCGGAGTGAGTCCGTCGAGCCGGAAATACCACCAGCATGGCCAGCCTCGTCCTTCATGGAGCTTTGGCATGATGCGCAGTGTTTTGGAGGCTTGATCGAGCTTCACGATCTCCGCATTGCCGCCTTCAAAATCGGTCGAGACACGCATTTCAGCGTGAAGAAGGGTGGTCATCCATAACAGGCAAATCGGCAGCTTCATGATGGGGATGGAACGCGCCGGATCGAAATGATCGTTCACCGGGCTGCGTTAAACCTCCGCATGAGATTCGTCGTGCTGTCTGCCCTCTCACTGATGCCCGTCGCGGCGTGGGCGGAGGGTTTTTTTGACGAGCAGCTATGGCCGAAGGTGGCGTCGCAGGAGTGCCTGAAGTGCCACAAGGTCGGCGGTGATGCGGAGGACAGCGAACTGATCCTCGTCGATCCGTCGAAAACGCCCGTGGAGGGCCGCAAGGAGGTGATGCGGCAAAACAAGGCCGCGTTCGCGAAAATGGCACGCGAAGTGGCGCAGGGCGATCAGTCGCGTTTGCTGCTCAAAGCGCAGGGAAAGCTCAAACACGGCGGCAAAGTGGTGTTTGAGCCAGGCTCGGCCGGTTTTCGTCTTTTGGCGGATTTTGTGAAGGAAGTCACCGCGCCGGTCCAAACGCCAAAAATCGCCTCGAAAGCAGACGAGAGGCCGTTTTTTGACGGTGTGGCCATGCTCGACGACCGCAGGCTCATCCGCCGCGCGACGCTTTCGCTTGCGGGACGATTGCCGAATGACGCGGAGCTCAAGCGGGATGTGAAAACGCATCTCGACGCCGTGATGAAGGAGGACGCGTTCTACGAAAGGCTCCGCGAGGGCTTCAACGACATCTTCCTCACGCTCGGCACCGATGGGAACCCGGACCAAACTTATCTGAGCTACGATCACTTTCCGCAGCGACACTGGTATCAGAAATGGAAGTTTGATGACATCGCCGACGAGAAGGCGAAGCGCCAGGCTGGCTACAAAATGGCCGACGACTACCGCCGCGCGCTGCATGAGGAGCCGCTGCGGCTCATCGAGCACATCGTGCGCAACGACCATCCCTTCACCGAGATCGTCACTGCGGATTACATCATGCTCTCGCCATATGGAGCGCGTGGCTACGGCGTGTTTGAGGAGATCAAAGAGCGGTTCAAAGACGTGAATGATCCGCTGGAGTTCATTCCCGTGCGTCTGAAGGCGCTCAAAGGCCGCGTGAAGCAGCAGGACCAGGAAAGCGAGAGCGGTTTCTACCCACATGCGGGTCTGCTGAGCACGTTTCAATGGCTCTGCCGCTATCCGACGACGGAGACGAACCGCAACCGCCTCCGTGCGCGCATGTATTACCAGCATTTCCTCGGCGTGGATGTGCTGGAGCTCGCCGCGCGCGTCACGGATGCCGCCGCGGTCACCGCGAAGTACAAAGTGCCGACGATGGAGGCCAGCGAGTGCGTCGTCTGCCATAAGACGCTCGATCCTGTGGCGAGCCTGTTTCAGGACTACTGGAAATTCGCCGATCAAGGCGTGTATGGCCGCAGAAAGGACGGATGGTTCACCGACATGTTCCAGGCTGGTTTTGAAGGCGAGGACATGCCGCCTGAGCAGCGCTGGCGCGCGTTGCAATGGCTCGGCGAGCGCACCGCCAAAGACCCGCGCTTCGCCGTGGCGATGGTGGAGCACGCCTGGTACATCCTTTCAGGTCGTAAGGTGCTGCTGCCGCCGAAGGATCTCGACGATCCGCTGCATGACGCGAAGCACCGCGCCTACGCCACGCAACGCCGCTTGATCGAGGAGATCGCCCCGCGTTTCGCGAGGAACGGCTTCAACTTCAAGCAGGTGATCCAGGACCTCGTGCTGAGCGATTTTTATCGTGCCGATGGCATCAACACCTCGATCTCCGACGCAAAACGCCTCGCGGAACTCGATGACATCGGACTCACCCGACTGCTGGCCCCCGAGCAACTGGAGCGGAAGATCGCGGCCGTGTTTGGCAAAAGTTGGGGCCGTCTGCATGCACGCGATGGCGGCCTCGGCATGCTCTACGGCGGCATCGACAGCAAGGAAGTCACCGAACGTGCCACCGATCCCAGTGGTGCCATGGGTGCGATCATGCGCACGATGAGCAACGACATCGCCTGCAAGCACACCGCGCTCGATTTCACCCGCCCGGCCGCTGAGCGGTTGTTTTTCCGCGAGGTGGAGCCTGACACGCTGCCCGTGAGTGATGAAAACGATGCCAAAATCCGCCGCACCATCGCGCACTTGCATGAACGCGTGCTAGGGCGTGCCGATGCGCCGGATTCCGAGGAGGTGACACGCAGCTTCGATCTCTTCCGCAGCATCATTGTCGACGCTGCAAAATCCAAACACGAGCCCCAAGAGAGTTATTACTGCCGCCCCGATCCCGACCGCAAAGTCGTTCCCGACCCCCACTACGCCATCCGCGCCTGGCGGGCCGTGATGACGTATCTCCTGCGGCGGAGCGAGTTTCTTTATGAGTGAGCTTGTCGTAAGTAGTGCATGCTCTCCTGCTGATACCCCAGGCTTGTCCTGCCACCTTTTTAAAATGACTCTACGCCGCCCGACCGTCCTCATCGCCCTGCTTGCATCTGTGCTCTCGACGCACGCTGAGCAGCTGCCCATCTCCGTGGGAAATGGTTCATACGCCTCGTCACCGCCGCTCGGAAGAATGGTGGACAAGAAGACGGGCATTGACCGCGTGGAGGCAGTCGAGGCGCGAATGCTCTACCTGGTGAAGGATGACGGACGTCCGGTTCCATCGAACAAGTGGTTCCAAAATCTGCTTTTCCAGCCCTACGGCACGGGCCTGTGGGCGATGCCGCACAAGGTGGATGCGACGGCGGAGGGCGTGGAGGTGTTTCAGGTGCAGAACTTCAGCGGCGATGGCGCGCGGGCCTTGGCGGAGTGGCCGCTCATCATCACGGGCCGCGACTTCAAGCCGTTGGATTCGCGTGCGAAGGATTGGACGGACTGGACCGTGTCGTTCCGCTGCTTCGAGAGCGATACGCGGTTCATGGATGTGACGCTGGGCGAGGGAATGCCGGCGGTGTGGTGTGAGTTCACCGGCGTGCAGCCGCTCATCGCGCTCGGGGGACAGCAGGGCAAAGGCTCGCGTGGACAGAGTGCGGCGACCTACTTCAAGGTCGATTGCACCGCGGCTTCGCTGCCGATGACGGGCGATGCGCTCGGCCTCACGCATGAAGGGCGGGCCTGGGGCGTGTTCGCACCCGACGGGACGAGATTCGAGCAGACGGAGGCGGGCATCGCCGTGACATTCGCGGAGAAGTCGGCGTTTCTCGTCGTGTGTCCGCTGCCTGCGGAAAAGGACATCGCGCTGTTTCACCGGCATGCTTTCGCGGTGCCGCGTGACACGCAGCTCTCGTGGAAATACGACCGCGCGGCGGGCAGCGTAACGACGACATGGAAAATCATCACCGAGCCGCTGAAGCCGGGCGCGGGCGGGCAGGTCATCCAGGGCTTCCTGCCGCATCACTGGCGCGAGAACACCGCGCCCCTGAAGCTCGAAGGCCCGAACTACACGACCATTCGCGGTACGATGAAGTGCGGCACGGGCGACACCTTCACACTCGCTCATCCGTTTAACGGCATCCTGCCGAACTTGCCCGCGCCAGCCACCCCATCGTTCGACGCGGCACGGGTGAGGGAACTGCTTGCAAAGCACTTCACCGACCCAAATAAGCAACTGCGCGGCGACACCTATTGGGGTGGCAAGGAGCTCGTGAAGCACGCGCAGGCGGTGTTCATCGCACGGCAGATGCGGGACGCCTCGTTTGATGCCATCGCCGGGAAACTCCGCGCGGGCCTGGAGAACTGGTTCACGTTCTCGCCGGGTGAGAGCGAGCAATTCTTCGCCTACTACCCCCGGCGCAAAGGGCTCGTCGGCTTCCCCTCCGCATATGGCTCGGAGCACTTCACCGACACGCACTTTCATCAGGGCTACTTCGTGTATGCCGCGGCACTGCTCTCGCAGTTGCAGCCGGACTTCGCCCCGCGGTTCGGTGAGTTTGCGAAGCTGCTCGCCAAGAATTACGCGAACTATGATCGCGCCGACACACGCTTTCCGCGCTTCCGCACCTTTGACCTTTGGCGTGGGCACAGTTTTGCCGACGGCAACGGCTTTCACGACGGCAACAACCAGGAGAGCACGGGCGAGGCGGTGAATTCATGGGCTGGCATGATTTTGCTTGGCGAAGCCCTCGGCGATGAGGAGCTCACGGCGGCGGGCGTGATGGGCTACACCTTTGAAACACGGGCAAATGTCGAGTACTGGTTCGACCCGCACGATGACGTGTTTCCAAAAAGCTATGCCCACGAGGCCTGCGGCATGATCTGGTGCCACAGCATCGTGTGGGGCACCTGGTTCACCGCCAGCCCGGCGTGGATCTACGGCATCCAGTGGCTTCCCACCGCCCCGCACCTGGCATTCTATGATCGTGACCAGACCTTCATCACCCGAGTCCACGCCGGATGGCAGCGCGAGCAGGCGGCATTTGAAGAAAAGGAAGCGGCGAAGAAGCCGGGCACGCCAAAGAAAGCGGCTGACATCCCATCCCTCGGGGGTGAACTTGCGAGCTACCACCTCGGCTTTCTCATGCATGCGGATGCCGCGCGCGTCGTCGCCGGACTCGACAAGCTCGGGTCCGAACCCGGCGACACGATCGCGCACAATGAGTGGATGATGAACACCTACTGGCAGGCCAGCGCCCTCGTCGAACTGGGGCGGCCCGACTTCACAGCGCACGGCTCATCCCCGACCTCGATGGTGTATGCCAATGCCGCGCGAAAGACGCGGACGCTCATCGCCTGGAACCCGACGTCGAAACCGCGGCGCGTGGTGTTTTTCGAAGGCACCAAGCCCATCGGTGCTCTCGATGTGCCTCCGCACAGCATCGCCAGCGGCTCTTCATCGAAGCAGTGAGAGCGGCGGCGATGAGTGAGCGGCGCTGGGGCGCTTACTCGTGTCATGGGGAGCCGTTCACGCCTTCTCCAGGCCCTCCATCGTTCTTTTTGCACTGGCGAAGGTGTCGGACTCGATGCTGAGGCTTTGCAGCATGCTGACGTAGAGCGTGGCGAGGTTGTGGTTGTTCTGGGTGTCGAAGGCAAGGTGCTGGCCGTGCTTGAAGCCGCCGCCGGCGATCAGGACGTGCAGTTTGTCCCTGCTTCGCGCGGTCGCGCTTTCCCGTCCTGGGTTTTCATGGGCTGCTTGTCTGATCGTCTCGTTGTATGATGGCCGCGCTTCCGGAAACAAAGCTCCCGGCAAGCCGTTAAACGAAAAATGCGCCGCGATTTCCTCAAACTCTGCTCCCTGGCCGGACTCGGCCTGGCGGTGCCGCGCACGCTGCGGGCGTCGGAAAAGGAGACGCCGCCTTATGAGGGGCCGTTTTATGTCGTGTTCAATGCCTCCGGCGGCTGGGACACGACCTACCTGATGGATCCGAAGGGCATCGGTGGCATTAACCGGCTCTATCAAGAGGGCGACATCCTCACGCACGGCACCCACAAGTTCGCGCCGACGGCGAAGACGAAGGACGGCGGCATGAGCAATGAGGATTTCTATGCCGAGTTCGGCAAGGAGCTGCTCGTCGTGAACGGACTCGACTACTCGGTGAACAATCACAGCCCCGGCGCACGCTACATGGCCACCGGGAAGCTCGACAGCCTCGCGTATCCGACCTTCGCGGCGCTGGTGGCCGCGTGCAAAGGCCCGCAGTGCCCGCTGGCGTATCTCACCTTCGGTAATTACTCGAACACCGGCAATCTCGTGGCCATGTCGCGCGTGCCGTATCTGCCCTCGCTGAAAAGAGTCGCGCTCGCCGACCATGTGGAGGGCAATGAGCGCTCGCCGTATCATGAGGCCTTCGTCATGGACCGCATCGAGCAGGCTTTGGCGAAACATCATGCCGCGCAGGCCGCCACGCCGCATCTGCCACGGCTCGAACGCGCGGAAAACATGCTCTACGCCGCGCAGATCAGCTCGAAGGCGCTGCAACGCGTCGTGCCATTCATTCCGAGCTCGATTCCGAAAGAGCGCATGTCGCAAATGGCAGAGATCGCGCTCGCGTCGTTCAAAGCGGGAGTGTGCGTGAGCGCGAACCTGACGATCAGCCAGTTCGACAGCCACGCGAACAACGACCGCGACCAGATGAAGCTGATTCCCGAGTTTCTCGCCGGCATCACATATTTTATTCGCCGCGCCGAGGAGCTCGGCCTCCGCGACAAGCTCGTTGTCATCATGCAGAGCGAGATGGGCCGCACGCCTGATTACAACAAAGGCAATGGCAAGGATCACTGGTCCATCGGATCTGCGATGTTCCTCGGTCCCGGCATCAAGGGAAACCGCGTCATTGGTGCGACCGATGAAAAGCAGTTTGCGAAGCCGATCAATGCACAAAGCCTCGCACTCGATGACAAGGGCATCCGCATGCGTCCCGAACACATCCACGAGGCCCTGCGTCAACTATCAGGCATCGACACGCATGCGCACGCGAAGAAATTCCCGCTTGGCGTGAAAGCTGGTGAGCTGCTGAAGGGTTTGTGGGGTTGAATACTCGATGAAATTTCTTCCCGCACTGTTTCTCGCCTCCACCTGCCTCGCTGAATCGAACTGGCCGCAGTTTCGCGGCGAAGGCGGACTCGGAATTGGAAGTGGAAAGCCGCCCGTTGAGTTCTCCGCGGAGAAGAATCTGCAATGGAAGGCGGAGGTGCCATTCGGTCATTCGTCACCGTGCATCTGGGGCGATAAAATCGCGCTCACCGGTCTCGCTGATGGAAAACTGGTCACGTTCTGCCTGAATCGCACGGACGGACGCGAATTGTGGCGAAAGACAGCGCCAGCAGAGAAAGTCGAAGCTGCGCATCGCATTGGCAGTCCTGCCGCTCCGACGTGCTGCACGGATGGCGAACGCTTGATCGCGTATTTCGGCAGCTATGGAGTGCTAGCGTATGATTGGAACGGCAAGGAGCTGTGGAAAAAGCCGCTGCCTGCCCCGGTGGTCGAGTTTGGCACCAGTTCGTCACCGATCATCGCGGATGGGAAAGTGATTATCGTCGCCGATCAGGACGTGGGCAGCTACATGATCGCCTTGGATGTCAAAACAGGTGCGGAAGCGTGGCGCGTCGATCGTCGCGAGTTCCGCCGTGGGTTTTCGACGCCGTTCATTTGGAAACACGATGGCGTGGAGGAGTTGATCGTGTGCGGTTCGCTGTGGACGCGGAGTTACGATCTCAAGGACGGCAAACAACGCTGGTCGGCCAGCGGCATGTCTCGTGTAGCCAACACGAGTCCGATCGCAACGAACAATGAGCTGCTGATCTGTGGTTGGAATGTAGGCGGTGATGAAGATGATCGCGTCGAGATGGAACCGCACGAGACCTTTCTCGCCGCGCAAGATGCAGATAAAGATGGACTGTTGGCTGAAACGGAGTTTCCCGAAGGCCCGGTGCGCAGCCGCTTCACGATCGTGGATGCCGACAAGGACGGCAAGGTCACCAAGTCCGAGTATGAAGTCATGCGCGGCATGTTCGCGGACGCCATGAATCAGCTCTGCGCCATCAAGCCCGGTGGCAGCGGCGACATCACCAAGACGCATGTGGTGTGGAGCCAGACGAAGCATCTGCCGTATGTGTTCACGCCGGTCATCGCCAACGGACGTGTCTTCACCGTGAAAGGTGGTGGACTGGCCTCGGCTTACGAGGTGAAGAGCGGCAGCCCGATTTATCAGGCGGAGCGACTCGAATCCGCATCCGGCGAGTATTACGCCTCTGCCGTGACCGCCGATGGCCGCGTGTATGTCGTCTCTCAGCGTGGTGTGGTGTCTGTGCTCGATGCCACGGGTGACAAACTCAATGTCCTGGCCCGCAATGACCTCAAAGCACCCGTCTTTGCTTCACCTGCGATCGTCGATGGCGTGATCTACCTGCGCACGGACAAGACGCTGCTCGCTTTTGGTTTGTAGCAGAAACCAGAACGCCGCTGCGAGGATGTAAATGACTCCGAAGGCGATGAGCACGGCATCCCATCCGCCCGCGTGAGCGATGAGCCACGGCACGAGAATCGGAAAACTCGCCGCGCCGAAATTGCCGCACATGTTCGTGATGGCGCTCCAGGTGGCTGTCTGCGTTCCGCCGCACGTCATGAGGGTGGCGGAATAACATGGATTCACCAGGCCGGCGCAGTACATGCCCGCGCTGATCACGACAACAGCCAGCACCGGATCAGAGACATTCCATGCGACGAAGATCAGCACCGCGCAGAGCAGCAACGCCGTCATCGCCATGCCCTGACGGGCAATGCGACGGCTCTGTGTGCGACGCAGCAGTGTGTCTGAGATCACACCGCCCGAGAAACCGCCCAACACATCGGCGAGAAGCGGCAGCGTGGTGAGCCACGCCGATTTCACCAGCGCCATGCCACGCGCCTCTTGGAGATAGGTGGCAAACCAGCTCGCGAAGAAAATGTAACCCGCTGCGCGGCAGAACTGCTGCATGCAGAGCAACCAAAGCGCGGGATTCGCCGCCAAGCGCTGCCACACGTTTGTTGAGGCATCACTCGTGGTTTTGACTGCCGGCGTTCCAATCAGCTCAAGCTCCGCCGCGTTCACCGCTGGATGCTGCACGGGCTCTTCACGATGCCACCAAGCGAACCAGGCCGCCCATAGCACGCCGGGAATCGCGTAGAGCACGAACATCCATCGCCAGCCGCAACCGAGCACAAGCGTGGCCGTGAGCGGGGCAGCGATGATGCTGCCGACAGACATGAAACCGCTGAACGCACCCGCCGCAGTGGCTTGCGATGATTTGGGAAACCAACGGGCCATCGCACTGACACCCACCGGCACGAGGCCAGCTTGTGCCACCCCCATGAAGGCTCGCGATGCAGTCATCCAACCGAGTTCACCGAGCGCGAAGCCCGCCGTGGCGAGCGACCACATCACTGAGTAAAGCGACAGTGCCCATCTCGTCCCGAGACGCTGCGCCAGCATTGCCGCCGGGATCTGACAAAGCGCATACGGCCAGAAAAACGCACTCATCATCATGCCCGACTGCTCCTTCGTGAGCCCAAGGTCTGCGCGGATCGTGCTCTCTGCCGGTGCCACGCCATTGCGCACAAAATAAGCCAGCGCCGCCGCCGAGCAGAGTCCGGCGAGGACGATACAACGTGCGCGGGTGGGTTTCATGACATCACCAGTCCGTCACCGCACCATCGGGGCTGAATTCACGCAGCACGATCTCTTGCTGGAAGGGATGCTTCTTCACCTCGGCTTCGTTGATGGTGATGCCGAGGCCGGGTTTGGTGTTGGGGCGGACGATGCGGCCTTCTTTCTCGATGACGAATCCTTCCTCGACCACATCCTGACGCCACGGCACATCGTTGTGCACGGTTTCGCAGATGATGTAGCTCGGCTGGCTGAAACCGAACTCGAGCGACGCAGCGGTGCTCACCGGCCCCTGCGGATTGTGCGGTGCTAAAGCGATGCGATGCGCCTCCGCGAGCGCAGCGATGCGTTTTGCGGCGCTGAGGCCGCCGCAGTGCGTGATGTCGAGTTGGCAGATCTCGACCGCACGCTTTTCAAACATGTCTTTGAAGGCCTCCAGGTTCGTCACACGCTCGCCGCTGGCCACGGGAGTGGTGAGGGCCGCGTTGATCTTCGCCAGGCCATCGACGGCCTCCGGCCAGCAGGGCTCCTCGAAGAAGTAGAGGCCGAAATCATCGAGCGCCTTGCCAAACTTCAGCCCCATGGCCGGTGAGGGCCGCGCATGGCAATCGACCATGATGTCGATGTCCGGTCCCACCGCCTCGCGCATCGCGGCGACGGCCGCAGCGGCGGCCCGGACGGGTTTCATGCCCTCGATCGGCATCGTGCTCGGCACGGCCATGCTTTTGAAGGCCGTGTAACCATCCGCCACGGCCTGCTGCGCCAGTTCGGCGAAGCGTTTCGCGTTGTCGGCGGGCGTCTGATAAAAATCCTCCATCTTCCCGCCGCCGAGATGGCAGTAGGTGCGCACCCAATCCCGCACCGGACCGCCAAAGACCTTCGAGAGCGGCATGTTCGCCACCTTGCCCACGATGTCCCAAAGGGCGAGGTCGATGCCCGCGATGGCCGTGGCCCGCACGATGCCGTGCCCATGCCAGAAGTGCTGCCGATACATCATCTGCCACAGATACTCCACCCGCGTCGGGTCCTCGCCGATCAGCAGATGCGACATGTCTTCAATCGCCCCCACGATGCTGCGCGTGTGCCACTCCAGCGTCGCCTCCCCCCAGCCGATGAGGCCGGGCTGATCCGTGACGACTTTCACAAACACCCAGTTTCGCATCCGGGCATGGCAGACGAGGGTTTCGATGGCGGTGATTTTCATGGTATGGGAGGAGAGAGTTTTGAACCGCTGATAAGTCGCTAATGCGACGCTGATAAATCCATTAGCGTCATATCAGCGTCTCATCAGCGGTTAAGAAACGGAAATTCGCTGAGCAATCGACTCGATGAGTTGTTCAAGGCTACCCGACGCGACGATGGCGATGCTTTCTTGGTAGATGCCGGTGTCGTAGAGTTCGCGTGGGGGCAGGTAGGAGGCACCCCAGTCGGCGGCGATGCTGGCGACGATGATGATGCGGTCGGGGAAGCGGCGGCGGAGCTCGGTTTGGAGGAGGTTGTAGCTTTCGCCCTGCACGCCGAGCCAGATGGCATCGCCAAGGTGCCAGAGGACCACTTGGAGCGGATAGGTTTCGCCGGGCGGGAGCTGGCGGAGGCGATGGAGGAGGCGGGTTTTGCGTTCGGCCATCGCGCGGCAGTCGGCGGCGCGGGATTCATCGCCAACGGCGCGGGCGGCGGCTTCGGCGGCTTGGAATTGATCGAGTTCAGCCTGGGTTTGCTTGATGGTTGGCTGGCCGGGGCGATAGCGCAGAGGCTCTTGCCAGCGTTGGAGCTTCCAGGTAGTTTTTTCGGTCACGTCGATGCTTTGATGCTTCCACGAGCCGAGCGTGGCCCCGGAGACGACGGGGCCGGCATACACAAAAGTCGTCCCGGCGGCGGGAAGGGCGGTGAGGGCTGAAAGCGCGGCGTAACCGAGCTCGCGGCCGTTTCGATCTGCCACGGCGGTGGCGCCGACGAAGCCTTCGCGCGGTCCCAGCTCTCCGCTGGCACCTTGGAGGAAGAGGCACGGAGCGCCGGTGTCGCGTTCGACGAGCTCGCGCATCGCGCCGATGTAGTCGGGGCTGATGAGCGTGTTTTCCCACGCGAGCGTGGTGGGATGGCAGGCGTAGTTCACGATGCTGGCGAGCATTTGGCCCGCATCATCGGTCACGCGGGCGACGATGATGGTGTCGTCGGCAGGCACGCCGGGATTGTGACCGCAGACGAACTGCTTCCCGTCCCAAAAATCGCGATGCGTGGCCAGCGAGCACTTCCCGCGGCCATACACGATCCCTGCGGGCTGAAGCGAGGCGATGGCGTCGCGGATCAAAACGCCCGCTTTCTCGCCGAGTGACTGCAAATACGGCGGAATGAGGTCGCCGCCGGGCAGATTCGCCCGATCAAGGCCCATCAAGCCCGCACCGTGCGTGTGCGAGAAGACGACGAGGATTTCCTCCTTTGCCACGCCACCGATTTCTGCGGCTTGTGCGGCGAGGTTCACGTGCTCGGTGGCTCCCATCACACAATGATCGAGCGCGAGCAGAATCTGCCGCTCGCTACCTTCCATCGGCGCAAAGACGGTCACGGTGGCTCGCAGCGGCCGGTGGATGCCCGTGGCCCGCTCATGCTTCGCCGCGCCCCACATGCGGTGGTAGATGTCGGCAGGCGGCGTGATGTCGCACCACTTTAAAGCAAAACGGCAGCGGCTTTGCGGCGTGGGGTCTTCGGTGCGGGAAACGGCAGGCATGAGGGTGGTAGAATGATGAAGGGTAAAATGATGGGGAGACGGATTTCCTTCAGAACATCATTTTACCCGTCATTATTTTACCCATCTGCTGCGTAGGTCTGCCATGAAGCATCTCTTCATCTCACTCTTGGCTGTATCCTCCCTGTCTGCCGATCCCATCGCCATTGGCTCGCGTCGTGAGTTGTTTGTGGATGACTTTCTCATCGAAAAACTCACCGGCAAGGCGGAGCAGCGTCTGCATCAGCCACAGCCGAAAGAGATCGCCATCACACATGACGCACCGTGGGAGGGCAGTGGCAGCGGTTATCACAGCGTCTTCAAAGATGGTGACAAATACCGCATGTATTACAAATCCTGGCAGCTCACCGTCACCGCGCCCGGCAAGGTAAACACCGGCGAGCATCCGCTCTTCACCTGCTACGCCGAAAGCGATGACGGCATCCATTGGCGGAAGCCAGAACTCGGTTTGCATGAGTTCAAAGGTTCGAAGGCCAACAATATCGTCATCCCGCATGGCAAGATGGGGAAGGTGAATCCCGATGGCGGGCATCCAGCGGTCTTCAAAGATGAGAACCCGAATGCTGCTTCCGATGCGAAATACAAAGCCATCGTGCGTTCGAACTCGCCGAAAGGCCTGCTCGCGCTGAAATCGCCCGATGGCCTTCGCTGGTCGCCGATGGCGGATGCGCCGGTGATCACGGATGGCGCGTTTGATTCGCAAAACCTCGCGTTTTGGGATGCGCAGGCCGGATTGTATCGCGCCTACTGGCGCTACTTCACCGAAGGGACGACGGACGAGAAGAACTGGAAGCCGAGTGGCCTTCGCGCCATCCGCACGGCCACGTCGAAAGACTTCATCCATTGGGAAAACCAGCGGGACCTGCGCTACGTCGATTCGCCCGGCGAGGCGCTCTACACGAACCAGGTGAAGCCCTACCATCGGGCTCCGCATGTACTGCTCGGCTTTCCCACGCGCTACATCGAGCGTGGCTGGTCGGAGAGCATGCGTGCATTGCCGGAACGCGAGCACCGCGAGTGGCGTTCCAAAGCCAGCGAACGCTACGGCATGGTCGTCACCGAAGGTCTCTTCATGGCCAGCCGCGATGGCGTGACCTTCAAACGCTGGAATGAAGCCTTCCTCCCGCCCGGCATCGAGCGTCCCGGCACCTGGAACTACGGCCATCAATACATCGCCTGGCATCCCGTGGAGACAAGGTCATCCATGGAAGGCGCTCCAAACGAGCTCAGCCTCTACGCCACCGAGAGCTACTGGACGGACCACAGCAACGCGCTGCGTCGCTACACGCTGCGTCTTGATGGCTTTGTCTCGCTGCACGCACCGATGAGCGGCGGAGAGGTCATCACCAAACCGATCACCTTCACCGGCAAAGCCCTCACCATGAACTTCGCCACCTCCGCGGCCGGTGGCGTGAAGATCGAAATTCAGGACGCGAACGGCAAAGCAATGACCGGTTTCGCGTTAAGCGACTGCGAAGAGCATTTTGGTGATTCCATCGAGCGCACGGTGGTCTGGAAAAATGGGCGTGATGTGAGTTCGCTCGCCGGAAAGCCCGTGAGGCTGCGTTTCACGCTCAAGGATGCCGATCTCTACGCGATCAAGTTCGAGTAGAGATCTGTGCGAATACCCTCGCCACTTACAATTTGGCCAAGATTCCATTCAGCGTCGCACTCGGGCGGAGCGCGGCATCGGCTTTGGCGTTGTCGGGCTTGTAGTAGCCGCCGACGTCGGCTTTTTGGCCTTGGACGGCGAGAAGTTCGGCGACGATCTTGCTCTCGTTGGTGGTGAGGGACTCGGCGATGGGTTTGAAGGTCGCGGCGAGGGCGGCGTCGGCGGTTTGGGCGGCGAGTTCTTGGGCCCAGTAGAGGCAGAGGTAGAAGTGGCTACCGCGGTTGTCGATGGTGCCGAGTTTGCGGCCGGGGCTGCGGTCGTTTTCGAGGAACTTGCCGTTGGCGGCGTCGAGGGTGTCGGCGAGGACTTTGGCTTTCGGATTCTTGAAGGTGTCGGCGAGGTGCTCGAAGGACGCGGCGAGGGCGAAGAACTCGCCGAGGCTGTCCCAGCGAAGGTAGTTCTCTTCGCAAAACTGCTGCACATGCTTCGGCGCAGAACCGCCGGCACCGGTTTCAAAGAGGCCGCCGCCATTCATGAGCGGGACGATGGAGAGCATCTTGGCGCTCGTGCCGACTTCGAGGATCGGGAAGAGGTCGGTGTTGTAATCGCGGAGGACGTTGCCAGTGACGGAGATGGTGTCGAGGCCCTTGGCGATGCGTTCCAAGCTGAAGGTGCAGGCCTCGGCGGGCGGGAGGATGCGGATGTCGAGTCCGGTGAGGTCGTGGTCTTTGAGGTATTTTTCGACCTTGGCGATGATCTGGGCATCGTGGGCGCGAGCTTTGTCGAGCCAGAAGACGGCGGGGGTCTGCGAGGCGCGGGCGCGGTTGACGGCAAGTTTGACCCAATCCTGCACAGGGGCGTCCTTCGTCTGGCAGGCACGCCAGATGTCGCCCTGCTCGACGGTGTGTTCAAAGAGCACATTGCCCGCGGTCTCAGTGACGCGGATGGTGCCATCGGCGGGGGCTTCGAAGGTCTTGTTGTGGCTGCCGTATTCTTCGGCGGCCTGGGCCATGAGGCCGACATTGGGCACGCTGCCCATGGTCTTCGGATCGAGAGCGCCGTTCTTTTTGCAGAAGTCGATCGTGGCCTGGTAGATGCCGGCGTAGCTGCTGTCCGGGATGACGGCGAGCGTGTCCTGCTCCTTGCCGGCAGCGTCCCACATCTTGCCACCGCCGCGGATCATGGCGGGCATGGAGGCATCGACGATGACATCGCTGGGGACGTGGAGATTGGTGATGCCTTTGTCGCTGTTGACCATGGCCAAAGCGGGGCCGCTGGCGTAGGCGGCTTGGATGTCGGCCTCGATCTCGGCTTTTTTGTCGGCGGGGAGCTTGTCGAACTTCGCGATGAGGTCGCCGAAGCCGTTGTTAAAGTTTACACCGATCTCGGCGAGCGTGGCGGCGTGTTTGGCGATGAGGTCTTTGAAAAAGACGCTGACGGCGTGACCGAAGATGATGGGGTCGCTGACCTTCATCATGGTGGCCTTCATGTGGAGCGAGAAGAGCACGCCATCGGCCTTCGCCTTGGCGATCTGCTGTTCGAAGAAGGCGACGAGGGCCTTCTTGCTCATCTTGGTGGCGTCCATGATCTCGCCGGCTTTGAGGGCGAGTTTGGGGAGGAGCGTCTTGGTGCTGCCGTCCTTGCCGGTGAACTCGATTTTGACCTCGGTGGCGGCGGCGACGCAGGTGGACTTCTCGTTGGAGAAGAAATCGTCTTTGCCCATGGTGCCGACGGTGGTCTTCGAATCGGCGGACCAGGCACCCATCTTGTGCGGATGCTTCTTGGCGTAGTCTTTGACGGCTTTCGGAGCGCGGCGGTCGCTGTTGCCTTCACGCAGCACGGGGTTCACGGCGCTGCCCATGACCTTGGCGTACTTGGCTTTGATTTCCTTTTCCTCGTCGGTCTGCGGGTTTTCGGGCAGATCGGGGAGTTTGTAGCCTTTGGCCTGAAGTTCAGCGATGGCGGCCTTGAGCTGCGGCACCGAGGCGGAGATGTTCGGGAGCTTGATGATGTTCGTGGTCGGCTCGAGGCAAAGTTTGCCGAGGTAGCTCAAATCATCGTCCTGCTGCCCGAACTGCGCCAAAATACGGCCGGCGAGGGAGATGTCGCGCGTTTCGACCTCGATGCCTGCGGCCTTGGTGAAGGCTTTGACGATGGGAAGCAGCGAATACGTGGCGAGGAGCGGGGCTTCGTCGGTGAGGGTGTAGATGATCTTGGCGGACATGGGGCGCGGAGGGGGGATTTGGGGCGGCTGAGAAGTAAAAAGCGGGGGGAGCGGGTCAAGGTGCTTCGCGTGGGAAGGCAAATGCTGCACGTCAAAGGGTCCAGGAAGTCAAGACGAGCGTCGTTGAATGCCAAGCAGGCGGTAGCACCTTCTCGACCATCTTGAAGATGTTGGCCGGTTTTTGAGCCAACAATGGACGCTCAAGGTTTGGCCAGTTCCCTGAACTTCGCCGCGAAGCGCCGCCCGATCTCGTTTTGTGCCGCGGTGTCGAAATGCACGCTGTCGCCGATGTGGGTCTTCAAATCGCGGGCATCGACGCAGGCGGTGTGCGGGACGCTTTTCGGCAGGGCGAGCAGGATCTCGTTCATGGCCTTGAGGTCAGCGAGGCGCGGCTCGGGCTGCATTTCGCCGATGGTGCAGGCGATGAAGGGCAGATCCGGCATCGCGAGGTCGGTGCGGAAGGCTTCGATCATCGAGCGGAGCTGCCCGGCATACTGCGGGCGGTCCTGAGCGTTCGCATTCGCCTCGCCTTGCAGCCAGAGGATGCCGCGGAGGCGGGCTTTGACGGGCGCGGTGGTTTGCAGAGCGAGTTTCGCGCGGCGAAGGGCTTCGTCATAGAGCTTCGCGCCTTTCTGCCAGAGCTTGATCGACGATCCACCGACCGCGCAAGGCACGAGGCCGATGGCGACGGTTTTGTCCTGCGCGGCCAGCACCTCCGCAAAGGCCAGTCCAGGGCCGACACCGGCGTTGTCATGCCCTTGGAAGGTCTTCGCATCGCCCGTGAGATGCAGCGGATGCCGGGCGAGATACCACTGGTCATCCATCTTATGCATCATGACGATGCGTGGGTCATTCTTCGGCTCCTCCGGCATCACACCGCGTCCTTTCATGTTCGACTGCCCGCACAGCAACCATAAATCGAGATGCGTCGCGCCCTCCGGTAGCTTCGTGATGTCCACACTCACCAGCGGCGGCTTCGACGGCGGCGGTGTGGCGGCCTTTTGAGCGTAGAGCGAAGAGCTGAGGGCGAAGAGACAGAGGGTGAAGGCACGGCGCATTATTCGTGAACGGGACGCGGGTGAGGATGTTGCACTCTCAAACTCAGCCCCTTTGCCTCTTTGCCCCTCTGCGGCAGAATCGAACGTTCAGGACGCTCGGTTTTGCCGCAGAGGGGCTGAGGAGCAGAGAGGCTGAATCTTTAATGCCAGGAATTCAGCAGGAATGCGTAGCCTTGATTCTGTGAGCAAGCTTCTCTCCTTCATTGGTCAGCCTGTGTGCTTTCACGAATGCTTTGGCTTCTTTGGAGGTAGTTGGCAGGTTGCCAACGGAAGACCAGAAGCGATAGCCAGCCAAAAACAAGATTTCGACAGCCTTCCATGCGTCCAAATCGTCTGCTTTGGGTGCACGAAAAGCTCTGCCCATCAACTCCACAGGATTTTTGCATTCAGGGCATACATGTGGGTTTTCGATGAACTCTGTGCTCGGCTTCTTGCCCGACAGCTTGAAGCTCAGCCATGCGGATTGCTCCTGCTCCAAAGTCAGATACTCGAACTTAAAAGCCTTCCGGCATTTGAAGCACGCATGTTGAATTCGATACCTGTATTCTTTCTTCTTCACGCCAAGTTTAGGCCGCTAGCATACCCGATCACTCAAAGTTCACCAAGCGCATCTTCCCCTCAAACTTCCCCTTCGCGGTGTAAGTGGCCACGGGGACTTTGTTGTCGTGGCCGAGGCAGAAGTCTTCTTTGGGCTGTGAGCGGATGAGGCCGGGGCCTTTCGTGGTGACGGACTCGTTTTGATCGAGTTGGAGGGTGAGCTGGCCTTTTTTGCCGAGTGTGGCGGTGATGCGGTGGGGTTGGTTGTCGGCGGGGTAGTCGGTTTGCGCGGTGGTGAGGGTTTTGCCGTGGCGGATGGCCCAGATGAGCTTGCCGCCGCTGAGATGGAGCGCGTAGCCGGTGCTGGCGCCGCCGTGGGCGATGAGGATGGCATCGCGCTGCGCGGTGGTGACTTCGCAGGTGAGGGTGAAGGGCGTGTCGGCGATTTGCGGGGCTTTGTCGGCAGCGAGTGTGGCGTGAGCAAGGTAGCCATCTTGCTCCGCAAGATGAGCCTTCGGCGCACTTCGGAGCATGGCGCTCAAATCGTAGGTTTGAGGTGCTTTCGGAGCGCCTGGCTCCTCTCGCGGAGCGAGAGGGGGACTTTGCTTCGCGTTGCGCCGTTCCTTGGGTTTGTCGCTCGTGGGATACAGCGTGATGGGGTTTTCGACTTCACCGGGCGGGCGGCGGGACTTGGGTTCGTCGCCGCCGATCTCGGTGGTCATCTTTTCGGCGAGGGCGGTGAGTTTGGCGACGATGTCGGGATGTTGGGCGGCGAGGTTGGTCTTCTCGCCGATGTCTTGATCGAGGTGGTAGAGTCGCGGGTTCTTTTTCGCATCGTCGGCGGCTTCTTGGCCCATGGTTTCCTTTTGCATGGTGAGCGCGAGCTTCCACGGGCCTTGGCGCACGGCCTGGAGGTTGTAGCTGGAGAAGTAGTAGTGGGCTTCGCGTGGCGAGTCTTTGCTCTGGCCAAAGAGCAGCGGGGAGAGATCGCGGCCATCGATCACGGGCTGCGCGGGCACTTCGGCTCCGGCGATTTTCAGGCAGGTGGGCAGCACGTCGATGGTGCCGGCGACGGCATCGCTCACGCTGCCGGGCGCGATCTTGCCGGGCCACCACGCGAGCGTGGGGACGCGCACGCCGCCTTCCCAGGTGCTGCCTTTGCCGCCGCGCAGGGGGCCCGCGCTGCCGCCATCGGGACCTTTGATGAGCCAGGGGCCGTTGTCGCTGGTGAAGATGACGAGCGTGTTCGTGTCGAGCTGCAGCTCGCGCAGCGTGTCGAACACGCGACCGACGCTGGCATCGACCTCCTGCACCCAGTCGCCAAAGCGGCCGTTTTGCGAGCTGCCCTGGAAGGCCTTGCCGGGATGGATGGGCGTGTGCACGGCGGTGTGCGGGAAGTAGAGGAAGAACGGCTGCGACGTGTTCTTGGTGCCTGGTTCTTGGTTCTTCGTTGATTGGGTGCTGCGGATGAACTTCACGGCTTCGTCGGTGTAGATTTCCTCGATGCGATCCTGGTCCGTCTCATCGAGCAGGCGCTCCACTTGATCATCGCGCACGAGCGGCACGACGCGGCGACCGTCCACCGACGCGGTTTTGAGCATGTCATTCGAATACGGGATGCCGAGGTAGTGATCGAAGCCCTGCTTCGTCGGCAAAAACGCCGGTTGGTCGCCCAGGTGCCATTTGCCAATGCACTGCGTAGCATAGCCCAGCGGCCGCAAGCGCTCCGCGATGGTGTGCTCCTGCGGATGCAGCCCGTTTTTGCTGCCGGGCGGATACACGCCGGGCACGGAAACGCGTGCGCCATAGCATCCGGTCATGATCTGCGCCCTCGACACGCTGCACACCGGCGCGGCGTAGAACGACGTGAGCTTCATCCCCTCCCGCGCCATGCGATCCAGATGCGGCGTCTTCTGCTTCACCGCCCCAAACGGCCCGATGTCGCCGTAGCCGAGGTCGTCGATGAAGTGGATGATGATGTTTGGTGCGCCTGCGGCGGCTTGGAGCAGGGAGCATGGGGCAAGGAGACAGAAGATGAGGGGGAAGAGGCGCATGGGGATAGGGTGGAAAGGCAACGAATCGGCGTGAGCAAAGTAGCCATGTTGTTCGGGGCTGAGCACCCGTCACAAGAATTCCGCACGAATACGATCCACATCCATCGGCGTGATCCCTGCTTCGGGAGAAAAAACCGTTTCGGCATCTGCTGGCGAAGCACCCATAGTTCCCCGCGCACGAACATGAAGCGCAAATAGCGTGTGCAGGTCGGGCTTCGCGATACTCGTGAGTGATCGAAGCATCAGCGACAATGAAGATAGGTTATTGATGGCATTGTTGCTGTAAGCCGGATGGTTTTTGAGCGCCAGGTCAGCCCAAATCACTTCTTGGGCTTCGAGATCGAAAACGGCGGGAATGCAGATCCGTGTGTTGGATGCCACATCGAGCTTGTCTTGCACGGTGCTGGGCTCGTAAACCTCTCCTGACCCGGATTCCTGACGGGACATCCAACCTGCAAAGCACTCCGGGAGATCGCAGTAGGGCTGGGAAGTGAAGCTGGAGATCATCATCAAGATGTAGCGCACCTTGCTGGCGCGAAGCTTGTCGAGTTCCACGTCGATGAATTCCGAAGCACCTTGAGGCGCATCAACGATGTCTCCGCTGTGGCAACCTCCGAAGTTCTTTAGATTGTAGTAGGAAAGATGGTCCACATGTCGCTGATCGGCATCAAAGAGTGCTGCACTGAGGTCGATGTCCGTGCGGCTGGAGCCATTTCGCCACCAAATGAAGAATCGAAGCACTTTGGCACAAGGAAGCGGCAGGCGGCTGCCACGCGTGATGGTGCGCAGGGCCTTGGAAGCCGATCGTTGAGCCAGCGGAACGATGTAGTGCGCCATGCGACTGTCGAGCCAGCAGTTCCCGAGTGATGGTTTCTTCGAAAAACGCTCCACTAAAGCCTCTTCGCAAAGAGAGGTGACTTCGCCCCTGACATGGCTTGGTAGAACAGGCAGTTCACACGGAATGGCAAAGAGTTTTCCGACTTCACCTTTCGGAAAGAAGATGCGCAAGTCCGGCATGGAATCGCGTTGCCGGAAGTGAGCGAGCATCTGGAGCAGCACCGGTGTGGACACGCTGGCCGCTGTAAGGCGAAACTTTGCCAGGACGGTGTCGCGGTCCGTGGCGATGCGAAGTAAATGATCCAGCCGCCGCGCCAGATCGCCCGGCCTCGACTCCAACATGCGCAAGGCACTCTCCGCATTCCGCGCAGCCAGCAGTGCCTCCATCTGACTATTGAAGGTGACCACCCGTTCGTCGTTTCGGAGAGCTTTGAAGGCTGCGTAGGTTTTGGGGAAGACTTCGGCGTAGTCGCCGGGATGCAGTCGTTCACCAAGGCGAATCCAACGCTTCTTCCAGCGCAGCATGTCCTCCACCGGATTGCCCGTCCGCTCCAGCCATGCCAGCAGGGTTCGTCTCCATGCACGGGTGAACTTGGTGAACTTCACACTGGAGGCGAGAGACACATCTCCATCGGACAATGCCACGGCGAGACGAAGTACGTCTGTGGCGGTCTTGATGTGGGAATTCAGAATGCCAGCGGTCGCGGACGCGTGCCGGATCAGCGAAGCGCCAAGCACGGCAAGGTTCTCTTTCGATGGTATCTCCGAGGGCAGCAATGGCGCGACCCTTTCCTGATACTGGGATACGAACCAGATTAGGTCGGCTTTGTCAGATGGCGAAAGTGAGGTCTTTGCTCCGGCGAGGCGGGTGAAAATCCGCTCGAAGTCCTCGCGGTCGCCAAGATCGATCACACGCAATTCGACGGCTTCAGCCAACGCCGGGCGGTCTGATTTGGCAAATACGGGCAGTTTGTTCGTCAGGTAGTGAAGAATGGCGTTCAAGTAGAGGCGTCCTTCGGGCATCTGGCGCACTTGTTCCGGAAAGTCGGGATACATCGGCTTGAACTCACGATGAGCACCCACCAGCTCACGCAGGTCTTTGATCAGTGAGCGATAGAAGCTTGCGAGAGCATCCTGCTCCAGCGTGCGAACTCTTTCCATCAATGCCGGGCTCATCAAGAAGCCAAGCGCCTCAAGGTTTTTCTGCATGGCCGCGATGGTGTCATCCGGCTGGCTGCCAGAACCTGGTTTCAACACAACTTTGCGGCTGCGGCGAAGATAGATGGCGTTCATGGGAGAAAGGCAGGCCGCGATTGCCGACTGAAATCAGCAATCGCGGCAGAGTGTGGAGAGCGAGGACTCTAAATCCGAGTTTAGAAGGAAGAACCCTCATAGCCACGCAGCAATCTGGCATGGAGTGAAGGATTCTGACAAGCTCAAAGTCGAGCGCTTTGAAGTGAGGATGAAATCGCGCTAGCACGGTAGCCATCATGCACCGCAAGATGAGCGGAAGGCTGGCGCAGTATCGGAAGACGTTCGAAGTTTGAAAACGCCTGACTTAGCGGAGCGCTCAGCTCATCTCGACGGAGCGAGATCTACTTTGCTTCGCCCGATTCGTCACTTCTTCACCGGCACCACCGGCCCCGTGCCTTGTGGGCGGCTGGTGCGTGGTTTTTCGATCTTCGTCGTCGTGGCGGGCAGTTTGGCGGGCTCGAAGGGGACGAGCGGGATTTCTGGCAGGACTTTGAGGCGGAGCTCTTGGATCTCGACGCGGTTGGGGTTGCCTTTGTGGAGCTGGATGGCGAGGAGGCCTTCCAGCGTGCGTTTGGCCGCGTCGTGGTCGATGAGTTCGGAGGTGGGCTGGCCGTTGATGAAGTGCTGGAGGCGGTTTCCCTGTGCGACGATGACGTATTCGTTCCACTGGCTCACATCGACCTTCACGGGCGAGTGCTCGCTGAGCTGCCAGAGGGCGCCATCGGGGTCGAGGAGGACGTTTTTGCCATTCAGGCCGAAGATGCCGCGACCGCGCTCCTCATACGTCATGCCGGTGTGCTCGATCGCGGGATGGATGTCGCACTGGTAGCCGGTGATCACCCACGGGGCCACGTCCTTGAGCTCGCGGCTGCGATACTGGATGCCGCTGTTGTTATCCCCGATGACGCGGACAGTGGCGCGAAGCTCGAAGTCCTTCACCGTGCCGCCGCGCCAGATGAGGAAGCTGTTGTTCGCCATGGCCTCCGGCGTGGGATTCGTGCCGATGACGATGCCGTTTTCGACCTTCCAGAGCTTCGGATCGCCATCCCAGCCGGTGAGGTCTTTGCCGTTGAAGAGCGAGGTGCCGTCGCCTTCGGCGGCGAATGAGGAAACCAGAATGAGGAAGGACGAAGTGATGAGGAGTAACGGGTGCATGGAGTGGTGGAGTGATGGTCAAGGCGTCGGTACGAGCTTCTCGCCGGTGGCGGGCATGGTCTTGGTGGGCTCGCCGGTGAGCAGACCGTGCTTCACGAGGAACTGGTCCGCGGCGATGAGCGTGACCGTTTGCCAAGGGCCGCTGTTGAAGAAGCTGTGCGACTGGCCGGGCGCGATCTGGAGATCGATGGTTTTCGTGCCGAGCGACTTCCACTTCGCATGGGCGGTGTCCCAGCCTTTCTTCCAATTGTCCATGTCGCCGAAGAAGGCGATGGCAGGCGGCAGATCGGCCTTCAAATGGCGCAAAACGTCGATCTCGGGGTCCTTGTGGTCATCGGTGGCAAAGGCCGGATTGAACCACACATACGCGACGACGCTCGTGTCGATGTCCTTCGGGTCCGCGGGGTCGTTCAGGCCGGGATTCATCGTGGCGAGGGCGCTGATGTGTCCGCCTGCGCTGCCACCGCCGGTGATGATGCGCTGCGGATCAATGCCGAGCTCACCGGCGTGTTGTTTGAACCAGCGGATGGCGCTTTTGGCATCGGTGACGCACACGCGCTTGCGAGTTTCGCCCGCAGGCAGCTTTTTGGCATCCGCCGCGCTGAGCATCTGATACTCCGCCGTGGCACAGACGAGTCCGCGACTGGCAAAGTAGGCACAGGCAATGCGGAACTGCCCGAGCGAGCCTCCGCCCCAAGCACCGCCGTGAAAGAGGATCATGCCGGGCACTTTGGAGTTCGCAGGGTCGTGATTCGGCGGGAAATAGATCTCCATCTGGCGCGGTTTGCCGGCGCTCTCTTTATAGACGTAAACCTTGCCCGGAGGCGCATCGGCACCCATGGCGGATTTTTTCTTGGCGGGTGTCTCAGCGGCGATGGAAACGCCACCAAGAGCGATGAGCAGGAGAACGACGAGCTTCATGGGTGGAGGGGCGTGAGAGGTTTATTTCAAGGCTGCCGTGATGGCCTGGGCGACTGTTTGCCCGAGGAAATCATATCCTTGGGCATTGAAGTGGACGTCGTCAGGATTTTGCATGCTGGCCAGATGCGGCGTGATGGCGGTGAAAAGATCGTCGATGGCGATGCCGTGCTGCTTCATCACCTCCGCCGCGGCCGCGTTGCGCTCCAGGATGGGCGCGGATTTGTACTGGCCGTTCTTCGTGTCGGGACAGGGCGTGCTGCTGGCCCAGACGAGCTTCGCTCCAGTCTTTTTCAGACGCTCGATGAGCTGCTCGAGCCGCTGCTGGTAGTCTGCAATCGGGGTATTGCGGTCATGAATGCCAAAATTGAAGTGAATGAGGTCCCACTTCCCGTCGCCGAGCCAGACCTCGATGTTTTTGAGGCCGCTCGCTGTCGGGCCGCAGTTCGCAGGCGCACGATGCACGTTCACCTTTCCTGCGAGCGCTTTGCGTACCGCCTGCGTATAGCCGCGGGAGACCGAGTCGCCGATCAGCAGCACACGCGGCAGCTTCGGATCATCCTGCACGAAGTCCCAGGCGCTGGAACGTCCGGCGATCTTTTCGCGCTTGTGGATGGGCAGGTAAAAGCCTCCCAACTGGTCCTGCAGCACACGTTCCCAGGCCTGCTGGTCCGGCGGGAGCTTCGCGACGAGCGCCTGATACCGCTCCTCGACCACCGCGTCGGCCTTCGCTTTCTGCGCGGCCGCCTCCGCGGCGTTGGTCGGCTCGCCCTTGGGCGGGTTAATTGAGGTCTGGGCGAACGACGGAACGTGAATTGCGAGGATGACGGAGGCGATGAGGAGTTTCATGCGAGCCCGGATCAAACGCAGTTTTTGGCCGCTTGCGTGCAACTTCTCGAAGTTGTTCTCTGTTTGCTTTCAGCCATGCGTCACCTCGCCTTCGCTCTTCTCGCCCTCGCCACTTCCCTGTCCGCGCAAAATGCGCCGTATGATGTCTTTCCCGCGGCCGATCCGCCTTACTACCGCGTTCGCTATGAGGCTTCGACAAAGCCGGGCGAGCTGATTTTTCCAGTAAACTACACCATCTGGATTCCGCCGGGCGTGAAGGCCGTGCGTGGCGTGATCGTGCATCAGCACGGTTGTGGTGAGGGATCATGCAAGTCGGGCCTGACGGGCGCTTTTGACCTGCACTGGCAGGCTCTGGCGAAGAAGCATGACTGCGCGTTGCTCGCGCCCTCGTATGAGCAGCCGGAAAAAGCCGACTGCCAGATGTGGTGCGATCCGCGCAATGGTTCGGGCACCGCGTTTCAGAAATGTCTCGTCGATCTAGGGGCAAAGAGCGGTCACCCGGAGCTGTCGAAGGTGCCGTGGGCGCTATGGGGCCACAGCGGCGGCGGTCATTGGGCGGGCGGCATGGTTTTGACGCATCCTGATCGCGTCGCCGCCGCATGGCTGCGCAGCGGTGTGCCACTGCTGAAAGAGGATGCGAAGCGCACGACGATCAAAACTCACATTGTGCCGGATGCAGCGCTGAAGGTGCCGGTGATGTGCAATCCAGGCACGAAGGAGGGTGTCACCGTCAAAGAAGGCCGCTTTGCCGGCGTGTGGCCCGCGAATGAGGAGTTCTTCAACGCCGTGCGCGGCAAAGGAGGTTTGATTGGTGTCGCCGTCGATCCGCTGACCGCGCATGAGTGCGGCAACTCACGCTACATGGCGATTCCATGGCTCGATGCATGCCTAAGCGCTCGTCTGCCGAAAAACAGCGGCGATGCGATGAACGCGATGCCGACGGATGGCGCCTGGCTCGCCCCTCTGCTGGGCACCGAGGCCGTTCCTGCCGCCCAATTCAACGGCGATGCGAACAAGGCCGTCTGGCTGCCGAACGAGGCCGTTGCAAAAGCCTGGATGCAGTTCGTCAAAGACACGCAGATTACCGACACCACCCCACCGCCTGCGCCGACGAACGTGCGCGTGAACGGCAACGAACTCGCCTGGGACGCCGAGGCCGATCTCGAAAGTGGTCTCGCCCATTTCATCATTGAGCGCGACGGCATGCAGATCGCCACGGTGCCGGAGCAGCCGAAGAATCCCTTCGGCAGGCCGATCTTCCAAGGTCTGCAATACAGCGACACGCCGACGAATCCGCTCGTGAAGATGACTTTCACCGACACCAAGGCCGAGGCGGGCAAGAAACACGCCTACCGCGTCATTTCGGTGAACACAGCGGGTTTGAGGTCGAAGTAAGACTCACCTGACCGCATCACGAATCGCCGGCACGAGCAACTCGGCGACGAGTTGATGCCCGAGATCGCCGGGATGCATGCCGTCGGTGAGCATGGCCTCGACAGTCATCTTGTTTTTCGCGGCAAAGGCCGGATAGGCGGCATGGACATCGACGAGCGGCACTTTCAGCTCTGAGGCAAGCTTGCGGAGTGCTGCGTTGTAGTTCGTGAGGTTAAGCGACTCGAAACCGTCCTCGGCATCTGCGTTGTAAGGTGGCTTGCCGTAGAGTTCGCGGAGCTTCGAGGTCCAGCGCAGCGGATTCGTGGTCATGAGGATGACCTTGGCTCCCTGCTTCTGCGTTGCGGTGATCATGGCGCGGTAGTTTTCGAGGAAGGCTTCCAGCGAGACACGCGGCTCGGTCATCGGCGGATTACGCCAGACATCGACGGCGGAGTCGTTGATGCCGAACTGCATCACCACGACGCGCGGTTTGTAGGCCAGCACTTCCTGTTTCAGGCGTTTGAGACCCTGCACGGTCGTGTTGCTAGGAACGCCCGCGTTGTAAACGCTGAGGGATGATCCGATGCCCTGCAGCGCCGTCTGCACCCGCTCGGCATACACTTTCACATTGCCTCGCGGCGCGGTGGTGCTGTCACCAAACATGATGATGCCGCCGGGCTTCGGCACGGACTTCGGCGGCGGCACGAAGACGGGGATCTCACCCGCGCCGAGATCGGCGGTGTTGACCTTCATGCGCAGGCCGCCCTGCATCGTGGTGATCCAAAGCTCGCCAGGCTTGCGCTCGTAGAGATAAGGATAGGACACGCGACCACCGGGCGCATAATTCGCCGCGACGATGACCGGTTTCGACCACGAGGCCGTTTCGTCCTCGGAAAAGGCCAGCGACAGCTCCGAGCGACTCGATCCGCTGCTAGGATCATGCCTTGGAGGCGCGTTCCAAAGCAGTGCGATTCGGCCATCGGCCAGACGTGCCATTTGCGGGCAGCAGGTGACGGATTTGATCGTCGTTTGCTTCAAGGCGTCCCACTTCAAACCATCGCGCGAGGTTGCTTCCCACAAGTAGCCGGACTCCGTGCGCAGCAGCAGGTAAAGCGAGCCATCTTTTCGCTCGATGACGCTGCCTTCGATGCTGCCTGCGTGGTCATGAGCACCGATGCCGTAGTCGAGCACATCGCCGCGCTGCCAGGTTTTGCCGAGATCATCAGAGGCCCACATCACCGTCGCATGACGCCACTGAGGGATGATTTCCTGGCCCACGAGCACGATGCGACCGCTCTTCATCTGGATGAGTGAATGAATGCAGCCACACCAGGGATCGCTCAGCTTCAGCGGCGTTTCCCACGTCTTGCCATCATCGGTGCTGCGACTGCTGTAGGTGGGCAGGATGAAGTCTGCCCACTGCACGTCCTTCTCGCCCCAATGCCAGATTTTCGGTGCTTGTCTTTCAGCTCCGTTCATCCAGGCGGAAAGGATGACGCCTTCGCGAGTGCGCAGCAGGGCACGTTCATTGCTGACGGCAAACTTCGCTGGCCCTTCAAACATCGTGGTGGTTTTCCAGGTGCGGCCCTCATCATCACTGCGGAGCGTGTTGTGGGTGTCGATGCACAGCACGCCTCCGTCCGTAGTGCTCACAAACGGCCCCTGATGCGTGAATGGCAACGCGGAGGCCTTTGGGTGAAGCGTGGGCGCATCAGCGGCAAAGGCTGACGCGACACACCAGAGAAAGAGAAGCGGTTTCATGTCAGAACCAGACGCCAAACTCTGGAGCGAACTGTCCGACTATTTTTGTGCTTGCTTCACGGCTTCGATGGATTTCTCGAAGTTCGTTTTCCACACGCCTTGGAGTTTTTCCGGCTCGGCGCGGTTCAGGGTCTTCAAGGCTTCATCGAACTGGCTTTGACGCGTTTGAATGCGCGCGATGCCTTGGAGAGCGGAGTATTCATCGGCACCACCGAGGCGCGTTTTGCCTTCGAGAATGGCTTCGTAGGCTTGCAGGGCAGTTTCGTCGTTTTTGAGGTTCAGTTCACGGTTTTGGGCGAGCAAAAGCAGGATGGTCTCGCGGACGCGGAGGTCGCCCGTGAACTCCAAAGCGGCGCTGAGGTCGGATTCGGCTTTGTCGCCGTTTTTCGTGATCGAGTAGGCGCGGCCGCGATGATGCAAACCATCGCCGCGCTTCCAGAAGGGCCATTGGGAGAAATCTTCGGCGGCGAATTGCTTCACGAGTTCGAGCGCTTTGAAGTTGGCGAGCAGGTTTTGCATCTGCGCGGTCTTTTGGACGGCAGCGATGGGGATTTGGTCGAGGAAGGTTGCGTTTTTGTCGAGCAGCGCGGCTTGTTCGAGTGCGGCGGACTTTTGGAAGCCGGAGATCGGCGTGGTGGCGGCGAGAGCGAGGAAGGGCTCGGGCTTGCGCTTTTGTATCGCGGCCTGAAAACCGAGCGCGAAGTCGGTGACGCTCGGATCGGCGTCGAACTGATGGGAACGACCACCATAGAAGTGGGCGAACTTCATCGGGGCGTGGAAATTGGATACGCCGGTGGGCGAGAGGGCGCTGTGCTCCTCACCGTCCTCGCGGATGCGCTGGCGGCAGAGGTTGATGTGCCAAGGCAGACTCTGCGTGGGGTGGCGGCCGATGATTTGATGCAGTGGATCGTTTTCATCCTCCGTGACCGGAATGCGGATTTCGACGGTCCAATGATCGTCGGCGATGTGCGTGGCGACTTCGGCTTTCGAGTCCCATGTGAACCACTGGCTGCGCGGCGCTCCGCGATCGAGATCGACGATGTGACCGTTCGGACTGACGGCGATTTGATAATAGGAGTGCGTTTCGGTGGCGAGTTCGATCTCGATGGCGTCGCCAAGCCACAAGGCCTGATCATCCTCGCGGGTTGCGGTGATGTTGAGCTTATCGCCGCGTCGTTCATCGCAACGAATGGCAAAGACGACGTTGTTGCCTTGCCATCCGGCTTTGAAGGAGGAGCCAAAGGTGGGCACGCGACCGGTTTGAAGCTCGCGGAACTTGCCCGTGGCGGCTGCGGGGCAGTTTTGCCAGTATTCGTCGTCGAGTTTGCCGTCGATGACGATGCCTTTCGCATCGCCGACCAGGCGCACGGTGGGCACGGGGCCGCGTTTTTGGCCGAGCTGCTGTGACTTCATGCGCAGGCCTTTGAGGAAGTCGTCGATGAGAGCGAGGCGTTTGCCAAACACGCTCGCGACATCGGTTTTGGCCTTCGCTTTCTCGAAAAGCGCGAGCGCTTCATCGGCTTTGGCCTTGTCCACATCCATCACTTTCCAGTTGGTTTCACAGAAGGTGAGAAAGGTGTGCATCTCGCTCTCAGCAGGGCCGTAGAAGAGGCGGCAATACTCACGAAGGGCGGCGGTTGGCTCGTAGCCGGGCCAATAAGCGCGGGCGGTGAAATAGACGAGGAAGTGATTGAAGCCGATGCCGACTTTATCGAAGTCCTGACGCACGGTGAGCCAGATGTCTTCGCCTTGCGACATGCCTTTGGTGGCGAGGACGCTGTCACCCATCGATTTCGAGGCAAAGGCGGGCAGATACCAGCCGCGATCGGTGAAGGGATAGTTTTCGAAGTTGATGATGGGGTTGTCGGTCTTTTTTGCCCAAGCTGCACGCAGAGCTTCCGGCGCGGCTTCGCCCTCGGCTTTGGAGGCGGCGATGTTCATCGGGCGACGACCACCCACGATGCCGACGAGCACGTTCGGCTCCAGTTTGTCGATCTTCAGCGGTGGCAGGGTATAGACGCCGTAAGCGCAGTTCAGCACCTTCGCGTTCGGATGCGTTTTGCGGACCTCTTTGGCCACGCGATTGACGAAGTCCCACACATAATCGCTAAGCAGGCCGCGCTCGATGCGCTCGGGCGAGTCCTTGCCTTTGCACTTCTCGCATTGGCAGATGGAGGTGTAGCCATCGGGCGGCATGATGGAGACGCTTTCAAGCTGGAAGGTGTCGAGCAGCGCTCGCGCATAGCGCACGGTCTCGCGGAAGAGTTCGTCGTTCGAGTAGCAGAGCTGGCACTTCGAGTCGCCGGCCTTGAAGTCGGGTTTGCCGCCGTAGATCGCGAACCAGTCGGCATGGGCGTCGAACACAGGCTGACGATTCGTCATGTTCGCCATGCCGTGGGCGATTTGCAGGCGCTCGTCATTGCGAATGCCGAGTCGCATGACCCAGAGCGCGGAGTCCGGCCCGCAGGTGGCAAAGCGGAAGTTGAACTGCCTCAAAGCGAATTCCGGCTTCACGGTTTCGTCGAGCTTCGGTAGCTCGATGGTCTTCATCGTGGGGAGCACCTCGCCGAGTTCGCCGGGCAAAAACCAGCGGGCGCCGAGTTTTTGCAAAAAGCCGCTCACCGCGTTGAAACTGCCGCGTTCGTCGAGGCCCCAGACTTCGAGTGTTTCGCCATCCAGCGGGATTTTGGCCCGATGCTTGTACAAACCGGGATTCGGCAGCCCATACGGTGCTCCGACGATTTTATCCCACTCGGCCTGTGCTCGCGGGATGTCGCCATTGTGCTTCGCAAACGGCCCCACCGGCTCGAAATCGGCGTCATCGCCGATCAGTGCCATCCAATCCGCGCCCGTAGCGATGCGATACGCGCCGTCTTTGAGTCCCTCTGCCTTCACTGGGCATGAATTGCTCGCTCCGATGAACACTTTGACCGCGTTACCCGAAGGCTGCGTGACGATGGGCAACTTCGCGCCGCTGATTTTCTCGATCTGCTGCCGAAACTCATGCGCGGCGACTCGCTGAGTGCGCGTGGGCTTGTCGCTAATGATGATTTCGGCACGCGGCTGGCCGTTTTCGACGAGGAAGGGCTGGGCGTTTAGCAACGAGGCACCAAGCAACAAGGCAAATAGTGTTTTCATGGCTTCACCAGAGCGTCAGTGGTTTCCAAATCAAAGCGCACGCTAACCACGCTGTGCTTCTCCTTGCCGGGTGAATACTTCACATAGGTGGTGGCGACGATGGTGCCATCAGGCAGGAGCTCCATGCCAGGATAGCCGCAGTCGCTCACGCGCTCGGCGTGACTGTGGAGGAGCTTCACGCGGTATTGGCCGGGTTTGCCGCTTTTGATGTCGTCATAGGTTCCCACCCAGGCGACGAAGTGACCTTTCGTCGGGCTGTTGAGAGCTTGATCGCGAAACGCGACCACCATGCGGCCATCCTTTGTGAAGACGCCGGCATGGCGGTCGCCAGTGAGGCCCCAGCTGGTGTTGGCGGGCGCGCTCCAGGTTTGACCTTCATCGCGACTGAACATCACGAGGCTGCGCTCTTTGTGCGTGTTTTCGCGCATCAGGCAGCAAAGCTCCGCGCCGTCAGGCGAGCGGAAGACAAACGGCTCGCACGGATTCTTGCCCGCCAAGCTCGCGACGACCTTCGGCTCGCTCCAAGTGAATCCACCGTCCGCAGTGATCGTTTGTAGCACTTCGAGCGGTGCCTTGTCCGCGCCGCCGGGGCCTTTGTGGTAGAGACCGAGGTAACGGCCATCTTTGAGCCGCACGATGCTGCTGAAGGTCATGACACAGGGAAAACCGAGCGGCGGCATCTCCTTCCAAGTTTTGCCAGCGTCCTCGCTCATGATGCTCGGCATGCCCGGGCCTTTGCGATTGCCTTTCGCCGCTGAAAACACCCACAGCCGCTCTTTACCTGCGGAATCTGTCATGCGGTAGATGCTGGGGCAGTTTTGATGCGTCTTGAAGCCCTCCGGCAGCGTGTCGTCGATACGCGTCCACGTTTTGCCACCGTCATCGCTCCGCGCCATCGGTCCCGCCGCACCGCCGTGGTTGATGCACCACACGCAAAAGATCGTTTGGCCATCCGCGAGCAGCGTGGTCGTCGGATGCCCCTGATAAACCTGCTCCGTGCCCGCCGCGATGATCGTGTGGCGATCTTTTTGATCCGAGATGTCGATGATGGGCAGATCCGGCTTTTCGTCAGCAAGGGCAAACGAGGTGGCGAGCAAAGACAGGGCGAGAAGGCGCATGGAGTTAGCGGGGGTGTGCCAGGGCAGGTTATCAAGTCTCACAGCCGCTTGATCCGGATGTTGCGATACAAAACGAGGTCGTTGTGACCGGCGAAGCCGAAGTGGCCGCTGGTGCGGTCTTTGCCGGGGTGCGGCTTTTTGCCCATGACCTCGTCCATGTTCACCTTGCTGAGATCGCAGTCGAGAATGGTGACGCCGTTGAGCACGACTTTGATGGTGGAGCCTTTGACGGTGACTTCCTGCACGTTCCACTCGCCCGCGGGCTTCAGATGACCGCGTTTCGCGGCCACCATGCCGTAGGCGGAGCCGTGATACTGGCGAGGATCGAGCTTCGCATACTTCGGCGCGTCGTTGTCCAGCACCTGGAGCTCGCACATGCCGACATACGCGGTATCGCCGCTGCCTGGGTAACGAATGGCGAGACCGTTGTTCGATCCCGCGGGGATCATGACCTCCAGTCGCACGACGAAGTCAGCGTATTCCTCCGCCGTGTAGATGGTGCCGCCTTTGCCGGCCTTGCAGGCGATCGCGCCGTCCTTCACCTCGTAGTTTTCCACCGGGCCCTTCCAGCCGGCGAAGTCCTTGCCATTGAACAGAGGCGTGAAGCCTTCCTCATCGGCAGAGAAGGCGGTGGTGGCGAGAGCGGCGAAGGCGAGCAGGAGGCGGCGGGTGAGTTTCATGGTGGAAAGCGGCCCTGAATAACGTGGCGTGGCCGCGAGATATTTTCGCCACAGCCATCGTTTCGCCTTCATGCGCCGACTTTTCATCTCAGGGCTCTTCTTTGCCGCTTCGCTTCACGCCTTTGAGCCGAAGGTGCGGCCGCTGATCGACGCGCATTGCGTCGAGTGCCACGGCGAGGACGTGCAGAAGGGCAAACTGCGGCTCGATGGCGAGGTGAGCATGAAGACTTGGATCAAGGTGCACGACCGCATCGCTGCGGGCGAAATGCCGCCGAAGAAGTCGGATCAACCGCCGCAGGCGCTGCGCGATGAATCGCTGAACATCCTGCGCGAGTCGCTGCACGCGGCCTCTTTGGAACAACAGCGCACGCAGGGCCGCGTGCCGATCCGCCGTCTGAACGGCACCGAATACGAGAACACCGTGCGCGAGCTCACCGGTACGCGTCCGAAGCTCAAAGACCTGCTGCCCGCGGATAACAGCGCGGGCGGCTTCGACAATGTGAGCACCGTGCTGGACCTCTCCTCGACACATCTGCTGCTCTATCAAGCGGCTGCGGAGAAGGCCGTCAGCTCAGTGATTCCGGTGCATCCGCATCTGCCCGTCAAAGAGCGCCGCACGGGCCGCGAGATCTCGCAAAAGGGCTCGAACTTCCAGCAGACGCTCACGCGCAGTTGCTTCCTCAAGGGCGATGCGCTCGTCGTTTACAGCAAATTGCCGCGTTACGGCCTCGTCTGCACGCCGGGCGTGCAGGGCGCGGGCCGCTACAAAGTGCGCATGTCCGCGTCTGCCGTCGGCGCGGCGAATGTGCCCGTGCCGGTCGCGTATTGCACCATCGACCGCGGGCGCGAGCCGCCGGTGGTGCGCGATGTCGTCGATTTTCCGCCCGGCGATCCGCGTGTGATCGAAACGGAGATCGATCTCGAAGCCGGCGAGGCCTTTGTGCTGCAACTCCAGCTTAACTGGGACATCCGCGCGACCAAAAAGCCCATCGAAGATCACACTGGACCCGGTTTTCTCATCGAGTGGCTCGAAATCGAAGGCCCCGTCGATGAATTCCCCTCGCAGGCCTATCGCACGCTTTTTGGCCATGCCGAGCTGATGCCCAGATCCGCCGCCAAAGCCAAAGCGGAAGGCAAAAAGCCGCAGGACTGGAGCAAGCGCACGAACATCTACCAATGGCTCAATGATCCGCTCGAGCCCGTCAGCGCCACGCCGAAGGAAGACGCGGAAAAACTGCTGCGCACCTTCATCCCGCGTGCGTTTCGTCGTCCGGTCGAAGAAGACACGCTGAAGCACTACATCGGCAAAGTGCACGCTAGGCTCGACGCGGGCGAGAGCTTCGTGAATGCCATGACCTACGGCTACAAAAGCGTGCTCACCTCGCCACATTTTCTCTTCTTTGTCGAAGCACCCGGTGAACTCGACCACCTCGCGCTCGCGAATCGTCTCGCCTACTTCCTCACCTCGCTGCCTCCGGATGCCGAATTGCTCGCTGCCGACGTTACGAAGCCGGATGAGCTGCGAAAACAAACCGAGCGCCTGCTTCAGTCACCACGCTCACGCGGCTTCACCGATGACTTCACCGGCCAGTGGCTCGAACTCCGCAAAATCGACGCCACCATTCCTGATCCGAATCTCTACGGCGACTTCGACGGCACGCTGCTCTGGGCCATGCCCGAGGAGACACGCCGCTTCTTCGACGACGTGCTGCAAAACGACCGCAGCGTGCTCGAGTTCGTCGATTCGTCGTGGACGCTCGTGAATCGCCGCCTCGCCGAGCATTACGGGATTGTGGAGGCGTTCGAAGCAGCGGCAAAAGACAATCAGACAGTGAGACAATCAGACAAGGAGACTCTCCCTGTCTCATTGTCTCATGGTCCGATTGTCTCCTTGTCTTCAGTTCCCCAATCCGAATTCCGCCGCGTGAATCTCCCTGCGGGCTCGCATCGCGGCGGCGTGATGACGCAGGGCAGCGTGCTCAAAGTCACCGCCGATGGCACCACGACCTCGCCCGTGCTGCGTGGCAAGTGGGTGCTCGAGCACATCATCGGCAAAGCGCCGCCACCACCGCCACCCGACGTTCCTGCCATCGAGCCGGATATCCGTGGAGCCACCACCATCCGCCAGCAGCTCGACAAGCATCGCAACATCGCCTCGTGCAATTCCTGCCATCAGCACATCGACCCTCCAGGCTTCGCCTTGGAGTCCTTTGACCCCATCGGCGGCTACCGCGAGTTCTACCGCGCCTCCGCCCGCACGCAGGCCGGCATCGTGCAGCTTGCTGGCTACACCGGTCGCGCCTTTTATCGCGGTCCCGATGTCGAAAAAGGCGGCGTCACGCACGATGGCAAAACCTTCACCACCGTCGAGGACTACAAGCGCCTCCTCCTCGCCAACCCCGATCAAATCGCCCGCAACCTCGCCGAAAAACTCCTCACCTACGCCACCGGCGCCGAGCCGCAGTTCGCCGACCGCGAAGTCATCGAGCAAATCGTCGCCAAAGTGAAAACGAAGAACTTCGGCTTTCGCTCGCTCGTTCATGAGATCGTGCAGAGCAGGCCGTTTCGCAGCAAGTGAGCTGCTTCACTGCACCAGCGGCACGATCTCCCGCGCCTTCTTCAAATCCGGCCGCGCAGGCCGTGGATCATGCCAGCGATCCTTCGGAGCAGGCGCTTTGGCATCGAGATAGGCTCCAATTCGCATCCGCAGCGCTTCAAAGGCGGGCTGTGTGTCTTTGCCAAATTGCGACTTGCCGGCGTCTTCCTCGTTTTTCTTCACCAGCGTGGCGCTGAGGCCTGGGATGGCTCGCGCAGCGGCCATGACCGCTTCGCGGCTCTCGCCACTGACCGCGGCGTATTGCGTGAGATACTCGACGAGTTGCTGACCGGCGCGGAAGGTCTTCAAACGCAGGCTGGGCACAGGGCCGTTGTCAGTGGGGTAGAGCACGGAGAGCTCGTCGGGGGTCTGCCAGGACTCTTTTCGACCGATGGTCTGCCAGGGCACCACGCCATCCGCACCGAGCGACCATGCTTCCACGCACCATGCGGCATTCGTGATGTTCGGCGTGCCGATGGCGTTCGCGCTGCCATACATGTAATAAAGATTGCCGCAGTCCTTGGCGCGACGCTGCACACGCGGCCAGTAGTCGCGCAGCACGCCGCTGACGACTTCGACGTTCACGCAGTGATCGAGCAACTCGCGCTGCCACTGCGGGCGGGAAATGTCGGCGCGATAGGTGAGGTGGATATGCTTGAACGGCTCGGTGGCCTTCCAGAACTCGCGCCCGTAGTGGCGGATGGCCCAGAAGTCCTGCGTGTGCACTGGCTCATCGAAAATCCACGCCGCGCTGCATTTCCGCCAGTCGTCCTTTTTGAAGTACACCTTGTTGTTGAGGTAGAACTCAAACATCGGCTCGGTCCAGCCCTTGGCCTCGAAGTGTTTCGCGATCTCCGCCGACATCGCGCGAAACTGCGTCCAATAGCCTTCATCGAAGGCACTCTCGATCCAGTAGCCGCCTTTGAAGTGCTCGTCGTGCTTCATCGGCCAGTTCTCGTTCAGCAGAAGGTAATACGCCTCCACCGGCACCGCGCCGCGCGGCAGATCGCCGAAGGCGCTGCCATCGAGCAGCGGGCCGAACTCGGCATCGAACTTCGTCCAATCCCACTTCCCATCGCCGCCGAGCTTCGGCGCGGGCTCATCCACCTTGCCCGTCCAGCCATACGGCAGTTGGTTCAGCACCACGCGATGCTCATGCGCGAGCCGGTAGTAGTCGCGCACATGCCCCGGAAGGCCGTAAGCGTTCATCTGCGGCAGGAACGACAGACGATCCGGCAGCGTGAAGTTCCAAACCGTGATCGTGAACGGCATCACGGTGCCATTCACCGTCACCGTGCCGCCGTGTTTGCCTGCGGGCGTGTTTTTCGGCACGTGGAGCTCGATGAAGGTGTCATCGCCAGTGCCCGGCACGAGCGGATCATGCATGCCGCCGACTTTGGGCATCGAGTAGAGCTTCACACCCAAGCTCTGCGCTTTTACGATGGCTGGGCCAGCGACCGAAAATCCGATCGTTTCGCCCTTCGCCGCGAAAAAGTGTGTGGAGGCCAGTTCGGATCCGAAAACGTCTTTCGCGGGCAAATTCGGCTTCACGGCCTCCACCTTCGGCATCTCCGGCAAAATGGCTGCGGTGACCGATTTGACCTCCGAAACGGCCTTTGGAGCCTCCACCGCACCATCTTCGAGCCACAGCGTGAAGTAGGGCTTATGCACCCGCTTGTCCTCGCGGCTCGACACGTAGCGATTCACGAAATTCGTGAACTTCACCGCGTTGCCATCGCGCGTGTATTCGTTGCCGATGTCGTCGATGACGTAAAAGCCATGCGAACGGCCATCGAGCCTCGCCTGAGCCACTTCGGGAGCGATGGGGATGATCTGCCAGCCCTCCGCATCCGGCGTGGAGGCCTCGCCAAAGCCCCACACGGAGCCGCCTTCGCCGCACACGACGCTGGTGATGTCGGGATCGTTGTTGCCCCAGCGCAGTTCACCGGTCTTCGCCCACACAAAGGAACTCGCGCCCGGTGTCTTCGCATAGCTGCTGCCGGTGCCTTCCACCCACTCCTGCGTGATCGATGACACCGTCGTGCGCCGCAGCGGAGCCTCCGGCGAGGCGAGATGCACATGAAGCTGCGCTTTGACGATCTTCTTCCCGCGTAGCGCCGCTGGATCAAAGTCGATGAGAAAGAACTCTTGGATGCCCTTGAGCTTCAGCCGGTGCGATCCGCCATTGTTTCCCTCCACCTCCTTCGAGTAAGCAGAGATCCACAGATCACGCGAGACCTCCACACGCTGCTGGGCGTGCAAAGTGAAGGCGGCGAGGAGGAAGAGAGCGATGCGTTTCATACGGAAGTTGGGTCGCAAGGAACGCCAATGGTGCAGGCATCATGTCATCCGAAACATCAGCAAGTGGCTGAGTTTCGCCCGCGGACCGCGTATGATTCGGTCCATGCTCCGCTCTCTTTTTCTTCTGCTGACCACCACTCTCGCCGCCGCACCGATTGAGCGGGTGTGGCTCACGCATGCCTCGAATGATCCATCGAAGATCGTCATCAACTGGGAGACAGACACGCCCGGTGGCTCGGTGGTGGAGTTTGGCACGAGCGCGGCACTGGGATTGCAGGCGAAGCTCGATGAGCAGGTCACGCTGCATCACGTCGAGATCCCGCTGGAGCAGCGAGACGTCGTGTATCACTACCGCGTGCGCAGCGGTGGCGATGCGTCGGAGGTGTTTCACTTCAAAGGCTATCCGACGAAGGAACTGCGCATCGCGATGGTGGGCGATTGGGGCTTTGCGAAGGGCAAGGACCTCGCATCGCTGATGAAGGACGATCCGCATCTGCTTGTGACACTCGGCGACAATGTCCCCGATCTGCATGGCAAAGGCCGCGAGGGCACGAAGCCTTCAGCGCGCTTATTGATCAGCATCGCGAGCTGTTTCGCTCCACGCCGCTGATGCCGATTTTGGGCAATCACGACCGCGAGATCACCTCGCGCGGCCCCAAACCGCCCGCGCATGCCGTGTATGATGTCGAGGCGAAGGCGTATCGCGATTTCTTCGTGCTGCCGGATGTGGAGTGGCGCTGGCGCTTCGACATTCCGGACTTCAGCCTGCGCCTTCTGGCCCTCGACGCGAGCCACACGAAGGATCAAGGCACGACGTGGCAGACGAATCATCCCATCACCGCCGGTTCGGAGCAGCATGCGTGGTTCGCACGCGAAGCAGCCCGCAGCGATGCCGCCTTCGTGCTCACGCTGAACAACGAGCAAAACGCCCTCATGCGCAGCTACGACCAAAAAGCCTGGCTGCCTCTTTTTGAGCAGACCAGCGCGGTCTTCACCGGCTTCGGCTACTTCGCCGAGCGGGCCGAGTTCAACGGCCTGCCCTGCTTCAACACCTGCCTCAAAGGCGATGGCGATCTCTACAAAGATCCGCAGTCCCGCTTCAACGCTCGCGAGGATCATTACCTGCTTCTCACGCTCCGTCCCGGAGCCGAGACGATCACGGCTCAGTTCAAAAACCTTCGCGGTGAAGTGCTCGATACGTCGGAGATCGGGAAGCGGAAGCCCGCCACGCCCCGAAAGTAACGGACGCGGCTCTTGCGCCGTTTCATGCGGCGGCCACCATCGGCGCATGCCCGCGACCGTCGCCGCCATCTACATCAGCCCAGCCGCCACCGTGCTGCCGCAGGCGGTGACTGTGGCCGAGGCGCGGGCCCATCGCGGCCTCGTCGGGGATCGCTACTTTGAAGGTTGCGGCACGTTTACGAATTGGGAACCCAAAGGCCCGGGCCGCGAACTCACGCTGATCGAAAGCGAAGTGCTCGCCGAGATCGGCCTCAGCGCCGATGAGGCACGGCGAAACATCGTGACCGAGGGCCTGCGACTGAATGACCTCGTCGGAAAGCGCTTCCGCATCGGCACCGTGCTCATCGAAGGCATCCGCCTCTGCCCGCCTTGTGCCCACTTGGACAAAGTGACCGGCAAAGCCCTGCTAAAGCCCCTCGCCGACCGCGGCGGCCTGCGGGCGGACATCCTGAGCGATGGTGTCATCCGAGTGGGCGATGACATCCACGTTCTTGACCATTAATCCCCATGTCCGCCTTCGCCTCAACACCTGCGCCACCCTACTACGCGGTCATCTTCACCTCGCAGCGCACGGAGGGCGATGAAGGTTATGGCGACATGGCGGATCGCATGGTGGAGCTGGCCGCCGGGCAGCCGGGCTTTCTCGGCGTGGAGAGCGCCCGCGGGGCGGGCGGTTTTGGCATCACGGTCTCGTATTGGGAGAGCACGCAGGCCATCGCGAACTGGAAGGCGAACGCGGAACACCGCATCGCACAAGAGACGGGCAAGTCGCGATGGTATGCGGATTACCAACTCCGCGTGGCGAAGGTGGAGCGAGCGTATGGAAAAACTCACAAGTAATCCCATACATAGCGTCATCGAACTTCCATTTAAGCAGCATGTGGGACTCCAGATCGCGGATGGTGCGCACACGCTTTCCACCTCGGTGGAATCGTTTGTCATCCGAATGGAGAGATGAGCCTCCGCAGGACGTTTAACCGCCATGCCACGCCCCATTCTCGACCGCCGCACGTTTTTGCGCTCCTCCGGCATTGCCATCGGGCTGCCGTTTCTCGATGCGATGATGCCTTTGAGCGCCGCGGAGGCGAAAAAGGCCGCCTCGACGCCGAAACGTGTGCTGCTGGTCGGCAGGCCGCTCGGCATGCATGCGCCGAACTTCTTCCCGACGGACACGGGCAAGAACTACACGCCCAGCCGCTACCTGAAGTTCCTGCAAAGCCGCCGCGAGGACTTCACGGTCTTCTCGGGCCTCTCGCATCGCTACGGCGCGGGGCATTACGCGGAGGTCGGGCTCTTCACCGGCGTGCATCCCGACTTCATCCGGCCAAACGACATCAAAAACAGCATCTCTCTCGATCAAGAAGTCGCGTCGCACCTCGCGGGGCAGACGCGGTTCAACTCGCTCGTGATCGGCGGTGGCAGCGCGGCGTGGAACCGCCGTGGCGTGCGCCTTCCCGCGGAGCAGCGCGTGAGCAGCGTCTTCAAGCAGCTCTTCATCCAGGGCACCGCGGACGAAACCGCCCGTGAAATGCGCCGCATCAAGGACGGACAGAGCATTCTCGACGACGTGCGTGATCAACTCGGCAGCCTGAACGCCAAACTCGGCAGCGAAGACCGTGACCGGCTCGATTTGTATGTCTCCTCCATCCGCGAGGCCGAGCAGAAGCTGCAACAGGATGAAACCTGGCAGCTCACGCCCAAGCCGAAGCTCGACGTGAAGCCGCCGCAGGAGCTGAGCAGCGCGCAGCTCGTCGAGCGCAGCCGCCAGTGGTATGACCTCGTGCATCTCGCGTTTCAAACCGACAGCACCCGCGCCATCTCGCTCTGGCTCGGGTCGCAGGACAAGCCGGAGATCCAGGGCGTGAACATCGGCCACCACGATGCCTCGCATCATGGCCAGGACCCCGGCAAGCTGGAACAGCTCGCGCTCATCGAAGACGCCGAGATGCGCGTCTTCGGAGAGTTCCTCGACAAACTCAAAGCCAGCACCGAGGGCGACAGCACGCTGCTCGACCGCTCATCCATCTTCTTCGCCAGCAACCTCGGCAACGCGTCGAACCACGACAACATGAACCTGCCCGTCATCCTCGCCGGCGGCGGCTACAAGCACGCGGGCCACATCGTCCACGACAAGCAGAACAACACCTTCCTCTCGAATCTCTTCGTCCGCATGATCCAGCAAACGGGCATCGAACTGGACAAGTTTGGAGCGAACACCGGCGTGCTCAGCGAGATTTGAGAAAGCAAGGGCCCGGCATGTCTTTGCACAGACATGCAAGACGCAAGCTGCAAGCGCAGGTCGCAAATCGCGTTCACATGCATTCCATGCGCCCGCTGATTCTTTCTCTTTTCACCCTCTGCTCGTCGTTATTCGCGGCACAGCCCAACATCGTCTTCATCCTCGCCGACGACTTCGGCTACGGCGACCTCGGCTGCATGGGGTGCAAGGACATCGCCACACCGAACATCGACCGTCTTGCGGCGGAAGGGGTGAAGTTCACTGACTTCTACGCGAACGCGCCCGTCTGCACGCCCACGCGCACCGGCTTCATGACCGGACGCTGGCAGCAGCGCTGCGGGCTGGAGTTTGCGTTCGGTTATCAGGTCGAGCAATTCCGCCGCGTGAACGGCGAATGGGTGCCGGAGAAGGACATTCACGCGCTCGGCCTGCCTTTGAACGAGATCACGCTCGCGCAAAAATTCAAAGCGGCCGGTTACGCCACCGGTGCGTTCGGGAAATGGCACCTCGGCTTCAAGGACGAGTTCAATCCGGTCAAGCGCGGCTTCGACGAGTACTTCGGCGAACTCCTCGGCCACTGCGACTATTACAAGCACACCTACTACGACGGCACCTACGCGCTGCGCGATGGTCTGGAGCCCGTGAAACGCGAAGGCTACCTCACCGACCTCATCAACGAACGCGCGGCGAGGTTCATCCGCGAGCACAAGACCGCGCCGTTCTTCATGTACGTGCCGCATCTGGCCGTCCACGCTCCGTTTGAAGCCCCGGACGCGCCCGACACGCCGATGGTGACCAAGGAAACCATGCACCACGGCAGCCGGGAGATTTACAAGGCGATGGTCGAGCGCATCGACCATGGCGTCGGCATGATCCTCGCCGAACTCGAGAAAAACAGCCTCGCCGACAACACGCTCGTCGTTTTCTCCAGCGACAACGGCGGCGAGCGCTACAGCCGCAATCTGCCGCTGTTTCATCACAAGGCGACCGTGTGGGAAGGCGGCATCCGCGTGCCCTGCCTCATGCGCTGGCCTGCAAAGCTGCCGAAAGGCAAAGTGACCTCGCAAATGGCCATCACGATGGACTTGCATGCGACCTTCGCAGCGATCGCTGGAGCCCAAACGCCGCCTGAAAAGCCGCTCGACGGCATTGATCTCATTCCGTTGCTCACCAGCGATGCCAAACCCATCGACCGCACCTTCTTCTGGCGCATCGACCGCTCGAATCGCAAGCAGAAGGCCATCCGGCACGGGAAATGGAAGTACATCAACGACGGCAACACCATGGACCTCCTCTTTGACCTCGAAGCCGACATCGGCGAGCGAGTGAACCTCGGCTACCAGCGCCTGGAAGTCCTCGAAGACCTTAAATCGAAGCTGAAAGCGTGGGAAATGGAGATGGATGCCAGTGAGCGTGAGATCTGGGTGCGATGACCCCCGGTCCGAACGAATCCCGATTGCCTGCATCTTCACCCTGCGTATTCCTCGCCCGCCATGAACCGCTCCGCCCTACCCACGTTCGTTTTTTCGCTTCTGACCACCGCCGCGCTCGCCGAGGGCGGCTTTTATGGTGATCCGCCGGACAAGACGCATCCGTGGGCCATTCATGACATGAACCGGCCGCAGCCGGTGCGTGTGGAGCCTGGGACGTTCAGCTCGCAGGAAGTGCCGGGCACTCCGCCGTCGGATGCCGTCGTTCTTTTCGGCGGCAAGCCGGAAGAGATCGAAAAATGGATTTCCGACAAGAACGGCGAGCCGACGAAGTGGGTCGTCAAAGACGGCGCGCTGCAATGCGTGCCGGGCAGCGGGTACATCCGCACGAAGGAGGAGTTTGGCGACTGCCAGCTACACATCGAGTGGAGCGCGCCGAGCAAGGTGGAGGGCAACAGCCAGGGCCGCGGTAACAGTGGTGTCTTCCTGATGGGCGCGGTCGAGGTGCAGGTGCTTGACAACTACAACAACCCTACTTACGCCGACGGTTTCGCATCGTCGATTTATGGCATCAATCCGCCGGCGGCGAATCCGCTGCGTGCTCCGGGCGAGTGGCAGGTCTATGACATTGTGTTTCGCAAGCCGGTCTTCAAAGACGGGAAGGAAATCGACCCCGGTTACATCACCGTGTTTGTGAACGGCGTGCTGACGCAGGATCACACGCCGTTTGAAGGCGGCGGCGGGCACATGAAGCGCTCCAAACCGCGCGCCTTCCCTGAAAAAGGCCCGCTCAAGATCCAGGATCACGGCAATCCCGTCCGCTTCCGCAACATCTGGTATCGCCCGCTGCCGAAACGTGCCGTTGAGGGCGGCGAATACAGCCGCATGAGCGAGGAAGCGACCGCAGCGAAGCGCGCCGAGATCGCCAAAGGCATCCGCGAGGACGCCGCGAAGCTCGAAGGCCATGCGAAGATGCTGCGCCTGTTCGAGTCGCTGTGCTACGCGGAGAACGCCGAGGCCCGTGAATTTGCGACCGGTGCCGTGAACGACTTTGCGAACGCGATGAAAGCCGTTCCCGCCGACAAGATCGAGTCGAAGAAAGGCGAGATCATGCAGGTGACGAAGGCGCTGCGTTATCTGGCGCAGTGGCAGTTCCTCCCGGCCGATTTCGCCGCGAAGGCGGACCTTGAGGGCATCATCAAGGCCCAGGACTGGGAGCCGAAGCCGAAGAAGAAGTGAGGCGGGCAAGGCGTTTGCTCCGCAAGCGCCGTCAGACGGCGGGCTGGGGACAGCCCGCCCTACCGATCAAACCGCATCCGCAGCCAGCGCCGCGTTGCCGATGATGCCGGCCTCGTTGCTGAAGCGGGCGGGCAGGATTTGCAAGCGCTCCCACACGACGGTGCTGAGCATGCTCTGCACCTTGTTTTTGAGCGGTGTGAAGATCAGATCACCGGCTTGTGCGACGCCGCCGCCGATGACGAAGGCGTCGGGATTGAGCAGCCAGGCGATGCTGGAGAGCGCGGTGCCGAGCCAGTCGGCCACCTCACCCCAAATCTGTCGCGCGATGTCATCACCGGCCTGCGCGGCGTCAGCGATCTTCTTCGGCGTGCAGTCGGCAACGTCTTTTTCGATGCCGGCCTCGGCGTAGCGCTGTACGGCGTGCTCCGCGATCTGCTGGTTGCCGGTGTATTTTTCCAATGCGCCGAGATTGCCATAGTGTCCGGGCTTGCCGTCGAAATGAATGCTCATCTGGCCGATCTCGCCCGCGACGAAGCCGCTGCCGCGGAACATTTTGCCATCCAGCACGAGTCCGCCGCCGATGCCGGTGCCCATGGTGAGGCCGATGACATTTTTCAGGCCGCGGGCGGCGCCGTGACGGAACTCGGCGTAGGTCATCGCATTCGCGTCGTTTTCGACGAGCACCGGCAGGCCGGTTTTTTCGCCGAGGATGGTTTTGAGGGGCACATGCTTCCAGCCGGGGACATTTGTCAGCTCATGCACAAAACCGTGGTCGAAATCGACGAGACCTGGAACACCGACGCCGATGGCGCAGATGGCCGGGTAGGTCTTTTGCAGCTTCGCGACGCGCGCGGCCATCTCGCCAATGAGCGCGGCCGGACCGTGGAAATTCGCGGTGGGGATGGGCTCGTCGGTGACGAGGAGTTCCTCGCCACGGCAGACGCCGAGTTTCACGGAGGTGCCGCCGAAGTCGATGCCAATGGAGGTTTTTGCAGAGTCAGACATGATGGGAAAATGACGAATGCGGAATGTCGAATGTCGAATGATGCCAGATCACTCGTCATCCAGGGTTCGTCATTCCGCCCGAAGCGGCGGCGAGATTGCCCACCAAACGCAGGCCGTGCAAGGTCAAATCGGGGTCCACGGTGATGCTTTCCCCCATCCCGGCGATGATCCATTCGGCATCACCGCCGGTGGCGACGATGTGGGCGTCAGACGCATTGAGCTCCTTCTTCAGCGCCTCCAAGATGCCTTTCACCATGCCACGGTAGCCGATGGCGGCTCCGGCGAGGATGGCGGCCTCGGTGGACTGGCCGATGGCGCTGGCGGGCTCGCGCAAATCGACGCGCGGCAGCAACGCGGTGCGCTCGTGCAGGTAATCCGTCATCAAACGCAGCCCGGGGGCGATGACGCCGCCGATGTAGTGCCTGTCTGGGCTGAGGATGTCGAAAGTCACGGCTGTGCCGAAGTCGATGACGATGCCGGGCGCCCCGTGCATGTGCGCGAGAGCGACGGCGTTCGCGAGGCGGTCCGTGCCGATGCTTTCCGGCTTCGGATAACGAATGCCGATGCCCATGGGCGTGTCATGGCGCAAGACGAGGAGCTGGGCTCCGAGCACATCCTGGAAAGCGGGCACCGCCTTTGGCACAACGCTGCAAAGCACTGCGTTTTCAAAGGCCCAGCCATGAAGAATGTCCCGGATGGCATCCGGCGAGATTTCGCGCGTGGGATGCTCGCGGTGATCGACAATCGCTTCGCTGGTGGCGAGGCCAAATTTCGTGCGGCCATTGCCGACGTCGATGAGCAACTGCCTGCGGCTCATGGTTTGGCCGGTTCTGGCTCCTTTTTCGGCTCCCCCGTCACCGGCTCGCCAAAAGTGCGCACCTCGATCATGCCTCCAGGCGGTTTTTTCGCGGGATCTGGGGCGGCGGGCGGCGTTGGCACTGCGGCGGCCTTTTTGGGATCATCCTCGACCGGCAGCGCCTTGGGCGGGTCTTTCACGACGCGGACGCATGGGTAGAGCATGTTGTAATTGTGGCGCAGCGCGGCGGGAAAAGAGACGCGCCCCGGCTCGGTGACGTTTTCACGCAGGACCTTCGAGGCGAGACTGGCAAATACCTCGCTGCCGAGCTTTGCGGCACGCTCGGCGGTGCCGTTGACGACGGAGCCCACCGCGTTGGCCGCGGACCGGCCGCCGCTGCGAAACATGTCGCTGCTGATGCGGCGGTCCTGGATGGAGATGTAGGCCTGGGCGGAAAGCATCTCGCCATCCGGGCCGAAGCTCATCTCCAGGCTGGCGTGGTCGTCAGCGGAGAACATGCCGCGCATGTGATCGACGCGCACCGAGATGAAAATGCCGCCGTCGGGAGCGCTGGTGATCTCGGGCTTGTAGGTGCGGTAGTTGCTTTCGGAGAATTTGTATTCAGCCGCCTTGCCGCCCTCCTTTTTCCAGCCGCCGAGACCTTCACCGAATTTTTCGACGTCCACCTCCACGCCGGCTTGCGCAGCACCGGCGAGGACAAGAAACACAATCGGACATAGTTTCATTGCCTCACCATGCGACATGAGAGTTGCATTGCAACCCCGAGGCCGTCACGCCAGCCGTCCAGTGATGTAGGACTCGGTCAGCGGATCATTCGGGTTGTTGAAGATGGTCATCGTGTCGTCTTCCTCGACGAGCCTGCCTTTGTAAAAGAAGGCAGTGCGGTCTGCGATGCGCTTCGCCTGCTCCATGTTGTGCGTGACGATGACGAAGGTGTACTGGTCGCGCAATTGAAGGATGAGCTCCTCGATGCGCGCGGTGGCGATGGGGTCGAGCGCGGCGCAGGGTTCGTCCATGAGCAGGATGCGCGGCTGCAGGGCGATGGCGCGTGCGATGCACAGACGCTGCTGCTGGCCGCCGGAGAGGCCGGTGGCCATCTCGTGCAGCCGGTCCTTCACCTCATCCCATAGCGCGGCGGCTTTGAGACTGCGCTCGGCGGCCTCATCGAGGTCGTGGCGGTCCTTGATGCCGGCGACACGCAGGCCATAGACGGCGTTTTCAAAGATGGAGCGCGGGAAGGGATTGTACTTCTGGAAGACCATCCCCACGTTGCGGCGCAGGCTGATGACATCGACCTCCGGCGCGTACAAATCGACGCCGTCGATCTTGATGCCGCCGCTGACGACGCGTGCGGAATCGACAAGGTCGTTGATGCGGTTGATGGCGCGCAGCAGCGTGCTTTTGCCGCACCCGGACGGGCCGATGAGAGCGGTGACGTCCTTGCTCCGCATGTTCAAATCGACATCGAACAGCACCTGGTGGTTGCCATAGGCATAATTGAACTTCTCCACTCGAATGAGCGGTTCTTCAGAGACGGAAGCTGGCATTGCGGCGGCCATGAAATTCAACTGAAGGTGCCGCGGAGATACGACTCCGTCAGCTTTTCGCGGGGATTGGTGAAGAGCTCCTCGGTGGGGGCGAATTCGACGAGCGTGCCGAGGTGGAGGAAGGCGGTGAAGTCAGAGACACGCACGGCCTGCTGCATGTTGTGGGTGACGATGACGATGGTGTAGTTCTGCGCGAGCTGGTGCATGAGCTCCTCGATCTTCAATGTCGAGATCGGGTCGAGCGCGGAACAGGGTTCGTCCATCAAGAGCACATCCGGCAGCGTGGCGATGGCGCGCGCGATGCACAAACGCTGCTGCTGGCCGCCGGAGAGCGCGAGCGCGTTGGCGTTGAGCCGGTCCTTGAGCTCGTCCCAGAGCGCGGCCTGGGTCAATGAGCGCTCCACAGCCTCGTCGATCACGTTTTTGCGCTTCTCGCCGTGGATGCGCAGGCCGTAGGCGACGTTTTCATAGATGCTCTTCGGGAATGGATTCGATTTTTGGAAAACCATGCCCACCTGCTTGCGGAGCTGGGTGAGATCGACATCGGCGTCATGGATGTTTTTGCCCTTCACCAACACCTCGCCCTTCGTGACGCGGGCGCTGGGCACGCGGTCGTTCATGCGGTTGATGCAGCGCAGAAGCGTGCTCTTGCCGCAACCAGAGGGGCCGATGAGCGCGGTGACACGGTGGTATTCGACCTCAAGGCTGATGTCATGCAGCGCCGTGCTGGCACCGTAGCAGAAATCCATGCCGCGCACCTGGACGACCGGCTGTTTGGAGGCAGAGGTCACCATTTGTATTTCTTGCGAAGGTGAATACGCAGCCAGATCGACGCGGCGGCCAGCGACGCGACCAGGACGAGGAAGACGAAGACGGAGCCGTATTGCGCGCGCTCGGCGTACTCGTTCTGCGGGATTTTCGCGGCGAGGGTGTAGATGTGATACGGCAGCGCCTGCACGGACTCGGTGAAGATGCCGAGGAAGCGGGAAACGCTCTGCTCCCAGTGCGCGAAGATCGACGCGTCCGCAGGCAGCGGCGGCAAATCCTTCTGCCAGGGCAGCTTGTCTTTGAAAGCGAGCGCGGCTGTGAACATGATCGGCGCTGTCTCGCCAGCAGCACGGGCGATGCCGAGGATGCTTGAGGTCAGAATGCCCGGAGTGGCGAAGGGCAGCACACTGTAGCGGATCGTCTGCCAGCGCGTGGCGCCGAGCGCCATGCTCGTCTCGCGGAAACCCTGCGGCACGGCCTGCAGGCACTGCTCGCTGGCGGTGATGATGACAGGCAGGATGACGAAGGCGAGCGTGAAGCCGCCGGAGAGCACGCAGGTGTCCCAGCCTTCGAAGCTCAGCGTGGTGAAGCCGAGCGGAATGGCGAACACGGAGCGCTCCGCGGGCACATCGACAAACTTCGGCGCGGTCAAAACGAACGCGCCGAGACCGAACAGGCCGAACACGACGGAAGGAACGCCCGCGAGGTTCAAAATGGCAAGCCGGACGGTTTCGAGGAACTTCCCCTTCTTCGCGTATTCGCTCAAATAGATGGCACAGGACACGCCGAGGAAGAGAGCGACGCTCACGCTGACAATCACGAGCAGCGCGGTGCCGACGATCGGTCCGAGAATGCCGCCGCCGGAGTAGGAGATGGTTTTTTCGGAGGTGAAGTTCTCGCCAAGCTGTTTTTTGGCCGCGTCGGCGCCATTCACGTCGGTTTCGATGTGCTGTCCCTGCCTGCCTTCGATGACGTGCAGCGTGGCGGGCAGTTCGGTGAGGAACTTCGTGTTCACAAACGGCCACTTCGACTGGAACGCGACGGGCGCTCCTTTGGCGAAGATGTGCAGCATGATGGCCGCGGTGGTCAGCACGACGACATAGCTGCCCACGCGCAAGGCCCAGCGCGCGATCGTCTCGCGCTTCTGGATGCCGGAGTTGTCTCCGGCGAAGGGATTTTCGGCGTTGGAGGCGGGAATCATGCCTTGTGAGATTCAAAGCGTCGCGCGACGGTCCGCGCGCACCAGTTGACGAGAAGGGAGATGGCAAAAAGAACGATGCCGACCATGAAGAGCGCCTGCCAGTGCGAGCTGCCGCGTGAGACCTCACCAAGCTCCTGGGCGATGATGCCCGTCAACGTGTGCGCAGGCTGGAAGATGACCCCGGGGCCGGCGCTGAAGTCGGGAATGGCGATGCGGTTGCCCGCGACGAGCAGCACGACCATCGTTTCACCGATCACGCGTCCCAAACCGAGGAGAATCGCGGAGAGAATGCCGGAGATGCCCGCGGGAACGATGACGCGGAAGACGGTTTGCAGCTTCGTGGCACCCAAAGCATCGGAAGCATCGATGTAGGCGCGAGGGACGTTGTTCAGCGCGTCCTCGGAGAGGCTGAACATCGTCGGCACGGCCATGAAAGCGAGCAGGCAGCCGGCGTTGAACATGTTGAGGCGCTCCTGGATCGGAAAGCCGGGCACCCATTGCAGAATGCCCCATTCGCTCACGTCCTTAATCAAATTGCCGACGAGCGAGATGCCGATGAAGCCGAGCACGACGGATGGAATGGCCTGGATGAACTCGATCACGGGCTTGATCATTTCCTTTTCGCGATCGGAGGCGAATTGATTCGTGTAGATGGCCGCGGTGACACTGATCGGAGTGGCGAGCAAAATGGCGATGAGCGCGATGACGACGGAGCCGGTGAGCAATGGCACAAAACCGTAAAAGTCCTGCCATGAGCTGTTCGTGATCCACTGTCTGCCGAAAAAGAACGCGCCGATGACTCTGAACATGGAGACGGGTTTTTCCCACTGCCACGCCTTGAGATTTTCCGCGGCGGTTTTGATGTCTTTGCCGTGCCGCGGCACTGCGGCGCGAACCTCCTCGACGAACTGGTTGTCATTCGGCAGCGTGGCGGCGGCTGTCTCAAGCGCGATGACGTACTCATTCAGCTTCGTGACGAGTTCCTCGCGGCGTTCGAGCAACGGCGCGATGCGTTCGCCAAAATTCACAGGATCGACCTTCGAAGCCTCGGCTTCTTTGAGCAGATCGGCCTTCTCGGCAGGGTCTTTGGCCTTGGCGGCCCCCGCGAGGAGCTGCTGGCGGCTAGATTCGAGCGTGTGGAATTCGACGGCAAGCTCCTTGGTCTCCTGGGCATGCTCTTTGAGCTCGTCGAGCACTTCAGTGGCGGGCTCGATGGCGGTGTCAAAGGTGTCCTCGGCATCTCCGAGCGCTTCTTTGACAGCCGCATCGCCGGCGGCGGCCTTGGCTCGTCGCAGGATGCTGGTGAGCTCCTGCTGCGCCTTCAGAGGCCGGTCAGCGATGTCGCAGAGCTCAAGGCCGGCCTGACGGTAGGTTTCCAGCTCGTGACGGTAGGTCGGCAGAAAGTCGATGCCCTCCCGCAGAAGAAAGACCATGATGAGCACGAGCACGATGACGGCGGTGCTGGCGTTCGAGCCAAAGAAATATTTGATGACCTGTTGTGGATCCATCCCCAAGACGGTGCGCTTGCGGTTCCTGACGATCAGGCTTCGCAACGGTGGCCTACGGGCTGAATCGGGACTGTCCATGCAGGTGTGTTTCCTGGCCTTCAAAGAAGAATCCGGCGAGGAGAAGCAGATTCTCCTTCGCCGGATTTGGAGAGGGGTCAACCAACGATTATTTCATCTGTGAAAGCGGGACGAAGCCGCCCTTGGTGATGATGGCGTCACCAGCAGGGCTGCGGCAGAAGTCGATGAACTCTTTGATGGTGCCGGCGGGCTCACCGCTGGTGTAAAGGAAGGTGGGGCGGGCCAGGGCGTAGCTTTTCACGGCGGCGGGATTCGGAGAGGAGCCGTCGATGGAGACAATTTTGATGCCCTTGGCACCGGCATAGGCATACCCGATGTAGCCGATACCGTTGGCGTTGGAGGAGACTTCGGAGACGATCTGCTCGTTGCCGGCCATTTTCTGGCTGTTGGAGCCGTATTCGCGGCCTTTCATGGCCATGGTCATGAAGTCCTTGTAGGTACCGGAGGACGTGTTGCGGGTGTACACCGAGATGGGGCCGGGGTTGCCGCCGACTTCGCTCCAGTCCTTGATGTCACCCGCGAAGATTTGCATGATCTGCTTCTTTTTGAGGTCGGCGACGGGGTTGTTCTTGTTCACGACAACGGTGATCATGTCCCAGGCGATCTCGATTTCGTTGATAGCGATGCCCTTGCTACGGCAAAGGGTACGCTCGTCCGGCTTGATCTTGCGGGAGGACATGCCGATCTCGGCGGTACCTGCGGCGAGATTGGTGAAGGCGGTGGAGGAGCCTTCGGCGGCGATGTCAAAGCTCACCTTGCCGCCCTGCTTCTTGAAAGCCTCGGCAAGAGAGGGGATCAGCTTTGCGCCGAGGGTGTCCGATCCACGGATACGGAGGGTGGACTGGGCCTGGGCCGCCAGCGTGGCGGCCAGGGTGAGGCAAAGGACGGAGAGAATGGATTTCATGGATGGGTGGGCAGTTTGATCTTTTTAACAACGGCCGGGAATCGGCACGCCGAGGGTGTTCAAGTCGGGGATGGAATCAAAACGGCTTCTGTGAAGAAATTGTCACATAAACACCTCCCAAAACACCCAAAAGTTCGTGACGGAAGTGTCACATTGGATCGCTCGTCACCAGTGCTTCCTTTTGTTTAAGGGTGGGTGTCGTCACGCAAATTGTGTGACGGAAGCAAACATAATCTTACCAAGCTGACACATTCCATGTTCAAGACCAAGCCACACAGCGCTCTCGCACGCGTGCTCGCCCTTCTCACGGCGGTTACCGTGGCCCTTCCTCCGACGTTGCCGTTGACCGCCAGTCCGGCGATGGAGAAACTCTTTTATATCCTGAAGCAGAAGGGCTCCATCACCGCAGATGAGTACGAACTGTTGGTGCAGACGATGAAGGCCGAAGAGAGCTCTTTGAAGCCTCAAACTTCCTCTTCATCCGCCGCTCTGGAACAACGCCTCGAAAGAGACGAGGCCACCCTTGCGAACCTGCAGCAGAATGTGCAGCAGCAGAAAGAGGAAATGTCCAAGATCAGCGACAACACCAGCCCCTCCACGATGAGCAAGGCAGACCTAGACGCCCTGCTTTCAGACAAATGGTACGAGCGGATCAAGGTGCGTGGCTATGTGCAAAACCGGTTCTACGGCATCCTTGGGGACGATGATCTCCCTGGCTACCATCAGTTCAATGACAGCAGCATCGCCAATGATACTGCATCCATTGGCATCCGGCGGGCACGCCTCATTCTCAGCGGCGACGTCACGGATCATCTCTACCTCTATTTGCAATCCGATTTCAATGCGAGCCAGACTGGTTCGACCTCCCTGCAAGCCCGCGATATTTACGGTGATATCTCCTTGGATCCGGCCCGCGAGTTCCGCGTTCGCTTGGGTCTCTCGAAGGTTCCTTATGGTTTTACCAACCTTCAATCATCCCAAAACCGTTACGCGCTGGAGCGACCTGATGCGCTGAATTCCGCCGTCGAAGGCGAACGCGATTACGGCGCTTATTTCATCTGGGCTCCTTATGAGAAGCGGAACCTGTTCAAGGACCTCGTTAAAATGGGCTTGCGCGGTTCTGGAGACTACGGTGTCCTGAACTTCGGCGTTTACGGGGGCCAGGGTATCAACCAAAACGACCGTAATGGAGACGTTCATTACATCGCGCGCGCAGCCTGGCCTTTCTCCATTGGGGATCAGATCATGGAAGTGGGGGCGAGTTACTTCAGCGGTCGCTACAACCCGAATGCCACCCTGATCGGGACTGGTGTAGGCTCAGTCACTCCCACATTTGATACACGTGGCCTGCGTGACGAGCGTCTTGCCGTCAATGCCATCCTCTATCCGCAGCCATTCGGCCTCGAGGCAGAGTGGACTTGGGGGAACGAGCCGACTCTGAGCCAAGATATGCGTTCGATCAACAGCGAGAGCCTGAGTGGCGGCTATGTGCAGGCCGTCTATCGTCACGTTTTCCCGAATCAATCGGAGTTGCTGCCCTTCATCCGCTGGCAGACCTTCGATGGTGCCCGCAAGTTTGCCAACAATGCTCCCCGTTACCGCTCGAGTGAGCTGGCTCTTGGAATCGAGTACATCCCCTACCCCGAGTTCGAGATCACACTGATGTATGCCACAGGTACGCGCACGAACTCGACGGACAATCCAGGCGGTGCCGCAACCCTTCCGCGTTATCGCGATGTGAACTTCCACTTCCTGGGTCTGCAGGCGCAGATCAATTTCTGACGACGGTTGGTTCGTGTTAGACAAAAGCCGGGCGCTTCGGGAGACGCGTCCGGCTTTTTGTTTTCAGGCTCGCTTGTGTGTCTGCATGCCGGGTTGATTTACCGGCGGTTTTCCTTTAGCCTTCACGCCGCATCCAACCCTGCGGCCTCATGGAAAACACGCTCCAGCAGATCCTTTATGTCGCGTCGGCCGTCGTCTTTGCCGTCGCGTGCCGCAGCTTTGACCATCGTTTCATTCAGAAGCTGGGCTGGTTCGCCCTGCTCGGGGCCTCGTATCTCGCGGGCTACTTTCTCACCGGCGGCCAGCACCTCGGCGGGCTCGTCTGCGTGAGCTTCTGGTTCATGCTGCCGTGGCTGGAGATCATCTTCCGTGTGCGCCGGCTGCGTTTTCCCATCAAAAGCGAGATCAAGCACCGCTTCCCTCCCTCACGTGAGGTTTTTCCCGAGCTCGGCGATCTGAGCGGCGAAGCCGAGGATGCCGGATTCACCGAGGTGGGCGACACCGGCTGGCAGTGGAGCCAGACAGACCACTTCATGCGTCTGTTTTATCACGCTGAGAAACGCATCCAGGCCTCCGTGGCGCTCGCCCAGCAGGGCGACTTCGGCTTTTCCTACGTCAGCCTCACTTCACGCACGAAGGACGGCATCACCTGCACGACGACGAACTATCCCTTCGCCGCCACGATGAAGCATTCGCCCAAGCAGCAGCTCAACCGCTACACCCATGCCGCTTCGTTCGAGGATTTGCTGGAACGCCATGAGGACTTCCTCCGCAGCCAGGGCATCACCACCGAGGAGCTCGCCCTCCAGGACACCGAATACCTCCACGCCTACATCGAGCGGGACATGAGCGCTCAGATCGACCACAACATCACCGCCGGCGTCATCGAGCCCACCGGCAACGGTGAATTCCGCTACTCCTGGCGCGGCTGTCTTTTTCTCTACTGGCAGGTGGTAAAGGACATGCTGCGGGTGTGATCCAAGCTCATGACCCAGGATTCTGCGGCTGGGGTTGATTGCGCGCAGCTTCCTCTGCCGCACGACGCGCCGCCTCCTCAGCCTGACGACGGGCTTCCTCCGCCGCCCGCTGCGCTGCTTCCTGGGCGGCACGCTGTGCCTCCTCTTGGGCTCGACGCATTTGTTCTTCGGCGGCGCGGCGTGCCTGCTCTTCAGCCTGACGCTGGGCCATCTCCTGCGCGGCACGTTGGGCGGCCTCCTGCTGGGCACGCATCTGCTCCTCGGCACGACGCTGCGCCATTTCCTGCTGCTGACGGATTTGTTCCTCCTGCGCACGACGAGCGGCCTCCTCGGCCTGCTGGCGGGCCATTTCCTGCGCGCGGCGCATTTGCTCCTCCGCCTCACGCCGGGCCGTTTCTTGAGCGCGCCGTTCGGCTTCCTCCTGCTGGCGTTGCATGGCGGCAGCCTCGGCCTGCTGGCGTGCGCGTTCGGCCTCAGCGGCGGCCTGGGCTTGCTCAGCGGCCATTTTTTCCGCAAGGGCACGCTGCTGGGCCATTTGTTCCTCCTGCTGGCGCTGCTGCATGGCCGCAGCCTCAGCTTGCTGGCGTGCCCGTTCCGCCTCGACGGCATGCGCCTGCTCCAAGGCCATCTTTTCGGCCGCAGACAGTTGCTGCGCGGCCAGTTCGTCTTGTTGCTTCTGCTGCATCGCGGCAGCCTCGGCCTGCTGGCGGACGCGTTCAGCCTCTGCGGCCGCCTGGGCTTGCTCGGCGGTCATTTTCTCCGCGGCAGCACGTTGTTGGGCGGCCAGCTCGTCCTGCTGTTTTTGCTGCATGGCCGCAGCCTCGGCTTGTTCGCGTTGATTCTGTTCGGTGGCGGCCTGCAAACGTGCTTTCTCTGCTTCTGCAGCCTGCGGTTCCACCGCCGGGGGCGCAGCGGTCATTTTTTCGACTACTGACGCGGGCTGGGCGCTTGTTTCGGCCGAAACGAGCGGAACCGGGCTGTTCACCACCGCCGGTGCTTCGGTGGCGATGACCGTAGCAGGCTGAACAGGCATCAACAACCTAGGCGCGGTTGTTTGTGGCTGTTCTGGAGTCGCTGCAACAACTGGCGTCACGTTAGGCAGCTGTTCGGGCTTTGTTTCCGCCGGAGTCTCCGTGGCGGCTGTTTGAATGGTTGTCATCGTGGCTTTCTCGTCCACGGCAATCGCGGGGCGGACAGTCTCCCTCGTGACGACTTCGGCTATAGGGCCGGGCGTCGGGCTGCTAACGACGGGCGGCAAAGGCTGCTGAACAGCGGCCGCCACCTTGTCCTCGGCGATGGTTTCGCGAATCTCGCGCGCCACCTGCTGCGGCACGCCTTCAAAGGCATCGACACGCTTCGGTTTGTCGATGCGGTCGGTGATCTGCGGGCGGACTGGCGGCACGCCGGCCTTTGCAGCGGGCAGATCGACGATGACTGGTTGCGACAAGGCCTCCTCGCGATGATGCCCGGGCCGTGGCTGCGGAAGCTGGTCCACGGAAGCTGTTTGTACCTGCACCTGCGGGACCTGTCGCGCACAAGCCTGCTCCATCTGCGTGCGCGGCGGGCCGCCATGGTGCTTGAAGACGTTCCGGCGCGGTTGGTCGTCGCAGCGCACGATCTGGGTGACGTTCACGCTAGTTTGAAAAATCGTGGTGTTGCGCGTCACAGGCGCGCAAACGGTGGTGTAGCTCGGCTGTGTGAAGTGATTCGTGGTGATGAAGGTGTAGCTCGACGGACCGAGGTTGTAGTGTGCATCGCAGTCGCGATAAACGCCGTTGCACGGGCCACGATCCGGAGGCAGCGGCGCCCAGCCGACGTAGTCGCGGCTCTGGCGCCACGAAACCCACGCAGGTGCCCACTCATGGCCTGGTACCCACACCCAGCCGTAACGCGAGAGATTCACCCAGCGGCCATAGTGATACGTGGCCCAGCCAAACGGCTCATTTGACTGCCATGTCCAGCCCAGCGACGACCACACCCAGCAGCCATCGACATACGGCCGCCAGCGCGGCGGCGTGATCGTGGGCCGCCAGCAGTAGCCGTAACCGCTCACGTCGAACCAGCGGCCATAGGGCGTGAGGCGGTCGTAAAACAGCGAGTAGTCAGGCGGGGTCGAAGCCACAGGCGCGGAGTTCAGCCGGGGCAGAGGCGCGATTTTTTGCGCGATCACGCTGCTCTGCCGCCGCGCCGTGTCCGCTTGCGCGCGCAGATCGTCGTTCTGCTTTCTCAAGGCATCGAGCGAGCCGCGCAGCGCGGCATTTTCCTGCTGCTTCACCGTCTTTTCCATCTCCGCGAGCTGCTTTTCCATCAATGCACTGCGGGTCTCGATCTCCAGCGCCTGACGTTGCAGCGCATCGCGTGCCGCGGCCAGCTCCGCCTGTGTTTTTACCATCTCCTCCGGGTCCGGGGCCACCGATGCTGGTGGAGCGACAGGCTTCTCACAACTGACGGATGAGAGCAGCGCCGCGAGGGCGAGAAGGGAGCGAAGACGTGTCTTCATAAGGCGTGGTGTCATTGTGACGCCATGCTGGCGCGCCTGATTCAAAACTCTTTGCGGGAAAGATCCTGCCTCAGCGCCGCCGCTTCACGAGCTGCTGCGTCTGCCGCGTCTTCAGCATCAAATCCGCGTCCAGCACGCCGCTAAAATGCGTCAGCGGATACACGATGCTGCGCCGTCCGATGATGCTGCCGGGGCTGAGCACGCTGTTGCAGCCGATCTCCGCATAATCACCGATGATCGCGCCGAACTTCCGCAGGCCGGTGGGCATGGAGTCGGTCTCTGTCTTCACATGCACCTCCAGCCGGTCCAGGCGCACATTGGAAAGGATCACGCCCGCGCCGAGATGCGCCTTATGGCCGAGAATGGAGTCGCCGACGTAGTTGTAGTGCGGGATTTCGCAGCCGTCGAAGACCACGCAGTTCTTGAACTCGCACGAGTTCCCAAGCACGCAGCCGTCTCCGATGATCACATTTTCGCGGATGTAGCAGCCCGCGCGGATCTGGCAGTTCCGCCCGATCCAGGCCGGGCCTTTGATCACAGCGCCCGGTTCCAGTGTGGTGCCTTCATCAATGAACACATCCTCGCCGATGAACGCGCCCGGCGGCACCTGCGCGCGGATTTCACGCTGCAAACGAAACTCCAGGTACTGTTCGATCCGCACCAGCGCCGTCCACACAGGCGAGTCATCCGGAAACAGGATGCCATGCTTCGTGTGCGTGAGGTCGAGGTAGTCGCGGGCGGGGAACACGTTGTCTGAGTTTCAGGTTCAAGGTTTCAAGTTTGAAGCTGGTGTCATGTCGAGGTGAACTTGAAACCCGAAACTTAAAACTTGTGACTGTCTTGGCTCAGACCGTCAGGATCTCCTTCTCCTTCGACGCCACATGCTGGTCGATCTCGGCGATTTTCTTGTCGGTCATCGTTTGGACGTCCTTTTCCAGGCGGTGGAGGTCATCTTCGGTGATTTTGCCGTCTTTCTCGCCTTTCTTCAAGGCCTCCAGAGCCTCGCGGCGGGCAGAGCGCACCCGGACACGGGCTTCCTCGCCGAGGGTCTTGCACATCTTCACCATCTGCTCGCGGCGCTCCTGGGACAGGGCCGGGATTGGCAGTCGGATCACCTTGCCCTCGATGCTGCCGTTCAAGCCGAGACGTGACTCGCGGATCGCACGGTCAATGTCCTGCAAAGTGCCCGGATCAAATGGCTCGATGCGGATCAACCGCGCATCGGGCGTGGTGATCATGGCGAGCTGCTTCAGCTTCATGTGGCTGCCGTAGCTCATGACATGCACATCCATGTTTTCGACGAGCGTGGGGTTGGCCTTTCCGGTGCGCACGCTGGCGAACTCGTGGATGGCGTGCTCGACGGCCTTCGTCATGGCCTCATCGGCCTCCATCATGGTCATTTCAGGGTCCATAGTCGTGGGATTTGAAATTTCAGATCGCAGATTTAAGTCGGCCATCAGCCCTTGGCATCGACCATCGTGCCGATGTACTCACCGGTGAGGGCGCGGCGGATGTTGTCCGGCTCGTTCATGCTGAAGACGCCGATGGGCATGTTGTTCTCCATGCAGAGGGAGAAGGCGGTGGAGTCCATCACCTTGAGCTGGCGTGTGAGGCACTCGTGAAAGCTGATGCGGTCAAACTTCACCGCGTTCGGATTCTTGTTCGGATCGGAATCGTAGATGCCATCGACCTTGGTGGCCTTGAGCACGATCTCGGCGTTGATCTCACTGGCACGCAGCGCGGCCGTGGTGTCGGTGGAGAAGAACGGATTCCCTGTGCCGGCGGCGAAGATCACCACGCGGCCCAGCTCGAGGTGACGCATCGCTTTGCGGCGGACGAAGGGCTCGGCCACGTTGTCCATCTTGATGGCGCTCTGCACGCGAGTCGGCACGTCCATCGCCTCCAGCATGCTTTGCAGGGCCAGCGAATTCATCACCGTGGCCAACATGCCCATGTAGTCCGCCGTGGCGCGCTCCATGCCTTTGTTGCTCGCGGTCACACCGCGCCAGAAATTGCCACCACCCACCACCAGCGCGATCTCCAGACCGGTCTGGTGCGCCGCCTTGATCTGGCCCGCCATGTCTTCGACGATCGGCGGGCTGATGTTGTCCGTGCTGCCCGGTTGTCTCAAAGCCTCGCCGCTGAGTTTGAGCAGAACACGACGGAATTTACGAGGAGAAGTGGAGTCGGCCATGAAAGAGCGGATTTGATCCATAAAGCATGAGCGCAGCGGCCTTGCAAAGCCAAATCTGCTGCGGCATCCATCGCACATGAAAGAAGACCCGACCCTTCCCGCCGACGCACGCTTTGAAACGCGCGCGATTCATGTCGGACAGGACTACCGCAGCGAGACCGGCGCGGTCATTCCGCCGATCTACATGACTTCGACGTTCGAGACCGGCAATCCGACCGGTTTTGACTACACCCGCTCCGGCAATCCAAACTTCCGCAACCTGCAAGGCACGCTCGCCAGCCTGGAAAACGCGAAGCACTGCACCATCTTCGCCAGCGGCCTCAGCGCCATCTCCGCCATCCTGTTCTCGCTCAAAGCGGGGGATGTGATCCTCTCCGAGCAGCAGATCTACGGCTGCACCTACCGCATCTTTGAAAAAGTGCTGCGTCGTTTCGGCGTCACCATCAAATACGCCAACCTCACCAATCCTGAAAACTACGCGCTCATCACGCAGCTCAAGCCCGCGCTCGTCTGGCTCGAATCGCCGACGAACCCGCTGCTGAAGATTCTCGACATCAAAGCCATCAGCGATGTCGCTCATCGCGCCGGCAGCATCGTCGCCGTGGACAATACCTTCGCCTCCAGCCTGCTCCAGCAGCCGCTCGATCTCGGTGCCGACCTCTCGCTGCTCAGCACCACGAAATACACCAACGGCCACAGCGACAGCCTCGGCGGTGCGGTTTGCTCGAATTCCGACGAGTGGCAGGAAAAAATGATCTTCGCGCAGAAGGCCATCGGCTTGCAGCCCAGTCCCTTCGACGCCTGGCTCACCTCGCGCGGTGCGAAGACCGAGGCCGTGCGCATGGAGCGCCACTGCTCCAACGCCCTCGAACTCGCGAAGCGGCTGGAAGAACTCAAGGCCCGCAAAGGCCGCAAACGTGTCCGCAGCGTGAACTACCCCTTCCTGCCCAGCCATCCGCAGTACAAGCTCGCCAAAAAGCAGATGAAGGCCGGTGGCGGCATGCTCCTCGCCGACTTCGGCCTCAGCTACGGCGACACCCTCGCCTTCATCCGCCGTTTGCGCCTCTTCACCCAGGCCGAAAGCCTCGGCGGCATCGAAAGCCTCGTCGCCCATCCCGCCAGCATGACCCACGCCTCCATTCCCAAAGAAACCCGCGAAGCCGCCGGCGTCACCGACGGTCTCGTGCGCTTCTCTGTCGGTATTGAGCACGTCGAAGACTTGTGGGCGGACATTGAACGGGCGCTGGCGGCGAAGTGAGTTCAGTTAATCCGCTGATCAGACGCTAATGTGACGCTGATGAATGAATTTCTTTATTTGCGTCTGATCAGCGTCAAATCAGCGGTTCAAGATCGAAGTTTTAATGACCGACCTCTTCAAACACCCTCTCTGCAACGCCGAGGACCTCGGCAAGGCGATCCCTGATCACGAACTCGGCGTGTCGGTGTGCCTACCACTGTGGAAACATGTGATCGGCTATGAGGAAGGCGATCAAGAGATCGTTTCGAAGTTCAAATCCGGCTATCCACGCTTCTGCTGTCCGCCGGCCATCACGCGCTTGTTCGCCGCTGCCGAAAAGGAATTCGCTGCCGCTGGCGAACGCTGCCTCGTCTTTCCGCGTGTCATTCACGCGGAACGCTGCGTGCAGTTCATCGAAACCGGCCGTGCGGTTGAATGGACAGCGCACCAACTCGGCGTCGCCGTGTTTCCCGCCGATAGCTACGTGAAGGCCCGCAAGTTCTGGCGCTTCTGCGGCGAATGCGTCAGCACACGGCAGGCCTGCGATGCCTTGGGCGAGCACCAAAGCGAAGCAACGGCAGAAGAAGGAAAAGCAGCGAACTGCATCATCCGCGAACGCATCGCCCAACTGGCCGGACAGCAGCCAGAGGACGTGTTTCTCTTCCCGTCCGGCATGGCGGCGAATTTTGCTGTGCATCGCATGCTCACGCATCTCTTCCCCGGCCGCAAAACCACGCAGCTCGACTTCCCGTATGTCGATGTGTTGAAGCTGCAGCAGTTCTTCGGCAGCGGTGCACACTTCCTGCCGCTCATCAAAGACAGCGAGTATGACGATCTGCGCACACTGCTGCAAAACGAGCCGCTGGCCGGCCTCTTCTGCGAAGCGCCGAGCAATCCCCTGCTCCGCTGCGTCGATTTCGAGCGTTTGCTGGCCATTCGTGCCGCCGCGCAGCCCGGCGTGCCGATCATCGTCGATGACACGATCTCCACCGTCGCCCATGCCGATGCGCATCGAGCTGCTGATGTCGTCACAACCAGTCTGACGAAGAGTTTTTCCGGTGCGGGCGATGTTCTGGCCGGCAGCGTCGTCTTGAATCGAAAATCACCGCATCACGCCGCCTTCTCCGCCTTCTTGACCGCGCACGCCGATCACGAACTCTGGCGTGGCGATGCCGTGGCCCTCGAACTCAACAGCCGCGACTTCGTGCAGCGTGCTGTCACCATGAGTCGCAATGCCAAAGCACTCGCCGATCACCTGCGCACGCATCCAAAGGTGGATCGAGTGTGGCATGCGGCGACGGAAGGCGGACGCGGTTACGAATTCATCCGCCGCGAGAATGGCGGCCACGGCTGCCTGTTCTCTTTCACGCTCAAGAACCCCGAGCAAACGAGCGCAAAGTTCTACGACGCCCTGCGTGTCTGCAAAGGCCCCAGCCTCGGCACCAACTTCACGCTCGTGTGCCCCTACACGCTCCTCGCACATTACGAAGAACTCGACTGGGTCGAAAGCGTCGGCGTCAGCCGCTGGCTCATCCGCGTGTCCGCCGGTTTGGAGGACACGCAGGAGCTGATCGCACGCTTTGATGAAGCGCTGGTGCAGGACTGATCCGAGCTTTATGCCGCCGCGAGTGCCTCGTGCTGCAACAGAAGCAGTTCGTTCCGGCGACATGTGCGCAAGCCCAAGGTTTTGCCGTGAAGATCCACAAACTCGACCTCAAATTCATCTGGCGAATAGACCTCCACCACTGCGCCGACCTGTCCGACGGCGAGATGTTCCTCGGGCACGGCATGCAGCAGTGCCACGGTATCGAGTTGATGGATGGGGCGTGTTTCCATAAGGACAACGCAGAGCTTATAACACATGGAAAGTCACCAAACGAGGTGATTTTTCACCGTGGCGGATGATCCAGACAGCACGCACCAGCGCAGACCTGCCTTGATGAGTGAGCATGAAGTCCATCTCGTAATGCTGCCCGTGCGTCGTGTTCTTGGTGGCGGTGCAATCATACGTTCGCGCCGCGTCGAGCAGCCGGTTTTGCATTTCCACCGCATGCTGTCGGCGCAATCCCAACGATGCCTCAAACACTCTCGCCTTGTGTTTTCCCACCGGGTGATCCGGGCTGAACGAGTAATCGCTGAGCTTTTCGATCTCGACGATCGCATCTGGGGCACCCGGCAGTTTCATGAGTCACTTCTTCTCCAGCCTCACATAATCCAGGCCGACCATGTTCGACGGTACTGCATCCGGATTCGGCGGTGCGAGGGTGAAGGTCAGCTTGTGCTCTCCAGCGCTCAATTCATGCGTGCCCCACTCCTTTTCGCCGGTGTGGATGACCTTGGGGCCGTTGTAGCCATCGAAGGAGGACGTCACCGGCTTCCCATCGAGAGCGATGCTGACCACGCCGTAGTCGCGCGCCATCGTGAGAGCGCCGTAGAGCGTGTACTTGCCCGCTTCCTTCACGGGAATGGCCAGCGTGAGCTTTTGATCCGGTTTGCCGCCGGTCCACCAGAGCTGCGCACCGCCGCTCCACTCGCCGCCGAAGCCGCCCATGCCTTGCCGACCGGTTTTGCCGCCGGTGATTTCGAGCACCTTCATCGATTCGCCTTCGAGGGCGCCGGGTATTGTAGTCCCGGCTTTAGCCGGTCTTCCTGAGCCGCCTGAAGGCGGGACTACAGAACCGCTCTGCAAATACTTCACCAAATCCACCACCATCTCCGGCTGCAAAGCATCAAACAGCCCCTCCGGCATCGTGCTGAGCTTCGAGACCTCGCGCTTGGCGATGTCCGCCTGCGGCAGCGTGAACTCCACGCCGCCCATCATGGCGATCTTCACCGCGGCGGGGTTCTCGTCTTTGATGACGCCGCTCATCACACGGCCGTCCTTCATGGTGAACAAATTGAGCTGGTAGGCCTTGCCGATGACCGCGTTAGGATCGAGCACGTTTTCGAGCAGGTAGTTCAAATCGGCGCGATTGCTGCCGGTGATGTCGGGGCCGACGTTTTGACCTTCGCCGAAGAGTTTGTGGCATTGGCCGCAGGTGGCGGTGTAGAGCATCTTGCCCTTCGCGAGATCGCCTTTGGCCAACGCGGCGGGTGTGAGCAGCGCTTTGTATTTTTTCGTGCGCTCGCCAAGATCGGCTTTTGGTGCGTTCACATCGCCCCAGGCGGATTTGATCAAGGCATTGATCTCCGCGTCATCGAAGGCAGTGAGCTGTCGCACCAAAAACGGCGACAAGGCCGTCGCAGGCACGGTTTTGGCCTCCACGGCCTTCAAGAGCGCTTTCGAGCCTTCTTTCGTCGAGGCGAGCGTGTTCACCGCATCGGGCAATTCGTTCGCGGAGAGCTTCGGCAGCGCCGCACCGAGGATTTGGGGTGTTTCAGCGTCTTTGAGCGAGGCGAGCGCCTGGATGGCCTGTCGGCGAAGGGAGGCCGGTGAGTCGTTGGAGACGATGTTGAGCAGGATTTTGGCTGTGGCGGCATCTTTGGCCTGTAACAGCACCTTCAAGGCGCTTTCACGTGCTGCCGTGCCTGCGGTCGCGAGGGCGAGTTGATCGCGGAAGTGCTTCAAAGCCGCCTCGATGCCCATGTGGGCTTCGAGTTCGAGCAGCAAAGTGGTTGCGGCTTGAGCCGCATCCCCGGATTCGGCTAAAGCCGAAGCCACTTTCTCCCGCATCGCCGCCCAATTCGCCGGTTGGGACACCTTGCTGCCTCCGCGAGCCGCCTGCACGACCGCCGTGAGCAGATTCTGCCGCAGCGCCGCGTCCTTCGACTCCGCGGCGAGCTTGAGCAGTCCTTGAATCCCCGCCTCCTCGCCCGCCAGTCGGCGATAGATGAACTCCGTGACCTTCGGCATCTTCGACACCGCCGCGAGCTGCAACCCCACCGCCGCATCCGCCGCCACCACCGGCTCGATGCCATACCAAATGAGCAGCGGGATCATCGGATCTTCCGCGTCTTCGCCGTGCTTGAGGAGGGCGGTGGCGAGGTCTTTGCGTTGATCTTGGGGAAGACGCTGAAGCGCGGAGGCGAGCTCGCGGCGGACGATGGGGGAACTCTGGTTTGTGGCTAGGTTGGTAAGACCTTGAATCAACCCATTCCAGTCGGCAACACTCTGGGCTGGGTTGTTATCAGTCTTTGGATTGGTCGGATCACTTTCTGGTGGTCCACGAAAAGCGGGATGACTCAAGCGGATCGAGATTGCTTTGATCAACTCATTAGCGGATGCGGGAGGAAGGTTAAAGTCATGTGCAAAACCCTGATGCGGGCGCAACGCGGCTGCGGAATCTGCTATGCTGCGCATGAGCCAAAAGGACTTTGGCAGCTCGGAAGTTTTGATCTGAGTTCCACTTGGTTTATCAGCGAGAATCTGCGTGATATGTTCAAGAACGTCTATTTTCACAACGGCTCGCTCAGCTAGCACCCTCCTCGCCATGCGTGAAAACCACTCATTCTTCGTCTGCACGGCCAGTCGGGCCAGCTTCTCATCCGTTTCCTTCGCGAGATCGAAGGGAGCCTTGGGGAAGTCGGACTTGTCGGACACGTCCGACCTGTCGGAGGTGTGAGGAGGGCCGGCATACGTCACGCGGTAAATCCGTCCATTGCTGCGATCCCAGTGCTCCACGGCTCCGCTGCCGCGGTGGCAGATTTGCTGATCGGACCAATCACTCACATACAGCGCCCCATCCGGGCCGACTTTTTGCGTGACGGGGATGAAGTGCATGTCGTTCGCTCGCAGGAAGTCGGCGGCGTGTTTGCCGATGTAGCTGCTGCCTTTCACGTCGGTGTAGTTCGCGACGAGGCGATGGCCGTGGAGGTTGCCGAAGAGGAGCTGGTTGCGATAGGTCGGCGGGAAGAGGCTGCTCTGATAAATGGCGAGGCCGCAGTGCGCGTGACCGCCGCCGAGGGCGTTGGTGTCGTTGTTCATCACGCCTGCGCCGGTCGTTTTGTCGAAGGTGACATCGGGTCGCGGATTGCCAGCATAGTGCGCGTGGTCGGCGATGGTCTTGATGTCCTCGTAGGTGTAGGCATTGAAGTGCTGCCCGGCCTGCCGGTGATACAGCCCGCCCGGCACGATGTGGTAGAGATGCGGAATGACGCACGCGGTGACGAACCACTCGCCATGCTGGTCGTAATCGAGCCCCCACGGGTTGCTGGTGCCATGCGCGAAGACTTCAAACTCATGCCGCACCGGATGGTAACGCCACACACCGGCATTGATCGGCTCGCGCTGGGCATCCGGCGTGCCCGGTTTGCCGACGCGGCTGTGCGTGAAAACGCCGTGGCAGCCGTAAAGCCAGCCGTCCGGGCCCCAGATGAAGCTGTTGAGCGTTTCGTGCGTGTCCTGGGTGCCCCAGCCGTCGAGAAGGGCGTAGGCGGTGAAGTTCACCCCAGGCACCTGCGAATAGGACGCATAGGTCTTATAAGTCACATGGGACGCATGTGCCCCATTCAAGGCGTCCGCGCGGTCATCGTGATCGAGATCGGGAATAAACATCAAATACGGTGCCGCCCCCACCCACACGCCGCCGAAGCCGAGCTCGATGCCACTGACGAGATTCAGGCCTTCGCAGAAGATCTTCTTCGTCTCGAAAGTGCCGTCGCCGTCCTTGTCTTCGAGGATTTTGATGCGGTCCTGGCCTTTTCCGACCTCGCGGGGCTGCGGGTAGCTGTTTCCTTCCACGACCCAGATGCGGCCGCGCTCATCAAACGTGAACGCGATCGGCTGCACGACATCCGGCTCCGCGGCGATGAGTTCGGCTTTGAAGCCGGTGGGGAGCTGGATGGACTTCAGCGCATCCGCAGGCGACTGGCCTTTGGCGTATTCGGCCTGCGGTTTGAGCGCGGGGCCGTAGAGCTTCTTCGGCGTGAGGTCGGCGGTGGTTTCGCTGCGCTGCTGCGTGAGGACATAAACGCCCGCTTTGTTGCCGACGACGATGTCGGGCAGCTTGTCGCCATTCACATCGCCGACTTGCACATCGACACCGACGCCGCTTTCGGCATCGACGAGGTGCGGGACGAAATCGACGCCTCCTTTGCCATCGCGCTTCGTTTGATACCAGTAGATGACGCGATGGCCGCGCTCGTCGGGATCGTGGCCGTTGTGTGCCCAGTAGCGCTTGCCGGTGACGATGTCTTTGATGCCATCGCCGTCGATGTCCGCTAGGTGCGCGGCGTGCGGCTGGGAGAAGACTATGCCGTAGTCGTTGTCCTGCGGCTGTTCGCTGACGAGCATAACTCGATTCCAAGTGGGGCGGGCACTCTTGCCTGCCTCATCATTGCGGGCAGGAGTGCCCGCATCACTGGCCTGCAAATACACCGCCACGCCATAGCGATGCGCTGCGAGAGCAGTGAAGACATCGTTCGTGCCGTTGCCATCGAAGTCATACGCGAACATCTGCGCCCCACCGCCGACTCCGGCAGCGAAGTTGTGCTGGGTCCAGTGTGGTGCAGCCGTCCCGGCTGCACTGGGCAGGCCAGAGGCCTGCACCACACTCGTATTCTCCCACCAGCGCCGCGCTTCGAGCAGATCGAGCTTTCCATCGCCATTCACATCACCGACGCCGAGGCCGTGGGTGAATTTGGCGACCTTCATGTCATCCGTGACGGCAACGAAAGGCCATTTCTCGGTCGGTTTGGCCCAGTTCGGGGCGAACCAGCCGAATTTGCCACCGGTGCTGCACACGATCTCCGGTTTGCCGTCGCCGGTGATGTCTGTGAAGACGGGCGATTCGTTGTCCACCACGTCGGCGACGAGGTGCATGGGCCAATACGTAGAACGAACTTCCGAGTTCGTTTCCTCTTTGGCGTCGGGCTGAACGGACTTGGAAGTCCGTTCTACGTTGTTCAGATACAGCCGCGCCTCCTTGCCGGGGAAGCCGAGGATGAGGATGTCGTTCCGCTTGTCGGCATCGAAATCGTGGACGTAGGCGAAGAAGTTGTCCGAGTAGCCATTGATGCTGAAAACCTTCGGCTCGTAGTAGGCGTGCTTTTTCTCAAACGCCGGGCCTTCCCACCAGAACGGTCCCGCGACGACGTCGGGTTTGCCGTCGCCATTGATGTCACCGATGGCGGCACCCTCGGAGTAAAAATCACCGTGGAGTTGCTGGCGCTTCCAGGTGATCTGCGTGGCGGCGTGCAGGCAAGTGGAGGCCGCGAGGAGGGAAAAGATCAGGCGTTTCATGACGAGAGACACCAAACGCTAGCAAACCTGCCAACTGGCAGGCAAGATAAACTGCTCGTCTCATGCCACCCGTTTTCATTCTCAGCGAAGAACCCATCCAGCCCGCCACGACGGTCTTCAAATCCGGCGAAGGCGCGGAGGCGCAGTTTCTCGGTGTCGTGCGTGGTGAAGAGGACGGCAGACCGATCTCCGGCATCGACTACAGCGCCTACCTGCCGATGGCGGAGAAGATGCTGCGTGAACTCGTCGAACGCTGCGAACGCGAGCACGGCCCGCATCGCGTCTTCATCCAGCATCGCCTCGGTTTCGTCGCCGCCGAGCAGCCGAGCATCATCATCAAGGTGCGCACGAAACACAGCGCGGAGGCATTCGAACTCTGCCGCTGGTATCTGAAGGAGATCAAAACCTGTGTGCCCATCTGGAAGCGAGCGGTGTTTGCAAAAGCGGAGTGATGGAGTCGTGGAATGCTGGAGTGATGATTTGCCAGAACTCCAATACTCCACCACTCCAGCTCCACCACGGCGTTGCAGCCCTCCGAAACCGCTGCTAGCTCACGGAAGCCATGCCAACCCCCGCTTTCCACTACCAGCCCCTCCTCGAACTCGGCACCGACGACACTGAATACCGCCTGCTGACGAAGGAACACGTCCGCGTCGAAAAGATCGGCGATAAAGAGCTGCTCGCCGTCGATCCCGAGGCGCTCACGCTGTTGGCGAACCAGGCCTTCCACGACATCAATTTCTTCCTGCGCCCGAAGCACCTCAAGCAGGTCGCCGCCATCCTCGACGACCCCGATGCGAGCGAGAACGACCGCATGGTCGCCCTCACGATGCTGAAAAACGCCGACGTGGCCTCCGCTGGCTTGCTGCCCTTTTGCCAGGACACCGGCACCGCCATCATCATGGGCAAAAAAGGCCAGCAGGTCTGGACCGGCGGCGGTGACGAGGCCGCACTCTCGAAGGGCGTCTATCTCGCCTACACGGAGAACAACCTGCGCTACTCGCAAAACGCCGCGCTGAACATGTTCGACGAAAAGAACACCGGCACCAATTTGCCCGCGCAGCTCGATTTGTATGCCACGGATGGCGACGCGTATAAATTCCTCTTCATCGCCAAAGGCGGCGGCTCGGCGAACAAAGCCTTCCTTTATCAAGAGACCCGCGCCGTGCTCAATCCGAAGAGCATCGTGAAGTTCCTCAGCGATAAAATGACCTCGCTCGGCACCGCCGCGTGCCCGCCGTATCACCTGACTTTCGTCATCGGCGGCACCTCGGCGGAATCGACGATGAAACACGTCAAGCTCGCCTCCACGAAGTATTACGATGGCCTGCCCACCACCGGTAACGAACACGGCCGCGCCTTCCGCGATGTCGAACTCGAAGCGCAAATGCTCCAGGCCGCCCGCGAGTGCGGCATCGGCGCCCAGTTTGGCGGCAAATACTTCGCCTTGGATGTCCGCGTCATCCGCCTGCCGCGTCACGGCGCGTCACTGCCCATCGGCATCGGCGTTTCGTGCTCCGCCGACCGCCAGGCGAAGGGAAAGATCACACGTGACGGCGTCTTCATCGAGAAGCTCGAAACGAACCCGCTGCAATACATCCCCGAGGAGTTGCGCCACCGCAAAGACACCAACGCCGTGCGCATCGACACGAACCGCCCCATGGCCGAGATCCGCGCCGAACTCAGCAAGTATCCCACCACCACGCGCCTCCTCATCAACGGCCCCATCATCGTCGCCCGCGACATCGCGCACGCGAAGCTCAAGGAGATGCTCGATGCCGGCAAGCCGCTGCCCGATTACTTCAAGAACCACCCCGTCTATTACGCCGGTCCCGCCAAAACGCCCGCTGGCATGCCCAGCGGTAGTTTTGGACCTACCACCGCAGGACGCATGGACAGCTACGTCGATCTCTTCCAAAGCCACGGCGGCAGCATGATCATGATCGCCAAAGGCAATCGCGGCCAGCAAGTCACCGACGCCTGCAAAAAGCACGGCGGCTTCTACCTCGGCAGCATCGGCGGCCCTGCGGCCATTTTGGCCAAAGAGAACATCAAAAAGGTCGAAGTCGTCGAGTTCCCCGAACTCGGCATGGAAGCCATCTGGAAGATCGAAGTCGAAGACTTCCCCGCGTTCATCTTGATCGATGACAAAGGGAACGACTTCTTCCAGACGGTGGGTCCGGGGTGCTCGGTGAAGCATTGAAGCTCTTCAAGTAGCGACGCTCATCCTCACCTCGAACACTGTTTCGTCGTCTTGTGAATGGACGAGGCGGAGCCGGGCGCCGTTGGCGCGGGCGAGTTCGGTGGCGATGTTGAGGCCGAGGCCGAAGCCGTCGGTTTTGCGGGTGTGGGCGGTGTCGCCACGGAAGAAGCGTTCGAAGAGGCGCTGCTGATTTTCGGGAGGAATGGCCGGACCTGTGTTGGCGATGGTAAAAACGGCGGCGCTGTCCTCCGTGGTGAGACGCAGGGTAACGCATCCCTGCGGACGGTTGTATTTGATGGCGTTGCTGAGGAGGTTTTGCAGCACCTGGCGAAAGAGGGCGCGATCGGCGCGTACTTTGATCTGCGGCTCGATGTGGTGTTCCAGCGTGAGTCCGGCCTGCTCGCAGAGGATTTCACCGTCTTCGATCAAGCGCGCGAGGTCGGCGCTGAGGTCGTAGGTTTCTGCATGCACCGGCAGGCGGCCAGCGTCGGCCTGGGAGAGCAAAAGGAGGCTCTGGGTGATCTGTTTGAGGCGCGTGGCTTCCTCAAAGAGCGAGAGGAAACGTTCGTGCTCAGGACTGCCGGGCGCGGCGTGACGCACGGCGTCATCGAGCGTGGCGAGCATGATGGCGAGCGGTGTTTTGAGCTCGTGGGAGGCGTCGGCGGTGAAGCGGACGGCTTGCTGGAAGCTGCCTTGCAGGCGTTCCATCATGCCGTTGAGGACGTCGATGAGCTGGGCGAATTCGCGGTCGTCGTCGCGATGGAGATGAATGCGCTCGGCGAGGTCGCTGGCGGTGAGGCGCTGGGCGGTGGTGACGACGCGCTCGAGCGGACGCATGGCGCGTTTGGAAGTCCAAAGAGCGCCGAATCCGGCGAGGACGAGGCCAAGAGCGCCCGCACCGACGTACCACCAGGCCATGCGGTTGACCTCAGCATAAAAGTCGGTGAGGGAGAGGCCGATGAAGATGGTGTAGCTGGGGCTGCTGAAGGCACCGAAGCGCCAATCGATGCCGCCGGAACGTGCGGTGAAGGTGGAGGGCTCACGCACCATGGGCATTTGAGGCCTGAACGGCAGGGAGCGGTTTGTTTGCGGAGCCGAGTCAGGCTCTGGCGGCAGGCCGAGGAGGTCGTCAAACTGATCGCCATGATGGCGCGCGGGGCGACGGCGGCCACCAGGTGGCGACATGCCGGGAGCACCTTCCGGCGGAGCACGGTTGATCTCCTCCGAGGTGGGGAAGCAACTGCGGAAATAAACATCCAGGTCCTTCGGCGCGTTCGGCGTGGCGAAGATGGTTTTGCCGTGAAGATGCTCCTGGACGACGAGGACGGCATGGGTGGCGTCCCGGTCGGGGGAGGTGCCGAACACGAGATCGGCGATCGTTTTGAACTCCTCATCGGTGGTGAAGGGGTCGATGCGGCTCCAGACCCGCTGGGCGGGCGCGATAATGCGGTCATCAACGCTGCGCTCCAAGGTCTGACTGGCATACCACCAGGCGGCGGCGCCGAACACGGCCACCAACGCCCCGGCGACGAGCATCGTCTGCAAAGCCAGACGGATGCGAAAGCTGCGGGTATTGGCCGGTACGCTCATGCGCGGAAATGTGAACGGCGTCAATGTCACGCGGAGGAGGTCCCACGCACGAAGATAAATCGCTTTTAATGATGAGGCGGGGCGGGGCTTCATGCGGCGGATTTCCAATACCCGCATGAACAGCCCCCACACCGTCATGCAAACTCCGACACGTCCCGCGACAAGCCAAACCACGGACTCGTCCTTTCAAGCAGATCCTTCCGCGCTTTATCAACGCCACTGGCATGCGCTGTGTGCCTTCGCCCGCTCCCGCGGCTGCGAGGCGCATGACGCGGAGGACGCGGTGCAGGAGCTGTTCGCCAAACTGGTGGCGCAGGGGCAGCACGAACGCGCGGCGGCCATCCCGGATCATGGAGAACAGGCGGCGTTCCTGTTTGCGCGCATGCGGACGCATCTGATCAAGCGCTGGCAGCATCGCACGCGGCAGCGGCGTGGCGGCGGGATGGTTTGCTTTTCGTTGAGCGATGAGAACGGGGAGAACATCGACGTCGCTGATGTGCATGCGTCCCCGGATCGCGAGGTGGATCGCGGTTGGGCGAGAGGCGTGATCGAGCGCGCGCTGAACTGCATCAGCGTGGAGCTTCGTTCGCAGGGCCGTGATGATGTTTGGGGATGCCTGGAGCAGAACCTTGGCAGCAATTCACGCGGCGGCGCCGGCGGGCCGCAGAGCGGAGCATTGCGCACGGCGCTGCATCGCGCGCGGCGCAGGCTGCGCATGCTCATCCAGGCGGAATGTCATGAGGACACGGCCGCGCTGCAGGAGGTACTGGCGTGAGAAAGCGGGCGCTCAGCGGAAAATGCCGCGCTTTGGCGGCTGGATGGTTTCCTGCTGCTTTTTCAACTCATCCTGACGAAGTTTTTCCGCAGTGTCTTTGTACCAGAGGGGGCCGTTGACTTTGAAGTTGTAGATGAGGTCGCGAAAGTCGCTGCGCATCTGCGCGTCGTTCATGAGGGCGCCGAGGAGACCTTTGCTGGAGCTGATGTTGGCGGCGGCGGCGGCGAAGCTGTCAGCGGCCTTCTTGATGGACTGGAGCGACTCGTCGGCGGTGGTCATCACTTTGTCGGCCTTGGCGATGGCAGGGTCGAGCTTGTCGAACATGGGGCCGAGACGCTTGCTGGACTCCTCGATGTTCTTGGAGGCGGCCTTGAAGCTGGTGGCAGCGTCCTTGAGCTCAGCGAGGGCTGTCTTGAGATTTTGTGCGTTTTCATCGCCGAGGACTTTTTCATCCACACGTTTGAGCGTGTTGTTCAGGTGCTCCATGCCCTGCGTGAAGTTTTGCAGGGTGTTGTCGGAGAGAGCGCCTTTGTTCACCTTCACCATGGCCTCCTGAACGTCCTTCAGAGCCACGCGAACTTCGTCGAGCACGACGTCCACCTTCTCACCGACGGTTTTGGCGGTGCTTTGCAGGTCGTTGAGGCTGCCGGCTTTTTCGCCTTCGATGATCTTGTCATAATCATGCGGGAGAAAGACATCGGTGGCCTTGCCGCTGGGCTTGATCTCGACCAACGCGTCGCCCATGAGGCCGGCGGAGCCGATGGCGAAGGTGGCGTCGGCGGGAATCATGACGTCCCTAAAAAGCTCGAGGTCGATGATGACGCCGGTGAAGGTGTCATTGAGCTTGGGTTTTTTATCCACCTTGCCGACGCGGGAGCCGCCAAGAAAGACGGGGGAGCCTTCCTTGATGCCGGAGGCGTTCGGAAAGGCGACGCGGAGGGTGTAGGTGTCCTTGAAGATCTCCCGCACGCGGCCGAACTGCAAAATCAGGCCGCCCATCATGAGCAGCCCGACAAAGATGAACAATCCGACGAGCATTTCGGTTTTTTTGTCACTGTCGATCATAAGAAGGGAATGCGCGGGTTTGGTGAAGTGGCATCAGCCGGTGACGTCCGAGCGTCCGTTGATGAAATCCTGCACGATTGGATCCGAAGAGGCGCTCAATTCGTCAGGGGTGCCGAGAAAGTGAATTTTACCACGATAAAGCATGGCGACGCGGTCCGCGATCTTGAAAACGCTGCGCATGTCGTGCGTGACAATGATGGAGGTGACGCCGTAGCGCTTTTGCATGCGCAGAATCATCTGGTCGATGATGTCGGAACCGATGGGATCGAGCCCCGAGTTCGGCTCGTCGTAGAGAATGCACTCGCTGCGGGTGATGATGGCGCGCGCGATGCCGGTGCGCTTGCGCATACCGCCTGAGAGGCTGGTGGGGTATTTATGGAGGTGCTCGGCGAGATCGACGGCCTCCAGCGCCTCAAGCACGCGCCGTTTGATCTCGGCTTTGTCACGCAGGCCGCTTTCCAAGAGAGGGAAGGCCACGTTTTCCTCCACGGTCATGCGATCGAAGAGCGCGGCGCCTTGAAACAACATGCTGACCTTTTGCCGGAGCGGAGCCATCTGGCGCTCCTTCAGTTTGTTCACGTGCATGCCTGCGACGAAGACATCTCCTGCATCCGGTTGGATGAGGCCGATGATGTGCTTCATCGTCACCGTTTTTCCCTCGCCGCTGGGGCCGATGAGGCAGAGAGTCTCGCCGTGTTTGAGCGTGAGGTCGATGCCGCAGAGGATTTCCTGCCTTCCAAAACGCTTGTGGATGCCGTGCAGTTCGATGAACGTTCCGGCGGCCTCATTGAGACGAGTGCTGTTTTCCGTGGCGGCCATGGTCAGACGGTGCCGATGGGATAAATGTAGTTCAGCGCGATCGAGAGGAAGAAATTCACGATCAACAGCACCAAGGATGAAATGACGACCGCTCTGGTCGTGCCAGCACCGACTCCCACCGCGCCATTTTCCGCAGCCAGCCCCTGGTGGCAGGCGATGAGGGTGATGAGCATGCCAAAGATGAAACCCTTGATCATGCCGATTTTAAGGTCGTCCATGTTGGTATGATCCACCAAGTGAGTGAGATACCAGGCGGATGGCATGTCGTAGCCGAGGCTCATCACCATGTAGGAGGCGATGAGTCCGAAGGACACGCTTTCCGCGACGAGAAAGGGCATGGAGATCATCATGGCCAAAAAGCGTGGCAACACGAGGTAGTCCACCGGGTGCACGCCCATGACACGAAGCGCGTCCACCTGCTCGGTCACTTTCATGGTGCCGATGTCGGCCGCCATGGCGGCGCCAACGCGACCCGCCACCATCAATCCTGCAAGCACCGGGCCCAACTCACGGCAGAGCGCCACGGACACCACCGCGCCGACGGATGTCTCCATGCCAAAGTCCTTGAACTTCCCGTAGCTCTGAAAAGTAAACACGGCGCCCGTGAACGCGCCCGTGACAATCACCACCGCCTGCGACCCATAGCCGATGGCCACGACCTGCTGCGCCACGAGTTTCAAACGCCACACACCGGAGCGCAGGGCGATGATCAACTCCCGCATCAAGGCGGAAAGTTGTCCGAGGTAAGTCAGAAAGTGGAGAAAAATGCGGCCTGTGAAGGTCAGCAAACCAGCGGGGGCGTCCATGCAGACTGCATCATGGCATGTTGTGACATGAAGGCAAATCACCATGCCGACACACATTCCAGTCACCGACACAAAAAACCCGCCAAGATTGCTCCTGGCGGGGTAGATTTGAGAATCTCACAAAGTCGCTCAATTACTGCGCGGGCACGCGGAAGAGCTTGCCCGTGTAGGGGCATTTCACTTCCATGCCGACAGGCAGACCGGTGACATCGACAAGCTGATGTTTGGCCGCATAGGGGCTGTTCACAAAGCCAGGACGGCCAGCGATTGGAGATCCATAGGGCAGTTCCACGCTAGCGCTGGGAGCGGGTGCGACCTTCGGCTGTGTGGGTGCGGAAGGAGCGGGATTGGTCATCGCAGCCACGTTGCTGTTGGAAACTGGGGCCGTGCGAGGGCGCTCAGGGGATGGCGCGGGCTTGGAGCGATCCGAGGCATTTGAAGAAGCCAATGATGATGAGGCGGAGACGCCGCCAGGAACCAAGAATGGACGCTGTGTGTAGGGGCAGACCACTTTGGAACCTGCGGACATACCGCGAACATCCACAAGGCGTGGAGGATTGGTGAAAGGTGTGCGCACATAGCCGGGCAGATCAGGCACAGCCTGGGCGACCGGCATGGTGGAGGCATTCAACATCGAAGGAGGCGGAGTTGATGGACGGTCAGGTCCAACAAGCACGGTAGAAGCGGCTGACTGAGTGGCTGCATTGTTCTGAGCCATCACGGTGGTGCTTGAACTGACTCCTAAGGGCTTGCTGTCATTGGACAGATAAGTGATCAGACCACGGGTTTGAATCTCGTGCCATGCTTGGCGTGGAGGCACAGCACAAGATGCAAGCATCAGAGCTGTAAGGCTGGCCGTGGCGAGACGAACCTTGGAATCAGTAACTTTGTTCATACGCAGGTACAGGCGGTTAATTTTTGAATTTGCATTCTCAATTTAACGATCTTTTTAAATTATGCAACAACAACGATGGTGATGGAACGCAAAATAACTAAATATAGTCGTAATTTCCACACACATGTTCCTCTTGTTCGCTTGCCCAAAGTGGGCTCTTTCACTTGATGCAGTGGAGTATCATCACCATCGGCAAACCCGGACATCCTTGGGTCAAGGACGCGTTGGATTTGTACTGGAAGCGGCTTCGTCACTACGCGCGATTTGATCATGTGGTCATCAAAGAAGGGCCCTTGGACAAGGTGGAGCAGCAGATCCAAGCCGTTTGCGGGAAGGATCCATGCATTGTTCTCGATGAGCGCGGACGCTCCCTGCGTAGCGTGGAGATGGCGAACTGGATCGAGCGTGAGGAGGTGTCTGGTCGCAAGAGAGTCTGTTTGGTGATTGGAGGGGCGGATGGACATTCACCAGGGTTTCGTGACAAAGCCCAGGTGTGCTGGTCACTTTCTCATCTGACCCTTCAACATGATATCGCCTTGATCGTCCTGGCTGAGCAGATTTACCGGGCTTACACCATCATGCGTGGCGAGCCTTATCATCGTGAATGAACCTGAGAACCGTTCTAAATGATGATGCTTGCTTCTCGGTGCGTTTATTGCTGAATTGCGACTCAATTCACTGCTTTTTCGCCTTGTTGATAACTTGATAGAGGCTAAATTTTAAATTTATCAAAGCATTCTCAAGTGTCTTCATCTGTCCTCAGAAACGTCATTCAGCCCAAGGCGCATACCTCGCCCTTGGAAAAAATGCGTGAGGAAGTCAAAGAGGCCCGCACCAGTTCTTCCGTCAGTTCATATATAGGCAACACTTCTCACGAGAGTTCCAAACCTGAGCCCGATGACATGGAGCTGGTCCTCGGGGTCTTGGTAGAAAATGCCCCGGTGGCGATGGCCATGTTTGATCGCGCGATGCGCTACATGCTGGCCAACCGGCAGTGGATTCATGAATTCGGCCTTCAACAGGTCCAGCCGCTCGTCGGCAGGAGCCAGTATGAAATCTTTCCAGGCCTGCATCCCGGATGGCGGCAGGTGTATGAGCGCGCACTGCAGGGGCACATCGTGCGCAGCGAGCACGATTCTCTCAGCAGTCCGGATGGACGCCATCTCGTTTATCGCTGGGAAGTCCGCCCGTGGCGCAAAAAACGCGACGCCTCCGTCGGTGGTCTGATGATCACCTGCGAGAAGTTCAGCGCCCCTCAGGCAGCGAACACGGATGAATCCGACGGCACAGCCGAAATCCAAGATCAAGACTCCCCGGCGCCTGCCAAAAAAACGCCGGCTCCCTTGGATTGCGCACTGCCCATGCTCGTGCTCAACGCTCAAGGCGTCATTTTGCGCTCGAACGTCTCCGCTGCGCGCCTCACTCTAGACAAAGGCATTCAAGAGGGAGCCACCTGCTTCTGGGAGGTTTTTGGCGAAGGACGTGATTTCGGAGCCTTGCGCCAGCAGACACTCGATGCCCTGGCAAGCGTCTCCGGAACCACAGAATCATCCCCCGCCTGCATTATCACACAGCCGGCTTCTGCCGACCAGCGCAAGCCCATGCGCTGGATTGTTTCCGCTCTTGAAGGCAAGGATTCAAACACCTCTGGCCAGGAATTTATGCTCATGGCGCTGCCAGCCCAGGCGGCGGCCGAAGCTGTGACCCGCGTCACTTTTCAGATGCCTGTCCAGCCTCCGCCTCCTCCCGCGCCACCGCCGGTCGTGGACGACGCGGCGATGCAGCGCATGCAGGCTGATCTTTTGCGAGCGCAGCAGGAGTTGCGCACGCTGACCGAGGCACAGCACACCTTTGGGCGGCGTGAGGCGCGGCTGCGCAGTTATCTTGAAGGCGTTCCCTGCGGCATCTTCGTGCTGGATGAGCGCGGCGCGCCGGTGTTCCAAAACGAAGGCCTCGCCCGGTTGCTGGGCCGTCCGCTTGAAAAGGATCAAACCGTCGAAAGCTGGCTGGCTCACGCCTGCCCCACGGACGAGCACCGCGAGCAAGTGGTGCTGACTTGGCGGGAAAGTGTCTGGCGGCGCCAGCTCACCCGCACCATTTCCCTGGCAACGGCCGACGGGCTGCTCAAGGAGCTCGAATTCCATCCTGTCTCTCTTCCCGGCGGCGGTCTGCTCGTCAGCATCCAGGACACCACCGAGCACACACGGCATGAGGAGCAGCTCCGCAGCATGGAGGCAAAGCTCCGCACCCTGCTGCAGGGCAGTCCCGTCGCCATCGTGCTCACCGACAAGACCGGCGTCATTTTTGAAGTCAACCAGCATGCCGAGGCGTTGCTCGGTCAAGCAAAGTCCGAACTGCGGCGCTATCCGCTCGATGCATGGCTCGATCCTGAGAGCGCCACCGCGCGGAGGGACGCGTTGCGGGCCTTGCAAAGCAGCGGCAGACAAGCCGAGGCGCTCGGCGTGCGCATCAAGCGCGCCGACGGCACTTTCACACGCGCCGTCCTTCACCTGGCCACTGTGCCGGACAGCCAGGGAGAGACCCATTGCACGATCCATTACCTCCAGGAGGTAACAGATTCAGAATTCACCCCTGCGCCGACGGTAATCCCGGAGCCGGAGCCACAAATCACAGCCCTGCTCGCTTCCGCCGCGCAGGATGTCCCGGTCACCCTCCTCATCACCGATGCCAACGGACGTGTCCGCGCCTGGAGCGAACATGCACGACAATTTTTCGACCTGGACGCAGCCACCGCCATCGGACGTCCGCTGCATCAATTCTTCCGCCCTTCAGACGCCACCGGCTTCTTCGCCGATCTCATGCGGCAGTCTGAAAATCCACGGCAGTTCGTCCCGCACACCTTCTTTGGCGGCGACGGCAAACGTGGCGAGATCAAAATCAGCGCACGCCTGCTCGACGATGGCGGCTACGAACTCGCAACGCTCCTCGCCTCCGATTCGACACCCGCACCGGCTCCGGCGCTGCGGACGCCCACGGCGTCGTTGAAGGCCGCCGTTCCTCTCGCTTTCCAAGTAGTATCGCCCTCCAGCCACCGCTGGCCCGTGGTGGATCTCGAACGTGAAAAACTCCTGCTCACCGAGACACATCACCGCATCAAAAATCATCTCCAGATCATCTCCAGCCTGCTGAACATGCAGATCAATGGAGTCAGCGATCAAGACGCCCGCAACGCCCTGCGTTCCAGCCAGAACCGTGTGCGCGCCATCGCCGCGTTGCACCAGCATCTCTACCAGATCGCGCTCGGGAAAGGCGACACCTTCAGCGACTTCACCCGAGACCTCGTCGCGCACCTCCGCGAGTGCTACGAAGCACCTCCGGGGCAGATTGGTGTGCGTTTGGAGATCCAGCAAGGCTCGGTCGAGCCGGAGTGGCTCATGCCGCTCGCGCTCACGTTGAATGAAGCGCTTTCCAACGCCTTCGAACACGCCTTCCCCCACGGACGCACGGGACAAATCACCGCCACGCTGCGATACGCGCAATCCAGCGGCGAACTCGTCATCAGCGACGACGGCATCGGCCTTCCTTCGGGCTTTCATCCTGGAGACAGCAACGGCCTCGGCCTTAAAATCCTCGCCGTCTTCGCGGACCAGATGCGCGGCCAGCTTTTCGTCCAAGGCAGCCCGGACCAGGGCACGGAGATCAAGCTGCGCTTCCCTCTCGCCACGAGCGGGAGTTAAAAACTCCCTGCGGCACATTCCTTTTGCGCACAGGCCGCGCAGCCGTGACAATCCCGCGTGTCCATCGCGCCCACGGCTGTTTTACGTCACCTTGCGCTCCTTTCGCTTGGCGTCGTCGGCATCGCCGCGCAGCCCGTCACCACACGCACGGACGACATCGCGAAGCAGCTCAACGAATGGTTCGCCAACGGCACCGCAGCCGGCCTCCAGGCCATCACTTATGAAAACCGCGACGGCCAGCACTCCCCGCTGAACACCGGCCAGTATCCCCTGCTTCAAGTCTTCAAAAGCACGGAGACTGACAAAGGCGCCGCCACGCAAATCCGAGCCACGCCCACGCTTGGCAACTGCTCCATGGCCTCAGCCGCCACCCAGCTCGGCTGCCTGCCCCGCATGTACATGATGGACCCCGGCGGGAACCGCTTCCTCGCGCAGCAATATCTCTCCAACAACCTTTTCATCTATCCCGAGCATCAAGATCATGACATCGGCGCGAACGGCATCAGCGGCGGCTATGGCGACCTCCTGCCGCTGAACACGCCCTGCCTGCTCATTTCACAAGGCTCTTCCTACACCGACCAGCCGTTTCTCCAGGCGCTGCTCTCCACCACCGCCGCGTTCCGTCCTGAGACGCAAAAAGCCCTTATAGAAAAACGCCTCCTCTGCCCCACGCTTCAATCCATCCTCCGTCGTGCCAATAAAATGGTGCGGATGCCGGAGGACTACTTCACCGGCAGGGCACATCCTGTTGTTTTCGACGGCTCGCAGATCGACGAGGCCAAAATGATTCACATCGCGCACAGCATGACCCCGGAGGGCATCCCGCCCGTCGTTGCCATGCAAATCCTCGAAGAAACCCAGGTCGAAGAAGGCAAAAACTTCTTCGAGACCGTCGGCGCTCATCCCTGGCGGCTCTCCGACACGCCCGTCTCGATCGCCCGCATCCTGCGCGGCAATGAGGCGGAGCACGGCATGCTCATCAGCCTCGAAAAAACCCTCAATCCCGCCAAGGGCCCGCTGCAAATGCGCGCCGCGCTTCTCCAAGGCGATCCGCGATTCGTCCGCATCGAAATCGGTGAAGGAAAGCCCTTCATCCGTCTCCGCGTCCGCTGGCAGCCGCCCGTCATCACCGCCACCGGCATCCGCAGCCATCGCATTGACATCGGCCTCTTCGCTGACAACGGCGTCAACATCAGCGCCCCCTCCATCATCAGCTTCTACATGCTGCCGAACGAGATGCACTTTTACGACGAGCAGGGCCACGTCTCCGAAATCCATTATCAAACCCACAATCCCGACCTCGGACTCCCCGTCACCGGGACTGACACCCGCTGGTTCAAAGTCCTCCTCGCTTTGAGCTTGAAGGACACCGACCTCCGCGGCCGCCTGCTGGAAAAAATCCTCACACCCATCGAGCGCGATGCTTTGCAAAAGCAATACCTCGCGCTCAAGCCGCAGGCCGACGCCCTCGCCGCCGCCGAACGGGACGACAAACGCAAAGACAAGGCCGCAAAGCTTCGCTCACAACTCGGCGATGCCATTCGTGACGCGCTCAGCCAGCGTGTCGGCGACGCGTCCGCATCCACCGTTCGCGGCAGCATCGAAAAAGCCCTCCAAACCATCGCCGGCTTCGACACGCTCTACCTCGGACTCCAGCGCGAACTCGACACCCTCGCCTCACGTTCATCCAAATCATCCGCCGTCGCAGACGTGCGAGCGGAACTCCACCGCCTCATCATGCAGGGCGTCCTCATCGAGCACGCCTCCGGCCAGATCGACACCATGTCGCCGCCCGACAAGCTCTCCCTCGGCGAGCGCCACATGCTCCGCGGCCTCAATCTCACCCTTCTTAGCCAGGTTCTCTTCCCCGACATTCTTGAGCGTTCCACCGCCCCCGCCTACGTCAGTCCACGCCTTACCACACCGAAGCAATGGCGTGACGTTTATCGCTACGATCCCGGTTCAGGCAGGCTCCTCGGCTGGATACGTTATGAAAAAGGCCGCATAGCCAACTTCGACACCGAAGGCCGCTTCCAGCCCGACGGTCCCAAAGGCAAATCCGTGCCCGTCATTTACCTCATCGACGGCAACGGCACCCTCACCTGGCAGCCGTCCGCCGAACCCGCCGTCGTTTCACCAAAGGAGAAAACGAAGAACCAGGAATCAAAAACTGGGAACTGAGTACTCTCAATCATAGCTCACCACGTCGTGCATCTTCCACGACATCGCACCGCGTCCCGCGTCACCATCTCCCCACAGCCGCATCTCCATCAACTCCAGCGGCTCCAGCCATCTCAAGGTCTTTTTCAAACCGGACACATCCACCCCGCCCTGGCCGCGCACCGTCGCGAACAGCCGCAAAAACTCCCGCAACTTCGTGAAGCTCATCTTCACGCGCATCCCAGGCCACAAGGCGGAACCTGGCTGTCTTAGGTTCTTCTCAAATTGGCTCTGCTGTCCTCGTGACGTGCCCGCCATGAACCATTTCTCCGTCAGCGAAACACACGGCAGCAGATCCTCCGACTCAAAAGGCAGGGCGTAAACATAGCTCGTCACGCCATCGCGTTCGCGTCTCATCGCCTTCGGCAGCTCCAGCGGCTGCGCAGAGGGCACGCTGCTCATCAGCCGTTGCAGCGCCGGCTCCATGTTCTGCCACGAAAGACCGATCAGCTCGCGATTCTTGATCTCCTGCACCACGGCCAGCCGTGGCAGCGGCACATCCTGCCCGCCCGGCGGCAATCCCGGCAGCGCTGGCATCCTGCCTCCGACATCCACGATGAATGCACCATCACCGCCCAGCCCCTTCTGCCAGATCGTCTTCGTGCCGTCATACACATCAATCACCGCGGGCAAAATGGACTGCTCCGCCACTTTCAAAGCCTCCGCCGTCTGCTTTCCGCCCACGCCCGCCTGGACCAGTTCCTTCGCCACCGCGTGCGCTGTTTTCATCCAAGCCTCGAAATAACCGCGCCCTGCGCCGTGCTCTGCCCGCTCACACCCAGCAGCACAGAAGCATCGTCCAGCAAAGGCGACAAAGCCGAGGGCTTCGACAGCACCGCCGCGCTCGACGTGCTCATGCCTCCAGCCCATTCCATCTGCAAACCGCCCTCCCACCACGCCACTAACGCGCCGTTCGTGTAATCGCCGCGATAACAAGCCCGCTCAGCCACCGCCAGTTCCACCATCACCGGCTCCAGCCTCCGCGCCATGCCCGCAAACATCGTCTCCGAATGCAAACCGGCCAGCAAACCGCGCAACATCGGCTGAAACGGCTCGTCCGACTGCAACGCGTTCAAAAACACGCCGTCCCAGCACGCCATCAATCCAAGGCTCCTCAACGCATTTGCGTCCAGCGCCCGCATCTCCGGCCGCGACAGCATCGAATCCTCTGCCGCGTTCGCCAGACGCACCTGCTCCTTCGATTTCGCCACCGCCACATAAGCCCGCTCCTTCCCCAGGCCCAGCGCCAGCACCCATTTTTTGCGTGCCAGCACGTCCAGACCGCGCGCGATGCGGTCACGCATCTCCGGCAGGAGCGGCACCGCCTTCCCCAGCGCCTCCATCCACTCCCGTCGCCGATCCACCGTCAAAATCTCGTCCATCGCAACCTCATGCACCGTGATCTGCTCCCCCTGCGTCGTGATGATGCGCGACTGCGGCGCATCCCCGAGCCATTCCGAGAGGCGGATGTCATTGCTGAACTTCTGCAGCACTTTCTCCGGCTCCGGCGATGCCACACCGATCATCAGCGGCGGCATTTCAAAACGCTCCAGCCACAAAACCAGCGCCTCCAGCACCTGCGCGTCATGCAACGCTGCCTCCAGCATCTTCGCCGCGTCAAACTGCGTCCCCAGCCCCTTCAAAATGCCTCCGCTCATCATCCCGCGATACGCCGTCTCGTTGTAGAGATCGTTCAACTGCCGCAGCATCACGATTCCCTTCGTGCTGTCCTTCCCAAACGCCACAAACGCCTCCTCCACCACCGGCCAGGCCGTCACATCGGTCGTCGGCGTCTTTTCATCCACCAGCGCCATCATCTCCTGCCACCAGCGCGAGGATTTCAGCGCCTCCGCATGCTTGCGTAAGTTCACACTGCTCAAACAGAACTCCACATCCCCAGGCACGCGTACCGAAAGCCCCAGTCGTGCCGCCTCCGTGATCAATGTCGGCTTCACCACCACCGGTGCGGTTGCTTTCGCCTTGATGGCGATCTTCTCCTTACATCCGCAAAGCAGAAGCAGTGAAAACGACGCAATCAGAATGAGGAATGACCAACGAATGAACCACACGGCATGAAACCCGAACACGTCATTCGAGCTTCGGCATTCATTCCTCATTCGCCATTCTGCTTTCGTCATTACTTCAGCGCCGCATACACCCGGTGCACATCATCGTGTCCGTCCAGCGCTTGCAGGAAATTCGTCACCTCCTCACGCTGCTGGTCACTGATCTCAGGATACTCCTTCGGGTGATAGCCCAGTTCAGAACTCGTGATCACCCACCCGGCTGCCTTCAATGCCTTTGTCACCGCATCCAGTGTCGTCGTCTGCGTGAAAAACCGCGCGCCGATGTGTCCGGCAGCTTCTTCATCCTCGATCTCCATCGGCTCCACGTTCTCCGCCTCCGCTTCCAGCGCCGCCACCTCGATGTCGAGCGACTTGTCCGCGTGATGCGCCTCGATCAGGCCCACGTGATCAAACATCCACATCACCTTGCCCATGCTTCCGGCCCGGAACAGCACCTTGATCTCCGAGTTCGTGCGGTTGTTGTTGTCGGTGAGGCATTCCACCACCACCGGCACACGGTGCGGCGTGAAGCCCTCGTAAATCACCGTCTCATACTGCACCGCGTCCGGTCCGGTGCCCGAGCCCTTCGCAATCGCGCGTTCGATCGTGTCACGCGTCACGCTCTGTTTCTTCGCATTCGCCACCGCGGCGGCCAGACGCGCATTGAACTCCGGATGCGGCCCGCCGAGACGCGCCGCCACCTGGATTTCGCGCACCAGCTTGCCCGTGATCTTCCCCTTCTGGTCAGCCGCCAGCTCCCGCCATTTCTGTTTCCATTGTGCGCCCATGATGTGTGTCTATGTTTGAAAAAGTGGCCGCCATCAAAGGCCGAAGCCGCCGGAATGCAAGCCGTGCTCCAATCGTTGACTCCCGGAAATCAGTTTCGGCTTTCAAGAAGCTCACGAATGCTTCTCGGATCACGCCGCATATCAAGCACAGCCGCAACGGTGGTCACTTTCGGCTCGATCACATAGTAAATCCCAAAATACGACCTGCGGATGATCGCACGACGGAATTGGCGGTGCTTTCGAGGGAACATTTCTGGATTCCACTCGACCCAAGCCACGCTTTCACGAAAGCGCTGCATGAAATCTCTGGCTCCGTGCAACTTCCACGACTCATAGAACTCTCTCGCGTAGCGGAGATCGTGCTCCACCGGTTCCAGGAACTCGACGGGCTGGCTTTTCACCGTTTGGCGAGGCGTTGTTCGAGCTGCTTGAGCGTCAGCCGCTTCGTTTTACCTGCCTGATAGTCCTTCCAACGCTGATCCAGCGTCTCCTGATGCCACTGCGGCACGGGGCTGTCATCCGCGATGCCAGACATCCAAAGCTCATCCGCCAGTTTCAGTCGTTTCGCCTTGGGAAGACGAGCGAGTTCAGGAAACTCGGCAAGGCTGGAGCTGGGTTTGCGGTGGATGACGGCTGGCATGTGGAAGAACTAGCAAAAGCAGCAGCCTCTTCAAGCCATCAAATAACTGCTGTCCTACGATCAACAACCGTCATAGTTCGGACTCTTGACGCAGTCGTCACTGATCCGAAGATGGAGTGCTAATGGTCGTGTTACTTCCCATCCTGTTCTTTTGCATTCTTGTGCCACTGATCGTCGCATTTGGTGGCATTTGGACGATCAACAATCCCTCGAAGCAACGCTGCTATTTTATCTGGGATGAGCAAGACGGCGTTCTTGGCCCAATGAAATTCGCCGAAGCATTCGCACAGATGAATGAGGACCGGCTATTACTTGCCACCCATCTTCTCAACGATCAATGGCATCCCATTCATCACTGGACTACTGACGGTAAACTGCGGCGTGGCGCTGCGAATCGAGGTATTCCTCAAAAGCGCCCAGCCGGGCTTTGGGCAGCATTCAATGGCCCGCAGCCCCCAGATTTTCCACTGTAAAAGCTGGGCACCAAATGCAGCGCGCACATCACAAAAACCGCGCCGTCCTGCTCACCTTGCTCTTCCTCACCTCCTCAGGCGTTCCCGCCGCGACGAGCTTTCCGCCTTCGTTTCCGGCTTCGGGGCCGATGTCGATGAGGTAGTCGGCTTCGGCATAGACGTCGGGGTGGTGCTCGATGACGACGACGGTGTGGCCTTCATCGACGAGGCGGTGCAAGACGTCGATCAAACGGGCGACGTCGCGAATGTGGAGGCCGATGGTGGGTTCTTCGATGAGGTAGAGATTGCGCTTGCCGGCTTTTTGAATGCCTTTGAGCTGCTCTTTGATGGTTTTGCCATCGCCGCTGCGGAGTTCGGTGACGAGTTTGATGCGCTGGGCCTCGCCGCCGCTGAGAGTGGGGCTGGGCTGGCCGAGTTGGAGGTAGCCGAGGCCGGTGTCGGCGAGCAGTTTGAGCGGTCGGGCGATCTTTTGCACGGGGGCGAAGAACTCGGCGGCCTCGGTGATGCTCATGCGGAGCACGTCGCCGATGTGTTTACTATTGTATTCGATTTCGAGCGTGGCGGCGTTGAAGCGCAGGCCGTGGCAGGTTTCGCAATGGACTCGCGTGGTGGGCAGGAAGGCCATCTCGACTTTGATCTCGCCATTGCCGCCGCAGGTTTCGCAGCGGCCGCCTTCGGTGTTGAAGGAGAAACGGCTGGCGGTGTAGCCGCGTGTGCGGGCGAGCGGAACTTGAGCAAACAGAGCGCGAATGTCGTCGAGGATGCCGACATAGGTCGCGGGGCAGGAACGGCTGGTTTTGCCGATGGGGCTTTGATCGACTTCGTGGACGGTTTGAAGGTTTTCGAAGCCGCTGACGCTCTTCCAGGCCTTCGTGACCTTGATCTTGGCTTTGCTGATCTTCTCACGCACCGCAGGCGAGAGTGCGCCGTGCATGAAGCTGCTCTTGCCACTGCCGCTGACGCCGGTGAGCACGGTCAAACGAGCGAGCGGGATGCTGACGTCGATGTTTTGGAGGTTGTTCGCGGTGGCGCCGGTGACGCGGAGCCAGCCGTCTTTCGATTTCGCGGATGGCAAAGGCCTACGGCTGCCGCGTGAGGGATGCCGGAGCGGATGTTTGAGGCTTTGGCCGGTGACACTTTGCTTGGACTTCAAGAGATGCGCCAGCGTGCCTTGGGCGACGATTTCACCGCCGAATTTGCCCGCGCCGGGGCCGAGGTCGAGGATGGTATCGGCCCGCTTCATCGTCTCGTCATCGTGCTCGACGACGAGGAGGCTGTTTCCTTTGTCGCGGAGGGCGACGAGCGTGTTGAGAAGCTTTTCGTTGTCGCGTGGATGCAGGCCGATGGTGGGCTCGTCGAGCACGTAAAGCACGCCACGGAGGTTGCTTCCGAGCTGAGCGCTCAAACGAATGCGCTGCGCCTCGCCGCCGCTGAGCGTGTCGGCGCTGCGATTGAGCTGCAGGTAGCCGAGACCGACCTCCTGCATGAATTTGAGGCGCTGCGTGATCTCCGTGACGATGTCGCGGGCGATGATGGCTTCGGTGCCGTCGAATTTGAGCTTCTCGATGAGCTTCGCGGCCTCGCCTGCGGTGAGATTGGCGAAGTCTTGAATGGTACTCTTCTGGAGCTGCACAGCGCGGCCGATCTCATTGATGCGGCTGCCGTGGCAGGTGGAGCAAAGCTGGCGTGGAGCGGCGTTTTCGTCGTCGTCGCTGTTGAAGCGGCGTTCTTCTTCCAACTCGGCTTCCAGCATGGAAACGTCGGCGTTGCGGTCGTGGAGATCGCGTTTGGCGCCGACGTAGCCGAAGCCTCGGCAGTCTTTGCACCAGCCGTGCGGGCTGTTGAAGCTGAAGAGGCGTGGATCGAGCTCCTCAAAGCTCAAACCACAGCTCGGGCAGCTCATCTCGGTGCTGAGGACGTGCATCGTTTTGTCGGCGAGACGCAGCTTGATGGTGCCTTTGCCCATCTTGAGGGCCGTTTCGATGTGTGGACGCAAAACATCGGCATTTTCGCCTTTGGCGACCTTCGCGATGACGGCGTCGATGCTGTGCTCTTTGAAGCGTTCGAGGCGTTTGAAGCCCATCGTATCGCGGAACTCGCCATCGACCCAAAGCGTCTCGATGCCGTGTTTGGCCGCGTTTTCGGCGACATCGGTGTGGAAGCCTTTTCGCGCCTTGATGAGCGGGGCGAGCAAATGGCCGCCGCTGGTGCGCAGGTGGCCCTGGATGGTTTTGAGAATGGCTTCCGCACTTTGTTTTTTGACGGGAACGGCGCATTGCGGGCAGTGCTGCGTGCCGAGCTTCGCGAAGAGCAGTCGCAGGAAGTGATACACCTCCGTGACGGTGGCCACGGTGGATTTGCCACCGCCGCGCGAGATGCGCTGCTCGATGGCGACGGTGGGCGGCACGCCGGTGATGAGATCGACCTCCGGCTTCTCCATCTGCTCGACAAAGGTGCGTGCATAGACGGACATGGAGTCGAGGAAGCGCCGCTGGCCTTCTGCGAAGATGAGATCGAAGGCGAGCGAGGATTTGCCGCTGCCGCTGAGGCCGGTGACGACGACGAATTCATCGCGCGGGATGTCGAGGGAGATGTTCTTTAAGTTGTGTTCGCGGGCGCCTCGGATGCTAATGGTGTTGGCGGAGGTTGAGTGCTTAGTGCTCAGTGCTGAGTGCTTAGTTTTAGAATTCGCTGCCGCACTCGCCTCTCTAAGCACTAAGCACTGAGCACTAAGCACTGGCTTGAGATAGCGACCGGTATGCGACGCACTGCACTCCGCCACGTCCTCCGGCGTGCCGGCGATGACGAGATTGCCTCCGGCAGCGCCGCCTTCGGGGCCGAGGTCGAGGACCCAGTCGGCGCATTTGATGACTTCCAAATTGTGCTCGATGACGACGAGGCTGTTGCCTTCATCGACGAGGCGCTGGAGCAGCTTAATTAAGAGCGCGATGTCGTCGAAGTGGAGGCCGGTGGTGGGCTCGTCGAGCAGGAGAAGGCTGCTTTTGCCGGGAGTTTGAGGTTCGAGGAGGTGACCGACGAGTTTGAGGCGCTGCGCTTCACCGCCGCTGAGCGTGTTGAGCGGCTGACCGAGCTTCAAGTAGCCGAGTCCGGCATCAATGACGAGTTGCAGGCTGCGATTGATCGCCGCGACGGCGCGATGCTCGATGGTGGCGAACCACGGCACGGCGTCGTCGATGGTCAGGCTGAGCACGTCGTGGATGGATTTGCCGTGGAGCAAGACTTTGAGCGCGTGCGGCTTGTAGCGCTTCCCCTCGCACTCGGGGCAGGTGACGAAGAGATCGCTGAGGAACTGCATCTCGATCTTCTCGAAGCCATTGCCCATGCAACGCTCGCAGCGGCCTTCGCCGCTGTTGAAGCTGAAGAAGCCGGGCATGATGCCCTGCGTGGCCGCATCATCGCACGCGGCGAAGAGCGTGCGGATGTGATCAAAAGCTCCGACAAACACCGCCGGCGTCGAGCGCGGCGTGCGTGCGAGCGGTGATTGATCGACCATGACCACGCTGCCGAGCTGCTCCCAGCCGCTGATGCTGCCCACGCGGCCCGGTTCTTCCTCGCAAACCTCGCCCCGAAGCTTTTGCAGGTTCCGGTAGAGCACGTCGTGCACCAGCGTGGATTTGCCGGAGCCGCTGACGCCGGTGATGCAGACGAAGGCGTTCAGCGGGATGTCCGCGTCGAGTTTGCGGAGGTTGTTTTGCCTCGCACTGCAAATGGAGAGAGTAGCCGGGGCATTCTTGCCCCGCGACGGGCCAGGAATGGCCCGAATACTGACCTTGCGCCGCGTTTGTGGCACGGGGATGCTCTTCCGTCCGAAAAGATAATCACCCGTCAACGAGCCCTTCGTCTTCGCGAGTTTTTCGAGCGGCCCGTTGAAAACAAGCTCACCGCCTTTCTCACCGCGGCCGGGGCCGATGTCGATGAGGTTGTCGGCGGCGTGCATGACGGCTTCTTCGTGCTCGACGACGAGGAGGGTGTTGCCTTTGTCGCGCAGGCCGTGCATGACGCCGATGAGGCGGCCGATGTCGCGGGGGTGGAGGCCGATGCTGGGCTCGTCGAGGACGAAGAGGGTGTTCACCAACGAAGCACCGAGGCAGGTGGTGAGATTGACGCGTTGCAGCTCGCCGCCGCTGAGAGTGCGGGTTTGGCGGTCGAGATTCAGGTAGCCGAGACCGGCGCGGTCCATGTAGCTGACGCGGCTGGCGATTTCATCGCGCAGCATGGTGGCAGCGTGATCGCCTTCTTTGAGGGACCAGCTTTGCACGAGCGGATGCAAATCGCTCACCGGGATGCGCCAGAGATCGGCGATGGTGTGCGGACCGATGCGAAAGGCATACGCGTCCTTCTTCAAGCGGCCGCCGCCGCAGTCGCCGCACTCGGTGTAGGCGCGGTAGCGGCTGAGGAAGACGCGCACGTGCATCTTGTAGCTGCGCGATTCCATCCACTTGAAAAAGCCGCGCACGCCATACCACTCGCCGCGATTGTAGGCGACCTCGGGATCGGGGTCAGTGCCCTCGATGAGCCAGTGACGCTCCTCGGGCGTGTAATCGTCGAAGGCCTTGTGAATGTCGATGCCACGCTTGCGCGCCGCGCGTTCGAGATCGAGCTGCGATTCGCCATACGTGCTGCCTTGAAAGGGACGCACGAGGCCGAGATTGATGCTCAGCGACTCATCCGGGATCGCCTTGCCGATGTCGATGCCGAGCGTGCGGCCAAAGCCGCGGCAGGTCGGGCAGGCTCCTAGCGGAGAGTTGAAACTAAATAAACCTGGGGTTGGAGCGGGCAGCGAAATGTGGCAGTCCGCACAGCTCCAGTCGGTGCTGAAGTTTAAAGTTTCATGTTTCAAGTTCGCTGACGCGGATGCGGAACTTGAAACTTGAGACTTGGAACCTGAAACCTCGAAGGAAACGGCGCAGTGGCCTTTGCCGTAGCGAAGGGCGGCTTCGAGGGCTTCAGAGAGGCGGGATTTGGATTTTGGATCCAGAGTGACACGATCTTGGACGACGAAGAGCTGCGCAGGGAGTTTGCGGCCTTTGAGCGCCTCCGCGTCGTCGAGGCGGATGACGTTGCCGTAGAGCCACACACGCACAAAACCCTGCGATTGGAGAAAGGCTGCGAAATCGGCTGTGACGGCGTTTTTCGGCACGGGAACGGGAAACAGGATGAGGGCCTGTTTTTCGGCGTAAGCGCTCAACAGCTCGCGCACGATGCTTTCCGGCGTTTCCGGCCGCACGGGGCGTTTGCAGCCGGGACACGTGGCCTCGGCGAGTCGCGGGAAGATCATTTTAAGGTAGTCATTGATCTCCGTGATCGTGCCGACGGTGCTGCGCGTGCTACGCATGTTGTTCACCTGCTCGATGGCGATGGCGGGCGGGATGCCTTCGATCGCATCCACCTTCGGTTTGTCCATGCGCTCGAAGAACTGCCGCGTGTAAGGCGAAAACGTCTCCACATACCGCCGCTGCCCCTCCGCGTAGATCGTATCAAAGGCCAGCGACGACTTTCCCGACCCACTCGGCCCCGTGATGACATTCAATTTCCCCAACGGCAGATCGAGATCGATGCCCTTCAGATTGTTTTGCTTCGCCCCGTGGATGCGGATGGAGTCGGCGATGAGTTTGCGGGCGGATTTTTTTGCCATGGGGAGGAGGAGCCTAGCGATACGCCTCCGTGTGGCAATCGGGCGCTCGTGTTGTGATCAAGCCGCCGCTGCGAGAATGCCCGCTGCTTTGTGCAAAGTCTCCTCGTGCTCTTTTTCGGGCACGGAGTCCGCGACGATGCCAGAGCCGGTGTGGAAAGTGATTTCATCGCCTTTCTGCACCGCAGTGCGGATGGCGATGTTCCACTGGCTGCGGCCGTCGAAGCCAAACCAGCCGATGGCACCGGTGTAGAGGCCACGCGGGGGTGGTTCGAGCTCGGCGATGATCTCGCAGGCGCGTTTTTTCGGCGCACCGGTGATGCTGCCGCCGGGAAAACAGGCGCGGAAGGCATCGACATGATCGACATGCGGTCTCAGCGTGCCGGTGACCGTCGAAACGAGGTGAAACACCTGCGCGAAGCTTTCCACACGCCACAACTCCGGCACGATGACACTGCCAAACTCGCAGACCTGGCCGAGATCGTTGCGCTCGAGGTCGGTGATCATGAGCAGCTCGGCGCGTTCTTTGGCAGAAGCGGTGAGTTCGCGCACAGCGGCGGCGTCGCGGCCAGGATCGCTCACAAATCGAGGACGTGTGCCTTTGATCGGGCGTGTGGCGATGCGCGAGCTATGCATGCGCAGGAAAAGCTCGGGCGAGGCGGAGAGGACGGTCGTTCCAGCCAATTGCATGAAGGCGGCATGGGGGGCGGGAGAAACGGCGCGCAGTTTCAAATAAAGAGCGAATGCGTCGGCATCACGCGGCCAGTTTGCTTTCCACGGGTAGGAGAGGTTGACCTGGTAGATGTCGCCTGCGGCGATGTAATCCTGCGCCTGGCGCACCATGCGGATGAAGTCGTCACGGCTGACGCCGGGCTGGAAGCGAAGCTTGGGAGCCGCCGAAGATTTGAAATTTGAAGCCCGCCATTTGAAATCGCCGAACTGATACCAGCGGGCATGATCGTGGTCATAGACGAGGCCGTGGGGATAAATGCCGAAGGTGAAATGACCGTCGTAGCCGACCCAGCCAAACAAGCCGCCTGCCGCAGCACGCGGAGTGCGCAGCGCGGCGCGGACTTTTTCCCAATCATGGTCGATGTGACCTTGCAGCACCTCGACGGGATCGGCCGTGAGCACCGAAACGGCACCAGGGAGGACGAGGGAGGAATCCATCCATACGAAGCCTTCGCGCTGGCACAGTTGCGCCGCGATTTCGGCGGGAGAAGAGGAAAAATCACACCGATGGTGGTGCGGCGACGTTTCCAAGGCATGAACGAACAACGGCAGGGTGTGACCTTCCGGCATTTTGAACGAAGAACCCTGGAGCATTGACACTGGGAGGCCGGAATCGTACCATACGCTCTTTTTCCAGCAACCCGTGACACCGCCCTCCACCATCTTGTCTCCCGATCGCGAACGTGCCTCCGCGGTGGCGTGGGGAGTGCTGTGCGTGCTGGCGGTGGTGCAGATCGGCCTGGCGGTGAAACTCTTGATCGCCCGGAACCCGCTGGACCGGTCGATTGCGCCGGTCGGGATGCCTGTTTCGCCAGCGCAGCCGAGTGTGGTGCCGGAAATTGGGCAAATCGCTCCGCAGGCCAGTTCGATCTCTCCGCCACCACCGGGTGCGCTGATGGCCGCACCTGCTGTTTCAGCACCAGCAGCGCCGGTTTCGAGCGCTCCGCCCCCAATTGGCTCTTTTCAGCAAACAGGAGGTGCGCCGCCATCCGCGGCCGTGATTTCCACACCAGCTCCGGTGCCTAAACCGGCCGCCCCAACGGTGCCGCCAGCCAAATCGAGCATGCCGCCACCCGGGCTGGCACCGCAGCCGGCGAAGCCAGACGCGGCGACCACGCTGCTGCGGGATGTGAATTACGTGGTCACCACCGCGAAGGAGATCCGTGGAGCGGGCGACATGAACGGGGCGCTGGAAATGCTGCGCCGCGCGGATGAGCTCACGCCGGACCATCCCGCGATCATCGCCGAAATGGCGCAGACTTACGAACAGATGGGCGTGACCGCGAAGGCCACCGACAACTGGCGCCGCATCCAGCTTCTCGGCGCGACGAAGGCGGGCAGTTTTTTTGAGCTGGCCTCCCGCCGCCTGAGCGCGGGTCCGGCCGCGACGGCGACCGCCACCGCGAGCATCGAGGGGGAAAAAGTCCTGCGCCTCGGAGCCTGCCAGGCGGCGCGAGATTTCTCCGTGAGCAGCGGCGAGCGATATACCCTGCGGGTGCCGATCGTGCGCAACGGCAGCCATCTGGTGGATCGCAACGCGGTGAACCTGGAGGTCTTCTTTTTCGACAAGGTGAACGGAACGCAGGTGGCGCAGAGCATCGCGCCGGAGCCGGTCGAGACATGGCAGTCCGCCCCCGTGGACTGGAGCGGCAGCACCGGCGAGGAGACGCTGGACGTGGTTTATCATCTGCCGGCGCTGACCGCCGCTGAAATGCAGCAGCATGGGCGCCGCTCATATCACGGCTACATGCTGCGCCTCTATTACAACAACAAACTCCAGGATGTGGCCGCCGAGCCCCGCGATCTCCTGGAGTTCGGATCCGCGCCGGGCGCTCCTGCCGGCGCCAACCCGCTGCTCCCGCCCGTGGGGAGATGATCGCCATCAGAAACCGCACGCATGACTCTTTTGTTCGTTGATTCCAGTGCCACGCAGCACGACACGCGCCTCGTCTGGCTGCGAGACAGCCTTCCGGGCTTCAACATCGTCGATTTCACCACCGCGGCGGCCGCAGTGGAGTGGATCGCGAAGGCCGACGCGCTCGACATACTCGTGACGGAGGCGATTTTTCCGACGCAGGAGACGGGTTTCGCCGTGCGCGATGCGGCGCGAGCACGTTTCCCGCAAGTGCGCGTGCTTTTCACCACGCGCTATGATCTGACGGGATTCGAAGCGCAGATCGAGGACGCGCTGGTGCTGAAGGACGCGCCCTACACGCCGGAAAAGCTACTGGAGCGCGTGCGGTCGCTGCTGACGCTGACGGTGGAGTCGGACGCGCCAGCGCCGGTGATGCCGCCGGGCACCGTGCTGGGGAATTACCAGGTGCTGGAGCGCCTCTACATCGAAAAAGAGGCCGAAACGTATCGCGCCTTGCAGGTTGCCGTGCAGCGACCGGTGGCGTTGGTTTTGCTGAAGCCGGAGCATCTGAAGCAACCGGAGATCGTGGCGAAGTTCAAGGAACGTGAGCGCGTGAAGGCCTCGCTGACGCATCCGCGCATCGCGCCGCTATTTGAGGCGGGCGAGGCGAACGGCTGGCTTTTTTACACCCGCGAGCTGCCACGCGGGCGCAGCCTGGCGGAGATCGAACAGACAGAGGAGCTGCTCAGCGAGCGCCGTCTGACGGAGGTGCTCTTCGGCGTGGCGGAGGCGATGCAGTTCGCCACCGAACGCGGCTACCATCACCGCAGCCTCGCGGCGCGTGACATTTACATCGATGCCGAGCACCAGGCGAGCATCGTGAACATCTTCCGTCCGCCGTCCGCCGACAAACGCGATGCCCAAGCCGACGTGCGCGCCCTGCTGGGGCTGATGCGTCCTGTCGCAGCAGAAGGAAAGGCGCGCGGGCTGCTGCAGTCGCTCGCCGACGCGAATCACGACTGGAAAGGCCTGCTGACAGCGCTGGACGAAATGCGTGATGAAATGCGCGAGCACAGCATCGTGCGCAAGATCGAGGCGGAGACGCTGCCGGTGGATGTGAGCGGCCAAAAGCCGTGGTGGGTGTGGGTGATGGTCGGGGTCGTCCTGCTCATCGTCGCCGGCCTCGGCGCGCTCATGAACGGCAGCAGCGCTGGCTCTGGCAATGGTGTGACTGTCCTGCCGGTCGAAATGGTTCGAGTGCCCGCAGGTGAGTTCAAATATCAGAAGAATGACAGAGTCACGCTGCCCGAGTTCTGGATCAGCAAGCACGAGGTCACCATCGGCCAGTATGCGGAGTTCCTCGACGCGTTGAAAACGGCGAAACAGGGTGAGTTTGACCATCCGCTCCAGCCCAAGACCAAAACGAGCCACGAGCCCGCGAAATGGAGCACCTACTTTGCGGCGGCCAAGAGCGGCACGACCTTCAATGGCGAAAGCATCACGCTGAACACACCCGTCACCCAGGTGGACTGGTGGGACGCGTATGCCTTTGCCAAATGGAAGGGACAGCGCCTGCCGACCGAGCAGGAATGGGAGAAAGCGGCCCGCGGTGAAAAAGGCTTCAACTACCCCTGGGGCAACCAGCCGCTGCCCAGCGCCGCCAATCTCGGCGATGACTACAACCCCGCGCCGAAAGGCCGCGGCGGCCGCATCGACGGCCACAATCTCTGGGCACCGATCACCCGCGTCTCGCAGGATGTGAGCCCCTACGGCGTGTGCGACATGGCGGGCAACGTCAGCGAGTGGACCTCCGGCGAGAGCAGGGACGGTGAATGGCCGCCGCACCCGGATTTCATCGACATCAAGGTGCCCGTCGTGCGCGGCGGGCATTTCGGCCAGAAAAGCAGCGATCATCTGCTCACCGACCGGCTCTTTCCAGAATCCGCAAACGAGGCTACACTCGCACGCGGATTCCGCACCGCCTCCAGCACCGCTCCTGCCAAACCCAAACCTTGAAGCTCATGAACCGTCTTCTTCCGCTGCTGACAGCAGCCTGCCTCCTCGCCGCCGGCGCGGCGCGGGCGCAGTATGTGACCAACCTCACCCTGATGAAGAACCAGTTCCTCACTGGCGAGCCGGTCGTGGCGCAGGTCACCGTCATCAACCGCTCCGGCGCGGATGTGGTGCTCGGCGGTCATGGGGGGCGTGACTGGTTGCAATTCGAGATCACGGAATCCAGCGGTCGCAGGCTGGCGCCTGTCACCATCGGCTCGGACCAGGCCATCACCATCAAGGCCGGCGCCGCGAACAAGCAGACGGTCGAAATCTCCGGCGGCTACTCCACCGCCGACCTCGGCACCTTCAACATGGTGGCCAACGTGCTGCATCCCATCACCGGACAGTATTACTCCTCCAACAAGGTGCGCATGACCATCACGGATTCGAAGTCCTACCTCTTCGACCAGCCTTTCGGCGTGCCGGATGGATTTCCCAACGCAGGCCGCGCACGTCGTTACAACATCATCCTCTTCCGTGAGCTCAACACCCTGCTGCTCTACAGCCGTGTGACGGATGAAAAGAGCGGCGCTTATCTCGCCACGCTTTTGCTCGGGCCCGTCATCATGGTTTCGCAGCCGCAGATCAGCATCGACGCGAAGAACAAGCTTCATGTCTTCTTCCTGGCCCAGCCGCACATCTACTGCCACGCCATCGTGAATCCCGACGGCAAGGTCTTCAAACGCAGCTACTACCGCGATGACGACGGCAACCGCCCGGCGCTCCTGATGGCCGGCGGCGTCGGACAGGTGGTAGGCGGCGTTTACTTCGATCCCTCCGCGCCTCCGCCGGAGAAAAAGAAGATGCGCAAGGCCTCCGAGCGTCCGCCAGGACTCTGAACGCGGGCTACAAACTTGGTGTAAAAGCGGAACACATCCGCTCTTGCCCGCCCGCATCGCAGCCGCTACAAACGCGGCCATGATCGCCTCGTGGACCGACCTTCTCACCGGCTCGCAACTTTATTGGGCCATTTCCGTCTTCGCGTCCGTGCTGCAGGTCTTCCTGCTGATCGGAGCGTTCCTCGGCCATGGATCGGATTTCGATCACGGAGCCGATTCCCATGACGGCAGCACGACGGACAGCGTGAAGCTGCTCTCCTTCCGCATCCTCGTCGCGTTTTTCGTTGGCTTCGGCTGGGCGGGTGTGCTCGCGCAGCGTCAGGGCATGTCTGCCGGTGGCATCGCTACTGCGGCGGTGGTTTCCGGTGTCGCCTTCATGCTGCTCATGTTCGCCACGATGCGTTTCCTCATGGCGATGCGTGACGACGGCTCGCTGCATTATGAAAATGCCATCGGCATTCGCGGCCAGGTGTATGTGACCATCCCGCCAAAGCGCGAGGGCATCGGCCAGATCGAGGTCATGCTGCAAGGCCGGCTCATCACCGCCAGCGCCGTCACCGACTCGGAGCAGGCGCTCGCACCCCAGCACGGCATCGAAATCACCGGTCTCATGCCGCCGAACACTTTTGTCGTCAAACCAACCACCTGAACCATGCCTGACTTTTCCATGATCCCGATTCTTGCCGGCATCGCCGCCATCCTCGTCTTCGCCACGCTCGCGTTCTTCGCCTCGCGCTACAAACGATGCCCCTCTGACCGCATTCTCGTCGTCTTCGGCAAGGTCGGCGGCAACAAGTCCGCCAAATGCGTCCATGGCGGCGCATCCTTCGTCTGGCCGGTCATCCAGGACTACGCCTACCTGAGCCTCACGCCGATGCCCATCGACATCCAGCTTCGCGGCGCGCTCTCGCAGCAAAACATCCGCGTCAACACGCCCTCCACCTTCACCGTCGGCATCAGCACTGAGCCAGGCGTGATGGAAAACGCCGCCGAACGTCTCCTCGGCCAGACGCAGCCGCAGATTCAGGAACTCGCGAAGGACATTATTTTCGGCCAGATGCGCGTCGTCATCGCCACGATGCCCATCGAAGAGATCAACGCCGACCGCGACAAGCTCATCGCGAACATTTCCAACGGCGTTGAAGTCGAACTCAAAAAAGTCGGCCTGCGCCTCATCAACGTCAACGTCCAGGACATCACCGACGAGTCCGGCTACATCGAGGCGCTCGGCAAGGAGGCCGCCGCACGTGCCATCAACGACGCCAAGATCAAAGTCTCCCAGCAGGAACGCGATGGCGACATCGGCGCCGCCGAGGCCGACAAGGAGAAGCGCATCCGCGTCGCCCAGGCGCAGGCGGAAGCCGTCACCGGTGAAAACCTCTCTGCGGTCGAGATCGCCAATTCCATCGCCGCCCGCCGCGAAAAAGAAGCCGAGGCCGAGCGCGTGGGCACTGCCGCTGAAAAAGTCGCCAGCGCCAAGGCCCTTCAAGAATCCTACCTCGCCGAAGAAGCCGCCGAACGCCAGCGTGCGAAACGTGAGGAAGCCGCGCAGATGGCCAACATCGTCGTTCAGGCTGAAATCGAGAAGCGGAAGATCGAAGTGCTCGCCGAGGCCGAGAAAAACCGCATCCGCCTCCAGGCGGAGGCCGCGAGACAACGCATCGAACTCGAAGCCGAGGCCGAAAAACGCCGCATCGAACTCGTCGCACAGGCCGACGCGGAAAAAATCCGCATTCTCAAGGAAGGCGAAGCCGCGGGTGTCAAAGCCATCATGGAAGCTCAGGCGCAGGGCACGCTCGCCCAGCTTCAGGCCCGTGCGCAGGGCTTCCAGTCCATCGTCAATGCCGCGGGTGGTGCCGACAAGGCCGCGCAGCTCATGGTGACGGAGCAGTTGCCCGCTCTCGTCGCCGAGCAGGTCAAGGCCATCTCCGGCGTGAAGATCGACAAGCTCACCGTCTGGGACTCCGGCCGCACAGGCGAAGACGGGAAGACCAAAACGGCCGACTTTCTCTCCGGTCTCGTCGGCTCCGTCCCTCCCCTGCATGACATCGCCAAAAACGTCGGCGTCGAGCTCCCCGCCTACCTTGGCAAAACGACAGAAGGCGGTGGAGGCAAAAAATCCGCGCCTCCGGCCGAGCCGAAGGCTTGATGCCACGATGGTTCACCCACGAAGCAGGGCCAGACCGGCCCTGCTTTTTTATTTCACCGGCTTTGGCAGCGCCTGCACCAACAGGCTGTAGAACTCGTTTTCCGTCGGGGATTCACCGTCGCTCTTGAGGATGTTCTTCACCACCCCAAGCACCTCCTTTTGCGACGTCTTCGTTTTGAAGGCCTGGGCCCTGTCGTTCATGTAGTCGATCATTGTTTCCTCGTTCTCCGACATCTCTCGCGCCCGGGCGAACGATTCGTCGATGAACAGGCTCTTCGGGTATTTGGACTCCCAGCCTTCCGCGATGAAGGCAGACTCCATCAGGTGCTCCTCCTTCAAAGAAATATGCGCGTCCGCATACAAAGAGAGCGTCAGGAGGTCAAAAAGGGCTTCGCGTTCGGACTGAGTCATAAAATGATTTTGTCAAAAAACGCTGCCTGTGATCAAGACTTACTTCCCGTGACTCCTATCTTGACCATTCCCCGCCCCTCTTGACCTCTTGACGCTTTCCGATGTCCGCCGACGCCGCCACCACTCCCATGATGAAGCAATACCTCGCCATCCGGCGGGAGCTTCCGGAGGATGTGCTGCTCTTCTTTCGCCTCGGGGACTTTTACGAGCTGTTCTTCGAGGACGCGAAGGTCGCTTCGCCCATCCTGAATGTGGCGCTGACGAAACGCAACGCGGTGCCCATGTGCGGCGTGCCGCATCATTCGTCGCAGGGTTACATCGCGAAGCTCATCAAGGCTGGCAAACGCGTCGCCATTGCCGAGCAGACCACCGATCCCGTGCCGGGGAAGATCGTCGAGCGGGCCGTCTCGCAGATCCTCAGCGCCGGCACCATCAGCGACCTGAATCTGCTCGACTCGAACCGTCCGAACTACCTCGCCGCCGTGTTCCGCGAGGGCAAAAAATTTGGCCTCGCCTACGTCGATCACACCACCGGCGAGTTTGAAGTCGCCGAGTTCAAAGACACCACCGAGCTCGCCGACGAACTCGAACGCCTCCAGGCCAGCGAACTGCTCTTCAGCGACACTCAGCGCGAGGTCATCGACGCCCTCGGCAGCCCCGGCAGTGCCCAGCCCATCGAAAGCTACCTCTTCCTGCTCGATCAGGCGCAGCACAGCCTCACGCAGCACTTCAAAGTGCAGTCGCTCGATGGCTTCGGCTGCACTGGCATGAATGCCGCCATCTGCGCCGCCGGTTGCATCCTGCAATACCTGCAATTTCAGCTCCGCCGCAGTGTCGATCACATCCAGCGCCTCCGCGTCGGCCAAACCAACGACGTCGTGCTCATCGACGCCGCCAGCCAGAGCCACCTCGAACTCGTCAGCGCCCGTGGCGGCAATGCGCACACCCTCCTGAGCGCCCTCGACCGCACCTGCACCCCCATGGGGGCCCGCAAGCTCCGCCATTGGGTCCTCCATCCCCTCCGCGACCTCGACGCCCTCACGCAGCGCCAGGACATGCTCGCCGCCTTCCTCGACGAGCCCATGCTCCTCAGCCAGGTGCGCACACTGCTCAAAGAAGTGCGTGACCTCGAACGCACCAGCTCCCGCCTCAGCCAAGGCAGCGGCAATGGCCGTGATTTGCAGGCGCTTGCTGTTTCGCTGGAGGTCGTGCCATCACTCAAAACCCTACTCAGCAGTTTTGATTCTCCCACAGATTCAGGGAAGCCAGCAGATTACTCTGAATCAAAATCTGTGGGCCTCCCTGAATCTGCGGGAAATCTTCTGGAGCACCTCGCCCAGCGCCTCCACGACCTCACCCCCATCTGCCAGGAAATCCAACGCGCCATCTGCGATGAGCCGCCCATGCAGATCAAAGAAGGCGGCGTCTTCCGCGAAGGCTGGCTGCCGGAGCTCGATGAGCTGCGCAATGCCTCCACGCTCGGCCGCCAGTGGATCGCGGATTTGCAGGCGCGTGAGATCGAGCGCACCGGCATCAAGAGCCTCAAAATTAAATACAACGCCGTCTTCGGTTACTTCATCGAGATCACCAAGGCCAACGTCGGCAGCGTTCCCGCCGACTACCATCGCAAGCAAACCACCGTCAACGGCGAGCGCTACATCACCGACGAGTTAAAGCGCATGGAGGACAAAATCCTCGGCAGCGAAGAGCGCAGCAAGGCGCTCGAATACGAGCAGTTCATCGAGCTGCGCAGTCGCGTCCTCGAGCACCTCGCGCAGATCCAGGAAACCGCCGAAGCCATCGCCGTGCTCGATTCCCTCGGCTCGCTCGCCGAGACCGCGCGACTCTTCAATTACACCCGCCCCGTCCTCAACGAAACGCGCAACCTCTTCATCCGCGACGGCCGCCATCCCGTGCTCGATCAAAATCTGACGAGCGGCGAGCGCTTCGTGCCGAACGACGTCACCTTGGAGCCCGAGGAAAGCCGCCTCATCCTCATCACCGGCCCGAACATGGCCGGTAAGAGCACCTACCTGCGCCAGACCGCGCTGCTCACGCTCATGGCGCAGATTGGCAGCTTCCTGCCCGCCGCCAGCGCGGAGATCGGCCTCGTCGATCGCATCTTCACCCGCATCGGTGCCAGCGACGACATCGCGCGCGGCCAGAGCACCTTCATGGTCGAGATGAACGAGACCTCGCTCATCCTCAACAACGCCACCGAGCGCTCCCTCGTCATCCTCGACGAGATCGGCCGCGGCACCAGCACCTTCGACGGCCTCAGCATCGCCTGGAGCGTCGCCGAGCATCTGCATGACCACATCGGCGCCCGCTGCCTTTTCGCCACGCACTACCACGAGATCACCGCGCTCGCGCAAAGCCGCAGTGCCGTGAAGAACTACAACGTCGCCGTGAAGGAGTGGAATCAGCAGATCATCTTCCTCCGCAAGATCCTCCACGGCTGCGCCGAAAAAAGCTACGGCATCCAGGTCGCGCGACTCGCCGGCCTTCCCGAAAACGTGATCGACCGCGCCAAGGAAGTCCTCACACAGCTCGAATCCGGCCACCAACCCGCCGAAAGCGTCAAAGAAGTCCCCGTCGCCACCAGCGTCCCCGCCAAAGCCCGCAAAAAGCCGCGTAGCGATGACGATGCAGGGCAGATGAGTTTGTTTGGGTGAGCAATTGTTTGTTACAGTTGTAACGCACGGGCAATCCGAGTGTCTTTCAGACGAAGAATTTATGAAACAAGACCAAATAATCGATGGATATTCACTCCGTAAAAGGATCGGCACAGGTGGCTTCGGTGAAGTATGGTTATGTGAACCTGTTGTTACACCAGCTGTTTGGAAAGCATTAAAATGGGTTCCTTCGAGCTTTAGAGATAAACTGGATCGCGAGTTAGACGCTCTAGTCAGGTATCAAAGAGCCATGCTAAAAAATGCTTCCAAGCGGCTCATGCGGATAGAGCATGCCAACCGGACTGATGAGGGCCTGTTTTATGTGATGCCGCTTGCAGATGGCATAGGAGATGCCCCACCCGATAGCCACGACTGGAAGCCTGCATCGCTCTGGCACTTGATGGAGCAGCGGAAATCAAATGGAACTTGGTTTAGTTCGGATGAAATAGTTGCTGTCATGGATCCTGTTTTGGAAGGTCTTCAAGAGCTTTCTGACATGGGCTTGCTCCACAGGGATCTAAAGCCAGAAAACATTCTGTATGTCCAAGGCATGCCAATGATTGCTGACGTAAGTTTGTTGGGCGAGGATTTGCCAAACCCGACTCGACGAGGAACACCCGGATTTGCAGCTCCAAGTTGGTATTTGGAAGGCGGGGGACACCCTGACCAATTTGGAGCGGGAGCCACATTGTTTTCGCTGATAACAGGGAACACACCTGACAAGATGGGACGTGCGGCTTACCGATGGCCGCCTGGAGGGGTGAAGTCCCTTTCCGAAGTGCAGCGCAAGCAATGGTTGGCGATGCACCAGATTGTTTACAGGGCAACACACGAAGATTCATCAGAACGCTTTCAGGACTTTTCAGCCATGCGATATGCTCTCTCAAATTTGAGCGCAAGCAGTGGCGAATTAACGAAGAAAACAAGATCTCCAAAAGCTCTTCTGGTGGTATTTGCTTTGGCCGCCGTTTTTATTTGTGGCACATTCCTGTCAAAATTGCAGAAGCAGACAAACACTGGCACAACTGAGGTTGAGAAAAGTGCCGCCGGCCTTGACAATCTATTTCGCGCCGCAATGAAGGAATATGGCAGGACCGATCAACCGCGCGATCTGATCCTTGTGTCACGCTTATTACATAATGGTGCCATGCAGGGGCATGCGAAAGCACAGAACATGCGTGGTTACATTCACCTTCTCGAAGGTGAGAACTTTGACCCAAAAGCGGCGGCACCTTGGTTTTTAAAAGCGGCTGAACAAGGAGATGCGGCAGGACAATACAATCTGGGGTGCTGTTACTTTTGGGGATTTGGCGTGGAGAAGGACGAGGCCATGGCCCTGCGCTATTTCAAACTATCATCCGATCAAGATTTCTTCCCGGCGCATTCTATCCTTGGTTTTTGTGCCTACACGGAGATACCACCTGTTGAAGATCTCAGTAATGCTATTGGTTTGCTTCGCCGAGCTGCCGAAAAAGGCAGGGAGGAGGCAATTTATCTTTTATCGGTCATCGCGGAGACGCGTGACGGTTTGCCAGTTAATGACACCACCATGGTGTCATGGAGAGATAAACTTGCCTCGATAACTTATTCGCCGATGCAAAGCTTGAATGCTATTTGGGCAGATGAGCTGGGAATTAGTTCATGGCGGGCAGCCAACTTCATCATGACGCAAAAAATGAGCACTGAAGCTCAACCGAATCCTATGTATGAGTTTGATGATGCCATAATCACAAGGAAAGAAACCGGCGGCCGCGTTTCATTTGAAATCCAGTCAAGTAACCCTGAATTAACGGAGGACCGGATTCTGCGCGCTTTGGAAACCAACCGTCGTGCGGCCGGCTTGCGCAACCCGGACGCGGAGCTTTGGATCGGCAAGGCCTACCTGACAGGTCGGTATCTAGAGCTTTCGCCTGCAAACGCACTACCATGGCTGCGACGTGCAGCCGAACAAGGCAAAGAACAAGCGGTGCCACTAATCAAGGATGCATTGCTAAAGCTTCGCGCGAAGATCAGACATTAGTTTTATGGGAGAAGCACAAGGCACCGCCGAATAGAAGATGACACTGTAATCAAAGCCTGGCATCAACATGTTCCTAAAGTGGCGGCCAAACGCCATTTTTTGGGAGAGATTTTGTTCGCACAAACGAATAGGAGCAAATGCTCACGTTGCCGAACAGTCTTTCCACAACCTTTCGCGATTTACCGTCGTGTCTATAAATGACGCGGTAAGCGACAACTGACTCTAATGCCCCCCAAGTTGCCGGATACCCCGCAGAGCCTGCTTTCCGAACTACGGAATCCTAACCGTGGTTCGAACTGGCAGCTATCGTGGGAAAGATTCCTCGAAATCTATTATCCCGCTTTGCGCACAATGTGCTCGAACAGTTATAGGTTACACTCTGGAGGAGAGGAGCCCCCGGGGGAGGTCATCGAGGATGCAGTAGCAGCTGTAATTGCCGACTTCTGCACCAAATCACAGTACAGCTACGATCCGTCAAAAGGAAAACTTCGCGGCTTCTTGAAGACCATCTGCAATGCACGGATCGTAGATCATCTTCGCAAAGAAAAGCGCATGCTCCTGCATGCGGACATGGCTGATCTGGCTGAGCGCCACCTTAAAGAAACAACATGCGATGGCTATGAGGACGAAAACGAGTCCTACCACATAGCGCTGCTGCATTCGCTTCTGGAAGACGTGCGAACCCGAGTCTCCCCCAGGCAATTTGCGATTTTTGAATTGGTTAAGCTCAAAAACATACCTGTTGAACAAGCGGCGGCAGAGCTTGGCGTGCGGCGTGGTGTGGTTGACAACACCGTTTACCGCGTGATGAATATTCTGCGAGAACTGGCTTCCCGCCCCGAATATAAATCTGAATGGACAACCTAGGCAGTCATTCTCCCACAACCGCAGGGGCCTCAAATGAGAGCCTCCCAGCGGAGTTGAAGCAGATGGATGAAGAAATTGCCTGCCTTCTCCCAAAGGCCATGACCGAAGCAGAGGACATAGCCGAACTTCAGCGTATCAAACAAAAGATCCGCCTTCTTCTCGCGGAGCCAACGGAGGACGCCTGACGTGTTTACTGTGAGTTTGAATGGAGTGCCTGGTTTTTCTCCCAAACACCTTTGATGGCGTTTCCGACGGAACGTATCAAGCCGCTTTTCCGGTCCAGGTCCAGCCAGGCAAACTGGCCGTTCGGATTCACTTCCAGAAACCACAATTCACCATTCACTTTCAGGAAATCGAGCCTGCTGAAGCTGTAGCCGGTTCGTTTCATGAATTTTGAGATAGCTTGTTCTTCTTGGAGGGATAGCACAAGTGGCTCCCATTCAATAGAAGGTACCCGCACGTCCTCACCCTGGAAAAGACTTCGGTCTGCTTGATAGGCAAACAGCTCACCATCCACCCACGCCACGGTCACGTCATGGCTCGCCTGCTTCATTTTGCTCTGCAGGAACCAAGGGTAATCGGCGGAAAGCCTGGATGGTTGCACTTCTTGAACAGGCATGAGCCCGCCACCCATGTTCGTGCCGGTAAACGTCTTCGCCACCACGGGCGCAGGTACTTCATCCATGCCGCCGCCGCCAGCAATCACCCACCAGTCTGGCACCCTGAAATACTCTTGGGCGACTCTCATCTGACGGATCTTTCCCCATCGACCAGTGCTCGCTGGATGCACCAATGCCAGCTTGCCTTGTTCGTGCGCCAGGTCTCTCATGCCGAGCCAGATAGCTTCAAGTTCGGCACGCCTCCATGCCTCTTCGCTGCCACCCGCTGGCACATCAATGCGGCAGGGATTGAAGAACAGTTTGCGCAGGTATACTGCCATGACGCTTTCCTCATCGGCCACCCTACCCGCCGGATCTTTGATTCGAAAGCTTTTATTGGTAATGCAGGCCTCATAGTGATGCCACAAATCCAAGTTCCAGCGAAACACCGGCATTGGATGGAGTTCATCGATGATGATGTCGGTGGTCTCGTCTCCACTCCAACTGAGGATTAAAATCATAAATTATAAAAAAGAAAAGGTGGAGGCCATGGAGGCCTTCACCTTTTCGGTTCTATTTAGATAGATTAGTCGGAATTGAAGTCGTCAATTGTTAAAGTGCTTCCGACATAAGATCTCGTTCCATATGCTGTTCCCGTGTCGTTCGGGCGGAAAGTGCCATCAGCCGCTTGAACGACTGTTTTTTGGGTTTTCCAGTCATAAACCATGGGGGGCACCTCCTGAAAAGAGGGTGACAGTGTAAGCATGATAGGAGTGATGATGTCTGCAAGCATAGAGGTGGGGTGTGTAGTTTAGCCGCCAAGACTTGGTGAGGATCACCAACACAGCAGGCTTGGAGGTTGTTCGTGCTACCTCTCTCCATCTCTCCCGTTTTTTGCGGTTTTTTGAGGGAGGCTGTTTCCGGACCTGCACTCGTTTTGGCCCACAGAGCAGATCTGTCGTCAATTTGTCCAGCAATTGCAGCTAAAGTGCCCCTTCATCATCTTGCTCTCTTGATGCACCATGGTGGGGTGTGGGGCCCGCTCCTCACCCTCGTCTTCCTGCACGGCGCGGGCTTGTGGCGGTGGCGTGTGAGCTGGGGGCAGGTGCGGACGGCGCGGAGGCTGGATCCGCGTGCCGGCGTGGTGGAGGGGCGGGTGATCGGCGGCGGGGAGTCCGTGTTCGGGGGGACGACGGTTTGCTTGCAAAGCGGTGACGCCGCGCACACACTTGAACGATGAGCACCATGGCCATGCTTCAACTCAAACAGCAGCTCTCCCGCATCACGGAAAAGGAGCGGCAGGAGATATCGGCGTTTCTGCATCGGTTGAGGCAGCAGTCTCCCGTCTGGCAGAAGGAGATGACAAGGCGCATGGCGGAGATGGATGCAGGGAAGAAATTCCGGCTGCCACGCAAACCCGCCGCTACCGCCTGAGATGCCGACCAAGCCCTACGAGCCTGTGTTGTCGGCCAAGGCTTGGGAGCTGCTGTGGAAATGACGTCAGGCTGCAACTGTCTGACAAACGACAAACCATCTCAACCGCACCTCATCCATGTCTTCCTGCTCGGCGCGGGCTTGTGGCGGTGGCGTGCGGGCTGGGGGCAGGTGCGGACGGCGCGGAGGCTCGATCCGCGTGCCGCCGTGGTGGAGGGGCGGGTGATCTGCGGCGGCGTGAAGCTGCAAAGCGTGGTTGCGTTCTAGCTCGATACCCGGATAATCCTGCCGTCATGGCCTTCGACCCTTCCCAGATTCAACTTCCTCCACGCGGGGCCAAGCTGCGCCTGCCGCCGAAGAATGGCGACAGACCAACTTACACCGAAGTGTGTCAAATCGTGCGTCGGCATCTGGGAGACGAAGTGACGAGTCTCCAACCATGGAAGCAGATTCACATTCAGCCAGCCCTGCGCCATGTTGAGTCCGCAGGAGTTCGCTAGCCAAGTCGATGGCGCGGTCATTGAGGCCGAAATTGACCGCTTGAGTAGCCTGCACAGCGCTGATGCAGTCGAAACGGCCACTAGGTTGTCGAGGCGCATTAACCGAACGGTGGAGTGGAATCCGCTGGGACCTGAAGGCGCGCGATTTCGACTCATGACCAGCCGAGGTGAGGCGGTCGTGTTTTGGGATGATGCCGATGCCGGAGAACGAGTCATCAAACTGCGCGGCAGGGAGGAGAACGGCTTCGACACGACCGGCTTCGGCTGCATCCTCGGTCGCAATGCCCGCGGCCTCATTGAGTTCCAGCCCGGCACGCTGGCCCAGGCCGTGATCCGCGAGAGCCTGTGCTGGGAGCAGTTTGGCTTTGGCTGCACCATCGAGGAAGTCATCGGGGAGGACGCGGGACTGCTGCTGGCCCAGCGCTGGATCAGACCGGACACCACACTTTCTCCTCGCACGCTCCAGCACCGCATCTCCCAATGGATGAACGAACGAGGCTGGGAACCACTGCGCGAACGTCCTGATGTTTCAGTGAGTTTGCGAAACCACGCCTGGCATCGTGATGGTATGGGGGCCTTCGACGCGAACGAAACCAACTTCATTTTGAGCGCTGAAGATGGTGCATTGTATCCCATCGACCTCGTCGTGTGGCCGCTGCCGGAGTGAGCCTGATTGGCTCCGCTTTCCCTACCCTATATAGCCAAGATTCGGTATTGCTGCCAAGATCGGCTGGTATGACCATGCGCGACTCATGAGCACTCTTTCTCTCAAACTACCGGATTCGTTGCTGCTGCGGCTGGACCAGGAAAGCCGCGCACGGCAGCTGTCGAAGTCAGCACTCGTCCGCTCGGCGTTGGAGCGCGAGTTGCAGCCTTCGAAATCGGCCCGCACCGCCACCTGCTACGATCTGGCCCATGATCTGGCGGGCTCGATCCGCAAGAAGCTGCCGAAGGATCTGGCGACGAATCCCAAGCACATGAAGGGTATTGGCCGGTGACAGACGGTGCTGTTGTTGGCCAGTGGGTTCGCTGAACCTGAGATGGAAGCGCTTTGAGTCGCCTATCGGCCTTTGAGCCTCGAATAGCTAACTCGCTGGAACGAAATCGGAGCTTTGAGCTGCCCATTTCGCCCTCGTAGGAACGAAATCGGTGGTTTGAGGGTAAAGTATCGAACTGGATGGATCGAGAGTGGAGCACGGGGCGTGTTGATGGAGGCTCGGAAGGAGCTTTTGGGGGCTTGTGATGTCCAAAATGGGATTTGGAGCTTCCAATGTCGAATCATCGAGTTCGGTTTCGGAGCTCCAAGGTGGCGATAGCTAACTCACTGGGACGAGATCGGAGCCTGGAGGGGGAATCATCGGCCTCGGGAGTTCGGTTTTGGAGTCCGAATCTGCGGATGGACGCTTGGGAGGTTCGGTATTAAAATGCGCTCGTTCGCGTTTCCAGCCGTGAGCTGGCCACACGGACCCTGCAACCCGCGCTTTGATCCTGCTATGGCCGACTTGCCTCCTCCTGATCCCGCGCCGCCGGTCCCGGTGGCGGAGTTTCCGAATCCCGTGCGCCTGCTGGAGGCGATCGCCGACCCGGTGCGCTATGAGGCGCTGCGAACGCTGGCGACGGGGCTGTATCTGACACCGCTGGACCTCTCGAAAAAGGTGCAGGTATCCCACGACAACATGGCGAAGCACATGCGGCTGCTGAAGGCGCGCGGCGCGGTGCAACTGGTGCGCCCGGAGAATGCGGATGGCCGGGCGCAGTATTACCAGATCCCGGCCCGCTTCCGCCAGACGACGGACACCGGCCGCCCGCTGCTGGACTACGGCGTGTGCGTGATCCGGTTTTAGACCATGCGTTCAGGATTGGCTGACCAACCAAGCCAACCGCTCCTCATCCTGGTCTTCCTGCTCGGGGCAACAAAGTGTCTGTTCCTCTGTTGACGTGCGTTGCTCTCCTGGAAGATATCGGCCCATGCTCCCGCGTTTAGTTGCGATGCTTCTCAAGCGGGTTTTGCTACCAACTCACCCTTTACGGCTATGTGGAGTAAGTTGCTTGAGAGTGATCCTGCGGACGACGTGGGAGCGATTCGCCTGCCGCAAGCCGCCGCACCGTCTCCACCATGAGCCGGGCGGCCATGGCGGCCGATCTGGCAACAAGGCTGCGCTCATCGTCGTGATCCTCAATCTCGAAAGCCTCCTGGGTGATGATGTCACCAGTATCAATGCCTTCGTCAATGTAATGGATGCTCACGCCGGCGAACCGCTCGCGGTTCTTCAGCATCCAGTAGGAAGGCGCCACCCCTCTGTATCGCGGCAGCAACGCGGGATGTGTGTTGATGCAACCCAATGGCGGCACCGAGATCACCACGGGCTTCAGAATCTGGGTCAACGCCGCCACCAAAATGACGTCGGGGGCCAGCGCGCGCAGCCGCGCAACGCTGTCCGGCGGATTGATGTCCTGGAACTCAAAGCACCTGGCCGCCGGGTGTTCCGCCAGCACACTGCGCAACGAACGTTCTTGTTTTCCCTCACATCCCAGCCGCGCCCACAAGGCTCCCCACAGGCTTTTCGCCCAACGTGCGCCGCTTGCCAGCTCTCCTCGCAGACCGTGCCGGCGAAGCCCCCTGGCAACCCTCCGTCTCCATGCGCGGAACGTCAGGCCGCCGATACCGACAGTCACCTCGCCGCAACCCGCATTCAGCAATGACTCCAGACATGCCACGCTAAGCCGGCTTCGATTTTCGCCGAGGAAGAGTATCTTCATGCGCCATTTCCCATACGTCCGCGCTCTTGCCAATGTCAAGAAGGGAGCCCATGTCTCCCTCTCCAACTCCGGCCCATGCTGGCAACCTCCGGACATGACGGCCTGGCCTTTCATCGACGAACTGCGCCGACTGCCTGCCGACCGGCTGGAGGAAGCGGCGGCTTTCATTCACACGCTGCTCGCCGCCCGATGAAGCCACAGCCTGCCTTTGATCCTGCTTCACCGCATTTAATGCTGGTGGCGGAGACCGTTTGCGAGAACATTGAAAATCACACCGAAGTTCCCCCTCAAAACACCTCTCTTCGCATCCCATGTGGCAGCAAAACTTCAAAGCCATTCTGACGACCACCCTCCTGATCGGGGTTGGCATTTGGCTCCTGTTTTTCGGCTGGACCCAGGTCCAGACGGCTCAAAAACTCGAACAAAGCTCGGCGGTGGTCGAGGGGCGAGTCCTCAGCAGTTCCACGAAAAGGGGTTCCAGAGGGGGGCAGTACTATGCCTTGGTCGTGGAGTACAAAGCTGCCGATTACCCAGCGATCAGGAAAGAGTTTGATGTCGGCAGCTCCGACTACCAGGCGGCCAAAGAAACCGGCAAAGCCAGAGTGACTTATCTGCCTGAAGACCCGCAGGTCAGCCGGGTGACCGATTTCGAGATACTGCCCTTTCAAATTCTCCTGGGCCTCGGCGGACTCATGACGCTGGCTGGATTGTTTTGTCTGGCGCATCTGCTGATGAAGCGAGCGAAGGCGTAGCAGCCCCGCCCATCTTCTCCATGCAAGGAATCGGGCGCTCGCCACTTTATCAACGCAAGCCCACCCACTTACGCACCACCGTCATGCCCACACGCCGCCATTTTCTTCACACCGCCCTGGGGTTTGCCGCCCTGCCACAACTCACGCGGGCGGCGGCTCCCGGCGGGATCAGCCTTGGCTTCAGCTTGTATGGCATGAAGACGCTGCCTTTGAGCGAGGCGCTGAAAACCTGCGCAGAAATCGGCTATGCGAATGTCGAGTTTGCTTTGAATGCCGGCTATCCCACCGAGCCGAAGGTCTTCACGACGGAGGCGCGCAAAGAGGCGGCGCGGCAGCTCAGCACGCTGAAGCTGGACCTGCCCTGCCTGATGGTGAACCTCAGCCTCACCGCTGATGACAAGGCGCATGCCAGTTCTTTGCAGACAATCCGCGACGCGGCGCAGGTGGCGCGTGATTTGAACGCGGAGCGGCCGGCGATTCTGGAAACGGTGTGCGGTGGCAAACCGGCGACCTGGGAGCAACAGAAGGCGGGCATGGTGGAGCGTCTGAAGTCGTGGGCGGAGACGGCGGAGAAGGAAAAGACGACGATCACGATCAAAGCGCACGTCGGCAGCGCGGTGAACTCACCCGAGCGGCTGCTGTGGCTGCTGGAGCAGGTGAATTCACCGGCGATCCAAGTGGCGTATGATTACAGCCACTTTGAGCTGCAAGGGATCGACATGGAGCACAGCATGAAACTGCTGCTGCCGCGCACGAAGTTCATCCATGTGAAGGACTCGACGGGCGAGCCTGGGAAGTTCCAGTTCCTGCTGCCCGGTGAAGGGCGCACGGATTACGTGAAGTACTTCACCACGCTGAAACAGCATGGCTACCAAGGCCCCGTTGTGGTGGAGGTGAGCGGGCAGATCTTTAACAAGCCGGGCTATGAACCTGTCGCCGCTGCGAAGAAGAGCTATGCGGCGCTGGCCGGTGCGCTGGCGAAGGCGGGCTGATCCCCTCAGCGCTGCTGCGTCGCGCGATCCACGAGGCCCTCGTAGATTTTACGTCTTTCGTCGAGGCCGAGGCCTTGATTGCGGTAGCCAAACATGGTGCGGTTGATGTCCTCGCGCTGCGAGGTGCTCAGGCGCGAGAGTTTGGCGACCATCTCCGGCGGAGGGGCTTTCGGGTAGCCATCGGCGTCGAATCCTTCCTTGTAGTTCACGGCGGCGTTTTTGGCCGCGTCCAGTTGGGACGAGCTCAATGGAGGTGCTTTGCCGCCGGTGCCGGTGCCGCCGCTTTTGCCAGAGGATGATTTCTTCGCGGGAATGGGCGGCGGTTTTTGATAACGAATGGAGACGACTTCACCGCCGGGAATCTGAATCCTTGCGCGCCAGGTTTGGATTGCGTCGGGATTTCCCTCCACCCCGACCAACTGCCAGCCCTGAAAATTGGCCGTCCTGGAGACGACCTGCGACTCCATCGTCTTCGTGTCGAGCAGCGTGGCCACGACATCCTTCTCGAATTGCGCGATGCCGGTGAGGATGAGCGAATCGGAAACGCCGAGGGTGCGCGTGAAGGGCGGGTTCATCACGAGCGCGTCGAAGTCCTCGTCCTTCATAGGCTGCGGAATGGCCCCGTCATCCGCCGGTGGAGGAGCGGCGGGCATCGTGTCCGCGCCTTGGGTCATTGTGATGCCGCACAGAACCACGAAGACGGCTCCACGCGCCGGATTCAGGATGAAATGCGAAAGGAAACTCACGCGAGCACATACGCCCTGAATTTGGCGGAACCATCCGGCAAAAACCAAGGTGGCTTCAAAAAAGCAGGCTAGACGGCCCTGCGTGCCGTCGCCGCACCAGCTCACATCGTGGTGATGAGCTGTCCGTCCTCCGTGAGGGCGGGAACATGGAGGCGCCTCAGCCAGGTGGGAAGGTAGTCGTTGAGAAGGAGTTTCCGAGCTTCGGCGAGATTATCGAAGACAACCTCACGCCACCGCATGCCGCGCTCCTGATAGTAGTACTCCCACCCGCCGTGTTTCGCGATGAAGTACGCGCCATCATGAGAGTCCGGCTTCGTCCTGACATGCGGCAACTGCTCAGGCGCGAGACCTTGCGCGGCGAGGCTGGACTCGATGTCCTCGCGAGTGAGCGTGAAGAGCCGGTCCACAGCGTCGTGGCAACGCCCGGTGTTGCCAGGCTCGTTTGTGTCACGCCATTCCGCAGGAAGTCCAAAACGCGCCAGAGCCCAGGCGGCGATGTCCTGGCGCGAATGGATCACCTGTATCTGCTCCTCGATGGAAAGCGGCGAGTTCATGCGAAGCATGCAAGCGTGAGAAGCATTTTGAAGCAAGCCAGTATGAGAACTACAAGCGACGCGAAACAGATGCTCCCGCCAAAGTTATGCGTCCTCTTCTTCGGATCGGCAGAGCGAGTCTCCCCAGAAGGTCGCGGCGAGGAGGCCGCTGAGTGCGAGTAGTGCGAGGCCGTTGAGGACGTGGAAATTGGTGACCCAGAAGCTTTTGCCGGTGAGGATGACAAAAATGCCGAGCGCGACCTGAAGCGTGGGCATGAACATCAAAAGCGATGCCACGGGGCGCAAACGCGGAAGTGTGGCGAGCCAGCCGCGCGCGCGGCTGGCGACAAAGAGAACGAGCAAGGCGACGGTGAAGCCCCAGTATTTGTGCGCGAAGAGCAGAAACACGTCCGAGGGCGTGAACGGTGGCAGCCACTGGCCCTTCGTGGTGAGAATGTCACCCGCGGCGAGATGCGTGCGCTGGGTGTGGCGCAATGTGGCGCCTAGAATGAGCTGGCCGAAGACGCAGAGAAACAGCGTCAGCGACCAAAAGCGCGCCTTGGCAGCCTCTTTGATGCTAAGCACAAGCCGCCCCTCCGTCCAGGTGCGCGATGAGGCGAAGGCGATGAAGACAAGCAGGCAGTAAAAGACCTGGCCTAGCGTGCCGTGGGTGACGCCGAGCGGATCGGACATTTTCAACACACGCAAGCCGCCCAGCGAGGCCTGCAACACGACGAGCAGCAACGCGAGCGTGGTGAGTCCGCGCAGCAAAGGCCAGCGCTGGCTGTACCATTTCAACACAAGCCAGGAAAAGCCCAGCACGGCGATGACAGACGCCATGATGAGAGATCCCATGTAAATGAGGACGAGAAAGCCGAGCGAGCAGAGGATGATACCGACTCCCTCGACGACTCCGGGTCGGAATTTGGCGAACTGCCAGTAATACATGCCGAGCACGAGCCAGCCGATGGTCATGGCAATCCAGCGGTGACCGTGCTCCAACAGCAACGCGGGGACTTTGTACCATCCCTCGGGATTGACCTTTCCGTAACACAGCGGCCAGTCAGGCACGGCAAGGCCGACATCCTCTGTGGTGACCGCCGCGCCCCACCAGATAAGAACGACGCCGACGGCGAGCGTGAGGAGCGAATAATAGTGGAAGGCGCGTGACATGTCGGATCGCGGTTCTTGGCTGGCGGTTCGCAGTTCGAGCTGCAAACGACATCACTTGAACTACGAACGACGTTACTTCGCGGCTTCCGTGGTTTTCTTGAGCGCGGAGGCGGACTGCTCCTTGGCCCAGCCGTCGTAATCAGCGGCGGGAACGACTTCGAGAATCGCCTTCATCTGCGCGTGGCCCGGACCACAGAGCTGTCCGCAGATGATGTCCCAGGTGCCTTCCTTCGTTGGCTTGAACCACATGTGAGACTTCACGCCCGGCGTGGCGTCCTGCGCGGCGCGCATGGGAACGAGGGCGAGATTGTGAATGACGTCCTTGGAGGCGACATCGACGATGACAGGGCGTCCGACGGGCAGCTTCATGGTGCCGGGATTGACGAAGTCGTCCTTGCCGTTCGGATCGTGAAGATCCTTGCCCATCGTATTGGTCGCGCCGTCCACGTTGCGCAGGTCCCAGGTGCTGAGCATCATGTCGGCACCGGGATACTGGAAGTTCCAGAGGAACTTTTCGCCAAGCGCACGCATGCGGATGGTGTCAGGAGAGGTGGGATATTCATCGGCCTGGCGGGACCACAACGGGAAGGCGAAGCCGAGGAGCAGGATCGCCTCGACGATGACGACGCCGATTTCGATGTGGGTCGTGGCATGGCCGCGGAAGCCGTGATAGTCGGCATTGGCCGTCTTCTTCTGGCGGAAGCGATAAAAGGCGATGCAGAGGTAGATGCTCCAGCCGAGGCCGAGAACAAGCATGACCCAGTGCACAAAGCCAAGCATGTGATCGACGAGGCCTCCATGCTCGGAGGCGACAGGGGTTTGGCCGATCCATTCGTTGATGTCAGAGACGCTCATGAGGTTTGGGGAGTTCCAAGTTTCAGGTTGAAAGTATTAAGCTGGGGAATCAAACGGCAGGCGCTTCATGCTGGGATGCCTTGCGCTGCTGGCGCATCATCGAAAACACGATGCCGCCGGCACAGAGGAACATGAAGGCCAGAACGCCGAGCATGAAGAGAATGGCGAAGCCCTGGGCCTGCCCGACGAGGCTGCCTTTGTCGGCCATGCAGGTGGCGCAGGCCAGAAATGAAGATGGAAGCGCGGGGAGCATGATCAGATGATGATGGTGCGCATTTTTTTGACAAGATACCACAGGCCGTAGGCCAGCAGTGCGAGACAAACGAGACCGGCGTAAGGCTTCAACGGCATGGCCCCGGCACGGGCGGCGTCCTCCGGCATGAAATGCATCCACAGCCAGAACGCGGCATCGCACAGGATGGCGAAGGCGAGAAAGACGATGTGGAAGTGCTTCAGGGACATGGCGGTTGGAAACAACGCGGCCTTATTCCGGCTTGCTGTAAAAGCCTTCAAAGACCAGCGGGTCGCTGTTGGAGAAGTAAAACAGCACGAAGAGCACGATCGCGAAGACGACGGTGAAGGCGAGCACCTTGTAGATCACGCTGCGCTCATGGTTGAGGTGCATGAAGATGAGGGCGACGAGCGCGGCCTTGAAGGTGGCCAGGATCATGCCCGCGAGAATGTTGAGACCATGCGTCGGCAACTCAACGTAGGAGAGCCACACGGTGGCACCGGTGCACAGGATCAGAGCAGCCCCGATAAAGAGGTACTTTTTGACCGACTTCTGGATTTCTTCGATGTTGTCAGACATGACGGGAAAAAGTGGGAGGTGAGAGCCTTACAGGAGATAAAGGAGCGGGAAGAGGAAGATCCAGACGAGATCGACGAAGTGCCAGAAGAGGCCGCCGACTTCGACACGGTTGGCCAGATGCTCGGGATCCTTCTTCAAGAGCTTGTTGTCGAAGACGAGGAAGTAGAGCAGCACCAGCGCCCCGGCGACGACGTGCGCGCCATGCAGACCCGTGAGGGTGAAGTAGATGGCGTAGTAGGTGTTGAGCTTCGGTGTGAAGTTGGAGAAGAACGTGATGTCCTTTTTGTCGAGCACGACGGTCGGGTAATCATGACCGTGGCCGCCACCATGACCGGCGGAGGGTGCGTGGGCCTCGGCGCCGTGTTTTTCACCGTGTGCGGCACCTTCGGCGGGCGGTGTGGAGCTGTGCAGCTTGTAGAAGAGGGATTCTTTTTGAAGCGTGGCCGACTTGGACTTCTCACGCGTCAGCTTGCCGGACTCATCGGTGTATTTCTTTTCGAATTCGGCGATGTGGTGGTCGCGATTGGCGACGAATGCCTTCTGCCAGCCTTCACCGAGGTATTTGTGGTCAAAGGCGAGTGATTTTTCCGACTGGGCGACCGCGCGGGCGTCCACGCCATCGACGAGGAGGGTCATCTTGTCGTCGATGAGCTTGCCGGTGGCGACGGTACCGTCACGGAAGGTCAGGGTGGTGTCCGTGTAGCCGAACATCTGCGACGGCTTGATGGCCACTTTGAACGGGGCACTGGCGGTGAGCTTCAGGCTGGCGCTGTCCTTCTTGGCGGCCTTCGCCTTGGCGATTTCGGCGGCGCTGAGTTCAGCGAAGGTGGCCTCGTCGAGCGTGACTTCTTTGCCGTCGGGAGTTTTGAACTTGGGAGCGGCTCCATCGACGTGTGGCAGCACATGGTTGACCGGATCGGCGGCTACAGCGCTCTTTTTCACCGGAAGGGTGAGGTTGAGTTCGCTGACTTCACCAAACTTCACGGTGTAGGGAATGGTGTGACCGTGCTCGTCCTCGGGCATGTGGCCGGTGAGGATGGTGCCGTCGGTGAGCTTCACGGCGTAGTGCTTGAACTTCGCGCTGTATTCGAGGCTCTTGTTGACCATGAAGACCGCCGCGCAAAGAACGGTGATGGCCATGTTGATGCGATACCAGCCGAATTTGCGCAACTTCAGGCAGGCCCAGGCCATGACCACGGTCACGGAGGAGGCGATGAGAACGATGGTGTTCCAGAAGCCGAGCGTGACATCGAGATCATGCACGGGCCAGGGATAATCAGCGCCGACGCGGAGGAAGATGTAGGCGGAAAACAGGCCGCCGAAGAGCATGACTTCCGAAGCGAGGAAGAGCCAGATGCCGACTTTGGCGTTGTAGAGTCCGGTGTCGGGCCGGGGATGGACTGTGTATGGGATTTCCATGGAAAATTCGCGGTTCTCGGTTCGCAGTTCGCGGGGGGATCAATGATGCGCGTGGGCCTCAGCCTTGGAGGGCGGCACGGGCTTGCCGGGTTCGGACTCCCACTGCGGGTAGAAGTCGGCGGGATGGCCGGGGACGCTGTACTCGTAGGGGTTGCGGTGCGCGTTGATGTCGAAAAGGAAATTCCCATGCGGCGGCGGCGTGGGGGTGGCCCATTCCAGCGTGGTGGCGTTCCAGGGATTGTCACTTTCGACTTTCTTGCCTCCCTTGATGCTGAACCAGAAGTTGATGATGAAGGGGATCTGGCCAAGGGCGAGAATGAACGCACCGACGGACATGACAATGTTCAGCGAGAGCATGTTGTCCGGGATGTGGAGGCCGAAGAAGGCGCCGACTTTGTGGGTCAGCGTTGTGCTCCAGTTGGTCATGCCGGAGGTGTTCTCGAAGTACTTGCCGCCGTCATACCAGCGGCGGTGGAAACCGGCCATGCCTTGGATGAACATCGGAGCGAATACTAGGTTCATGCCGACGAGCGAGGGCCAGAAGTGCAGCTTGCCGAGCTTGTCGTTCATGAAGCGGCCCGTCACTTTCGGGAACCAGTGATAAACGCCAGCAAAAAGGGCGAAGATGGTGCCAGGAGCAACAACGTAGTGGAAGTGGCCGATGACGTAGTAGGTGTCATGCAGGGCGAGGTCGATGAAGGCGAAGGCCAGCGGCAGACCCGTGAGACCACCGATACCGAACATCGGCAGGAAGGCCGAGGCGAAGAGCATCTGCGTGTTGAAGCGGATGGAGCCGCCCCAAAGCGAGATCATCAAGCATGTCAGCAAGATCACCGAGGGCACGGAAATGAGCACCGTGGTGATCTGGAAGTAAGTGGACATCATCGTACCCATGCCAGTGAGGTACATGTGATGCGCCCAGACCAGGAAGCTGAGGAAGCCGAGCGTAAGCACGGAATAGACCATCGACTTGTAGCCCCAAAGCGGACGGCGGGCATTGCAGGGGATCACATCGGTGAGAATGGCGAACGCAGGAAGGATGAGCACGTACACCTCCGGGTGGGCGAGGAACCAGAACAGATGCTGGTAGAGCAACGGGCTGCCACCGCCAGAAATGTCGAGGTGCTTGCCGCCTTCCATCAAACCCGTGGGAAGATAGAAGGACGAGCCGAACAGACGGTCGGAAAGCTGCAGGATGGCGGCCACTTCGAGCGGCGGGAAGGCCAGCAAGAGGAGGAAGGCGGTCACAAACATCGCCCAGCAGAAGAACGGCATGCGCATCCAGCTCATGCCTTTCGCACGAAGGTTGATCACGGTGGCGATGACGTTGACGGAACCGAGGAGCGAGGCGGAGATGTTGAACACCATCGCCATCAGCCACCAGGTATGACCGTGCGCCCAGACACTGGTGACGCCGATTGCCGTCGTTGATGCCAGGGGCGAATACATTGTCCAGCCCGTCTGCACCGGGCCGGTGCCCACGAAGAAGCTCCACATCATGAGCAAGCCGCTGATGAAGAAGAACCAGTAGCTCATCATGTTCAGCTTCGGGAAGGCCATGTCGATGGTGCCGATCTGGAGCGGCATCACGAAGTTCACGAAACCGGCAAAGCCGAGCGGCACGATGCCGAAGAACACCATGATCGTGCCGTGCATGGCACCGAGCATGTTGTAGAGTTCGCCGTTGAGGGATCCATCTGGATTCAGCCAGCGGCCGAACATGGATTCAAACAGGTCCTTGATGAGGGGAATCTCGCGGATCGCCTCGATCGCTGGCACCGGCACGCCAGGATAAGCGATGCTCCAGCGCATGAGCAGCATGAGGAAGAAGCCGAAGAGCAGGAAAATCAGGCCGGTGACCGCATACTGCGCACCGATGACCTTGTGATCCGTGGAGAAGATGTATTTCCACAAAAATCCGGGCTCGTGGTGATCGTGCGCATGGTCATGCGCGTGATCGTGGGCGGTGTCATGGGAGATGGCGGCGGCGCTCATGGAAGAATGGTCAGAGGTCCAGGTTCAAGTTTCAAAGTTGGATGGCTTGCGCGTAATCGAATACGAAATCAACGGTGGCTTTGCCGTCGCGAACTGTGACGGTCTGCGAGAGAGGCTCGCTGAACTGCGGATGCCAGGCCTCCACGATGTAATCACCGTCACGGAGCGCACGATTGATGGCAAAACGACCGTCTGCGGCCGAAACAGCCGCATGAATGCCTTCGTGGACGAAAACCCAGGCGTTCATCCAGCGATGCACGTCACATTCGAGGCGATAGATCCCCGGGGAATTGAAAGTCTGGACGTTTTCATCCCCGCGCGAAGGCTGGCCGAGATTGGCGATGTTTTCCTTCCCGGCGGCACTGTGACGTGCGATGCGAATATTGTGGAAGGTGAGGTCGCTGTTATGAAAGCGGACGTTTTGACCGGCCTGGATGGCAAGCGTGTGCGGCACAAACTCGCACTTTGTCTGATCGATCAGGGGAGCGCTTGAAGGTAGATTGCTGGCACGCTGACTGCCTCTCACAGTGATGACAGCGTCCGCCAATGAACCATCGGCGCCCACACGCCAGGCAGGGTTGATGATCTCGCCGTGACCGGTGCAGAAAGGATTGCCTCCGACATCGACGACTTGGCGCAGTTTGGCCGAATCCGCGCCTTTGAGGGTCACTTTTCCGGCGATGCTGGTCGTTTCAGCGATCTCGACCGCTGGAGAAAGGCTCACACCGGCCGGAGTTTCGGGCATTTTGCCACAACTCACATTCGCAGTCAGCACGACGATTCCAAAGGCAGCCAAAGATGCCTTGCGGGAAACGACGTGCTTCACATTCGACATGATTCGCGGTTCTCTATTTTATTTGGCTGCGGCAGGAGCGGCAGCGGCAGTGGCTCCGGGGCCGGCGGGAATATCGCCAGGAACATTTTTGTCGGCGAAGGGCTTCAAATCGGCCTCCGTCCATTGGGTGGCGCGCTTTTCCTCGTCACGCACCTTCTGCACCATTTCCTTCGTGATCATGGTACCTTCGTTGCCCCAGGAGTTGCGGATGTAGGTCAGCACGTTCGCGAGGTCTTGGGAGGACATAGCCGCGCCGAAGGGCTGCATGCCGCCGGGAGTGTTGTAGCCGGCGCCTTTGACGGTGATCGCGCCCACAAGGCCATGCTGCGTGACGCGAATGAGGCGTTCAGTGCCGCCAGTCACCCATTCAGAGCCGGCGAGCGGAGGAAATTGGCCGGGGATGCCCATGCCGTTGCCTTGATGGCAGCCACCACAAACCGCGTAGCCGCTGGCACCCTTTTTCATCGCCAAGGCGAAGGGGTCGAGCGTGCCGCCGGCACCTGCGCCGCCTGGACGCGGATCGCCACCACCGGCAAGGGCGAAGGGGTTGCTCACATCGAAACTCCAACCACCGGTCATCGGCCCGAGCTGGCCGCCGGCAATGATGGCGACGAGCATGAGCAGAAAAGTGGCCCAAAGTGGCGCTGGCTGGCTTTCGGGGGCGAGATCCTCCTTCTCACGCTTCACAGCGGCGTGGATGCGGTCAAGATCGGTGCTGTCAGGATGGGCGGGGGCGCTCATGAAAGGCTTGGATGATGAGACTTACTTCTTCGCGGCGGCAGGAGCGGCGGCGACGGCCGACTGGCCGGGGATGGGATAATCTTTCTTGAGGGAAAGGAGGTATTCGACGAGGCGGTCGGCTTCGGGAGTCGGGACGACTTCGTAACCTGCGGGTGGCGCGAATTTCTTCGGCAGGTTCAGCGCGCGCTCAGAGGCCGGACCCTGGATCTTCTGCACTTTGTAGAGGCCGGTGTAGGCGGGCATTGAAGTCCAGTCATTCACCGAACGCGGCGCGTAGAGGTGCAGGTGGATTTTTGCCGCCTCAGGAGCGCGCCAGCCGAAGTTGGCAAGATCAGGACCGACACGCTGCACGCCGAGGTGGGCGTATTTTTCGCCAAGGTAGTCACGCAGCACATTCGGGCGGACGGCCACGGCCGGGCGGCCTTCCTGGTCTTGGCCCCAGCCTTTATACCAGCCGTCGAGACCAAGCTGCGTCGGGCGGATCATCTGCGTGTGGCACTGGTTGCAGCCTTCACGAATGTAAACGAGCTGGCCTTGGCCGTTGACGGGCGCGGGCGGGTAGAAGCCTTCGACGCCGTCTTTTTCCTTGTCATAAGCGACAGGGGTGAGCTGCTGGTACTTCATCGCCGGAAGGACGATGAGGCACAGCCAGGGCAGGCCGAAGGAGGCGGCGAGGCCGAGAATGAAGGTGCGGAAGTTCATTATGCGTGTGCGGGAGAGGCGTGTTCGTCATGCTCGGTGTAAAGCAGCGTCGGAGCCGAGCTGCGACGGCCGAGGCCGGCCACCATGAGCAGGAGGTGGATCAGGAACATGAAGTTCGAGAAGCTGATGAGCGCCCAGGCCACCGCACGGGAGACGACGTAGGGGCGGGAGTTGATGACATGATTCATGAAGTTCTGGTCCCAGTGCTCCGGATTGTTCAGGTCCGCGCCCTGCTGCCAGCCGGCGACGAGGCTCATGATGACAATGGTGCCCACGCCATAGACGGAGAACCAGAAGTGGTTGCGGATCAGGCGCACGCTGAGCCATTCACAGCCGGAGAGACGCGGCACGATGTAGTAGATGGCACCGAACACGCACATGCTGAAGAAGCCGTACACGCTGACCATCTGGAAGGAATACCAGGACTGGGTGAACTGGAGGCCCGCGCCGGTCCAGAAGGACGAATTCAGCGCGAGAATGAGGCCGGACACCGGATAGAAGAGGGCTCCGAAGAAGACAAAGCGCAGCGTGGGACTGGTGGCGACGGCGCTGTGTTTGCCGAGCGTGGTGAGGTGATGGTTGAGGCCGACCAGACCGACCGGGATGAGCAGCAGCACGCCGGTGCAGGCACCGATGGCCGTCATCCAGGCGGGAAGCGGGCCGCCCATGTATTTCTGCATGCCGGTCCAGCCGCCGAGGATGGCGAGAGTCCAGAAGCCTGCGGAGGCGAGCTGCGCGGAGGCGATGGGCTTGCCGGTGATCTTCGGAATGAAGTAATAGGCGGCACCGACGCCGACGGGAACGAAGAACAGCAAGATCACGCCGTGGATGTACCAGGCGTCGATGCCAGCACCGAGAGCGCCGAGGCTGGGCAGGCAGTGGAGCGCCACATTCGCGGTGATGAAGATCCAGGTGAACCAGAAGCAGGCGCCGAGAATGTACCAGGTGCTGACCATGAAGCCTTCAGGACGGAAGGCGCGGCCAAACATGCGGGCGATCGGCCAGGCGTAGCAAAGGAAGCAGCCGAGCAGCACCGGCCAGACGAACTTGGGCATTTCCAGCCACTCGATCGAGGTGCTCTTTCCCATCAGGATGGCGAGAATTCCGAAGGTGATGGTGATGTTCCAAAACACGCCGGCGACGAGCATGAGGCTCTTGCCAGTCCGCAGTTCCTGACCCGAGCGGCGGGCCATGATCCACACCATGACGCCGAGCGCGGCCTGAAGACCCCAGCCATAGACGAGCGCGTTGATATGCGCGGGCTGGAGGCGGCCGTAGCTGATGTAAGGGCAGCCGGCGAGGAAGGTCGGCTCCACCAGCTTGATCGCGGCGAGGACGCCGAGCAGCGTGGAGAGCATCAGCCAGAAGGCTCCGTTGGTGAAAAGGAAGAGCACCGGGCCTTTCACCGACTTGTCGATCGCCGCACGGCGAAGATTGTCGGCCTGGAGTTCGGCGTCAGGGGTGGCGGGAGTGGTCTGCATGACTTACTTGGGCTGTGCGGGTGCGGCGGGAGCCGGGGCAGGGGCGGCAGGAGCAGGAGTCGCGGCGGCGGCCTGTTTGAGCTGCGTGGGCGAGCCGGGGACGACCTGGGTGCTCACGGCGGGCTTTTTCGCGGCAGCGGCGGCGATCGTCTTTTCAAACAGGGCCTTCTTCTTCGCGGCGTCGCTCATGCCGATCTTGGCGAGGTTCTCATTCTGCGCCTTCACAATCTCGGCGGTGTTGGCGGCACGTTCCGGAGCGCGGGGATCTTCCCCGAGCTTCGAACCGCTCACGGTCTGGATGACACTGAATAGCACGGCGAAGCCCGCGAAGGCTCCGAGCACCCACAGGAAGGTGGCGCCGGCTTTTTTGGGTTGTTCGGACTGCGACATGAGAAAACGGGGATGCGGATCAGTTGACGACGTTCACGGACTCGATGAGGCGGGGATCACGCCACGGATAGAGGCTGTATTTGGCGAGACCGCGCAGGTAGAGGAAGCCCATCGTGCCGAACACGGCGCAAAGCGCGGCGAGATCCTGCACCCAGGCGCCATCCACCCAGACGCCTTTGCCCAAGGACGGGCCACGCTCAGGAATGACGTTCCAGTAAATGTCCACGAGGTGCATGAAGAGAATCCAGACGCACACGAGGCTGACGACGGCGGGCTTCTTTTTCCGCGGCTGCGAGAGCAGGAGCAGGAAAGGGGCGACGAAGTGGCCGACGACGATGAAGATGGAGACCCCGCGCCAGGCTTCCGTGTTACGCGTGAGGTAGAAGCGGGTTTCTTCCGTGATGTTGGCGTACCAGATCAGGAAATACTGGCTGAAGGCGATGTAAGCCCAGAACACCGTGAAGGCGAAGAGCAGCTTGCCCATCAAGTGGTAGTGCTCGTCGGTGACGACCTTCTGTAGGTAGCCCATACTGCGCAGCCAGGTGATGACGAGGATGGAAAGGCCCATCGAGGCCCAAGCACAACCGGCGAAGATATACACACCCCACATGGTGGAAAACCACATGTAGTCGAGACCCACAAGCCAGTCATAGGCGGCAAAAGTGATCGTCAGCGCGAAAGGCAGCAGCACGATGGAAGAGAACTGGCGTGAGCGAATGGTGTGCTTGATGTCTCCATCCTGCTCCTGCTGGAGCGACTTGCCGCGCAGGTAGCGAGCGATGAACCAGAGAATGAGGAAGTAGAGGCCGAAGCGGATGTACCACGCGTTCAAGTTCATGTAGCCGAACTTGGAGACAAGGACGTGGAGATGAGGATTGGCCGGCAAATGAATTTTCTCGCCACTAGCGGCAACCACTTCACCACCATGCTCGACCATGTGATGCAGTGCTTCCTTGACGGAAATGTTGTCCGCCTTGGCAATTTGCGCCGCGTCACGATGATGATTCATCCACTCGTAGAGCGGCTTTTGCACCGATGGGAGAAGCAGCGGAGCGGCGAAGATGCCGAGCGCGAGGATCATGTTCGCCAGATTCTCCCAGATGCGGCGCACGGCGACACCCCAGCTCGAGTTCGACACACTGTGGAGCAGAATCCAGAAGCAGCCGCCGACGACGAAGGTGAAGGTGAAGAAAACAGCGAACAGCCAGGAGTAGGCGAAGGTGTCCGTGTCCTTGAAGAAGAACCAGAGGGATGCGGCGATGCCGAGCAGGCCGACGAGGCCCAGCGCGCCGATGAGCTTGCCGCCCTTGGCCGGTTCGAATTTTTCTCCGCCCTGGGGCAGATCGTTGAAGGTGACGTGGTGACTCATGCCGTGATTCGCGTGATCGTGCCGTTACTGGAGGGTGACGCCGGCCTCTTTGGCGGCGGTTTGCAGGGCGCGGATGTAGGCCACGATGGCCCAGCGGTCGCGCACGGTGATGTTGCCGCCGTAACCACCCATGAGGCCCTTGCCGTTGGTGATGACGTCGAAAATGGCTCCGTCCGCACGGAAAGCGGCCGCATTGGCGGGGTCGAGCGCGCCGGGCTGCTGCAAGTTGAAGGCGGTTAGGATGCCGTACTTGGAGGTCACGCCCTTGCCGTTGCCAGAGGTGCCGTGGCAGACAGCGCAGTGGATGTTGTAGCGTTGCTCGCCACGCTTGAGGAAGGCCTCGTTGAAGACCAGCGGATCGCTGGTGATCTCGGTCGGAAGGCCGTCGCCGTAGAAATCACCCATTTTACCGGTGTTGTAGTAGTCCACGCCGTTGGTGAAGGCGAAGCGCGCGGGTTTAGCGCCATCGACAGCGGCCTTGGCGGGGATTTCAAAGCCCATCGGCACCGTGCCCTTCACAGGGAGGCGTGCGCCGCGGCCATCGGCGAAGAATTCGCTCGCGGCCTGGTATTTGATCTTGGCCTGGTGGTCCATGTCTTGGAAAATCTCAAGCGGCGGGAGCTCGGACTTGCTGCCACGGGTACCGAAGGCGCTGACGATGATCGCGCCGATGAAAATGAGGCTGAGGAAGAAGTACTTCATGATTCGCGCGGCTTAGATTTCGTCCTCCACGAGCTCGATGTTTTTGCCGCCGGCTTTTTCGAGCAGGGACTTGGTGCCCTCCTGGGAGAATTTGGGATCACGGGCTTCGATGCAGACAAAGAAACCGTCGTCGGAGAACTTGGGGAAGTTCTTGGAGGCGAAAAGTGGATGATTCCAACGCGGCAGGCCGATGAGGGCGAGCAAACCAAACAGCGTGGTGAACGCGCTGAACAGGATCGTCAGTTCGAACATCACCGGGAAGAACGCGGGCAGCGTCCAGATGTCGGTGGGCTTCGCCTGGACGACGGTGGGATAGGTTTCGACGATCTTCTGCAGGAAACCGAGGCCGATGCTGTCCCAGAAGTTCGTCTGCGTGATCGTTTGCAGGATGAAGGCGACCGTGGTGCCGGTGATACCGCCACAGAAGACGAAGTAGGGCAGCTTCGAGCGCGGATTGCCCATCGCGTCATCCATGCCGTGGATGGGGAAGGGAGAATGCACGTCCCAGCGCTGGTAGCCGGCGTCACGCACCTGCTCGGCGGCGTGATACAGGTCCTTCACGCTGTCGAATTCAGCGAGGTAGCCGTGGACTCGTTTGAGGGTGGTGCTCACAGGTCAGAGTGCGGGTTGAAAATTAGGCGGCGGCGGGTTTGGCGACGTGGCGGTCGGAGTAGTCCATGAGGTCTTCCTCCTGGATGCCTTTCTCGCCGTGATCGTCGTGATGCGGGTTCGACTGCGGCAGGACGCCCTTCACTTCACCGATGGCGATGACGGGCAGGAAACGCAGGAAGAGCAGGAAGAGCATCATGAAGAAGCCGAAGGTGCCGAGGAAGGTGTACTTATCGACCCAGGTGGCCTCATACACACGCCAGGAGCCTGGAATCATGTGACGCTCCAGCGTGGTGGCGATGATGACGTAGCGTTCGAACCACATGCCAGCGTTCACGAACATGCAGACGATCATGACGATCCACACATTGTGGCGGCACCAGCGGGACCAGAAGAGCTGCGGGGCGAAGACGTTGCAGCCGAACATCCAGTAGTAAGCCCAGGTGGACGGACCGGTGAGACCGCGCAGCGTGAAGGCCGCGCCTTCATACGGATTGCCCGAATAGTAGGCCACGAAAAGCTCCATGCAGTAGGCGTAGCCGACGATCGTGCCCGTGAGCAGAATGATCTTCGCCATGTTGTCCACGTGCTTCGGCGTGATGAGGTCATCCAGTCCGTAGATGCGGCGGACCGGGAGCATGAGGGTCAACACCATCGCGAAGCCACCAAAGATGGCACCAGCGACAAAGTAGGGCGGGAAGATCGTGGTATGCCAGCCCGGAACGACGGAGGTGGCGAAGTCGAAGGACACGACGGAGTGCACGGAAAGCACGAGCGGGGTCGAAAGAGCAGCCAAGAGCATGTAGGCCGTCTCGTAGTGGCTCCAATGGCGGTTGCCACCGCGCCAGCCGAGGGCAAACAAGCCGTAGAGGAATTTTTTCAGGCCTGGACGGCAGCGATCACGCAGGGTGGCAAGGTCAGGCACGAGACCGAGGAACCAGAACACCAATGAGACCGAGAAGTAGGTCGAAACGGCGAACACGTCCCACAGCAGCGGGGATTTGAAGTTCTGCCAGATGGCGTTGGCATTCGGGATCGGGGCGAGGAACCACACCATCCACACACGACCAACGTGGAAGGCCGGGAAGAGACCGGCGCACATTACGGCGAAGATCGTCATGGCTTCGGCGGCGCGATTCACCGACGTGCGCCACTTCTGACGCGTGAGGAAAAGAATCGCGGAGATCAGCGTTCCGGCGTGGCCGATACCGATCCAGAACACGAAGTTCGTGATGTCCCAAGCCCAGGCGACCGGCTGTTTCTGCCCCCAGACACCGACACCGGTGGAGATAAGGTAGGCGAAGCAAAACACCATCAATCCGGTCAGCAGCACGGACGGAACAAACAGGATCCACCAGAGGGCAGGCTGCTTGTTTTCAACGATGCCGCAGATGCGGTTCGTGATCCAGGAGTACGAGCGGTTGTTCAGGACCAGCGGCTCGCGGTCGAGGATGCGCGGAGTGTTTGAAGCGGTGGCGGAAGCGTCCATGTGTCCGGTTTAGAATTGGTTTTTGCTCCACACGGCGATGTTTTCCGCGCCGGGCATTTTCGGGTTCGGATTGCGCAAGCGGGCGAGATAGCTCGTGCGCGGGCGTGTGCCGATGTATTTAAGCACCTGGTAGTCACGCGGGGAGGCCTTGGCCTTGACCACGGCGGAGTTTTTGTCGGCCAGGTCGCCGAACACGATCGCGTCGGCCGGGCAGGACTGCTGGCAGGCGGTTTTGACGGTGTCGGTGGGCACGCGGAAGTTCTTCGAGTCGCGCTGCACCTGCTTCTGCAGGATCTTGGCGCTTTCGAGACGCTGCACGCAGTAGGTGCACTTCTCGATGACACCACGCATGCGGACGGTGACGTTCGGATTGCGCTGCAGGCGGAGGCTTTCGTCCTCCTTCTTCTCGCCGAGCGGGCCGGCGTAAAGGTTGTTCATCTTGATACCGAGCACCTTCGTTTCGGTCAGCGGGTTGCGCTTGTTGTAGTCGAACCAGTTGAAGCGACGGGCGGTGTAAGGGCAGTTGTTCGCGCAGTAACGCGTGCCGATGCAGCGGTTGTAGGCCATGGCGTTGAGGCCGTCGTCGGTGTGGACGGTGGCGTTCACAGGGCAGACGGTCTCACACGGGGCGGCCTCGCACTGCTGGCAGGCCATCGGCTGGCTGACCATCTCGGCGTTTTCGAGCTGTTCCGGGGTCGGATTGTCCTCGGCCCAAGTACTTTCCTGCTCGACATTGTTCTTGCCCCACTTCGGCACGGCAAAGTAGCGGTCCATGCGGATCCACTGCATGATGCGGCCCTTGCGGACCTGGTCTTTGCCGACCACGGGGATGTTGTTCTCGCTCTGGCAGGCGACGATGCACGCGGTGCAGCCGATGCATTTGCTGAGGTCGATGACCATGCCCCACTGGTGCTTGGTCTCGTAATCGAAGCCGGCTGGATTTTCGTCGGACTTCACACCGACCTGGCCCTTGTAGAACGAAATATTTTCCGGGATGTGGGAGTCCATGCCGGTTTTGCCGGCGAAATGGGGATCTTGGTTGAAGGTGTCGAGCGTGCCTTCGCGGTAGATGGCACGTCCTTCCATCGTGTTCTGATCCTGCGTAATCGCGAGTTCGGCGACCGTAGCCAGCGCCTCGACCTTCGCGCCGCTCAAGACGAACGCGCCGGGTTGCTTGCGGAGCGTGTAGGCGTTCACACCGCGATCGCTGCCGACCACACCGACGCCTTTCTGGCCGTAGCCGAGGGGCAGGGTGATGGAGTTCGTCGCATGACCGGGAGCTTCGATGGCGGGGATTTCGATTTCAGCGCCGCCGACGGAAATTTTGACATGCTGGCCTTCTTTGAGGCCAAGACGACGGAACGTCACGGAGCCGATCCAGGCCGCGTTGTCCCAAGTGAGCTTCGTCACAGGATCCGGGGCCTCCTGGAGCCAGGCGTTGTTCGTGTAGCGGCCATCGAACACGCTGGAGTCTGGGGCGAGCACGATTTCGAGCGCGTCGTCGCTCGGAGCAGCCGCAGGCTTGGCTTTGGCGACGATGCCGGCAACGGCGGCGACATTCGGCGTCGCACCGGCCTTTGCAAAGGCCGAACCTTTGAGGAAACCGTCGCGCAGGGTGAAATTCCACTTCGTTTCGTCGAGTCCGCCGACCACAGCAGCAAAGGTGTCACGCACGGCGATGTAAGCGGCGTCTTCCGCCGGAGCAGCAGGCGCTGCGGGGGCCGCACCGGCGGCCGCAGGCGCGGCAGCCTCGGCCGGACCGAATTTCTTGCGGCCGAGGAGGGCGAGGAGGACCTCGATCTTGCTCGCTCCGTCGTAGAGCGGCGCGATCATCGGCTGGACGATCGAGTAAGTGCCGTCGGCGGCACGTGCATCACCCCAGGATTCGAGATAATGGGCCGCAGGGATGTGCAGTGCGGCGTGGCGCGCGGTGGTGTTCACCAGCATGCCGACATGGATGAGCTTCACCTTCTTCTCGGTAACGAGCTTGCTGAAGGACTCCGCGTCTGGCGCGTCGTAATACAGGTTTGCTGGTGTGAGCGAAACGAGCGTCTTGATCTGACCGGCGGAAACGGCGGCCTGAAGTTCGGCGAAGGTGCCGAACTCCGCAGCGGTGTTGTCCTGCAGAAGTTCGATGGTTGAGCCGTAGGCACCCAGGGCGTTGTTGATGGAGGCGACAAGCGCGTGCACTTCCGCACCGTGACGGGAACCCGCGAGGACGACGGACTTGCCCTTGTTGTCGATCAAATCGCGAACCGCAGGAGCGATCCACTCCTTCAGGCTGGCAGGAGCCGTGTCGGCAAGCGTCTTGGCGGAGGCGTCTCCAAGTTCGGCGGCGATCAAGGCAGCGGCGGCAGGAATCAAGCTGGCTGGGAGAGCCTTGCGGTGATCCGCCATGCCGCCGGTGAGCGTGTAACGGTTTTCAAGAACGTAGAGACGATTCATGTCCGCCGCCTTGGCGTCCTTCGCACGGTGCTTTGTGAAAGCGGAGATCGGCTCGCCAGCGACTGGATCAAGACCGAGGAAATCGCAGTCCAAAGAGAGGATGCGCATCGCGGAGCCGAGCTTCACGAAGGACTTCACGCCCGCTCCGAGGATTTCCTTGTTCGCCGCAGGCTGGCCTTCGCCACCGGCAGCTTCGTATTGGAATAGTTTCGATTGCGGGAAGGCGGCCTTCACCTCGGCGAGGAGACGCAGGTAGGTCGGGGAGCTTGTGGCTCCGGTCACGATGCCAATTCCGGCACCTTTTTTCGCCTCGGCGGCGGCGGCGGCGAGCAAATCGTTCGCCTTGGCCCAGGAAAGTTCTTTGCCAGCGCCGAGAGGCTTCTGCGAGCGCTCAGGATCGTAAAGATCGAGCACGGAAGCCTGCGCGAAGGCATCCACACCGCCACCGAGCGGGTGGAGCGGGTTGCCCGTGACATGTGTCGGGCGGCCTTCATGCGTGGTGACGACGAGCGGCGTGGCACCACCGCTGCGCGGCATCGTGGTGGCATACATCAGCGCCTTGCCCGGCACCATCCACTCGACGTGCTGGGTGTAGGGCAGGATGGTCGTCAGCGGACGACGGCAGGAGGCGAGGCCCATCAGGCCCACGCTGGCGCCCATGATTTTCAAAAAGTCACGACGGCCGTTCTCACGCTCTTCTTCGGTCAGGGTATCGCCAGCGGGGAATTCGCGGCCCAGATCCTTGAGGAAATTCTCACGACGCTCCAGTTCGGAGACACTGCGCCAGTAGCGCTTGGCGTTCTGCGGCTCCTCGGGATGCTTCCAAATGCGTTTCATGTGTCAGGAAAAGGGGCGGCGGGTTTAGCGGTGGCAGGCGGTGCAGTTTTCCGGCGGCTGGATCTGCCAGTGCTTCTTGAGTTGCGTGCCCACTTCCGTCTGGGTCACTTCCTTGCCGTAAGTTTTCTCCGCGAGGGCGAGCAGCGCGCCGAGGTCGTCGGCCTTCGCACCTTCGCCGCCGATGGCGGCCGCGATTTCACCCGCAGGCACTTTTTTGTCGAGCAGGCTCTTGTAAAACTCGTCACGCTTCAGGTCAGCGGGCTTGAAGGCCAGTTTCGTGACGTAATCGAGCGGGCGCAGATTCTTCTCGGGGTTGCGGTGGCAGTCGAGGCACCAGCCCATGGACTGCGGCTGATCGTGACGGACGACTTCCATTTCATCAATGCGGCCGTGGCAGGCCACGCAGGAGATGCCGCGGTTCAAATGGGCGCTGTGATTGAAGTAAACATAGTCAGGCGCCTTGTGGACCTTCACCCATGGGATGGATTTGCCGGTTTCGTTCGCCTTCTGCACCAGCTCCAGCTTCGGAGACGTGGCGCGGATGCCGCCCTTCCCCTGACCGTGGCAGTTGAAGCAAGTCTGGTTCGTGGGGACGTTCGAGTGGCTGGAGGCCTCCCCAAAGCTGTGGCAGTAGCGGCAATCGAGGCCGAGCTGTCCGGCGTGAATCTTGTGTGAGAACGGAACCGGCTGTGTCGGCTCATAACCCACACGCGTGTATTTCGGTGTGAAATAATAGGCAACGCCGACACTCACGCCGAAGGCAATGAACACGACGGCAATGGCCAGCTTGAGAGGAAGCCAGTTGGACCAGCGCGGAAAAAAGTTACCCATAGAAAAAGATCAGCAAAAATGCTTGTGAAAAATTTCACAAGGACTTCCAGGATAGGGAGACGAGCACCGCTTTGCAACCGTCATGTTATTTTTTTTGAACTTTTATGCGCCTCCCTTGCGCTGTTGCGATGTCGTCGCAAAAATCTACGATTCAAGCGAAGCATGGACGTTCGATTTGCTCACCCCCACTCGACCACGAGCACCTTGTGCTCGAAATCCAGCGTCACGCGGTAGTCTTCCAACAGGTAGGTGCCGAGCAGCGAGGGGCCGGGCATGACATCCACCTCCGCGAAGGGATAATACGAGCCGAAAAGGCCGAGCGCATTGAACTCCAGCACGCGCACCTTCGCGTCCTTCGGTGACTGGGCGCCGCCGACGCCGGTGATGAGATAATTGCCACCGACATGCCAGCCGCCGTTCCGGTAGCCTAGTTGCTGGGCGATGTTTTGATCCAACTGCACACCAAACACCGAACCCGAATCGACGACCGCCTCCCAGGCGATCTTGCCATGCTTCAGCAACGTCGTCGGCACGCCGCGGGCCATGCTCAGCTTCGTCTGGTGCATGTGCTTGCGTGTCTTCCCGGCAAAGCCACGGGTGAAGCCGAATTCGACCTGCTCCTTGAGGAAATCGAGCGTGAGATACTTGCAGTGCTTCGCCGCCAGGTGCACACCGAGCACGGAAATGCCCAGATGCTCCTTCAAAATGCCGGTGCCCCATGCGGTGCGCTGCATGCGGATGATGCACGGCAGGTTCTCCAATTTCCAGGAGCCGATCTGGACGGTCGGGATCAGCGCCGCCATGCCGGGTTCCTTTCCCAGCACGCCCGCCATGACCGGCCGCACCTGCGGCACGGTGCGCATGCCATACTCGATGGCCTGCTCCGCATCGAACACGCTGAAGGTCGCACCGGTGTCGAGCATGAACTTCTTCGGCTTGCGGCCGTTGAGGCTGACTTTGATGTGCGGGATGCCGTTCTCGTAATACATCGGCACTCGCAGCACGCCCTCGGGCGGCGGTTGGCTCTGCGTGCGCACATTGAGGCCGCCTCTGATCACCTTCAGCTCGGAAGCCGGCACCGCCTGCGCCTGGAGCTGGCTTTGCATCTCCGCAGGCACGGCCTCGTTTTTGATCGCGAAAGAGTCCGCGCAGCCCGAAATACCGATAACACCCGCCAGGAGCCATGTCAGACGGAGTGCGGTGGTCACGCGTTTCATGCGCCGCCAGCCTTCCATGCGGGCTGCATTTGTGTCAACTTCCCGCGAAACACACACAAATTCTTGTCTCCGCGCTCGTAATGTCGGAGATTTTTCGTCTTCCCCGCCTCCAACCCGCTGAATGACCGCTTATCTCATCCGCCGCCTGCTGCTCATCCCGCCGACACTTGTCGGCATGACGCTGGTGGTGTTTTTCATCATTCGCTTCACGCCGGGCGGGCCGATGGAGCAGGCGCTGCTGGAGGCACGGATGAAAAGCGATGGGCAGCGAGGTGGCAGCAGCCGCCAGCAGTCGAGCGGCCTCACGCCGGCGCAGCTTTTGAAGCTCCAGGAACAGTACGGGCACGACAAGCCCTTCCTGATCGCCTACGCCTCGTGGCTGGGTGCCTGGCCGAAGGACACAAACCGCTCCCGGGCGGACTTTGCGGAAGGGAAGACGGAAACCGAGGTCAAACTGCCCGGCACCGCGAATGTGGTGACGGTAAAGCGCAATGCGAAGGATGAGGCGGAGATCGTTCCGCTGAAGGATGTGGATACCTCCGCGTGGCGGGCACGCATCATCACGCCGGAGAAGCAGAAGCAGGAGTGGGAGAAGGCGAATCCGGGCCAAAAGCTCGACAAACCGCAGCCGTATGTGGCGCTGATCTACCAACCGAAGTTCTCCGGCGTGCTGCAAGGCAACCTCGGTGACTCCACACGCTACTCGGAGCCGGTTTGGACGATGATGAAGCGCCGTTTCCCGATCTCGCTGTTTTACGGCGTGATGTCGATCATCCTCACCTACATGGTGTGCGTGCCGCTGGGCGTGCTGAAGGCCATCAAGCATCGCACACCAACCGACACGGCCACTTCGGTGCTCATTTTCTTCGGCTACGCGATTCCCGGCTTCGTGCTCGGCGTGTTCTTGATGGTGTTGTTTGCCGCTCGACTGCGCTGGTTCCCGCTGGAGGGCTTTGTGAGCGCGGATTTCGCGGAGCTCGGCTTCTTTGGCAAAATCTACGATCTCTTCCATCACGCCGTGCTGCCGCTCTGTTGCTACATGGTCGGCAGTTTCGCCGGATTGACGATGCTGGTGAAGAACAACCTGCTGGATCAGCTGGCCAGCGATTATGTGCGCACCGCCGTGGCGAAGGGTGTGGAGTTCAAAAAAGCCGTCATCGGCCATGCGCTGCGGAATTCCTTCATCCCCGCCGCCGCGACGATGGGGCAGGCCCTCACGGTGCTTGTGGCGGGCAGTTTCCTGATCGAGCGCATCTTCGACATCGATGGCTTTGGCCTCATGGGCTTCAACGCGCTGCTGGAGAAGGATTACCCCATCGTCATGGGCACCGTCACGGTCGGCGGGTTGCTGCTCATGCTCGGCAACGTGCTTTCCGACATGATCACCGCGCGGCTCGATCCGCGCATTCGATTTGAGTGATGAACCGCAAACTCTCCATCACCGCGATCATCCTCGGCGCTCTCGCGATCCTCGGCGAGCTGGGCGGGCTGCTAATTCCCACGGTGTCGTGGTTCTTCAGCAATGGCCGTGTCTTTGGCTGGGCCACTTCCGTGCTCCTGATCGCGGGTGGCGTGCTGGGACTGCTGCTCCTGCCGCGTGAGATCCGCTGGACGCCGGTGACCTTGCAGCGCTTCCGCCGCTTTCGCAGCATTGGACGCGGCTGGTGGTCGTTTCGCATCCTGCTGGCCTTGATCGCCCTGGCGATGCTCGATCAGATCATCGTGGGCAAACGGGCGCTGATGGTGCGCTGCGATGGGAAGACGACTTTCCCGGCCTTCGTGACGAAGCGCTACCAGGCGCAGGATTTTGGCCTCCAGGGCGAGCAGGAGGTGAATTACCGCGAATTGAAGCAGCAGTTGAGCAAGGAGAAGCGCGGATTTGTGCTCATGCCTCTCGTGCCATGGGATCCGGTGCTCGATTCCGACACGCTGCAATCCATCACGCTGGAGCAGCGCGATGGAAAATGGTTCAAGCCCGGTGAAACGGAGCCGTATTCCGGCCGCGCACGCACCTCGTATGTGGATCTGCCTGCGCAGAAGCATACCGACACGCGTTTCCGCAAGGGCGTGCCCGATGGCGAGTCGCAGGGCTTTGCCAAAAACGGTGCGCTGGCCTTTTCGGCCTTCTACAAGGCGGGGGTGAAGGATCGCGAGAAGTGGACGGGTGAGATGCCGCAGGAGGAATTCGAGAAGGCGGCGGTCACGCCGTATGAGGTGACGATTTATCCGCCGATCCCGCCGCTGTGGAAGGCGGGTCATTATCTCGGCACAGATAGCAAGGGCTGGGATGTGCTGGCGCAGATCTACGGCGGCTGGCAGGTCAATCTGAAGGCCATCGTGCTCTATCTGGTCTTCACCTACGGCGTCGGCATGATCATCGGCTCGCTGATGGGTTTCCTGGGCGGTGTGTTCGATATCACGATGCAGCGCATCATCGAAATCATCGAGGAACTGCCCTTCCTCTACATCGTGATGATCGTGGTGAGCATCATCACCGTGGCGGAGATGAATCTCGTCATCCTGCTCGCTGTGATCTGCCTCTTCTCGTGGACGAGCCTCACCTACTCGCTGCGTGCGCTGGCCTACAAGGAGAAGGAGCGCGACTACATCTCCGCCGCCCGCCTGCAAGGCGCCAGCACCTGGCGCATCCTCACGCGCTACCTGCTGCCGAACATGCTCGCCACCGTGGTCACCAACGTGCCCTTCAGCGTCGCCGGCATCATTTCATCCATCACCGCGCTCGCCTTCCTCGGCTTTGGCCTGCCGGAGACCTATCCGCAATGGGGCTGGCTCTTTGATGATGGGGTGAACCATCTTTCCGCGCTGTGGATCTCCACCTCGATGTTCGCCGCGATGGTTTTCATCCTCCTGCTCGTCACCTTTGTCGGCGAGGCGCTGCGGGAGGCTTTTGATCCGAAGAAGTTCACGACTTACCAATGAAGAATCTAGTGCTCAGTGCCCAGTGCTTGGTGCTGCTGGCCTTCCTGGCTGGCGGGGCGCTTCATGCGGCCGATTTCCCGCCTTACGATGGCACCAAGGAGCGCGAGGCGTTTTGGGGCTTCTACAATAAGAAGGTGCTGGAGGGCTTGCAGAGCCAGGAGAAGGATATTCCGGCTCAACTCGCCAAGGAGACCGACGCTGCCAAAAAAGCCGAGCTGGAGGCCGAACTCGTCAAAGTGCGCGAGCGGCTGAAAAAGCCCGAGTACTTCACCTTCGCGAAGCCAGAGGATGTTCCGGCCGATTTGAAGTGGGAAAACGGCATGGACGAGCCGGAGATCGGCGATGCGAACGCAAAGAAGGGCGGCACGATTCGGGATTACATCCTCTCCTTCCCGCCCACGCTGCGGGTGCTTGGTGAGAACAGCAACAGCTCCTTTCGCGGTTATCAATATGACGACGTGGAGATGTCGCTCATCAACCTGCATCCTGAGACAGGCCGCGTGATCCCGTGTGTGGCGAAGGAATGGGCCGTCTCGCCTGATAACCGCACGGTTTATTTCCGCCTCGATCCCGACGCGACCTTCTCCGACGGCACGCCCATTGAGGCAGATGACTTCTTCAACCAGTTCTACATGCAGCTCAGCGAGTATCCGAAGAACCCCTTCGGCAACGAGTGGTATGGCACGAACTACTCGAACATCACCCGCTACGATGCCCGCACGCTGTCCATCACGCTCGCTGATCCAAAGCCGCTCGCGCCGTATTATGTGAGCACCACACCGATGTCGCGGCACTTCTACCGCGAGTTCGGGCCGGACTTCGAGCAGCGCTACCAGTGGCGCTGCCGTCCAACCGCCGGGCCGTACGTGATTCACGAGGAGGACATCCAGTTCGGCCGCAGCGTGACACTTTCCCGCGTGAAGAACTGGTGGGCACGCGACAAGAAATTCTACAAGCACCGCTTCAACGTGGACCGCATCGTGTATCGCGTGATCCGCCTGCAGGACAAGGTGCTGGAGCTTTTCCGGCAGGGCGAGCTCGACGTGGAGCAGATCACGATGGGCATCCCGGAATACTGGTATGAGAAGCTGGAGATCCCGGAGGTGCACAAAGGCTACATCCACAAGACGAAGTTCTACAACATCTGGCCCGGCTCCCACGCCGGCCTGTGGCTGAACTGCGCCATGCCGCCGCTGAACAACAAGGACGTGCGCCTCGGCCTCAGCTACGCCACGAACTACCAGAAGGTCATCGACTTCGATCTGCGCGGCGACTTCCAGCGACTCAACAGCTTCAGCGAAGGCTTCCCGCTCATCGGCGATCCACCGCTCAAAGCTCGGCCCTTCGATGTGCAGCTCGCCCGCGAGCATTTTGCCAAGGCGGGCTACACGAAGCTCGGCAACGACGGCGTCCTCGTGAACGACAAAGGCGAGCGTCTCAGCGTGACGATCCTGCATCGCAAGACCGAGATCGTGCAAAAAGTCATGCAGCGCCTCAAGGAGGAGGCGATCAAGGCCGGCCTCGAATACAAACTCGAAGGCCTCGAAAGCACCGCCTACTTCCAAAAGGCCACGCAGAAGAAGCATCAGGCCGCGTCCGTCGCCTTCAGCGTCACGCCGCCGATCCCCGATCACTACCAGGCCTGGCATTCGAAGGACGCCTTCATGGAGGACGGCAAGACGCCGAAGCCGAACACCAACAACCTCACCAGCTTCGCCGATCCGCGCATGGACAAATTCTGCGAGGACGAGCGCCGTGCCACCACCATCGAGCAAATCCGCGAAGCGTCATGGGGCGCGGATCAGATCATTCATGACGAGGCGGCCTGGATTCCAGGCTACGAGCAGAACTACTACCGCGTGGCCTACTGGCGCTGGGTGAAGTGGCCGGAAAAGACCTTCAATGTGGCTGTGAGCGAGCTGCCCATGTCGAATCATCTCCACTGGATCGACGAAGACGTGAAACGCGAGACCGAGGCCGCGATGCGCAGCGGCAAAACCTTCCCCGAAGTCGATCAAGTCTTTGATCACAACCTCAAATCAGGAGGAACCAAGTGATGGCGGCCCCTTTGCTCGAAGTTTGGAACTTGCGTGTCGGCTTCCAGACCGACAACGGCCTGCTCACGGCGGTGGACGATGTCGATTTCACGCTGGAGGCTGGCAAGACGCTCGGCGTCGTCGGTGAGAGCGGCTGCGGCAAAAGTGTGACGGCCATGAGCCTCATGCGCCTGCTGCCCCAGCCCGCAGGACGCATCCTGGGCGGCGAGGTGCTGCTGGAAGGCCGCGATTTGACCAAGCTGCCGATTGAGGAGATGCGGAAGATTCGCGGCAACGACATCGCGATGATCTTCCAGGAGCCGATGACGGCTTTGAACCCCGTGCAGCGTGTCGGAAGACAGATCATCGAGGCGATCCAGCTCCACGAGCCGATGTCATCTGAAAAGGCGATCAAGCGTGCCGTTGAGCTGATGGAATGGGTCGGCATTCCAGCTCCGGATCAACGCGTGAATGAGTATCCGCATCAGCTCAGCGGCGGCATGCGCCAGCGTGTGATGATCGCCATGGCGCTCTCCTGCCATCCGAAGGTGCTCATTGCCGATGAGCCGACCACGGCGCTCGATGTCACCGTGCAGGCGCAGATTCTCGACTTGCTCAAACGTCTCCAGCGCGAAACCGGCATGGCCGTCATCCTCATCACGCACGATCTCGGCGTCATCGCCGAAGTCTGCGACGACGTCGCCGTCATGTATGCCGGGCGCATCGCCGAGCGCGGCCCGGTGCATGAGATCTTTGCCAAACCATTGCACCCCTACACGCAGGGCCTCATCCGCTGCCTGCCGAAGCTCGATCACCCGCCAAAGACCGACCTCCCCGTCATCCCCGGCATGGTTCCCAGCCTCCGCGACATGCCCGCCGGCTGCCGTTTCGCCTCTCGCTGCCCGAACAAGCACGACGACAGCGTTTTGAGCCAACGCCAGCCTTGGAAAGACTGCGGCCACGGCCACGGCGTCGAGGCCTGCGCTTGTTTCGCCCAACAATTGTCTGCTTCATGAGCCTCCTCACCGTCCAGAACCTCAAGATGCACTTCCCGGTGCGTGGTGGCGTGTTTTACACGACGAAAGCCACGTGCAAGGCGGTGGATGGTGTGAGCTTTGATCTCCAGCCGGGCGAGACGCTCGGGCTCGTCGGCGAAAGCGGCTGCGGGAAGTCCACGGTGGCGAAATCGGTCGTGAGATTGCTCAAACCGACGGCGGGCAGCATCCAGTTCAATGGCCACGACATCTCGAAACAGTCGCAGAGTGCGTTGCGGACGATCCGCCGTGAGATGCAGATGGTGTTTCAAGATCCCGCGGAGTCGCTGAATCCGCGTCACACTATCGGGCAGATTCTGGAGGAGCCGTTCATCATTCAAAAGATGGGCACACGAGCTGAACGCAGCGAATGGGCGGCGGAGCTGCTCAAGCGTGTTGGACTACCTGCGGATGCCGTGTTTCGCTATCCTTTCGAGTTCAGCGGCGGCCAAAGACAGCGCATCGGCATCGCGCGGGCCTTGGCACTGAAGCCGAAGCTCATCGTGTGTGACGAACCGGTTTCCGCGCTCGATGTCAGCGTGCAGGCGCAGGTTCTGAATCTGCTGCTGGAGCTTCAGCGGGACTTTGCCCTCGCGTATCTCTTCATCGCGCATGATTTGAGCGTCGTGCAGCACATGAGCGACCGCGTGGCGGTGATGTACCTCGGCAAAATCGTCGAGATGGCCCCGGCGGCCGAGCTTTATCAAAACCCACGCCACGCCTACACGAAGGCGCTGCTCGATGCGATCCCCATCGCGGACCCAACGAAGCGCCGTGAGCGCCAGTTGCTCAAAGGCGATGTGCCCTCGCCGATCAATCCGCCTGCGGGCTGCGCTTTCGGTCATCGAATGAAGCACCCGAAGTGGGAGGAGAGCACGAGGATGGACCTGAGCCTCAAAGAGGTGTCGCCAGGGCATTTCGTGCAGCCGTGTCCGTGCTGCACTTGAAGTGATGCGGGCACTCCTGCCCGCAAAAAGCGTTCAATTGCGGGCAGGAGTGCCCGCATCACTTCCAATCAATGTGCCGTGGCTTTCTCGGCACCCAAGCCGGTGTGGGCGCGGACTTTGAGCTCGGTGAACTTGGCTTCCGCCTCCGGCTCGCGTTTCAGCAAGGATCCGATGATCGCGGCAAGGAAGCCGAGCGGAATGCTGAGAATGCCGGGATTGGTGAGCGGGAAGATGGCGTTGGCTTGAATGAGATGACGTTTCGCAGCGACCACTTCAGGTCCGTCGATGCCCATGATGCTGGGGCTCAAAATGATGAGTACAATGCTGCTGACCAGACCGACAGCGAGACCAAGCACGGCTCCAGTAGTGCTGAATTTCTTCCAGAAGATGCTCAGCACGATGACGGGCAGATTGGCGCTCGCGGCGACGGCAAAGGCGAGGCCGACGAGGAAGGCGACATTCACGTTCTGCAGTTTGATGGCGAGGAAGATCGAAATGGCACCGACGACGAAGGCGGTGATGCGAGCCACTTTCACTTCCTGGCCGGGACGGTTCTCTTTGCCGTGATGCAGCACGTTGGAGTAGAAATCGTGCGCGAAAGAGGCGCTGGCGCTGATGGTAAGGCCGGCGACGACAGCGAGAATGGTCGCAAAGGCCACCGCGCTGATGAACGCGAAGAAGATCGGCCCGCCGAGGGTTTCCGCGAGCTGCGGGGCCGCCATGTTGTCAGTGACAATGTGGTCGGGTTTCAGGATCGTGGCGGCACCGAAGCCGAGGAATGTGGTAAGGATGTAAAACGTGCCAATGATGACCATGGCCCACACGACGGAGACGCGGGCGGTCTTGGCATCTGGCACGGTGTAAAAGCGCACGAGGATGTGCGGCAGTCCGGCGGTGCCAAACACGAGCGCCAGGCCAAGCGAGATCAGATCAAGCGGTCCCCAGCCCTTCGTGACCTCGGCACCGAATTTCATGCCGGGTTCGAGGAAGTTGCGCGTGACTTCGAGTTTCGTTTTGGCATCGACGTAGGTCAGGTTGGCAATGGCGTCGAAGAACTTGGAGAAGCTGTAGCCGAAATTTTTCATCACCAGCACGCTGAGGAAGATTGTGCCGGTCATGAGCAGGATGGCCTTGATGATCTGCACCCAGGTGGTGGCCAGCATGCCGCCGAAGACGACGTAAACGACCATGAGCACGCCCACGCCGATGATGGCGGCCTCCGTGCTGATCCAGGGCAGGTCTTTGAGCAGCAGCTTCACCAGCGTGCCCGCGCCGATCATCTGCGCGACCATGTAAAACGTCGAAACGGTGATCGTGCTCAGCGACGCCATCGCACGAACGGGCCGTGGCGTGAGACGATACGCGAGCAAGTCAGCCATGGTGTATTTGCCCGCGTTGCGCAGCGGCTCAGCCACCACGATGAGCACCGTGAGATAAGCGACGAGCCAGCCGACGGAGTACATGAAGCCGTCGTAGCCGAACAACGCGATCATTCCCGAAATGCCGAGGAATGAAGCGGCGCTCATGTAATCACCCGCGACGGCGAGACCGTTCTGCCAGCCGGTGATGCTGCGTCCGGCGGCGAAGTAGGCCCCCGCGCTGGTGTTTTTCTTGGCGGCCCAAATTGTGATGCCGAGCGTGGCAACCACGAAGGCGAGGAACATCCATACTGCGATCGTCATGTCGTGTGTCTTCTGAAGTTTAGTGATCGGCGATCACGGCGGCGGCTTCTTTATCCCACTGCGCTGCTTTACGCGTGTAGATGAAGGCGAGCGCCCAGGCCATGAAGAACTGCGAGAGAGCGAAGAGGTAGGCCCAATTGATGCGGCCGATGACTTCCTTCTTCATCAGCGTCGGGAAATAGCCGACGAGCACCGGCAGAGCGAAGTAGTAGGCCACAAAGAAGATCGTGGAGCTGACGATGAAGCGCCATTTGCGGGCCAGCAGCGCGCGGAATTCCGGCTTCGCTTCCAACTGTTCCCAGTTCACGGATGATTTTTCGCTCATAAGAAGCGTGAGGTTAGGAAACCGGCCCTGTTTTGGCAAGGCCAAGCGTCCTGCTCACGGGTTTTTCTTTCGGAACGATCACTCAAAGGCGCTTGTGACCGGCTTGCCGTCGAATTCGGCCGGCACGGGCACGTCGAGCAGCCAGAGAGCCGTGGCGGCGGTGTCGTAGGTGGTGACCTTGTCGGTGATGGTGAAGTTTTTCTTCACTCCTTTGCCCCAGGCGACCCAGGGAATGATCATGTCGTCTGGAATGTCGAGTCCGTGGGTTTTGTCGTGCCCGCCATGATCGGCGCTGATGAGCATGACGCTCGAATCGGCGATCCCGGCTTCCTTGATGGCCTGCCACACCTGCCACAGCGCCTGATCGGTGACTTTGAGGGCTTCTTTCTGCTGGGGAGATCCCCAGCCGTCCTTATGACCGGCGGTATCGACATCAGGAAAGTGAATGAAGCACAGACGCGGCTTTTGTTCCTTCAGCCACGCGGCGGCTTGTTTCGCAACCATCTGCGAGGGCTTCTTATCTTTTTCGATTTCAGGAGCGCCAGCGACGGGTTGCGACGATTGCGGACCGCCGAAGTCGAAGAGATCAAGCGAGTCCTTCAGCCACAGGTGGCGGAACTTCACCTTGCCGACGAACATGGCGGTGACGGCCTTTGGATCCGTAGCTTTCAGCAGCGAGAACACTGTGGGCACTTTCACGAAGCCTTTGATCGGTGTGTAGCCGTTCCAAAGGATCTGATGCTTGTCAGGGCCCACGCCAGTGAGCATGGACGTGTGAGACGGCAGTGTGATCGAAGGAAAAATCGTGCTCGCCTGCCATGTCACAGCACCTTCAGCAGCGATCTTTTTCAGCGTGGGTGCCTCGGCCTCGGCAATCACCGCCGGCTTGCCGCCGTCGATGCTGATGATGAAGACATGCTCCGCCCGCGGCGCGGCGGCGGCATTCAGGCTGACAAAGGCGGCAAACAGGAGGAGACGTGTGCAGAAACGCATGGTGTTGGGCGCGAAGTAACGCCGGCCAGGACAAAATGCTTCCAAAACCTTGCCTCGCGCATGGCTTGCGCCTTGAGCGTGTCGTTACTCTGCGCGAAGAATGCTCTTCTCATGGAAGCCTGGATCGTCATCGGACTGCTCGTCGTCGCCGTCATCGCTTTTGCCACGGAAAAAATCTCCGTGGACCTGGTGACGCTAACGATGCTCTGCGTGCTCGTGCTCTGCGGAATCTTGAGGGCAGACCAGGCTTTCGCCGGCTTCGGGGACCGTGTCATCATCCTGCTGGCGGCGATTTTCGTCATCGGCGCGGCTTTGCGTGAGACGGGTGTGCTGGATCTGATGGGTGGAGTTCTGGCGCAGACTTTCGGCACACAGCCAAAACGACTCATGATGTTCATGATGGCCGTCGTGGGCGGTGTTTCCGCCTTCATGAACAACACCACGGTCACCGCCGTGTTCGTGGGACCGGTGACGGGTCTGGCGAGGCGCCTGAAGATCCCGCCTTCGCGTCTGCTCATGCCGCTGGCTTTTGCTTCGTTGCTGGGCGGCACCTGCACGCTCATCGGCACATCGACGAATGTCGCGGTGAGTGGCGCGATCTCTAAACTTGGGCTCAAGCCGTTCACCATGTTTGAGTTCACTGCTGTCGGCCTGGTCATCCTTTTCACCGGGATTCTTTACATGGTGTTTATCGGCACCCGCTTGGTGCCGGAGCGTGATCGTGATGCTGCTTCTGGCGGCGACGCGATGCGTGAGTTCCTCGCTGAAGTCGTCGTGCTGCCGCATTCGCCGCTCATCGGGCAGGAAGCGTTCGATTCTGACTTTTCTGCGCTGGAGTTCCAGGTGCTCAAAATCCGCCGGGATGACCAGCAGTATGACGCGGCGCCTCATCTGCGCTTCGCAGAGGGTGATGTCGTGCTGGTGGCTGGAAAAGTGGAAAACTTGATCAAGGTGAAGAAAATCGAGGGTATCGACATCCTGGAGGATGTGACACTGCGCAGCTCCGGCGTGGACATGCGGGACGCGCAGGTCGCCGAGGTGGTCATCGCGCCGCGTTCGGGCTTCGTCGGCCATTCCCTGCGGGAAGGGAACTTCCGACAGCGGACGGGGCTTTCCGTCCTTGCCCTCACGCGTGGCGATCGTGCCCTCACACACCACATGGCGGACGAAAAACTGCGTGCAGGTGACGTGCTGCTTCTGCAGGGCCCTTCCGAGCGCTTCCGTGCCGTCGAGGAGGGAGGTGAGATGCTCGTGATGGCGCAGCACCAGTTCAGTGCCGAATCACGTCGACGTGGTTTCATGCTGCTAGGCGCTTTTGTGCTCGCCGTGTTGCTCAGCAGCTTCGACTGGGTGCCGGACACTATCGCGTTTGTCATCGTCGCTTTGCTGGCGGTGCTAACGCGGTGCATCAAGTTGGAGAACGCCTACGCGAACATTGACTGGCGGCTGCTCATCCTCATCGGCGGCATGATGGCCTTCGGGGAGGCGATGAAGTCGTCAGGTGCGTCGGCGATGGTCGCAGACACCATCACCACGCTGCTTCAGCCATGGGGTGTCTTCGCGGTCTTCGCCGGCTTCTGTCTGCTGACCATCTTGCTCACGCAGCCAATGTCGAACGCCGCCGCGGCGCTCGTCGTACTGCCGGTGGCCTTGCAAGCGGCGGCGAGCATGGGAGTCAATCAACGGGCTTTTGCCATCGGCGTCATGCTCAGCGCGTCCGCCTCCGTGCTGACTCCCTTCGAGCCAAGCTGCATCCTCGTCTATGGCCCTGGCAAGTACCGATTTGCTGACTTCATCAAAGTAGGCGGTGGTCTCACCTTTGTCATGCTGCTCGTCGTGCTGGCATTGGTGCCATTGTTCTGGCCGCTGCAGTGACTTGTTCCCAACGCTTATGATTGGGATGAGTACATTTGCCTGAACCTTCTTATCCGTAAGGACTGCGAACAACTGCAACAACGGTGTTCTGCCTTGGATTCACAAGGGTTCCACATCGCGTGATGCTGTGAACGCTTTTTGGGGTTGCTGTGAATCGGATGGAACAACGTTCAGTTGTTGGCCTCAGGGGCCGGCTTTTCAGGATTGCTCACGGAATCTTCACACGTTTTTCGCAGCAGTTTTTTCAGGGTGATGCTTTCCAAGGCTGCCTGGGCGGCTTCGGTTTCTGCTTCTTTCTTGCTGCGGCCGTTCCCGCGCCCCAGTTCGTGTCCCAGCCACGAAACGGCCGCGCAGAAGCTCTTCGCATGATCTGGACCATCCGCAGCGACGATGGAATACACGGGCGGAGTGGCATTACTTGCTTGAATGAGCTCCTGCAGCTCTCCTTTGGGATTGCGCTCCAGCGGTCCTTGCTCCAGTGCGTCGAGATCCGGCGTGAACAGGCGAGTAGCAAATTGGTGCGCGGCAGCATTGCCGGCATCGAGATAAATGGCACCTGCGACGGCCTCCAGTGCGTCTGCCAGCGTGGAATCGCGATCGCGTCCGCCATTGGCTTCCTCCCCGCGCCCGAGAATCAAATGCGTACCTAGGCCGATCTGCCGGGCGAGGCGGGCCAGGGCTTTCGTGGAGACAAGCTGTGCACGTGCTTTGGTCAGCACTCCCTCGTCAGCCTTTGGTGAGCGCGAGTAGAGCAGATGGGAGAGCGCCAGTTGCAGCACGGCATCACCGAGGAATTCGAGGCGTTGGTTATCAGCTTGCGGACGTTGGTTCTCATAGCCGACGCTGCCATGAGTGAGCGCAAGCTGGAGCAGCGCGGGATCGCGAAAAGTGTGGCCGAGGATGGTTTCCAGCGTGTCCATGCGTGGCGGCGACTCAAGCCGCTGGAACACTGGCGCTCCAGTGAAAAATGGGGTGACCGACGGGATTCGAACCCGCAACAACCAGAATCACAATCTGGGGCTCTACCTTTGAACTACGGTCACCATCTCGGGCGAGAGTGGGCGGATAGTAGTCGTCCGGGGCGGTTGCGCCAGCGAAAATTCAGGGGTGGACCATGTGAGACCGCCTCCCAGAGGTCAGCTAAAAGACGCTGATAGCAGGCAATTCGAGGCAGTTTTGATGCGCTTTGTGACGAATCGTGAGAGCAGGGAGAGTCCACTGTTGAATGTCTTGACGTGATTGCGGCTGGCCGCCAGCATCGCGCCCATGTTTCACCTCGCCGCCACCACGGCCAGCTACTGGCCCTTCGTCGTTCTCGCTGTCAGCGTCGCCATCATCATCATCGGCATCAGCAAACTGCGCATGCATGCCTTTGTGGCACTGGTGCTCGCGGCGATGCTGGCGGGTCTGATGACGAACAAGGACTCGTGGGACATCGTGCAGAAGGATGGCAAGACGAAGGCGATGTCGTCGATGGTGGGCGTGGTGGAGATGGTTTCCAAAGGGCTGGGCGACACGGCACGTGACATTGCGATCTCCATCGCTCTAGCGGCGATCATCGGCATGTGCCTGATGGAGAGCGGTGCCGCCGACAAGGTGGTGCGGCGCTTCCTGGCGTTCTTTGGCGAGAAACGAGCGGGCTGGGCGCTGCTGTGGAGCACGTTCATCCTGAGCGCGCCGATCTTCTTCGACACCATGTTCATGCTGATGGCTCCGCTGGCGATGGCGCTGCGCATGCGCACGGGGAAGGACTACACGCTCTACATTCTCGCCGTCTGTTGCGGTGGCACGGTGACGCATTCGATGACGGTGCCGCATCCGGGGCCAGTGGCGGTGGTGGATGATTTGCACCTCAATGTGGGCGAGTCGCTGCTCGGCGGCCTGGTCATCGGCGCGATCACCTGCGTCTTCGGCTTCATGGTGAGCCAGTGGTTGAACAAGAAGACCGACGTGCCGCTGCGTGCCACGGGCGGTGTCTCGCTCGACGATCTGCAAGGCGTGAGCGCGAAGCCGGAGAGCGAGCTGCCGTCGTTCTTCTGGAGCATGACGCCGGTCATCCTGCCGATCCTGCTCATCAGTCTGACGACGGTGTTCGAACTGGCGGGCAGCGGAGCCAAGAATGGTGTCGGCTGGGGGTTGACCATGGTGAATGCGTTCGGCGGTCAGCAAGGGTTCGACACGGTTCGCACCTGGGTGGACTTCGTCGGGCACAAGAACATCGCCCTGCTCATCGGCGCAGCGATCTCGCTGTGGGTGCTGGCAAAGCAGCGCGGCTTTGGCCTGAAGAAGGTCGAGGAACTCGTCGGTCCGCCGCTCGAAACCGCCGGGATGATCATTCTCATCACCAGTGCCGGCGGTGCCTTCGGTCTGGCGCTGCGCAGCGCGGGTGTGGGCGATGCGGTGAAGGCTCTCGCACAGGGCTACAGCATCAATTTGATCTTCCTCGGCTGGCTCGTCGCCGCCGTCGTTCGCGTGGCGCAAGGCTCTGCCACGGTGGCGATGCTGACCACCTCCTCGATCATGGCTCCGATGATCGCGGGGGGCGCGCTCGGCTGCCATCCGGTGTATCTCTTCACTTCCATCGGCTTCGGCGCGATGTTCTGCTCCTGGATGAACGACAGCGGCTTCTGGGTCGTGAACCGCCTCAGCGGCATGACCGAAAAAGAAACCCTGCGCACCTGGACGTTGCAGCTCACTGCGGATTCGGTGATCGGATTGCTGGTGACGCTCGCATTCAGCAAGGTGCTGCCGATGGTGTGAGGATTGCGCATGACAACCATTGCCACACATGAACAAATCAGCGCCTTGATCCGCCACCGGCGCTCGATCAAGCCGGTGGACATGGATGCGTCACGCGTGGTGGAGCGAGCGCTGCTGACGACGATACTCGAAGATGCGACCTGGGCGCCGAATCATGGACTGACGGAGCCGTGGAAGTTCATCGTGCATCAAGGCCCAGCGCGTGGACGGCTCGCAGAGACGATGCAGCGTGTTTATCAGGCGACAACGCCCGCGAACGAGTTCCGCGAGGACAAGATGAAGAAGATGGGGGAGAACCCGTTGCTCGCGCCGGTGGTGATCGCCTGCGTGATGGAGCGACGTGGCGGCGCGAAGATTCCTGAAGTCGAGGAGATCGAGGCGGTGGCCTGCGCGCTGCAAAATCTCCAGCTTTCGGCCACGGCGGCCGGTTTGGGCTGCTACTGGTCATCGCCGCCGATTTTGGGGACGCGCGAATTTTCGGACTGGCTGCAAATCGGCGCGGAAGATCGTTGCGTGGGGTTGATTTATCTCGGCTGGCCGCGTGCGGGGCTGTACTGGCCGCAAAGCCGACGTGAGCCGGTGGAATCGAAAACCAGGTGGTGCGATGACTGAATGGCTCACCAACGCGTGGAATGCGACCGCGCATTTTTTCACCTCGATGCCCTGGGATGTGCTCGGCGTCTGGTCGCTGACGATCTGCCTGCTGATCGTGGGCCTGATCGGATCGGTGGTGCCGTTTCTGCCGGGGCCGCTTCTCATTTTCGCCGCAGGAATCATCCACACCGTGCTGAGGCCGGAGGCTGGAATGAGTGTCTGGGGTTTTGTGGCGCTGTGCCTGGGGATCGTGCTGTCGTATGTGATCGACTTTGTGAGCGGGGCGATGGGCGCGCGCTGGTTCGGTGCGAGCCGCTGGGGCATCGCGGGCGTGTTCATCGGCGGGATCGTGGGGATGTTCTTCGTGCCGGTGGGTTTGATCCTGGGTCCGCTCATCGGCGGCGTGGCGTTTGAGCTGATCTTCGAGAAGAAACGCCTGCAACCGGCGGCGAAGTCAGCTTGGGGCTCGTTGCTCGGCACCGGAGTCGGTTTGGTGCTGCGCCTGATCGTGGCGCTGGGGATGGTGGGGGCGTTTTTGCTCGACGTGCTCGTGTGGTGAGCACGTCACGCCTTCCCTTGCAGGAGCATGCGGAGGCCGAAGACGACGAGGATAACGCCGAAGATGCGCGTGAGCGTTTCGTTGCTCATGGTTTTGAGCCAGCCGGCGCCGAAGTAGGCGAAGAGCGACGCGGAGATGGCGGTGACGATGGCGATCTTCCAATCCACAAATCCAGAGCGGGCGTTCTGCGTGGTGGCCATCAACGCGGTGGGGATGATGATCGCGAGCGAGGTGGCCACGGCGGTTTTTTGCGGCAGCTTCAACAAAAACACGAACGCAGGCACCATCACCACGCCACCACCGACGCCGCACAAAGCGGCAATGACGCCGCTGACGATGCCAATGGCGAGACAGGTGAGGATGGTGGAAGTCGTCATGGAGATCAGCGTGAAGGACGCGCCAGCATGCCCACGAGAAGACGTTCGAGCACAAGCTTGGGATCAAGCGAGGAGGTGACGAGCTTCACGTTCGCGGCGAGGCAGGCCTTGTAGGCGGCGTGGAGTTCTTCGAGGGTGAAGTTACCGGTTTCCGGCAGTGCGAGGAACAGCGGATAGGCATTGAAGCCGGTGCCGTCTTTTTTGCGCGGCAGATGACCGGTCGCGGTGGAGGTCAGGCCTTCGAGCGAGGTGCAGAAGCCTTGGTAGTTGAATTTGTTCAGTTTGTAGCGGGAACCGAGATCTTTGATGAGCAGCAGGCTGCGCACACGCGGGACAATCGCCGCAAGCAGCAGGCCGATGGCGTTTTGTCCCTGATACATGAGCGTGCCGAGCAGTTCGAGGGCGCGAGGAAGGTCGCGTTTGCCGATGGCATTGCCGAGATCCCACAACACTCCGGCGCGGCTCATGGAGACGAGGCCTTGCACTGTCTTCAATCCGGCACGGCGGCGTTCGCCAAGATAGAGGTCGATCTTTTCGAGCTCGTTTTCCATCTGCCGTGTGTCGTCGCCGGCCATCTGCACGAGGAGCTCGAGCGCGCCGCTTTCAAAGGTGATGCCCATTGCTTTCACTTTGCGGGAAGCGTCAGCCAGCACGGCGACCTCCCAGCCGGCACGAGAGGTATCGGGTTTGTCGAAGACCTCGATGTTGGCGATCTTCGAGATGCGCTTGTAGGAACTGCGGCGTTTGTCGATCGTCGTGGCGCTGATGACGAAGCGCACATCGCTGCCGAGTCCGCCTTCGACGACATCGAGGATGCGCTCGAATCCGTTCACGGCGTCCTGCCCGCGTCCGGGGCCGGAATCGCCGAGGAAGTTCGCATTCTTCAGCCACACCACCTTCGTGCCGCCGAAGAATGGCAGCGTTTGCAGCGCCATGCACACGTTCGAGCAGATGTTTCCAGCGTGCTCAGCATTGTCAGCCGTGCCGTCGATGATGTCGTTGCCAAAGTCGCCCGCGTCCGGCGGCGTGAGGCTGCGCACGAGCATGAGCGCGGCTTCCTTCACACGCGCTTCATCGCTGCCGATGAGCACATTCACCTGGCTGGCAGTGATTTTCTTGGGCGGCGGCATGATTCACCGATGGAGCAGGATGCGCGTGGCATCAAGCCTCGCTGCGGGAGCGGTCTTGACATGGCGCGTGCGATTTGATGAAATCACCGCAAATCCAAACCAACCTATGAAAACACATTTGATGGGGATGAAGGTTTCTGTTTCCACGGCCGCATTTTTTGCGGCCTTTGTTTTGTTCGCGGCTCCCGTTCATGCGGAGGATCTGAACGCGGTGTATCAGCAAGGACGCGCGGCGTTTTACCAAGGTGACTTTGACAAGGCACAGCAGCTTCTCGCACGAGTGGCGGCGGCGAATCCCAAGCATCCGGACACGCTCCGCATGCTGGCCTACATTCGCGCGAACCACAAACCGGCGGAGAACACGCTGAAGAATCAATACGCGGCTGTGATCTTGCCGAAGGTCGAGATGAGTGAGGTCTCGCTCACCGAGGCGATCGAAGGACTGCGCACGCTTTCCAAAAACGCGAGCGGCGGCAAGGTGGTGCCGAATGTGATCATCAAAGGCGAGGAGGTCGGCCAGCGGAAGTTGACTCTCGCGCTGAGCAACATCCCGCTGTCCGAGGCGCTGAATTACGTCACTCAACTCACCGGCACGAAGGCCACCTACGACAAGCACGCGGTCATCTTGTCTGCCACGGCGGACACTTCGACCTCCACAGCCGAAATAGCTCCAAAAGACTCAAAATGAGATGATTAGAGCCGATTCGGTCGCAATCAATCGTTGAAGAAGTGGCGTCCGGTCTGTCCGGCCTCGGTCTTGTTGTCCACTTCCCAATAGACGTCTTCGAAGATGGTCTCCGGCTCCGGGTAGGGGCTGGATTTGGCGAACTCAGCCGACTCCTCGGCTTCTTTCTGCGCCTCTTTGTCGATCTTCTTCAGGTCGTCCTCGGTGGCGACGCCTTCGTTGATCAGGTTCCGCTTCCACACCTGGATGGGGTCGTGGTCGTTTTGGAACTTCTCGACCTCTTCCTTGGTACGGTATTTGAACTTGTTCGCGTCGGCCACGGAATGGCCTTCCCAGCGGTAGGTGGCGATTTCGAGGATGCTCGGCTTCGATTCGTTGTGCGCACGCTCGATGGCTTTGCCCACGCCGGCACGCACTTCATAGACGTCCTCGCCGTTGAACTGCTCCCAGGCCATACCGTAGCCTTCGGCACGCTTGGCGAGGTAGTCCACATAAGCGGAGGAGCGCTTCTGGCTGGTGCCCATCGAGTAGCCGTTGTTTTCGATCACATAAATGACCGGCAGATCCCAGAGCTCGGCGAGATTGAGCGACTCATGGAAGGCACCCTGGTTCACCGCGCCGTCACCAAGGAAGCACAGGGCCGCGCCCTTGATGCCGCGGTATTTCAAACCGTAGGCGAGGCCGAGGCCGAGCGGGGTCTGGCCGGCGACGATGCCGTGACCGCCCCAATAGTTCTTCTCCGGCGCGAAGTAGTGCATCGAGCCGCCCTTGCCGCGGGAGCAACCGCTGGCCTTGCCGAAGAGCTCGGCCATGCACTCGTTCATGCCCATGCCGACCGCCAAAGCGTGGCCGTGATCGCGGTAAGCGGTGATGACGTGATCGTTCGGGCCCATCACAGAAACGGTGCCGACGGCAACCGATTCCTGGCCGATGTAAAGGTGGAGGAAGCCGCCCATGCGACCCGCTTGGTAGTGCTGGAGCGACACCTGCTCAAAGCGACGGATGCGCACCATCTGGCGGTAAAGGTTCACTTTGTCAGCCGCCGTCAGCTTCTGATTGATCGGAGCCGAAGCGTGTGCGGCGAGGGAGGCGGAGGATGCTTTCGTCTTGGCCATGAGGGGAGCGCGATACTAGCGGGAAGGGTGCCAAAGGCAAGCGCGATGAGGGGCCCGCAGTGAGGCGGGAATGACGAATTCAGAATGCCGAATGAAACCTGATGCCCGAATCACCGCTTCACTGCGTGCGGGCTTCGCATTTCGACATTCGGCATTCTGGTTTCGTCATTTTCCACCCCCACGTTCCACATGGAACAATCGCCGCATCGGTGCTATCCTCCCCTTCCCGGCCCGACCTCCGACGTCTCACCCCTCACTGCGCATTGAATCGAGGACGAGTTCGAGTAGGAGGACGAGGACGATCCGCCGCCCCGTCTCCCAGTCCCTTCTTCTCCCTGTCTCCATGTCTCTGTACACCTTCCCGAAGCACTACGACGTCATCGTTTGCGGAGCCGGTCACGCCGGGGTCGAGGCCGCCATGGCCGCCGCACGTCTCGGCTGCCGCACCGCCATTCTCACCCAGAACCTCGACACCATCTCGCAGATGTCGTGCAACCCCGCCATCGGCGGTCTGGCCAAAGGGCATGTCGTCCGGGAGATCGACGCCCTCGGAGGCGTCATGGGCCGGAACACCGACGCCACCGGCATCCAGTTCCGCCTTTTGAACGCCCGCAAGGGCCCCAGCGTCCAGGCCCCCCGCGCCCAGTGCGACAAGAAGGCCTACCAGTTCCGCATGAAGTGGCTCATCGAGAACCAGCCCAACCTCGACCTCCACCAGGGCAACGCCGCCGAGATCCTCGTCGAAAACGATGCCGTCACCGGCGTGCGCACCTCCCTCGGCATGATCTACCGGGCCAAAGCGGTCGTCATCTCCTCCGGCACCTTCATGCGCGGCCTGCTCCATGTCGGCCAGCAAAACCAGGCCGGCGGTCGTATGGGCGACAGCATCTCCACCCTATCTGACAGCCTCCGCCAGCTCGGCTTCGACGTCCAGCGCTTCAAAACCGGCACCCCCTGCCGCCTTAACAGCCGCAGCATCGACTTCTCCAAGTGCGACCTCCAGCCCGGCGACGAGCCCGCCCCGCGCTTCAGCTACCTCTCCGGCGTCCTTCCCGAGGATGAAGCGGAAGAGGTTAATGGTGAGGAGTTAGGCGTTAAGAGCTCCCTTAACCCATCACCCCTAACTTCTAACTCATCCTCCCCCCTCCCCCCCACGGGACCAAACCAGTTCACCCTGAATCGGTGGCAGCCTGTAACGTTCCACGTGGAACAAATTCCCTGCTGGATCACATACACGACCCCCCAGACGCACGACATCATCCGGGCAAACATCCACAAATCGGCCATGTATTCGGGCAAAATCGAGGGCGTGGGACCCCGCTACTGCCCCTCCGTGGAGGACAAAGTCGTCCGCTTTGCCGAGAAGGAGCGTCACCAGATCTTCCTGGAACCCGAGGGCCGCCACACCCGGGAATTCTACGTCAACGGCGTCTCCACCTCCCTGCCCTTCGAGGTTCAGTATGAATTCATCCGGTCCATCCCCGGCCTCGAAAACGCCGAGATCATCCGCCCCGGCTACGCCGTCGAATACGACTACTGCCCCCCCACCCAGCTCCACCCCACCTTGGAGACCAAACGCGTCTCCGGCCTCTACTTCGCCGGGCAGATCAATGGCACCTCCGGGTATGAAGAAGCCGCCGGCCAGGGCCTCATCGCCGGGGCCAATGCCGCCCTCAAGGTCCAGGGCCGCACCCCCTTCCTCCTCCAGCGCAGCCAGGCCTACCTCGCTGTCATGATCGACGACCTCGTCACGAAAGGCACCACCGAGCCCTACCGCCTCTTCACCTCCCGTGCCGAATACCGTCTCCTCCTCCGCCAGGACAATTGCGACCTCCGTTTGACCCCCCTCGCCGCCCAGATCGGGCTCGTCTCCGATTTCCGCCAAAAGCACACCCAGGCCAAGCTCGACGCCATCCAGGCCGCCAAGACCCTTCTCAACGAGACCCGTCTCGACGGCCTCTCCGCCGAAAAATGGCTCCGCCGGCCCGAAAACACCCCCGACAAGCTCCCCAGCGACCTCTTTGGCCGATTCAGCCCCGAGATCATGAGCCTTGTCGAAAACGACATCAAATACGCCGGCTACATCACCCGGCAGGAGGACATGGTCGCCCGCACCGCCCGGATGGAGGAAAAAATCATCCCCGCCGACTTTGACTACGCCGCCCTCACCGCCCTCAAAACCGAAGCCCGCCACCGCCTCACCGCCGCCAAACCGACTACCCTCGGCCAAGCCGCCCGACTTCAGGGCGTCACCCCGGCGGACATCGCCCTGCTGGGCATCATGCTGAAACGAAGCAGCATGGAGCAAGGCGCAGATGGCATGGAGCCAGAAGCGAAGGGCTAAGAGCGAAGGGCGTAGAGTCCAAGTCGGCTCAATCGGCACGAGACCTTCTCAAATCAACAACCTCAAATCGACGCGATATGGCAGAACCCATTCCAAACCTCCTTTTCAAGTATTTGGGTAAAGAAGGTGGGATCAAAACATTGGAGAACCTCACTCTCATGTTCAGTAATCCGGCCGATCTTAATGACCCGTTTGAGTTTTTGCCAAGGCTCGAGTTGAGTCCTCATTCACGTGACGATGAACGAACCTCCAAAGCCAAGAATCAAGTCCGGGACTATGGCCGAAACTCCTTCATCTTCTGCATGACGAGCAAAGAGCACAATGTTCGAATGTGGGATCATTATGGGGACAAGCATCAAGGATTGATGATCCAATTGGATTTCGGAAAGACTCTGGCCGAACACCGTGGATGGATTCTCCGCGTCCATTACGACTCCGAAGTGCGCTTTGACCCCTTGGATAAGTCGCTAGAGACGGAGGAGAAGCCAAAACGATTCAGGGACATCGTCACGCACAAAGGCGAAGACTGGAAACCTGAGTCAGAATACCGTTGGATTCTTCCAGCTCAAAACTGTTATTCCATGGGCCAAGAGAAGGAACCCGAACAGAAAGGCGAGCTTCGCTTGCTGGATAAGAAGATGAAAGCCTTTCTGCCCATTCCAGCTGCAAGCATCCTGAAAGTCACGGTCGGCTACCACTGCAGCGAGTCCCTCCTGAGTACGGTCCTTCAACTTCGAGCCCGCCACCATGCGCCTTGGCTCGTAGCCAAGGCCAAGCTGAGTCTGGATCGCTTTACGTTTGAAGACGAAATCATTACGGCTTGAGGCTCCACCGCTGCCGACCTTCCTGATGACTTGCCTTTTGAAGTGGCCTCCGAGACATCTCCCCGGTCGCTCATACCGTTTGAACGACTTCCGAGACATCTCCCCGGTCGCTCACGCCGTTTGAATAACTTCCAAGGCGTCTCCCCGGCCGCTCACACCGCTTGAACGACTTCCGAGGCATCTCCCTGGTCGCTCACGCCGTTTGAACGGCTTCCGAGGCATCTCCCCGGTCGCTCACGCCGTTTGAACGACTTCCGAGACATCTCCCCGGCCTGTCTGGAAAAATGGAGCCGCGGGGAGCCAAATTACCGGCAATGGCCGAAAATAGGGTGGATTTCCGTAGTCATCCATAAATAATCCCCATTCCCTAGCCCACAAAAGGATCGACGCAAGCAAGCTGTTTCCTGTAAAAGGCCCCGGACGTTAAGAAAATCCTAAACTGACCAACACCATGGCACGCTGGGGCTTCGCTTTTTTCGACTCGGGCGTGCGCTTTGACTCACCTGACGCACACCCCACCTCCATGAGAACGCTCTCGACCTTCCTCGAAAACCCCTTCGACGATCCGAACATCAGCATGCCGGAACTCGTCGCATTCACCACCGATTGCCTCCAGCGGCTCATCGCCAACAATGCCGGTGGCGAGCTGACCTCCCACATCACCGCCATCACCAGCTCCCTAGGCGTGGTGGAGGACTGCGTCACCCAGGACCAGGGAAAGCTCGGCATCCGTAAAGCCGCGAAGATGGCCAAGGACAACTTCCGCACGGACATCATCCCCACGGAGGTGAAGCGCATCGAGGCCGGCTTCATCGCCGCCTTTGGTGCGGACTCTCCCGTGCTGCTGGAGGCTCTGCCAAACGGCCGCAACATCTTCAACACCTGCCGCGACGACCAGGTGGAGGTACACCTCCTCACCCTGCACACGGCCGCCACCACGCACGCCGCCTCCCTGGCCCCGGCCACCGTCACCCAGGCCACGAACCTCAAAAACAACTGGGCCACGATCTACGCTGCCAGTGAAAGCTCCACCGGCGGCAAGACCACCACCCAGGAGGGCAAAAAGCTCGCCCGTGAGAACCTGCAACTGATGCTCTTCCTCTGTCTCCTCAAGCTCGCCGAAATGTTCCCCCGCCAGCCCGAAAAACTGAGCCTCTACATGATGCAGCACCTCCTGGAGAATCCGTCATCGCCGGAGGATCCGCAGCCTCCTACCCCGCCTCCGCCCGGCCCGTAACCTATTATGATGCATCGTGATAGAGCGACGGACACTTTAACCGTCCCTTTATGCGAGCTCTTGGAAAAAGATGCGAGCGATCTGGGCAGCCGGTTCCACAATCCATTGTGGATTGACCGGCACTCATTCTGCGTTTGTTTCAATTCATATGAGAACTCCCGCGCCCTTCACCTCAACCGTTTTATTATTCGCCGCGCTGTTCTTGTCGTGGGCGGTTCGGGGAGATGATTCCGTCATGCCGCCGGAAGCTCAAAAACGTCTGGATTCGCTGAAGGCCGGATATGAGTCTTATGTGCTTCAGAATGTGACAAAGCCTTTTGATGACGGCTTGAAGGCACTGAATGAAAAAGTGAAGCCAGCCTTGCAACGGGCCAGCGCTGAGGCCGCCCAGCGAAAAGACCTCGACGCCCTCGTCCGCATCAAGGCAGACATCGAAAGAACCAACGCTGGCGGGATGCTCACCGATTCCAGCGATACTCCGCCTGAGCTTCTCAAACACATCTACGCGACTTACAAGCTGGAGCTTGGAAAGCTGGATTCTGCCAAGAAAACTAGCCTCGCCGACGCTAAGCAGCGTTATGACAAAGGACTCACACAGATTCAGGACGAATTGACCACCGCGCAGAAAGTGGAGGGAGCACTTTTGGTGAAGCAGATGCGGGAGAGTTTGGCGGCGGGAACGGACACGCCTCCCACAGCCTCAGCAGCATTACCCATAATCAAGGCTGGCGCTTACACCAACAGCCTTGGCATGAAATTCGTTCCAGTTCCAGGAACAAGCATTCTTATGTGCATCCATGAGACCCGCAGAAGCGACTTCGCCAGCTATGCAAACGCAGTGACGGATGTCAGTCCAAACTGGAAAAATGTGTCCTTTGAAGGCGTGTCGTTTAGCACTGACGAAAACGAGCCTGTGACGATGGTTACATGGGATGAAGCGGCGGAATTTTGTGATTGGTTAACCAAGAAAGATGGCCGCAAGCATCGCCTTCCCACGGATGCTGAATGGAGCGCCGCAATCGGAATAGCGGGCAACGAATCGAAAACGGGAACGCCAGTCGCAAAGCACATGTCTGCCGCAAAGGTTTTCCCATGGGGCGCGATGCAAATACCACCGAACGGGTTCGGAAATTATGCCGATACCGCCTTCAATGCTAAATTTCCAACACACTTCTTCATCAAAGGATATTCCGACGGTTTTGCCACAACTGCACCTGCGATGAAGTTTCAAGCCAACAACTTGGGCATTTACGATCTGGGTGGAAACGTCTGGGAGTGGTGCGCAGATTGGTTCGACGATGCGAAAGAACGGCGCGTCTCGCGTGGCGGATCATGGTATGGATATGAAGCCGACGACATGCTTTCAGGTTTTAGAGGGGCGCTTCCCCCGACTCATCGCCGGGCATATTATGGCTTCCGCTGTGTCGTGGAAACGAATTAACACTTAGCTCAATTCATCTCCTCACTCATTTGGCGCATGATCTCAATCGGCATTTTCCACATGAAGGGGGGGCGTCGGAAAAAGCGCCCTAACAGTATTTCTGGCGGACTTTTTTTCCTCGCTTCATGAACAGCGCGTTCTTGTCGTTGATCTTGATCCGCAGGGAAGCACGTCCAAGGCGTTGATTCCCGAGGCAACGATTGAAAAGGCTTTCAAAGAGGGGTGCTCTGTTATTCCCCTTTTGAATCGTGCACGGAAGGGGGGAGTGCTCAAAGAGCAAGCACTTGGGTGCCTGCTGCATCGCGAGTCAGGAGGAAAGCCGCGCAAAGGTTCCGATCCTCTGGGGTCGCTGTCAGTATTAGCCACCAATCGGGAAGATTGGCGCGAATTCATCGAGGAAATCAACGGCTATGATCGCGCAACGCGCTGTAACTTTCTCGACGTTCTCAAAGACTCGCTCGCGACGCTTTCCGATGAATTCGACATCGCTTTGATCGACTTTCCCGGTTCTGAAATCCAGTTCTGGACAACAATGGGTTTACGAGCCACGGATCGCTGGTTGCTGCCCGAGATTCCCGACTTTTTCAGCATCTCCGACATCGAAAGCGTTGTGGAGATGGTGAGCGAAGCGCAAAAGAACTCTACTCACACCATCCTGCCGCTGGGTACGCTCTTGAGCATCTGCCCAAACAGAAGCAGCGGAACTTACAGCAAAGCAAGGGCTGCGCTTGTGCGCCTGCAAGACTTGAACGCCGTACCACCCCTGTTCAGCAAAGAAGCAGAAGTCTTGCACCGTCCTGAAGCCATGAAGGCGACGGATTGGGGTTCCGAGGCTTCCAAAACACTCGCGGCCCGCTATGGCCCAGCAACAAAGCCATTCCACGTCGGTTTGCGCAAGCTAGCCAAGGAAGTCTTGGAGCGCCTTGGCAAATCATCCGCAAAGGACAAGCTCTCAATCGTCGCCAATATTCGCCGCAAGCTGCGGGACTACTGGCGTGGATAATTCGCCAGCCGTCATTTCCTCCGCCACATTAGCGCACTCACTTCCTAGGCTTGTGCTATCCACAGTGGGACCTAAGTAGCAGTTAAATCTTCGACATCTTCTCCAATTCTGCTGCGTAACGGTCTATTGACGAGATCAGCAGTTTCAGAGCAGCAATCATCTCGGAAGAGACCACATTGTCATTTACTGTCATCAAATGGGATCCGTTTTCGTTGATTCTGAACACAAAAGATTCGCTCAGCTTTTTAGCCTCTACTCGCTTAGTAATGGGCGAGGTCAATTTCTGAATTTTGGCGTTCCGAGCCATTTCTTCGAGTCGAGTTAGCGCGGTGATAATCGTGCTCTTGTAAGAGTCAGATCGGATTGGCACTTCGTACAAAATCGGTATCCGAACACCGCTAGGGTCGGTAGGATCAGGAGGTAAAGAAACCTTGATTATAGGAGAATTGTAGTGTGTTCCGTTCTTCCACAGTTCCAGCCACCATTGCTCTTTACCTGCTTTGTTCTTAACAGCCATGGAGGCATCCGCTGAGAAGCAGGCAGCAGGAAAGAGGGCGAAAATCAGCGACAGCCATTTCATATCTAGCGACATTGATAACTTGGCTTGTAGCACTACGAATATGTTGCTGCAAGTTTGTGGTCTCTGGATTTGGTGTCAACTCATGCGAGTCTCGCGGCCGTCATGCCGAAGAGCGTTTCCGTGTGGCTGTCGCTGGCACGCATTAGAGTGCAGCTAGTGCAGCACGAAGCGGCTTTGGAGGCAGTAAGTGACGAGGGTGACGGCGCTGGATGCCTCAAAACGGCTGGAAATGATTGATGACGAGCTTTTGGCGGGGTTTGGTAGAACACCCGCACTATTGCGCACAAAGCCAGTTTTTAGGCGTTCGGCGCTCCCCTTAAAGTATCTTGAATAAAGTGTCTGTCCCGAATGGCACTCATTTAAGCGGCGGCTCGGTAGCGCTCGCGGTGGGGGATTTCCTTGAACTGGCGGCGCGGTTTGGTGAGCAGTTGGTAGGACTTGGGGCGTCGTTTTTTAGCCCTGGGCTCTTGCCGTCCCGGTCGTAGCGGGTTCTGCACGCTGGCGATGGCTTCAAGCAGCTCCTCATGCCATCGCGCCAGCTTGCGCGGCTGCTCATGACAGGCGGCGGCCTGGGGAAGCCATTGCCGCAGCAGATCCGCAGCGCCTTTGAAGCTGATGCGCCCCAGTTCCTGCTGATGCACGGTGGCGCTCTCCAAGATTAGGGCGCGCAGGGCATTGTAGGCGATGGCGTGCATGAGCAGTTCCTTGTGGATCATGGCCGGTGTTTTGGTGCGCATGACCTCCATGTGCATGGTGGTTTTGATGTCGCGGTAAAACAGCTCGATGCTCCAGCGCCGGTAATACAGCTCGGCGAGCTTGTCGGCCGGGTAGCGCACGGCATCCGTGCAGGTGGTGGCGATCCACAGGCAGCGGGTGCGGAAGCCTTTGCGCTCGATCCTCACGCGCACCACCCGCACTTCGAGCTGCGCGGGCAGCTTGTTCCAGGCGCGCTTCTTCCACGGACTGCCAGCGGGGCGCTGCGTGGGTTTGCTCCAGACTTGCAGGCGGTCGTCGCGACCGAGCTT
>NZ_JBIIHA010000028.1:0-68635 GCF_044236155.1 Prosthecobacter sp.
AGGCGGGCTGGGATGTCCATTTTCTCATGCAGCACGCTGATGACCCCGAGCCGCTTCTTGGAAAGCTCGCGGAAGAAAACGTAGTGATGACGGTGGCGGAAAAAGTAAACTCCCTTCAACGCCGCGTCCAACACGGGGCGCCAACGGTGCCGCTGAGTGGACACCGCTTCAATTTCAGCGGCAAGGTCACGTAGATAAGCGTCCGCCTGCTTCTCGCTCCATTTCTTCTCGGTATAGGCCCAGATCTCCAGGAGGCGCTCCTGAGCGGCCGGATAGATTTTAGCGGGCATGGGCCTTCTTGCGCTTCTTGGCCTGAGTGATCAGAGCCTCCGCATCGAGGGTGACAAATTCCGACTCATCAGCCGCCGCGCCCGCACTGAGTTCCTGCCTGAGCCAGGCCCACTTACGCTGCTCCTCGTTTTCGTAATCGCGCCGAACGAGATCACGAATGTACTCGCTGGTGGAGCTGTAGAGTCCTGATTTCAGGACACGTTGCTGAATGAAGCCTTGAAGCTCCCCTGCAAAACGAACATTGACACCGGCTGCCATGATGGTCGGACACTGGCGTGCGTCCCACAATCTGTCAAACTTGTGGGACGCTTACTTGGTGCTCTTTTTGGCCGCCTCGACGTAGTAGGCCATCGCGTTCAGGTTCTTGGTGAACTCACCACTGTCGATCTCATCGTCTTTGAGCCAGCGGCCTTCGCTGTCGAGGGAATCGACGGCTCTGCGGGCCTTGGCGGCGGCACCTTTGGCGCGGCTCATCCACTCCTTCGGCGTCTGCGGGCCAGTAAGCTTGCGCAGCAGTTCCTCGCGGCTTTGAGATAGCTTCGTTTTGAACTGCTCGATGTCATCCTGGCGATTGTCCTTGAAGGAGTAGTGCGTGGGCAGGTTGCTGTCGTCGTAGGTCAGCTCGTAGGTGTCTTTGACGAAGAAGAGCGGCTTGTTGGTCTTCAGCTCGTAAAAGCGGGCGTGGGTGCCGTCGGGCAGCTTCGAGCGGTCGAACCATGCGAGCGCCGGCTGAATGGGGGCGAGGTATTTGTCATCGCCGGTCAAAACCCAGAGCTGGTGCAGCGTCTCCATGGCCTTCAGGCTTTCGTAAGCTGTCACGGAGGGCGGCTCGAATTTGCGCGCCCATGCCGGGTGCATCGCGTCATCGTATTGCATGGCCCACGTCGGCTGCGGCTCCGGCATCTGGGCGAGGATGAGGAAGTCGCCGAGCTTTTTCAGCGACGCGAGGCAACGCTCATCCTTTTCCAGCTCGTAAGCGCGGAAGAGCACCTTTGCGATCTGGCTCAGATTGCCGTCATTCAAGGTCTGATAGCCAACGTAATTCAGCTTCGGGAAGGTCCGGCTCCAGGTCTCCGGATAACTGGCCTTCAACACCGGCGCGGAAGGATCCGCCGGTCCGCTGAACTGTTGCGGCCAGCCGCCGGCGGAATGCTGCGCGGCCAGCAACGCATCAAAGGCCGCCTTCTTTGCGTTCTGCAATGCGCTGTCGTCCTTCAGCGACGGCACGTGGGAGATTTCGAGCAGAAAGAGCAGCGCTGACTGGGTCTTGTTGTCATCCAGCGTCGAGTGATTGCGACGTTTGCCGCTTTCCTTATCCCCGGCGTCAAACTGGCTGCGCAGGTGGTATTTCGTCATCTTCTCGGGATCGAAATCGAAGTCGCTGTCCCATCCACCCGAGGCGAGCTGGCTCTTGATCAACGCGCCAGCTGCATCACGAGCGGCTTTGAGGAAAAGCTCGTCGCCGGTGGCCTGATACGCACGCAGCATCGCCAGTCCCATCGTCGTGGTGCCCGGCGGCTGGATGGAGATGATGGTGGACGACTTGCCGTGTTCGACCTCGCCGATCTTGCCCTCCTTGTCATACGAGGACGCGTAGCCGCCTTCACGGGCGAGGTGCGTGTGCGCGTAGGCGACCGCCTTTTTCATCGCGGCGCTGACTGCGGCCGGATCAGGTAGGTCGGCGGCTTGGGCGAACAACGATGACAGCAGAAGAGCGAAGACGGGGCGCATGGCGGCTGAACGTGCAATTTAACTCCACTCCTTCAACCGTTCCGGGAACGGGCAGTCCTCACAGGCGGAGTCGTCCTCAAGGCAGAAGTCCTCATAAATTTGCAGCAGGCCCTGCTGGTGGTGCAGCTTCTTGGTGAAGTCTTTGCCGCGTGCATCGTCGCCAAAAAGGCGCAGCACGGCACGGCGGACCTTTTGATTGTCGAGCAGGGCGGGAAGTTCGAGGTATTCGGCCCACAGGCGCGTGCGCTCAGGCACGAGGAGCGGGTAGGCGACGTTGGCGAGCATCTCCTGCACGCGGGTTTCGCCAATGAGCGCGATTGGCTTGGAAGCGGGATCGGCGAGCAGGGTGTAATGCGTGCTCCAGAAGTCGTGCGTGAGCGCCAGCAGCGTCTCACGCCATGCGGTCTGGCTCCAGCGTGTGGCATCGGCCAGCGGGGCGACGATCTGCGTCCATGCGTTCAGCATCGCGCCGAGGGCACCGAGCCGGCGCTGCGGGTGATTGCCGGGACGGATGGTTTTGAGTTTCCAACGCGGAAGCTGGCGGTCCTCCAGCCAGCGCAGGCAGTCGTTGCGGGCTTTCCACCACTCGCTCCACAGCTTGCGCAGGTAGGTGCGGGTTTCAGGCTTCGTGTCCGACTCTTGCATGACTTCGAGGAAGCCGGAGACACCAAAGAGAAGCGATTCACGCTTCGCAGCGTCGAGTTTGAGCAGACGCTTCAGCGGCAGGCGCTGGCTGAGCAAAACGAAGGGCTGCTGGTTGCCGCTGTAGCCGAGCGCACGGGCCAGCGCCTGATAAACAGCCTCTTCACGTCCCTGCGCCGCCACGCAGCGGTGCAGGCGTTTCGATTTGAGCTCAAGCCGGTATTGCGCGGCGGATTCGATGATGGACTGCACGCGCGCGGCCTCCATCTCATGCAGGGGCTTGGCGCAGCGGCCCAGCCGTGCGGCGGCGAGGCTGCGATTCGGCTTCGCATCGCTGGGGAGCATCGCGGAACTCAACACGACCTGCGTGATTTCGCGATGCTGGCTCGTGCGCGTGTAGAAGCGCTCCTGCGGCGCATCAAAGAACAGATGCAGCACGACACGGTCATAGTCGGCGTTCGCGCCATGCTGATGGCGCTCCCAGTCGCGTGCATCGGGGTCTAGTTCGATGTCGCCGTGATGAGTTTGATCGTCGACGCTGATCGCGCAGCCGGTGAAATCCGGGCCGGGGCCTGAGTTCCAGGTGCCGAAGTCGGTGATGCGCACCGCTTTACCATCCACGCTGGTGAATTCGCTGCCGAAGGCTCCCGCGAACCACAGGCTTTGCAGATCCAGCTCGGTGAGCGGCACCTCAAAGCCCGGCAACCGGGTCTCCTCGATGCCGCTGAACACCGCATCGCGAAAGCGTGCGTAGCGGTCGGCAAGCGGGAGCGGCGTCATGGGATCAATCGGGCTTTACAGGAGTGAGTAGATAAGACTGCCCATCCTCCGTGAGCTGGTACCCGCCTAATTCGGCCGCGTAAGCCAGTGCATAAGGCAGCGGTATGCTTCGCAGGTTGAGTGTGATCTTGTTATCAGCACCGCCTGGCTTCACGATAATGTTTACGCCCTTCTTTTCGGGATCGAGATCACGCGATTTGACCTGGAAGTATTCCGTCGCGGCCAAGATGCTGGCATCGGTGAACTGAATGACAGGAAAGACCATTTGGTCTGCGGTTCCAAGGACCGGAGGCGGCGTGGCCGCCGGAGGCGCGGGCTTTTCCTCAAACTTGGCGGCGAGCACCACCGCATGCTTTTCCACGCGGTATTGCAATCCCACACGTTCGGCGCAGTAACGCACGACTTCGATCAGCGGAGCATCTCGGAGATCCAGGCTGATCGTATCCGTCAATCCACCGCCGCGAAGAACGATGGAGACGCCCTTTGCCACGGGCGGCTGGCTAATCGTGTCCAGGTCACGGCTCTTCATCCGGATGTATTCAACCGCCTGCTCAATAGTGGCGTCTTTGAACTGGACGACGGGAAAGATGATTTTCTGGACCTTGTCCTCCATCGTCACGTCTTCTGACCGGGCGCCGGCCGTGAAACTGATGAAGAGCGCTAGGCAAGCCGCCTTGATAAGAGAGTGTGTGTTCATGGTATGCGAAAGGGATGCTAGTTAATGGAAGCGGGAGAAGCTTTTCAAGGCGTGAGAATCCCGATCTTCCACGGGATGCTGCCGTATTGCGGGGCTTTGTAGCCGGGTTCATCGACACCTTGGAAGACAAAGCGGAGGTCTGCGGGGTCGATTTCGTGGGTTTCGTCGTTGGAGGAGCGGATGAGTTCGCCGTGGCTGATGCTGGTGGTCCAATCGACGGGTGGAGTGATCTGCTCGGTGGCGGCGAAGGGCTTTTCGCGAGTGGTGGCGAGCGGTTTCCATGGGCCTTCGATTTGGTCGGCGAGCCAGGCTTTGTAGTAGCGATGACCTTGGCCGAGCGCCTCGATGATCGTGAGGTATTGGTCGCGGCCTTTGAGCTTGTAGGTGCAGGAGGCTTCGAAGAGGGCCTCTTTGGTGTCTTTGAGCAGGAGTTCGGGCTTCGACCAGCCGAGCGGGAAGTTTTGCTTCGCGGTCTCGCGTCGCCAGAAGTGGCCGTCGTCGCTGGTGTAGAGTAGGTGGGCCTTGCTGGCATCGCAGATAACCCAGAAGTCGATCCACTTGGTCTTCATGCCGCCTTCAGGCAGCGTTTCGATCATTGGCTGTGGTTTGGTCCACGACTTGGGATCGGCGATGTCAGTCGTCGTGGAGAAGTACGGTCCGAACTTCAGCGGGCGCTTCTCATCGGCGAGCTGGTAGATGAGATACCACTTCTGATGCGGTGTGAAGTAAAAGACCTGCGGGGCGCAGTGGTATTGATCGTGGAAGTCGAGCGTGTGGCGCGGGGCTTTGTCCGCGTCTTTCCAGTCGGCGAAGCTCAGGTATTGCATGTCCACCTTCCCCGAGGCACGGCGGTGCGTGGCGAAAAGGTGCCATTTCCCCTCGTGAAACACCATCGTGGGATCCTTGAGCGCCACATCGGGGTCGGCGGCGTTTTCGGCGGGGGTGATGAGCGGTGGGGTGCTCTTCCAACGGAATTCGCCGGTCGTGAGCCAGGCGGGGTCGGCCGCGTGAAGCGTGGCGGCGGCCAACACGAGCATGGTGAGCGTCTTCATGCCATCAGCTCCCTGATCGTGACGTGGGCAAGCGACTCGACGCGCTTCCAGGCGCCTTCGAAATCGAGGTGGCGGGTCATCGGGCCGGGCGCGACGACGCAGCGGATGCCGGCGGCGAGGGCGGCACGGAGGCCGTTGAGGGAGTCTTCGAAGATGACGGCTTCATCGGTCGAGACGCCGAGCTTTTCAGCGGCGTGCAGGAAAAGTGATGGATCGGGCTTCACCTTGCCGGTGTCATCGACAGTGGAGATGTGGTCGAAGTGATCGTGGAGGCCGAGCTGGTCCATCCACGAATCGATCCATGTGCGCGGGCTGCTGGAGGCGATGGCGATGCGCAGGCCGAGAGCATCGGCTTCTTGAAGCAGATCGGCGACGCCCGGGAGGAGCTTCAAATGCTGGCGTAGCTCGCTCTCGCGGGTCTTGCGCTGCACTTCGACTGCTTCCCAGTCGAAGGCGCGGCCGGTGCGTTCTTCGAGATCGCGCCGCGGGTCGTAGCTGGTGTTGAAGTCGGTGCCGACGACCTGTGCGTAGGTCTCCACGGGCAGCTCGTGGCCGTGCTCGGCAAAGATTTCTCTCCAAGTGTGATAACCGGTGCTTTCAGTGTCAACGATGAGGCCGTCAAAGTCGAAGATGACGGCGCGAATGGGGGCGGGCATGCCTATGGAGTGGCGACGAATCGTCGCCTTGCCAGAACCTTTTTGCCGACGATTCATCGGCTCTCCCTATTCCACCATGCCCAGCCTGCGAAAACCATCGCCGGAGCGACTCCATCATCTCCTGGAGTCGTGGAAGGATGCGCCTCTGAGTTACTCGCCACTGTTGCGCGAAGGATTCATCGCCGATGAGCACGCAGCGCGGCTCGGAGACGGAGAAGAGGTTTGGCAAAGGGCCTGTGAGGCGCTGGATGCGTGGCGGATGTTTCCTGAGTGGGCGGAGGTGGCTCGTGAGGAGGTTAAAGGTCAAGCATCAGGCCAGATCGTGGCGATGATGGTGCAGATCTGCGGCCTGTGGTGGGTGAATCCGTGCCGCATCCTTCGCCGCTGTGACTCTGCGACGACGCACGGCTTCGTCTATGGCACGCTGCCAGAGCATGCGGAGTGCGGAGAGGAGATGTTCTGCGTCGAAAAACGGCCCGATGGCAGCGTGTGGTATGTGATCCGGGCGTTTTCGCATCCGCGGCACTGGATGGCGTGGCTCGGCTTTCCGCTGGCGCGGTGGTGGCAGTGCCGGTTTGTGAGGGATTCGCAGAGGAGGATGAAACCATGAATGAATCGCGAAATGCTGAAAAATGGTTTGGGGTCGAGGTTCTCGGCGGTCTGCTGTTTTGGGCGTTCATGACGTGGCTTTGGGATACAAGATTCCAAATTTCGCTCTGGGTGGTCGCGCTGCTGATGCTTTCGCCATTGCTGCTGACCCGAATTGGTGAGCGATTCCGCCTTGGGAATACGGGTTGGAGCAAGATGGTGGCTCCGCATACCATCGCGGTCACACTGCTCGCGATCAGTTTTATAAACCAGCCTTCGATGGTTTCGGCCGCTTACGCTGTTCCTTGGCTACTCATTCGACTGGCAGTCGCATTTGATGTGATGCTGACCTGGCGACAGCTCCCAGCCAAGACGCCTGGACAGCTTTGTTTCGACTTTGCGTTCATCTTTCCGGCCATCGGCGCGGCATGGCTGGTCGCGAATCGGGCGAATTGGACCCCTTGGAACTTCGATCCCCTCATCGTGCTGCTCACTGCGGCCCACTTTCATCATGCGGGGTTCACCTTGCCGTTGATGGCGGGGCTGAATGCGAAGGCCGCACCGGGCTGCTGGACGCGTTTTTCATGCGTGACGATCCTGTTGGGCGTGCCGCTGGTGGCGGCGGGGATCACTTGCACGCACTTTTGGGTGCTGCGGTTTGTGGAACCGTTTGGCGTGACGATTTTGGTGCTGGGTGCGCTTGGTGTGGCGGTTTCGCAGATTCTGCGAGGTGTGCAGATCCGCTCCGGGCTGGGCTTTTGGACACGGACTGCTTTTATTGTCTCAGGAGGCTCGCTGTTCTCCGCGATGATTTTGGCGATGGGATTCGGTTTGCGGCATATGGTGCCGAATTGGGCACTGACGATGCCGCAAATGTGGATGATCCATGGGGCGCTGAATGCGTTCGGATTTGGCCTTTGCGGGCTACTCGCATGGCGCGGTCGCGAGGAGACGTGATTCACCGCCGCATGGCGCGTTTCATCACCACCAGCGCATCCCCCGGCATCAGCATCGAAGTCGGCGTGGGATTCAGGTCGGTGCCGCCTTCCTTGCGCATGATGGCGATGGCGAGCAGACGGCCGGCGGACTCCTCCTCGACATCGGAGATGCGGCGGTGTGCCCACGGCGAATCGGCTGAGATTTCGATCTCCTCCATGTCGAGCCCCAGCTCGGTGAGGTGATGCTCAAACTCGACACGTGACTTCGTCTCCGTGCCGAGCAGTTCGCGGGCGTTTGGATGCAGGATGAGATGCGCGATGCGGTCCGCGCCGATGTGCGCGGGCAGCACCACGCGGTTCGCACCGGCTTGCAGCAGCTTCCGCTCGGTGGAGGGCACCTCGCCGCGAGCGATGATCTGGATGCGCGGATTCATGTTTCGCGCACTGAGCGTGATGAAGACATTCGCGGCGTCATTGGGCAAAACGGTGGCCAGCACGCGGGCGCGAGCGATGCCAGCGGCCTTGAGCACCGCCTCGTCGGTCGCCTCGCCTTGCAGCGTGAGGTAGCCCGCGTCCCGCACCTCCGCCACGCGGTCCGCCGCCTGATCGACGATGACAAAGGGAATGCCGCCCGCCTGAAGCTGCGCGGCGATCATGCGGCCGATGCGGCCAAAACCGCAGATGATGGCATGCTGGGTGAGTTTCTCGATTTCGTTTTCCATGCGTTTGCCTCCGAGGGCGCGTTGTATTTGGGCTTCCGTCAGCCACTGCACGAGCGTGCCGGTGACAAAAATGATGCTGGTGCAGCCAAACAGGATCAGCGCGATGGTCCACGCCCGCAGCCACGAGTCTGTGATGGGCACCACCTCGCCAAAACCGACACTGAAGGCCGTGATGACCACCATGTAGAGCGCATCGCTCCACGACCAGCCCGCCAGCCGGTAGCCCACTGTGAACACGACGAGCACCACGCCCACAAACAGCATGGCGTAGTAAAGATTCGTCTGAGGTCGGCTGCGGGCGATGGGCATTCAGGCTGGGCGGAGCCTCTGCATGAGCGAAAGGCGTGCCAGAAGCCTGGTGGTAACGAGCTTGATGAAATGGCTGGATGCCGGGGGGCGTTTGAGTCACCCTCACCTCCACCATGAAGCGCCTGCTTTCCCTCCTCGTCCTCGTTTCCCTTGCCGGTTCCGCGTTTTCCGCGGACAAGAAATCCATCGTCATGATCGCCGGGAAGCCCTCGCACGGCCCCGGCCAGCACGAGCACAACGCGGGCATCCAGCTTCTCAAAAAGTGCCTCGAACAAGGCGCGGCCGATCAGGTGGACATCAAGTATCACCTCAACGGCGAATGGCCCTCGCAGGAAGAACTCTCCAAAGCCGCCACCGTGGTCATCTACTCTGATGGCGGCGGCGGACATCCCGCCTTGCAAGAAGGTCGTCTGGCCCAGCTGGACAAGGAAATGAAGCGCGGCTGCGGCTTTCTCACCATCCACTACGCCGTCGAGCCCACGATCGAGAAGGGCAACAAGGAGTTCATCGACTGGATGGGCGGCTGCTTCGAGATCAACTGGAGCGTGAACCCGCATTGGGATGCCAACTTCAAAAAACTGCCCGCGCATCCGATCAGCGAAGGCGTGAAGCCCTTCGGCACGAACGACGAATGGTACTTCTACATGCGCTTCCGCAAGGGCATGGAAGGCGTGACGCCGATCCTTAGCGATGTGGCCCCTGATTCGACGATGAGCCGCCCTGATGGTCATCACAGCGGCAATCCCGCCGTGCGTGAGTCCGTGAAGAACAAGGAAAAGCAGCACGTCGCCTGGGCCTGCGAGCGTGCGGACGGCGGACGCGGCTTCGGCTTCACCGGCGGTCACTTCCACAAGGGCTGGGCGAACAACGACCAGCGCAAACTCGTGCTGAACGCGATTCTTTGGACCGCGAAGGCCAAAATCCCCGTCGATGGCGTGGCCTCGACCGTGACGGAAGAAGACATGAAGGCCAATCTCGACCTCAAGCCCGGCCAGGGCCTGCCGGAGAAGCCGAAGAAGGCGAAATAATCAGCCGAAGGGGCTGGCGCCGGCGTCAGGACGCGCTTTTCGAAAAAAGTAGGGCGCTCCACGCGGGGGCGGCCACGATTCTCTCGTCTTGCTGCTTGAGAAGCTTCCGGCGCGTCGTTTCATGGTCTCGCCATGAACACCCAACCCGCTCCTCTCTCCCGCCGTCGTTTCGTCGGCGCCGCCGGTCTCGTCGCCGGTTCCATGATCACCCGTCCCCTCTTTGGACAAAACGCGCCCAGCAACAAGCTCAATGTCGCCCTCATCGGCGTGTGGGGCCGCGGACTCGCACATTACGACTCCATCGCGGAGGAAAACGTCGTCGCGCTTTGCGACATCAACGAGGCGCGCTTTCCAAAAGCGCTGGAGCGTTTCCCCGGTGCCACCACCTACATCGACTGGCGCAAGTGCCTTGATCACAAGGACCTCGACGCTGTGGTCGTCTGCACGCCGGACCACACGCACGCTTTCATCGCGAACTGGTCGCTGAAACGCGATCTCCACTGCTACTGCGAAAAACCGCTCGCCATCACCGTCAACGAAGCGCGCACCGTCCGCGCCACCTGGGAGACGAAGAAAACCAAGCTCGCCACCCAGGTCGGCATGCAGCGCCATGCGCAGCCAAATTTCAACCGCGTGCGCGAACTCATCCGCGATGGTGCCATCGGCGAGCTGAAAGCCGCCTACGCCTGGGGAAATCGGCAGATTCCGAGGCCCGGCTACTTCCCGGAAGAAGGCACACCGCCGCAAGGCTTTCACTACGACCTGTGGCTGGGCCCCTCGCCCTTCCATCCCTACAATCCCGCCTACTTCTCCGGTGGAGCCGGCGCGAACTGCCTCTCCTGGAACATGTTCTGGGACTTCGGCGCGGGACAAATCGGTGACATGGGCAGTCACACCATGGACCTGCTCTGGAACGCCATCGACGGCGGCCTGCCGACCTCCGCCGAGGCGAAGGGCGATGCCTACAACTCCGATGTGACACCGGTGAAATGCGAGTCACACTTTGAGCTGCCCGCCAATGACTGGCGCGGACCGATTACCGTGAGCTGGTATCAAGGCGGAGCCATGCCGCGTTCGCCGAGACCTTCCATCGACCTCACCAAGATCGGCCATGGCGCGATGTTCAAGGGCACCAAGGGCTTCCTCATCGCCGACTTCGACACTCGCATGATCGTGCCCTTCGGCAACGACGCCGACATGAGCTACTACAAGCCGCGCAAGAAGGAGGACATGATCCCCGACATGGGCCACTTCCAGAAGCAGTGGTTCGACGCCTGCAAAGACCCCAGCAAGCCCACCGCGTGCAACTTTGGCTACAGCGCCGACATGATCGAGATGATGCTCCTCGGCCTCGTCGCCTACCGCACCGGCAAGAAGATCCAATACGACGGCAAGACCGGCACCAGCCCCGACACCCCCGAGGCGAACGCCTTCATGAAGAAAGAATACCGCGACGGCTGGAACATCGACGGCTGATGCACGCATGAAGCACTCTCAATCAACCGCCCCCATCGCCATCATCGGCATGGGCTTGATGGGCGGCGCGTTGATGAGAATGACCGGCGCGGCACGCGGCTGGGACATCGACACGAGCCGCTGCGTCAACGCGGCGTCCGCCAATGACGTGCTTTCGACCTGCGAGGTCGTTTTCCTCTGCCTGCCAAACTCCGGCATCGTCCGCGAGGTGCTGCGCGCCGCTGATTTGAAGCCTGGCCTCATCCTCATCGACACCACCACCGGCGATCCAGCAGAAATGGCCGAGCTAGGAGTCCAACTGGCCACGCAAGGAGTCCACTACCTCGACGCGACGATTTCCGGCAGCAGTGCGCAGCTTTTAAAGCGCGATGTGCTCGTCATGGCAGGTGGAGAAAGGGCCGTGTTTGAGCAATGCCGCGAATTGTTCGCGAAATTCGCCCGTGAGGCCGTTCATGTCGGCCCCTGCGGCAGCGGGGCGAAGATGAAGCTCGTCACCAATCTCGTGCTCGGCCTCAATCGTGCCGCGCTGGCCGAAGGTCTCGCGTTTGCGTGGGATCTGGACCTCAATCCGGTGGAGACGCTTGATGTCCTCCGACGCAGCATGGCCTACTCGCGCATCATGGACACGAAGGGCGAAAAAATGATCACGCAGGACTTCACGCCGCAGGCCAGGCTTTCGCAACACCTCAAGGACGTGCGCCTCATGCTTGCCGCCAGCTCGATTCCACTGCCGTTGAGCGAAACGCACCGCCAACTGCTCGAAAAAGCCGTCACACTCGGCTTCGGGGACGCGGACAACAGCGCTGTGATCAAAGCATTTTGACCGCTAACATGACGCTAATTTCAGAATGCATCTGTTAGCGTCATATCAGCGTCTCATTAGCGGTTCAAAACCTCCTGTATCCGTGTCTCGCTCTCAACGCCTCCTCGTGCTCATCACCTGCTTCCTCGCCCTCTTGTTCGACGGCGTCGAACTCGGCCTCATGCCTATCGCATCGCTTTCCGTGTCGAAAAGCCTGCTCGGAGCCGGTTTCACGTCGGAACTCGGCGGCGAGTGGTTTGCGCGTTTCACAGCAGCTTTGATGCTCGGCGCGGCCATGGGCGGCATCGCGCTCGGAAATCTTGGCGATCGCATCGGCCGCACAAGGGCGATGGGCGTGTGCATTCTGTTTTACTCGATCTTCGCCGCGCTCGGCGCATATGCGCAGACGCAGGAGCAAATGCTCGCGTTGCGCTTCCTCGTCGGTCTTGGAGTCGGCGGCTTGTGGCCGAATGGCATCGCGCTGGTCTCGGAATGCTGGTCCGGGGCATCACGCCCGCTCGTTTCCGGCGCGATGATGGCCGGACTCAATGCGGGCATCCTTCTCCTCTCCCAACTCGCACGCGCATGGCCCATCACGCCGGACTCGTGGCGCTGGTTGTTTCAATTTGCGGGAGCTCCCGCGTTGCTCGGCGTCTTCGTGCTCATCGCGCTGCCAGAATCGCCGAAATGGCTCGCCAATCGTGGCGTGACACAAAAAGTCGCTCCACTGCGCGAACTGTTTCAGCCTTCGCTCATCCGTTTCACCATCATCGGCATCCTCATCAGTTCCATTCCGATGATTGGCGCGTGGTCGGCCAGCAAGTGGATGATTCCGTGGGCTGACAAAGTCGCCGGAGAGACGAACGTCGGCTACAAAGCCGCCACGCAGGGCTGGTGGGCGCTGGGGGCAACACTCGGCAGCTTTGCTGGTGCGCAGCTCGCGAGCTGGCTCGGACGCCGCCTCAGCTACGCGCTCATCAGCCTCGCCACCGTCACGATCACGATGACGATGTTCCAGCTCACCGCGCCGTTGCAGGCCGCGTTTCACGTCATCGTGTTCGCGCAGGGCTTCGTCGCCACGCTGTTCTTCGGCTGGCTTGCCTTGTATCTGCCGGAACTGTTTCCCACTCGGGTGCGCGCCACCGGCAGCGGCCTCGCTTATAATTCGGGCCGCTTTGCCACAGCGTTTGGCGTTCTGGCCGCAGGATTTCTTTTCACCGCCCTCGGCGGCGATTATCCGCGCGTCGGCACGATCTGCGCTTCGATCTACGCCCTCGGCTTGATCGTCATCTGGTGGGCGCCCGTCACAAAGGCGGAGGACCTTTCATAGCGGCCGAAAGAAAGCGGACGCGAGTTCCATACTTGTCCGGCGTCCATCGCCGCACCTGCCATGCTTAAGATTCTCGCTCCCGCCGAAAAACGCAGCGCCTTCTGTGATGGTGTGTCGCGTCGAAACTTCATCAAAGTCGGCGGCCTGGCTTCCCTCGGCCTCTCTTTGCCAAAGCTGCTGGCGCTGGAGAATCAGGCGGGCATCCGCAACTCGCACAAGTCGGTCATCCTGATCTATCTCGTCGGCGGTCCGCCGCATCAGGATATGTTTGATTTGAAGCCGGACGCCCCGCGCGAAATCGCCGGGCCGCACAAGCCCATCGGCACGAATGTGGATGGCATTCAGATCTGCGAACTCTTCCCGCGGATGGCTAAGATGATGGACAAGTTCACCATCATTCGCTCGCTCGTCGGCGCGCAGGCCGGTCACGATGCGATCCAGTGCTACACCGGTTTTCCGAACCGCACGGGCACCGTCCCACCGGGTGGCTGGCCTCAGTTCGGCAGTGTGGTCGGCAAGCTGAAGGGCGCTTTTGATCCCGCCGTGCCTCCTTTCGTCAGCATGTGCTACGAATGCACGCATGGTCCTTACAACGAGCCCGGCCCCGGCATGCTTGGATCGGCGAACGACGCCTTCCGCCACACGGGGCCGAGTCGTGGTGACCTTACCTTGCAAGGCATCACCTACGACCGCCTCTCCGATCGCGCGAAGCTGCTGACGAGCTTTGACAACTTCCGCCGCGATGTCGATGCAAGCGGAAAGATGGACGCGATGGACACCTTCACGCAGCAGGCCATGGGCGTGCTCACCTCGTCGAAGCTGGCCGACGCGCTCGACCTTTCCAAAGAAGATCCGCGCCTCGTCGAGCGCTACGGCACGGGTGACACCGTGAAGCGCATTGACGAAAACGGCGCGCCGCGCGTGCCGCAGAGCTTCCTCACCGCACGCCGGCTCGTGGAGGCTGGTGCGCGTGTTGTCACGGTCAACTACAGCAAGTGGGACTGGCACGGTGGGCCGAATAACGACATTTTCTCCCGTGAGCGCGAAGACTTCCCCATCTTTGACAAAGGCATCACCGCGCTCGTCGAGGATCTGCATCAGCGCGGCCTCGACAAAGACGTCACCGTGCTCGTGTGGGGCGAATTCGGCCGCACGCCGATCATCAGCAAGCAGGTCGGCCGCGATCACTGGCCGCGTGTGGCCATGGCGCTTCTCGCCGGAGGTGGCATGCCGATGGGGCAGGTCATCGGCTCGACAGATCGTCTTGGTGGAGAGGCCGATAGCCGTCCTGTCACCTTCGCAGAGGTCTTTGCCACGCTGTATCGTAATCTCGGCATCGACGTGGCCACTACCACCGTCACCGACACCAAAGGCCGTCCGCATTACCTCGTCGAAAACGGCGCACTGCCCATCCGCGAGCTGATTTGATCAAGTTCACACGTTTCGTGCCGTAAGACTCGCATGAAACTCCGCTTCATCGCCGCACTGCTCTTCTCGGTCTCGCTCCAAGCCGCCGAATTCCGCGCTGGTGCCGCCACCAGCAACATCACGCCAGAGCTCGGCAGCTCGATCAATGGCGGATTTCAGGATGGAAAGGCCCTTTTCATCCACGACGAACTCCATGCTCGCTGTTTGGCACTCGACGATGGCAAGACGAAGCTCATTTTCGTCGTCGCGGACAGTTGTGTGATCGGTCGCGGCATCTTTGACGAGGCGAAGAAGATGGTGAACGAGGCCACCGGCCTGCCGGTGGAGAACATGATGATGTCCGCCACGCACTCACACTCCTGCGGCACGCTGCAAGCCGTCGGCCAGAGCGAGCCGAGCCCGATGTATCAGCGCTTCGTGGCCCGGCGCATCGCCGATGGCGTGCGCTGCGCCTTGAACAACCTTGCTCCGGCCAAAATCGGCCACGGCAGCGCCTCGGTGCCGCATCAGGTCTTCAATCGCCGCTGGAAGATGAAGCCCGGCACCATCCCGCCGACACCGCTCGGCATCACCACCGATCAGGTGAAGACGAATCCCGGCATCAACAATCCCGGCCTCGTCGAACCCGCGGGACCAACCGATCCCGAAGTCGGCTTCATCAGCGTGCAAAGCACGGACGGAAAACCCATCGCTTTGCTGGCGAACTACTCGCTGCACTACGTTGGCGGTGTCGGCCCTGGTCACATCTCGGCGGACTACTTCGGCGCGTTCGCGGTGAAGATCGGTCAGTTGCTCGGAGCGGGCCCGGAGTTCGTCGGCATCATGTCGAACGGCACCAGCGGCGACATCAACAACATCGACTTCCGCGGCGGTCAGGAGAAACAACCGCCGTATGGCCGCATCCAGATCGTCGCGAACGATGTCGCGCAAGCTGTCGCAGCCGCGGTCAAGACCTTGAAGCATGCCGACTCAGTGCCGCTGAGCGTTGCCCAGAAGGAAATCGAACTCGGATTGCGCATTCCGAGCAAAGACGAGGTGGAAAAGGCTCGCGAGGTCACGAAGCAATCGAAGCTCTTCCCGCGCATGGAGACGATGGAGCAGGTGTATGCGCGCGAAACCGTGCTGCTGGCCGATTTTCCCGCGAAAGTGTCCGCGCCGCTGCAAATCATGAAAATCGGCGATTTGCATGTCTCCGCGATTCCCGCTGAGGTCTTCGTCGAAATCGGCCTCGAGCTCAAAAAGCGCCATTCGCCCACTTTCACCGTCTCGCTCGCCAACGCCTACCACGGCTACCTGCCCACGCCTGAGCATCACGCCCTTGGCGGCTACGAAACGTGGCGTGCGCGTTCCAGTTGCCTCGAAGTCGATGCATCGTCCAAGATCCTCGCTGGCTTGGAGGAACTGTTCGCAAAGCTGAAGTGAGGTTCGCGACCTTTGACGGGCTGCCGCGTTTCACAGAACCGCATGAAAGCCGTCTTGTTTTGCCTGCTCATCAGTTTCTCCACTCTGCAAGCCCAGCAGAATCATGTCTGGGTGCTCCCGGAGGCCAATGTGCCGCGTCTTGAACGTGTGCTGTTCAACAGCAAAGCCGCCGCGCAGCCGGTGAGTTGCTACATCTTCACGCCGGAGAGCTACGACACGAACAAGGAACAACGTTTCCCCGTGCTTTACTGGCTGCATGGCAGCGGTGGCAGTTCGCCCGGCTCTGCCGCGCAGGTGGCGCAGCGCTACGGCGAAGCCATGCGGGCTGGTAAAATCCCGCCAATGATCATGGTCTTCCCCAACGGGCTGCCGATGGGCATGTGGTGTGATTGGAAAGACGGCTCGGTGAAGCTCGAGACGATGATCATTGAGGAACTCATCCCGCACATCGACCAGCATTTCCGCACGCTGGCCAAACGCGATGGCCGCATCATCGAGGGTTTCAGCATGGGCGGCTATGGTGCAGCACGATTGGGCTTCAAATACCCGCAGCTTTTCGCCGCCGTCTCGCTGCTCGGTGCCGGTCCGTTGCAGCCGGATTTCAATGAGGCGCCTCGCGCGGGTCCACGTGGTCGTGATCAAGTCCTCAGCACCGTGTTTGGCGGCGACATGGCCTACTACCGCGCCCAGAGCCCGTGGCTCATTGCCGAGCAAAACGCCGAAAAAATCCGCTCCGGCCTCCTCATCCGCCAAATCATCGGCGATCGCGATGAGACCCTCGGCTTCAATCGCGAGTTCAAGCAGCATCTCGACGCCCTCAAGATTCCCCACACCTACCGCCAGCTCCCGAACATCCCCCACAACCCCAATCTCGTCCTCGACACCCTTGGTGAGCTCAACTGGAGCTTCTACAAAGCGGCTTTGAAGGCCACGACTTCCAAGTGACGCTCAAGAACCGGGACGCGAGAGGCGTATGGTTGCACCGCAAGCCATGAAAAACGCCCTCATCACCCTCTTGCTGGCTCTTTGGAGCAGCGTTGCGATTGCCAAGGTCGAGCGCATCTGGATGACGCATCAGTCACCGGACAACTCGAAGATCGTCATCTCATGGGAGACGACGGCCCCGGGTGACTCGATGGTCGAGTTTGGGACTTCGCCGCAGCTTGGTGAAAGTGTGAAAGTGGATGGCAGCCGCACGCTGCATCATGTGGAGATCCCGCTGGCTCAAAAGGATGTCGTTTATCACTACCGCGTGAAAAGCGGCGATCAGGCTTCGGACATCCACACCTTCAAAGGCTATTCGTCGAAGCTGCTGCGCATCGCCGTGGTCGCGAACATCCGTGCGGATGCGAAACTGAACTTCACCGCGATCAAAAAGGACGAACCGCATCTGCTCATCTCGGCGGGTGACACGGCCATGCAGTATCAATTTGCCACGCAGGCGGACAAGGAGGCCACGAAGTCTCACAGCACAGCCATCGATACACAGGCGGAGCTTTTCCGAAGCACGCCGCTGATGGTCTCGTTGGGAAATCTGGATCGCAAAATCCGCCCGAATGGCCTCAGTATGGAGGAGCCGGGCTATGACATCGAGGCCACGGGCTACCGGAAGTTTTTCGCGCTGCCGGGCAAGGAGTGGATTTGGGCCTGGGACATCCCGGACTTCGATTTGAGGCTCATCAGCGTGGACATGAGCCACACGGGCGACTTCGGTAAGCCAAACCAGGCCTGCCACGCCTTCGACAAGGACTCCGAGCAGTTCAAATGGTTCGAAGAGACGATGAATGGCACGAAGGCCGGGTTCGTCGTGACCATGTTTGGTGAAACGGGCGGCACCGTGCGTCGCCACGCCGAGGGTGGATGGAAGCGTGTGATTGGTAAAGGCACGCTCGCCATCTCCGGAGAATGCTACCATGCCGAACGCACCGAGGTGGATGGCGTGACCTACTACAACAGCTCCGTGCGCGGCAACGGCACCTTTGGGCACGATCCGCAGGCGGCCTTCTCCGACAAAGCCGCGAGCTACCAGCTCCTCACCCTCGACCGCGAGGCGGGGACACTCAAATCCGAGCTGAAGGCCCTCGATGACGGCCGCGTGCTCGACAGCAAAACCTTCACCAAACGGGCGAAATGAGGTTCTCTGCGCCCCTTGCCTTTCTCCTGTCTTTCGTGCTGCACGCCGAGGAAAAGCCCGCGCCCGCAAAGACGGTCTTCGTTGTCTCGGGTCTCGAATGCGGGAGTTGCGTTTACATGGTGCAGCATCAGTTGTCGCAAACACCCGGCATCGTCGAGGTCGAGGTGCTGCAAGGGCTCGAAGGCTACGCCAGCGTCTGCTACGATCCCAAGGCAGTCAGCGAGCACCAGATCGCTCAGGCCGTGCGCGAGGCTCCTGGTCTCCATGGCACGCCCTACATCGCCACGATGAAAGTGCGCGTGCCCGGCTTCTCCCGGCACGCGGCCAAGGTGAAGGCGCTCTTCGAGAAATGGAAGCCGTCCATCGAACTCGTTGTCTTGGACGAGCACGCGGGCGAGCTGATCGTGAACTTCGCCGAGCTGAAAAAAGGTGCCAAAGGAACCTTCCCGCGCGGCTGGAGCCTCGCCCAGCTCACAAAGGGCCTTCAAGAGCTCGGACTGAAGCATGAGATTCTCTCGCCGGGAGAACTTTGATTCTGGTCGCCTTTGTCGCTCCGGGATTCTCCAAAGCCATCTCCTTTCAGGTGCCTCAGCAGCTCCAGGAGCTACCCGGAAGCCTCGCGTTCGACGCGGTTGGAGCCGAGAACCGCGGCATCCATCTTTCCTCACTTTTTGAATACCGCCGCATCACCTCCGGCAGCGAGCAAAGCGGAGCACTGTAGGGCTCCAGCCGTCTGGGGCTTCTCACAGACCTGACGACGCTCGAAAACGACGGAGCCCGGCCGAATCCAGGGGGTTCTCGCGCTGTCTCGCTAAGTTCTTTGTCTTCTTCCTCTTGTTAGTGTTTCCGTCGCCTCACTTCGCCTTCTTCTTTCCCTTCCCTTTCTTCTCAGGCGGCGCCCCTTTCGTGCTGCCTTCGTTTTTCGCCACCTCCTCCGACTCCGGAATGCGGCCTTGATCGTTCGTCTGCTCGATCCACGTCTTCAAAACGCTGCTCAGCCGCTCCAGCGCCGCGCGATCCTCCAGCTTGTTCGACTTTGCAAGGTTGTGAATCTCGAACGGATCGTTCTGTAGATCGTAGAGTTCCTCCTCTGGCATCGTCGGCGCGGCCAGCACTGCTTGCTCCGGCGTCAGCTTGTCCTGTGCGGCCAGTTCCTTGATCAGGTTCCACACCGGATACTGCTTCTCCTTGTAGGCGTTGAATTGAAGAAAGGGACGATCCGGCGTGAAGTTGCGGATGTAGCGGTAGCGCGCGTCCCGCACGGTGCGGAAACGGAACACCGTCATGTCGCAGCGATCTCGCGCGCCGAACACGTATTCCCGCGCCGGCTCCGCCTTTTCGCCCATGAAAATCTGTCCTTGCATGCCTTCCGGCTTCGCGATTCCGGCCCATGACAGGGAAGTGGCGGTTAAATCGATGCTCATCAGCAGACGGTCGCTCGCCTTCCCCGCTTCATAGCCCGCCGGAGCCGCGAATCCCGACGGCCACTTCAGGATCAGCGGCACGTTCAATCCCTCTTCATAGCAAAACTGCTTCCCGCGCACGTGAGCCTGCCCGTTGTCGCCGAAGAAGCAGATCACCGTGTTCTCCAGCAGGCCGTCGCGTCTTAGCAACTCCATGATCTTGCCGATTTTTTTGTCCAGCGCCGTCGCCGCGTCGAGATACTGCGCCCAGTCTTGCCGCGTCACCTCATGGTCCGGGTAATACGGCGGGACCTCCACCTTTGCCGGATCGGCATGCGCCTCGCCGTGAAAGGTGCGGTGTGTCTCCTGGAAATTGATCTGCGCGTAAAACGGCTGGTGTGATCTCAAATCATCCCAGTTCGCCGAGTCGAACGCTTTTATCGGTGGCTGAAAATTCCAATCCGTTTTTGCAGAGCCCTTGAATCCCGCCTCCTGTGGCAATTCCTTCACATTGGCCGTGAAGTAACCCGACTCGCGCATGCGCTCGCTGATCAGTTTCACCCCCTCCGGTAGTGTGTAACCGTCATCGCGGTGCGAGCGGTGGTTGTGCGCGCCTATCGTCGTCTGATACATCCCTGTATTGAAAGCCGACCGGCTCGGCGAGCACACCGGTGCCGTGGTGTAGAATCGCGTAAAGCGCATGCCCTTTGCCGCCATGCCGTCCAGCACCGGAGTGGACACCTCCTTTGTGCCATAGCATCCAAGATGCGGTCCGAAATCCTCGGCGATCAGCCACAGGATGTTCGGCCGCTTGTCCTCGGCATGAAGCATGGCGGCAAAGGCGAGACAGCAGAGAAAAGGCCGGAAGATCATGTCCACAGCATGAGCGATCCTCCGATCACGAATCAAGACCATATTTTGCGTCGTGAAATCATGCTTGCGTGAACGCCTCTTGAGCAAGAATGCTCACGCCAGGGTCATACCGGGTTTTTGATTTATGAAACATGTCTTTCTCCTCCTCGTGCTCACCACGCTCAATGCCGCCTCCGACCGCGTCGTGCCGCGCGAAGGCACCGAGTGGTGCAACATCTGGATGCCGAACGCCAACAAGCACGGTCTGCCGCGCGTTTTGCTCATCGGTGACTCCGTGACACAGGGCTACGGCCCCGACGTGGAGAAGGCGCTCGCTGGCAAAGCCTATGTCGCACGCCTCGCCACCTCGCGCTGCGTGGGCGATCCCGTGCTGCATGCGGAACTCAGCGCCGTGCTTGGTGCGGAGAGCTTTGACGTGATTCACTTCAACAACAGCCTGCACGGCATCGGCGCAGTGAGTGAGAAGGAATACGCCGAGTTTCTGCCGCAAATGCTCGCGCACATCCGCCAGCTCGCGCCAAAGGCGAAGCTCATCTGGGCCACCTGCACGCCATCGCATGTGAACGGCAAGTTCGAGCAACTCGCCCCCAACAACGCCAACGTGACCGAGCGCAATCGCATCGCCACCGAGCTCATGAAGAAGGAATGCATTCCCGTGGACGATCTATATGCGCTCACGCTGCCGCATCCCGAATGGTGCTCGGATGGTCTGCACTACAAACCGGAAGGCAAGGCTGCCCAAGGTGCGCAAGTCGCCGCCGAGGTGGCCAAGCTGTTGCCGAAGGCGAAGTGACGCACATCACTTCTTCAGGATCGACACCACGAACGTTTCAAGTGCCTTTGTGGCTGGATCGCTGGCGAGCCCGAGGTCGCTGTTGAGCTTCACGTGCTCCGTGTCCCTCGCGCCGAAGAGCGTCACGGGCACTTCGGCTGCCTTCAGTTTGTCGCCGAAGTGCCGGGCCTGGGCCGTGTTGTCCGGATGATGGGACACATACAAGATCAGGAACGGCGGGATGCCCTTGCCCTTCGCCACATGGGTAACGGCGGAGAAGTCTTTGTGCAGCGCGGGATCGTTCCCAAATTTCAGACGATGGCCGAACGTCGGCAGCGGAAAGCCATGCGCACGCGCACGCGTCTCCGCGACTTCGATAATGGCCGGAACGTTGTAGGTGTCGCCATCGACCGGCACACAGCCGATGAGGCTGGAGAAATCCGCGCCGACTTCCTTCAGGTAGCGATCATCGGTGCAAAGAATGGCCGCGAGCTGCGCGCCGGCGCTGTGACCACCAACAAGGACGCGTTTCGGATCGCCGCCATGCTCTGCGATGTGTTTTTGCACCCAGCCGAAGGACTTGGCGCAATCGCGGATGAGCGTGCCCATGTCCACCTCAGGCAGCAGGCGGTAGTTCGTCGAGACAAAGACGAAGCCTTGCTCCACGAACCACTTCGGCTTCGTCTGCACGCTGGATTTGTCCCCCGCCTGCCATCCGCCACCGTGCATCCAGAAGACCACCGGCAGGTTCTTCGCGTCCTTGGGCGCATAAATGTCGAGAACGTGTCGCGCATGACCATCATCGAGATAGCGGATGTCGCGCTGGATGACCAGTTGGGCGAAAGCGGAGGTGCCAAGCAGGAGGAGGGCTAGGAGAGACTTCATGGTGCCTCTCAATACGTGAGCTCCCCACTCACTTCTTCCCCGCATACTTCGCAAGGTCCCGCATGGGTACCACCGTGCAGCCCTCGTCCTTGAGATGCTGCATGTAGGCCTCGAACTTCACTGGATCGGTGTTCACCCAGGGATGCTTGATGTCCGGCACGCCGTGAAACGTCATCACGGCGACCTTACCGTCCTTTGCTTGCGCCACCGCGGCCTTGAACTGCTCCAGCGTGCTGTCCGGCTTGCCGTCAAAGGCCTGCGGCATGAGCAAAGGATCGTCTGTGGCCGGATCAAAGGCCTTCGCGCCTCCCGCTCTTGCAAATTGATAGCCGCGCTCCTTCAATATCTTCGCCGCCGCCTTGCTCGTCGCGTAGCCGGGGTAGCAGAAGCTCACCGGACGCGGAATGCCGGCCTTTTCGCACTGCTGCTCGATGAACTCCACGTCCGCGGCCAGTTGCTCCGGTTTCTGCTTGTTCACGCCCGCGTGCTTCCGCGTGTGGTTGCCGATTTCGAAACCCTGTTCGTGCAGCGCCTGAATCTGCTCCCAGGTCATGTAGTTTTGCTTGTCCACGAGGAACTCGAAGCCCTCCGTGATAAAGAACGTCGCGCCAAAGCCATGCTTCTTCAGCAGCGGGGCGACAAAGGTAGCCTGACTCGCTACCGAGTCGTCAAACGTCAATACTACGAGCTTGTCCGGAACCGGTTCAGCGGCAAAGGCGTGCCAGACAACTCCGATCGAGAAGCCGAGCAGCGCAAGAGAGGTGGCAAGTGCTTTCATCAAAGGCATATCGCAACGCTCACTTGCCCTTCGCTGCAGCTTTGGCTTTCTCGGCAGCAGCTTTGGCGCGGGCTTCAGCCTGCTTTTTCGCATACTCCTCGGCTTGCGCTTCAAGCGGTGCCCAAGCGGCCTTCGCCTTCACCAGTTCGGCATCATTCAGGCCGAAAGCCTTCAGCACGCCGGTGGCCATGAGCTTGTTGCCTTCGGTATTCATGTGCACGCCGTCGCTGGTCAGCACTTTGACATTCGGTTTGTTCTCCGCCTTGATTCGCTCGGCAAACATCGAGAACAGATCGGCCATCGGCAGGTTCTTCTCCTTCGCGAGCTGGCGGAGGAAGTCGTTGTAGGGCGCGAGCAGGCCGTTTTCTTTGCTGGCGAGGTTTTCATGAATCACCGTCGCCGTCAGCATCACCGGCTTCACGCCCGCGGCAGTCGCCTGGTCGATGATGGCGGTGATGTTCTTCTTGTAAGTGCCGCGGGTGGCCACCTTGTCGTCGTAGGTGCCTGCTTTGGCCATCGCGTCATCGAGCGGCACGCCACGCGGGCCGTGCCACACGTCGTTCACGCCGCAGCTCAGTGTCATCCACTGCGGCTTCTTGCTCAGCACATCTTTGTCGAGCCGCGCCAGCATCTGATCTGACTTGTGCCCGCTGATCCCGGCCGGCACCGGCTCCGCTTTGATGCCGTTCGCCTCCAGGCCTGCAATCACGAGCTTCACATAACCCGCCGGATTGCCCCACCCGCCCTGCGTGATCGAATCGCCGAGGAAGGCGATCTTCTTGCCGCTCTTCACGGCGATCTCAGCGTTTGCCAAAGCAGGCGCGATGAGTGTGGCGGCGAGGACGGCGAGGAAGCGGAGAGAGTGGATGTTCATGGTGGTGGCAAGCAAACGAACCACCGCATGAGTCCTTTCTCTCCTGCCGCTACTCAAACACGATCTCGCCCATCACGGTGGTGTCGTCCATGCGGGTGCTGGTGAGCGATGACGACCAAATGGCGCGATCCACCTGCTCGCGTGGCAAGACATGATTGCGGCCGAAGTTGGCTTTCCAAGTGATGCCTTTGGTTGGGGCTTCGACGCCGAGGGTTTTGAAGGGGATGACGAGATAAGCGTGCCAACGCTTCGTTTTCGCATCGACGCGGGTTTCGCTGTGCCAATCTCCATTCCAGGTGGGGTCGTCTTTGCCGTGGCGGGGGTCCATGACGTCGGTGATGCGGCCGTTGAGGGCGTCGTATCGGCTAGCGGCGTTGGCGCCTTGAGTGAAGCGGTAGAAGAGTGGTTGGGCGGGGTTCGGGGCGAGGTAGAGGTCGATGGCTTCTTGATGGGTGAGGACGCGGTCGCGGTTGAAGGCGGTGAACTTGGTTTCATCGCCGAGCGTGGCTTCGGCGCGGAGGTGGAGGGCGTTTTCGTCGTAGAGGAGGCGGATTGTCGTCGGGCGCGGCAGCGTGTGCAGCGGCGGGAGGAGCGTGAGTTCGTGCGCGGTGGCGGTTTGCCACTCGGGGCTGTCGAGCGTGAGTTTGGCGGTCGTTTTGGCGATGGTGAGCTTTTTGAGACCGGGCGGCGGAGCGTGGCGCATGGCTTTCGTGTTCCAATTGAAGCAAGTGCTCGCATACGGCTCCTGATAGCCGTCGTAGGCGAGTTGCAGGTGCTTCGCGTCGTGACCGGGAAAGGGGAAGAGGACGTGGTTCCACTCCTTTTGATGCCCTTTGGCGTAAAGCGTGGCGATGTAGGCGTTTCGCACGTCGATGGCGTCGAGCAGGCGATGCAGCGACGGCTGATCCGGTGCCATCTGCCAGGCCTGATGGAGGTGCACGACCTTTGCGAAGTGCTTCAGGTAATCAAACTCGGCGCGGACGAGTGCGAGGCGTGTTTTGATCTTCGGCGTGCGGGCGAGCTGCTCCGACTGCGCGAGGTGGCCCTCCATCGCGGCGAGCACGCGCGGCGTGTAGAGGAAGGCGATGAGCTGAAACGGGTCCTGCACGGTTTTGCGTCCGCGAGCATCCGTGGGCAGCGGTTTGTAGGTCCACACGTCATTCCGCGTGCCGATGTGGTCGGAGTAGAGCGCGATGGCGTGATACAGCTCGTCGTAAAAGGCCCGCATGTAGAAGGTGATGCTCTTGTCCGGGAATGCGCCCTCGCAGAACTCGGGGATGAGGTCCTTGGCGTGGTTGTTCGCCGGATCATCAAACATGCGGCCCATGGTGTAATACACCGGCCCCTCCAGGCCAAAGAGCTGGCCGGGGCCGTCGCGATACAGCGACTGGATGCGCGCGGCGGCGAGCCTTTGCACCTGCAGCTCGATGTAGCCCGGCGTGCGCATCGGCGTGTAGCGCGTGCCGAGGTTCGGGCACCAATTGTAAACGTAGCCGGTGAAGCCGCGCGGCACCTCGATGCCGCGCCACGGGGCGATGTCCTCCTCGTTCGTGCCGGTGAGCATGATGCAGGTGTTCGCGGGAAATTGGTTAAACGTCTTCGGCGGCTGCGCGGTGAGGATGTAGCTCATCATCGTGATCTGCCCGCCGGGATGCGATTTCTCCACGCGCTGCGCCACCTCGCGGTTGAAGATCCAGATCTTCTCCGACCAGTCCTTGCTCGTGCCGTAGAGCGCCTCGCACTTCTCGCACTGGCACTCGCGGAAGCCATCCGGCTGGCCGAGATCCACGCTGTCAAAGCCGCGCTCCAGGTGCGAAACGAGGTCGCGGTAGATGCGTTCCTGCACGTCGGGATTCGACAGGCAATACTGCCCGTTGCCCTCCGGCTTCAAACGCGAGCCGCTGATCAGCGCGAAGTATTCGGGATGCTCCGCAAACAACTCCGCCGGCACCGCCCGCTCCCACGTGTGCCCGCCGAACTGCTCATCCACCCGCGGGAAGCGATTGTGCGCGAGATCGTAAAACGAGCCGCCCGCCGGATGCGCCGAGTTCACGCGCAGCAGCGGCGTCTTCGTCACGTTCAGCGTGTCCGGCACCGTGATCGTCTTCATCGGCAGGAACTCGATGGCTGGCGACGCCATGAGGTCGATCTTCGCCGCGCCGCTCACCGGCGTGTAGCCCGGCAGGTCGGGATACAGGAAGCGCACGCCGAGAAACTCCCGCGCAAAGTCCACCGCCGCCTTCGCCGTGCCCACGCGATCCCAGTTCGGCCTCCGCGCATTCTCCACCTTCGCCTTCGAGGCCTGGTCATTCCCCGCGAGGATCACATCCCGCCCCACCACCCGCTGCACATAGCTCCAATCCCGCAGCTTCGTCACGTCGAGGCCGTTCTTCTGCGCCAAAACCGTGTTCCCGAGCATCAACGCCGGTTTGGACCCATCCCGCTCCTTCTCACGCACGACGGCAATCTCCGCCTTGTTCGCCAAAAACGCCGTTTGGAGCAATCGAGCCGTCTGCACGAGACTTTCGTCCAACGCCGGTGAAGGCAGCGCATCCGGCAAAACGATCTGGTAGTCCGATTTCCCCGCGTCGATCAAGGTCAGGTCTGCTGCTGCGGCGGCGGTGAGGGAGAGGACGAGCGCGAGGAGGAGTTTCATGTGAGGACATGAAACGTGGGCAGATGGGTGGGTCTTCGCGGCCTTGCCCCAGAGAATACGACTCCTATTTCTTCTGACGTTGCAGATAGACCCTGTTAGCAAGTTCACGAGCATCGACAGACCAGATGTTTGTTGAGGTGGTTTGATGCGTTTGAAACGGGAGCAAGTCCTCGAATCCATTTCTGTATCCATTCTCAATATGTCGAAGAATCGCTGGCACGGAATCAGCCAATATTGCCAGTTCACTCTCCAAAACCGTGATCTCCAGGCCAAGCTGAGTGTAGAGCTTTTCAACGCCAGTTTTGAGTTTCCATCGCTTGGCTGCCGAAAGCGGCAGGCGTCTCATCGCCCATGATTTGTCGATATTCAGCCTTGGTATCACGGGGCCAAGCATGGAGTCGATTGGGTAGCCGGTGATCAACAGATCATGAAAACCAACTTCCTCCTGAACAAATACAAAAATGCCTCGGCCAGGGCTGCTGTGAGAGAGTCGTTTGTCGCGATCTAATGCTTTTGAGATAGCTTGATATGCAGGTGTGAGTTTCATGCGTCGTCGACCACGAATGCTCGAAAATCTATCCGAGGCCAGTGATACTCACCGCGAGGAAAAATGTCACAAGCGTCCCCCTGGGAAGCCTCTTGCGCCAGGCTCAGACCTCCTGACGCACCTCGGAAGGGTCGAGCCACTCAGGAAGCAAGCTCAGCAGCATCGACAGAAGAATGGGGACAAAAGAATCCGGCGAATCAATTCTCCTGTCCCCATTGATACGCTTCACTCCCCTTCGGGCAGGCTTTGGCGGTTTGCCCCAGCAGTTTGAGAGCGTGATTGGTGGGGCTATCTACGCTTCGCTCCGGTTGTCTCGTTTCACTCGGCTCTTCTGTCGAATCCGGGTTCATGGGCTTTCCGGCGAGGCCTGGGGCCTGAACACGAGCTTGGCAGGCAGCTTGGGATGAGGTAAAACTAAGGCATGTCGATCCAGCAACTCCTCATCTCCGAAGTCTCTCAGCAGCCGGAACCGCTGCTGCGCGAGGTGTTGCATTACCTTCACTTTCTCAAGTCGAAGGCGAAGGACGAATCGCAAGGGACCCCAACGACACGCCCAGGGTTTGGCTCGGTGCCCGGCATCAAGCTTGCCGATGATTTTGACGCGCCGCTCGAAGCCTTTGCCGATTATCGTCCATGAAGGTGCTGTTGGATGCTCATGCGCTGCTGTGGTTTCTGGCTGGCAGCAGCCAGCTCAGTGCGAAAGCTTTGGCCTGCATCCAGGACGCAGCGAACACGATCTTCGTGAGTCCCGCCACATTGTGGGAGATCGGGATCAAGGACTCGCTGGGCAAACTCAGTTTGCCACTCCCCTTCGACCAGCTCTTTCCCGACCGTTTGGATGCCTCCAACATCCTGATCCTGCCCATTCTCGTCCCTCATCTCCACGAGCACCGGCGGCTGCCTTTTCATCACAACGATCCGTTTGATCGACTGGTGATCGCCCAGGCCTTAGTGGAAGATTTGACCTTGGTCTCGTGTGACTCCGAGTTTGCGGCGTATGGCGTGAAGCTGCTTTGGTGAGAGGTCGGCACCTGCGAATGGTCGAGCCGGCCCCTCACATGTAAAGGAATCGGCGAAAACTTAACACCTCGCGAGCGACACCTAAAGAAAGTCAGCTTTCTTTGACAGGTCGGCCCGTGATTCAGGCCGCTGCAACGCTACTTCTTCCCTTCGAGCGTCCCCAGCCACTCGACGAGCACCTTGGGCCACTGGGCACCGGGGAAGTTGTGTTTCACTCGGGTGGGGATGAGGTTGCCGACGCCGTGGCCGCCTTCTTCGTGGAGATCGAGGCGGGCGGGGACGCCGAGCTTTTTCAGGTCGGCGATGATGTTGGTGGCGATCTCGACGGGCTTGTCGGTGGTGGCGTGGACGAGAAAAACGGGCGGTGAGTTCGCTTTGAAGACGAAGGGGTTCTCCGGCTTCCGCCAATGCCAAGTCCCGAGGCCGACAGCGAAGTCAGGACGGCTGCTGAGGCGCTCGATGGGATCGGTGGCCTGCGGATCGCCGAGATCGAAGTTCGCGGCGAGATTCATCGCGAGATTCGCACCGGCGGAATAGCCTGCGACGCCGATTTTCGCCGGATCGATGCCCCATTCAGCAGCGCGATGCCGCACGAGGCGCATGGCACGTTTCGCATCGAGCAAGGTAAGCGCCTGGATACCTTCGTGGGGCAGAATGTGCGGCGGCCGCGTGCGGTATTTGAGACCGATGACGGCCACGCCCATCGGATTGAAGACTTGCGCGGCATACACGACATGCGTCTTCCACGCGTGCCCGCCATAGCCGCCACCGGCACACACGACGAGGGCCATGCCGGTGCGGATGTCCTTCGGCGGCAGGTAGGGCGTGATGGTGGGCACCGAGACGCTTTGGATGGTCTGGTTGTCCTTGATGACCTCCGGCGCGGCGTTTTCGAGGAACTGCGGCGGCTTGCCGGGCCAAAGCGGGATGGGTTCGGGCGTGCCGGGGCCGAGCTGGCTCATCAGCTCGCGTTCGGCTGGCGTGATTTCAGCGAAGGCGGAGGTGATGAGGAAGAGGCTCAGGAGGAGGCGCATGGGCGGGAGATTCGTCACGGGGCCATACCCGCGTCAAGCGCCTGTCCAAGAAGGCAATCAGCGAAAGCCGCTCGCGGTTTTCGTGTTCACAGCGGCCATGAATCGCCTGCTTTGCCTTCTCTCGCTTTGGCTCGCCAGCTCGCTCCATGCGGGATCGCGGCCGAACATCATCTTCATCCTCGCGGACGACTACGGCTGGGGTGATCCGGCATGTTACGGACATCCCTATGCGAAGACGCCGAACATCGACCGCCTCGCGCGGGAAGGCACGCGCTTCACGCAGTTCTATGCCACGGGCGTGACCTGCTGCCCGGCACGCACGGGCCTCATGACGGGCAAGCGTCCGGCGACCTTTGCGAAGTATCCCGCCAGCTTTGGCTTTGGGGATCGCGTGACGGTGACGGAGCTGATGAAGAAGGCAGGCTATGCCACGGGCCACTTCGGCAAATGGCACATCGGACCGAGCATGACGCCGGGAACGTATGGCATTGATGTGATCGGTTCCGACGAGGAAAACGCGGCTCCAAAGCCCGTCGATGGCGGCAAGGACACGCGTGTGTATGACAACGCCATCGCCTTCGTGGAGAAGCACAAGGACGTGCCCTTCTGCATGAATGTGTGGGGCCACATCACGCATCATCCGGTCGATCCGACGCAGAAGTTCGTCGATGAGTTCGCCAGCCTGAAAGTGAAGGACGCCGACTTCTCCGACTATCAGCGCGAGAAGTTGGACGCCGTGCGAAAGCATGGCGGCGATGTGGATGACGCGATGCGGCGCTTCCTCGGCGAGGCTTTTTCCATGGATCAAGACATCGGTCGCCTGCTGGCGAAGCTCGACGAGCTCAAACTGACCGAAAACACCCTCGTCGTCTTCAACAGCGACCAAGGCCCCTCCTCGCCGCAGGATGTGCTGCGTGAGCGAAACGCGAAAAATGCTGCCAAAAAGCCTCTCGCCGCCAAAAAAGCCCGGTTGGCGCATCATCTGCTCGGTTACGCTGGTCCGCACGTTCGGGGCGGAAAACATGGCGATTACGAAGGCGGGGTGCGCGTGCCCTTCATCGTCCGCTGGCCGCGAAAAGTGCCCGCAGGCCGCGTGGACACCCAATCCGTGCTCAGCGGCACCGACTGGCTACCGACCCTCTGCGCCATCACGGGCGTTCCATTCAACGCGACCGACTTCGACGGCGGAAACGTCGCCGCAGTCTTCTGGAGCAAAATCCATGAGCGCACGCAGCCGATGTTTTGGAAGGTAAACTCCGAGAAAAGCGATCCCGCTATGCGCTGGCAAAGCTGGAAGCTCCACATTCCGCACCGGGCACGTGGGACGTGGAAATCTACGATCTCGCCAAAGACCCTGGCGAGTGTCAAAATCTGGCGTCTGCCCGCGAGCTAAGGACATGATGATGCGAAGGACAAGCAAGCTCACGGAAGGCAGGGGCTTCTACGCGGCCGAGAACGGCACGATGCAACGGGACCTTGACACCGCCCCTAACGAGGACCCCGGAACGTGGGAGATTCGTGTGAAGGAAATGGTGAGCGGCTTGCAGGCGGTGCGCCGGCTTCGTGTAGGCAGGTAAGATGCTCGACGGGGTTGCGCACTGCGAAAGCGGCTCTTAACGTTTCCGCTGTTTGCATGTCCACGACGCGCTTTTTGACCTCATCCCTGCCTCCGACCGAGCTCGACGGCCCTCACGCCGCGTGGTGCCTCGCCGCCTATGTGCGTGAAGGTGCCCGCCAGTGGCCGGAGAGCATCTACCTGCGTGATGGCACGCAGTCGCTGACCTATGCGGAGACCTGGCGGCGTGTCGCCAGCCTCGCATGCTGGTTGAATCAGCAGGGCGTTGGTCGTGGTGATCGTGTGGTGATGGTCACGGAGAACCGCCTTGAGACGGTGCTGATGTTTTTTGCCGTGGCGCAGATCGGCGGCATTTCCGTGGTGCTGCATCCGCAGATGAAGCCCGAGGGCCTGCGCCGCATTTTGGATCAAACCGAGCCCAAGCTGGGCCTGCTCGAAACCGCCACCGCGTCGCTGAAGGACGAGTTTGGCCAAACACCGCTCGTGTGGGCGGATGGTGATGGTTTTGCCGAATTGATCGCCGAGCCCGAGCCAACACGCGTGCCTTTTCCCGGTCTCGACATTGATCCGGCCTTCCTCGTCTTCACTTCCGGCTCCACCGGCACGCCACGGGGCGTGATTTTGACGCATGACAACGTCCACTTCGTCTCCGCCGCCATCCAGGCGAGGCTGCAATACCGGGCGGAGGACCGGGTAGCGATCTTCTTGCCGCTGAGCTTCGACTACGGCCTTTACCAGATCTTCTACGCGGCCCTCGCCGGGGCCAGTGTCTTCATCGGCAGGCCGGAAATGGCCGGGCCGGAACTGCCGCGCATTCTCGCGGCGCAGGAGATCAGCGTGCTGCCGGGCGTGCCGACCTTGTTTGGCGGACTCATCAAGATGCAGCGCTACCGCCCGGTGCCGCTGCCGAAGATGCGTGTCATCACCAACACCGGCGATCATTTGCCGCAAAGCTACATCGCGAGTCTTCGCGAGCTCTTCCCGCAGGCTCGCGTGCACCCCATGTATGGCCTCACCGAGTGCAAACGCGTCTCCATCCTCCAGCCGGAGGAACTGGAGGCAAAGCCCGAGTCCGTCGGCAGGCCGCTCGATGGCACGGAGGTCTTTGCCATCGACGCGAACGGCAACCGCCTGCCTCCCGGTGAAACGGGCGAGCTGTGTGTGCGTGGCCGTCATCTCGCCCTCGGTTATTGGCGGGCGCCAGAGGAGACCGCGAAGCGCTACAAGTTCATCGGCGAATGCCACTCGCGTGTTTTGGTGAGCGGCGACTACGGCAGCGTCGATGCCGAGGGCTTTCTGCACTTCCACGGACGCAGTGATTTCCTCATCAAGCACAAAGGCCATCGACTCAGCCCGGCCGAGGTCGAGGAGGAGGCCTGCCGCATCCTGGGCATCGTGGCCGCCGGCTGCGTCAAAGACGAGGCCAAGGACCTGCTGTGCTTGTTTGTGAGCGTTTCCGAGGCCACGCTCGACGAGCCAAAAATCATCCAGTCGCTCAGTTCGAAACTCGAACCTGCCAAAGTGCCCAATCGCGTGTTTTTGCTGCCGGAACTGCCGAAGACCGGAAACCAGAAAGTCGATCGAAAAGCCCTCCGGAGACTCCTGGCGGAGCAATGACGAATTCCGAATACCGAATGACGAAAGAATGCCCAATCTCGAATGACGAAGTCTTTGGACTGCGGCAGCCTGCTGCCGCTTTTCGGAGCCAGTCCTGCTGGCGGGCAGTCCTTGGAATGATCGTTCAAGATCGACAGCTATCTAGGAGATGACCATGAATACTGCCTTCGCCCATCAACTGATCGAAAAGCACGGCTCGCCGCTGTTCGCGTATGATCTTGATGCCGTGAAGGCTCGGGCCGTCACGTTGAAACGCGAACTGCCGGAGGGCTCGCGGCTTTACTACTCCTTCAAGGCCAACCCGCTGCCCGCCATCGCCCGCGAGCTGCGTGAGCAGGGCGTGCGGGCGGAGATCACCTCCGATGGCGAGCTGCGGGCGGCCCAAAACGCGGGCTTCACGGATGGCATCGTGTTTGGTGGTCCGGGCAAATCGGAGAAGATGATCGCCCGCATGTTGGAGAGCGGTGTCACACATTTCTCCTGCGAGAGCTTCACGGACGCGGCGCGACTTTCCCAGATGGCGGCGAAGGCTGGCGTGAAGATCACCGCCATGCTCCGCGTGAACCCGCAGCAGGCACCCGATGCGCGACTGGCGATGAGCGGCGTGGAGAGCCAGTTCGGCTTCGATGAGGCCCTGCTGCTCGCCGAGGGCGCGGCGGAGCGGCTGAGGCTGCCAAACCTCATGATCAACGGCGTGCATGTGTATTTCGGCACGCAAGTGGCCTCCGTCGAGGCGCTGGCGAAGAACACGCAATGCGCCCTCGACATCGCGGTGCGCATTTCGGCCGCGCTCGGCTTTGCATGCGAGGTGGTGAACGTCGGCGGCGGCTTTCCTTGGCCCTATGCCAGCGATGCCGTGGGCAGTGATCTGACGGGGCTGCGCGAGGCTTTGGAGGCTGTTTGGAAAGCCTCGCCCTTGTTTGGCAAGTCCCAGCTTTGCTTTGAGAGCGGACGCTATCTTTCCGCGAGCAGCGGCATGCTGCTCACCACTGTGCTCGATGTGAAAAAAGCCGGCTCGAAGACCTTCGTCGTGCTCGATACCGGCATCCACCACCTCGGTGGCATGTCCGGTCTCGGCCGCATTCCGCGTGCCGCGATCACCTTGATCAATCTGACGGCCCAACGAGAGGGCGAAATCGTCGCTGATGTCGTCGGGCCGCTTTGCAGCCCGCTCGACAGCCTCGCCCGCGGCCAGAAGATGCCCCCGGTCGAAGTCGGCGATGTGCTCGCCGTGCCCAACGTGGGCGCTTACGGCCTCACCGCCAGTCTGCTGGGCTTTTTGAGCCATGAGACGCCTTGGGAGGTGGCCTACCGCGGCACCGAAGAGATCGAAAAGTGGGTTTTCCAGTGCTGGCACAATTCCCAACGTGATGTTTAATCGGCCCTCCCTCCAAAATGACCGCCACTGATCTCACCCCGAAACTCCAGGCAATCCTCCGCCCGAAGCTACGCTTCCTCGCACCCGGCAGCGATGTGCCCATGGACGAGGACCTCGGCAAGCTCGGCCTCGACTCGATGGCCTCGATTGATCTGCTCATGGAAATCGAGCAGGAACTTGGCGTGCAAATCCCCGACGACATGATGACCGCAGACACCTTTGCCACCGGCAATCACCTCCTGGCAGTGATCGAGAGGCTCGTCTAAAGACCCCAGTCGCCTTCGGCGAGCACGGTGAGTTTTGCGAGCGATTGAAGGTGTCCGGGGATCGCAAAGCAGTGGCAGACATGTTCCGTGCGCTCATGCAGGGCAGGGCAACCTTCCCACGAGCGGTCATCGGGAAAGCTGGCGAGCGAAAGCATCCTCTGATCTCCGAACAGCGCGGGTTGCCGCACGATTTCGCCGACCAAGGCATGCAACTCGTCGTGTGTGCCTTCCGTCGTGAAGTGGTCGATCTCCATCCATGCGGGGATGCCGCGGATGCGCTTTGAGGTGAGAAACAAGTAGCTACTGAGGCAGCCTGCGTCATCGATCACACCCGCGAATTCGTGCTTCCGCATCGGCGATGTGGCGAACCAGCGCAGATAGTCCGGCGTGATCCACTTTTGCACACCGGCGCATGACACGCGTCGCGTCGCGATGCCGCGCACCAATGCCGGGTCGCGTGTGATGAACCGTCCCGGCGGCAAAGAGGGCCATTCGCGGAATGAAAGAAGCCTGGACGGCAGGCCGAGCGGCACGAAGCGACGGCGAATGTCAGTCAAACATCTCCAACCGGAGCGTTGCAAAAGCTCCTTCACTGCGGGTGTTGGCGTGGTGTCGGCGATGATCTTCGAGCCGGCCAGTTTCTTCAGCCTTATCAGCATCGGCAGGCTTGCGTTGCGATGCTTTTCGTCAACACGCCAGGTGGAGGCAATGTAGGCGGGGGACGGTTCCGCGTTCACAGAATAGCAGGCGGGAATGAGCCCCAGAAAACCAGCGATTTCACCCTCGTACCGCAGCAGCCATCCCCTTTCGACGCAAAGGCTGGAAAAAGGGTTTTCATCCCACCAATGAGACAGCCGTCGTCGCCATGTTTCGGCGCTGAGAGTTTGGGCGTCGGTTCTGACGAGCCATGGGATCAGTTCGTCCCGCGCCTGCGGTGTGTCGTCATATTCCTCGATCTGGCAGGCGGGCATGAATCGCTGAGGTGGTGCGCGGAGAGGGATTCGAACCCCCGACCAACTCGGTGTAAACGAGCCGCTCTACCACTGAGCTATCCACGCATTCGTGATGAAGCGATGTATCGCGAAAAGGACCGGATGCAATCACGCATTCGCGCGCAGCCAGGCAAAGCTGCGTTCGCATTCGGCCTTCTGGTAGGCGATTTCGGCGTCTTTTTTGCCGGGTCCGTCGGGGGCTTTGAAGCTGTCGATCTTTTTGCCACGCTTCGCCATGGCGAGCCAGGCTTTGAACATGCCGCTGTCGCGATGGTTGGGGAAGATTTTCCAGAAGTCGTCTTTTTGATGCTCAAAAGGCCGTGCGAAACCGGAGATGGTCTCGACCTGGAGCGGAACGCCGGGGGCCAGCTCGGCGAACCGTTTCGCGTAGGCTTTGAAATCGACGATGCCTTCTCCGACAGCTGTCCATTGCACGACGACGGCACCTTTTTCATCCTCCCAGAGCATGCTGTCGCGCACGCTGCTGCAGATGGTGAGCGGGCCGAGCACTTCGAGATGCTTGAGCGGCTCCTCCAGCGCCCAGACTGCGTTGCCGGGGTCGATGTTTGCTCCGACGTAGCCTTTGCCCGCGGCTTCGATGAGTGATTTCAACTCATGCGACTGCATGTCACCCGCGTGGTTTTCGATGGCGATTTTGATGCCCTCGGCCTCGGCACGTGTTTGGTTGGCCTTGATGGATTTGACTGTGTTTTCGATGTGCTTCTCGATGCCGCCGTCCGTGGAGCGGTCTTTTTGATTGCCGAGATAGCAGCGGGCGACGGGGGAACCCAGGGCCTTCGCGATCTTGATGGTGAGGGCGAGATGATCCGCGCCGGTTCCGTTCGCGGGCTTCCACGTGTTCGAGCTTTCGCACACGCTGCCGGTGCCGACGTAGATTTTCACGCCCAGTCGGTCGGCCTGCTCCTTGAGGCTCTTCAAATAGGCGTCCTCAAAGTTTTCAAACACGATGAGCTCGGAAAGGAAGATCGTGTCGAGCTTCAAAGACGCGGCGTAGTCGATGTATTGCGCGGCTTTCCAGCCGGTGGCGCGTACTGAGAAATGGTCGAGGCCGATGGCGAGTTTTCCGCCCTGGATGGCGGCATTGGCAAATGACGGCGCTGCAGCCGCGGCGAGGGAGCGTGCGAGGAAGGAACGGCGGTTCATGCCGCGCATGCTAGCGGAGCCGTTTCTGCTGTCGATCACGAATCCGCAGCCGGGGAAATCAGCGGATGATCAGTTTTACCGCTCCCTGGCCCTGACGGTCGTCCGCCGAGGAGACGAGAATCTGCGCGAGATGATGACCCGTGCGCCAAGGAGCGCCGTTGATCGGCTTCACCTGGAGCAGGTAGGCACCCGTGCCGACATTGCGGAAGGAGGTGATGTTGTTGCTGAAGGGAGCCTGCTGGCCGGGAACCTCGAAGTACTCCATGATGGTGAAATGATCTTTCGTCAGATCAGTGACAGGCCAGCCATTGCTGCTCACGAGCACAAGGATGTTCGCCGGATGCGTGTTGCCGTTTGCCGCTGCTCCAGCGGAAGATTGGGCGGAGATCGTGAGAGAGGTGGCACCGCCAGCGCCGCTTTTCATGACGATTTTTGGAGCTGCGGGCGCAACTGGAGCAGGTTTGGCCGCCGGAGCTTCAAACACAGGTTTTAAAACAGGAGCCGGCTCCGCTTTTTTTGCGGGTGCCGCAGCGGCGGGCTTGGGAGAGGCTTTGGGCTTTACGGCCGAGGGACTTTTGGCAGGAACCGGCTTCTTTTTGGCTGGCGCTGCTTTTTTAACGGGAGCCGGCTTTTTTGGGGAGACGGGCTTTTTGGCAGTTGCCTTTTTGGGAGCAGGTTTCTTGGCCATGGCGGTTGTTGGGTCAGATTTGTTTCAATTTCCGCGAGGCTAGCAATACTTCGGGTGATCTGTCGAGATTCCTCTTGGGGCTGTGACGCAAATAATAGAGGTGGGCATGCCGAGGAGCCACACCTGCCAACATGGCATCGTGAAAACGTAGGAGACGTTTTGGGGTATCGGGAGCAGGAAACGAGTTAGCTCCTTGAGCTGCTTGGTTTGAGGGTATCTCTAAAACCTCCAATTGTTCTAACGAACAGCATTTGAGTAATTCTATGCAAGGGTGAAAATTCTGAAAATACACGATTGCCAAGGCAACACACCCTAGATTATAAGGAATAGTTAAATTTTAAGTTCTGACGGCCTGCTTGCCTCGTTTTGCCCGCGGAACGTCATGCCACCCAAGTTATTCTCTTATGATTGCGCTTCCTGCAGCCGGATTTTCCCTGCCGCGCTACTCGGACCGGCTGCCCCGGAACGGGTATCCGTCCTTGCGATCATGGCTGAGAAGTATTTCCAGAATGATTGGAGTTTATCAGGTGGGGGGCTGGCCTTGGTTTGGTGCGGTGGACGCGATGGATGACCTCATGCCTTGGGGGCGTGGCACCTTGGTGACGCGTCCGGGAGCTGGGGGAGGGGGGGATTCGCCGGAATCCACGCCGCCGGAGCAGGTTTCCCGAAATCTGCCCTTTTATCACGCCCCAGTGCTGCTGCAGGAGGTGATCGAGATGCTCCAGCCGGCTCCCGGCAAGCTCATTTTCGACGGCACGTTGGGCGGCGGTGGTCATTCGGAGGCTCTGCTACAACATGGAGCGCGTGTCGTGGCCATGGATCAAGATCCGAATGCGATCAAGCACGCGACAGAACGCCTGAAACCCTATGCGGCTCAGTTTTGCGCCCTGCGAGGCAATTTCCGTCACTTCCCGCAGATTGTGGAGGAAACCGGTGTCTCCGGCTTTGACGGCATGCTTGTGGACATCGGGGTTTCGAGTCATCAGCTCGACGATGCAGCGCGCGGCTTCTCATTTTCCAAGGACGCGCCGCTCGACATGCGCATGGACACCGATTCGCCGCGCACCGCCGCTGATCTTGTCAACACCGACGATGAAGGCGAGCTCGTGCGCATCTTCTTTGAATATGGCGAGGAGCAAAACGCCCGCCGCATCGCCCGCGCCATCATCAAAGCGCGCGCCTCACGCCGCATCGAGACCACGCTGCAGCTCGCGGAAATCGTTGCCGCAGCCTCGCCGAAGCGCGGAAAGCGCCACCCGGCCACGCTGGTGTTTCAGGCGCTGCGCATCGCCGTGAATGACGAGCTCGCCGCGTTGCACGACTTTCTCGCCGCGGCGCCACGCTGGTTGAAGCCTGGTGGACGTCTTGCCGTCATCTCCTTTCACTCGCTTGAGGACCGCATCGTGAAGCAAACGCTGCAGCATCTCTCCGCGCCCCACCTCGACCGTCCTGAATGGCCGGAGCCGAGGAAGAATCCCGACTGCGTGCTGAAACTGCTCACCCGCAAGCCCGTGCAGGCGACGCCGCACGAGATCGAACTCAACCCGCGTGCCCGCAGCGCCGTGCTGCGTGTCGCCGAACGTCTTCCCGCATGAGCAGCCGCAACCAGTATCGCAACCGCCTCGGCATCTCCGCGATCTCGGCGATTCTCGTCGTCGTCGCTTCGCTCGCCCTGGCCGGGCTCGGCATCGTCGTCAGCAAAAACCGCGTGCGCGCCATCGGCGAGGAACAGCGCAAGGTTGAGGCCGAGATGCGCCTGCTGAACGCCGAGATTCTCGCCCTGAACAACAAGATCGAAACACTCCTCACGCGCGACCGTGTGCAGCCGCGCCTCACCAGCGCGGGCACACTGCTGCGCCCGATCACAAAGCGAACGCTGCTTTCGCTCAAACCGGTGCCCGCGGCGGCCGGTACGAGCGGCGCGGAGTCCGCGCCCTCCATCGCCCAAACCACCCCCTAGCCAGTGAGCCAGCCAATCCCGAACCAAGCCCAGCTTCGCCGCGACCGTCCGGTCTGCAGCCGCATGCTTGTGTTGATGTTCGTGCTGCTGGCGGGCTTCTCCCTTGTGACATGGCGTCTCGCGGTCATCCAAATCAAGGAGTCACCGCGTCTGGCAAAGCTCGCCGCGCAGAAATATCAGCGCCACATCGTCCTGCCCGCGCATCGCGGCGCCATCAAGGATTTCAACGGCGAATACCTCGCCCACGACGAGGACGTGAGCGAGCTTTACACTGACCGCACACACCTTCGCGAGCTCGTCACCGTGCGCCATCAACTCGCGGCCGTGCGCGGAGTGAAGGCGGTTGAGTTGCGCGAGCAGCTTGACGAGGATGAAACCATCTCGGCCTACCACGATCACGTTGCCAAGGTCCTCGCGGAAATCCTGCCCGCGCCGGAAAAAGAAATCCGTGAGCAGCTCGCCTCCGACAAACCGGAGATCGTCCTCGCAAAACAGGTCGATGAGGAAACCGCGAAGCAGTGGAGCATCCTTTTCAAAGCGGAGCACATCTTCGGCATCCACATGCGTCCCGCGGTGGCGCGTCGCTTTCCAGCAAAGGATCGCCTTTCACTCGTTTTGGGCGACACGGACGCCGCGAGCAACAAAGGCCGCTGGGGCGTGGAAAAGATGATGGATGCGAAGCTCACAGGCACGCCGGGCGAGCAGTTCATCGAGCGCGACAAGTTTGGCCACGAGCTGCCCGCCTATCGCGGCCTTGTCGTCGAACCTCGGCACGGCAGCGATGCCTACCTCACCATCGACATGCAGTTGCAGGACAATGTCGAGGCCATCTGCGAGCGCGCATGGAAGGCGAACGAGGCGCGGCGTGTCGTCATTGTCGTCACCGAGCCCTCCACCGGCACCGTGCTTGCCATGGCCGCGCGCCCGCATCGCGACACGAGCAATCCTGACCTCAGCACATGGACCAACCATGTGATCGCGGAGCCCTACGAGCCCGGCTCCATCTTCAAGGTCGTCACGCTCGCTGCCGCGCTAGACAACCAAAAAGTCACGCCCGGCGAGAAGATCGACTGTTGCCAGATGTTTTACGAAGACCCCGTCCGAAAGGTGAAGCTCAGCGACGACGAGCCCCTCGGCATGCAGACGGTCAAAGGCGTGCTCGTCCACTCCAGCAACATCGGGATGTACAAAATCAGCAAACGCGTCGGCCAGGATCTCATGCTCGACTACACGGCGCGTTTTGGTTTCGGCTCGACCACAGGCATCGGCCTGCTCGGCGAGAAGGCCGGTTATGTGAACACCGGCAAGTGGAGCAACACCACCTACTCGCGCATGCCCATCGGCTACGAGGTTTCCGTCACACCGTTGCAAATGTGCATGGCCTACGGGGCGATTGCGAACGGCGGCGTGCTCATGAAGCCCCGCCTCATCGACCGCGTCGTCAAAGAGAACGGCGAGACCGAGGTCATGCCGCCGCAACCCGTGTGGCAGGCCTGCACCGCGAAAACCGCCGCCTCTCTGCGCGATTTTCTCGAAGGCGTCGTCCTCGAGGGCACCGGCAGCCGCGCCGCTTTGCCGGACGTGCGTGTCGGCGGCAAAACCGGCACCACCCGCCGTTATGATCCTGAAAAGAAGCGCTACATCGACGGCTCCTACCTCACCTCGTTCATTGGCATCGCTCCGGTCGATAATCCGCAGCTCGTCTGCCTCGTGATGCTTGATGATCCGAAGGCCGAAAGCTCTAAAATGATCCGCGGCGGCCGTGTCGCCGCGCCGGTCTTTGCCGAAGTCGTGCGCGAGACGCTCGACCACCTCGCCATCCGCAACCACCAGCCGCTCAAAGTCGCCGCGAAAGGAGGTGCGCAATGAAATTGCGTGATCTCGTCCCGCATCTCGACAAGCCCGCCGTGTCCGGCAGCCTCGACACCGAGATCAAGGGCCTCACCTATGACTCCCGCAAAGCAGGCCCCGGAATCGCCTTCGTCGCCATCCGTGGCACGCATGCCGACGGGCACGCCTTCATTCCAAAGGCTGTCGAACTTGGTGCCGCCGCGATCATCGCCGAGCAAGCGCCTGCGGACGATTGTGTCACTCCATGGATTCATGTTCGCCACTCGCGCATCGCCCTCGCGGATGCCGCCGCGGCGTTGAATGGACATCCCGCGAAGTCGCTCACCATCGCCGGTGTCACCGGCACGAACGGGAAGACCACCACGGCCTTCCTCATGCATCATTTGTTCAACACCGCGCAACTGCGCAGCGGTCTGCTAGGCACGGTGTTTTATGATCTCGGTGGAGGGCAGCATGTTCCTGCCACGCACACCACGCCGGAGTCGCTCGAAATCCAGGGTCTGCTCGCGCAAATGCGTGACAACGGCTGCCGCGCCTGCGCCATGGAGGTTTCCTCGCACGCGCTGGATCAGGATCGTGTCCACGGTCTGCCGTTTGCCGCCGCCATCTTCACGAACCTCACGCAGGACCATCTGGACTATCACGGCACGATGGAGAAGTACTTCGAGGCCAAGGTGCGCCTGTTTGAAATGGCCGCCGCCGAGCCGCGTAGCGCGCTCATCATCAACGGCGACGATTCCTGGGGCCGAAAACTCATCGAGCGCTTCCAGCACACCGGCCGCGTCACACGCTTTGGTTTCGGCGTGCACAATGAATTCCGCGCCATCAACGTCCGCTACGACCTCACCGGCACCAACTTCGAACTCGAAGCACGTGGCCGCAGTTTTCTCGTGCGTCTGCCGTTGATCGGCGATTTCAACGTTTGCAACACGCTCGGCGCCCTGGCCGCCGCGCACGGTGTCGGTTTGAATCTGCGCGAGGCCATCGCGAACATGCAAAAAGCACCCCAGGTGCCCGGCAGGCTCGAGCGCGTCTCTGAAAACGCCCGTTTTCATGTTTTCGTGGATTACGCGCACACACCTGACGGCATCATCAACGCGTTGAAAACCGTCCGCGCGCTCCGTCCGCGCCGCATCATCACCGTGTTTGGCTGCGGCGGCGATCGTGACCGCACCAAGCGCCCGAAAATGGCCGCCGCCGCCGAGGAGGGCAGTGACATTTGCGTGCTCACTTCCGACAATCCGCGCACCGAAGACCCCGAGCAGATTCTAAACGACGCCAAGGCCGGCTTCGCCCGTCCAAAGAACCACGCCATCATCGCAGACCGTCGGGATGCGATCCGTGTCGCTCTCGAAAACGCCTGGGAGGGCGACATCGTCCTCATCGCCGGCAAAGGCCACGAGGACTATCAGGACATCAAAGGCAAAAAACATCCCTTCGACGACCGCAAGGTCGCCCGCCAGCTCCTTCACGAACTCAAGGCCGCCCGCGCCAAGGAACGTGAGGAGAAGGCCGCCGAACGCGAAGCCATGCGCGGCGGATTCAATCGTCCAGACCGTCGATGACACCCATTCCGATCCAAACTCTCGCCCAATTCGCCGCAGGCACGCTGCGGGGCGATGGATCGCGTCTGGTGACCCAGGTGAACACCGATTCGCGCAAAATCACCAGCGGGGATGTCTTTGTCGCGCTTGTGGGTGACAAGTTCGACGCTCACAAATTTATCCCGCAGGTCGCCGCCGCGGGTGCTGCCGCGGTGGTTGTCAGCAAGATCAATCCGGCCTGGGGCGCGCTGCCCTGCGCGGTGATCGAAGTCGGCGACACCTTGGTAGCGCTGCAGCAGATGGCGCGCGGCTACCGGCTGCATCACAGCCCGCTCATCATCGGCCTCACGGGCAGCAACGGCAAGACTTCGACGAAGGATCTCGCCGCCATCGTGATGTCACGGAAGTTCGTGACACGCGCCACTTTCGGCAACCTGAACAACCACATCGGTGTGCCGCTCACCCTGCTCTCGCTTCAGGAAGGGGAGCAGTGCTGCGTCACTGAGATGGGCATGAATCATCCCGGCGAGATCAAGGTGCTCACTGACATCGCCGCTCCTGACGCAGGAATCCTCACGAACGTCGGCATGGCCCACATCGAGCACATGGGCACTCAGGACGCGATCGCCTGGGAGAAAGCCACGCTGCCCGCACAGGTGAAGCGTGGCGGCATCGTGGTGCTGCCGGCGAATGACAAATACACGCCCGTCATCGCCCGCCATTGCCAGGCCGCCGTTTCGACGGCCGGAGTCGGCTGCGGTGATGTCAGCGCCTCGAATCTTCGCGCTGATGGCACCGGCACCACCTTCACGCTCGATTTCAGCGGCGAGAAAGTCGAGACACGTCTGCCCATTCTCGGCGAGCACATGGTCAGCAACGCCGCGCTCGCCGCCTGCATGGGCTGGCGGCAGGGCATCGCACCCGCGGACATCGCGGATGCGTTGAACCAGGCAAAGCTCACCGGCGGCCGCGTGGAGCCTAAGATGGTCCGCGGCGTGCAGTTCATTGACGACTCCTACAATGCCAATCCCGACAGCATGATTGCCGGCCTGCGCACGCTGAGCACGCTGGGCGACAAAAACAGCCGACGCGTGGCCGTTCTCGGCCGCATGGGCGAGTTGGGGCCGATCGCGGAGGCCGAACACCGCCGTGTGGGCGAATTCGCCGGGTCACTCAAACTCGACGCTGTGTTCAGTGTCGGCGGCAGTGAGGCCGAATGGATCACCGAGGCCTCGAAGGCCGTCCCGTCCGAGCATTTTCCAGATCAGGCCGCCTGCGCCGCACGTCTGCGCGAGTGGCTGCGTGAGGGTGATGTCGTGCTGCTCAAGGGCAGCCGCTCCGCGCGGATGGAACAGGTCCTCACGCATTTTTCCGCATCATGATGTACTGGCTTTACGAACTCAGGGAATGGCTCACCGCTCATCAATGGATCAGCGATGACGCCGCTCTGTACAAAATCCTCAACCTCTTCAAGTATCACACCTTCCGCGCCGGTGGAGCAGCCGTCACTGCATTCGTGCTTTCGCTGGTTTATGGCGAGCGTTTGATCCGCAAGCTGATCTCCCTCAAGATCGGCCAGCCGATCCGCACGGCCGAGGAAGTTCACAAGCTTTACGAGCTGCATGGCAAAAAAGCCGGCACTCCGACGATGGGCGGCATCCTGATCCTCGGTGCGATCGTCCTCTCGACGCTTCTGTGGGCAAAGTGGGACAACATCATGGTTTGGATCGTCTTGTTCACCACCGTCGGCCTCGGCGCGCTCGGCTTCCGTGACGACTACCTCAAGATCAGCAAGAAGAACTCGAAAGGCGTCAGCGCGCGCACAAAGCTCGTGTGGCAGACCTCCGTGGCCGTCGTCGCCGGCTTCCTCTTTGCCTATGCCGTTCCGGAAGACAACGGCATCACGCTGCGCGCGCTTTACCTGCCCTTCGTGAAGGACGCGGTCATCACCGACATGCACCTCTTCGCAGTCGCATTGTTCGCGCTCATCATCGTCGGCTCCTCGAATGCGGTGAACCTCACCGACGGGCTCGACGGCCTCGCCACCGGCTGCTCGCTCACCACCTCCATCGCGTATGCCGTGTTTGGCTACGTCTGCGGCAACGCCCGCTACTCCGAGTACCTCGGCGTTGCCCACAACAGCCTCGCCAACGAGCTGCCCATCGTCGCGATGGCGCTTGCGGGTGCATGCCTCGGCTTCCTTTGGTTCAACGCCCATCCGGCGAAGATGTTCATGGGTGACACTGGCTCGCTCGCGCTCGGCGGCTGCATCGCCACCATCGCCATCGGCTGCAAGCAGGAGATCGTGCTCGCCCTCGTCGGCGGTGTGTTTGTGATGGAGGCCTGCAGCGTGATTCTGCAGGTGTGGAGCTTCAAAAAACGCGGCAAGCGCATCTTCCGCATGGCGCCGATCCACCACCACTTCGAGCTCGGCGGCTGGCATGAAAACCAGGTCATCGTCCGCTTCTGGGTGCTTTCTCTCCTCTTTGCCATGCTCGGACTCGCCACGCTCAAACTTCGATGAAGTACGCCTCACAACGTCTCGCCATTCTCGGCGCTGGTCGCAGCGGCCTCGGTGCCGCGCGTCTGGCGCGCCTGCATGGCGCGGAGGTGACGATCTTCGATGAGGCCGACAAGGCGAAGCAGGTCGAAGACTTCAAATGTGTGCTCGGACAAGCCGCGCGCGATCTCGTGATCAAGCCGGGCGATTTTGACCTCGTCATCATCAGCCCCGGACTCGATGAGCACTGGCCGCTGCCGGCGAAATTCACCTCCGCAGGCGTGCCGCTCGTTGGCGAGACGGAGTTTGGCTTCAAACTCACCGACATGCCGATGGTCGCCATCACCGGCACGAACGGCAAGAGCACCTGCACGGAGCTCATCGCGGCGCTTTTCAACGGCTGCGGCATGAAGTCGATCCCCTGCGGCAATCATGGCATGTCCTTGAGCGAAGTCGTCGCCAGCGGCGTCCGCTACGACGTGCTCTCGCTGGAGATCAGCAGCTTCCAGCTCGAAACCATCCGCACGTTCCGGGCGAAAGCTAGCCTGTGGCTCAACTTCGCCCCCGATCATCTCGACCGTTATCCCGGCATGGCGGAGTACTTTGCCGCGAAGGCCCGCATCTTCGAAAACGTCACCGAAAACGATGTCGCCATCGTCAGGGCAGGGGAAACGGTTTCGAGCGGCAACGCGCTGCGCTGGACCTTCTCCGCTTATGGCGCTGAAGCCGACTACAGCTACGCGAACGGCAAATTCTACCATTCAGGCCGCGAGATCGGCTCCGCCGCGGGTTTGAGGGTGCGTGGCAAGCACAACATGGAGAACGTTTTGGCCGCCTTGATGGCTGGAAAGGTCTATGGGCTCGAGTTCGATGCCATGCTGAAGGCTTTGGCCGACTATGAAGTGCCGCGCCACCGCTGCGAGCTCGTTCGCACGCTGCGTGATCGCGAGTACATCAACGATTCCAAGGCCACCAACCTCCACGCGCTCGAAGCCTGCCTGCGCAGCCAGGAACGTCCCATCGTGCTCATCGCCGGTGGGAAGGACAAGCAGCTCGACTACACGCCGCTGCGTGCCGAATTGAAGGGCCAGGTGCGTGCGATGGTGTTCATCGGCGAGATTGCGCAGCAACTCGAGCAGACCTTTGGCGACCTGCTGCCCTGCAAGCGTGGCAAAGACATGGCCGAGGCCGTTTCGCTCGCCACGCAGCTCTCCCAGCCCGGCGATGCCATCATCCTGAGCCCCGGCACCTCCTCTTTCGACATGTACACCGGCTACGGGCAACGCGGAGATGTGTTCCGCGAGGCCGTCCTTTCCCTGACCTGAATTTCAAATCCAACCCAACACGTCCCATGAAAATGCAGACGACCAGCAAACCCAAGAAAGAGAAGAAACTGCTTCTCAACCTCATCGACGGCGAACGTCACCGCCACCGCGTGGCGCTTGTCACCGAGGAGGGAGAATGGAACCAGCACGAGCCAAACTCAGGCATGGCGCGCATGTTCGTCGTAATGCTCCTGGTTCACGTCGTCCTCATCGGCGGCATCATCATCTATGATTTCATGGGCGACGAGGAGACGCCGCAGCAGACGGTCACGCAGGCCGCCCGTGCGATGAGCAGCAGTTCCACCTCCGGTCTGCCGGAGGCGTCCCCGGAGATCGTCAGCGCGCAGGCGCAGGCCGCCGCGAACACGGAGCTGTTTGACAACTATGAGATGCGCTCTGGCGACTCGCTCAGAACCATCGCCGCGAAGTTCGGCACGACCGAGGAGGAGATCACCAAGCTCAACATGATCGACAAAGGGCTGCAGATCGGCCCCGGCACGATGCTCCGCGTACCGAAGCAAGCAGTGCCGAGCGCGATCCCTGTCGATCCGAAGACGCTCAAGCCGAAAGACGTCGCCGAGGAGGTGCCGAAAGCCATTCCTGTGCAGGACCAGCCTCCGGTGACGAACAAAGAGCCGAGCGAGGCCGTGAAGCCCTCCGAGGCTCCTGCGAGCCTCTCTGCCGCGACGACGCCGATGTCGTTGATCGCCCCCGGCGAGGCGTCGTCCTCGGCCGGTTCGCTCGCCGCTGCCGCCGATCTTCCCGCGACCGCTGCCGCTCCGCCTGAGTCCACCGTGGCCGCCTTGCCACCACCGACGAAGCCCAATGTGGTGTCGTTGCTCCAGGAAAATGCGCCTCAGGTCGAGGACAAGCCGAAGCAGGCCGCCAAAGCCGAGCCGAAGCCGCTCGCGAAACCCAATCCCGTGCCGCCGCCGACACAGATGCTGAAAAAGATCGCCGACACGCCGCCCGCGACGAAGAAAACAGAACCCGTGAAGAAATCGGTCGCTGATGCTCCGCCCGCGCCGAAAAAATCCGAGCCTGCCAGAACTGTTCCAAAAGCCGTCGCCGCCCGCACGCACACCCTGCAGCCTGGCGAGACGCTTTACCGTCTTTCCTCGAAATACGGCGTCTCCGTCGCCGCCATTCAGAAGGCCAACAACATCAAGAATCCCAACGCCATGCGGGACGGCATGAAGCTGGTGATTCCGGCGAAATAAAACCGCGCCTGCGGTTCTCATTTCGCGGTCCGCCGTTGAACTGAGGAACGTGAACAGCGAACCGAGTCATGGCCAAACACTCCATTTTCCTGCTCATCCTATCGGCGGTCTCGCTCATCGCGCTGGGCATCACCATGCTCGCGAGCACAACCTTCGAAGTCGCGCATGAGGGTGCCGAGGATTATGTGACACTATGGCGGCAGCTCGTGTGGCTGGGTGTGGCGGTAGTCGCATGCTTCGTCACGGCGCTGGTGGATTACAATGCTTGGATGCGCTGGCGCTGGCACATTTTGATCACTGCCGCCGTGCTGCTGGCGCTTTGCTACGCGCCGGTGATCGGCATCAAGATCAACGGTTCGAAACGTTGGATCGGCTGGCAGTCACTTCGTGTCCAGCCCTCGGAATTCGCGAAGATCGCTCTCATCGTCGCGCTGGCGGGCTGGTTCGCCACGTATGAGGCGCTGGCGCGCACGTTCTGGCGTGGATTCGCGCTGCCGGGTTTGATTTTGATGGGAATCGTCGGCCTGATTGGGTGCGAGTTCGACCTCGGCAGCGCCTTGCTGGCAGCGACGGTCGGAATGGGCGTGATGTTCGTGGCCGGGACGAAGATTCGTTATCTGGCGCTGATCATCTTGATCTGCGGTGGCGGCCTGTGGGCGGGTGTGAAGTATCTGCCGAACCGCTTCGAGCGCATCATGGTCACCTTTGATCTCGAAAAGCACAAGGAGGGCCTCGGATTGCAGCAGTGGGTGTCAAAGCTCGCCTTCGGCTCCGGCGGCATCGAGGGCCGTGGTCTGGGCGAAGGCCGCATGAAGCTCTCCTACCTTCCTGAGGCGCACACGGACTTCATTTTCCCGATGGTCGGCGAGGAACTCGGGCTGCGCGGCACCGCGGGCGTGGTGCTGGCCTTCGCGATTCTTGTGATGAGCGGCTTCATGGTCTCCGCCTACGCGCCGAACCGCTTCGGCAAGCTGCTCGGCGCGGGGCTGACTTTTTTGCTCGGTATGGAAGCCTTGTTGAACATGGGCGTGACCACCGCGCTGCTGCCCAACAAGGGCCTTCCGCTGCCGTTCGTCAGCTACGGTGGCTCCAGCCTCGTCGCCGCGATGGCCGCCGTGGGCATCCTCATCAACATCCATCGCCAAGGCGTGCATCTGACCTGGGACCAGCTCCCCGTGATCCGCCGCAAGCGTCGCTGGACACCGCAGTTGTGAATCCAGATAAATCGTTGGGCTGCTGCCACTTGGACAGGCTGGAGTCCATGAAAGGTCATTTTGCGACCCGCATCCACTTCACCGCCTGCATGCCGCTTGCGAGTTCCTTCACCCGGATCTCCCACGTGCCCGGATCGTCGTTCGGAGCCAGGTTGAGGCTGAGTTCGACGATGCCGTTCTCGGCGGCGTAGAAGCCGCTCCCTTCTGCAGCGTTGCCATTCGCGTCGCGAATATCGACCCGCACAGGGATCACCGCCTTCGTCGGCGCTTCCTGCGTGGTGGTGATGCGGGCGCTGACTTTGGCGGTGTTGTTGAGCGTCGCATTTTCCGGCACGTCGAGCTGGATGCCGAGGAGCGGCTTCGGCATCACCATGAAGATCTTGCCATCGCAGGGGCCGAGTTCGACCGGCCAGTTCATCGAGCCGTCGTCGCCGCGCTGGGGCACAATGAAGCTCGTGCCGGTCAATTCATACACATTGGCCGATTCAGCCTTCAAACTCACGATTCCCTTCGAAGGCAGGCCGTTTTCCATCACCAGGCCGTGCTGGCCCACGTAGCTGCCGGGCTCGCGTTTGTCATTCACGACGAAAACATACGTCGCATCGCCAAATTTCCGCGTGCGCACGATGATCTCCGGATTGTCGCACGTCGCCTTCTGCGGCAGCTGAAAGCCACCGAGCGTCTTCGCCAGCTCCAGCACCTTGTTCTTGTCCTCCGCAGCCTTCTTCTCGCGCTTGAAACTCTGAATCGTGAAATCGGCCTTCAACCCAGGGCACAGAAACTCATCCGCCACGATCTTGCCGCCTTTCTTCTGCCAGTCGGCGATGCGGGCCACCACGGACTTCGTCAGCACATCGCAATACGGCATCACCAGCACCTTGCGACCGCTGAGCCCGCTTTTGAGCAGCGTTTCCTCGAAGATAATGTCCGTCTGCACATGCGCATGCTGCAAGGCGAGCCACACATCCGCCTCCCAGCCCATGTTCGAGCCGTAGCCGCCGCGTCGCGCGAACATTTGCGACGTGAAGCCCTCCAGGAACGCCACCTCGCTCCGCTCATCCGGAATCGCCATCAGCGTCGGCCCCAGAGGCTCGATCACGTCGTGAATGAGCTGCTTCAGCACCGGCGCGGTGCTCGGATTCGTGAAGCGATACGCCGCCGGACTGTCTGTCTGCACCAGCGACTGCCAGCCGTGATACATGATGCCTTGAATCGGCCGCGCGATTTTCGTCCACAGCGCTTCCTTCAAATGCATCGGCGCGATCGTGATGTAGGCCGCCTCCGGATCGTGATCCTCCCACGCCACGACCTCACCCGGTGCCTTGCTGCCGATGGGGGCCGTTTGCGAACGATACCAAATAAGCTGCGTCATCTTCATCACGCGCTGATTCTTCCCGCTCGCCGCGCTCATCGCGAAAAGCTGATCGGCGCACATACCGATCTTCTGCGGATCGGGATAAGTGTAGGTCCAGTGCGAGATCACATCCACACCGCCGCCCGCGCCGCTGATGCTCGGCTGCCGCACCGCCGGATCAAAGAACGTCCACACGCGACTCGCGGTGCTTTTCACGCCTCGATGCAGCGCGGTGTGCAGGCCGTTCCAGCCATCGCCCACCGTCCAGAACCAGCGCAGGTATTTCAAAATCGGATTGTCATCCGCGATCACACGATCCGCTGGAAAGTCCTTCAGCTTTGTCCAGTCCACGCCCCACTTCGCCGTGACCTCCGCCGGAATGTCCGTGCCGGCGAACTTCTTGTAAGCCTCCACATCCACCGTGTTGAAGCTCACCTGATTGTTATCACGTACCTCCGTGTCGATCAGCGCGGTGGTGAAGGCCGGATGATCGCCGTAGGCCTTGCCGACGCTCGCGCCCACCGTTTGGAAAAACGGCGCGAACTCCGGCGTCGCGGCGGCGATGTCTTTTCGCGCATACGGCACGCCTTTTCGATCCACGCGCAGGTTTTTCGCATCCGCCTCCAGCGTGTCGTGCGGCGAGAGACTGGCGACGACCTCCAGACCGTTTGCCAAGGCCTCGTCGAGGTAGGCACGGTTTCTCGCGATGTATTCCGGCGACCCTGGCGGCAGGATTTTTTTCTCCTTCCACATCTCCGCCGCTCCCTGGCCGCTGAGTCCGATGAAATGCGTGAAACCGAGGTCCTTGAGCCGCGCGATCTCATTCCCGCCCGCGCCCCACATGATCACCGGCATGCGCGGCGGCATGCGCGGCACGATTTTCAACGTCGCACTCTGCTCCGTCGCGTAGCCACCGCTTTCAAATCGAGCACGCAGGTCGTAGTCGCCCGCCTTCAGTGCCGTGTTCAGCGTGTATCGCGCCGTGAAAGCCTTTCCTGCTGCCAGATCCGGCAGAATGAAATCCTCCGTCTTGCCGCCGAGGCTCACTTTGAGCGACGCGGCCTTCATCACGTCCCGTTTCAGATTCGTGACCACGATGTCTATGGGCCTCGCTGTCTCCATGCGCCGCCAAACCGCCCGCGTCGTCGCGATCTGCATCGCCACGCGCTCAAAGCTCAGCACGCCGTCGCAGACGCGCACCTCGTCGATGAAGCCGGGAAAGCCACCGTAGTTGCTGCCCAACCGATCGCCGATGCTCAGCTCCTTTTTACCCGGCACCACGGCTCCAAAGCCCTCCAGCCTCGCGCCGCCGGCTGACGTGCCGTTTCGATAAAACTTCCCTTCGCCCGCGCCATCATAAGTGAAGGCCACATGCTGCCACTCCTCGCCCAGCTTGAACGGCAGCGAGTAGATCGTCTTCGACTCCGCGCCAAAGCCCAGCGTCACCCACATGCGCCGCAGGCCGCCTTTGTCCGCCTCGCCGATCTGCCACTGGTAGTCCGTGTGATCGACATACTTCTTGTCGAGCAAGAAGCAGCGCAGCTCCGGTTTGAACTCTGCCTTCGCCTTGATCCACATCTCCAGCGTGAACGCGCTCTTCACCGGCAGCACGCTCACCAGCGCCGCATGCCGTTTGTCCTGCACGGGAAAACCCGGAAACGACTCCAACCCGCCACCAAACCGCCCCTTGGCCGTCAAAACAGCTCCGCTGAGCTTCAGCCCGTCTTCCTTCTCAAACGCCCAATGCCCCAGCACATGCTTGCCGCTGGCATCGTCTTTCGTGTAGCCCGTTTCCCAGGTCTCTTGGAGCGCAGAAGCGGCGAGCGGCAGGCAAAAAACACCCAGAAGAAAGAGTCGGGACGGTTGAAACATGGCCCATCAATACGAACCCGAACGCAGCCTTCGCTCAGCGAAGACGACCGCGATCACGCCTTCACCGCCCACCTCAGCTTCGCCGGTGCTGCACGTGGATTGTCGCGTGTTTCTTGAGGTGACGGGCGGATCACCTCGTCGTTCGTCGCGCTGAAGATACCGCTGCGCAGTCCGTCTCGAAAAAGATGCTTCACACGGCGGTCTTCGCCGGAATGAAAGGTGAGGATGGCCACGCGAGCACCCGAGCGCAGGCAGTTCGTGAGTTGATGCAGAAACGTGTCGAGCGCGGTGAACTCCTCGTTCACGGCGATGCGTAGCGCCTGAAACACGCGGCGAACGGTGGCCTCGCGTTCCTCGTCATCGACACGATGAGGCAAGGCACGGCGCACCGCCTCGGCCAGTGAACGGGTGGTAGCGTGATCGCTGCCCGCGAGAGCTTCAGCGAGCAATGCGGCGTGGCGTTCGTCGGCGTTTTCTTCGAGAATCGTCTTCAGCTTGGCCGCAGCGAGCTTTTGCAGCAGATCACGGGCAGACACGCCGCGCTGGGGGTTCATGCGCATGTCGAGCGGGCCGTCGTGCTTGAAGCTGAAGCCGCGGGCGGGATTGTCGAACTGCATCGAGGAGCAGCCCAGATCGGCCAGCAGCATGTCCACGCCATCGCTCCAGCCGAGTTCGCCGAGCGCACGCGGCAGCCCGGCGAAGTTCATGCGTTTCACGACGAGCGCGGACTCCTCGCAGCCGCTGGCACGCAGCCGCGCCTCGGTGCGCACGATCTCGATGGGATCTTGATCGAGCGCGAGCAGCGTGCCCCCCGGTTGCACGGCCTTTAGCAAGGCGCTGGCATGCCCACCGTAGCCGAGCGTGCAGTCCACGGCACGCTCACCGGGCTGCGGGGCGAGGATTTGCATGATCTCAGGCAAAAGGATCGGCACATGCTGCCCGGCGGGCGTTTTGCCGGACGCGCGCACCTTGGCGATGGTCTCGGCGTAGCGTTCGGGGTTCAGTTCCTTGTATTTGTCCTCAAACCGACGCGGATTCTTGCCCGAGTAGCGTGGACGGCGGCGATGAGGCGTTGGGGCTTCCGGCTCGCTCACAGTTCGTTGTATTTCGCGTTGGAACCGCGCGCTTTCGCCACCGGATAGCGCTTCTCATTGCGCTCGATCTTGTCCAGCATCGCCTGCCCGAGATCGACGCCGAGATTGTGGGCCAGTTCGAAGAGCAAGATGCCCACGTCGGCCATCTCGTCCTTCAACTCCGGCATCTTGTCCTTCACGCGCTGCTCGATCTGGTCCGGCTGCTGCCAGACAAAGTGCTGCAACAGTTCCCCCGCCTCAGCCGTGATGGCGACGGCGAGCTCTTTGGGATTATGAAACTGCATCCAGTCCCGGGCGTCGCGGAACGCGCAGATGCGCGCTGTGATTTGTTCGATGGTCATGGCGCATGATGCGGCGCGCGCCCGCAGGAGCAACCGCGAAGGCGACAAGATGCGCGCAGTGAGTCCCAAAGGAAGGATTGACGTTCAGAAGCGTATCAAGGATGCTCAACTCATGAATATGAAACACTTCACCGTTCTCGCCGCCTGCCTTTCCCTCTCTTCCTTTCTTCACGCAGCTGACGAGGCGCCGGTGGATTTCGTGAAGCAGATCAAGCCCATCCTGGCCGACCGCTGCGTGGAGTGTCACAACTCGGAGACGCTTCTTGGCGAGCTCAATCTGCAGAACCGCGACCTGGCCTTCCGCAAGCGCAAGCTGGGACCGGCCATCGTTCCTGGATCGCCGGAGAAGAGCATGCTCTACCTCGCACTCACGCTGCCGCCGAAGGACAAGAAGGCCATGCCGGCCACCGGACACCGCATTCCGAAGGACGAGGTCGCCACCATCCGCCAATGGATCGTGGAAGGCGCGAAATGGCCCGAAGGAAAGGCTGGCTCGGTTTCCGTGCAGCACAAAAAGGCCAAGGACGAGTGATCAGAGGGCCGTCCCTCCCTCAACTGCTGAATTTCACGCATGCCACCGGCTACTTCGCGCCCGTTCTCTGCCGAACGCACTCGAACAGGCACACGCCGGTCGCGACGCTGACATTCAGACACTCGACTTTGCCAGCCATGGGGATCTTCACGAGGAAATCGCAGTGCTCGCTGGTGAGGCGGCGCATGCCGGGGCCTTCGGCGCCCATCACGATGCCGATGCCGCCTTTCAAATCGAGATCATAAAGGCTCTGCGTGGCCTCATCGGCCGTGCCGACGAGCCAGACACCCAGTTCTTTGAGCTTGTCCATCGCCCGTGCGAGATTGGTGACACGCACGAGCGGGATGTTCTCCGCGCCTCCGCAGGCCACGCGGACGACCGTCTCGCTGATCGGTGCTGACTTGTCCTTCGGCATGACCACCATCGCCACGCCGGCGGCGTCAGCGGTGCGCAGGCAGGCGCCGAGATTGTGCGGGTCCTGCACACAGTCGAGGATGAGCACGAGCGGATCCTTCCTGCCCTCCAGCAGAGAGGCGAGATCACCCTCTTCATAGGTTTGAATCGAGGCGTCGCCGCGTGAATGGCGGTTTTGACGGGCGGTGGGATGATCTTGACGGTTCGGGCGCATCAGTGCTGTGGACCAGTGGGGCGTCCGCACATTGGGGCGGTGAGCGGACATTGCAAAATGTTCGCGACGCCGGCTTGCGAACTTTGTGAAGTGATCACAGCAGTCGTGGCATGCAAAGACCTCTCCTGAAGAGTTGGTGGCCGGGTATCGCTGTTTTGGCGACGGTGCTGGTCGTGTTTGTGTTTGGCTGCGAGTGGTGGATCGCGAGAACAGCGGCCGGCCGATGCTACGATGAGGTGAAAACGCTCTCCGCAGCCCCTGTGGCCTTGGTGCTGGGTACCTCGCCGCGATTGGCGGATGGCAGGGCGAACCTGTTCTTTTTGCCCCGCATGGAAGCCGCGGCGGCGTTGTTCAAGGCGGGCAAAGTGAGGGCGCTGATCGTCAGCGGTGACAATGGCACGCGTGCTTATGATGAACCGACGGAAATGAAGCAAGTCCTGGTGAGTATGGGCGTGCCGGAACCGCGGATCGTGTGTGATTACGCGGGATTCCGCACGCTCGACTCGGTGGTGCGGGCGAAGGAAGTGTTCGGGCAGTCGAAGATCATCGTCGTTTCACAGCGATTTCACAATGACCGGGCGGTTTACCTTGCCGAGGCGTTCGGAATCGAGGCGCAGGGCTTCAACGCGGCGGACGTGCCGGTGGCTCTCTCCATCAAAACCTTTCTGCGTGAGAAGCTGGCCTGCGTGAAGGCGGTGCTTGATGTGAACGTGCTGGGCACGCGGCCGAGGTTTCTCGGCGAGGAGGTGGCGGTGCCTGTGGAGTGATTTACAACCAAACCGTCAGCGCACGACGAAGATCGGCGCTGGGAGTCACGCGCAGCGTTTCATCGACCTCCAACCGCGCCTTGTGGCCGTTTTGGGAGATTTCGAGAAAGACGGGAAGCGTGCCGGGGAACTGCGTGAGCACTTCGTGGATGCGTTCAAGATCGGTTTCATCGTGCTGACGCGTGTTGAGCTTCAGGACGATGGGTTTTGGCGGCGGAGGAGGTTTGGGTGCGTCAACTGCGGGATCGGAGGCGTTGCGCGGTTTCGCCGCTTTTGGTTTGAGTGGCTTGGCGTCGTTGCATGTGACGCGGTTGCCGTCCGTCTTTTGATCCTTGCTGACCCGCACGCGGAAGGCCATCACCGCGCCATTGGCGAGCACGTCCTTGAGCTTTTCGTAGTCGTCGCTCCAGCACATCATCTCCTGCACGCCTGTGAAATCTTCCACCTTGAAGGTGGCGAAGGGACGGTTGTCTTTCTTCGAGTAGCGGACTTCAAGCTGGCTCAAAATACCGGCGATGGTGATGGTGCAGGCTTTCTCCTTGGTGTCGATCTCCTCGATGGCAGCGATCTTGGTGAGCTTCACGCTGTCGAAATGGCCGCGGTAGCTGTCGAGCGGATGGCCGCTGACGTAGAAGCCCAAAAGCTCCTTTTCGAAGGCAAGCACCTCGTCCGTGCTCCAGACGATGGAGGGTGCTTCTGGCACGTTTTTCTTCGATTTGGGCTTCGCGAGGTCGAAATCGTCGAAGAGGCCGCCCTGACCGGATTTTTTGTCCTTTTGCCTCGACGCGGCGGAGGCCAGCACCTGTTCGAGCTTGGCGAACATGACGGCTCGCAGCTCGCCGGTGAAGTCAAAGGCCCCCGATTTCACGAGCGCCTCCATGAGCTTTTTGTTCACGGCACGGTTGTCGAGCCGCGCGGCAAAGTCTTCGAGACTGGTGAAGGGGCCGTTCTTTTCACGCTCTGCGATGGCGGCCTCCATGGCGCCTTCGCCGACGTTTTTGATGGCGCTGAGGCCGTAGCGGATGGCGTTTGGCGTCTCGTCCTCGGTCTCAAACCGTTCGGGGGCGAATTTGAGCGAGGATTTGTTGATGTCGGGCGGCAGCACCCGAATGCCCATCTCGAAGCACTCGCTGACGAAGTTCGCGATCTTGTCAGGATTGCTGATTTCGTAGCTGAGCACCGCCGCCATGAACTCCACGGGATAGTTCGCCTTCAGATAGGCCGTGCGATAGGTGACGATCCCATAGGCGGCGGAGTGGGACTTGTTGAATCCGTATTGCGCGAACTTTTCGAGCAAATCGAAGATGGAGTTCGCGGTCTTCTCCTTGATGTCGTTCGTCTTGAGGCAGCCTTCGACGAAGATGAGGCGCTGGCGGGCCATCTCGGCGGCATCCTTCTTGCCCATGGCACGGCGGAGCAAGTCAGCTTGTCCGAGCGAGAAGCCGGCGAGGAAGTTTGCGGCCTGCATGACCTGTTCCTGATAGACCAGGATGCCGTAGGTTTCCTTGGCCACCTTTTCGAGCAGCGGGTGGGGATACTCGACCTGTTCCTCGCCCTTCTTGCGTTTGATGTAGTCGGGAATGAACTGCATCGGGCCCGGACGATACAGGGCGAGAATAGCGATGATTTCCTCGATGGTGTCCGGCCCGAGCTGTTTGCAGGTATTCACCATGCCGCCGGATTCCATCTGGAACACAGCGACTGTTTCGCCGCGCTTGATAAGATCGAAGGTCTTCGTGTCCTCGAGCGGCGCGTCGGCCACCTTGAAGCCGGGCACGCGTTTGTTGATCCAATACTCGGCCTCATGGATCACCGTGAGCGTTTTGAGGCCGAGGAAGTCCATCTTCAGCATGCCGAGCTCGGTGAGCGGCTTCATCGCGTATTGCGAGAGGATAGCGTCCTCCTTGTCCCGTGTGAGGGCGATGAAATTGTCCAGCCTGCGGTCACCGATGACGACGCCGGCGGCATGCACGCCCGTGCCGCGGGTGAGTCCTTCAAGGAAGGTGGCGTGCCGCCAGAGCTCCTGCGCGTTGGTGTCGGCTTCGAGTTTGGTCGCGAGCTCGGGGTTCTTTTTCACCGATTCTTCCAAATCGATGTTCAGCTCGTTCGGAATCATCTTCGCGAGCGCGTCCGAATCGCCGTAGCTCCAGCCAAGCACGCGACCGACGTCACGGATGACCGATTTGGCCCCCATGGTGCCAAAGGTGATGATGTGGCAGACGCTGAGGTCGCCGTATTTTTCGCGGACGTATTGGATGACCTCCGGACGGCGTGTCTGGCAGAAGTCGATGTCGATATCCGGCGGCGAAACACGCTCGGGATTGAGGAAGCGCTCGAACACGAGCTCGAATCTGAGCGGGTCGATGTCCGTGATGCCGAGGCAGAAGGCGACGAGCGAACCAGCGGCTGATCCACGGCCCGGACCGACGGGGATGCCATGCTCGCGGGCCCAGTTGATGAAGTCCCAGACGATGAGGAAGTAGCTGGTGAAGTTTTTCTCCTTCAGCAGGGCAAGTTCCACCTCCATGCGCTTGTGCAGCACCTCGTCATTGAGGGCGCGATCGCGGCCGTAGCGGCGTTCGAGGCCTTCCTGGGTCAGTTTGCGCAGGTACTCATTGCGATCGCCTCCATCGGGCATCGGATACTGCGGGTAGCGGTCGATGGAGGTGGAATCGAGGTGGATTTTGACGTCGCAACGCTCGGCGATCTCGAGTGTGGCGTCGCAGGCCTCCGGCACCTCCGCGAAGAGCGCCCGCATTTCTTCGGCGGTCTTGAAATAGACCTCCGGGGAGTAGGTCATGCGGTTCTGGTCATAGATGCTGGCCCCTGTGCCGATGCAGATCATGATGTCGTGGGACTCGTGATCGCTGCGGTTGAGGAAATGCACGTCGTTGGTGGCGACGGTTTTGAGACTGTATTGCTTGCCCCACTCGATCATTTGGCGGGCGCTTTTGCGCTGCGCCTCCGTGTTGTGGTCCTGGATCTCAAGATAAAAGTTCTCCGGGCCGAAGATGTCGCGGAACTCGCGCAGGCTCTTCTCCGCCTCGTCCTTGCGGTCGGAGAGCAGGAACTCGTTGATCTCGCCGTTGATGCAGCCGCTGAGGCAGATGAGACCCTTCGCATGCTCACGCAGGGCGTCTTTATCGACCCGCGGCTTGTACCACTGGCCGTCAAGATGGCCCTTGGTGATCAGTTTGGAGAGATTTTCGAAGCCTTCGTTGCTCGCGGCGAGCAAGGTGAGGTGAGAGGCGCGTTTGCGGCCGGGCACCTCGTTTTTGTCAAACATCGAGCCTGGGGCGAGATAGGCCTCGCAGCCGAGGATGGCTTTCGTCTTGGCCTTTTTCGCCGCCATGTAGAAGTCGATGGCCCCGTAGAGGTTGCCATGATCAGTGACGGCCACGGCGGGCATCTCCAGCTCCTTCACACGCTTCATCAGCGCATCGATCCGCACCGCACCGTCGAGCAGCGAGTAATCGGTGTGCAGATGGAGATGGACGAAGGAATCTGGCATGCGGCGGGAGCAGGATTAACCCCGTTTGGACGTGCTGAACAAGGCCTAGTTGTTCACATCCTCATCAGACTTCGGTTTTCGATGCCCGCGATGGTGGTGCCGGTATTTCCTGAGCAGCCGCCAGCCTTGGAAAAGCAGTGCGATGACCACGCCCAGGAAAACGAAGAACGGCAGGCGGTTTGGAGCCGTTGCAGGCGCTGGTGAAGGCACCGCGGCTTTTTCTGTAGGGAACTGCGGCTGGAAAAGCCGGCTCGTCTCGCCGGGAAAGAGCACCTGCGCCCGCCGCTCCTTGTTTCCCACGATGCCGGGCAAATAAATGAGCGTGGTGTTGGCCTCGCGGCCAAACTCGATCTGAAAGCCTCCTCCGCCTGCTGGAGCCTGGCCTTTGACCGTGGCCAACAGGTGCACCTCCTGCGTTTCAGGTTTCAGGGGCGCGTTGTCCTCTCCGTCGATGGCTTGGAAATCGCAGGCAGGCAGCGGTGTTTTCTGACCGCCAAAGATCAAGCCCAGCGCTTTGTACAGATAGTCACGCGCCTTTTCCTGCGTGGCGGCGATTTGCTCCGGCGTCTGCTCCTGATACCATGATCCCGGCACCGGCGGCAGCGTGGTAGGATCGGCGGCCAGGAAGGTCCGCGGATCCATGTTGATGCGCAGGGTGTAGGCGCCATCCGCCGCAAAATCTGCCTCCACGACCATGTTTGGCACCACATGGGCCTCCGCGTGACCGACCGCCAATAAGACTGACAAAACAGTTCCCAAGATCAGTTGGCGGAGAGTGCTGGATGGCATGGCGCATAGTGGAGACACCTATAGTCATGGCAAACATATCGTCAGAACGAAAGAAAACCCGCCGGTAGCAACGGATTGAGTTCCATAACGGTGCTTTTTTGTCCAAGAAAGAACCCGCGAAAAACCTTGTAGCTAGTGCCTGCCCGCGCTTGACTAGTGGCGAGTAAATTGCTTCAAAAAGATATTCATCACCTACCCGCATGGGAGCTACACTTAAATCGTTGGAAAAGAATCTCGAAATACCTCTCGAGGACTTTAACATGATTGGTCGCAGCCCGGATGCTTCCATTCGTCTGCTGGACGGCGGCGTGTCACGCCAGCATGCCACGATCCGGCGTGACGGCGCCCTGTTCTGGGTGTCCGATCTCGGCAGTGCGAATGGCAGCTTCGTCAACGATGTGGCCGTGACGACCGCGCGCGCCTTGCGCCATGGTGACCGTGTTCAGTTTGGCACCAGCATGTTCATTTTTGACAGTCAGGAGGACGAACGTCCGCCGAGTGAGTCCAACAACGTCAGCACGCAGTCGCTTCACACCATCGCCCTCCCCGTGAAGACCGTGAAGGCCACGCTGTTGGTCGGAGACCTGCGAAACTTCACCTCGCTCTCCGCCCAGCTTAGTGCCGAGGAAGTGGCCGCCATGCTGCGAGAATGGTATGCCCAGTGCGAGCAGGTCATCAAGACGCGTGACGGCATCATCGACAAGTTCATCGGCGATGGCGTTTTCGCCTACTGGATCGGTGATGATGCTTCCACCCGAGCCAAGGCAACCGAGGCCGCCAGAATTCTCAGCCATCCAGATTCCAGCGAATCCCCCAAGCGCAAATGGCTGCGTGACAACATGAATTTGGAAGTCCACTGCCACATCGGTTTGAACATCGGCGATGTCGCCCTCGGTGCCATGGGTCGTGGAAACAATACTGCCGTGGGAGAGGCTGTGAATGTTACCTTCCGCATCGAGAGCCTCACCCGCAAGCTCCAGGTGCCGGTCCTCGCGGGCGCGCCATTCCTGCAAGGCTGGCCGGAAGGCCTGCAAATCTTCCAGAACGCCGGCATCCACCCGGTCAAAGGGCAGCCCGAACCTGTGGAGGTCTATTCACTGATCGACGCCCCGACGATATCACTTTAACCGGCTTTGGCTGTCAGGTATCGGCTCATGTCCTCTCGCGTCATGCGGTAGAGAAACCACTCGCTCATGCGTTTCGCGCCGAGGCGCTGCTCATACACGCGTTGGGCGTTTACGTTCCAGTCGAGCGCAGTCCACTCCATGCGGCCGCAGCCACGTTCATGGGCCAGGCTCACCGCTTTTTTCAGCAAAGCGCCGCCCACACCCGCGCCGCGATGCTCGGGCAGCACAAACACATCCTCGATGTAGAGCGTCGGCAGCGCGAGGAAGCTCGAATACGTCTCCACCAGGATCAGGTAGCCGCACGGCGTCGCCGCCTCGTCCACAAACGCCAGCCACACCTCGATGCGCGGCCTTTCACTCAAGGCATCCTCCACCAACCGCCTCTGCGCCGCCGTATCCGGCGGCGTCAACTTCTCAAACTCCGCCAAAGCAATGACGAGGCTGCAAAACGACGCCGCATGCTCGCGGGTGAGCGGGCGAAGCTCGATCTGCGCCTTCGCATTCATGCCTGCAGCACCGCATCCCCAAACAACGTGAAGTGCCCGGCTTCAGTGATGCGCACCTTGAAGATCTCGCCGGTGTGCCGTGCCGGGTTGCCGTCGAAGACGACGATGCGGTTGCTGCCGGTGCGACCGGTGAGGCGTTCGGAGTTGGTCTTGCTGGGGCCTTCGCAGAGGATCTCGACCTCTTTGCCGACGAGTTTGTCATACATCGGCAGGGCGATGCTGTTGACGAGGGCGAGGAGGTCTTGGTTGCGCTCCTCTTTGACCTTCTCGGGCACTTGGAGGGCGTCTTCCATCTCCGCGGCGGGGGTGCCGCGGCGTTTGGAGTAGCGGAAGACGAAGGCGTTGTCGAAACGGATGTCTTCGAAGAGCTTGCGGGTCTCCAGGTAGTTCTCCTCGGTCTCGCCGGGGAAGCCGACGATGACATCGGTGGTCACGGCGATGTCGGGACGCGCGGCGCGGATGCGCTGGACGAGTTCGGTGAACTTCGCGGCGGTGTAGGGCCGGTGCATGCGCTTCAGGATGGCATCGCTGCCGCTTTGCACCGGCAGGTGGACGTGCTCGGCGAGCTTGGGCAGGTAGGTGAAGGCCTCGATGAGGTCCTTCTTATACCCGATGGGATGCGGGCTGGTGAAACGAATGCGCCGGATGCCGGGGACCTCGTGCACAGCCTCCAAAAGCTGCACGAAGGGGCTTTTGCCATCGACGGCAGGGAATTCGTGCCTGCCGTAGAGATTCACGATCTGGCCGAGCAGCGTGACTTCCTTCACCCCGCGGTCGGCGAGGCGTTTCACCTCCTCCACGATGTCGGCGATGGGCCGTCCGCGTTCGCCGCCGCGTGTGTAAGGGACGATGCAAAAGGTGCACTTCATGTTGCAGCCCTGCATGATGCTCACGAAGGCGCTGGCCTGCTTTTCTTTTAAAGTGTGATCGCGGATGGTGTTCTGCGAGGCTTCCTCTTCCTCGACATCGACGATGGAGAAGCGCTCGTCGTCCATGAGCGTGGCCTCCTTCTTGCGGATGATCTCATCGACGTAATCGACGACCCGATGATACTTCTGCGTGCCGACGACGAGATCGACACTGGCCTTGTCCACGAGCTCGCTGCCCCGGCTCTGCGCCATGCAGCCCATGAAGCCGGTGACGAGCGGGATGCGCCGGCGACGCACCATGCCCATCTTCCCGAGCGCCTTCTGCTCCGCCTGGTCGCGCACGGAGCAGGTGTTGATCAAAACGACATCGGCGTCCGTGTCGGTGGACGTCATGGTATAGCCGCGCTCGGTGAACATCTGCGACACCTGCTCGGTGTCGCGCTCGTTCATCTGGCAGCCATAGGTTTTGATGTGGACGCGGGGCATTGGGGGCCGCCAGAGTAGCTTTCCGCGGGAGAGGGCGCAAGGGGCGGCGAAGCGGTGAAATGACGAAATCCGAATGAAGCCCGAATGCCGAGTGGGTCAAAACATTCGGGCTTGGTCATTCATTTGTCATTCCGTCAGGCCTTGATCTCAAAGATGGCCTCGACCTCGACTGCAGCCCCGGTGGGAAGCTGCGCAAAGCCCAACGCACTGCGGGCGTGATAGCCGTCGCCGTCCTTGCCGAAGATCTCATGCAACAGATCGCTGCAACCGTTGATGACGAGGTGCTGGTCGCTGTATTCGAGTGTCGAATTCACGCAGCCGAGCACCTTGATGACTTTCAGACCGTCGAGCGTGCCGTGGGTGTTCCAAACCGAGTTCAGGATCTTCTCCGCGCAGTTCCTTGCCGCCTTGTAGCCGTCTTCGGTCGCGACACCGGCGCCCAGCTTGCCTTTCATGTCACTGACGTGGCCGGAGGTGATCAACTGGTTGCCGCTGCGGATGCAGAGGTTGAGGTAGCCGGGAGTCTGCTTCGCGAAGGTGATGCCGAGAGATTCTGCTTTTTGCTGGGGAGTCATGGTTGGGAATGAGAAGTGGACGCAGAATACGATTTGGAAATCGAAAAAATCACATTCACAACCCCAATGCCATCACCTCACGGCCCATCTGCCACATGAGCTTGTCCAGTGCCAGCCCGGTGCCCTCTTTGCGGCCATTCATCAATCCTGCCCAGCAAATGCCTTTGGCGGTGTGGACCAAGATCGTCGTCGTGCCGGGAAGCGAGCCGCCGTGCCACCTGCTCGGCACCTGGTTCACGTTCCAGCCGCGGGCATAGCTCGCGCTCACCCCGTGCGTGGTCATGGCACGAATCGATTCCTCATTCAGCAGAAGTGGCAGTTGTGAGGCAAATCGCACCAGATCGCCCGCCGTAGCCATCCATCCGCCGTGGGAGTCCATGCGTCTAACATTCATCCTGTAGGCCGTGCCGGGCTTCTCGGTGAGATACTCGGCCTCCGGCGGTTGGCGGTCACCGAGCGTGTTTCCGGCGATGCGCATGCTCGTGATGCCGCATTTCGAGAAAATCGCATCGCGGATGTGCTCCGCATACGGCTTGCCGGTCACTTTTTCGAGGACGCGACCGAGCACGCAGTAGCCGAAGTTCGAATACGCGAAGTGCTCGCCCGGCTTGTGTGTCTGTTTCTGATTCGCCAGCGTCCAGGCGATGAGTTCATCGTGTTTCATCGCCGGACTTTTGAACATGGGGTCCTGCTTGTCGTTCGCCCAGCCGCCGCTGGTGTGCGTGAGCAGGTTATCAATCGTGATGGCGGCCACATCCCCGCTGTGATCGCCGCCAAGGATGCCCCGCGGGCCGAAAACCTTGCTGTCGAGTTTGAGCAGCCCTTTCTCGACATACATCATGACCGCCGTGGCTGTGATCGGCTTGGAGATGCTGGCGATGCGAAAGCGGTGCTCCGGCGTGACTGCTTCCTTGCGCTCTGCATCCGCGAAGCCATAGCCCTGCTCGAATTCGATCATCCCATCCCGGCCATAGGCGATGCTCATGCCCTGGATGCCATGCTCACGCAGAAATCCCTCCGCGATGCCACGAATCGTCGCCGCCTCGGATTTCTCTGGCGTGGTCGCAAAGACCGGCCATCCGGCCAGCGAACCCACAAAAGCGCGTCGTTTCATGCGGGTAGCATCACATCTTGACGCGTCGCATCCGTCAACGAAAACATCACCGCATGATCCGCTTCCTCAAACTGCTCGTCATCTTCACCTGTGTCGTTCAAGCCCAGTCCGTCGATACCAGCACGCTCATCGGCAAAGTCGTCTGTGGCTATCAGGGCTGGTTCCGCTGCGAGGGCGACGGCAGCAACAACGGCTGGCATCACTACGCGGTAGGTGGAAAATTCGAGCCTGGGCACGCGCACATCGAGATGTGGCCGGATGTGAGCGAACTGTCGCCGCAGGACCGTTTTGCCACGCCCTTCAAGCATGCCGACGGTCGCATCGCCGAGGTGTTCAGCTCCGTGCGCGAGTCCGTTGTGCAGCTTCATTTCAAATGGATGCGCGACTACGGCATCGACGGTGCCTTCGTGCAGCGTTTCGCGACTACCACGCGGGACAGGCGTTTCCGTGAACCGATGGACCAGGTGCTGGCCCACTGCCAGTCCGCTGCCAAAGCCAACGGGCGCGGCTGGACGCTCATGTATGACCTCAGCGGTATCAAAGAAGACGGCATCCAGCTCGTGATCGACGATTGGAAACGCCTCATCACGGAGAAGCGTCTCGACCGCGATGGCTCGGCCTACTTTAAGCATCACGGCAAGCCTCTCGTCGCCCTTTGGGGCCTCGGCTTCAACGACCGTGCACCGATGCTCGATGAATGGTCACGTCTGATCAATTTTTTGCACAATGACGGCTGTGCCATCATGCTCGGCGTGCCCTACTACTGGCGCACGCTTGATCATGACTGCATCAAAGATCCAAAGCTCCACGAGCTCATCGCCCGTGCCGACATCGTCAGTCCATGGGCCGTGGGCAGGCTCGGCACACCACAGGATGCGGCCAACCGAATCGAAAAAACATTGAAGCCCGACGTGGCATGGTGTGCAGAGCACAAGATCGACTACCTGCCCGTGATCTTTCCCGGCTTTAGCTGGACCAATCTCTCCAAGTCACGCGGACAGGAGGCGAAATTCGACGCGATTCCGCGGCGTGGGGGCGAATTCCTCTGGTCACAGGCGCTCGCCGCCAAGCAAGCTGGCTCGCAGATGCTCTATGTCGCGATGTTTGACGAACTGGATGAAGGCACGGCCATTTTCAAAAACGAAAACCAACCGCCTGTCGGCGCGAGCCTGTTTCTTGCAGAACCAGATCTGCCCGATGATCATTACCTCTGGCTCACTGGAATGCTTGGAAAACTGCTGCGGGGAGAAACAGGCAGTGAGATGCCGCAACGTTGATCGTGGCTTCGACTGCAACCGAAACAGGATTCCCAGTCGAATCTACGACAAGTCCGAAGCGAGTACGGAATTCGCGGCACGCAGCGCCAGTTCTTTCGCCTGCGCGATCACGCGCACGGGGGTGTTGTCGAACATGTAGGCATGGCAGCTCGGGCAGGTGATGGCACGCGTCACCACGATGGAACCGCAGCCTTCACAGACTTTGTACTGCTCCGGGTGGGTGGCGATTTTCTCCGCCTGCTTCAGACGTGAGTCTGGTTTGTGCTCGTGCGCGCTCATGAGACGACCGCATGCTACGGCGACTGTCGCGGCGCGCAACCCCGGCAATGCACAACTTGCGCTGAGAATTGCTCTTGATACGGGGATGTTAATAAACCCTCACCCCAGCCCCTCGACCCTCCACCCGTCGCGATACTTCCGCGTGAGCTGGGCATTGAGTTCGGGTTTGTTGGCGATTTTCCCCGCCGCGGCATCCCATTCGATCCAGTCGCCCGGATTTCGCTCGGAGAGCACGCCGAGCAAAACGGCCTCCGTCACCGGGCAGCCATAGCTCGGCAGATCGGTGGTGGCTTTTTCGCCCTTCATGCACGCGTCCACCCAGTCGGTGTAATGATTCGCGATGCGTGTCTTCGGGTAGGTGAAGCCCGTGAAATTCGCCTCTGGCACCAGCCACGGGCGCTGGCTGTGCGGTTTAAAGATGCCGCCGCTCTCGCCAATGAAGAAAATGCCGCTCGGCGTGTCTTTGGTGAGCACGCTGGGCTTGATGACACGCTTGTCATAGTCGTAGCCGCCGTCGGTCCAGGTCATCTTGATCGTGTCGCCCGCCGTGAGCGGCGTGCCGGGAAATTCGAGCTCCAGATGGCGCTTCATCGCATACAAATCGCCCTTGCTGCCCTCGTCGAGGCAACGCACGCGCTTCGGTGCGGCGAGTCCGAGGCAGGCAAACACCACGTCAAAGTAGTGACAGCCCATGTCCCCCATCATGCCGACACCAAAATCCGCCCACGAGCGCCACATCGACGGATGATACGCCCCTTCGAGGAAGGGCACCTCGTTCGCCACGCCGAGCCACAGGTTCCAATCCACATTCGCCGGCACCGGATCGGCCTCCGCCTTGCGCTGCGTGACCTTCGGCCACCAGCTCGCCTTCTTATTCTCCCAGCAGATCACCTCCTTCACCTTCCCGATGGCCTCGCTCTTGATCAAATCGACCGCCAGTGAGGTTTCGATGCTCGAATGCCCCTGTGTGCCCATCTGCGTCGTCACACCCGCCTTCGCCGCCTCCGCGCTCAAAATCCGCGCCTCGTGCAAATGATGCGTGAGCGGCTTTTGCAGGTACACATGCTTCTTCGCCCGCAACGCCGTCACCGCCTGTGCCGCATGCATGTGATCTGGCGTGCCGATCGTGACCGCATCCACCGAACCACCCAGCTTCGCGATCATCTCGCGATAATCGCGAAACGTCGCCGTGCCCTCGAGCCGCTCCTTCGCCGCCGGATCTTGAAGCTCTTTTCGCCGCGATGACATGCCCTTCGTCGCCAGCGCCAGCGTCTTCGCATCCACATCACACATCCCCACGATCCGGACCTTCGGATGCTGCAGCACACTCATCATCGTGTTCCCGCCCATCCCGCCAACCCCAATCGACGCCACCTGAAACATCGAGTTCGGCGACCTCGCGCTCAAAATGGCAGGCGCGGAAACATAAGCGGCAGTGTGCTTGAAAAAGGAGCGGCGGTTCATGAGGCTGGGTCAACGCACTCGCGACTCCACGTCTGTCTTTGATGCGTCAGCAAAGTGGTCCGCACAGGACTACGAACAAACGACAGCAATCAAAGCTCTAAATGGGGCTGGAACGCCCATTTTACAGGCTTCTGGAGCACAAACACCTTCCGCAATTGACACTACGGCAGGTGTTATGCATGACAAAAGCACGACAAATCCGGCTCTCCCCTCTCACTGCAGAGGCAAACCTTTCGCTGTGGTCAAACAGGGCTCGGCAGCAGTGCCCATCTATAGGGGCAATGTTCGCGGATCCCAACGCTTTACGGTGGCTTTCTATCGGGACGGCAGAAGGATGCGACGGACTTTTGGAAGCCTAAATGCAGCCAAGGAGGAGGCGCGACTACTGGCTCTCAACATCCAGCGGGGCATGAGTTCGGACAATGATCTCCGCCCGCAAGACCGCGAGGCGTTCCGAGTTGTGTGCGCCATGCTTGAACCCTTTGGGCTGCCTCTGGTTACCGCAGTGGAGGAGTATGTGCAGTGCCGTCGCAAGCTGGGTGAAACATCCTTGATTACTTCGGTCGATGAGCACGTCCGCAGGTCCAAAGGATTCACAACAGGGGTGTTGATATCAAGGGTGATCGAGGAATTTCTTGCTGCTAAAAAGCAGGACCGCATGAGCACGCATTACCTGAAATCACTGCAGAGTATCCTCAAACAATTTGGTCAGGCTTTGCCGGGTGAAATCGCCAGAGTGACCACTCAGCAAATTGCTGCTTGGTTGCGTTCGGGAGATTACTCAGCCGTGACGCGCAACAACCGGCTCAAACGGGTTAAACTGCTGTTTGGTTACGCTCGGCAAAGCGGCTACTTGCCGAAGCGTGAGCCGACGGCAGCCGAGGAACTCAAGCATCGCAAGCAGGGGGACACTGATGTTGGCATCTTTAAGCCTGAGGAGTTTGAGTTGTTGATGAGAGCGGCTCCGGCTGCACTCATTCCGGTGCTTGCTATTGGTGCTTTTGCGGGGCTGCGCGCAGCGGAAATTGCCCGCCTAGATTGGAGTGCGGTGGACTTGGGGCGCAGGATCATTGAATTGCGAGCCGGGCAGGCCAAGACAGCATCGCGGCGCATCGTGCCCATCAGCGACAATCTCGCGGCGTGGTTGTCTCCCTTGGAGCGACAGGGGTTGGTAGTGCCGGAGAAGGTCGTGTTCGTGAAAATCACTAAACTTGCCAAAAGCTTGGGGTTGGAGTGGCCGCACAATGCCCTACGTCACTCCTACATCAGTTATCGGATCGCCGTGGTGCAGAGCGCTGCCCAAGTCGCGCTGGAGGCGGGAAACTCTCCGACAATTATCTTCAAGCATTACCGAGAACTGGTGACCAAGGAGGCTGCTGCCCAGTGGTTCGGCATCATGCCTAAAACCTGCACATCCACGCTTTGACATGCGAATCCCTGTATGAACCCAACACTCAATGCTCCATCACCCCTGCTGAAAAAGAAGCCCTTGGCTGCCCTCTTGGGAGTCAGTTCACGAACCATCGACAACTGGGTGGCGCAGCGAATTATTCCTTACCTCGCCACCAGTCCCCGAATGCATCTCTTTGATGTGGATGCGGTGCGTGCCGCGTTGCATGCACGATTCGGGGTGGAGGCTCGCGAGCCTTAGTCACCCGCGACTTCGTTGCGCAACGAGATGCAACGTTAATCGCGTCTTACGATGGGTGGAGGGTTGGATTTGGGCGGGCGAGTCGATGAGTTGTAGTAGCGCCACCACCGCATAGCCACGCGGCGTGGCTCGCTCCTGCTCCCAGTTTTCCAGGGTGCGTTTGCTGATGCCGAGGAACTCCGCCGCATCCCGCTGGCTGAACGCCTTGCGTTCACGCCACTCTTGGAGAGCACGGG
>NZ_JBIIHA010000041.1:0-21150 GCF_044236155.1 Prosthecobacter sp.
TATTTAGGAATCTATGGCTCTTATAACACGGGCCAGCTTGGGCACCGCCAACTGATAGCTTGGATGTAATTCCATTCTTCTCGCTACACCAGTTGCTCTATCTGTACAATTTTAAAACACGCCCTAGTGAATGCCACAGGCATCTTGAAGTGCGGCATCGCTAATCATGACCACCAGCTAAAGAAAAGCCCCCCTTCCAAGAAGAGGAGCTTCGCTTTTCACGCGGACAAGCCGACGTGAGTGTCCAGAAGGCAGTGGAGAGCTTCGGTGCGTTTGGGCAATTCGGCCAGGTTTCCGTCCTTCAGGGACTCCGTGAACGCGTTGAAAAGGCTCCAGACGTTACACCCCTCAAATACCTCATGACGCGGCTCTCGCCATTCATGAAGCACTTCCGGGATCAACCGGTTGGAGCACACATTCACATCGGTCGCACGGATGATGAGGGCGTGGGCATCGGTGTCATGGGAAGGCGAAGCGGCTGGCCCTCATGGTACAACGCGCAGACGATGACCCGGTCGATGCAGGGCGAATAATGCGTTCGCCGTGGCATGGTGGGTGAATAATTGACGGGCATAAAGCCCGCCTCTCAAGTTTGTATAACGCGGATGGCGGGGGAATTGCACGAGCCACAAGTTATTGAGAGCACAGGCTGGAGATATATAGCCCGAACAAAGAAGCGGGCAGACACAGTGAGCACATTCTGAGCACATCCAAAAAAGAAGCCCGCCGTTTCCGGAGGGCTTTTCTCTCACAACTTACTCATTATGAAAGTGGTGGGCAGGGCTGGATTCGAACCAGCGTAGACGTAAGTCAGCAGATTTACAGTCTGCCCCCGTTGGCCGCTTGGGTACCTACCCATCTTTCGATGAGGGCGCGATTATGGCGGCCCGCCCCCGCTTTGCAAACGGTTTGTGCCTTCATTTTAGCGTCGCTTTTTGTGACGATGCTCGAAGGTGTGTTTCACCTTCGGGCGGGTGGCGTGGATGACCTTGAAGGCGCCGTTTTCGTCGATCTTTTCGACGTGGGCGAACGTCTCGTTCAAGAGGTTCTCATACGGCAACTGGCGGTTGGCGACGAGCCACAGTTCCCCGTTCGTGCGCAAGGCCTGTGCGGCGGTGGCAATGAACTTCAAGCCGATGAGCGCATCTGCGTGCTTGCCTTCGTGGAAGGGCGGGTTCATCACGATGACGTCAAAACGAGTGCTGCCGATGCCTGCGGTCACATCCTGCCAATGGGGCTTGGCTTTGATGCGAGTCGGGATGACGCCGAGATTGCGTCGGATGCACTCGAAGCAGTCGGAATCCGCGTCGTAAATGTCGAGCGTGTCGATGTCGTGGCAGTTGCGCAGCAAATGATCGCTCAAATAGCCCCAGCCGCAGCCGAGGTCAGCCACATTGCCCTTCAAGGTCGCCGGCAGGTGCTTCACGAGCAATGCGGAGCCTTCGTCAATGCGGTTCCAACTGAACAAACCCGGCCGCGACCAGAATTTACCATCAAGCACGCGCCGCATCGCCGCGCCCTGCCGCCACTGTTCGAGCAGTTCGGCCTTCCAAGGCTTGGTCTCGTCTTTGATGGCCCAGAACACACGGCTGTGATGCTTGGACATGGCCTGCACCTCGCCAGCAGCTTCCACGAGATGCTGCTGGCAGCGTTTGCCGCCCGCGTCGTTGTGCTGGGAGACCAGCAGAATGCCGCCAGGGGCGAGATGATCGTGGCCACGGGCCAGATCAGCCACCATGAGGTCACGCTGCGGATCAGGCAGCAGCATGACGAGGTCGTATTTCCCGTTCACCTCGCGCTCGACACGACGCCCGGCCGCCTCGAGTTCGTCAGCATGAGGTTTCCAGCTCTGCTGGCAGGTGAGACGTCCGGTGAAATGATCCAGCGCGGGATGCTCCCGGGCGCGCAGGAACAGCACGCGGCCTTCCGCGCCGATTTCAGGATTGACATCAAGGGCGTAGATGAGTGCGTCGAGAGAGTCTTGAGCGTGGGACATGCGGGAATGAATCAAAGCGCCATGCGCAGCAGGTGCGGCGCGGCAAAGGAGGCCAAGGACAGCAATAACAGGCCGATCAGCACGGCGGCGAGACCGATGAAGGTGATTTCGAGCACTTTGACAGTGATCAAAGATGCGCGGGACACGCCGACATCTTCCAGCGTTTTGAATTCACGCAGCCGCAGGCGGAAGGAGAGCGCAAAAACGAGCGCGGTGACGAGCAGCGCTGCGGTGGCGGTCAGGAGCAGGGCGCTGGCGGCGAACCCCTCAAGGCGCACGAGCTGGGCGAGCAGCGCCTCGATCTCATCGCGCGGACGAATGAGCTGCTGGTCTTTGGAACGGGCGAACTGTCCGGCAAGCAGCGCCTCGGCTTTCGCGTCCTTCGGAAGCACGATCACGGCGCTGATCGGATAGGCGGAGATGTCGCCATGAAAATGGAAGGAGGAGATGTTGGCGTCAGTGACCTCGTTAAACATCCGCACGGCAGCATTGCCCACGATGTTGTGCTCCTCCTGTTTCAACACGACCGACTCGTCCTTCTTCAGATCGTCATGGCCGTGGGAGCGGCCCTCGATGAGCCAGGCGGTCTTCAAATCGACAAAGATCGCGTCATCATCGGGTGTGCCGTTCGCGGCCAGAACACCGGTGATGCGCATCTTCAGCGGGTAAACACCCGCCATGTCGAATGCGAGTTCCGGCGTCGAGAAAACATGCCCCCCGGGCTGAAGCCCGCGCTTCCGGGCAAGGCTCGCGCCGACAACACAATCGCCGAGGCGGGCAATTTGCTTGCCGGAGGCGAGGCGCAAACCGCGAAACGGGAAGTAATCGAGCTCCGTGGCTACGATCGGCGCGTCCTGGGCAGCAAACCGAACGTGCAGCGGAATGGCTGCGGCGTCCGCATTGCGCCGAAGCTCGGCCAGCACGCCGAATGGAAGCGGGGTCAGGTTCTCGCGCTTGAAATACAGCGCGGTCATCATGAGGTCGAGCGCGCTGCCACGTGTGCCGACGATCTGCGGAGTGGCGGCGGCACGGGCGCGCAATTCGCGCTGCGCGTGCTCGATTAGGACGCGCAGACAAAGCGGCAGGGCGAAGACAAGGCCGAGCGCGCCCGCGAGCAGCGAGCTTTGAAAGCGATGCCGCAGGACATAACGAGCCGCGAGATGAAAGGCGGCGCTCATGCGGCGGCGAAGTCCTCCATGCGCACGGTTTGGTCGAACAACGGCAGCAGATTGGGATCGTGCGTGACCATAACGAGGCACGCGCCGCGGGCGCGGGCGTCCTCGATCATGAGATCGACGACGATGCGGCCACGGGATGGGTCCAGCGACGCGGTCGGTTCGTCGGCAAAGATGAACCGCGGCTCATGCACCAGCGCGCGGGCCACGGCCACGCGCTGGCGCTCGCCTTGGGAGAGCTGTGCGACGCGTTTGCCGAGGTATTGGGCGATTTGGAGGCGTGTGGCGAGATCGTGAGCCTTCGTGCAGGCGGGAGTGCCCGCATCACCACGGAATTGATGCGGCAGCAGGATGTTCTCGGCAACGGTGAGGTAATCGAGCAGCGCGAAGTCCTGAAAGACGAGGCCGATATTCTGGAGGCGGAAGGCGCGGCGTTGTTCGTGATTCAGCGTGTCGATTTGCGCCGAACCGAGGCGGACTTGTCCAGCCGTTGGCGGGAGCAGACCGGTGAGCAAGCGCACCAAGGTGGACTTCCCTGCCCCGCTAGGCCCGGCGAGTGCTAGAGCTTTTCCCTCCGCCAGTTCCAGCAGCGGCACGTGCAAACGAAAAGCGTCACCAGGATAGGCGAAACGCAGGTCGGAGACGTGAAGGCCGTTGAGGTCGGGCATGCGATTGCATTCTTTGCATCACAGCAGCATCCCGGCAACACAAGCCGTGCAGTAGCAGGCCAGAAGTCCGCCGATCATGGCCTTCAGGCCGAGCTTGGCCAGCTCGCCTCGCCGCTGGGGCACCAGCGCGCCGATGCCGCCAATCTGGATGGCGATGCTGGCAAAGTTCGCGAAGCCGCACAGCGCATACGTGGTGATTTCCGCACTGCGTGGTGCGATCGAGCCTGTCTTGATGTCTGATCCGAGGTGCAGGTAGGCGAGGAATTCATTCAGCACAACGCGCTCGCCGAGCAGCGCACCGACCTTCTCGCAATCCTGCCACGGCACGCCCATGAGCCAGGCGCAGGGGGCGTTGAGCCAGCCGAGCGCGAGCTGCAAGGGCTGCGGCACGTTTTGACCGCACACTCGCAGGCCGAGGGAGAGGAGGTAGTTCGCCAGCGCGACGACGGCGACGAAGGCGATGAGCATGGCCATGACGTTGATGGCGAGCTTCATGCCATCGCTCGCACCGTGGCAGAGAGCGTCAATGCCGTTGACGGTCTCGCGCTCGACTGGCTTGTGAGCGCCATGGGCCGTTTCACTTTCCTCGGTTTCGGGGAGGATGATTTTGGCCATCATCATGGCGGCCGGCGCGCTCATCACGGAGGCGGTCAAAAGGTGACCGGCGGAAACGCCGAAGGAGACGTAGGCCGCGAGCACGCCACCGGCGATCGTCGCCATCCCGCCGACCATGAGGCACATGAGCTCGCTGCGCGTCATGCGGGCGAGGTAGGGCTTGATTACGAGCGGGGCTTCCGTTTGTCCCATGAAGATGTTCGCGGCTGCGGCCAGGGTTTCACTGCCGCTGGTGCGCATGACGCGGCGCATCACCCAGGCCGCGCCTTTGACGATGATCTGAAGCACGCCGTAGTGGTAGAGCAGCGAGGAAAGCGCGGACACAAGGATGATGCTGCCGGTGATGATGAGCGCGACGACGGCCCCGTTGTTCTCACCAAACGCCGCTCGCAGGGTCGTGCCGCTGCCCAGCGGGCCGAAGACGAAGCCGATGCCCTCGTCCGCAAAGCCGAGCAGCTTGCGAAAGGCCTTGTCGAGGAAGACAAAGAAGCCACGCCCGCCGTCCGTGCGCAGAATGAGGGTGCCGAGGATGAATTGCAGTCCCAGCCCGGTCAAAACGATGCGCCACGGAAACAAACGGCGCTTTTCCGAAAGCGTCCAGGCCAGCGCCACGAAGACAGCGAGACCCAGGAGGCAGATGAGACGTTCCATGGGCGCGAGGCTAGCGGTTCATGCCGCGCTGGCAATCGGGAATGAGTATCAGCGGCGCTCGATGTCCCATCCGCTGCGCCCCCACGCCTGCATATCTTTGTTGCGACCCGTCCCAGGACTCCACGACGGCGGATAAGCCCGCTTCACCATCCAGTGATAATCCGACGGCGCCTGGTCAAAACAGAAAGACACGCCAGGCGTTGAGAACACGTCCCGCGCCTCCGCATTTGGCAGCTTCGGCTGTATCTTCCACGTCTCGCCGTCGGGATAATGAAACTGCCGCGTGGGATGATGGTAGTAGGCCTCGTAGCGGGGAAAATAAGTGTAGTTGTGGGTGACTCCCAATCGCGGCGCATGAGCCGCCAGAGCTCCCGGATAGCCGTAGCCAGGCTCAGTCAGCCCCCACTGCGCACCGCAGCCCGACAGAGTCAGCACCACGGCCACGAGGCCACAGTAAACAATGCAAGTCCTCATTTCAGCTCCTCCACGTCGATCACATTAAGCTGGATGAACTGGCCGTTGAAGGGCTTCGGCGCTGGCGCGATCTCGGGAACGACTAACTTCGAGAAGTTGGTGATCATGTGGCCGTTCTGGCCGTCGCCGTGCAGGGTGATCGTGGCGCCGCCATCAATCTCGATGGTGGCGGTGTAGTCGATGATGAAGATGCGGTGGCCCACCTTGTCGTCGCGGTTGAAGAAAAAGTGCTGCGCCGGGGAGGAAACCATGAGCTGGTAGATGTTGTAGGTCTTGTTGTTCGGCACACCGCCGATGTAGAAGCGCTCGCCCACCTGCCGGCCGTCCTTGTACATCATCGGCTCCACCACGCCGCGCACACGCAGGGTCACCTTGTAGCGCTTCCCTGCCTCGCCACCGAACTTCTTGGTGTCGGTGAACTTGTCATTGGTCTTCGGATCATCCGTCATCCGCGCCGAGATGCCGTCCGCGCCGGGTTTCGGATTCTCCGGCATGGGATCACGGCATGGGAACTCAAAACGATAACCATCGAGATCGGCGGCGATCTTTTTCAAATCGTCAGCAGCAGGAGCTTGTAAAGCAATCAAGACGACGGCGAAAGCCAGGGCGGGAAAGCGGAATAAAAGCATGGTGGTCGGGGGATGATGTGAATGAATCGGGCAGGTTTCGCGGAAGTCACTTCGCTTTCGCAACGGAATACCCCTGCCACAGCCATTCCAGCGCCTGCGGCAGCAGCTGGGCCCTCGCGTTGCCGATGCCGTGGCCGGCGTTGAGGCAATAGACGTATTGATAGTGGTAGCCCTTGGCCTTCAGCACCTTCGCCATGCGATGGTTTGCCTCCACCCAGTCGTGCATGCCGTCGCGCATCACGTTTGGATTCAGCAGATCGCGGTCGCCGACGGCCATCCAAATACGGATCGGCTTCACCGGGCTCTGCGGGATCAGTTTGTCATGAAAATCCCAGGCACCGCCGGGCGTCTCGGGATTGAAGGGCCACTGCTGGTTCACAAAGGTCCCGGAGGTGGTCAGCACGCGGTGATACAGATCATTGCGATACCACGCCATCGCCAGCGCGCAGGAGCCGCCGGAGCTGCTGCCCATCGTGGCGCGGCCTTCGGGATCCTTGGTGAGCTTCACGCCCGCGTTTTTCTCCACGAGCGGCAGCACCTCGTTCTCGATGAAGGTCGCGTACAGGCCGGACATCGTGTCATACTCGCGCCCGCGCTCGTGCCCCTGCGCATCGCCGCCGCCGCTGGAGATCAGGATGGCGACCTGCACCGGCACACGCTTCTGCGCGATCAGGTTGTCCAGAATGCGCGGCAACGTCATGTCCGGCTTTCCACGCGGACCGTCATGCCCGACGATGAACGGTGCCTCGCTGCCCGCGACGTATTGCGCGGGCACATAGACCGTGATGTGGCGCGTGTAGTCAATGGGATGCGTCTCCACGATGAGCGTCTTCGGGTTGTTCGGATCGACCGTGCCGAAAACATCGCGCGCGATGCCGGGATTGAAGAGCTTGCAGTCCTTCGACTCCATCGTGAACTGCATCACCCTGCCCTGCGGCACGCCTTCGGCACCCTTCGCCTCCGGAGCCGTGACATACTCCGGCCCCACGACATAATCCCCCTCCTTGTCCACCGGGGGATTCACGCCAGGCTTGCCATCCAGCCGGATGAACGCCGGCGCGCCCGGAGCATCGAAAGACCGCGTCGGCGGCTGTGGCCGGTCTGGCTTCTTCTCCTTCGCCTTCTGGGCGACTGCGGGGAGAGCCAGGGCGGCGAGAAGAACGAGGATTCGAGGAATGATCATGGGCGGGGAGCGATGGTTTCGATTCAAGAACGCGGAACGCGGCTGATTCAACGTCGCGAGGTCCTTCCACCGTTCAACGGACAGGAAAGCACGAGAGAAAAGCTGTGGACTCCCACTCAATGCTTCTTCGGCTGAGCTGGCACCGTCTTGAAATCAAAAGCCCTCACCACCTCGGCAGAGGGCATCGAGAAGCGATGATGCAGACGATCAACTTCCGGACGTGTGTCCTTGTCGTCGGTGCCTTGGTGGTTGCACAGAAAGATCACAAGGCTCCGCGAGAACGAATCGATCCACAGCATGCCCCGTCTAGCCCGTGTGACTGTAGCTACCGGGGGGTGGAAAGAGCGCCCCCGCGTGCGCGACGGTAACGCGCAAGAGCACAATTCCTGCATCATCAGCACCGTCGAGATCAAGCAGCCCGGCATCCACCGCCTGCGCCTCAGCGCCGTCGAAGTCCCGGAGCGCGAGCAGCTTTTCCGGCTCAAAGGCATCGAGCTCGTAAGGAAATGAACGCGTTCCGCCGATGCGGCGAAACCTCCTTGCCATCGCATCCCGTGCCGCCATGATGGGCAACCTCTTTTTCCTGTCTGACCATGCCGCGTCCTCATTTCGTCCTGTTGTTGACCGCCTCCGCGCCGCTGCTGCTGGCTGGCTGCGGTCTGATCCAGAAGATTCCGGTGCCGAAGCTGCCCAAGCTGGGCCTGCCGAGCATGAACACCATCGCAAAGATCATTCCGGGGCTGCCGGAGCGGGACACGGAAGGCTCCGAGGACCCCGAGGTGCCCTTCTCCACGCAACAATCCCTCGGCTTCGGCCACACGCTGCGGCTTGAGGTTTACGAAGGAGCCCGCGACCCGGAACGGATCTACCGCGGCATCGTCATGGTGAACTCAGAGGGGCTGCTGCCGCTCGGCCAAACGGGCACGGCCCGTGTCGGCGGCCAGAAGCTGCCGCAGGCGGCCAACTCCATCGCCTCCGTGTTCCGCGTGGCGGGACGCAACACGCGGCCCATCACCGTGCAGATCGTCTCGGTGGAAAACACACCGGTCATCGCCATCGACGGCGATGTGCGTGATCCCGTGTTCATCCCCGCATTTCAGGAACTGACCGTGCGGCAGGCGGTGGAAAGTGCCGGCGGCCGCAAGCCCGGCTCCACCAACCGCGGCATCTACATCTCCCGCGCCGGCCAGCGTCGCTTCTTTGCCTCCCTCGAATCAGCGGACCACCTGTGGAGCCCGCAGGCGGGAGACATCATCACCCTTTCCCCGGACATTTGACCCTCACGCCATGATCGAACACATCGGAGGCAATCCCGCGGCGGCGGAAAACCCGCTTAGCTCGTTGTTCAAGACCGTGGCCGTGCTGCGCATCGGCACCGGGGTGCTGCTGATGACCCGGCATGCCTTCAGCGGAGCGCTGGAGGCGTATCGTTTCTTCTGGAAGGAGCAGCCGTGGGCCTGGGTGCCCGCATTTCATGAGGCCGGCCTGCCATACGCGCACCTGCTGGCACCGCTCACCGCCGTGATCGTCCTGGGGGTCGCGTTCAGTTGGATCAGCGGCTTCCTCACACGCTTGTTCGCGGTGTTTTTCCTGCCGGTCGTCATCACCGCGCTGGTGCTGCTGCAAAAGGCGGGATCGCCGATGGTGGAGTCCGCGTGGCTGTATCTTTTCATCACCGTCACCCTGCTGCTGTTTGGATCGGGCGCCATCTCGGTCGATCAACTCTTCCGTCTCGGCGGAGGCGGCTCGAACCCACGCCGCTGATGGCCCGAATCATCCGCCGTGAGCAGGAGGACAACGGCCCCGCCGGGGTCGAGCGCGTGCTCGCCATCGACCCGGCGCTCCGGAAAACCGGCTGGGCAGTGGTGGAGAACAGCGGAGGCACCTTGAAGGCCGTGGCCTGGGGCGTGATCCACAACAAGCCCGCGCTGCTGCCCTCCGGCTGCCTCGTGGCCATCCGCGAAGGCTTGAACGATGTGATCAAGCAGCATGCGCCGACGGTGTGCGCCATCGAGTCCACGATCTTTGTGCAGAGCTTCAAGACCGCGATCGTGCTCGGCACGGCGCGTGGCGCGTGTTTGATCTCCGCCGCGGAGCACGGCCTGCCGATCTACGAATACGCGCCGCGTGAGATCAAGCAGGCCGCCGTGGGCCGCGGTGCCGCGCAGAAAGACCAGGTGGCCTTCATGATTCGCGCGCAACTGCACCTACGCGAGACACCACCGGCCGATGCCGCCGACGCGCTGGCCGCCGCCATCACGCACTTTCAAAGCAGCGCCGCCGCCCGCGCCACCGAGCGCGAGAAGCGGCGGGTGTGAATTCACTTCAAGCGCACTTCCTGGCACTCACCACGGGCTTCGTGGCACCGTTCGCGTGACCGTTCAGCTTGAGTTTGCCTTTCTTGGCGTCTTGTTCGACCTTTTGCAGCTTCTTCAGCAGCTTCGGCCACTGTTTCTCCTCCACAATGAAGCCGACGCAACGCTTCGAGCCGCAGCGGCACGGATGCTCGTCCCAGGTGTCCACGTCGAATCCGTAGTTGTAGGTCAGCTCCTCGCCTGCCTTGATCTCACGCAGGGAATAAATCCAGATGCGCCCGCGGATGATGTAGGCCTCGCAGTTCGGATCGCAGGAGTGATTGATGTAGCGCGCCGGATTGCGCCCTTTCGCACCGTCGATGTCGTAACGCTGGTTCAGGGTGAAGACATAGACCGCGGCGCAGCCGGTCTTCTTGGATTTGTCGATCAGGGCGTCCCCGCGGCGCCTTGACTCGGCCTTGGTGATCTTCTCGCCGACATATTCGATGATCGGCGAATCGTTGGGAATGTCACAGCGGGCGAAGATGCCGCGGTTGTGGATGGAGGAGGAGCGAACGGTCCAGTAGCGTTTCGTGGGAGCCTTGGGCATGGGGGATTTGAGCGGACTGCGGGAGAAAAGGAGCGCATGAAGTGTGCCGGGCGCATGAAATGTCAAGCTGAGTGCCGCAGGAGGTGAAACACCGTTTGAGGCGGCTTTTTCCGGTTGCCGCCGGAGCATGGAGCGCCTTATTGCGCGCCCTTCAACCGCCCGCACGACCATGCTCGAATTTTTCCGCCGCCATCGTGGCGCCTTCCTCATCACGCTGACGATCATCATCATCATCTCTTTCTCCGTCTGGGGCGGCTGGCGGACTGACGCAGGCTACGAGAAGAAAGCGCTGCCCACCGACCATGCGCTCACCGTGTTTGGGAAGGAATACACCATCGCCGACGTGCAGCGCGCGAACACCTCCCTCCAGATCGCGCAGTTTTACATGCAGGCCTATGAGCTGCCCTCCATGCTCATGATGCTCTCGTCTGACGGCGGCTTTGGCGGCGGCGGACTGGACCGTCTCGTCAACCTCTTCATCGCACGCCACCTCATGGACGAGTTGGGCATCCGCGCCAGTGACGACGAGGCTCGCGCCGCTCTCGAAAAACTCCCCTCCCTCCAGGAGAACGGCAAGTTTGAGATCACCCGGGCCCAACGCCTGGAGGAGCTCGCCAACTCCCAGGGCTTCGAGTCAAAAGACCTGCTCGGCATCATGAAGGACACCATCGGCCTGCAAAAACTGCAGGAAATCGTGACCGAGAGCTACACCGCGTCCCCGCTCGCCGCCGAAAAGCAATACGCCAGTTCCAACCACACCTTCAAGGGCTCGAAGATCGTCTTCGAGACCGAGACCTTCAAAAAAACCGCCACCGTCACCGACGACGAGATCAAAAAGTACTACGAGGAGAACAAGGAGAACTACAAGACCGTCGAGAAGCGCGCCGTGAGCTACGTGGTCTTCGAAAATCCAAAGGATCTCGACAAAAAGCCCCTCGAAGAACGCCAGAAAGCGCAGAACGAGCAGGTGCAGCGCGTGAACACCTTCAACGACCTGACCATGAAGCAGAAGAAGAGCTTCCAGGAAGCCGCGAAGCAGACAGGAGCCAAAGTCGAAACTCTCGCCGCCTTCTCCCAGGCCGAGCCGCCGGAAGCGCTCAAAGCCGAAGGCAGCCTCGTCGAAATGATCTTCGCCCGCGCCAAGGACAGCAAAACACCGGCGGAGGCCGTTGAGGGCACGAACGGCTGGTATGTCTTCGAAGTGACCAAGGTCGAGGAGCCCAAGCAGCAGGAACTCGCCGAAGTGAAAGACAAGATCAAAGAAGTGCTCATCGGCCAGAAGGCAGACGAGGCGCGCTCGAAGGCCGTGAACGAGGCCCGCACCGCCCTGAACGAAGGCTTGAAGGCCGGCAAGAAGATCGAGGACCTCGTGAAGGACAAGAAGCTCACGCTGGAAGCCCTGCCGGACATCGATGTCGGCGCACCTCCGCAGGAAGTGCCAAACGCCTTCCTCATCGCCCGCGAGGCCGGCCAGACCGCTCCAGGCAGCGTCTCCAAGGCCGTCGATTACGACAAAGGCACGCTTCTCATCTACGTCAGCGCGAAGGAACTGCGCAAACGCCCCGATGGAGCCGACCGCCGCCAAAGCCAGGCGGAGTCCCTCTCCCAGCAGGAGCGCATGAGCCTCTTCCAGGCCTGGTTCAAGAAGAAACACGACGAGGCAAAGGTCGTGAACAAGCTCGCCGCCTCCTCCTAAATCCGCCCGGCATGAGCGAACCCGCCGCCACGGTCGAGGAGCTGTTCGATGAGGCCAGCGGCCACGTCGCTCTCGGCGAATTGACCGAGGCCATCACCCTCTACCGGCGCTGTGTCGAGTTACAGCCGGACTTTTTCGACGGCTGGCACGCCCTCGGCATGGCACTGCTGCGCAGCGGCGAGATCAAGGAGGCCATCGGCGCCGGTTTGATGGCCACCACGCTCCAGCCGAACGATCTGCTCGCTTGGACGGCCCTCTCGCAAATGTACGTCGCCAACAAGCAGATCGCCGAGGCGGAGGACGCCAAGGGCAAGGCGCGCATTCTCTCGCTCGGCGGGAAGGTCGTGAAGTGACCTTCAATCACCCGGCAGCTTGATGCCGGTGCTCTTCCCGCGGGGGTAATTGCGCGCCTGATGCTCGCTGCGATGGCCCATCGGGTCCAGCGTCTCCCAGGCCGAGTCGAATTTCAGCCTCATGGTCTCGGTGCAGGCAGGCAAAAGCGTACCGCACCATGCCAGGGCACAGAGACGAAAAAGTGGGGCGGCTCGCATGAGGATGAGCTCAGAAATAACCCTTCACCTTCACTTTGCGCCCGAAAATTTTGTCTCCGGCGGCGATGTAGAGAATGTCGCGGTCTTTCCCGGCGAACTCGACACTGACGACCTTTGCTTCCGGTGACGGCTTGGCGATGATTCCGGCCAGACGGCCCGCAGGATCGAAAATCTGCACCCCCAGTTCCGTCGTCACGAAATAGCGGCCATTTGACTCCGTCGTCGCTCCGTCGCCGGACGCGGTATCCTTCCCCACGGGCAGCCACATCGTCATGTAGGGCGCACCACCGGTCAGAGTGCCGTCATCTTCGATGCGCCAGGCCCAGACATGCTTCCCGCCATGCTCGGAGACGGCCAGCGTGCGCTCATCGGGCGAGATCGTGATGCCGTTCGGCTTCTGCACATGGCCCGTGTCGGCCACGACGTGCTTTTTGTCCTTCGTGATGAGATGCACGCTGAGCGTCGGCGTCTCGGTAAAGTAGAGGTTTCCCTTCTTGGTGACGACAAGATCGTTGCACTTCACGCCGGTGAGCAGCACCTCGACCTCGCCCTGCATGGTGATGGCGATGATGCGCTGCTCCTTGTTGTGGCAGGCGTAAAACCTTCCATCTGGGCCGATTTGCAGGCCGCTGATGCCCGGCAGGTTGTCGAGAAACAAGTCCGCCTTGCCCGTGGTCGCGTCGATCTTGTAGATCCCCTTTCCTGCCTTCACATCGGTGAAGAACAAGTTCCCGTCCTTGTCGCAGCAGAGCCCGTCGGTGAAGGCATAACCGCCGGCGGCTTCCTTCCATGGCTCGCCCTCGATGAGGTAGTCATGCAACGAAGTATCCTGCGCCAGCAACGGCAAGGAAAGGAGGCAAAGGGTAAAAAGAAAGCGCTTCATGATTCTGATCAGTTCTTTGTTCTTGGTTCCTGTTCCTGGCTTCCAAGCAGTTCCTAACGAAGAACCAGGAACCAAGAACGGTTGGGATTTCACTTCTTCCACAGCCAGCGCAGCGTGTCCGGCAGCAGCGCACCACCGTGCTTGCCGTTGTGCGTGCCTTCGCCGAGGACGAACTGGTAATCGTAGCCCGCGAACTTCAACGCGGCGGCCATGTCCTGGTTGGCGAGCGGCCAGTTGCCGAACTGGTTGTCGAGATCATTTCTGCCGTCCTGGAGGAAGACCTTGAGCGGTTTCTTGTCCGTTTTGCGGATCAGCGCGGGATAGACATGGCCGCCGCGGATGTTCGTGAAGCTGCCGATGTGGCTGATCACCTTGCGGAAGGCATCCGGACGCTCCCAGGCCACGGTGAAGGCGCAGATGCCGCCGCTGCTGTTGCCGCAGATGCCGCGTCCCTCGGGATCGTCGGTGATTTTGTAGCTTTTGGCGACTTCGGGCAGGATTTCCTCGATCAAGAAGCGCGCATGCAGGTCGCCTAGCGAATCATATTCAAAGCTGCGGTTGCTGCGCGGCTTCTCCTTCGGGTTCGAGGTCGGAAACACGCCAGGATTGATGAAAATGCCGATCGTCACCGGCATCTCGCCTTTCGCCATGAGATTGTCGAACACCACCGGCACGCGGAACTGCCCGTCCGTCTTCACAAAGCCGCCGCCGTCGCAAAAAACCATCACATTCGCCGGTTGTTCGGGTTTGTACTGCGCCGGGACATAAATCCACCAATCACGAGTGGTGCCCGGGTAAATCTTCGAATTCGACCACGCGGGCATCTGCGTTACTTTTCCCTGCGGCACCCCTTTCTGTACCTGGGAGTCCGGACCGAGCACATATTGGTCATCCTGCGGCGCGGAATGGGCAAGCGAGGTCAAAAACAACAAGACTGCGGTGGTAAGGGGAAACTTCATGAGGCGAATCCGAACGGGGACGCCGGAACGCATCTTGCAGCGCATCCCGGCCTCATCGCTTCTCCCACAGCAAGGCTAGAAACAGCGGAAACTCCTTCCGCGCGCGGTTTTCGGCCCGCGCACGCGGACCGGGCTGGCTTTCCTTGTGCGAATACCATTCCTCGATGCCTGCGAGCCGGAGTCCCGCACTGAAACCGCACGCTGTGAGCGTTTGGAGGCTGCGATGAAAGGAGACCGTACTCTCGCTGTCCGCCTTTCCCGGATGCATGACAATCGGGATGCTCAAGGTGCTGCTGTAGGCGTCCGTGCGGCGGTATTGGATCTTGCGCGGCTCGTCGTGGCCCCAGCTCGACTGGCGCGGGATGCGGAAAGAAGGATGATTGACGACCCACAGCATGCGCCCCCCTGGTTTGAGCGCTTTCGCGGCAGCCGCGGCGACGACATCGAGATGCTCCATGTTCTGCACGCACAGGATCGCCGAGGCGGCGTCAAACTGGCCGAGGTCATCAACCTGCGCCGCGTCGCGCGCGAGGTAGCGCACCGGCGGCCTTGATGGATAAGAGCGCGCCTTTTGGATCAATGTGGGCGCGGCATCCACACCGGTCACTTCGCAGCCTTTCTGCGCCAGCGCGCGACTGAACACGCCCTGGCCGCAACCAAGGTCGAGCACGCGCTCGCCCCGCTGCGGAGAGAGAAGCTTCAAGGCGCCGGGAATGACCACGGCCTGATACAGCTCGGAGCCGCGCTCACCGATGATGCGGTCATACCAGTCCGCTGATTTTTCCCACGAGGTACCGTGCTCGCGCTGCTGCTGGTGCGGAGGGCGGGGACGGAACGGGCGGCGTGGGGGCTGCGGCATCGCGACATGATGGAGCGGGAGCACGCGGGAGCAAGGAAAGTGCTCCGCCCGGGCGCCAACCTCCTTCACCGGCCTCTTACATCCTTTTTGCTTCCCAAAAAGAAACCAATGTGTGAGCCTGAGCTTTCACTCCCCACATGTTCTCCACGACCGCCTCCCGTGTTGTCCCCGGCCTGATCCTCGGCGCGCTGAGCCTGCTCAGCGCGTTTTTGCTGTTCCAGGTGCAGCCGATCATCAGCAAGTTCATCCTGCCGTGGTTCGGCGGCAGTCCGGGCGTGTGGACGACCTGCATGCTGTTCTTCCAGGTCGTTTTGTTCGCCGGCTATGCCTATGCGCACGCGCTGACGCTGCTGCCGCGCACATGGCAGGGCATCCTTCACGGCCTGCTGCTCGGCGCGGCCATCGCGCTGCTGCCCATCGCGCCTTCGGAGGCATGGAAGCCGACAGGCAGCGAGGACCCGGCCTTCCGCATCCTGCTGCTGCTCGCGGCGAGCGTGGGCCTGCCATATTTCGTGCTCTCCAGCACCAGCCCGCTGGTGCAGGTGTGGTTCACGCGCGCCAACGGCGGAGCGAACCCGTGGCGCTTGTATGCGCTGTCAAACATCGGCTCGCTGGCGGCGCTGCTGAGCTACCCGCTGTTTTTTGAAGTGCACTGGGATGTGGTGGAGCAGACGACGTTGTGGTCCGTCGCGTTTGGCGCGTTTGTCATCCTCTCGCTTTCAGGCGTGTGGATGGACCGGCACCATGCCATCAAGGAGGCCGCGCAGCCGCCCGTGCCGGTGGACGAGGCGGCGGATCATCCCGGCTGGCTGCGGCGCATCCTCTGGGTGCTGCTGCCCGCGCTGGCAAGCTGCGTGCTTCTTTCCGCCACGAATCACGTCTGCCAGGATGTGGCGGTGATTCCTTTCCTCTGGGTGGTGCCGCTGAGTCTTTACCTCCTCACCTTCATCATCTGCTTCGAGCATGAGCGCTGGTATGCGCGAGTGCCTGTGCTGTGGGCGCTGCCGGCGCTGCTGTTTCTCTTCATCACCTGCACGGAGGAACGCATGCAGAAACAAGCCTTTTGGGGCAGGCTCGAAAGCCTGCTGCACCACGATGTGGAGCCGCTGCTGGAAAAAATCAGCGGAGCCAGCCTGGACTTGAGCAGCTTTGACCTCACGCCGAATTTCATCTGGGAGCTCGGCTGGGCCTTTGGCGCGATGTTCCTGGCCTGCATGCTCTGCCATGGCGAACTCACACGCCTGAAGCCGGCGCCGCGACGCCTGACCGAGTTTTACCTCCTCATGTCCGCCGGTGGCGCGCTTGGCGGCTTGTTTGTGAGCCTCGGCGCGCCGCGTGTGTTCACCACCTTCGCCGAATGGCCCGTGAGCCTCATCGCCGTGCTCCTGCTGGCCTGCGTGGTGCTGCTGCGGGCCGTGTGGAGCGTGCGGAAAAAAGCAGGAGAATGGTCGCTCCTCGCGCTGCTGGCGGGACTGGCCGCCCTTTTCATATGGCTCCTGGTGAAAGTAGAGGTTGTCACGAAACAAGTGCTCGAAGAGCGGTTGCCGCAGTTCCACGCGGTCGTGCCCGCGTGGGCGCTGTGGATCATCGTTGGCATCATCGTCGCCTGCGTCGCGCTTCTGGTCTTCCGGGCGGTTCGGCGTGGCAGTTTCCGTGTCGCGTTGCTGTCCCTGCTGCTGGCCGGCCTGCAAGCGACCGTGCTCGTCCTCCTGATGTGCGACTACGGCTTCAAGCATGAGGAGAAGCTCGAACGCGTGCGCAATTTCTACGGCATGCTAGCCGTGGAGGAGGACAAGGAATACAACTCGCACCAACTGACCAACGGCACGATCATCCACGGCCTGCAAAACATGGACGCGGGCGTGCGCGAGGAGCCCACCACCTACTACGGGCATCACACCGGCATCGGCAAGGCCCTGGACAGCCTCAAGGACCGCGCGGACGCGCGCGTCGGCGTCGTCGGCATGGGCGCGGGCACCGTCTCGTGCTACGCGAAAAGCGGCCACACTTTCCGCTTTTACGACATCAATCCCGATGTCGTGCGCATCGCGCAGAAGCACTTCACCTACCTCTCCGACTTGAAGGCTCGCGGCGCGAAGCTTGAAATCGTCATCGCCGACGCGCGGCTCGCCCTCGATCGCGAGCCTGCGCAGAACTTCGATGTGCTGCTGCTCGACGCCTTCAGCGGCGACTCCGTGCCGGTGCATCTCCTCACCCGCGAGGCCTTCGCCATCTACAAGCGCCATATGAAGCCGGATGGCATCATCGCCGTCCACATCACGAACTCCTACCTCGTCCTCGCTCCCGTCATCGAAAAAATCGCGGCGGATGCCGGCTACAAGACCACCCGGGTCGCCACCGAGAGCGACAACGCTGACCACGACTCCACGGACTACATCCTCGTCACCAACAACGCCTCCTTCCTCGCCGCCACGCCCCCCGTGCTCCTTGGCAACGAAATCGAGTTGCAACATGACACCCGCCTCTGGACCGACCGCTATCACAATCTCCTTCGCATCCTCGACATCCCGCAGAATGTGAAAAAGAACGCGGATTGAGCCGGTGCGCGGCACGCTCTGGTCAACAGCCTGATTGCGAACCGCCGGGAGCGCGCCAATTTCGCGCCGCTTCACGATGAACCTTCTCGATCCCGTCCCCACGCCGCAGCAGCTCTTCCGCTGGCTGGACTCCGGGCGCATCACGCGCGAGGAATTTCGCGAGGCGATGTCTGTCCACGCCCGCGAACTCATCCAGGAGATGGAGCAGGCGCACGCGAATCCGCTCGTCGCCAAGTTCAACGAGCTCATGAACCGCCGCGAAGCCTGGAAATGGGCGCGCAAACACGGCGAACCGCTCATCCGCGAAATCCTCTTCGCCCTCATGGACGAGGAGCGCTTCATCCCGGCGAAGTGGCTGTGGAATGCCGCGCATCCGCACGTCCCGCTGCACTGCTTCTTTCGCACACGCGGCACGCCGCTGATGCGTTTCATCGAAATGAACGCCCAGCCGCAGTCGGTCACGCTCACCATCGAGCATGGCGGCACCGAGACGCTGCCGCCTGTACGCGAGCAGTTCTTCCTTCGGCGCGATCGTAGCGCGCGGCTCTTCATCCACCGCCGCGAGCTTCTTTAACCTCCCCTTCGGATTTCGTCATTTCCCCACATGCCTTCTTCTTCAAAAAGCTCCCTTGGCACGACCGGACTCATTCTTTTTGCGATCATCTCCATCGCCATCGCGGCCTACTACCGCCTTCCGACCCTCTGGGAGCGGCCCATGCACACGGATGAGGCCATCCTGGCCATGAAGTCCGCCGAGTTTCAAAGCACGGGGCACTTTCAATACGATCCGAAGGATTTCCATGGCCCCGGCCTGCACCACCTCACGAAAATCTGGTCCACGCTCGCCGGCTGGGGGGATTCCTCCACCTGGACAGAGGCTCAGCTCCGCACCGTGACCGTGGTGTGCGGCCTGCTGCTCATCCTCACCACGCTGCTGCTGCGGGACGCGCTTGGCAGGCTCGGCGCGGGCTACGCCATGCTTCTCATGGCTGTCTCGCCCATGATGGTCTTTTACTCGCGCTACTTCATCATGGAGGTGCCGCTCGTGCTTTTCATCACGCTCAGCATCGCCGCGTTGTGGCGCTGGTCGCAGGGAGGCGGGACCTGGTGGCTGCTGCTCGCGGGATTCGCCATTGGCTTCCAACACGCCACGAAGGAAACGTTCATCATCAACATCGCCGCCAGCATCGCCGGATTCGCCGCCGCCAAGCTCATCGTGGGCGACTTCGCGCCGCGTCAGAGCGGCTTCGCCATCAGCACCTCGCGCGGACGCTCCTCCAAGCCCTGGTTGTGGGTCGTGATCGCCGCCATCGTGGCCAGCGTCACGCTTTACTCCGGTTTCTTCAAAGACTGGCAGGCCGTCAAGGACAGCGCCACCACCTACCTGAACTACCTTGAGCGCTCCGGCGGCAGCGGCCATGAAAAGCCCTGGCACTACTACCTCACGCTCATCTTCTGGCGGAAGGACGGCGTTCTCTGGAGCGAGGCCATGATCGGCGGACTCGCCCTCGTCGGCATGGCGCATGCCTTCCTCGGCAATCACATGAAGAACGCCTCCCGGCAGGCCTTCCTCGTGTTCCTCTCCGTTTACAGCATCGTCCTCTTCGCCATCTACTCCTTTCTCGCCTACAAGACGCCGTGGTCCATCCTCAGCGGCCAGCACGCGCTCACCCTGCTCGCCGGTGTCGGCGCGGCCTCCATCTCCGAGGCGCTCCGGGGCAAAATAGCCCGCCTTGTCTTCCGTTGCGTCATCGGCCTCGGCCTGTATCACCTCATCGCGCAGACGAATCTCGCCATTCATCGCTACGCCGCCGATTCCCACAATCCCTACGTCTATTCGCATCCCTCGGCGAACCTGCTCGGCATCCTCCCGCTGCTGCGCGACCTGCAAAAAACCGCGCCCGACGACAACTTCGAAGTGCTCGTCATCAACCGCGACGCCGGATGGCCCTTCCCTTGGTATTGGCGCGACATCAAGACCGTGCGCTACACGACCACCCTCCCCGAAACCATCGACGCGCGCGTCATCGTCGCCGAACTCGACATGCAGCCAGCCCTTGAGGCGAAATTCGGTGGCAAAGCCTACAGCATGCAGGGCCCCTTCGGCCTGCTCCGGCCCAACGTCCCGATCAACATGTGGGTGGAAAAAACCCTCTGGGATCGCTACGAGCTGCGCAAAAAGCAGGAGGCCGGGTCACGGTGAGCGAACAGCCTCCAGCCCACCATCGCTACACCTGCCATGCGATGGCCACCACCTTCGACGTCTTCATCAACCGCGATGACGCCGACGAAGTCTATGCCGCGCAGGCCGCCAGCGCTGTGTTTGATGAAATCCGCCGCCTTGAGGACGAACTCAGCCGCTTCCGCGCCAGCAGTGACATCTACCGCCTCGGCCAGCTTCAGGCCGGGGAGAGCCTCATCGTCGGCATGGCCGCCTGGGACTGCCTTTCGCTCGCCAAGGCCGTGCATGAGGAAACCAACGGTGCCTTCGACATCACCATCGGCCCGCTCATGAGCCTGTTCGTCACCTCCGAGGGCGAACCGCGCCAGGTCGGCAAGGACGTGCTCGAACAGGCGCGCCAGATCATCGGCAGCCATCGCTTTGACCTCGATCAGGACAGCATGCGCGTCACCGTCCACGCCTCGAACATGATCTTCGACCTCGGCGCGATGGGAAAAGGCTACGCGCTCGATCAAGCCGCCGACCTTCTGCAGGATTGGAAAATCTCCAACTTCGTCCTCAACGCCGGCGACAGCACCATCCTCGCCATCGGCGCTCCCGGCGGCAAAGACGCGTGGCCCATCACCCTCGGCGGCGGCGCCCAACGTCTCGCGCTCACCAATCGTGCCGTCAGCGGCTCCGGCTTCGCCGTCAAAGGCGCTCATATCATGAACCCGCGCCTCTTCATGCCCGTCCCCATCCAAAACCGCCGCACCTACGCCCTCGCCCCCACCGCCGCCCTGTCCGACGCGCTATCGACCGCCTTCATGGTGATGGAACCGGATGAAATCAAAGCGCTGTGCTCGCGCTATGATGGCGTCGAAGCGTTGGAACTCGAAAATTGATGGCCGCCGCTCCGGTCATATTCCAAAGTTAAACATGACGCGCCGGTGCGTCATTTCCGACAACCCTGCCCCCCATCGCCGCCATTTGCGTCAAAATCGACAGCCATGAAGTCCAAAGTCCGTTGGCACTCGACAAATCTGTGGCCCATAACGCAGATCACGTACTCGACAGAATAGTTTCTCATCAACTAGGGCGTGTTTTAAAATTGTACAGATAGAGCAACTGGTGTAGCGAGAAGAATGGAATTACATCCAAGCTATCAGTTGGCGGTGCCCAAGCTGG
>NZ_JBIIHA010000049.1:0-6391 GCF_044236155.1 Prosthecobacter sp.
TGCGGGCGATGTCGAGGGGGCTGATGCCGTTTCGTTTGAGTTCGAGGGTGCGGCCCACATCAAAGCAACCCGCATCCACATAGGCTTTGGCATCGCCCGGGCTAAAGCCTGCATCGAGCCACTGCTGGGCAGCGACGGTTGTTCCACCAATGGCGGCGGACATTTCGAGGAGCTCTTGAGGACTGCGTTTCATGCCTTGATTTTGGCGCTTTCATTATACTGTGCAAATGAACAGTTTATGAAAATCGACTTCGACGGCTCCCATATCACAGACACCGACTATTTTGAAAGCCCGGACCGGGAGAAGGGGATTGCATGGTGCCTGGTTGATCATGGGGTGTGGCATGTGCTCGTGCCCCACCCGCCCATCCATCCGCCCTCGATGGTTGAGGCACGGCCGGTCACAGACCGGCAGGAGCGGGATGGCTGGCGCTGGCGTGTTGAACTGCCCGGCTGGCACCTGCCACTCTTCGGGCGGTGCATTCGTCCGCGCAGGTCCCCATTCGCGAAGTGAAGCGCGAGATAGAGCATGGAATCGGCCTTCGAAAAACTCTATGCCGAGGGCGGGCTTAGGTTCTTGCCGCTTGCGAGGTTCTGTCTGCAGCTCCCCAAGTTAAGCTTCCGCCAAAAACCACCAGGATGACATAATTCCTGAGAACACAGTGCACCTAAAAGCGTTATGGAAAAATTAGCCAATGACACCACACATGATCACAGGCATCAAGCTCCTGGCTCTGATTTCCCTTTTCTTGAGGGGACACATTTGTGCCCAAACAGGTGGGGCTCCCGATGCTCTCCAAGTTCTCAGTCAGCAGGAACCTAACCTTTCGGCGTGGGCCTTGGCCCCGATTGAGCAGAGCATTCCTGATGCCATTCGTCAGAACATTATCTTCCTGCGTGAGGATCTGCTTGATGAAGGCAAAACCAAGCCAAAAGCCTCCTTGGACGCTTACCGCCTAGCATACCAACTTTGCGTCTCTCTCATCTCCGCACTAGACGAACGTGAAAAAATGCTTTTGAAGGCTGGTTACCGAGCCATACAAGCCAATGTGGTGACACCAGCTACAAACCAAGCTCTCGAAGCGAGACGAAATTACCTCATGAGCTGGCCTCAATACGAACGGGAGGTTCAACAACGCAGTGACCTGCTCCGTGTCAACGAGGCCGCCGACAAGAGAAAGGTGGAGCTGGCCTTGCAGGACATGAAACTCGACTGGGCCAAACGCGTGGGCGAGCTACGTGCGAATTTAGACGCCCTCTACATCAAACTCCGTGCTGCAGTGCGGGGATAATGCGGCAACATCTAATGTCTCATTTGAAAGCATCCTCGCTCTGAGTTGCCAGTAGCCGCGTCTTTGGACATATAGGCTCGTAACGCTAAGCCAGCGCTAAAGAAGCAAGTTCACGTTGTGTGGCAGTTCATTCCCTATCCTTTCCCATCACAAAAGGTTGTGCTCCAATTTTCCGATGAGACTACACATGAACAACCTGGCTCTGATTTCCCTTTTCTTGGGAGGACATATTTATGCCCAAACAGGTGGGGCTCCCGATGCTCTCCAAGTTCTCAGTCAGCAGGGACCTAACCTTTCGGCGTGGGCCTTGGCCCCGATTGAGCAGAGCATTCCGGATGCCATTCGTCAGAACATCACATTTCTGAGAGAGGACATTGTCGATGAAGGCAAAACGAAGCCCCAGGCGTCTCTTGAAGCCTACCGAGCTGCATACCAGTATAGCAGCACCATCATCGCAGTTCTCGATGAACGTGAAAAGATGCTGTTGAATGCTGGTTACCGAGCAGTGCAAGCCAAGGTGGTGACACCGGCCACCAACCAGGCTCTTGAGGCACGGCGCAATTATATGATGAGCTGGCCTCAATACGAACGAGAGGTTCAACAACGCAGTGACCTACTCCGTGTGAACGAAGCCGCTGACAAGAAAAAGGTGGAGCTGGCCTTGCAGGACATGAAACTCGACTGGGCCAAACGCATGGCAACTATGCGAAGCAGTCTCGATGCCTTCTACGTCAAACTCCGTGCTGCGCTGCGAGATAGCGGATTCACGACCAAAACCTTTGACGGTGCAGGCGGGGGCGCATCAAGCGTGCCAGCGATACCAGCGATACCAGCGATACCAGCGATACCAGCGATACCACCTCCAACTATAACCCAAACCATTCCGGCAGTTCCTCAAGGCATGTTAAAAAACAGCCTTGGAATGAGATTTGTGTCCTTGCCGGGCACGAATGTCCTGATCTGTATTCATGAAACTCGCTACGTGGACTTTTCTGCCTATGCGGTCAAAAACCCTGATATTGGCACAAGTTGGAGTAAAGGGAATGATCGATTTTTGCCGCCCGATCCCGTTGTTCCTGGCACGGAACGCATTTTCGGTCAAAGAAAGATTCCCCCCAATCCTGATGATCCCGTTGTTGAGGTCACTTGGGAGCAGGCGAAGAAATTTTGCGAGTGGCTAAGCCAGAAGGAAGGTAAGACCTACCGTCTGCCCACAGACGAGGAATGGAGTATTGCTGTCGGTATCGACAAGACCGAAAGGTGGAATAAAAACACCACGCCTTCTAACGTCTTGAAAAATACAACGTTGTTCCCATGGGGGACAGAGTGGCCACCTCCTCCATCCAGCGGAAATTTTCTTGATTATTCGCGTGCCCGGCTAGATCCTAAAACGAAGTTTGTTTTAGATTACGAAGATGGTTTCCCTTATACCGCGCCGGTGATGAGCTTCAAGCCGAACAATCTCGGCATTTACGATTTGGAAGGCAACGTGCGAGAATGGGTCGAAGATTGGTGGGACAGTAAAAAGAAAGAACACGTTAGCCGTGGGGGCACCTACTATTCCAACGCACGCGAGACGCTTTTGGCATCGTACCGACTTCGTGATCCATCAGGCACAGGTGGTTGCGGATTCCGTGTGGTCGTTGAAACTGACCCCTAGGTTTTCATAATAGCTGTTATCAAAATCATTTCCGGAGGATAATCCGATGGCGACCTCGCCGAACTTAGTTTCACGATCAGGAGCCGCATGCCACACGGAGTCTGATGCCCCAGGAGGCGCAAGTTCCTCGAAGGCCTCGCTCCATTCCAAATAACAGCGTCAGGAAAAGCCCTCTGACAATTACGTACAACGCACCGAATGGAACATGCGGGATTCGGACTCTGCGGTGGTGTTCACTATTGCGGAGTAGGCCACGGGGGGCTGCCAGGACGCTCTCATTCGTTAGCAAGTGCAGCAAGCCGTCCGTTTGCGACCGCGCGTCCTAGGCGGCGCGCGAATATTCCTGCGTCGATCCGGAAATTGCTAAACAGCTCGAAACCCGCGCCGAGAGAAGCGCATTCGGCATAAGATGCTGGCCCGCCAATCTCAACAAGGACGCTGATGGTCGCAACAAGTGGATGTGATGGGTCGGAATATCCTCATCCCATCCGATGCGGCTTGCCTGTAAAACGCATTCCACGCGGCCACAACGGCGGCGCTTGCCAAGCCTTGCCGACTTTCATGGCCATACAAGGGGATCTGTTCCTGTCCCAAATGCAAGCGTGAGTGCCGCATCCCTCTGCGATGGGTCCACGCTACGGGTCATTTGGAGCCCGTGAAAGATGGCCATCATCAAGGGAATGAGTGCCGCGGGAACTTGACGGAAAAGTTTGAGGCAGTTCTTGGGCAGGCCCCAGCCTCGTTGTATCACCATGATGGCCGCCAATTCACCCGAGGCAGTAGTGACCACGGCGTAAGGGGTGATCGTCAGAATGGTGGAAGGGAGTTCCGATCGGTAAACCACCCACTTTTCTCCTTCGAGGTCGATCAGGTGCAGCGCCTTGCATGGCTCCTTGTTGGTGAAGACGAAACCGATGTTCGGGAAATAGTGAATCGTTCCCAGATGGCGTCCTTCGCCTCGGAGTTCATAAAACTGGTGCCTGGGCGGGAGGATGAACCCACCAAAAGCATCCACGAAGTGAAGCGCCACTTCCCGATCCTCGGAGATTAGTTGATAGACGGGGTTTCCACCCCAGGGCATTTTCGCGAAAACCCGCGTGATGTTTTCCTGCCCGCGCGCATGCCCGTCGAGACGGAGCCGGATACTTTCTCCAAACTCGAAGTCATAGTCATTGAGCACTGTTTTGATCATCTCCGCCGGGCGGTCAATCTGCGCCCTGCTCATTTGAGCCAGCACCTGCCTGAGGGTGGTTTCTTTGCGGATTTCCATCGCGAGACCAAAGCTGATTTTTTCGCACACGCAATCTGCTCATCCTGGCTATGAGCGGCGCAGTCATGGGAAAGCTTGTCGAGCTGTTTTCACGCAATCTCATAAATGGCGACGCAAACGGCGCGACACACGCAGGCACGGTGACGAGGCACCAGGGAACCCAGCCCCACCGCTGGTCAACACGACACCCCTGATGACCATGACCATCACTACCACCGCTCCCTCCTCAATCACCAAGCCGATGCTCGCCGACACGTGCGAGCGCCTGCATGACCTCAACTTCCCCGTGCTGGCCACTCCCAAGCTCGACGGGATCCGCTGCCTCAAGATCAATGGCCGCGCCCTGACCCGCAGCTTCAAGCCGGTGTCCAATCGCTTCATCCGCGAGTGGATCGAGGCCAACCTGCCCGACGGCGTGGACGGCGAGCTGATTGTGAAGGGCACTACCTTCAACGAAACCGCCGGGCATGTGGGCCGCGAGAGTGGTGAACCCGACTTCACCTTCGCCGTCTTCGACTATGTGAGCGACGGGTTGGATGTGCCCTATGCCTGCCGCATGCAGGAGCTGGCACGGCTGCCGGACTACGAGCGCGTCGATAAAGTGCTGCCCGAGGAGATGTGCTCGCTTGAGGAGCTGATGGCCTATGAGGAGCGCTGCGTGGCTGAGGGCTACGAAGGCGTCATGATCCGCACGCCGGGTTCCCCTTACAAGTGCGGCCGGTCCACGGAGCGCGAGGGCTACCTGCTCAAGATCAAACGCTTCGAGGACGCCGAGGCGGTGGTGGTGAGCACCTACGAGGGGTTGAGCAATCACAACGCGGCGGAGAAGGACGCGTTTGGGCGCACGAAGCGCAGCATGGCGCAGTCCGGCATGGTCGGGCGCAGCGAGCTGGGCGGGTTCATCGTGCGCCATGTGGAAACGGGCGTGGAGTTCCGCTTGGGCTACAACCATGTGGTTGGCGGCATTGACCGCGTCACCCTGTGGCAGCAGCGCGACACGCTCATTGGCCGGCTGGTGAAGTTCAAGCACCAGCCCAGCGGCGCGAAGGAAGCGCCCAGGTTTCCGAAGTTCATCGGGTTCCGCGAGCCGTGGGACCTCTCATAAGCGCTTCGCAAAATGGTGATCAAAACGGCGCGACACACGCAGGCACGGTGACGAGGCCAAGGGGAAGTCCGGATGGACTTCAATCACCCGCACCCATTCCATCCTCATGAAGCCCATCGACCTGAAAGCCGCCTCCATCCAGTGGGGCATCGAACTCGAAACGCGCCTGCCCGCCGCCGCTGGCGTCCAAGTGGGTGCCTATCACAACGGCCTGCCCGTGCAGGGCGGCCGCACCCTCTCCGGGCTGCGCCTTGAAGCCCCCGACTTCCATGGCGCGCGCTGGAAGGCCGAGCGCGATGGCTCCATCCGCTGCGAGGCGGGGCAGGTGCCCTGCGAGTTTGTCTCGCCCGTCCTCCACGGCGAGGCGGGCGTGGAGCATCTGGCCGCCTTCGTAGGCTGGATGAACGCCGTCGGTGCCAGTGTCAACGCCTCCTGCGGCTGCCACATCACCGTGGGCATCGAGTCGGTGATCGGCACGTCGGACACCAAGGCGGTGAGCGAGTTCATCCGCAAGCTCGCCCATATCGGGCGCTGGCACGCGCGCAGCCTCTACGGCCAGACGGGCACGGGCCGCCATCTCAACCACTACAGCCACCCGCTCTACGAGCAGACGGGCAGCACCATGCGCAAGATGATCACCTGCGAGGAGGAGCGGGTCAAAGCCGAGTGCGCCGAGCAGTGCGGGCGGGGCATGATCAACTTCAAGAAGGCGTTCCGCCGCGACGCCCGCGGGCGGTTCATCGGGGTGGTGGAGTTCCGCGTGTTCGCGGGCACCACGACGATCGAGAAGATCATGCATCACCTTGCCAGCGTGCTCGGACTCTGTCGCCGCGCCTGCGAGGTCCGCTGCCTTGGCGGATTCGGCAAGAACAAGATCCAAGCCAAGCGCACCGCCACGGCATCGGATGGCCTGCGCTTCCTGTGGGACTACCTCGGGTGGACCGGCAGTGCGCGTCCGGTCGCCTTGGGGCTGTTCGGCAAGCTGCACTCCGAGTTCCGCCGCTACCGCAAGACCGCGCAGCGGCTCTGCCAGCAGTTCGACGAGCGCTACCCCGACGCCGCCC
>NZ_JBIIHA010000042.1:0-19830 GCF_044236155.1 Prosthecobacter sp.
AAAGTCCTTGCGCAGCCGCCATCCAAGAACGAAACAAATCACACCCAAGCCGTCGCCAAGCTAACTTAACTTTGCGTTTCCCTGGCCGAAAAATGGGGCCACCTCAAATTCAATTCGCCCACCTTTTTGCGGGATCGCGTCGGGAAAAGGGAGCGGATGTTGCCCACGCTAAAGCCTTTGAATCTCAACCGTCTGCTGTCCCCATGCTGTTGCAATGTCCGGATCCGGTCCTGAAGTGCGGCTAACTTCGCGGTTCAAAATCCCCCCAATGCCCAATGCCGAAGCAACTCGCCGCAAGGATATTCCGTCATTCGAGCTTCGACATTCGTTCGTCATTCTTCATTCTGAATTCGTCATTCGCCGCTCCCTTACCTCCCATGATCTCTCTTCTACTCATCGACGATCACTTCGTCGTCCGCAGCGGCCTGGTGGCCTCGTTGGAGCTTGAGGATGACCTTCAGGTCGTCGGCGAGGCGGATCGTGGCGAGAACGCGGCACGGCTTTTTGCGCAAAAAAAGCCCGATGTGGTGCTCATGGACCTCCAGCTCCCCGGCCTCAGCGGCATCGACGCCACCGCGGCGCTGCTGCGCGAGCATCCAGCGGCTCGCGTGCTCATTTTCTCCACGTTTGCCCGCGATGAGGAAATCCAGGCCGCCTTGAAGGCCGGAGCCCTCGGTTACCTGCAAAAATCCTCCTCCCGCGACGCTCTGCTGGCCGCCATTCGATCCGTGGCGAAAGGGGAGCGTTCTTTGCCGCCGGATATCGCCCAGAGACTCAAAGACCGCCTTGCTGAGCCCGAAATTACGCCGCGTGAGCGGGAGATCCTCACTCTCGTCACACGTGGCAATGCCAACAAAGAGATCGCCGCCACGTTGGGCATCTCCGAAGACACCGTGAAGCAGCACGTGAGCCGCATCCTAATGAAGCTGAAGGTCAATGACCGTGCTCAGGCGACTGCGGAGGCCATCCGGCGTGGGCTGGTGAGCGTGTAAAACGAACTTGGAAGTTCGTTTTACGTCACGGTCTCCACCGCGAGCAGTTTAAGGCCGTGCGGCACGAATTTCTCGAAGTCGGCGATGTTTCGCGTCGCGACGCGGACGCCTTGGGTCATGGCGCAGGCGGCGATCATGCAGTCAGCGTGACTGCCGCGCTTGCGGCCGGTGTAGTGAAAGAGGCGGGAGGCCTGCTCGGCTTCCTTGACCGTGAAATCGAGGATGCGTCCGCCGACGATGGCCTGCACGGCGTCTTTTTGCGCCTTGCTGTGCGGGCCGTTGAGAAACTCCGACCACGCGATGGCGCTGACGGCCAGTTCTTTGCCATCCACCAGCCACTTCCGCACCATCGCGATGTGCGGTGATCCGATGGTGACGAGGTCAATGAGGAGATTCGTGTCCAGATGGATCATGATTCCCACCAGTGGCGTTTAGCCTCACGCTCAGCCTTCACTTCCTCACGGAAGGCCTCGGCCTCCTGCACGGTGAGACCGCCGCCGTTTTGCAGCCAATCGAGGGCTTCTAGGGGTTTAGGGCATTGGGCTTTCATATCGTCTTCCTCCTTAATGCGGCGCACCGCTCTGCGCATGACCTCAGCTTTCGGGACGCCCCATTTCTGCGATAGGAGATCCAGGACGCCGAGCGTGAACGGATCCAAAGCCATGCTGGTTCGGGTAAGACGGTAACTCATGTGGTAATGTGTTAACTCTCCTTTGTTTTTCAAGCGCCCTTTTCGCCTTTTCTCCCCTCACGAAAGTGGGATGCCCGGAATGCTGAAAGTGGTCTCCAGATCGCGTTCATAAGGCATGGCTTCCTTCAAAGTCCCTTTCGTCCTTTCAGTCCTTTGCGTCTCTTCAGCCCTCGCCCAAAACGATGCGGCTGGAAACGATGCCTCTGACAAGCCCGCCTCCGCCCCGGTGATGCAGTGGCGTTTTGATGATGGCAAAGAGTCAGGACCGCGTGCGCCGACCTACCCCGGCTTTTCCGAGACGAACAAGGCTCGCCTCTTTGACGTGAAAACCCCCATCAAGGTCGCTGACAGCCCGGAACTGCGTTTTGGCCTCAACGAAACGATCACGCTGGAGGCCTGGGTGAAGGTCGCGGATGCCTCGGGCACGCCTTACATCATCGGGAAGGGCCGCCTCGGCACGAAGGAATTCGGTGCGAACAATCAAAACTACGCCTTCCGCCTCCAGCATGGCAAAGCGGGCTCGCAGATCGGCTTCCTCTTCCACAGCGCCGATGTGCCGGGGAAAAAGGGCGAGTGGCATCGCTGGTGGTCGAAGGACACCGTGCCCACCGCGGGCTGGCATCATGTGGCCGTGACTTACACCTACGGGAAACCCAAGAGCATCAAGGGCTTCATCGACGGTCGCGAGACCGACGGCACCTGGGACATGGGCGGCGCGACGGATCGCGGCCCGGTGACCGATGGTGATGCGGTGGTGATTGGAAATGGCTCGACGATGGCCTCGTCGCACGCGTTTGAAGGCTGGCTCGACAACGTGGCCATCTATCGCGGCCCCATCGACACCGAGGCGCTGAAGGCGAAGTATCAATTCATCCCGCCGCCTCCGCCGGTGGCGAAAAAAGACGTGCCCGCAGGCCGCGTGCTCGTGCAACTCGCCGAGGAAGGCATGCCAGAGGCCAACGCATGGCCCAGCGAGCCGCCGAAGGTCGGCGAGACCTACACCGAGGACGTGTTCGGCTTCTTCGAGGTGCCGCAAAAGTATGTCGAGACCGGCGTGCGCGGTGACCGTCATGTGCCCTTCCTTTTGCGTGCCGCCGCCAGCGTGACCTTCCCCAAAGGCAAACATCGCCTGCTGCTGCGTGCTCGTGGAGCCACGAATCTCTACATCGACGGCAAAACGATGCTGAAGACGCCTTTCCCACCGAAGGACAGCGACGGTCATCACCTCGTCGCCGATCAAAAAGACTACCTCGACCTCGGTCCCGACTTCCGCTTCGTGCCGCCAGGCAATCGCGAATCGTGGTGCGAGTTCGAAGGCACCGGCAAACCGCAGTTCATCGTGCTCGAAACGCTCGTGGGCAGTTACGTCGGCAAATCCATCCGACGCCCCGAACTCGGCGAAACCATCGTCGCATGGTCGAAAGAAGGCACGCAGACCTGGCAACTCGTCTCCGCCGGAAAACGCAGCGTGCCTTACAACGACGCCGGATGGGCCGCGTATGAAAACGAACGCACCGCGCACTACGAAGTCATGAACGACAAGCGTCGTGCCGAACTCCGCGCGAAGTCCGATCCCTATTGGAAAACACGTCGCGAGGCCGCGAAGCAATGGCTGGCCAAAGCAGACGCCGTGAAGGTGCCTGAATTGCCCGAAGGCATGCCGAAGCTCAACGACATCGACAACTTCATCGGTGCCACCATCGCCAAAGTGAAGTCGCAGACCTCGCACCAGGGCAGCGTGGACTTCTTCAAGCAGGTGCAGCCCATCCTCGAAACGAAGTGCCTCGAATGCCATCGCGGCGGCAAGGCCAAAGGCGATCTGCAACTCGACACACTCGCCGCAGCGATCAAAGGCGGCGAAAACGACGGCGCGGCCATCACCCCCGGCAAACCCGATCACAGCGCCATCTTGAAACGCGTCGTCTCCACCGACGAAGACGAGGTCATGCCACCCAAAGGCGCCAAACTCACCGCCGCCGAGGTCGAGGCACTCACCACGTGGATCAAAGAAGGTGCCGTATGGCCCGAGATCCGCGCCGACCGCACGGAAGTCACTGCTTTGACCGATGACCTGACCTTCTTGCGCCGCGTTTATCTCGATGTCGTCGGTGTTCCGCCGTCGCTGGAGGAAATTGAGAGCTTCATGGCCGATGTGAAGCAAGACAATCAGACAAGGGGACAATCAGACAAGGAGACCTCAAAAGCCGGCGTCTCATTGTCTCCCCCTCTCCCTGTCTCATTGTCTGCCCGTCGCAAAGTGATCGACAAACTCCTCGCCGACCCCCGCTGGGCCGATCACTGGATGGGTTACTGGCAGGATGTGCTCGCGGAGAATCCGAACATCCTCAACCCCACGCTGAACAACACCGGCCCCTTCCGCTGGTGGCTCTACGAATCGCTGCGTGACAACAAGCCGATGGACTTCTTCGTCACCGAACTGCTGCGCATGAAGGGCAGCGAGCGACTCGGCGGACCGGCGGGCTTTGCCACCGCCTCGCAGAACGACGTGCCCATGGCCGCGAAGGGCACCATCATCGGCAGCGCCTTCCTCGGCGTCGAAATGAAGTGCGCCCGCTGCCACGATGCCCCCGCCGCGAAAAGCACGCAGGAGGACCTTTTCAAAATGGCCGCGATGCTGAACTCGAAGGAACTCGAAGTGCCTTTGACGAGCAGCGTGAGCCTCGACCGCTTCAAAGCCACGGGCCGCAAGCCGCTCATCAACATCACGCTCAAAGTGGGCACCAAGGTGCCGCCGAAATGGTCGTTCACCGAGTTCTGCGACGAATCCGCCGCAAAGCTCGCCGAATATCCCGACGACACTCGCGATCAACTCGCCGCGCTCATCACCGCACCGCAAAACGAGCGCTTCGCCCAGGTCATGGCCAACCGCCTCTGGGCCCGCTACATGGGCCGCGGCATCGTCGATCCCGTCGCCGATTGGGAGAAGGGCAAACCTTCGCATCCCGAGTTGCTGAAGTGGCTCGCCCACGAGTTCGTGCGCGGCGGTTACGACATGAAACACCTCGCGCGGCTCATTTTGAATTCGCACGCCTATCAACGCGCCACCGACACCGAGCTCAAAGAAACCAGCCCGCTGTTTGCCGCTCCCGCGCCGCGTCGCCTCATGGCCGAGCAGATTGTGGACGGCCTCTTCGCCGCCACTGGCAAGCCCTTCAAGACCGAAGAAGTCTGCCTCGACATCGACAACACGCGTGATTTGAAAAACGCCATCCACATGGGCAAACCGCGCCGCAGTTGGATGCTCACCAGCACCAGCAACGAACGCGACCGCCCCAGCCTCAGCCTCCCGCGCATCCAGGCCGTGGGCGATGTCTTGAGCGCCTTCGGCTGGCGCGGTGCACGTCAGGACCCCACCAGCGTCCGCGATGCCGCACCGAACGTTCTCCAGCCCGCCATCATCAGCAACGGCACCGTCGGCGTCTGGCTCACCCGCCTCAGCGACGACCACGGCGTCACCCAACTCGCCCTCAAAAAGCAAACCGTCGATCAACTCGTCGATAACCTCTACCTCAAGCTCCTCACCCGTCTTCCCACGAAGGAAGAGAAAGACCTCTATGTGAAGCATCTCACCCCCGGCTTCGAGTCACGCATCACGAATCACGCATCACCCGCTCCTCGCAGCAACCGCGCTCCCGAAAAATACGTGTCTTGGTCCAACCACCTCGATGCTGAAGCCACAATCGTCCGCCAAGCCCAAGAAGCCGCCGCCCGCAAAGGTGACCCTCCTTCCACGAAGCTCGACAACAACTGGCGCCAGCGCCTCGAAGACATCCTTTGGGCCATGCTCAACGCACCCGAGTGGGCTTTCAGTCCGTGATCACACACCTTGAAACTTTAAACCTGAAACTTGAAACTCGTCCGACCATGAAACGCCGCTCCTTCCTCACCTCCGCCGCCGCGCTTGGCGCATCTCCTTTGTTTGCCAACAACACGCCCGTCCACATGCCGAAGGGCAAGGCAGAGCACTGCATCTTCATCTGGCTCGGCGGTGGCATGGGGCAGATCGACACCTTTGATCCAAAGGACCTCGGGGATAACCTCGGCAAGCCTTCGAAGCCGGGTTCGCTCTACAACTCTATCGAAACCAGCGTGCCCGGCGTGCGCCTCTCCGAGCACCTCGGCAAAACGGCGAAGGTCATGGAGCATGTCACGGTCATGCGCACCGTGAACCATCACGTGATCGACGAGCACGCCTTCGCGACGAACATCGTGCACACGGGCCGAATGATTTCCGGCAATGTCACCTACCCCAGCATCGGGTCAATCATCGCGAATCAGCGTGGAGCGGCGGATAAGAATGTGCCGGCCTATATTTTGATCGGTTATCCGAATGTCAGCCGTGGTCCCGGCTTCCTCGGTGCCAAGGCAGGTTATGTTTACCTCACTGATACCGAGACTGGGCCCGCAGGCTTCACGCGGCCTGATTTCGTCGATAACGACCGTGCCGCAGTTCGTCAGGATTTGCTCAAACCGCTGATGGCTCGTGCTTTGAAAAACAGCGCCGCTGCGGATTACCAGATGGCTCAGGAAGAGGCCCTGCGACTCGCCGGACCGGGCTTTATGAAGCATTTCAATCTCAAGGAAGAGCCTGCATCTCTGCGCAACGACTACGGCGGCGAATTTGGCCAGCGCTGCCTGCTTTCGCGCCGTCTGGTGCAGGCCGGCGTGCGCTTCATTGAGGTCTCTCACAACCTCAATTTCATGAACGGCACTGGTTGGGACATTCACAATGAAGGTTTCAAAAACCAGCACCTGCTCATTCAAGAGCTAGATACGGCTTTGTCCGCACTCATTCGTGATTTGAAGGACAAGAAGCTCCTCGACAAGACGCTCATCGTCGTCGGCACGGAGTTCGGTCGTCCGCCGGAGTTTGATGGTCGCGGGGGGCGCGGGCATCAAGGCACTGCCTTCTCCATGGTGCTCGCTGGTGGTGGCCTAAAGCACTGCGGCGCGTATGGCGTCACGGATGAGCTGGCGAAGAAACCCGTCGAGAACCCCGTGCCTCTCGTGGATTTCCACGCTACGATCCACGCTGCCATGGGCATCAATCCCGCGCATGAGCTGATGGATGGCTCACGCCCCGTGCCGATCACCGATGGCGGAAAGCCCGTGGCAGCGCTGTTTGGTTGATGAGCATCCAACTGAATCAAGCCGTGGCCTGGAAATTCCTCCACCGCGGATTGGCGCTCGTAGCTTCTGCGGCTATGAAGCATCGCATGTTCTCCATCCGCAGCCTTAAGCTCGCCTTTTCAGTCCTCACTGCCTTCATCCTGGCCGCGTGCCAGATGCCCGCCCCTCGTGTGGCACAGCCTCAGACAGGCTATGGCGGTCCGTTCATGCTCGGCGTCGATGTGCTGGCCTCACGCGGGTTTGACCTGATCCGCGGCAAGCGTGTCGGGCTCATCACGAACCACACCAGCCTCACCAGCCGCGGTGAACGCACACGGAGCGTGTTTCAGCGCGGCCTCGGACCGAATCTTGTCGCTCTGTATGCGCCGGAGCACGGCATCGACGGCACCATCGGTGCCGGAAAACACGTCAGCACCCGGCGTGATCCGGTGACAGGACTCACGGTCTATTCGCTTTACGGACCGACGCGCAAACCGACCCCCGCGATGCTCGCGCCCATCGACGTGCTCGTGTTCGACCTCCAGGACATCGGCTGCCGCAGCTACACCTACATCAGCACCATGATCGTCGCGATGGAGGCCGCTGCGGAATGCGGCAAGCAGTTCGTCGTGCTCGACCGGCCCAATCCCCTCGGCGGCTGGCGTGTAGAAGGACCACCGCTCGAATCGAAATGGAAGTCCTTCGTCGGCCAGATTCCCGTGCCCTATGTCCACGGCATGACGGCGGGCGAACTCGCGATGATGGCCTGCGCACGCGGCTGGGTGTCGCGCGTGCCGCGTCTCGACGTGGTGAAAATGCAGGGGTGGAATCGCGGTATGACGTGGCAGGACACCGGCCTGCGCTGGCACCCGACCTCGCCGAACATCCCGCATTCCATCTCTCCCTTCTACTACGTCACGACTGGTATCCTCGGCGGCGCGACCTCAGTCGATATCGGCATCGGAACCGACGAGCCCTTCGGCTACGCGGGCGGTGCGGGCGTGAATCCGAACGCATTGCTCGCCTATTGCCAGCGTCTGAACACGCCGGGCGTCAGTTTCTCTGCCTACTCGCGCAACGGCTTCGGCGGTGTGCGCATTCACATGAGTCCGCGCAACACGACCGACCTCACCGCGCTCGATGTCCTCCTGCTGGCCGAGATCAATCGCCTGAGCGGCGGCAAGGTCGTCGGACGCATGAGCGGATCAAAGCTGAACCTCTTCAACAAGGTCTATGGCAGCGAATCTCTCTACCATGACCTCCGTCGCGGCGTGCCCGCCACCAGTATCGTCGCCCGCTGGCAGGGCTGGAATCAGAGCTTCCGCTCGCAAAGGCAGCGTTTCTTGCTTTATCCTTAAATCCGACCCGAAAAATCATGGAAGACCTCGCCATCGCCCGCGCCTGCGCCGAATTCGCCGACGACAAAAAAGCTGAAAACATCCGCATCCTCGACCTGCGGGGGCTCTCCCCCGTCATCGACTACTTCGTGCTCTGCAGCGCCACCTCCGCCCCGCAGCTCCGCGCCGTGCGCGACAACATCGAGGACGAGATGAAGGAGAAGCATGGCCAGCGTCCGCTCTACAAGGATGGCAACTACGACAGCCAGTGGATCATCATCGACTATGGCAACGTCATGGTGCACATCCTCACTCCCGAAAAACGGGAATACTACGCACTGGAGGAACTCTGGGGCGACGCGCCCGAAGTCGCGCTGAAAGCCGACGAACCCGCGCCCGAGCCCAAGCCACGTGCCAAAAAGGCCCCGGTGAAGAAAGCTGTGGTAAAAAAGGCGGCGACCAAGCGTGCCACGAAGAAGAAAGCGGACTGATTTTCTGCTCGTCAGGCGCGTGCGTCTTCGCTAGACAGCAGGCATGAACGTCCGCGTCCTGCTCGTCCTCGTTTCCTGCGCCCTTAGCATTGTCACCGGCCTCGTGATCGCACGCGGCGGTGGTGGTGCCGGTGGCGCGACCCGCCAGCGGCCGCTCATCGGCCTGTCGATGGACACGCTCAAGGAGGAGCGCTGGCAGATCGACCGCGATCTCTTCACCAAAGCCGCGCAGGACGCCGGAGCGGATGTTTTGGTGCAGTCTGCGAACAGCAACCACGTGGTGCAGATGCAGAACGTCGAGAGCCTCATCACGCAGAAGGTCGATGTGCTCGTCATCATCCCCAAAGATGCCGCCGCCATGGCCCGCGGCGTGGAACTCGCCCATGCGGCAGGCATCCCCGTGCTCTCCTACGACCGCCTCATCACCGGCTGCGACCTCGACCTGTATCTGACCTTTGACAACGTGAAGGTCGGCGAGTTGCAGGCCAAGTTCCTGGCGGATCGCATCCCGCAGGGGGGGAAACTGCGCCTCATTCGCATCTACGGCGCGAAGACGGACAACAACGCCAAGCTCTTCAAACAAGGCCAGGACAACATCCTCCAACCGCTCATCGCCGCAGGCAAAGTCGAGGTACTGTTTGAAGACTGGGCGGAGGATTGGAAGCCGGAGAACGCCAAGAAGATCACCAACGCCGCCATCACCAAGATCGGCCCGAACTTCGATGCCATCCTCGCCAGCAACGACGGCACCGCCGGCGGCGCGATCCAGGCGCTTACTGAAGAAGGCCTTGCCGGCAAAATCATCGTCACCGGCCAGGATGCCGACCTCGCCGCCTGCCAGCGCATCGCCCAGGGCACGCAGGCCATGACGGTTTACAAACCCATCCAAAGCATCGCCACCAAGGCCGCCGAACTCGCGCTCAAGCTCGCCCGAGGCCAGCCCATCATCGCCCGAGATGCCGTTCCCAACGGCCAGATCGACGTGCCCTCCGTCCTTCTCGAAATCTCCGCTGTCACGAAGGAAAATCTGCGTGAAACCGTCATCAAAGATGGATTCCGCAAGGAAAGCGACGTGTTCCAACTCTCACCACCATGATTCTTCGCGCCGAGAACATCACCAAACGCTTTCCCGGCGTCACCGCGCTCAAGGAAGTCTCGTTTGACCTCAAGGCAGGCGAAATCCATGCCCTGTGTGGTGAAAACGGTGCTGGCAAAAGCACGCTGATCAAGTTGCTCTCCGGCATTCATCCGCATGGCAGCTACGAAGGACGTTTCGAGGTGAACGGCACCGAGGCGAAGTTTGAAACGATCAAGGACGCGGAGAAGGCCGGGCTGGCGGTGATTTATCAGGAATTGGCGCTGGTGGAGGAAATGACGGTGGCGGAAAACATCTTCCTGGGCCGAGAACCACGACGTTGGGGCGCGTTCATCGACTGGCCGCGCATGTATCGCGAGGCGCAGGCATTGCTCGATCGTTTCAAGGTCAGCCTCGATCCCGCCGCGCCGGTGCGCACGCTCGGCGTGGGGCAGAAGCAGCTCGTCGAAATCATCAAGGCGCTCGCCAAGGACTCGAAGGTCCTCATTCTCGATGAACCCACTGCCGCGCTGGCCGAACATGAGGTGCTGATCCTGCTCGAAATCCTGCGCGACCTCCGTAAACGCGGCATCGCCAGCATCTACATCTCCCACAAACTCGACGAGGTATTCGGCGTAGCTGACCGCATCACCGTGCTGCGCGATGGCACCACGGTTTGCACGCAGCCGGCCGATGAAACGAACAAGGCCGAGGTGATCCGCCAGATGGTGGGCCGCGAGATCGGCGATCTCTTTCCCCGCCGCAGCACGCAGCCCGGCGAGGTCATCCTGCGCGTCGATTCGCTCACTGTGGCCGACGTGGAGACCGGCGCCACCAAGCTTCGCGACATCAGCTTTGAACTCCGCGCCGGCGAGGTGCTAGGGATCGGTGGTTTGATGGGAGCGGGCCGCACGGAACTGCTCATGCATCTGTTCGGAGCCTGGGGCCGCGGTGTCTCGGGCAGCGCGCAGCTTCGCGGTCAGTCGCTTGGCGGTCTCACGCCGGAAATGATCATTCAAAAAGGCCTCGTGCTCGCCTCCGAAGACCGTCGTCGTTACGGACTGCATTTGGAGCACGAAATCGGCTTCAATCTGTCGCTGTCTTCACTCGCCAGCATCACACGCGGCGGATTCATCCAGCGAAACGCCGAGATTCGCCGCAATCAGGACGTCTTCAGTTCGCTACGCGTCAAGGCAACGGGTTTGGAGGCCATCGTGGGCAAACTCTCCGGTGGTAATCAGCAAAAAGTGGTGCTCGGCAAGGCGCTGCTCACGGAACCGTCGGTCATCCTGCTCGATGAACCGACTCGGGGGATCGACGTTGGTGCCAAGCTCGAAATCTACGAGATCATCAACCGGCTTACTGCCGCAGGAAAAGCCGTCATCCTCGTTTCAAGCGAGCTGCCGGAGCTCATCGGCATGAGCGACCGCATTCTCATGCTGAACGAGGGCCGCATCGGCGGCTCCTTCACCCGCGACGAAGCCACGCAGGAAAAACTCATGGCCGCGGCCATGGGACATGCGGGCTGATTCTTTTGAAAAGCATCCCTGGTTTTCGCGTTCGACCATCATCTCATTTCCAACCATGATCCGCACTCTACTCGCCACCCTCGCCCTCGCGGTCACTGTCAGCGCCGCGCAGCCGCCGAACATCGTCTTCATTTTCTGCGACGACCTCGCCTACCAGGCGATGAGCTGCTACGGCGACAAGCGCAAGCTGCTCGAGACGCCGAACATGGACCGCCTCGCCAAAGAGGGCATGCGCTTTGACCGCTGCCTCGTGACGAACTCCATCTGCGGTCCGATGCGCGCTGTCATCCAGACCGGAAAGTACTCGCACGCCAACGGCTTCTACAACAACAGCAACAGCAAGTTCGACAGCAGCCAGCCCACCTTCCCGAAGGTGCTGCAAAAGAGCGGCTACCAGACCGCCGTCATCGGCAAATGGCACCTCATGACGGACCCCGTGGGCTTTGACTACTGGAACGTCCTCCCCGGCCAGGGAGCCTATTACAACCCGCCAATGACCGAAAACGGCAAGCAGGTGAAATACGAGGGCTACACCACCGACATCATCGGCGACCTCACTTTGAAATGGCTCGATCAGCGCGACAAATCGAAGCCCTTCATGATGATGAGCCAGCACAAGGCCCCGCATCGCGAGTGGGAGCCGCCGCTGCGGCTGCTCGGCTTTGACAACGACCGCGTCTATGAGGAGCCGGAGACGCTCTTCGACGCCTACAGCGGACGCAGCAAGGCCGTGAGCGATCACGACATGGGCATCGACCGCACCTTCACCGAGCGAGACGCGAAACTCGTCGTTCCGGGTAATTTGACCGAAGAGCAGAAGAAAGCCTGGAACGCCTATTACGAGCCGCGCAATGCCAAGTATGCCGCCGCTGCGCCGACCGGCCGCGATCTCGTGAAGTGGCGTTACCAGCGCTACATGCACGACTACCTCGCCTGCGTGAAGGCCGTCGATGAAAATGTGGGCCGCGTGCTCGACTACCTCGACAAAAACGACCTCGCCAAGAATACCGTCGTCATCCTCAGCAGCGACCAAGGATTTTATCTGGGCGAGCATGGTTGGTTCGACAAACGCTGGATCTTTGAGGAAAGCCTGCGCAGCCCGCTGCTCGCCCGCTGGCCTGGCGTGATCAAGCCTGGCAGCACGAACAACCAGCTCACCAGCCTCCTCGACTTCGCCAGCACCTTCCTCGACATCGCGCAGGCGCCCATGATGGAAGGCATGCATGGTCGCAGCCTCGTGCCGCTCATGAAAGGCGAGACGCCCGCCGACTGGCGCAAGGCGCACTACTACCACTACTACGAGTTCCCCGTGCCGCACCGCGTGCGCCCGCACTACGGGGTGATCACAGACCGCTTCAAACTGATTCACTACTACGCGCCCGATGTGAATGACTGGGAATTGCTCGACCGCGAAAAGGATCCTTTGGAGGTGAAGGACTTCTACAGCGATCCCGCTTACGCGGAGACGGTGAAGGAGCTCAAAGACGAAATCACGCGCCTGCAGAAGCAATTCGGTGAAACGGTGCCACCGCCCCGTTTCACGCACGGTAACAAGGCCTTTGACAACGAGCCTCAGCCGCCGGAGCAGCCGAAGAAGGGAAGGGGACGGGCAAAAAGAAGAAGGCGGAATAGAGGATCACCGCCACATCGTCTTGCTCAGATACCACTCCACGAACTGAGGGCCGTAAAAGACCCAGATCATCGCGCCCATCGCCAGGTAGGGACCGAAGGGGATCTTCGCCCCCCATTCCGCCCGGCCAGTGACGCGGTGAATCAACGCGAAAACCGTGCCCAGCACCGAAGCGGCCAAGATTGTGAACAGAACGGCCTGCCAGCCGGTGAAAGCACCGATCATCATCAGGAAGAGCACGTCGCCGAAGCCCATCGCCTCGCGCGGGATTACGACTTCAGTGGTCTTCGCGGTCAGTTTGGTCACGCCTTCGAGCGGAAACTCCTCCAAGCTCGTGCCGTCGCGCACCTTGAGCTTTTCCATCCATAATTCAGCAGTGGCTGAGCCAAACGACCGGTCGTTCACCTGTAAAGCGGTGCACGAGACAACCATGCGGTCCGTCGCGCGCATGAAGAGATCGGCCCAGTCATACTTATGCTCACCAAAGACGACCACCGGCGGTTCATTGTCGTCCGGTTGAGACACATCCCAGGTTACCTCCTTTTCAAACACAAACTTCTTCCGTCCGAACGCCAGTTTGCCCAGTTCCACAATCAGCCAAAGGCCGCCAAGACCGAGTGCCGCGCTCGCCAAAGAAATCAGCAGGCCGTTTGTGTGCGTTTCCTGGTCCACCAGTTCCGGCACCCACCACGCGGCCAGCACACCGGCAACCGCGCCGCCGATGGTGATCGTGTGCGGCAGGATGAAATGGTCGATGTCAATGAAGGTGCCCGAAATGAGCAGGCTCATGAAAATCCACAGGCACAGCACCTGCGGCCCCCACAGCTTGATCAAGGGCCATGGATTGCCACCGGCGGAAAAATCGCCGCTGACCTTCAAAAAGACGAGGTAGAACATCACACCGGTGAGCAGCTCGACGAGGAAATAACGCACCGAAATTTTCCCGCCGCAGTTCGCGCACTTGCCGCGCAGCAGCAGCCAGCTCAGCAGCGGAATGTTCTGCCACATCGGGATCTGGTATTTGCACGAAGGGCAGAAGCTGCGACGCGGCTTGTTCACCGAAATGCCCAGCGGCAGGCGGTAAATGACCACGTTCAGGAACGAGCCGATGCCAGCGCCGATGTAGAAGGCCAGGAAATGCAGCAGGGTGTTGAGGACTTGGAATCTCGTCATGATGGATGGCGGAGTTTGCAAACTTGCCCCGCCGTGCGTGAGTATGGAAGCAAAAACTCCGCATGATCTCAGTTTCCCGAGTTCTGATTCCTTTCCTCGCCCTCCTCGCCTGCTGCGCCGCGAGGGAGGAACGCCGCAGCGCCCTCATCCCGAGCCGGTCCATCGAGCTGGCAAAGCAGTTCGACCTGGTTGATGTGCGCGCCTTCGTTCCAGGCATCGCCATCGACCTTCGCTATGCCACGCCGCACAATGTCGCCAACCGGCCGATCTACCCGCCGCGCATGCCCTGCCTGCTGCGGGTGGAGACGGCACAGAAGCTGAAAAAAGCCCAGGAACTGCTCCATGCCCAAGGTTACGGCCTGCGCGTCTGGGACGCCTACCGTCCGCCTGAGGCACAAGAGACACTGCACAGTCATGGCGGCGGCACCGGGATGTTTTTATCGCCTGAGGAAGGCTGGAGCCGGCATTGCGGCGGCATCGCGGTTGATCTCACGCTCGTCGATGCGCAAGGCCGCGAGCAACGCATGCCAACCTATTTTGACCAGGACTTCAAAAACGCCAGCCACCACTACCGGGGTGGTGATCCGGTGATCAAAGAAAACCTGCGCATTCTCAAGGAGGCGATGAAGCAGGCCGGATTCACCCAGCTTGAGTCCGAATGGTGGCACTTCGACGACGCGGACTACATCTACAATCCCCAGCCCATCGTTTTCGGCCGGGAACTCGCCATTCCTGTGCTGTGAGCATCCGCAACGACGCCACTTTCACCGTCATCGACGAGTCGGAGGACTACATCGTCGTCAACAAACCCGCTCCGCTGCAAATCCATCCCGGCGATCCGAACGGCCCTCCCACCCTGTGGCACCGCCTGTGCGATCTGCTTTCGTATGAAATCGCCAACGGCGGCCAGGTTTCGATCATCAACCGCCTCGACCGCGAAACCAGCGGCGTCGTGCTCGTGGCGAAGACGCAGGTGGTCGCACGACTCTTCGGCATGGCGATGCAGGAGCGGCGCATTCACAAAACCTACACCGCCCTCGTCCACGGCTGGCCTGAGTGGAGTGAACATGCGCTCGACGCGCCGATCCTTCGTGCTGGCGAGGTGCAAAGCTCGGACATCTGGGTCAAACAAATCGTCCACGAGCACGGCGTGCCCTGCCGCACGATCTTCCGTGTCCTTCAGCGCTTCGAGCGTGATGGCATGAAGTTCGCCTTGATCGAAGCGAAGCCAGAAACGGGCCGCATGCACCAGATTCGCGTGCATTTGAGCCATCTCGGACTGCCCATCGTCGGCGACAAGCTCTATGGCCGCGATGACCGCTGCTATCTGGAGTTCATCGACACCGGCTGGACACCAGCCTTGGAGCAAAAACTCATCCTGTCACGCCAGGCGCTGCATTCCTCCAGGCTTGAGCTCAATCTCGAAGGATACCCGAGTTTTTGGGAGGCACCGTTGCCGGCGGAATTCACGCTTTAAGTCCACCGCCGCACCCGGCTGTCGAGCTGGAACACCTGGCCACTGACGTTTTCCATCGTGTGCAGGAACACGATGAAGCGTGCCGCATCTTCCAGCGTGTTCAACCGGCCCAGCGCATGTGCGTTCAGCAAATTTTCGCGAAATGCCACGTCCTGAAACAAATGCCGCGTCATTTTCGTCTCCAAAAAGCCCGGCAGGACGCAGTTCACACGGATGTTTCGAGCACCATACTCCTTGGCCAGACTCTGCGTGAGGCCGATCAAGCCGGCCTTGGCTGCCGCGTAGTTGGTCTGGCCAAAAGGACCGCTCATGGCCGAATACGAACCAATGTTCACGATGTGGCCATGCCGCTGCTTCGCCATGAGCTTCACCGCGGCCTGCGAGACGAGAAACGCGCCCTTCAAGTTAACATCCACGACCTGATCGAACTCCTCCTCGCCCATCTTCGCCATCGAGGCGTCGCGACACATGCCTGCATTGTTCACCAGCAGGTCAATCTGCGGCACGTTGGTGAAAAACGCCTTCACAGAAGCCGCGTTAGACACATCAAGGTCCTCTCGACCCGGCGCGATCACTTCGAAGCCCGCCTGCTTTAGTCCATCGCAGATCACTCCGGCCAAATCGCCCGCGCCGCCAGTGATGATGGCGGTGCGGGGCGAAGATACCGGCGCATCCATGCGATCAACCAAGCGTGAAAGCAGGCAGCTTCACGATCTTGCCGCCTGCCATGGCGGATTCGTGGGCGCAAAGGCCGACGCAGGTCCAGTTGGCGGATTGGACGGCATTCGGGAAGGGCTGACGCTTTTCGGCGAGGGCGGAGGCGAACTCGTGCGCGAGGTGCGGATGGCTGCCGCCGTGACCGCTGCCCTGTGTGAAGCTGAGATGCGTCTTCTTCGCCAGATCATACACGCCTTTCGTGGTGAAGCGGCGGATCGGCGCGGGCAGGCGTTTTGCAAAGTCGGGTGCTTTCACGAGCTTCGGAATCTTGTGCTCCGGCAGCTTCGCCCGGTGCATGACGAGCGGTTCATGCTCGATGAGCGGCCATTCGATGGTGGCCTTGTCGCCATACACGTCGATGCTCTCGCGATATTGGCGGGCGGTGTCAAAGAGGCTGCGGATGATGCGGGCGTTCACATCGGTGCCTTTGAACTTGATGTGCGCGGTCTCGACCGCGAAGGGGCTGCCGTAGCACTTTTGCAGTTCCTTGCGCACGGTGCCGGAGCCGAAGCAGCTCACATATTCGGCCGATTTGCCGATCAAGCCGGCCACCGGGCCGACGCAGTGCGTGGCATACCACATCGGCGGCAGACCGGGCCAGTAGTTCGGCCAGCCGTCCATGTCCTGCTGATGGGAGGCCTGCACGAACTGCAACTTGCCCAGCTTGCCCTGGTCGAGCTGCTCCTTCATGAAGAGATACTCGCGGGCATAAACGACGGTCTCCATCATCATGTATTTGAGTCCGGTCTTTTTGACGAGGTCGCAGATCTTTTTGCAGTCCTCGATGCTGGTGGCCATCGGCACGGTGCAGGCGACGTGTTTGCCGGCTTTCAACGCGGCGATGCTCATCCAGCCATGGTCGGGGATGGGCGAGTTGATGTGCACCGCGTCGATGTTCGGATCCTTGAGCATCTCCGCGAAGTCCGCGTAGCGCACCTTCACGCCGAAAGCCTCGCCGATGGCGTTGAGCTTCTTTTCATCACGCTGGCAGATGGCGTAGCAGGTGGTGAGCGGGTGGCGCTGCCAGATGGGGATGAATTCCGCCCCGAATCCGAGGCCGACGACGGCGATGTTGAGCTTCTTGTCAGGCATGATGTTGGTTGGTGAAGTGGTGTGAGTTTATAGGCGTGACCGGCGGCGGATGGGAAGGACAAAGTTTGGGGGGAATCGGACGGTGAAAATGAAGTTTCAGGTTTCAGGTTCAAAGATTCAAGTTAGGTAAAGGCCTAACCATGTTCACTTCGGACTTTGATTACCACCTGCCGCCTGAATTGATCGCCAGCGAGCCGCTGGCGGACCGTTCGGCGTCGCGCATGATGGTGGTGCATCGTGATTCGGGAAAGATAGAGCACCGGATGTTTCGCGAGATCGGGCAGTTTGTGTCCCGCGAAGCCGGGGACATGCTCGTCTTGAACGACACACGGGTGGTTCCGGCGCGCTACTTCACGGATCGCGGCCATGAGGTGCTGCGCGTGGAGCCAATCACTCCCACGCGCTGGCGCTGCATGGTCAAACCAGGTAAGAAGTTCCGCGTCGGCCATACTTTGGCGATTGGCGAGGCCACCGGCACCGTGGTCGAGATTTTGGAGGAAAACGGCGACCGCATCATCGAGTTTGACCGTGTTGTGGACGAGTCCAAACACGGGCATCTGGCCCTGCCGCACTACATGGGCCGCGAAGACCAGCCTGCGGACCGTGAACGCTACCAAACGGTCTTTGCGAAGCAGGAGGGCTCCATCGCAGCCCCCACAGCAGGGCTGCATTTCACGCCGGAGGTGCTGGAGACGCTGCCGCACACGTTTGTGACGCTGCATGTCGGCGTCGGGACGTTTCAGCCGGTGAAGGTGGAGAAGATCGAGGATCACAAGATGCACTCGGAGGTGTATGAAGTGTCAGAATCGACGGCGGCGGCGGTTCAGGCGGCGAAGCGTGTGATTCCTGTCGGAACCACGGCCATGCGCACGCTGGAAACCGTCGCACGGGACCATGGCCGTGTGATCGCCGCCCGTGGGAGCACGGACATCTTCATTCATCCCGGCTTCGAGTTCCGCGTTTCGGGCGGATTGCTGACGAATTTCCACCTTCCAAAATCAACACTCATCATGCTGGTCAGCGCCCTCGCGGGCCGAGAGCTCATCCTGCAAGCCTACGCGGAAGCCATTCGTGAGCGTTACCGCTTCTACAGCTATGGGGACTGCATGCTGATCGTATGAAGCAAGCGGGCGGTCAGATCCCTGCCGCGGCGCGGGCGATCTTCTCGCAGCTCTGCACGTCGAGCTTGCCGGAGGCGAGGACGGGAATGTCGCTGACGCGGATCATCTTTTTGGGAATCCAGAGGGGCGGCATGCCTTTGTCGAGGAGACGGTAGCGCAGATCGAGGATTTCCTGGTGCTCAGGGCCGCCCGGCATGCTGGTGAGGAGGATCAGCGCCTCGCCTTTGTCGATGTCGGGCACGCCGACGACGGCGATCTTGCGCACGGTCTCGTTTTCGAGGCCCATCGCCTTCACCAGAGATTCTTCGACGGTCTCATGCGGCACCATTTCACCGGCGATCTTGGAGAAGCGGCTGAGGCGGCCTTCGATGTAAAGGAAGCCGTCGAGATCGACGCGGCCGATGTCACCGGTGCGGAACCAGCCGTCGTGCAGCACGTCGGCGGTGCGCTTGGGATCGTTGAGGTAGCCTTCGAACACGTTCGCGCCCTTGAACCAGATCATGCCGCTCTGGTGAAGTGAAACCGGCTGGCCGGTCTCGGGATTTGTGATCTTCAGCGCCATGCCGGGCACGGTGTGGCCGACGGAGCCCTGACGGTGGCTGGGCAGCCAGGAGTAGCCGCTTTCCTCATCACCCAGCGGTTCGGGATCAGGCAGGTTGATGTTGGAGGCGGGCGAAGTCTCGGTGAGGCCGTACCCTTCGAGCACCCGCTTGCCGAAACGTGTCTCGAACGCCTCGGCGAGGGTGGTGGGGAGCTTTTCCGCGCCAGTGACGCAGAGCTTGATGGATGCCAGCGACTCACGGTTCACGCCGCGCAGATAGCCGCGCAGGAAGGTGGGCGTGGCGATCATCAACGTGACGCGGTATTTTTCGATGAGCTCGGCGAGCTTCTTCACCTCCAGTGGCGTCGGATAGGTGACAAGGTGCAGCCCGTAGATGATCGGGAACCAAAGCGTGACCGTGCAGCCGAAGCTGTGGAAAAGCGGCAGGCAGCCGAGGATGCTGTCATCGCTCTTCATGCCGAGGCGGCTGCCGAACTGCATGACATTGGCGATGATGTTGCGATGCGTGAGGACAACGCCCTTCGGTTCTCCGGAACTGCCGCTGGTGAAAAGCAACAGGGCCTCCTTCCGCCCGCCCTTTTTCGAAACACCGAGCACGGTGGCAAGCACGGCGGCGGGGAGGATTTTGCTGAGCACGAGCCACTTGGCGATGCTGATCTTCAATTTTGGCAGGAGACGCTCGATCAGGATGAGCTGCTTCATCGGCGGCCAGGGAAAGCTCTGCATTTTCCGCACAAAGATGTCGGCGGTGAGGAAGCGGTCGATCTGCCCCTGACGGATGGAGCTGTCGATGGCGGCGCGGCCGGCGGTGAA
>NZ_JBIIHA010000029.1:0-61136 GCF_044236155.1 Prosthecobacter sp.
CGAACCCCGCACAGGGCTTTCAGCTCCCCGCAGGCTACCCCGTGCTGCGAGTGCGCGAGCACGGCGATGACTACGGCAGACCCTATTCCATCTGCAAAGTTTGGGATGACTCCTCCGGCGGTTACAACTTCGAAAAGCAGCACATCCTTTTAAACTTTTCCTCCTGCTGCGGCCAGGCCGTCTTGCGCAGCCCGCTCATGCCCGAGTTTCACGGCTACATGACCACCTGCGAGCCTGTGGGCCGTTTCATCCGCCTCAGCCGCTTCGAGCGCAACGGCGGCATCGCAGTGGCGCACAATGCCTATCCGCAAAGCGAGTTCATCCGCAGCACCGACGCCTATTTCCGTCCCGTGTGGACAGAAAGCGGCCCCGACGGATGCCTCTACATCGCCGACATGTATCGCGGCATCATTCAGGAAAAAGAATGGTTCCCCACAGAAATGGATCCCAGCATCACGGACTGGCGCAAAAGCGCACTTCCCGCATGGGTCGATCGATATAAGCGCGTCAAAAAATGGGGCATGACCAAAGTCGTGCGTCATGGCCGCATCTACCGCCTCGTGCCCGATGGTAAAAAGCCCGGCCCGCAGCCCCGAATGCTCGATGAAACGCCTTTGCAACTCACCGCCCACCTCGCCCACCCGAACGGCTGGTGGCGCGACTCCGCGCAGATGCTGCTCGTCAACAAACGAGACTCCAGCATCGCACCAACGCTCATCACCATCGCCCGCGACCACAGCGACACGAACGCCCGCATTCACGCGATGTGGACGCTCGATGGGCTCAAGTCACTGCCAAAGGACGTGCTGCTCGCAAATCTCAAACATGCTCATCCACGCGTCCGCCGAGCCGCCGTGCAGATCAGCGAGAACTTGTTCGCCAAACATGATGCCGACATCACCGCCGCGCTCGCCGCTTTGATCAGCGATCCCGATCCGCAAGTGCTCGCGCAGGTCTATCTCGCGCATCGCAGCATCAAGGCCGCCATACCCGCCGCACTCAGTGCCCAAGCCAGCAAGCAGCCACTTCTCGCGGCCATCATCGAGAAGGAAAAGGCCACCGCTTCACTCGCCGAACTGGGCACCTCGGCCAAACAAGGCCAGCAAATCTACCAGACGCTCTGCACCGCCTGCCACGGTCCCGATGGCCTAGGCGTGAAACAAGGAGACAAGCTCCTCGCACCCGCCATCGCTCAATCATCCTGGTTCAAAAACAACGGCGACATCCCCACCCTTGCCCGCATCCTCCTCCACGGCCAAACCGGCCCCATCGAAGGCATCACCTACGGCGAAGGCGTCATGCTGCCGTTGGCCCAAGTCTATAATGACGAGCAAATCGCCAGCGTGCTCAACTTCGTCGGCGAACGCTGGCACAAATGGAAAAACCCCGTGCCAGCCTCAGCCATCAAAGCCGTGCGCCAAGAAACCACCGATCGCAAAACACCTTGGACGCCCGAGGAACTGCGGGAGCGGGTGAAGACGAAGTGACGCGCAACAGTCGGAAGCAACCTTTGATACCATGAACCGCCGCCATCTCCTCACCAGCACCGCAGGCACTCTCGCCTCGGCATGGCTTCCTGCTGGCGAACTGAACAAAAAAACGGTCTGGGGCATCGCCGAGCTGTGGCAGTGGCTTTATGAGAAGCAGCAAACGAGCGGTCATGATTCTGCGGACTGCCTGCGAGCGCATCTCGATCACGGAATCCGCCATGTCATGTGGGCGCTCGGCCGCAGCACGCTGGACTACCACAGCGCCCTGCCCACCTCCACGATGTATGCGGGCGATACCCGACCGGAGACCAAGGTGATCGGCGATTCATTTCGCCAAGAATGCTCGCTGCGCGCTGCTTTGGCCTTCGCCGAGAAAAACGGCATGGTCATCTACGGTCGGCTCGGCATGAACCGTCACTATGGCGACTCACTCGGCGGCGGTTTGCGCTCCCAATACATCGCTGCGCATCCCGAGTGGATGGAGCGGCATCGCGGTGGGCAGGTGGATGGCACCAAGGTCAGTTTTGCCATTCCCGAGTATCGCGCCGAGCGCATCGCCGTGCTGCTGGAGGTCGCGCAGATCGGTGCGCATGGCCTGTGCCTCGACTTTTGCCGCCAGCCGCCCATCGCCCGCTATCATCCGCAGATCCTCGATCCTTGGCTGAAGGCAGGTCACGCCGATCCGCGCCAGATGCGCACCGGCTCGCCCGAGTTTCTCGAATGGGCGCAGCATCGCGCGGAATTCGTGAACCTCTTCATGCGCGATCTCCGCGCCAAGCTCCGCGAGTTGGAAAAAACCACGAAGCGCAAGGTGCCGGTGATGGTCCGCATCCCTGAGGCCACGCTCGATCTGAACCTCATGGAAGGCCTCGATCTCCGCACCTGGCTCAAAGAAGGCTGCGTGGATGAAATCGCTCTCGATCCGCTGTGGATCTGGGACTTCGAGTATCCCGACACCGCCAGTCCCTACGTCGAACTGGCCCGCTCCCATGGTGCCAAGATTCATGGCAGTGCCAATACCGTCACTGGAATAGGCGTCACGGCCAACGCACGCGGCTTTCTCGAACGGATCGCCCGAAACTACGATGAAGGCGTGGACGGCCTCGCGCTCTTCCAGACAGACGCGGCTTTTCTCGATCCTGCGCTCAAAGCCCTGCTCGGCCCCTTGTTTCCACATCTCGCCGATGCGGCCGCCGTCTCCGAAAAGCTCGCCACCGCACGCAAAAAACAGCCACAGATGAGCGAGAGCGAGCGTCACTTTGGTCTGGACAATCACAGCTTGCTTCCGCAACTCGGCAGAGCGCCCCGCCTCAGTCTCGACACTCTCTAAACTCCTGCCTCCATCCTCATGCGTAAATCCAAAGTCCTCGCCAAGCTCCGCGCTGGCAAAGTCGCCCGCATCTGCTGCACCGGCTCGCCCATCGCCTTCTTTCCCGCTGTCGCGGCGCATTATCACTACGACGGCATCTGGCTCGATGGCGAACACCGCGCCTGGGAGGCTCGCGAGATTGAAACCATGCTCGGCCGTCATCATGCCGCCGACATCGACTGCATGTGGCGTCCGCCCACGAAGGAAAAAAACGGCCTCTACCGCCTCCTCGAAGACGGCGCGGCCGGTTTGATGATCCCGCACGTCGCCACCGCCGATGAAGCCCGTGCGCTTGTCAGCGCGACCAAATTCCCGCCCCTCGGCGACCGCGGCTTCTGCGGCGGCGGACGCGATGCCGACTACTGGATCGGCAAACCCGCCGACTACACCGATCAAGCGAACCGCGAGACCTTCCTCACCGTCCAAATCGAAACCCCGCAGGCTCTCGAAAACGCCGAAGCCATCGCCGCCGTCCCCGGCGTGGACATCCTTTTTCTCGGCCCCGGCGACATGTCCCTGCGCCTCGGCTGCACGCCCGGCGTGAATGATCCCGTCATGATGGACGTGCAGAAGCAAATCGCCGCCGCCTGCAAAAAGCACGGCAAGGCCTGGGGCCGCCCCGTCGGCACCGCCGCCGATGCCAAAACGCTCATCGACCTCGGTGCCCAATTCATCGTCCACGGCGCCGAATTCAGCGCCGTCTGCGCCCACTTCGCCGCCTGCTCCGCCGACTTCGATGCCATCCTCGGCGAAGTCGCCGGTGCGCCCGCCATTCCCGAAGGCAAAACATACTGATCTTCTCATGAATCTACGCCTCCTCGTTTGCATCGTCACCTGCTGCTGGTCCTCCGTCTCCTCTGCACAGCCCGCCGCTTGGATGGAGCCCTTTCCTCCGCACAAGATCGCCGGGAACCTCTACTACGTCGGCTCCAAAGACCTCGCCTCGTACCTCATCGCCACGCCAGAGGGCCACATCCTCATCAACAGCAGCTTTGAAGAGTCCGTGCCGCTCATCCGGGCCAACATTGAAAAGCTCGGCTTCAAGTTCACCGACGTGAAGATTCTGCTCATCAGCCATGCCCACTCGGATCACTGCGCTGGCAGTGCTGAAGTCATCAAGCAGACTAAGGCTCAATACTTCGTCATGGAGCAGGATGCGGATGCGGTGGAAAATGGCGGCGAGCGGAAATCACGTTTCAAGGCGAGTTACCTCGCATTCACGCCCGCGAAGGTGGATCGGCGGCTCAAAGATGGTGATGAGGTGAAGCTCGGCGGCAGCACGCTTGTCGCCCATCTCACACCCGGCCACACACGCGGCTGCACCACCTGGACCATGAAGGTCGATGGACTCAACGCCGTGATCATCGGCAGTCCGAATGTGAACCCCGGCTACATTCTCATCGGGAATACGGATTACCCTGCTATCGCCACCGACTACGAGCGCACCTTCCGCGCCCTCAAAGCGCAGCCCGTCGATCTCTTCCTCGGTGCTCATGGCGGCTACTACGGCATGAATGCCAAGTATGCCCGCTCGATTGACGCTGGTGCAACTAACCCCTTCGTCGATCCCGAAGGCTACCACCGCTATGTCGCCGACCGCGAGAAGGCTTTCCTCACCGAGCTGGCGAGGCAACAAGTGAAGTAACGCGGTATCCATCCATGTTGCCAGCCTCCCGCATCGGCCTCGGCTGTGTCACGTTCGGTCGTGAAATTGACGAGGCCGCCTCCTTCGCTTTGCTCGACCACGCGCTCGCACGCGGTATCACCCACTTCGACACCGCCGCGGCTTACGGCGGCGGAGCTTCTGAAATCATCCTTGGTAAGTGGCTCGCCTCGCGAAAGCCGGTGAACATCACTGTCGCGACCAAAATCCTCCCGCCATATGATCACATCGACGTCACACCGAGCTTGCAACGGCTCGGCGTCGATCACATCGACCTGCTTTACCTGCATCAATGGCATGACAGCGCGCTGAAAGCCGGTGCCGCGCTCGAAAAACTGCCCGTGAGCCGATTTGGAGCCAGCAATGTCACGCTCGATCAGCTTCGTGACCTCGAGCCGCGCTTCAGCGTGATCCAAAACAACCACAATCTCGCGGTGAGTGATGTGAGCGACGATTTGCGTGATTACTGTGCGGCGCATGAAATCGCCATCGTGACCTACAGCCCGCTTGGAGCCGGTTTTTTGACGGGGAAGCATCAAAACGGCGTTCAGGCCGGTTCACGCTTCGAGATCATTCCGGGGCATCAGCAGGTCTATTTTCATGACGCGGCGTATAAGCGTCTTGCGAGGCTTGAAGCCACCGCGAAGCGCACCGGCCACTCACAGGCGCATCTCGCGCTCGCGTGGGCGCTGCATCAGCCGGGCATTGCTTGCACACTCATCGGCGGCCGCACACCCGCCCACATCGATCAGGCCTTCGCCGCGCTCGATTTCGCGGATGAGGCTGTATTGTCAGAGCTCACCGCATGAACCACCTCACCGACTACGAACGCGACGGCGTCATTCTGCTTCGCGGCTTCCTCAGCCCCGAAGAAGTCGCCGCCGTGCGTGCCGAACTGGAGCGCTACATTCGCGACGATCTCGCCAGCAAGCCGCTGAATGCCCGCACGCTCGAAAAGGACGAAAAAACGGTGCGCAACCTCTGGCGACTGGAGGAGCACAACGAGTTCTTCCGAACCCTCGGCCATCGCGAGGACATCAAGGCTCTCATCGCGCCGCTTGTGCATGGCGAGCCTGTTTTGTGCGCCGTCGAGACCTTCAACAAACCAGCGCGAATCGGCTCCGGCGTGCCTTATCATCAAGACAACGCCTACTTCTGCCAGACGCCGCCGGACATGCTCACCGTGTGGATCGCCATCGATGCCGTCACCGAGGCCAACGGCCCCGTTTTCTTCGTCAAAGGCTCCCACAACGCCGGCATGCTCCCCACACGGCCCAGCGGCTTTCGTGGCAACAGCATCGGCCTCGCCGAAACGCCCACTGTGCCGCTGAGCGACCAATTCTGCGCCCTTCTCGAGCCCGGTGATGCCACCATCCATCAGTGCGAGACGATTCATCACTCTGCTCCGAACACCACCGAGCACTCCCGCCTCGGCCTGCTGCTCGTCTATCGCGGCTCCCACACCCAAACCGACCCGAAGCTCAAAGAAGCCTACACCGCCGCCGCGACCGCCACGCCACCGGCATGAGAAAGACGAAAGCCCCAGTCCGTGTCCGCGTTTCACCGCCCAACATGAAGCATCTCCTCACTCTCCTTTGCTCATTCGCCATTGCTTCGCTTCGCTCACCCCTGCGGGGCAGCATCCGCTTCGCGATGCTGGCTGTCTCGCTTTGCTCGGCTCTGGTTTCGTCATTCGCTGCGGAGCAGCGTCCGAACATCCTCTTCCTGCTCAGCGACGACCACAGCTACCCGTTCCTGAGCACTTACGGCAGCCCGAATGTCAAAACGCCCGTGGTGGATCAACTCGCAGCGGAGGGCATGAAGTTTCATCGCTTCTTCACCGGTGCGCCGCAGTGCGTTCCCTCGCGGGCCACCCTTATGACGGGACGCTCGCCGGTTGCCGCGAGGATGACACGCTTCTCCGCGCCGCTACCGCGCGATGAGATCACGCTGCCTGAGCTGCTTCGCGACAAAGGTGGCTACTACGCCGGCGTGTGCGGGCGCAGTTTTCATCTCGATGGAGCCACCAAGATCGGTGAGGCGGCCGCCCAGGTCTTCAAAGAGCACGAGTTGAAGACCTTCGCGAGCCGCGTGGACTTCCTCAACACCTGCTCTGACAACGAAGTCGCGGGCCAGCTCGCCGCGTTCCTCGACAAGAAGCCCGCCGACAAGCCCTTCTTCATGTGGGCAAACTTCAGCGATCCTCATCACGCTTGGAATGCACCCGCCGAATTCCGCCCCGATCCGGCTTCGCTCGTCCTGCCACCGCATTTACCCGATCTGCCCGGCATGCGCGAGCAACTCGCCGACTACTGCGCCGAGGTGAATCGCGTGGATCGCACCGTCGGCACCGTGCTCGCCGAGCTGAAGAAGCGCGACCTCATGGACCGCACGATCATCATCTTCTGCGGCGACAACGGCATGGCGATGCCGCACGGCAAAGGCTCGCTCTACGATCCCGGCTCGAACGTGCCCTTCCTCGTCCGCTGGCCCGGCGTCGTGAAGCCCGGCGGCGATTCACGCTCACTCATCAGCGGCGAAGACCTCGCGCCGACGCTACTCGACGCAGCCGGACTCAAACCGGGCGCCAAGATGAGCGGCGTGAGCTTCCTGCCCTTGCTCAAAGGAGAAAAACACACCCCGCGGAAGCACCTCTTCGTCGAACGCGGCCCGCACGGCTCCGCGCCCGTGCAGGCGGACATGACGAATGCCGGCTACGACCTCGCGCGTGCCGTGCGCAGCGATCGCTACAAGTTCATCTACAACTGCACGCCCTGGCTCCCGTATTCACCCGTTGATTCCGCCGGTGGCCAGGCTTGGAAGCAGATGCAGGAAGCCAACGCCGCCGGCAAGCTCTCGCCCGGCCTTAGCACGACCTACTTCAAGTCCCCACGTCCCGTTTACGAGCTCTACGACCTCGACGCTGACCCCGGCGAACTCAACAACCTCAGCGGCAAGCCCGAACTCGCCACCATCGAACGTGAACTCCGCGCAGCGCTGGCCGAAAAGATGATCCTCGATTGGGACTACCTCCCCTTGCCCGATCTCATGGAAGGCGCGGGCAGCGTCAAGAAGGGCAAAGTCAAGGGGAAGAAGTAGAGGTTTGCTCCACCATCGGAAACGCGCCAGCATGGTGCCCATGCCGGACATCGTCCTCGCCACGCTCAACGCCAAATACATCCACGCCTCCTTCGGCCTTCGCTATCTCATGGCGAACCTCGGCGGGTTGCGTGACCGCGCCTGCATGGCCGAGTTCGTCATCAACCAGCAACCACTGGAGATCGTGGAGGCCATTCTGGCCCGCGAACCGCGCATCGTCGGCTTTGGCGTCTATATTTGGAACGTCGAGCAAACCACCGAAGTCGTCGCGTTGCTCAAACGCATCCGTCCTGAACTAATCGTCATCCTCGGCGGCCCTGAGGTGTCTTATGAGACGGAGGGACAGGCGATCGTCGCACTCGCTGATTATGTCATCACGGGTGAGGCGGACATCAAATTTCCCGAGGTGTGCCGGGTGCTGCTGAGTGACACAGGCACTCCTGCCTGTGGTGTTTCAGAGGGCAGAAAGGAGTGTCTGCCTCACATCATCGCCGCTGAGTTGCCCGCTCTCGCTCAACTTGCCTCGCCATACGAGCTCTACGCGGACGAGGATCTTAAAAATCGCGTCATCTACGTCGAGGCCTCGCGCGGCTGCCCGTTCACGTGCGAGTTTTGCCTGTCATCGCTCGACATTCCGGTGCGGGCGTTTCCGCTGGAGGCGTTTTTGAGCTCGATGCAGCGGCTGATGGATCGCGGGGCCACGCAGTTCAAGTTTGTGGACCGCACGTTCAATCTGCATCTGCCCACCAGCACGGCCATTTTGCAGTTCTTCCTTGACCGCTGGCGCGAGGGCCTGTTCCTGCACTTTGAAATGGTCCCGGATCGTCTGCCGGAGCAACTCCGCGGGCTCATCCGGCAGTTTCCACCCGGTGCGGTGCAGTTTGAGGTCGGCATTCAGACTTTTGATGACGCCACTTCGAAAAACATCAGCCGGAGGCAGAACCTCGACCGCCTCGCGGACAATTTCCGCTTCCTCCGCGAGGAAACCGGCGTCCACATCCACGCCGATCTCATCGTCGGCCTCCCCGGCGAAGGCATCGAGAGCTTCGGACGCGGCTTTGACCGCCTCGTGCGTCTCGGGCCCCAGGAAATCCAGATCGGCATCCTCAAGCGTCTGCGCGGCACGCCCATCGTCCGGCACGACGACGAGTATCGCATGATCTATGCGCCACATCCGCCCTACGAGATCCTTTCCACGCGGGATATTCCGTTTGAGCAGATGCAGCGCATGCGCCGCTTCGCGAGATACTGGGACATCGTCGCCAACAGCGGCCACTTTACCGGCACGCTGAAGCTGTTGTGGCAAAACTCCGCTTCACCCTTCGCCGAGTTCCTCCGCTTCAGCGACTGGCTGCACGCCAAACTCGGTCGCACGCATCAAATCGCCCTGCACGTCACGGCGCAGGCTCTTTTTGACTTCTTGGTCAATGAAGCCGCTTTGGATCGCGATCTCGTCGCCACAACGCTCGAAGCCGATTGGCACCGAACGCCAAGTCGTGAGGCACTCAACCTGCGCGGAGGGGTGCGCTCAAAGCCGGAGGTTGGTCGGGCTGCGGCCCGGCAGTCGCGCCACGCCCGTGAGAGCAAGCTGCATTGAGCCGTGAGGCTGGTATGCTGAGAAAACCAGAAGCATGCGAGGCCGGCCGGTCGTTTTGCGGTGTGATGAAACCAATCCTGATTCTCTTCCTACTCGTGCAGATCATGTCCGCCGCCACGCCGCTCGATCTCGGCACACGTTGGGAGTTGTTCGTCGATGACTACCTCGTCGCCAGCAAAGACGGCCTCGCATTAAAGCTCCACGAGCCGGTGCGGCGCGAGATCGTGCTGACCACGGACAGACCATGGGAGGGACCGACCTGCGGCTACTTCTCCGCCATTCAGGACGGCAAGAAGGTGCGCCTCTACTACCGCGGCTCAGCGGGCGGCAGCGATCACAGCGACGAGCAGGTCACCTGCTTCGTCGAAAGCGAGGACGGCATTCATTTCACGCGACCAAAGCTCGGTTTGATCGAGGCGGGCGGCACGAAGGACAACAACGTCATCTGGCGCGGGGTCGAGTCGCACAACTTCGCGCCGTTTCTCGACGCGAATCCGAACGCGAAGCCCGCCGAGCGCTACAAGGCGCTCGGCGGCGTGAAGCAGCCCGGCAAGAATTGGCACCAGGGCGAGACACCGGGCGGCCTGTATGCCTTCGCCTCGCCGGACGGCGTGCATTGGAAAAAGATGCAGGACACGCCGGTGATCACCAAAGGCGCTTTTGACTCACAAAACCTCGCTTTCTGGGACGTGACGCGGAACCGCTACGCGAGCTTCAGCCGCATCTTCACGAACAAGGTCCGCGCCATCCAGAGCATGACCTCCACGGACTTCCTGAGCTGGAGCGACGGCGTGGCGCATGAATACGCGAAGGACGTGCCCTTCGCGCACTTCTACACCAGCGCCACCGCGCCCTGCCCGACCGCGCCGCATCTGTTTCTGTCCTTCCCGAAACGCTTCGCCACCACGCGTGAGAAGGTGAAAGGCCACATCGGTGGCAAAGGCGTCAGCGATGCCGTCTTCATGAGCAGTCGCGATGGCACACACTGGGATCGCCCCTTCCTCGAAGCCTGGGTGCGCCCCGGACCCGATCTTCAAAACTGGACCGAGCGCAGCAACATGACCGCCTGCGGCATCTACGATCCCGGTGACGGCGAATGGTCGCTTTACATTTCTGAGCACTACCGCCATCCCGATCATCGCATCCGCCGCCTCACCGTGCGCAAGCAGGGCTTCGCGTCGATGCACGCCGATGCCAAAGGCGGCAGCTTCACCACCAAGCCGCTCAAAGTCACCGGCTCCAAACTCCTCCTCAACTCCGCCACCTCCGCCACGGGCTCGCTCGTGATCGAAGCCCTCGATGAAGCTGGTGCCGTCGCCGCCAAGTCTGCCGAAATCTACGGCGATGAGTTTGAAGCGAACGTGCTCGATACCTCCAAACTCATCGGCAAGACCATCACGCTGCGTGTGACGATGAAGGACGCAGATTTGTATGCGTGGCGGTTCGCGGATTGAACCGCGTCAAAAAGGTCAAGATATCGTCAAAGCAGTCAAGACGACCTCCTTGAGCCATTCTTGACCTCTTGACCACTCTTTGACTTCTCCCGCTATGAAACACCTTCTCCTCCTCTTCGCCATCTGCTCGACGCTCCTCGCGCAGGACATCCAGCGTTTCATCGCCATCGACAACGTATGCGCGTGGCCGAACCTCACGCTGATGCCGGATGGCAGCATCAACACGACCATCTTCGGCAAACCGAGCCACGGGCAGATGCCCGGTGCCGCCGAATGCTGGAACAGCCCCGATGGGCAGTTTTGGACGCTGCGCGGCATCCCCGCGCCGAACGAGCCGCACACGAACCGCATGAACGTGGCCGCCGGACTCGCGAAGAATGGCGATCTCATCGTGCTTTGCTCTGGCTGGACGGATGTGAAGCAGCCGCAACGCCCCAAGCAGCCCGTTTTCCGCGATGACATCCTCAGCAACTGGGTCTGCCGCAGCAGCGACGGCGGCAAAACATGGTCACAAATCAAAGAGTTCCCCGCGCCCGATTCTGGCTGGACGCATTACATTCCCTTCGGCGACATCAAACAAGGCGCGGACGGCGCTTTGCACGTCTCCTGCTACGGCGGCGAGTTCACCGATCCGACGAAGAACACCAAAACGAAGGGTTATCGCTCCTGGCACTTCCGCAGCGATGACGATGGCAAAACATGGACCCGCACCGGCACCATCGGGCCGAAGAGCAACGAAACGACCATCCTCCATCTCGGTGGCAAACGCTGGATGGCCGCCGCACGCGAGACCGGCATGGACCTCTTCATTTCCGAAGACGACGGCGTCACCTGGGGCGAGCCGAATCGCGTCACCTCCAAAAACGAGATCAACGGCCATCTCCTCCGCCTCGCCGATGGTCGTATCCTGCTCGCTTACGGCAGCCGCATCAAAGGCCAGACCGGCGTGCTCGCCAAGATCACTGCCGACGAAGGCAAGACCTGGACCGAGCCCGTGCGCATCGCCAACACCCTCGAGTCCGACTGCGGCTACCCCAGCACCGTGCAGCGTGCCGATGGCAAACTCGTCACCGCCTGGTATTCCAAAGCCAGCGAGAACCACCAGCGCTACCACATGGGCGTCGCGCTTTGGGAGGCTCCGAAACCATGAAGCCGATTCGGAATCTTCTTTTAGTCTCCAAAGTTGCGACTATGTCGGGAGCGGAACTTCCACATGCAACAAAGACGTCCACTCTAAACATGCGGGGCTCCATGCCTGATCCCACGTTCTATATTCAAATCCTTTATCATCCAGAGCCTCATCGTGACGGCTTCGACATCAGTTCCGCACCCAATGCTGTTCATGTGTCTTCGAAAGTGACCAAAGTGCTACCCCAAAGCCAGGATATTGCTATGTGCATGGGCCACCCAGCCGGAAGCGATGAAAAGTAGCGTGTCGTGCTTTCTGACGACTAATCCTCATGTCCCTGACGCTCGTCACCGAACTCAACGACACTGATCGCAAACTGCTGCACCGCGCCATCGACGGCTTCGTGCCCGCGAAGGTCTTCGATGCGCACACCCACCTGTTTCACAGTCGCCATTTCGCGGAGGGAAAGCGTCCCGTGTTTCTCGATGAGAACCGCGGCTATGGCATGGCGGACTTTCAGGCCGCGATGAAGCTGTGGATGCCGGGTCGCGAAGTCGAGGGACTGTTCTTCGGCTATCCGAGCGCGGGAAATGATCGCGTCGGCGAGAACGCGTGGGTGCGGTCGCAGATCGATGTGAGCACGAACTCGCGGGCACTTGTGCTCGCGGCACCGACCGATGATCCCGCCGAAGTGCGGCGGCTGATGAGCACGGGCGTGTTCATCGGCATCAAGCCGTATCGCCTTTATGCCGATGTGCCGGACACGAAGGAGGCTCAGATCGAATCCTTCGCGCCGGAGTGGATGTGGGAGGCCTGCCACGATCACGATGGCATCATGATGCTGCACATCATGCTCGCCGATGGCATCACCGATCCGCGCAATATGGAGGCGCTTCGTCGTCTGTGCCGTCGCTATCCACGCTGCAAGCTCTTCCTGGCGCATGTGGCGAGGTCTTTTAATTACCGCCATGCTCGCGAAGGCCTGCATCACCTCGTCGATCTCGACAACGTGGTCGTGGATACCTCCGCCGTGACACAAGCTGGGGCGTTTCGAGCCGCGATTGAGATTCTGGGGCCCAAACGCGTGCTCTGGGGCAGCGATTACATGGTCAGCGAGCTGCGCGGCTCCTGCATCACGCAAGGCGATGGCTTCACCTGGATTCATCCCGAGATCACCGGCGATAAACTGACCATCTTCGGCCAGTACACGACCGTCGGCATCGAATCCCTCCTCTGCCTCCGCGAAGCCTGCGAAGACACCGGCATGACGCAGGGTGATTTGGACGACATCTTCCGCGAGAACGCGCTGCGCCTATGTAGAACGAGTTTTCCAACTCGTTCAGGCCCCCAACTCTGGGAAGAAGCCAAAACCAAAATCTCCTGCGGCACGGGCCTTCTCTCCAAACGCGCCCACCTCTTCGATCCGCAAACCTGGCCCTCCTATTTCAGCCGCGCGAAAGGCTCCGACATCTGGGATCTCGATGGGAAACGCTACACCGACTTCACCGGCGGCGTCGGAGCCATTTTACTCGGCCATGCGGATGACGAGGTGAACGCGGCAGTGAAGCGTCGCGTGAATCTCGGCAGCTATGCCACGCTCGCCTCGCCGGATGAGGTGAAGCTCGCCGATGAGCTTCTCGATCTGCATCCCTGGGCCAGCAAGGTGCGCTACGCCCGCGGCGGTGGCGAGGCGCTGGGACTCGCGGTTCGCATCGCCCGAGCCGCGACAGGCAAAAGCGGCATCGCCTTCTGCGGCTACCATGGTTGGAGCGATTGGTATCTCGCCGCGAACCTCAGTGATGATGCCGCGCTCGACGGGCATCTGCTACCCGGTTTGCAACCTCTCGGCGTGCCGCGCGAGCTGGCGGGTACGGCGGTGCCGTTTCGCTACAACGATCCCGCATCGTTCCGAGCCGCGTTGCAGAAGCTCGATGGCAAACTGGCTGCCGTGGTGATGGAGCCGATGCGCAGCGAGTTCCCACGCGATGGCTTTCTGCAAAACGTGATCGATGCCTGCCATGCCGCCGGAGCCGTGTTTGTGCTCGATGAAGTCACCAGCGGCTGGCGTTTCGGCTTTCCCGGTGCCGCGCCGGTGCTCGGCATCGAGCCAGACCTCGCCGTGTATGCGAAGGCGATGAGCAACGGCTACCCCGCCGGAGCCATCGTGGGCAAAAATGAGGTCATGGAAGCCTCCAACCACAGTTTCATCTCCAGCAGCTACTGGACCGATGGTGTCGGCACCGCGGCCTCGCTGGCCTGCATTGCCAAAATGAGGCGTGAAGGTGTGCAAAAGCATGTGTGGAGCCTCGGCGAACGATTGCAGGCCGGTTTGCGTGAAGTGGCCTCGCGACATCCCGCGCTCGGTTTGAAGGTCGGAAGCATGCCGTGTTCTCCCTCGCTCGTGTTTGCCAATCCAGCCGCGAAACCGCTCATGATTCGTCACATGCTCCAACGCGGCTTTTTGATGTCGAGCCAGCTTTACGTGACGTGGTGCCACGATGACGAAAAAGTCGCCCGCATGCTCGCTGCGCTCGATGAATCGCTCGCCATCGTCGCTCAGACACCACTCGAAGCGGCTCAAGGACCGCAACAAGGCTTTGCGCGGCTCGTTTGAAACAAATCACACTTTTAGTTTGGAAAACTGCCATGGCAGACAGAAGGATGCGATCGACTCTATTTTACGAATCATGAGCATGACAACGCGCAGTCTAACGAAGCAGTCACGACTTTGGATCGGAGCCAGCCTTTTGGCCCTTGTTGCCAGCGCCCAAGCGGCTGTCTATGAGGTCGGTCCTGGCAAGGCGCATGCGACGATTAGGGCCGTTCCCTGGGAGTCGCTGAAAGCAGGTGATGTGGTGCGGATTTACTGGCAGCCGGAGCCGTATCGCGAGAAGTGGGTGCTGTGCTGTCGTGGAACCGCCGAACGCCCAATCACCGTTTCTGGCGTGGCCGGGCCCGAAGGCCAGCTTCCGGTGATCCAAGGCCAGAATGCAACGACCCGGACTGCTCTGAATTATTGGGGACAGGAGCGAGGCGTCCTGAAGATCGGAGGAGCGAATGTTCCAGCGGACACCATGCCTGCCCACATCGTGGTGGAGAACCTGGACATCTCGGGAGGACGGCAGCCCCATGTGTTTACCGGGCGGAAAGGAGTGACGCCTTACAGCAAGGATGCGGCAAGCATCATCGTGGAAAAGGCGGAGCACCTGGTGCTCAGGAATCTGACACTGCACGACAGTGGTAATGGCTTGATGGTGAGTGCTCAGTCGAAGCATGTGCGCGTGGAACGCTGTCATCTCCACGATAATGGCAACCCAGCCAGCATCACCGAGCATAACGCTTACACCGAGTGCGATGGAATGGTGTTTGAGGGCAATCATTTCGGTCCGCTTCGTGCCGGATGTGTCGGGAACAATCTCAAGGACCGGTCGGCCGGTTTGGTCGTGGCTAACAACTGGATTGAGGGTGGAAACCGACAACTCGATCTGGTGGATGCGACAGGGAATCCGGCACTGAACCGCTCACCCGCCTATGGACGCACGCTGGTCTATGGCAATGTGCTGATTGAACGTGATGGAGACGGAAACAACCAGATCGTGCATTACGGTGGAGACAGTGGCAAAGTGGGGGGCTATCGGAAAGGAGTCCTTCACTTCTACCAGAACACAGTGATTTCCACGCGGAAGAGTTCGATAGCGGTTTTCCGACTTTCCTCGCCAGAAGAGACGGTGGAGTGCCACAACAACATCCTGTATGTGGACTCGAAGGGCAAGAACCTGTCACTCATGGCCAAGCTGGGGATTCTGAAGTTGGGAAAGAACTGGCTCAACACGGGATGGGTGAAAAGTGTTGATGACTTCACTGGTGACATCCAGGTGAGTGGAGAACTGATCGAGGGAACCGAGCCAGGTTTTGTGGGCTTTTTACAGCAGGATTTCAGCCTGACTCCCGGGTCTCCATGTCTGGAGAAAGCGTCGCCTCTGCCTGATCAACAACTGCCTGTGCTGAATGCAAGCTATGTGCCGCATCAACGTGTGGAGGTCTTGACTGCGGGGCCAAGCAAGAATCTCGGAGCCTTATGATTCCTCCTATCCCGGCCATGAAATCGAATTTGGGGCTTCTTTTCACATTTCTGGTGGTGGCTTTTGTCAATGCGTCCGGCCTTACACTGCAGGATCCCTGGGAGAAAAGCTATTCCAACGGCGATGCCACAGGCATGCATGTCATGGGATGCTGGAAGTTTGATGAACTGCCGCTCTCGGATGCGTCGGGGCGTGGAGGTGGTCTGGTGCTTCAAGGCGCCAGCGCTACGAGCGGCGGCCGCTTCGGCGGAGGATTGAGCTGTGGAGTGAATGACGGGGCACGCCATGCAGCTGTGGTGGCGACACCGATGGCCGGCCATTCCCCAGTTGGCGCTTTTTCAGCGGAGATGTGGGTGCGGAAGGCCGCTGAAGCGATTGAGACGAAGGCTGCGTGTCTTTTGGACAAACAAGCAGGCCGGATGGAGGACTTTCAGTGGAGTCTCCTTCCTGCGAATGAAAGAGGAATGCGACAGATGAATGTGCGGCTGGGGTTTGGGATGTATGCCAAGGATTTCGCGTCAGCTCCAGTTTGGTTGCCTGTTGGAGAATGGGTGCATCTCGCATTCACCTATGATGGAGCCGGGAAGGTGACTTTCTTCGCCAACTCGCAGAAGGCCGGCGAGGTCTTTGTCGAGCGCTGCGGGGCCACACAGTCAGGCTCCCAGGCGCTTTGCATCGGGGACAGTTCTAATGGGGGCATGAGCTTCCCTGGCGATCTCGATGAGGTGAGACTGTGTATTGGGGAGCGCGGTTTCGCGGCCTTCTCATTGGAAATCATCAGCGCCTGCAACGTGTGGGAGCGCGGGGCGAGGGCATTGCCCATGAAAATCTCGTGCACCAACCTGCAGCGGCAGCCTTTGATTGGAGCAAACATGACGTTCATTGCATGCGGCATTGAGCAGACGTTCATCTTTCCAGACCTGGAGCCTGGAGCAACGAATGTGAATGAGTTTGGCCCGGACACCTTGGTGAAGCCAGGTGATTATGTCCTGGAGGTCGTAATGGGCAAAGGTCATGCCCGGGTGAGTGCCTTCAAGGAATTTCAAATCACGGCAAGACGTCCGCAACTGATGCCCGTGATCATTGAGGGGGCTGACGTGACTGATCTCCCGCGCTTGAAGGCTCTTGCGTGCACCCACTGGACCGGCCTCACAAACGACGATGCTCCCTATCTGGGGACTGCCAACAAACAGCGGCCAGCCATTGTTCAACCCCGCTTGAGTGCCGGGACCGCTTCTGGACTGCAAGCTGTCGCCGCGCTTGATCATGAACCTGCGATGTTGGGTCGGGGACTCCGTCGCGTTGGCCGCCAAGGCATGGCGTACGTTCCCCCGATATTGGACAGTTCCAATCCGAACGCCGCAGGTTTCATCGGTGCCGCAGGCAACATGTTCACGATCTACTACCGCGATTTCACTTCGTGGACCGGCACCTGGTTGAAGGCTCCGTCGCGTGCCAGAACGAGGCCCGGATTTGCACCAGTTGACAACGATGCCTATTTCAAGTTCAGCAAGCAGCAGGTGCCGCCAGAGATTCAAGAGGAAATGCCTGACTGGCGGAAGATTGCCGGCTTCCCGGCGGATCGAGTGGTTCCAGATGATCATCCGGTTCTCAATTATTACCGCTGGTTCTGGTCGGAGGGCAATGGATGGAAATGGTTCGGTGACGCCTGGAACCGTGCTTATGAGCGACGTAAACAGGCACGGCCAGACACATGGCTGCTGCAGGATCATTCAGTCAGTCAACCCGCAATCTCTGGAGCACATTCTACAGTCAGATACATCGCGGATGGCAGCATGGATACAAGGGAGCCGTGCCTGACAGGACTCTGCATGGATCAGCAGCTCGCCATGAGTGCGGCCCACGAAACTCAGCCTGGGGTTTTTGGGGTTGTTCCGTTAGGCTGGGACCGTGGCCTGGTGGTCCCTCCAGCCGCGGCTGACAAGGCGCAAAGCATCCTGCATTCAGATCGCGTCTCGCTTGCCAGACGGATCACACAGGCACCAGCTCTGCTGAAGGAGAATGTTTGGATGGCCCTGTCCAGGCCTGTCAAAGGCATCATTTTCACTGACTGGCCCGCCTTGAGAGCCGCGAATCTCGACGAGATGAAATCGACCCGAAGCTCAACTCACCCGCTGGCTTATGAAGCTCTCCGCGATTTGGCTGCGGAACTGCTTTTTCCACTCGGACCGATGCTAGCCAGACGCCAGATCTGGAGATCGGAGGTGGTCCTGCTTGAGAGCTTTTCATCGCAGATCTTTGCTGGGCGTGGACTGTATCGCGGTGCTTCGCCCAGAAGTTTGGCGGCCTGGAAGGCGCTGCAGAGGGCACATGTCCAGACCGATCTGATATATGAGGAGACTTTGCTAAAGGGCGGACTGGACGGGCGAAAGGTGCTGATACTGACCGACTGCGACGTGTTGACGCGAAGCGTGGTGGATGCGGTCCAAAAGTGGCAGAAGAATGGTGGCAAGGTCATCGGGGATGAGGTTCTGTGTCCTGCTTTGAAGGCCGATGCGCTGGTGCAAATGGATGACACATCGCGGTCGCGTGGAGCTGAAGTGATTACTTCAGCAACGGTTGTTGAACAGCCATCAGCTGCGGCTGGATCTGTCAGTGGGGACAATGAATCCCTTTCAGAGCGATTGGCATCGGTATGCAAGGAGTTTGGCTGTGAGTCGCCAGTGAGTTGTGACAATCCCGATGTGCTCCTCCACACCAGTCAGACAGGGGAGGCCGCTTGTGTGTTTGTGATGAACGACAGGCGGGAGCCCGGAACCTATGTCGGGCAGCATGGATTGGTGAAGGAGGCTCCGCTGCCGTCCATAACCACTCTTGGCATCGGAAAAGATAGCGTTAACGTTTATGACCTCACGAGGTCAACTTTCATGCTGCCAAAGCGAGACGACAGTGGGCTCACGATTTCACTGAAACTTGGGCCGGCTGAGGGGCGCGTTCTTTTGTTGTCCAAAGCACCGCTGCTCGAGATCGGCCTCGATCTGCCCGAGACAGCCACACGCGGAAACGTTGCTGAAGCTCGCGTGACCTTGAATACCTCGGGTGGAAATCCAATGCCAGCAGCGATCCCGGTACGTGTCAGCATTCGCGATGCTGATGGAGCGCCTGCTGAGCTGGATGGTTACCATGTGGTCGAGAATGGAACGCTCGTTTTGCGGCTCGACATGGCCCTCAACGAGACGCCGGGGACGTGGGAGGTGCGGGTCCGCGAACTAGCATCCGGGATGGAGGCTGTGAAGTGGATGCAGGTGAATCCATGAACTGATCACGGTCTTTCTAGTGAATCACCAGATATAAATTTCGATCTCATGCTCATTGACTGCCACAATCACCTCGGGGCCGACCTGTTGTTTTACCTGCACGGCGACTTCCCTTACTCGCAGCAGCTCGTGCAGATGCAGCACGAGGGCGGAGCGCTCGGCATCACGCACTGGGTTGCGTTTCCCTTCGTCAGCTACGCGGCGATGGACGTGACGAAGTTCCGCAGCGGCGAGATCGGCTTCGGTCAGGGCGGCCTTGAAATGGTGCCGTATGCTTTTGAAAACAAACGCCTGCTCGATGAGTGCCAGAAGCTCTTTCCCGAGGGAGGAAAGCGCATCCTGCCCTTCGTCATGGTCGATCCGATGCGGAACACGGACGCGCAAGCGAGGGAGTTGGTCAAACTGCGCGGCGAATACCGTTTCCACGGCATCAAGATCCAGAGCACCATCATTCAGTCCTTCATCAAATGCCTCGCGCATGAAGGAAAAGTCTTCCTCGATCTCGCCCGCGAGTGGGATGTGCCGTTCATCATCCACAGCAGCGTCGCGAAAGACGACCTTTGGGCCCAGGCGCATGACATCATCGACATCGCCGAGGCGAATCCCGACATCCGCTTCTGCGCCGCGCATTCCTGCCGCTACGACAAGGAATGCCTCGACCGCATCCAGGCGCTGCCGAACGCGTGGTTCGACAACTCCGCGCACTGCATCCACTGCGTCGGCGCTGTCAATGATCTGCCTTACATCGCACCGCGCGAGCGTCGTTTCGACAGCGATTACACCGATCCCGGCCGCGTCACCGCCGATCTCGCCGCAGCGTATCCGGACAAGTTCATCTGGGGCAGTGACTCACCCTTCTACAGCTACGCCGCCGAGATCAGCGGGAAGGTGGTGAAGCTCATCAGCACCTACGAGGCCGAGATGAAAGCCCTCCGCGCCGCTGGCGATGAAGCCGTCCAGCGCATCACCTGCACGAACACGCTCAAATACCTCAAGCTCGCCGATGAAAGCATTCTCTCTTGAAGGCCATGCCGCCCTCGTGACCGGCTCTTCGCAAGGCATCGGTCTGGCGATGGGAAAGGCTTTGCAGGAAGCGGGAGCCAAGGTGGTGTTTCACGGCCTCCAGCCTTCTGTCGAAGGCATCGCCAGCTACGTGCAGGCCGACCTGATGCAGAATGACGGCCCGCAACGACTGGTGGACGCTGCATTCGCCTGCGAACCCACTCTCGACACGCTGATCTGCAATGCGGGCAGCTTTTTTGATCTGCCTTTCCTTGAGATGACTCGCGAGCGTTGGGATAAGACGATGCAGCTCAATCTCGCGTCGGCGTTTTTCACGGCGCAGGCCTTTGCGAGGCGTTTGGTGGCCGAGCAGCGCGGTGGCAGCATCGTGATCACGTCTTCCACAAACGGCTTTCAGGGCGAGATGGACTCGTGCGCGTATGACGCGAGCAAAGGGGCGCTCGTCATGCTCACGAAGTCGCTCGCGGTATCGCTCGCGGATCATGGGATTCGCGTGAATGGCGTCGCGCCCGGCCTCATCAAGACGCCGCTGACAGCGCAGTGGATGGAGTCGAAGGACCGCACGCTCCTCGATCATTACGAGAAGAAGATCCTGCTGCGCCGTGTCGGTGCGCCGGAGGATGTCGCGGGCGCGGTGGCGTTCCTGTGCTCGCCGGCGTCGAGTTACATCACCGGCGAGATCATTGTCATTGATGGCGGGCTGACGAGCTGCCAGATCGGCCGGATGTGAGTAGGCCGACGATCATGGTTATCACGCAGCCGAGGAGGCTGAACCAGATGAAGGACACGACGGGGGCGGGTTTCTCGGCAGTGAGGAAGCCGTTTTGATAGACGTAGATGGCGAGCAGGGCGATGAAGCCGGCGAGGCAGCCGAGCAGTGCCCCGCGTGTGTTGGCACGCGTGGTGAACATGCCGAGGAAAAAGAGGCCGAGCAGCGGGCCACCGATGAGGCCGATGACGGTGTTGACGGACTCGACGAGATTTCCCGGCATCACGGACACCGCGAAAGCCAGCGCCATGACGAGCACGCCATAGCCGACGGTGATCCAGCGTGCGTTGCCGACTTGCTGGGCCTCCGTGCCTGCGGGAGCAATGGAGAGCCGCTGTTTGAAATCGACGACGGTGGCGGAGGCGAGTGAGTTGAGTCCGGCTGAGATCGTGGACATGCTGGCGGCGTAGATCGCCGCGATGAGCAGGCCGGGCAAACCGGCGGGAAGTTGTGTGACGACGAAGTAGGGCAGGATTTGATCCTCTTTGGCGATCAAACCGGCTGCGAGGGGATCACCGTGCGTTTTGTAGAAAGCGTAGAGCACGAGGCCGGTGCCGTAAAAGAGCACGAGCACGGGAAGCACGAACCAGAGTTTGATCCACAGCGAGCGCTGGGCCTCCTTCAAGCTGCCTGCGCTGAGGTAACGCTGCACGGAGACCTGATCGGTGGCCATTTGCACGAGGTGCAGGAAGGCTCCGGCGAGCAGTAGCGAATAAATGTTCACTCGTTCGGCGATGCTGAACGAAAAGCTGATGTTCATGCGGCCGTCCGTGACGGCGGTGTCCCACACGCCGCCGAGACCGCCGGAAATTTTACCGAGCGCCACGAAGACAATCATGAGCTGGCCGCCAAAAAGCACGATGAGCTGCATCACATCCGTCCAGATGACAGCCCGCATGCCGCCGAGCGCGGTGTAGAGCGTTGTGAGGGTGCCGGACGCGAGAATGGTGATCCATAGCGGCAGTCCGGTGACTTTTTCCAAAGCCAACGCCGGTGCGTAAGTAGCCGCAGCGAGCCAGAGGGCCACGCGGAAGATGAACAGGCCCGATGCGAGCAGGCGCACCGGCAACGCGAACCTTTCCTCCAGAAACTGATACGCCGTGAAGAACCGCGACTGGTAGAACTTAGGCATCATCCAGATCGCCGTGAAGGGCGTGGCGATGAAGAACGCGAGCACGACGTAGGCGAAGCCGAAGCCGTTTTTGTACACGTCCGCCGGACCTGCGAGGTAGCTGATGCCGGAAAACAGCGCCGCCAGGATCGACATGGCGACGAGGATGCTGTTCATGCCGCGTCCGGCCAGGAAGTAGTCGCCCAGCGATTTCGATCCGCGAGCCGAGTAAAGGCCCACTCCGACGGACGCCGCGAGATAGCCGCCGAAGATGGCGTAGTCGAGCCAGGAGAAAGTCAGGGACGAGGATGTCATTGGGTGACTAAACGTTTCGTTGCGACCGTGTTTCCTGGTTTGTTTGTGGAGCCAGTGGATTGAGCGGGCTTGACGGAAAGTTCAATGCGATTGGTCACGACTGTAAGGACACCTCCCGCCCATGCCATCAACGGACAGCCTGTCATCGCCGCTGCCTTACACCGACACGAAGCCGGTCGGGCACGCTGATTTCTATTTTGCGACGAACGCCACCTTCCGCTTCATCAAACAGCGGCACGGCATGGAGGGCTTGAGGCGTTACTGGCAAGACATCGGTCGCGAGTATTATCGGCCCGTGTCGGAGCGATGGACAGAGAAGGGGATGGCTGGAGTGGTGGAGTATTGGAGGGCTTTCTTCAAAGCGGAGCCTGGAGCGGACGTGGAAGTGCATGAATCGCCTGATGAATTGCAGCTGGAGGTGAAGACCTGTCCGCTCATCACGCATCTGCGGGCGCATGGCCGGGAGATCGTGCCGGAGTTCTGCCAGCACTGCTATTTTGTCAGCGAGGCCATCGCGGAACCGGCGGGCCTCGCGGTGCGTGTGTGCGGCGGCAATGGAAGCTGCACGCAGCGCTTCGTGAAGCGTCACGCGGCCTTCGAACCGCAAAACCTGGAGGACATCGCCACGGCATCATGATCGGCTGCTACGACTTCTGCGGGCATTACGAGTGGACTTTCGAGTGGTTGAACCGTCTCGGCGGTCACGAGTTGGTGAGAGCCTACTGGGACGAGGCCATTCATCAGGATTCGCAGCTCCACGCGTCGGAGTTGATCAGTGCGAAGGGCTTTGAGGGCATGAAGGAGTATTGGGGGCCGACGCTGGCCGATGAAGGCGCGGTCTATGAGCGTACGGTCACGGATGACGTCTTCCGCATCGACATGCACGAGTGCCCGTCGAAGGGCTTTTTGATCCGCAACGGCCTCAAGCAATACAGTGACTACTGCGACCACTGCATGGGCTGGATCGGCCCCTTGATGAAGGAGGCTGGATTCGTCATCGACCATGAGCACAACCACTGCGGCCAGTGCTGGTGGGAAATGCGGCGCAAAGAAGACGCGGCACCCGCCAGCGCCCCAGGAGAGCTCAGCGGCGAGAGTGACGTGCGCCTCCGCCCCGGCTGGAGATCCGAACACACCGACCACTATGAACGAGCGACTGATTCTGATGACAAAACGGCTGTTTCTTAGCTTCGCCCTTGTTTCCACCGTTCACGCGCAATGGGAGAAACTGCCACCGCTGCCTGAGCCGAATGGCGGGTTTGTCTGCGGAGTCGCGGCTGGCAAAATCGTCGTTGCTGGTGGCACGAATTGGGCAGGCGGGAAGAAGAACTGGCTGAAGGCGGTGCATCTGTTCGATGTTAAGGTCGGGCAGTGGGCGACGAGGCCCGACTGGGCGGTGAGGCGTGCCTACGGAGTCTGTTTTCAAGATGAGCGGGGCATGGTCATCGCCGGTGGTAGTGATGGTGTCAGTTCCGTTCGCTATATGGTCATGCTGGATGGCTCGAACCTTGGGATTTCAAAGGAACAAGAGCTTCCGGCCAGCATCGTTTTGTCCGCCGGGGGCAGGGTGGGCAAAAAATTCTATGTGGTCGGCGGCACTGATGATGCCGCGAACATCGCCGGGGTCACGGGGACGACACATGTCGTTCTGTCTGGCAAGACGGAGCGTCTCGCCGATTATCCTGGCAAACCCTTTGCTGTGGCGGCCTCGGCAGTCGCAGGTGACGAACTGTTTGTCTTTGGCGGCATGAACTATGACGAGGTTGCCAAGGCGGCGGTGAATTCGTCGGAGGCCTTTGCGTTTTCTCCTGCGAAGAACGCATGGCGCAAGGTGAAGCCTCTGGTGGCCGCGAATCGTGGATTGACGGCTGTGGCGCTGGACGAGCGGCACATTTACCTCGCTGGCGGCTACACGGATGATTTCACCGCCGAGGCGGCCATCTATGATGTGCAGTCGGACAACTATCGGAGAGCCAGGCTGCTTCCGTATGCGGCGATGGTGGGGCTGGTGAAGCACGATGGCTTCGTTTACTGCCTCGGCGGGGAGGACAAGAAGCAGTCGCGGACGGACAAGTTCTTCCGTATCCCGGTGGCGGAGCTGTTGAAGTGATCACTTTGCCGTGTAGCCGCCATCGACGGGGAGGTTCACGCCGGTGATGTACTTGGAGGCATCGCTGAGGAGGAAAATGACCACGCCGCCCAAGTCGGTGTCATCGGCCATGCGGCCGAGCATGGTGTGCTCGCAGTAGCGTTGCAGGAAGGGCTCGGGCTGATGATTAAAGAAGCCACCGGGGGCCAGGTTGTTCACGCGGACGTTCCGGGGGCCGTAGAGCGCGGCGTAGAAGCGGGTGAGGTTTTCCATGCCGCCTTTGTGGAAGAAGTAATCCGGCGGCATGTCGCCCATGTTCGTGCCGGTGTAGAGTTCGTAGCTTGGGCCAATCATGCCCTGGATGCTGCCGATGTTCACGATGCTGCCGCGACCCGCCTCGGCCATCGTCTGGCCAAAGTGACGATGCATGAGCATGACGCCCGTGGCATTCACCCGCATGGATTCGGCAAATTGCTCCGCCGAACCATTCGCGCCTTTCATCGGACGCAGCACGGCGTTGTTCACGAGGCCGTGTAGCGGGCCAAACTTGGCTTTGATCCGATCATGCAAAGCGATTACGGAGGTTTCATCGCCCTGATCGAGCGATTCGGCGAACACCTGGTGGCCCTTCGCGGTTTCCTCATCCGCCACGAACTGGAGCTTGCCCATGTCCCGCGCCGCGAGAATGAGATTCGCGCCAGTGGCGGCCAGCATCGCGGCAAGTCCACGGCCGTAAAGGCCCGCGCCGCCGGTGAGCAGGATGGTTTTGCCCTGAAGCGAAAATAGATCGGGCTTCATGATGCTATTTGGATTTGTAGATTGAGTCACTGCCGGTGGTCGCCACGCCGCCGCCAAAGTCACCGATGAGCTTCTTGAAGGCGTTGCCGAGTTCGAGCACATCCGCGCCGAGGGTGAAGAGGCGGGTGCCTTCCTCGATGAGCTGGTCTTTTTGACCGAAGAGCGAGGCGACGGCGGGATGCTTGCCGTGCTTGAGAGCGGCGGCGGCGACTCTTTTCCGTGCGGCTACGACATCGGGATGAGTGGCCTGGCCAAGCTTGCCGATGCGGTGGCTGAAATCGCCCGCTCCGAAGAGCAGCATGTCGAAGCCGGGCACAGCGGCGATTTCTTCGACAACTTCGAGTGCCTCGGGGCTTTCGATTTGAAGGATCACGAATTTCTCTGTGTTGCAGTGATGCGCGTAGTCCGCCAAGGGCACCTGGCAGAAGAGACCGTCCATGTTTCCGGCGTCGAGCGCCTTGCTGCCGATGGGACGGCAGCGCACCATGTCCACCACGTTACGGGCTTCATCAGCGCTGGTCACGTGCGGGACCATGATGCCGGTGGCATCGCACTCGAAGGGCTTGATGTAGTCGCTGTAGCTGCCCTTGTTAACGCGGACGATGGTGTCCATATCGTAGAGCTTCGCGGCGCGGATCTGGTGCTCGAGGTTCAGCCAGTCATTTGGCACATGCTCGTTGCAAAGCCACACGGCGGAGGCTCCGGCGAGTCCGGCGAGCTCGACGATGCGCGGATCACCCATGTTGAGTTTGATGACGGTGCTGTTTTGACCGGCGCGGAGTTCGCGAAGGATGCGGGATGGTCGGAGTTTCATGAGTTGGTTTCGGAAAGAATGTCGGTAATCTGAATGAGAGCGCCATTTTGCTCGCGGCTGCGACGACCAGCGATGATGACTGCCATGAGTTCGACGGTTTCGTCAAAGGGCAGGGGGCGTATGCCGGTGGGCACCATGTCGATGAAAGCGATGAGTTGTCCGCGAAAGGCATTGTAAGTATCGGTGAGGCGCAGAGGGATCTGGCCTTTCGTACCATAGAGATGCACGGCACCAAAGCTGCCGTAGGCGTCGTGAATGGCGCCGATAGTGATTCTGACACCGCTGCGATGCGTGATGTGCATGACGTCCCCACCCGCATCATGGTGTGCTTGAACACTGACAAATCCCGGACCCAGCAAAGGCTCGACCGCTTCGAGCGCGTGGATGCCGTAGCGTTCCCATGTTTTGCAGGTGAAACTGGTGATCCAGCGCAAATCACCGATTTGAGCCTGCTGTTCGGCGCTCAAGCGCATCTCCGGTGCGTAGCGCATGCCACTGGTGGAAAGAATCACGGCTCCTGACTTGTGCCACTGCACAAACTGCCGCAGATCGGCAATGTTGGTGGCCATCGGCTTGTCCACAAAGACGGGAAGACCGGCTTCGATGAACGGCTTCACGCGGCGAACATGGTCATCGCCGTCGTCGGTCGAAATGATCGCGGCATCGACGTGTTCGATCACGTCTTCGGGTTTGGCGACGATGCTTTCGATCAAACTGGCTGCGGCGACTTTCGGTGCGTCTGCGGGATCATCGGTCCAGAGGTGGGTGACGCGTGCGCCGGGAATGCGCACGTTTTCGACCCGTTGTTTGCCGAGATAGTCGAGAATTGCGGGATACGGGCACGCGGCCATCGCGGCGGGATCGAAGCCATTGACGATGGCGGACCACGAATAGGGATGACCGTTGCCCTCGATCATGCCGAGCATCGCCAGACGTAGTTCTTTGCCAGCGTTGCTCATGGAATCGTGATCGGGAGACCCGTGGCGGCGGACTGGAGCGCGGCGCGATTGAAACGCAAGGTTTGCACGGCCTCGTCGAAGGTGCAAAGAGGCGTGGGTTTGCCTTCCATGCCGTCAAGAAAGGCGTTCGCCTGAGCGATGAATAGATCATCGCGCTCCAGCGGCGGCGCGGTGTGCCAAGTCCAGTCCGTCTCGCCGAGCATCATCGAACCCCAGCGCTGGGCGTGCGATTCGATCTTCAAGCTGCCTTGTTCGCAGTGAATCTCGAAGATGGCTTCGTTGGCGGCTTGAAACTGCGTCATCGCGTAGCTGGCGAGTACGTCGCCATGCCGACCGCTGATGTTGACCGTGTCCTCGACGGTTACGCCTTCCAGCCGCTGATGCGCGGCGTCGCAAAACACACGGGTCATCGGTCCGACCATCCACTCCATGGCGTTCACCAGATGAGTGAGAGCGTCCTGGATGGCGCCGCCACCTGTTTCGTGGCGTGTGTAGTAGATTTCGCGGTAGGCCGGACGGAAGGTTGGAAAATGCTGTCCGGCGACGACACTGGCGTGGAGTGGTTTTCCAAGGGTTCCACCGTGCAAAAATTCCCGGGCGGCAGCCACCCATGGAAAACAGTGAAACACATAAGCGACGGCGGTAAACCGGCCGCCATGGGCGATGACGGCGCGGGTTTCGTCCACTTCGTCGAGTGAGACAGAGAGCGGCTTTTCAATGAGCAAAGCCGCTCCGTGCCGTGCCCCCTCACGAGCGATGGCGAGATGTGTCTGCGCGGGAGTGCAGATGATCAGGCCGTCGAATTTTCGTTCCTCCAGGGCCTCTTTGAGGGTTGAGCACGTCTTTGCGCCATATCGAGCGCCCACATCGGCCAGCAATTTCGGATTGGCGTCGCAAACACTGACCTCGCTGCGCCCGGTCTTTTGAAAACAACGAAGGTGGCGTTCGCCGATGCTGCCGCAGCCGATGACGAGAATGGAATGCATGTGAGGCGAGTAAACGCGGAGCTGCGCCCCGTTCCATGATGAAATGCCTGGTCAGTGCAAAGAACCAGGGTCACTCCGAATCCTGAGTGACGCGCATCTTCTGAAACGGGACGCTTTCACAGACGGCGAGGATGAGGTCCTGGAAGCGGTCGCCCGAGGCACGGGTGCGCTTCACGATCTCCTCGACCGTGGGTTTGTCGGAGTATTCGATGCCGCGGCCGAGCGCGTAGGTGAGGAGGTTTTCAGCAAGATTCTTGACGAACTGGGCACTCATGTCACGCACGAGCAGGGTGCGCAGATCTGCGAGGTCTTGGAAGGTCTGCCCGCGCACGAGGCTGCCGGAGGCGTCGATGGGCTGTTTTTTCTCCTGATCCCGCCAGCGGCCGATGGCATCGTAGTTTTCGAAGGCGAAGCCCATGGGGTCGAGGAAGGCGTGGCAGCCGGCGCAGGAGGCGTTGCTGCGATGCTCGGCGAACTGCTGGCGTAGGGTGAGGTTACCGAAGCGGGCTTTTTTTTCATCCAGCGGAGGAACTCCGCCGGGCGCGGGTGGCGGCGGGGTGCCGAGAATTTGCTCAAGCAGATACTTGCCCCGTTTTACCGGCGAAGTGCGGGTGGGATTCGACGTGAGCGTGAGGATGCTGCCATGCGTGAGAATCCCGCCGCGCGGCGTGCCTTGGAGCGACACCTTCTGGAACTTGTCTCCTTTCACGCCTTGAATGCCATAAAAGCGTGCGAGCTTGTCGTTCACGAAGGTGTAGTCGGCATTGAGAAACTCAATGACGCTACGGTTCTCATGCAGGATGTGGTCAAAGAGCATCTGCGACTCTCTTTTCATGAGATAACCCAGACCTCCCTTCCAGTCCGGGAAAGCCCGCGTGTCGGGCGAGACGATATCCATGTCCCGCAGTTGCAGCCACTGGCCCGCGAAATTTTCACCGAGGCTGTATCCGCGCCAGTCGGCGAGCATGCGCTTGAACTCGCCAGCGAAGTTTTTGCGCAGCTCGCCTTTGGCGGCGAGTTGCAGCAGACGGTCATCTGGCGGCGACGACCATAGAAAATACGAGAGCCTGGAAGCGAGGCTGTATTCGTCGATGAGAGCCACGCCGTTTTTCACCTCGCCAACAGGCTGCGGCGAGCCGCGATAGATAAATCCGGGCGAGACGAGCATGCCGCGCAGCACATAGCTGAGCGTGTCGAGCGGCTGCAGCCCTTCTTTATGACCGAGATCGGCGAAGGCATGCCATTTGGACTTTTCCTCATCGCGCATGGGACGGCGGAACAGGCGCGCACCGAGCTTGTCCACCAGCGCGTGGACTTCGCTTTCAGCGACGCCACCGGGCTGATCAACCGGCCCTTCAATGGTGAGCTGGTGCAGCCAGAAGTTGCGGTCCTGGCGGGTTTTCTCGTCATAAAAGTCGTTCAGGAACCAGACCTGAATTTCGTGTTTCCCCTCAGGCAGCTCGGCCTCGGCCCTGAACCACTGCGGGGCTTGATTCTTGGCGGTGACGGAGAATGAGCCTGCGTTCTTGCCCGCGAGACGCACGTCGAACTTCGCCGGCTCGCCGCCGGCTTGCTGCGCTCCTGCCTTAATAATGAGGCGATATTTGCCGGCTTTGGTGATTTCGACCGGATGCTTCACATAGCCGCTGCTGGCGAGTTGGATGGCCCCGGTGTCGCGATTGGAGTCTCCTTCGCCACGCTCGAAATCCTCTCCGCTGAGCTTCATTGCGGGAAGGCCGGCGGGTTTGCCATCCAGCAGCCATTGCACGAGGCGTGTGCCGCGTGGCGGCAGCAGTCCGAAGGGGCCTTCGATCTCGATCTTGTCGATGGCGAGATTGCGGTCGCGCCTGTCGGGGTCGGGATTTTGCGGGTCGCTGAAGTCATTGGTGAAGCGCACCACGATTTTTTGCTCGCCGCCGTTGAGCTGGACTTCTTTTTTGATCGTCTGCCACGGACCTTTCTCGCCGTGATAACGAGCTGTCACATCAAACTCGCCCAATTCCTTGTCACCGACATGCAGGGCCAGTTTCGCTGCATCAGGACCGGCCTGCGTCGCGGAAACGCGCAGTTTAAGCACATAAGTGCCGCTCGCTGGCGCGGTGAACTTTGTTGCTGCCTCGGCGTTGCTGTGAAACCAGCGCACGCCGTCCCATTCCTTCGTTTCACCCTTCTGATTCCAGAATTTCTTCGCGCCGAGTTCGAGGTCGATGCGCTCGACTTCGGAGGTGTCGAATGCCTGCTCCGCCACGGCGTTCGCGGCGCGAATGTACTTCTCCATGAGCAGCGGCGAGACGCTGAGGACATCGCCGATGTTGTCATAGCCGTAACCAGTGTCGTCCGGCGGAAACTCGTTCGCCGGACGCATGTCCACCATGAGCAGGTCGCGGATGGTGTTGTTGTATTCCGTGCGGTTGAGGCGGCGGAAAGTGACGTGGCCAGGGTCGATCTTCTGCGGGTCGAACCAGAACACAGTGCTGTCGATCCAGGAGACGATCTCATCGCGCTCGGGCAGGGACGGCTTGTCCTTTTTCTCCGGCGGCATGACGTGCGTGACGAGTTGCTGACGCGCATGGTCCCACATCACCTTGTCCGCGATCAATTTCGAGTACTCGGGATATTCATCGAGCGCGAAGTCGCCCTTGTCAGTGCCGTCACCGTGGCAGTCGTAGCAGTATTTCTGCAGCAGCGGCAGGATGCGCTGGTTGTAGTCTTCCTGACCGCGTTCGGCGGCAGAAATCAGGCAAGGCAAAGCAATGCACGCGAATGTGAGGCGGCGGAGCATGAAAGAAAAGGGGTTTGGGGGTGCAAATGATACGTTCGGAACATGCCTTGGATTTCGGTGAAACCAATGTGTGAATTGCGGTTGCGCCCGGCAAATCCTGCGCTGAAAACAGCAAGCCCCATCATGTCAAAAACCGCTCTCGAAAACGGCAAAGCCTTCCTGCAAGAAAACGCCAAGAAACCCGGCATCACCACAACCGCCAGCGGCCTGCAGTATGAGATCCTGCGTGAGGGCGCCGGTCCCAGTCCGAAGCTGAAGGACACCGTGGTCGTGAACTACCGAGGCACCTTGCTCAACGGCGTCGAGTTCGACAGTTCCTACCTCGCCGGACGCGAGCCGGCCGAGTTTCCGCTGAAGCGAGTCATCAAAGGCTGGCAGGAAGGTGTGCAACTCATGAAGGAAGGGGCCAAGTTCCGTTTCTTCATCCCGTCCGAGCTGGCTTACGGCAAACGTGGTTCCGGAATCGACATCGGGCCAAACGAAACACTCATCTTTGAGGTGGAGTTGCTGAAAGTCTGGGAGGACTAGGCACGATTGATTCGGCCCATGAATCAAATCGACCTCAAAGATAGAGTTGCCATCATCACGGGTGGCGCACGCGGAATCGGCTACGCCATCGCTGAACGGCTCCTGCAATCTGGGGCCCACGTGTGCCTCTGGGATGTGGATGCATCTGCGCTTGATGCTGCGAAGTCCGAGCTTTCAGCGCTTGGCAAGGTTCACACCGCGACGGTTGATATCACCAGCATGACCTCGGTGGATGCCGCTGCGGCTTCGACCATCGGTGCTTTTGGCAAGATCGACATTCTCGTGAACAACGCAGGCATCGCGGGAACCAACGCAAAAACCTGGGAAACCGATCCCGCTGAGTGGCAGCGCGTCATGGCGATCAATCTGAACGGCCCCTTCCACTGCTGTCATGCCGTCGTGCCGCACATGCTCAAGAACGGTTACGGCCGCATCGTGAACATCGCTTCCATCGCTGGCAAGGAAGGCAATCCGAACGCCGCGCACTACAGCGCTTCGAAAGCAGGCGTGGTCGCTTTGACCAAGTCGCTCGGTAAGGAACTCGCCACCAGCAACATCATCGTGAATGCGGTCACGCCGGCGGTGATCGAGACGGACATCCTGAAGCAGCTCACGCAGCAGCACATCGACTACATGCTGTCGAAGATCCCGATGAACCGCTTTGGCAAGAAAGAGGAGGCCGCTGCGCTTGTCGCTTGGCTTTCCTCCGAGGATTGCTCGTTCACCACGGGTGCAGTCTTTGATTTGTCAGGTGGACGCGCGACCTACTGATCAGATTCAGCAGACGCGTGCGTACTCTGCGCATGTCCTTGATCACCGAAGAAAACGCCAAGCCCGGCTCAAACGACTGGCAGCTCACCCGCATGCGTCTCGATGGCAGCGGCTTTCGCTCTCCGCTGATTGAAGGCTACTGCTCACGGCAGTCGGTGAAGGCCGGCGAGACGCTCGACATCTTCGTCAGCACGAAGCCCGCGTCCCGCTTCAAGATCGAGATCTTCCGCACCGGATACTACGGCGGCAAAGGCGCTCGCTTGGTGACCGAACTCGGTCCCTTTGATGGCAAAGAGCAGCCCGTGCCTGGCATTGGCGAGAAACGCCTGCGCGAATGTCGCTGGGAGAAATCGACCTCGCTCACGATTCCGAGCGAGTGGCTGAGTGGTGTGTATCTCGGACGGTTGACGACTTTGCCCGCCTCGAAGGACCAGCCGTATTGGCAGAGCTACATCGTTTTCATCGTCACCGATGACCGCAAGGCCGATATCCTCTTCCAGTGCAGTGACAACACCTGGCAGGCCTACAACAGGTGGCCGGACAATTACTCACTCTACACCGACCCGAAGGGCAATCAGGGCCCGTGGTCGGATGTCAGTTTCGACCGGCCCTACGCCAACTACGCGCAGATCTACACGAACCCGCAGTCCGTGGGCAGTGGCGAATGGCTCTGCTTCGAGTTTCCCGCCGCCTACTGGCTGGAGAAGGAAGGCTACGACGTGACCTACTGCTCGAATGCCGACATGATCACGCCAGATCACGGTTTGAAGTGCAAGGCCTTCATCAGCATCGGCCACGACGAGTATTGGGACATCCGTCAGCACGATAGCGTGGCAAAGATGCGTGATGCAGGCGTCAATCTGCTCTTCCTTTCCGGCAACTCCGTCTGCTGGGTGACGCCGTTCTCTCCAAACGCCGATGGCGTGCCGAACCGCCGCATCTTCCGCGGTGGTCCGTATGGCGGCGACTACAAGTATGCCGTTTCTCGGGAGCGTGATGTCGGCCCCTTTCCGCATCGCGGACCGGATGAAGGCTACCTCATTGGCGTGCGCAACATCGATCCCGTGAACGGCGGCGGTGATTGGATCTGCACGAAGCCCGAGCACTGGGTCTTTGCAGGCACCGGCATGAAACAGGGCCATCTCATTCCTGGCATGATCGGCTGGGAGTATCACGGCGATGCACCGGCAGACCTGCCCGGCTTGCAAATTGTCGCCGCGGGCACCGCCTTCCAGGGCGGAACTCGACCGCAGCAGTGGCAGGCGGTGATTTTCGATGGTCCGAAGAACAACTTCATCTTCAACGCCTCGACGATCTGGTGGGCGCAGGGCCTCAGCAAGCCACCGGGTCACATGCCCGTGTGGAGCCACTACTCACGCCCTCATGGCACCGATGCACGCGTTCAGCGCATCACGGCCAATTTGCTGAAACGGGCGCTCGGTTGATCACGCCAAAATATCTTTCGCCACTTCGCCGTGCACGTCTGTGAGCCGGAAATTCCTTCCTGAATAGCGATACGTCAGCCGTTCGTGGTTGATGCCGAGGAGGTGGAGCACGGTGGCGTGGAGGTCGTGAGTCGTGATGATGCCGGTTTCGGCAGTGTCGCCCATTTCGTTGGTGCTGCCGTAGGTGAAGCCGCCTTTCACGCCGCCGCCGGCCATCCACATGGTGTAGCCGCGGCCGTTGTGTCCGCGACCGTTGTAGAGTTCGTTGTCGTAGCTCGATCCACGACCGAATTCGCCGCCCCAGAGGATGAGCGTGTCTTTGAGCATGTCGCGCTGCTTCAGGTCGGCGATGAGGCCGGCGATGGGTTTGTCGATGCTGCCCGCTTGCCGCGTGATGCCTTCGCGGAGCTGCTGATGGTGGTCCCAGCCGGTGCTGGTGAGCTGGATGAATCGAACGCCTTTTTCCGCTAGACGACGCGCCATGAGGCATTGCGTGCCAAAGCGCTCGGTGTCGCCGTTGTCGAGGCCGTAGAGTTCACGAATGTGCGCGGGTTCCTTGTCGAGACCGAGCACATCGGGCACGCTGGTCTGCATTTTGTAGGCGAGCTTGTAACTTTGAATGATGCCTTCGAGTTCGGGATTGCCCGGATCGCCCGCGAGGAGCCTGCGATTGGCTTTTTGGATGAATTCGATCTGCTTGCGCTGCTGCGCGTCGCTGAGTCGGCCATTCGACAGATCGGGAACGCCGCCGCCGGTGGTGCTGAGCCGTGTGCCCTGGAAGCTCGCAGGCAAAAACGCGCTGCCGTAGTTCATCGCGCCGCCAGTATCGGCCACGGGATTGATCGTGACAAAGCCGGGCAGGTCCTCCGCCTCGCTGCCGAGCCCGTAAACGATCCACGCGCCCATCGAGGGCCGCACAAACGTCTCGCTACCGATGTGCAGCGCCACCGTGGCCATCTGATGCGCGTTCGTGCGCGTCTGCATGCCGTTGAGGATGCAGAGGTCGTCCGCGTGCTTTGACAGCTCGGGGAACGCGTCCGAGATCATGAGACCGCTCTTGCCGCGCGGTTTGAAATCGAACGCGGTGCCCATGTATTTCGCCGTTTTGGCTTCCTGCGCCTTCACCAGCTCCGGTTTGTAATCAAACGTGTCCAAGTGGCTCGGTCCGCCCTGCATGAACATGAAGATCACGCGTTTGGCCTTCGCGGTGAAGTGTGGGGCCTTCGGGGCGAGTGGATTGATCGTCTTCGGCGGTGCCGCAGCGTGAGCATACTGCTGGTGCAGTGCATTGAACGCCAGCCAGCCAAAGCCAGCGCTGGTGGATTGGAGGATGGAGCGGCGGGTGATCATATGATTCATTCGGTGCTGTGATGCCATACTTTGTCCCGAGAATTATACACCCATGTGTCGAGGAGCATGGATGTGCGTCCTCGGCACGCAAAGTAGTATCCATCACCACTGTTTTGGTAAGTCAGAGACTTTGGGACATGCAAAATGGAAGGAAACTCGGCTGAAGTCCTCGGGTAGTGGCCGGATTGCTCAAAATGCTTCTCAAGAATCGGCACTGCCTCTGAAACGAAGTCTTTCGCTTTCACAATGACCAACTGATGATGGATTTGCCCAGATAAAAAATAGATGAAAGGCGCGGAGATCGTGATGACTGCGAGCAGCAGCACGAATTTCCACCGGGTTGTTTGTTTGATCGCAAGCAATAACAGGCCGCAAAGCGTGCTTGCTGGGAGAAACGGCCACGCAAAGCTTATCCATAGCATGCTTTGTTTGTACTCGGCGTCATTCACGCAGGCCAAGCCAACAGCCATGAGAGTGCAAATCGCCAGCCAGCCAAAGCCTGCTCTGGTGGATTGGAGGATGGAGCGGCGGGTGGTCATGGAGATGTTGGTGTTTGAACCACAGAGTCACAGAGCACACAGAGATCTGATTTTTTCAGGATTCAGTCCTCTGTGTGCTCCGTGTCTCTATGGTTGAATTGGTTTTAGAACACATATCGAAACTCCGCGGTGCCCAACAGGGCCTGCACGAGGGTTTGGTCGTCCAAATCGCGTGCATCGGTGATTTCTTCGGAAGTGGGTTCGCGGCCCAAAAGAAGCTGGTAGGTGGCTTTCGTGTCTTTTCCGGCCTTCTCGGTGATTTGAGCGGCGATTTGCTCCACGAAGGGGTTGTTCATGAAGAACAAGGCCTGCGGGGCGACGGTCGTCACATCGCGCTGGCCTTTGATTTGGGTGGGGCCGGGGAAGTCGAAGGTGCTGAAGAGTTCGGGGATGTTGTCGCGGACGACGGGAAGATAGATCGTGCGATACGGCTCCTCAATGCCGAGCAGGCCGCGCGTGATGCCGTGACGGCCTTTGCCACCGCTTCCGGCGACTTGGATGCCTTCGGGGCGGTCGAATGTGAGTTGACCGGCGAGTTGCAGCAGCGTGTCGCGCAGCGGTTCGAGTTCGAGGCGCTTCGGGTTTTGTCGCCAGCGGAGTTTGTTGCCGGCATCGGGATGCTCGGGGTTGCCGGTGGTGGCGAGACGGTAGGTGCGACTGTGCATCAGGGCGCGGATCATCTTCTTCATGCTGTAGCCGTTTTCGACGAAACGAATGGCGAGATGGTCGAGCAGTTCGGGATGCGTGGGGTCGGCGCCGGTGATGCCGAAGTCATCGGGCGTGCGCACGAGGCCTTCGCCGAAAAGATGCTGCCAGAGGCGGTTCACCATGACGCGTGAGGTGAGCGGATGCGTGGGCTGCGTGAGCCATTGGGCGAATTCGAGGCGGCCGGAACTTTGCGCGGGCACTTTGGGCATCGGTGGCAAGGCGGGGAGCTTCATTTCGCCGCGAGCGGGCGCGGTGTCGCGATCATGCGGATCGCCGCCGATGGCGATTTCGCAGTCTTTGATCTCGGCGTCGATCACGCCCATGCAGAAGTGCGGATCGTGGTCGTAGCGGATGGTTTCCTTCGGATTGCCGAGCTCGCGCAGGTCATCCATCGAGTGAATGCCTGCGGGCAGTTTTTGCGGCGGGCCGACGGCTTCATCGAGCTCCGTGGGCAGATCGACAAGCGCCTCGGGGCTGACGTAACCGCCGCTGACGCCTTCGTTGCGATTTGGTGTGCCGCTGAGGGTGCGGCTGCTGTAAAAGATGCCGGCTAGCGCATAGTAGTCGCGCATGGTGACGGGCTCGGTTTTGTGATCGTGACATCGTGCGCAAGCGAGCGTGAGGCCGAGGAAGGCGCGTCCGACGACGTCGATCTGGTCATCGACCTGATCGAGGAGGTATTGCTCGTAGTCGCCCTCCTGCACGTTCATGCTGCCGAGCGCGAGCATGCCAGTGCCGACGATTTGATCACGGCGTTGAAGCACGGTCTTTGCAGGCAGCAAATCGCCCGCGATCTGCTCGGCGACGAAGCGGTTGTAGGGTTTGTCTTCGTTGAAGGAATCGATCACCCAGTCGCGGTATCGAGCGGCATACAGAAACGGCGCATTCCACACGCGGCCGACGCTGTCCGCATAACGCACGACATCGAGCCAGTGCCGCGCCCAGCGCTCGCCGAAGCGTTCGGATTGGAGGAAGGCGTCCACGACCTTTGCGAAGGCGGCGTCGTCAGGCGAAGGATCGCGCAGAAAGGCTTCGATCTCGGTTTGAGAGGGAGGAAGGCCACGCAAATCGAAGGACGCACGTCGAATGAGCGTGGCACGCGAGGCATCGCCGATGGGACGGAGGTTTTCTTTTTCCAAACGAGCGAGGATAAAGCGGTCGAGGTCGTCTTTGGGCCAAGTGGTGTCTTTCGTGGTGGGAATCGCCGGACGCTGAAGCCGCTGGTAGGACCAGGGCGTGGGGTTGTCGTATTTCTCGGCGGCTTGGACAGAGAGAAAGCTGGCGAGACAAAGAATCAGAAGGTTGGCAACAGAATGGTGACAGCAGAATGGTCTTATTCTGTTGTCTTCATTCTGTTGCCAATTGAATTGGGATTTCATTTGATGCCTCCTTTTGCTTTCAGCCAGGCGCTGAGTGCTTTCACGTTCTGCGTGAAGTCGAGGCTGTAGATGACGCCACCGGCGGGTTTTTGTTTTTTGCCGTTCGCGTCGCGCATGACGCCGCGTTCGTCTTCGGTGATGGGCCAGGAGCCGTTGGGGGCTTGTTCTTTTAAAATGGTGGCGATGTCGGCGTCGGTGGGTGGGGAGGACCAGCGTTCTTTTTCGGTGCGGGGGAAGGTGACGGGCTCGCCGCGGGCGATCTGGCTACCGGCGGCTTGCAGGGCGTCGAGTTCGCTGTCCCAGACCCAGCCGTAGTTGGAGGAGGCACGTTTGTCGGAGTAGGTGAGCTCGAAGCCTTTGCCGCCGGGGCCGCGCTCGAAATAGAGGGGCTTGTTGGTGTTGAGTTCGTAGAAGCGGGCGAGCTTGTTGCCGGGCAGGAGCACGGTGCGGAGGTAGGTGATGGCTTTGGCGACGGGCGGGAGGTATTTTTTGTCGCCAGTGGCCGCGGCGAGCTTCAGCAGGGCCCACATGGCGGCCTGGCTTTCGCGACCACTGATGGCGGTGGGCTCGAATTGACGGCTCCACACGGGCTGCATGTCGGCGTTGTATTGCTGCGCCCAGGCGGGCTGCGGATCGGGCATCTGCGCGAGCAGGAGGAAGTCGCCACCGCGTTTGGCGGCTTCGAGATACTTTTGATCGCCATGGATCTGCCAGGCTAGCAAAAGCGTGCTCATGAGCGTGGCGTGGGTGTTGTCGTTGAGGACGTAGCAGCCGGTGAAGTCCTTCGGCCACTTGCGCGGCCAGTCGGCGGGATAGCTGGCGGGCTTGATGGGATACTTTTCGACGGGCGGCGGCGCGGTGGGCGCGTCGTCGAAATTCGCGCTCCAACCGCCGGCCGGATACTGCGTCATGAGGAGGGTGTGCAGCGCGAAGTCGGCGGCGGCTTTGATTTCGGCGTCCTTGCCACCGAGCGCGTGATCGACGCGCACGAGCAAGCGCGTGGCGGCCTGCGAGACATCGTCGTCGTAGGTGGCGTAGTTTTTCTTGTCCTGCCGACGCCACATGTGCCAGCCGGCCTCGCGCGTGGCGGTCTGCGTGCGTGGAATGGCCGTTCCATCGGCCTTGCGGCAGTAATTCTTTGATTCGCGGCCTTTGGCATCGAAATGGCCCGAGTAGTCCCAACCACCCGAAGCGAGCTGCGTGCGCGAAACGCATCGCGCGGCCTCGACGGCGGCGGCGAGGCACTTTTCGTCCTTCGTGGCCTCGTAAGCATCCAGCATCGCCATCCCGACCGCGGGCGTGCCCGGTGGCTGAATCCAGATCGTGTCAGGGCCGGGGATGCCTTCCGCTTCGCGGAGCGTGAAGTCGGCGCTGTAGCGGTAAACGTAGCCGCCGTGGGCCGCCGCTTTCGAGTGGTAGAACGAAACCGCTTTGATGGTGGCGGCGGAGACTTCGGCGGGTGTCGCGGCCGTGGCGAGCGGCGGAATGACGAAGGACGAAATCAGAATGAGGAAGGAATGACGAAGGCTGAATGACGAAGGGGACATGGAAAGCGGGTTGGTTGATGCTTTGGGAATTGGGGCTTCCTTCGTCATTCGGAATTACTCATTCGTCATTTTCGCGAGCACGCTTCTCCCACAGCAAACTTTGCCCTGGGAGTTGTCGATGATGCAAACTTACTCCGCCTTGATGCCCACGTTCTTGTTCCCGTTGTCGCGGACGGCATCGATGGTGTTGTGGAGGGCTTTGAGAGGGGTGTCGTCGTTGCCGGTGACTTCGACGCGGGCGCCGGGGTGGTCGGGGAGGAAGGTGCTGAGGAAGCCGCGGAGGCGGTTCATGGGGACTTTTTCGTCGCCGATGAGGACGGTGTCGCCGCCGTCGATGACTTTGAGGGTGAGGACTTCGCCAGAGGAGGTGGTTTCGCGGTCGCCGTCACCTTTGCGGGGCTTTTGGCTGGATTCGGCGGAGGGTTTGCGGCCTTCGCCATCGCCTTTGCGGGCAGGAGTGCCCGCATCACGTTCTGCGCCGGGCTTTTTCATGCCTTCGCCGTCGCGGGAGCCGGTGCGGGGTTTTTCGCCATCGCGTTCGCCAGTACGGGGGCGCTCGCCATCGCGCATGCCGGGTTTCTTTTCGCCATCGCGTTCGGCGTTGGGTTTGCGCTGGCCGTCGCGTTCGGCGGAGGGTTTGCCGCCTTCGCGTTCGCCGTCCTTCATGGCGGGTTTGGGGGACTCGGTTGACCTTGGTGACTCTGTTGACGGTTTTTGAGTGGTGGAGCCTTCGCGGACCTTCGGCGGGACTTCTTTTTCGGCGGCGCGGGCGGTGGTGAAGGAGTAGCCGACCAGCACGCTGAGCGTGAGGACGAGCAGGGCCTGGATGACGGGCTGGCGGGTGGTCGGGGTGGCGATCATGAGGATGCGTTGGCGCAGGGTGGGGTGGTGGCGCACGCATGGAGCCAACCCTGCAATGGCTGGTGGTGCAAAGAAGGTTTCCTGAATTCGCAGCAGCGTGTGCCCGTAGTCGAGCCGCTCGGCGGGTGAAAGAATGGCGAGCGCGCCGGCATCGCAGCGCAGCTCACGATCGGCCTGAAAGCGTGACACGACGAACCAGACGAGCGGATTGAACCAATGCAGCGCCTGCACGGCCGTGGCGGCCCAGTTCCAGAGAAGGTCGCTCTGCTTCACATGCAGCAATTCATGGAGCAGGACATGACGGAGGCTGCGCTGATCAAAACGGGTCTGCCAGTCTTCGGGGAGGAGGATCTGCGGCTGGCGGATGCCGACGAGGGCGGGGGTGGTGCCTGCGGGCATGAGGCGGATCGTGGGGCTGGAGACGGCTGCCAGAGAGGATAGAGAATGGAGGATAGAAGATAGATAGGAATCGCGGGCGATGGGGCGACGGCGGAGGTAGGCGTCAAAGCGGCGCTGGCGGTGGATGGCGGCGAGAAGGATGATGGCAGCTCCGATCAGCCAAGCGGCGAGGAGGATCTGAGAAGGCTGGACGGTATTCTGTGAGATGACGGGGGAGCGAGTCAGAACTGATTCGGATGGGCCTACGGAAGACGCGGAATACTCGGAAGATTCATAAACGACGGGTGTGCTGGAAGATTGAGTGATGACAGGGGCACTCTCCTTTTGCATCCATGACCCAAGACCAAACCCAGCCGGAATGAAGGCAGGAAACATCAGTTTCGCCCCGACGAGCATCCAGAGGCCAATGCGCCACGCGGGACTAAGGCGCGTGCCGAGCATTAGGCGCAGGCCGAGCACGGCGAGGATGAGGAGGCTGGCTTCGAGGGAGGTGCGCTGGAGCCAGTGGAGAAGCGTGTCGGTGGTCATGGCGCGGTGGGTTGGGGTGAAAGACCGTGGGAGCGAGTCTGGCTACTTTTTGAGTTTCTTCTCGGCTTGGGCCAGCACCTCACGAAGAGCGGCGAGGTCGTCTTTCGAGACTTCCTCGCGTTCCATGAGGCCGACGACGAAAGGCGTGAGGCGGCCGTTGAAGACGCGGTCGAGGAAACTGCGGCTTTCTTCGAGCTGGCAGTGATTTTGATCGACGGCGGGCGTGTAGCGGAACTCGCGGCCCACCGCTTCGACGGCGAGAGCGCCCTTTTCCGTGAGGCGGCGGATGAGCGACTGCACCGTGCGCGGTTTCCAGTGCAGGCGGCCTTCGAGTTCTTTCACGACCTCGCCGAGCGTGCTGGTGCCGCGTTCCCACAGGACCTTCATGACGGTCCATTCGGCGTCGGAAATACGGGGCGTGGCGGGGATGTCGTCTTCGTCGGGCATGAGCTTGGATTACAAATGTGATCCTTTAAGGATTACAGGTGTAATCATGCCTGGCAAACACTTTTTAAACATCCATTCTCCGCACCGGCCCCGAAGAAGCGCTTGCCACTGCGCCATTCCGCAGCACAAAGCCTGCAACATGGAAAAACTCATCGTTCACGGCGGCGCTCCGCTCAAAGGCCGCATCAACATCAGCGGCTCAAAGAACTCTTCGCTGCCGATCCTCGCTGCCACGCTGCTCACGAAGGACACTTGCACCATCCGTCGCGTGCCAGACCTGAGCGACACGAATTACATGGTGCGCATTCTTGGCGAACTCGGCGCGGAGGTGGAGCGTGCTTCCGGCGTCGTCGTGGTGAAGGCGGAGAAGATCAAGTCCGTCGCCCCCTACGACCTCGTGCGCAAAATGCGCGCCTCCATCTGCGTTCTTGGGCCTCTGACGGGCCGCTTGAAGAAATGCAAAGTCTCGCTGCCCGGCGGCTGCGTCATCGGGGATCGTCCCGTCGATTTGCACCTCAAAGGTCTCGAAGCACTCGGAGCGCAAATTACCGTGGAAGGCGGTGACATCGACGTGAATGCCAAGAAGGGCTTCAAAGGCGGCCCGATGAACCTCATGGGCAAACACGGCTCCACGGTGCTCGGCACGGACAACGTCATGATGGCCGCCGTGCTCGCCAAAGGCACGACCATCATCGAAGGGGCGGCCGCAGAGCCTGAGGTCGAGGATTTGGCGAACTTCCTCATCAAGATGGGCGCGAAGATCGAAGGTGCGGGCACCAACCGCATCGTCATCGAAGGCGTGAAGGAGCTCCACGGCACCGAACATACCGTCATTCCCGACCGCATTGAAGCCGGCACCTTTCTTGTGGCCGGCGCGATGCTGGGCGACGGCGTGACGCTGAAGCGCGTCATGCCCGAGCACATGAAATCCATCACCGATGCGATGAAGCGGTGCGGCTTCCCGATCGAGATTGGCAAGGACAGCATCACCGTGCGGCCCAATCCAGCCGCGAAAGGCTTCGATCTCACCACGCATTGCTATCCCGGCTTTCCGACAGACATGCAGGCGCAGTTCTGTGCTCTCGCCTGCGTGATCAACGACACCAGCACGATCACCGAGACGATTTTCCCGCAGCGCTTCATGCACTGCGCCGAAATGAAGCGCATGGGGGCGAACATCGACCTCCAAGGCGCCACAGCCCGCATCCGTGGCGGCTTGCCGCTGAAGGGCGCGCCGGTCATGGCCTCCGACCTGCGCGCTTCCGCCGCGCTCGTGCTTGCCGGACTCGTAGCCGAGGGCAGGACCGACGTGAACCGCCTCTACCACATCGACCGCGGCTACGAGCATCTCGACGACAAGCTGGCCGCTCTCGGCGCTCATGTGGAACGCGTTCGCGAGTAGGACGTCACGCCATCAGTTTTAACAAAGCCTGGGCTGCAGGTGAAAGCTCACCGCCTTTTTTCCACACAGCGGCGATCTGGCGCTGCATCTTCGGTTCGCGAATCGTGAGGGCGCGAATGGTGGAGGGCAGGTGAGTGGCCGCGAGTTGGGGCACCACGGCAATGCCGAGCCTGGCGGCCACCAGAGCACGCACCGTTTCGAGTTCGCCGCTTTCGCAGGCGACGCGGGGTTCAAATCCTGCCTTGCGACAGGTTTCCAAAGCAGTGTCGCGTGCGCGGCCTTTGTAAAATATGAAGGACTCGGCGGCGACTTGCTTCAACGGCACGTCTTTCTGCTTTGCGATGGCGTGCGATCTGGCTGCGAGCAACACAAAGGGCTCGGTGATGATCGTTCGCGTCACAAAGGCCGTCTTGCTGGCGGGAAGCTGAAGAAACCCGATGTCGGCGAGGCCGGATTCGACGCAATCGGCCACGCGCTCGGAATTGTCCTCGATGAGTTGCAACTCCACGCGGTCATGCTGCTGTGAAAAATTTTGAATCACTGCCGGTAGCAGGCAGGCGCTCACGCTCGGAATCGCTGCGATGACGAGTCTCCCGCTGCGAAGCTGCGCCACATCGGAGACAATCGCCTTGGCGGCCTCGGCCTGGAGCAGCAGTGCCTCGGCGCGCGGCTGGAAGGCTTTGCCTGCGGCCGTGAGCTGCGTTTCCTTGCGACCGCGGATGAACAAGTCTGTGCCCAGTTCCGCTTCGAGATTTTTCATCTGCTGGCTCAATGCGGGCTGCGCCATGTGCAACCGCTCTGCCGCGCGGGTGAAACTGCGTTGGCGGGCGATCTCCAGGAAGTAGCCGAGTTGGTAGAGTTCCATGAGCCAACATAGGCAATTCCGATGCGAGGCATCGCAAAATAATCTTTTTCTTATCACAGGATGGCGGCAGCATTCAGGAACATGAGCCGACTGTGCGTCCACACCATCACCACGAAGCCGCTGAGCCTCGAACAATGCCTCGCTGAGTTTCCGAAACGCGGCGTGAGCGGCATCACCATCTGGCGGCAGGCTCTCGAAGGACGTGATCTGGCCGCTGTGAAGCGCCAAACAGCCGATTCAGGTATGGAAGTGGTCAGTTTGTGCCGTGGGGGCTTTTTCCCGGCCAAATCGGCTGCAGATCGCCAAAAGGCCATCGACGACAATCTCCTCGCCATCGAGCAAGCCCACGCCATCGGCGCTCCGCTCATCGTTTTGGTCTGCGGAGCCGTTCCAGGCCAAAACCTCGTCGAATCACGCAAACAGATCACCGACGGTATCGCGGCCTGTTTGTCGGCGGCGGAGGCGGCGGGCGTGAAACTCGCCATCGAGCCGCTGCATCCGATGTATGCCGATGATCGCAGCGCGGTGAACACGATGCGCCAGGCGCATGAGATTTGCGATGCGCTTGGCTCGCCGAAGTCGGTCGGCATCGCGGTGGATGTGTATCACGTCTGGTGGGATCCGGAATTGAAGTCGCAGATTGATCTCGCAGGCCAAACAGGTCGTCTGCATGCCTTCCACATCTGCGATTGGAAAACGCCGACCACCGATCTCCTCAACGACCGCGGCCTGATGGGCGAAGGCTGCATCAATCTCCGCGAAATCAGCGACTGGGTGGACGCCACTGGCTTCACCGGCCACCGCGAGGTCGAAATCTTCTCCCACAAATGGTGGAGCGGCGATCAGGGCGAGTTCCTTGATCGGATCGCAGCCAGCTACGCACGGCTTTACTCATGAAACCGATCCTTGCTCTCCTGTTGATCCAGTTCTCGGCTCTTCACGCTGCCGAGCCTCTCATCGCCTTTCCCGGTGCCGAAGGCTATGGTCGCTTTGCCAAAGGTGGTCGTGGTGGTGATGTGTATCATGTGACGAACCTCGACGACAGCGGCGAGGGCAGTTTGCGGGATGCGATCAAGACCAAGAAGGCCGATGTGCCGCGCACCGTGGTGTTTGATGTCGGTGGCACGATCGAGTTGAAGAAGTCACTGCGCATCGAAGGCGTGAAAGGACTCACTTTGGCCGGACACACGGCCCCCGGCGGCGGAATCACACTGCGGGATCACGGAATCGACTTCCGCAAGTGCTCGGATGTCATCGTGCGCTACATGCGCTTCCGTTTGGGCGATGAAACAAAGACCTCGGAGGACGTGATCAACATCGGGCCGGAAGAAGGCACTTGCCGCGATGTGATCCTCGATCATGTCACCGCCACCTGGGGCATCGACGGCATCATGGACGTGTATGCAGCGGACCGTTTCACCATGCAGTGGTGCCTGTTTGGCGAGGCTCTCAATGACAGCACCCATCACAAAAAAGAGCCGCATGCGATGCTGATGTCCTTCCGCAAGATCAAAGGCAGCATCAGCATCCATCACAACCTGCTTTTCAGCAGTCGTGACCGCCATCCGACACTCGGCGGTCATCTCGACTTCCGTAACAACGTCATCTACAACTGGGAAGGCGCGTGCAACTTAGGCACTGGGAGCTTCAACCTCATCGCCAACTACTGGCGGCCAGGGCCGAACACCGACTTCAAACGCAACCCTTTCCCAATCTCCCCAAAGGTCGAGCAGTCCGATGGCACCACCGGTTTTCTTAGCGGCAACGTCTTCGAGTCCAAACCCGAATGGAGCACCGACAACTACGCAGCCGTCAAATGGGGTGTGCGCGGCGGCAAATACATCGGCGAGGTGACGAAGGAGAAGTTCGCCCAAGCTGAAGAAGTCGTTCCCGAGAGCGAACGCCCCGTCACGCAGAACGCCGAAGCCGCCTACGAACTCGTTCTGACCCAAGCAGGTGCCAACAAAGTGCGCGATGCGGCTGATCAACGCGTAATCGCAGGTGTGAAAGACCGCACGCACCGCCGCATCGACAGCCAAAAAGAAGTCGGCGGCTGGCCGCAGATCGAAACCGGCACCGCACCTGCCGACACCGACCGCGACGGCATGCCCGACGCCTGGGGAAAAGAGCACGGCCTCAACGCCAAGGATCCCGCCGACGGCAATGCCACACAAAAAGATGGTTACACGAATCTTGAGCGCTATTTGAACTCGCTAGTGAAGCCATGATCATGCGCCTCCTTCTACTGATTTCGACATTCGCCATTGTTTCGCTTCGCTCACCCCTTCGGGGCAGCACACGCTTCGCGGTGCTGGCTGTCTCGCTTTGCTCGGCTCTGAATCCGTCATTCGCGGCGGAGCAACGCCTTCTGGTTCACTGCATGCCATGGTATGCCACGAAGGATGTGAGCGGCGCCTGGGGCTGGCATTGGACCATGAATCACTTCGATCCGGAGCAGAAGAAGTGGGACGACCAGCGGAAGATCGCCTCTTATGACTACCCGCTCATCGGCCCGTATGACTCGGGAGACGATCAGGCAGTCGAATGCCAGGCATTGCTGATGAAAATCGCGGGCCTAGATGGCGTGGTCATCGACTGGTATGGCACGAGCGTCATGAATGACCACGCGATGAACCATCGCAACACGCAAAAACTCATCCCGTGGCTGAAAAAGGCCGGATTGAGCTTCGCGGTGTGCTACGAGGACCAAGCGGTGAAGTCGCTGAAAAACGGCGATGACGTGAAACAGGCCGCCAAAGACCTCGAATGGGCCGAGGAGCACTTTTTCGCGGATTCGAGCTACGAGCGGCAGAATGGCCGTCCGGTGCTGCTCGTGTTCGGACCGCAGCATTTGAAGTGGAAGTTCGATTTGAAGTCCAAACCGCTCGTGTTTGGTCTCGCGCATCTCGCGAAGGGAAACGGACTCGATGGTGCTTTCGCTTGGCCTCCAGTCACAGGTGGAAAGTCGCTTTCGCCAGAGCAGTGGAAGAAGGAACTCGGCCTTATCTATGCGCGGAAGGATCCTTTCATCGCCACCGCGTTCCCAGGCTTCAAAGACATCTACAAACAAGCAGGCGTGCACGACAGCTACGGCAGCATCGCCTCGCGTGGTGGTCTGACTTTCACTGAATCGCTCGATCAAGCTCTGCAAAGCAAGGCCCCGCTCATCCAGATCGCTACTTGGAACGATTACGGCGAGGGCACGATGATCGAACCGACTCGGAACAACGGCTTCCGCCATCTCGAAAAGCTGCCGCGCTGCGGCAATCCGGCGGATTTGCGCCTGCCGGTCATGCTTTACCAGCTCCGCAGACGCGGCGGCGATGCCAAAAAGCTCGATGAAGCCGCCACGCTGATGTTTGCGTCGAAATTCGCCGAGGCCGAGGCCATCCTCGCGAGCGTGAGCCGCGAACTCGGCAAGCGGGTCATCGATGGCGGCTACCACCTCACCACCGAGCTGCTCTATCGAGAAGAAAAGGGCATCAGCGCCGCGCAAAACCAGCGTTGCAGGCTCGATGTGTATGCTCCGGCTGGGAAGAAGACGTTTTCGACCGTCGTGTGGTTTCACGGTGGCGGTTTGACTCAAGGGGAGCGCTCGATCCCGCTCGCGTTACGCAACCAAGGCATCGCCGTCGTCACCGTGAACTACCGGCTCAGCCCCGGTGTGAAATCGCCCGCCTTCATCGAAGACGCCGCCGCAGCCATCGCGTGGACGTTCAAACACATCGCGGACTTCGGCGGTGATCCGCAGCGCATCTTTGTCAGTGGACACAGTGCCGGAGCCTATCTTTCACTGATGTGCGGCTTGGATAAGAAGTGGCTCGCGAAGCACGATGTCGATGCAGATCGGATCGCCGGACTCATCCCGCTGAGCCCTCAGGTCATCACGCACTTCACCATCCGCGACGAACGCGGCATTGAAGAAACGCAGCCGATCATCGACGACTTCGCGCCGCTGTTTCACATCCGCAAAGACGCGCCGCCCATCCTTCTCATCACGGGCGACCGCGAGAAGGAACTCATGGGCCGCTACGATGAGTGCGCCTACTTTTGGCGCATGCTGAAGCTCGCCGGTCACAAACAGACCACACTGCACGAACTCGACGGCTTCGATCACGGCAAAATGCCCGAGCCTGCCTTTCCGCTGCTGCTCAAGTTTATGGAATAGCCTCTTTTTTACCCAAACCAACACACCCCCTATGAAAACACGCAGAATCGGCATCATCATGAACGGCGTCACTGGACGCATGGGCACCAACCAGCACCTCATCCGCTCCATCAAGGCGATCCGCGATCAAGGCGGCCTCAAGGTGGGCGATGACCTCGTCATCATGCCCGATCCCATCCTCACCGGTCGCAATCACGACAAGCTCGCCGCCCTCGCTGCACGCACGGGCGTGACGCGCTTCACCACGGATGTCGATGCGGCGCTCGCGAACCCCGATGACGAGATCTTTTTCGACGCCAGCGGCACGCTGCAACGTGCGGGCTTCATCGAGAAGGCCGTGAAGGCGAAAAAGGCCATCTACTGCGAGAAACCGACGGCGGTGGAGACCGCTGAGGCGCTGCGACTCGCCAAAGTGTGCGAGGACGCCGGCGTAAAGAACGGCGTGGTGCAGGACAAGCTGTGGCTGAGCGGCATCCGCAAGTTCAAGCTGCTGAAGGACCAAGGCTTCTTCGGCCGCATTTTGAGTGTGCGCGGCGAGTTCGGCTACTGGGTCTTCACCGGCCTCGATGCCGATCAGCCTGCGCAGCGTCCGTCATGGAATTACCGCAAGGAAGACGGCGGCGGCATCATCGTCGATATGCTCTGCCACTGGCGCTACGTGATCGACAATCTGTTTGGCAAAGTGAAGGCCGTGAGCTGCATGGGCGCCACGCACATCCCGCAACGTGTCGATGAACGCGGCAAAAGATACGACTGCACCAGCGACGATGCCTGCTACGCGACCTTTGAATGCGAAGGCGGTGTCATCTGCCAGTTCAACAGCTCCTGGACCGTCCGCGTGCGTCGCGATGATCTGCTCACGATGCAGGTCGATGGCACGCACGGCAGCGCCATCGTCGGATTGCGCGACTGCTGGGTGCAAAGCGCAGGCGTCACGCCGCGTCCGATCTGGAACCCGGACATCCAGCAGCCGATCAACTTCTTCGAAGGCTGGCAGAAAGTCCCCGATGCAACGACCTACGACAACGCCTTCAAAATCCAGTGGGAGGACTTCCTCCGCCATGTCGTGCTCGACACCCCCTTCCCGTGGACGCTGCGCGAAGGTGCCAAAGGCGTGCAACTCGCCGAACTCGGCCTGCAAAGCTGGGCAGAGCGCAAGTGGCTGCCGGTGACGGACCTGTGAGGGAGGTGAGCGAGAAATAATGCGGCGGCGTGTCGCAGAGTCGTTGCATCGCGTGTGCGGCTGCATGAAGATGGGTGTCACTGCATGCTGCGCATCGTTGGAAGACACACGCTCCACATCGTCCACTCACTGGGGGATTTTGCCTTGTTCATGGGGCGGTCGTTTCGCGCGGCCGCGGGGTCGCGCAAAATCACTCGCAGAATAATGCGTGCAGGATTTGAGCAGGGCGTGCGCTGCCTGCCGGTGATTTTGATCGTGGGCATGTTTACAGGACTCGTTCTCGGCCTGCAGGGTTATTATGTGCTCAACAAGTTCGGCTCGGAAGGCTTGCTCGGCACGCTGGTGTCGCTGAGCCTGATCCGTGAGATGGGACCGGTGCTGGCGGCGTTAATGCTGGTGGGTCAGGCGGGTTCGGCACTTGCGGCGGAGCTGGGCATCCAGCGCAATACGGAGCAGATTGCCGCTCTGGAGACCATGGGGGTGAGCAGTCATGCGTATCTGGTGGCCCCGCGTTTGATCGCAGCCTTGATCGTTTATCCGCTGCAGGCGGCATTGTTTGTCACTGTCGGGCTGGCCGGCGGTGCTTTATCGGGCTCGCTGCTGCTAGGGCTGGAGTCCGGCGTTTACTGGTCGGCGGTGGAGCGGGCCGTGGAGGCCGAGGATGTTCGGGAATGCTTCACGAAGGCTGCGGTTTTCGGCCTGCTGACCATCGGGATCTGCTCTTTTCATGGCTTTAACTCGCATCGTAACCGCTCCTCCACCGGTGCGCGGGCGGTCAGCGCCTCGACCACGCGGGCTGTGGTTCAGTCCTGCATCATCGTGCTGGCGGCGGATTATGTGATCACCTCGTTCCTCGTCTGAAATGGCCGTCCTTTCACCAGAACCGCTGCTTCAAGTCGAAGGACTGCACAAAAGCTTCGACGGCAATGTCGTGCTCTCGGGTGCGAGCCTCTCGGTGCCGCGTGGCTGCCTCGTTTCTGTGCTTGGACGTAGCGGCGCGGGCAAATCCGTCTTTCTCAAGTGTCTTGCGGATGTTTTGCAGCCTGACGCGGGGAGCATCCGCTTTGATGGGAGGCTGCTGGGCGCGGAGGATGCGGCGGCACGCGCGGATTTCCGGCGGCGCTGCAGTTTCTTGTTTCAAAGCAATGCGTTGTTCGACTCATTGACTGCCTTGGAGAACGTGGCGCTGCCGCTGGAGCAAACCACGGATCTTTTCGACAAGGAGATCATGGAGCGCAGTCTGGAGGCCTTGCGTCAGCTTGAACTGGACGCGCATTGCCATCGTTATCCCGGCCAGCTTTCCGGTGGCATGCAGAAGCGCCTCGCACTGGCGAGGGCGATTGTGACGCGGCCGGAACTGGTGCTTTTTGACGAGCCGACCGCTGGTCTCGATCCGCTGCGGCGCAACGCCGTTTTCGCGATGATCGCCAAGTATCAGCGGCAGTTTGGATTCACCGCCGTGGTCGTCACGCATGATGTGCCGGAGGCACTGGTGGCGAGCGACCGTGTGGCGCTGCTGGACAAGGGGCGGATGTGTTTCGAGGGCATTCCTGCGGATTTTTCTGCTTCCAATCATGGTGTCGTGAGCGATTTCCGTGATAGTATCGCCGCTCTTGGCAGTTCCCTTGCTTCTATCCGCCGGGGCGAAGCCACCTCATCCGCATACCCATGAAACAATCAAAGCTGGAACTCCTTGTCGGCGCCTTTGTGGTGCTTGGCCTCGCTGCCGTGCTTTACTTGACGATCAAGCTCGGAGCGGGTTCGATGCTGGGCGGAGACACTTATACCGTTCAGGCGCGGTTTACGAACGCGGGCGGTTTGAATTCAGGCAGCAGCGTCGTTGTGGCGGGAGTGTCGGTCGGGCGCGTGGAGGGGATCCGAGTCGATCCCGCTGATTTCAGCGCGATTGCCACCCTTCGGGTGATGTCCGGTCTGAAACTGCCGACGGACACCATGGCCTCGATTAAAACCACAGGCCTTATTGGTGACAAGTATGTGCTGCTCGCCCCTGGTGCCGAGGAGGCGAGCCTCGCTCCCGGCGATCTCATCACCATGACCGAATCCTCCGTCGATCTTGAATCCCTGATAGGCAAAATGGCCTTTGGTGGTGTAGAAGAAGGAAAAGACGAAAAAGCTCCCGCTCCAGTTCCATGACCCTCCGCTCATTATTCATCGCAGCCTTGTTCATTTCTCCTTTGTGCGCCACAGCACAGCTCGCCGAAGCCCAGGCGCGCCTCAAATCAGCGGTCAGTGAAGTGCTCGCCATCGCCGATCGAACGGCCAATCGCGCCGCTCTGCCCGAGAGCCTGCGCCCGGTATTGCGGAAGCATGTCAGCTTTGAAACGATGACCAAGCGCGCGGTAGGACCCGGCTGGCGGCAGTTCACGCCCGCTCAGCAGCAGCAGGCCACCCAGCTTTTTTCCACGCTGATCATCCGCACCTACAGCAACAAGTTCACTCCAGGCGAGTATCCGGCCATCGACTACAAGACGGCGGTGTCACCCGCCGCCGGCCGCGTGGATGTGCCCACGATCACGGTTTACAAGGGGAGCCGGTTCAGCGTGAACTACCGGATGGAGCAGGTGGAGGGCTGGAAAATCACAGATGTGGTGATCGAAGGGGTGAGCTTGATCGCCAATTACCGCAGTCAATTGGACGCCCAGTTTAAAAAAGGTGGCGCAAATGCTGTGATAAGCTCTCTTACGCAATCCGTCTCCCGTCCTCTATGAAATCCAACACACTTCTCATCCGCCTGCTGGTGCTCGCTGTGGCTCCGCTCCTGACCGACTGCACTTCCATGCAAAAGTCGGCTGCAACGCAAACGGCGTCTGTTGGTAAAACTGTGGAAAAAGGGAAGGCGACAGACAAGTCGGCCTCAGCGGCTCCAAAAGAGGAGGATGAATACGCCACCGCTGAGATTTCCGATCCTTTCGAGCCGGTCAATCGCGGCATGTTCTGGGTGAACGACCAGCTATACACCTTCATCTTCAAGCCGATCTCCAAAGGTTATCAGATCCTGTTCCCGAAGCCGGTGCGCAAAGGCATCGACAACGCGTTTGAGAACGTGAAATACCCCGTGCGCTTCGTGAACTGCGCTTTGCAGGGCAAGTTCAAGCGTGCCGGCCAGGAGACGGGTAAATTCTTCGTCAACACGATCGGCGGCGTCGGAGGCATCTTCCAGCCTGCGGAAAAAATCCCGTCCCTGGCCAACGTGCCGGCGGAGGACACGGCGCAGACTTTTGCCACCTGGGGCATCGGCCACGGGCCTTACATCGTGCTGCCCTTGCTCGGCCCGAGCAGCGTGCGTGACACGGTCGGCCTCGCGGGTGATTATGCCGCGAATCCGGTCAACTGGCCCTATCTATACTTCAAGACCGGGGATTGGAACATCGCCCCGCCCGCCGCGAACACCCTGCGTTCGATGCCCGACCAGTTTGAGAACTACGACGCCGCCACCAAGGACGCCGTCGATCCATACCTCTCTGCTCGCAGCACCTACGTGCAAAATCGCGCCGAAGCGGCAAAGAAGTAACATTCGACCAGATTTATCAACGGCCCGCTGGGGTGTTGATGCATCTAACAGTCATGTCGTGAACCCTTGCCGCGGATGGAGACGGGCGGGAGAGTTGCCTCTACCGATCCTATCCGTCGCTGGATCATTCCCGATAGGGCAGGGCCCGTGGGACGTCCTCCAGCGGCGGCGGATTGCTGAACTGCATGGATTCGTGGAAAAGGTCTGAACGGCCGGCCTCGATGCGGTTTGGGCCGTCCAAGGGATCGCTGGACTTGATGATGTGCGGTTGGATGAAGATGAGCAGTTCCTCCCGCACGGCCTCTCTGCTAGTGGTGCTAAACAGGTGCTTGATGAGGGGAATGCGGCGCAGGAGAACGGCTCCGCGCTCACCGTTCGTCACGCGTTCGGTGATGAGGCCGCCGAGGACGACTGTGGCCCCGTCCTTGATGGCCACCTCGGTGACGAGTTCCTGCGTGCCGATGGTGGGAACGGTGTTGTTGGAGATGGTCTGTGTGCCGACGATGTTGTCGTTGATCTGGGCGATTTTGAGCGTGACCTCGTTGTCCGAGTTGATGAGAGGCACGACCTCCAGCTTGAGCAGGACATCGCGATATTCGACGCTGACGCTTGTGCTGGCCACGCCGGCCGCGAAACCGCCGTTGGAGAGAATCTGCGCGGGCACGGCGATACGCTGACCGGAGGAAATGACGGACTTTGCGGCGTTTTTGGCATACACGCTCGGCGTGGCGAGCACCTTGAAGTCGCGGTTGCCGTCCGCCAGCTTGATGTACTTGCTCAAGGAACCCAGCGTTCCGTAGAAGTTGAGTTGATTGATGGAGAAGTTGTTCATGTTCGCCGGAAACTGAACCGTGCCGGCCGCCGAGGTCGTGCCGCCACTGGTCTGGTTCATGCTGAAATCATCCAGCATCTTCAGGAAGTCGAAGCCCACGTTGTAGTCCTTGCCAAGGGTGAGCTGGCCGATGATAGCGGAGATGTAGATCTGCTGCGGGCGCACATCCATTTCCTGTAGCAACTGGTCGATGCGGGCGATGTGCTCTGGCGAGCCGGAGACAACGAGGCTGTTCGATTGCGGATCGGCGATGAGCTGGGTCTTGCCGACGATCATGGATTCAGGCGCGCCGACATCCTCGGGCGCGTCCAGGACGCTGCGGCTGGCATTCGAGCCGGTGGTCATGCCGGTGCTGTTGCCAAAGTTGTTGTTCGTACCGAACGTGGAGTTGAAGCCGCCCTGGTTGCTGTTGCGCGCTTCTGTGGAGGGGGAGTTTGAATTGGCGCCGGTGCGACGGCTGCCACCACGCCCGCCACCGGCGGACGCACCACCGTCGTTGGACTGGATGTCGGTGTCTCGTGCCAGGGCGTTGTAGGCTACGGGCAGGAAATCGAGCACGTCGAGGTATTTGAGGCGGCGCTTGAGGAAATTGGTGCCGTCGTCGTGCTTGTCGAGCTTTTCGACCAACCCACGGATGTAGGTGATGTCCACGGGGCGTCCGATGACCAGCAGTTCGTTCGTGCGGCGGTAGGGGAAGATTTTCACCCGGGACGCGGCAGGATTGGTCGAGGAGGTGCTCGCACCCGCCATGGCGGCAGCCGGCACGGCAGGAACTCCTGGCCTTGCGGCAGGATTCGGCACGGCGGCAGGAACAGGGGCCGCGGAGCCGCCCGATTGCGCCTTTTCCTCCTGCTCGAAAATTTCCGTGACGATCTCGGCCACGAGTTCCACGTCGGAGCGCTCGAGTTTGATCATTTCATTGGCGATCTCGGCGGGCGGCACGTCGATGATCTGAGCTATCTCGCAGATGCTGCGGATGGTGATGCTGTTTTCCGTGATGATGAGCGCCGAGTCGTTCGAGATAGCCGTCATCGCGCCGTAGGTGTTCAGCTTGATCACCTGCTGGAAGGCCTTTGACGCCTGCTCCGCCGAAAGGTGCTGGAGCGGCAGCACATAGTGGCAGATTTCCTCGTTCTGCGGCAGATCGCGCACGGAATTATAGACTTTCAGGCCGTTGTTGGTTGGACTCTTGCCGCCCGCGTGGTTGATGAGCTTGGCCGTGGTGGCGTCGATGTGGATGATGGCGTAGCCGTTGAGCAGCAGCGTGGCCTCGATGAAGGCGATAGCGTCCTTCTTGGTGAGTTTTTGCGGTGAGATGATGCGTAGCTGCTCCCCTTGCAGCGCGGAATCGAGGATGAGCTTTTTCCCCGTTAGTTGGGTATAAAACGGGATGATGGCCTGGATCGGGGCGCTGGGGAAGTTGACCGTGATTTGCGCTCCTTCACCGACTGGAACATAACTGCTCGAACTGGACTGCCCTGCCGGAACGGGGACCGTGGGGGCCAACCCCGGCTGTTGAGCTTTCGTGGCATGCAGCGCGCCAAGCAGCAGAATGGCCAGCAAAACCGCAAAACGCAGTCTCGTCGTTGAATGGGAAGGGAAGGAGGACATTTTATGGAAATTGGACTGAGTTTACTGAATTAACTCGATTCGGCAAGGTTTTACTTAACTTCTATTAAAATTCGGCCTCCGTTGCTCCCTTCCTGAAGCCAGCCTTGCAACTCAGGCCCGCCCACGGAATCATCCGCCCGCATGATCTCCATCCAGGGTCTCACGAAGCGCTTTGGCGCCCAAACCGCCGTCGATCACCTTACTTTGGAAGTCCCGCCGGGCATGATTGTGGGCCTGCTGGGGCCGAACGGGGCAGGGAAGACCACCACCCTCAAAATGATCACCGGCATGCTCCAGCCGGATGCCGGCACCGCCCTGATCTGCGGGGTGAACGTGGTCACGCAGCCGATGGAGGCCAAGCGCCTCATGGGCTTCGTGCCGGACTCGGGCGCGGTCTATGAATCGCTGACCGGGCTCGAGTTCCTCCTCATGATTGGGGCGCTTTACGGCATTCATGAGGACGAGGCCCGGCCACGCATCCGGCAGTTTCTTGACTTCTTCGAGCTGGATGAGGAGACGCTCACCTCGAAGCTGCTCGGCGCATATTCCAAAGGTATGCGGCGGAAGGTCGTCATCACCGCCGCCCTGCTGCACAATCCGAAGGTCGTGCTGCTCGACGAACCGCTCGACGGTCTTGACGCCAACGCCGCTGTTGGATTCAAGGCGCTGCTCGAAACGCTCGCCCGTGAGGGCAAGACCATCGTTTACAGCTCCCACGTGCTCGATGTCGTCGAGCGCGTGTGCGACCGCGTGGCGATCATGGCGCAGGGCAAACTCCTGGTCGAAGGCGCTCCAGAGGATCTTCAGCGCGAGCATGGCGCGGATACCCTGGAGCAGCTTTTCACGCGTTTGACCGGCCTCAGCGGCCTGGAGGCGCGCGCTGAATCCTTTGCCAAAAACCTTCTGTCATGAGCGCCGCCGCCGTTCCACCGCCTGACAAGGTGCTGCATGCCCTGTTCTGGAAGCTGCTCTTCCGCGGCCGTGTGGCGCAGCAGATGGGCGCGCAGAAAACGAAGCGCCAGATCGGGCTCGGCGTCACCTTGCTCATCTACGCGCTCGTCGGCATCATGCCCGCCGCTTTTGCGCTCAACGCGGACAGCTTCATCTTCGCCAGCGTGTTGCACGGCTTCACCTTCATGTTTGCCTCGCTCACGCTGGCCTCGAACGCCGGGACGATGCTCTTCATGAAAGAGGAGGCGGAAATCCTGCTGCACCGGCCTGTCACGCCGCAGCAGATGCTGCGCGCGAAGTGCGCCGTGCTCGCCGGGTTCGCGCTCCTGCTCGCGCTGGCGCTGAACCTGGCCGGATTGGTCGCCGGTTTGTGGACGAAGGGCGCGACGTGGCGCTTCATTCCCGCGCATCTGCTTTCCATGTCGCTGCTGATGCTGTTCTCCGCCGCCAGCATCGTGCTCGTTTACAACCTCTGTCTCAAATGGTTCGGCCGCGAGCGTTTCGACAACCTGCTTGCCTCGCTGCAATCCCTGCTCGCCATCCTGATGATCCTCAGTGGTCAGATCATGCCGCGCATGATGGGGCTGGACACCTTCAAGCATCTCGAAAACGCCGGCGGGTGGATGCTGGCGCTGCCGCCCGTGTGGTTTGGCGCGCTCGATGCCCTGCTCGGCGGCACTTCATTCCATGCGGCCACGCTCTGGCTGCCTGCGGTGCTCGGCATCCTCGTCACCGCGATCACGAGCTGGCTCGCACTCGAAAAACTCGGCTCCGCCTACGGCCAGGGCCTCATGAACCTCAACGAGTCGGCCGGCACGCCAAAAGCAGGCAGTTCAAAACCCCGCGGCCGCTGGCTCGCCGCGCTCGTGAAGCTCCCGCCCCTGAGCTGGTGGCTGCGCGATCCCGTGGAGCGCCACGCCTTCAAGCTCACCACCGCCTACCTCGTGCGTGACCGCGAGGTCAAACTGCGGCTCTATCCTGGCATCGCCCCGTTGATCATCATGCCGCTGTTCATGACTTTCACCGGCGGCCGAGGTGGAAAGGGGGCCGCAGACGCTGCGATCATGCTCCAGGGCTTCGCCACCTGCTTCCTCGGCATGGTGCCCATGCAGGCGATGATGTTTCTCGGCTGCTCCGAGCACTGGCGCGCCTCCGCATTTTATCACACCGCGCCGCTGCCGCACTGGACGCCGCTGTTTCACGGCTCGCGCAAGGCCGTACTCGCCTGCCTGACCTTCCCGGTGCTGCTGTTGCAGGTGGTCATCATTTGCAGCGTGCAGCGTTCCTTGGCGCCGCTGGCGCTCAGCCTGCCTGCGGTGCTATTCCTGCCCGCCTTCTCACTCGTCACCGGTGTCATCCAGCAGTGGCTGCCGCTGTCAAAACCGTCCGAGGAGGTCAAAAACACCGCCACCGGCTGCCTCATGATGGCCGGCACCATGGCCGCCGCCGGCATCGTCGGCGGTCTGGCGAGCTGGATGTGGCACATCGGTCATTTCTGGCCCTTTCTTGCTATCGAGGCCGTGGTCATGATCGGCGCCGCGTTCCTGATGAAATACCTCATGCGCGACACGCCGTGGTTGGCGATGAAGGAGTGAACCGATTTTTATATTTCCTTGCGCCCCTTTGCGGCTAATCAGGTCGCAACCATGACCCACGCAGAAGCCGCCAACCGCGCCGCCTTTCTCAGCACCGAACTCCACCGTCACAACCGCCTTTACTACGTCGAGGCGAAGCCGGTCATCTCCGACAAGGAGTTCGACATGTTGCTGCGCGAGCTGCAGGACATCGAGGCAAAGTTTCCCGACCTCTTGACGCCTGATTCGCCCACGCAGCGTGTCGGCGGCGCTCCGCTCGAAGGCTTCACGCAGATCCGGCATACCGTGCCGATGATGAGCCTCGACAACACCTACTCGGAGGAGGAACTCACCGCCTTTTTCGCCCGCGTGCAGAAGGGACTCGGCCGCGAGACGATCGACTGCGTCATCGAGCCGAAGGTGGACGGCGTCGCGATCACGATTCGCTACGAGAACGGCGTCCTGAAGCACGGTGCGACGCGTGGCGACGGTCAGACCGGCGATGACGTCACCAATAACCTCAAAACCATCCAGCGCCTGCCCCTGCGGCTGCCGAAAGAAGGCCCGCAGACCTTCGAGGTGCGTGGCGAGGTGTTCATGACGAAGGCCGGCTTCGCCAAGCTTAACCAGGAGCGCGAGGAGGCAGGAGAGGCCACGTTTGCCAATCCGCGCAACTCCACCGCGGGCACCTTGAAGCTGCTCGATCCGAAGATTGTCGCCAAACGTCCGCTCGACATCGTCTTCTACGGCCTCTCCGATGCGGGCGGCATGGATTTGCAGTCGCAGACCGATGTTTACGCGTTGCTTGATGCCGCAGGACTGCGTAAGGCCGACCTCATCTGGCGCGCCGACAGCGCCGAAGGTTTGCTCCAGGCCATCCGCGAACTCGATGAGAAGCGCAGATCACTGCCCTACGAGACCGATGGCGCCGTCATCAAGGTGAACAGCTTTGGCGACCAGCGTGAGCTTGGAGTGACGAGCAAGGCACCGCGCTGGGCCATCGCCTACAAGTATCAGCCAGAGCAGGCGGAGACAAAGATCCTCGCCATCGACATTCAAGTCGGCCGCACCGGTGCATTGACGCCGGTGGCACGCCTGGAGCCCGTTCTCGTCAGCGGCAGCACCGTCAGCAACGCCACGTTGCACAACTACGAGGAGATCGAGCGCAAGGACATCCGCGTCGGCGATGTCGTCGTCATCGAAAAAGCTGGCGAGATCATCCCCGCCGTCGTCTCCGTCAAAAAAGAGCATCGTAAAGGCGATGAAGCCGTGGTGGTGGCCCCCACGCACTGCCCCGTCTGCGGCACCGCCGTGCATCGCGACGAGGAGCAGGTCGTCATCCGCTGCCCGAACCCGCACTGCCCCGAGGTCGTGAAGCGCCGGATCGAGCACTTCGTCAGCCGCGCCGCTATGGACATCAGCGGCCTCGGCGAATCCGTCGTCGCCCAGCTTGTTGATTTGAAGCTCGTGCGTGATGTGGGCGACCTTTACGCACTCAACGAGCTCCTCCTCGCCCGCCTCGAACGCGTCGGCACGAAGAGCATCGACAACTACCTCAAGGCCATCGAAGCCAGCAAGCAGCAGGACCCGTGGCGGCTCGTCTTCGGCCTCGGCATCCTCCACGTCGGCGCGGGTGGTGCGCGGAAGCTGCTCGAACACTTCGGCGGCATCGACGCCATCGGGGCGGCTGGCGTCGAGGAGTTGATGCAATGCCCCGACATCGGCGAAATCGTCGCCGTGAGCATCCACACGTGGTTTCGCGACGCGCACAACATCGCCCTGCTCGACCGCCTGCGCTCCGCGGGCCTCAACTTCACGCAGAAGGCTGTCACCGCCGCCTCCGACAAGCTCAACGGCACCACCTGGGTCATCACCGGCACCTTGAGCCAGGACCGCGAAACCATCGCCGACACCATCCGCGCCAACGGCGGCAAAGTCAGCGGCAGCGTCAGCGGTAAAACGACTTATCTGCTCGCCGGTGAAGACGCCGGCAGCAAACTCGACAAAGCCACCAAACTCGGCGTGAAGACGCTCACAGAAGCTGAGTTTCGGGCAATGCTTTGAATTCTTCGAGCAATCCCTTCAATTGTTCCTGCGTGTAATCAGCCTTCACCTTCGCTATGGCTGCATTCGCGAGTTCGTCGCAGCGTTCGTTGTCGGCGTGGCCGGCGTGGCCTTTGACCCAGTGCCAGTGGATCTGGTGATGGGCGGTGGCGGCGTCGAGCTGCTGCCAGAGGTCGGCGTTTTTGACGGGCTGCTTCGCGCTGGTGCGCCAGCCGTTGCGTTTCCATCCGGTGATCCATTGGCTGATGCCATGTCGGACGTACTGCGAGTCGGTGTGGAAGTCGATCTCGCACGGCTCTTTGAGGATGCGAAGGGCCTCGATGGCGGCCTGGAGCTCCATGCGGTTGTTTGTGGTGGCGGGAACGCCGCCGCTGATCTCGCGGACGTGCTTCCCATAGGCCAGCACGGCGGCCCAGCCGCCGGGACCGGGGTTGCCATGACAGCCGCCGTCGGAATGAATGACGACCTTCTTCACGCCTGCGGCAGGTTGGGTTCCGAGGCCCAGGCGCGCATGCGGCGGTCGATGAAGAACGGCACGAAGGGCAGGAGGGAGGCGGCAAAGACGAGAGCGGCGCGGCCGAGGGGCCAGCTCGTGTTCATCATCACGCGCCAGAGGGCGAAGCAGAACAGCACGAAGAGCCCGCCATGCACCGAGCCGATGATGCGCACCGCGAGCGGCATGCCCCAGGCGTATTTCAACGGCATGGCGACGAAGAGCAGGAGCAGATAGGACACGGCCTCAAGCAGGCCGACGCCGCGGAGGAAGGAGACGGGGTTTTTCATCGGGAGAGGAAGCTTTGTGAACCGGGAGGATTGGCCGAAAAAGTGAAAAGAATGAAAAAGAATCTCCGCCATCAGGCATTCCGCCCTTTTTGATCTTTTTCCTCTCTTTCGGCAACCGTCCGGGAATCCATCTCATGAAAAACTCCGGACGCCTGACGACGACCGGAGTTTCGCGAGTGGATGGAGAAGCGGAGAGATTACTTCTTCTTGAGCTCCTTCTTCTTGAGGTCGTTGTACATCTCGAAGGCCTTGTTGGCGTTGAGGCCGCCGTGCACCACTCCCTGCACCGCGCGCATCATGGCGACCGGAGCATCGCTCTGGAAGATGTTGCGGCCCATGTCCACGCCGGACGCGCCCTGCTTGATGGCGCTGGCGCACATCTTCAGCGCGTCGAGCTCCGGCAGCTTCTTGCCACCAGCGATGACGATCGGCACCGGGCAGCAGGAGGTGATGGTTTCGAAGTCCTTGTCAGTGTAGTAGCACTTCACCACGTTCGCGCCGAGCTCGGCCATGATGCGGGTGGCGAGGCGGAAGTACTGCGCGTTGCGGGCCATCGCACGGCCCACGGCGACGACGCCCATGACGCCGATGCCGTAGCGGGAGGCCGCATCGACGAGGTCGGTCATGTTCTTCAGGCTCTGGCGCTCGTAGGCGCTGCCGATGAAGACCTGCACGGCGAGGATGCTGGCGTTGAGGCGGATGGCCTCCTCGATGTTGATGGCGGTGGACTCATTGGAGAGCGGCTCGAAGCCGGGGCGGCCAAACTTGATCTTCTTGCCGTCGAGCTCGCCTTCCCACTCCTCAAACGGGCTGACCATCGAGGTGCCGCCGGAGGCGCGCAGGGCGATGGCCTTCTGCGTGG
>NZ_JBIIHA010000059.1:0-18945 GCF_044236155.1 Prosthecobacter sp.
GGTTCGGCTCGCCCCGCCCCTCCCCCACGACCTCGCGCTGCCGCCCCCCCCCCCCCCCCCGCCACTCCGAAGCCGGGATCAACAACCGCGCTCGATCATCGCGGCGAACTCGCCGAAGAAATACTTCGCGTCGTGCGGTCCTGGGGCAGCCTCAGGATGGTACTGCACGCTGAGAATGGGAGCTTCGCGGTGGCGCATGCCTTCGACGGTGCCGTCGTTGAGATTGATGTGCGTGACTTCAACGTTGCTGGGCAACGATGAAGGATCGATGGCGAAACCGTGATTCTGGCTGGTGATGGCAACCTTGCCGTTGCGGAGATCCTTCACCGGCTGGTTGCCGCCACGGTGGCCGAACTTCAGTTTGAAGGTCTTCCCGCCATACGCGTGGCCGAGAATCTGATGCCCGAGGCAGATGGCGAAGATGGGCTTTACGCCGATGAGCTGCTTCACCTCCTTGTGGATGTAATCGAGCGCGGCGGGATCGCCGGGGCCGTTCGAGAGGAAGATGCCGTCAGGATTTTTGGCGAGAACGTCCTTCGCGCTGGTGGTGGCGGGCACCACATCCACGCGGAAGCCAGCCTGGCGCAGGCGGCGCAGGATGTTGCGCTTCACGCCGAAGTCATAAGCCACGATGTGATGCTTGGCAGGCGCCAAAGGATGACGCACGATGCCATCTGGGCCTGCTGCGCGGTTTTGGGACGGGCTCGGGATGTCCCAGTCACCGCTTTCCTTGTCCTCTGGGTCCCAGAGGTAAGGTTTCGCAGTGGTCACTTCCTTCACGAAGTCGCTGCCTTCCATCGGAGCGCTGCTGGCGGCTCGCTTCACGGCTTCCTCGGCGGACATCGCTTCGGAGGTGATCACGGCACGCATCGCGCCGCGGGTGCGCAGATGTTTGGTCAAGGCACGGGTGTCGATGCCTTGGATGCCAGGGATGTTCCATTCTTTCAGCCAGGAACTGAGATCCTGCGTGCTGCGCCAGTTGCTCGGCACATTGCACAGCTCCTCGATGACAAAGCCGCGCACCTGCGGGCGGTCGCTCTCGAAATCGAGCGGGTTCACGCCGTAGTTGCCGATCTGCGTGTAGGTCATCGTCACGATCTGTCCGCGATACGAAGGATCGGTCAAAACCTCCTGATAGCCGGTCATGGAGGTGTTAAAGCAGATTTCGCCGGTGTGAGTGGCCTCGGCGCCGAACGCCGTGCCTTCAAACACCCGGCCGTCTTCGAGGGCGAGGAGGGCTTTCTTCATCAAGTTGCGCCGCTGGTCATAGCCAGAAGGGCGGGGGGCGCAAGGAATGACGTGCGCCCATTTTCAGTCTCACTTTTCCTCCACGATCTCCAACCTCGGGAACAGCGGCACCGGCGCTCCGAGCTGGTGGCCGCTGGGGAGCAGGCCCCACTTCAAATCGCTGACCTTGAAGCCCTGCGGCAGTTCCCAGCCGATTTGCGCACGCGCTGTGACCATCGCCGTCGGCATGATCGGATTCAGCAGCACGCTGACATGCGTGAGCGCTTCGGCGAGATGATAAAGCACGCTGTCGAGCCGTGCGGCCTGCGCAGGATCTTTGGCGAGCGAGAAGGGTTTGGTGCTATCGACGAACGCGTTCGCATGCGTGACGATTTTCCACGCGGCGGCGATGCCTTCGTGGATGTCCCAGCCGTTCATCTTCTCAAGATAAAGCGGTAGGGCCTCGGCGACGGTCTGACGCAGGGCTTGGTTGATCTCGTCATCGTAATCGCCGGGCGTGAGCACCCCGTTACGATACTTTTGCGCCATGTTGATGCTGCGGTTGAGCAGATTGCCCAATCCGCCAGCCAGCTCCTTGTTGTAGCTCATGATGATGCGTTCATCGCTGAAATCGGCGTCGTAGCCGGTCGCTATGTCACGCATGAGGTAATAACGCAGGCCGTCGGGCGTGAAGGTGCCGGAGAGCACGTTTGGGTCGATCACGTTGCCGAGACTCTTGCTCATCTTGGCCCCTTTCACGTTCCACCAGCCGTGAACGATGAGGCGCGGGATCTCATCGTCGCTGAAACCGAGAGCGTGCAGCATGATCGGCCAATAAACGGCATGCGCGGGAACGAGGATGTCCTTGCCGATCAAGTGCGCGTCGGCGGGCCAGAGTTTTTCGAACTGCGGCAGTCCGGTGTTGCCGGCTTCATCGGCCATGTAACCGGCGAAGCTGACATAGTTCACCAGCGCATCGAACCAGACGTAGTTTACGAACTTTTCGTCGAAGGGCAGGGGGATACCCCAGCTCAAACGTTCGATCGGACGGCTGATGCAAAGGTCCTGCGCCGCTCCGTCGAGCGAGTTCAGCACGTCATTCGCGCGATGCGGCGGGTAGATGAAGTCCGGGTGGCTGCGGATGTGGTTCTTCAGCCATTCGACATGCTCGCTGAGGCGGAAATACCAGTTCTCCTCCTGGAGTTCGACGACTTCACCCCATTCTTCGCCGTATTGGCCGTCGGGGCCGCGTTCCTTGTCGGTGAGGAACTGCTCCTGGCGGACGGAGTAGAAGCCCGCGTAGCTCTTTTTGTAGAGCTGGCCGCAATCGTGCAGCTTTTGCAGGATGGCCTGGACCACGCGCTTGTGTTTGATGTCCGTGGTGGCCGCCCAGCCGTCGTAACGCACGTTCAGCTTGTCCCAGAGTGCCGTGAAATGCTGCGTCACGCCATCCACAAACTCCTGCGGCGTCTGCCCGGCCTTTTCGGCGCTCTTCTGCACCTTCTGGCCGTGCTGATCCACGCCGGTGAGGAAATACACCTCGCGTCCATTCAGCTGCTGAAAGCGCGCCATGACATCTGCCAGCACCTTCTCATACGCGTGACCGATGTGCGGCGCGGCATTGGTGTAATCGATGGCGGTGGTGATGTAGTAGGGTTTCACAGGGGATAAAAGGAGCGCGGATGATGGCCCGGATTGTTGAGGGGGCAAGGTGAAGGAGGATAACAAAAAATGGGGGCCGTCTGGCCCCCATTCTGGATCGGAATGAATTGAAGGAGCGCGCGGGGCTATTTCGGCAGCATTGTGAAATACTGATCCGTCATCTGCTTCACCTTCGTGCGCATGGGCTCGAGCTGGGGCTGAAGCTTGGCGAGTTCGGCGGTGGCCTCGGCGATGATCTTGTCCTTCTCGGGGATTTCTTTCGTGGCAGCGGCGATGGCGGCCTCGGCGTCGGATTTCTTCTTCTTCGCTCCTTCAAAGTCGGTGTTCGCCTTCGCGACCTCAGCTTTCTTCGCGTCGAGCACCTTCTGTTCGGCGTCGAGCTTGCCATGAGCGGCGGCGTAGGCCTGCTCAAGTGGTGGCAGCGCTGCCTTGGCCGCTGCAATGGCGGCGTTGAGCGGGGCGATCTTGGCGGCGGTGTCCTTTTCGATGTTCGCGGGCGCTGCCTGTTTTTCGGCAAGAGCCTTGGACTGGGCCTCGATCTCCTTATGGATGGCGTCGCGTTGGCCGATGAGAGGCGCGGCCTGCTTTGCGGCGGCTGCGAATTCGTTCTTCGCATTGACGGCCTGCTGAGCGGTCTGCTTGGCGGCGCTACCAGCCTTGCTGGCGGCGGTCATGGCCTCATTGTTGGCTTTCTGCGCGGCGGCGAAATTTTGCGTGGCACTGGTCTTGGCGGCTTTTTTCGCTTCCAGGTCCTTCAGAGCGTTCGCCACGGCGGCGTCGAGGTCAGCGGCGGCTTTTTCCGCAGCGGCGAGTTTTGCCTTCGTGTCGTTCACGGCCTGCTCAAGCTGCGGGGTGGCCTGATTTTTGGCCTTGGCGTCGGCGAGGGCTTTTTCAGCGGCTGCAACGGCCTGCTTGGCGGGATTCACCGCCTGCTTGCTGGCGTTGGCCTTGCCACGCGTTTCGTTGACGAGCTTGTCGGCGGTTTGAAGAGCGGTGTTGGCGGCGGTGGCAGCGGTTTCGGCCTCTTTTTGTGCTTTCGCTTTGGCGGCGGCTTCCGTCGCAGTCGCATCGGCGGCTTTTTTGGCTTCAGCGGCGGCCACGTCGGCCTTCGCGAGTTTTTCCTTCTTTGCCTGCAAATTCTTTTCAGGCGCGGCGGCCTTGGCACTGGCGTCGGCGAGTGCCTTCTTCTTTGTCTCGATCACTTTGGCGATTTCTTCGGCGGATTTCTTCGCGGCGGCGATGGCTTCGTCCTTGGCCTTGTTCGCGGCGGCGATTTCGGCCTCCTTGGTGGTGATGATCTGCTTCTGCTCGTTCACTTTGGCGGCGGCGGCGGCATCGGCCTCACGCGTGGGCTTGATGGCGGCATCGAGCGCGGCTTGTTCCCCCTGGAATTTCTTCAAAGCAGCTTCAAGACCCGGCTGTGCGGCGGTGGATTCGGCGATGGCCTTCTTGCTGTCTTCGATGCGCTTCGTTGCGGCGACCTTGGCGGCCTCGGCGTCTTTTTTGGCCTCGGTGAAGTCGTTGAAGTCTTCTTCAAGTTTCGCGAGTTTTTCCTTTTCGGCGAGCACGCCGGTATTGAATTGGGCTGCCTTGAGAGCGGTGGGCATTTTTTGCAGGATGCCGATCTCGTCACTGGCGGCCTTGGCGGCGGTTTGAGCGGCGGCGAGGGCGGTTTTGCCTGCTGTGACGTTGCCTTCGGCTCCCTTGATGCGGTCCGGGCCTGCTTTGACCAGCGCGGGAAGCTTGGGCAGCTCGGCTTTCTTCGCCGCGATGCCGTCGGCGGTGGCTTTGATCTTGGCGTCTGTGTCAGCGATCAATTTGTCGAGATCGGCGACCGGCGCGGGCGCGGCACCGAGTTCGGCCTTCGCTTTGGCGATGGCGGCGGCGAGTTGGTCGGCCTTGGCCTTGTTTGGCGCGATTTTCTGCTGCTCAGCCTTCGCGGCTGCGAGTTTGCCTTCAAGTTCCTTCACTTTGGCTGTGAGGGCGGCGTCTCCGGCTTTGGCAGCGAGTTCTTTTTTCGCTCCTTCGAGAGCTGCGGTTGTGTCGGCCACGGCTTTGTCCGCGGCGGGCAGCTTGGCGGCCTCGGCGGCGATGGGAGCGAGTTCTTTTTCCTGGGCGGCGATCTTCGCGGATTTTTCGCCGAAGGCTTTGATGGCGGCATTGCGCGCTTCTTTGTCCTTCGCGGCTTTTTCGCGGGCGGCTTTGAGCGCGGCGACAGCTTTCTCGTCGTTGGCGATCTCACCGGGCAAATTTTTGCTGCGAGCTTCAGTGGCGGCGACTTCGGCGCGGGTCTTGTTGAGCGCCTCTTCGCGTGCCTTGGCGTCGGCCTCGGCTTTTTTCACCGCTTCCTGCAAGGAGGGCAGTTTCGCGTTGAGCTCGGCCATGCGCTGCTCGGCTTGGACGATGCGCTGGGCGATTTGCGATGGGTTGCTAGAGAGGCGGCCATTTTCGGTCATGGCGGCGGCGGTGATGTTCCAATCGATGATTTCTCCGCGCCAGTTGGCCGAGACGGCTGCCTTGGAATCGTGAAGCGCGACGACTTTGGTGACGATGTCGCCCTGGCTTGGTGCCTCGCCTAGCTTGTTGCCGTTGATGTCCCATACACGCACAAGGCCGTCGTTGCCTGCGGAGACGATTTTGCCGTCGGGTGTGAAGGAGATGGACTGCACGCCGCCGCCATGCGCGGCCCATTCCTTCACCTTTTTGCCCTCGTTCATCTCCCAGACCATGATGGTGCCGTCCGCGGAGCAGGAGGCGAGGAGGTTCGAGTCGGCGCGCCAGGAGAGATCGACACAGGAGGCCTTGTGCTGGCCGAGGATGTAGAATTCGCCGCCGTTTTCGGCTTCCCAGACCATCACGTTGCCGTTGCGGTCGCTGGTGGCGAGCAGGACACCGTCTGGGCTGAAGGCGGTGCCCATGACCCACTCGGTGTGCTTGCTGATGACGTATTCTTCTTCTCCGGTGGCGGTGTTGTAGCACTTCACCTTTTTCGAGGGGCTGCCGATGACGATGCGTTTGTGGTCGGGGCTGATGTCCGCGGCCATGACCTGGTCGAACTCCTTGCCGACTTCGGTGATGCGTTTGCCGGTCTTCACGTCCCAGACGATGGCGCTGCCGTTTTTGCCGGCGCGACCGCCGCCCATAATGAGCAGGGAGCCGTTGCGGCTGAAGCGCAGGCTGCGGGCGTAGCCCTCGGTGTAAGGGAAGATGCCGGCGAGCTGCCTGGTGTCGGTGTCGTAAAGCAGGACCTGCTTGGGCGCGGCGAGGGCGACGAGCGAGGTCCACGGGCTGGCGGCCATGGCCGTGATGGCGGTGGTGCGCGGCGTGACGACGACGGGCTCGAGCAAAACGTGCTCAGGCTTCGCGATGGGCCCCTCCGGCTTGCCGCTGGTGACTGCGACGGCCATGTCCACCTTCGGTTTCGCGGACTTTTTGGCGATGGAGGACTTTGTTTCGAGAACGCCTCCCTTGACCCAGGCGGCGAGGAGATCGAGTTCCTTCGTGCCGAGAGGAGCGCCTTCCGGCGGCATGAAAGGCTCTTCTTTTTTCGCACAGGTCGTCCACAGGCGGCTGCCATCGACATTGCCGGGATCGACGACCGCGCCGCCGCCGCCGCCGGTCATGAGGGCGGCGAAGCTGGTAAGATCGAGGTCGCCCTTCTTTTTGTCGGGATTGTGGCAGGAGAAGCATTTGTTCTCCAGCAGGGGGCGGATGTGGTCCTGATAGGTGATTTTTTCGCCGCCTTCCTGGGCATGAAGGGACACTGCGGCGAGGGCCGCGCAAGTCAGCGAGAGGGTGGTTTTGGGCATCATAGGGGGATGGTGAGGGAACTACGCCGGATGAGGGTGCGGACTTTCGCGCCAGAAGGGGCTGGAATTTCGAAACCCGCCCTCACTGTCGTGCATACGCTTTACAAAGGCGCGTGGAAAATTCTTCTGGAGGTTTCGCACGACCGCACGCCATAATGCCCGCCGTTACCACTCCATGAGCACCAGCATCTCCTCCCGCCGCCAGTTTTTCCAATTCGCCGCCACCGCCGCTATCGCCACCGCCGGCTCACGTTTCGCGCTGGCCGCGGGGAAGGAGCCTCCGTTCAAGGTTTCGCTCGCTGAATGGTCGCTGAACAAAGGGATTTTTGGCAAAGGCAACGCGGAGCGTCATGAGCACCTCGATTTCTGCAAGATCGCCCGCAGCCTCGGCATCGACGGCGTGGAGTACGTGAACCAGATGTTTTTCGACAAGGCGACGGATGCGGCCTACCTCGGCGAGATGAAAAAACGCCAGGATGGCGAAGGCGTGAAGGGTCTGCTCATCATGTGCGACCGCGAGGGCAATCTTGGCGATCCTGATGAGGCCAAGCGCGCGAAGACCGTCGAAAACCACCTCAAGTGGCTCGACGCCGCCGCCACGCTCGGCTGCCACAGCATCCGCGTGAACGCCGCCAGCGATCCCAAATTGACCTGGGACGAGCAAATGAAGCTCGCCGCCGACGGTTTGCATCGCCTCTGCGTCGAGGGCGACAAGCGCGGCCTTTATGTCGTGGTCGAAAATCATGGCGGCCTTTCCAGCAACGGCCTCTGGCTCACCGGCGTGATGAAAGCCGCGGACCACACCCGCGTCGGCATCCTGCCGGACTTTGGCAATTTCTACACCGACCGCAACAAGGGCGAGCTTTACAATCCCTACAAAGGCATGCGCGAGTTCATGCCGTGGGTGAAGCAGGCCGTCAGCGCGAAGGCTTACGATTGGGACACTGGCGCCGGCAAATTCTACACCGAGGACCGCCGCGAAGGCCGCGAGGTCACGCTCGATTTCCAGCGTCTCATCGAGATCGTCGTCAAGGCCGGCTACAAAGGCTGCATCGGCATTGAATACGAAGGCGACAAGCACACCGAGATCGAGGGCATCAAACGCACCAAGCAGGCTCTTGATGAGATCGCGGCGCTGCTGACCTGATTTTTTCCATCCCTCCAACACTCCACCGCATCCCCATCATGCCCACCGAAGACGCTCTCATCACTCCCGCTGGCGCGGAAACCACGCTCTGGTCCGGCCACACCTCCCAGTGGGTCCATTTCTGGTATTACTTCCTCTGCGTGCTGCTTGCCGGGGCCATCGCTGTGGGGGCCACGGTTCTCGCGCTTCCGACCGGGGCGCTGAGTTACGCCGCCCTCATCATTCCCGTGATCATGTGGCTGATCCGCTGGTGGGTCACGAAATGCACCACCTACGAGATCACCACACAGCGCCTGCGCATCCGCACCGGCGTGCTCAACAAGCGTGTCGATGAGCTGGAGCTCTTCCGGGTGCGTGACTACAGCATGGAGCAACCCTTGCTGCTGCGTCTCGTCGGCCTTGGAAACCTCACCATGGTCACCTCCGACGCCACCACGCCGACAGTGGCGATGAAAGCCATTCCCGAGGTCGAGGCCGTCCGCGAAAAACTCCGCACCGCCGTCCAGGCCGAACGCGACCGCAAACGCGTCCGCCAGCTCGACGTGGACAATGTGGAGGATGGTGCCGGGCTGAAGTAAGCCACGGATCAACGGTCAAGGATCCTCAAGAAGGTCCAGAGCCGAGCTTCAAACCGGTGGGACGCCTGACTTCTTGACCGGCCTCAGTTGTCCGCTGCCTCACTTTTCTTCCACCACGCTGGTTTTGCCATCCTTCGACTCAATACGAAGTTTCAGGCGGCCGAATTCCTTCTTGTAGCTCCAGCCGACCTCGGCCCGCCATGTGGTGGCGCTGGATTGCTGGAGCGTGCGAAGTTGCAGCACAAAAGCGGCCAGTCGTGTTTCGGGATCGGCGATGATGTGGTCCGGTGGTACGTCCTTCAGGAGGAAGGCGTTGACGAATTTGAGCTTCAGATCGGCAAATCGCGCGGTGAAGGCATCGGACGCGGGCGTCATGCCGTCGCGGTTGATCTCGCCCAGCACGATGGAGTAGCTCTTGGCCACGCCGGGATTTGGATCTGGCAGTTGGGCGATGAGATGACGCAACGCGGCCTCCCCGGCTTCGCATTCATATAGATTGAGCGGCAGCCTGGCCGTGTCGGACGAGTCGCACGCGGCAAGTCCGAGGCATAGGGCGGCGAAAAGGGCGGTTCGGCGTGTCATGATGGCGTTCATGGCATGGAATACACGGCTTGGCAACGTGCCGCCGCTCGCCATGCTCCGGCGCACATGTTCGATATCCGTGAAAAGCCCAACATGGTCGAGCGCGCCTTCCTTATCGGCGCGTACTTTGACCGTCGTGAAAAACAGGTGGCATCCGACCTCCTGGACGAGCTGCGCGAGCTCGTGGGCACGCTCGGCATCGAAGTCATCGGCTGCGAACTCGTCTATGCGCGCGAACACACCGCCCGTTATCTTATTGGTAGCGGCAAGTCGGCAGAGCTGATGAAGCAGGCGAAGGAGTTGGGGGCCGACTGCATCGTGTGGGACAACGAGCTCAGCCCCGCGCAGCAACGTGCGTGGGAAAGCGAGGGTGACATCTGCGTGATCGACCGCCACGAGGTCATTCTCGACATTTTCAACATGCGCGCCAAGACACGTGAAGCGCGGCTGCAGGTCGAACTGGCCCGGCTGGAGTATTCGATTCCACGGCTGACGCGAATGTGGGCGCATCTTGACCGCCAGGGCGGTGGCGCAGGCGGCGGGCAAGGCGGAGCGGGCGCGGCGCGTGGTGAGGGTGAGACGCAGCTCGAAGTGGACCGCCGCCTTGCCAGCAAGCGTCTCGACAAGCTGCGCGCCGATCTCGAAGAGGTGAAAAAACAACGCGACACGATGCGCAAGGAGCGCAGCCGCGTTCCCGTGCCGCACGCGGCCATTGTCGGCTACACCAATGCTGGAAAATCCTCGCTGCTGAACAAACTGACCGCGGCGGACGCTTATGTGGAGAACAAGCTCTTCGCCACGCTGGACACCACGACGCGGCGCATGGAGCTGCCGGACGGTCAGCCGTTGCTGATCACCGACACCGTCGGCTTCATCCGCAACCTGCCGCACGACCTGGTGCAGTCCTTCCGCGCCACGCTGGAAGAGGCAAACCAGGCGGACTTTCTCATCCACGTCATCGATGCCAGCTCACCGCAGGCGTCGGAATTTTATCAGACCACCACCAAGGTGCTGGGCGAGCTCGGCGCTGGGGATAAAAAGGTGCTGCTGGTGCTCAACAAGGTCGATTTGATCGACGATACGCGGCTACTGGAGCTGAAACGCGAATTTCCGGACGCGGTGACCATTTCTGTCAAAACCGGCCAGGGCATGGACGACCTGCTGCACCGTCTGCACGACTTCATGATCGACCGCGTGGTGCGTTTGTCGCTCAGCCTGCCTTTGGATCGCATGGACCTCGTCGCTTTGGCCCATCAGGAGGGCAAAGTGCTCAGCGAGGACTACGAAACCGGCCGCGCCGAGATTCAGTGCGTGATTCCCAAGCGGTTGGAGAGCCGGTTCGCTGCCTTTTTGCCCCAGACGCCAGAATTGGATGGTCGAAAAAGGGGAAAGAAGTAAAAAAGCTCGTTCATCCGCAGTTTTTTGTCACTCATGTTCTCACTCGCCAGCAAAACCGTCATCATCACCGGCGCCGGATCGGGCATCGGCCAGGCCATCGCCATTCTTTTCGCCAAACAAGGGGCGCACGTGGAAGTCTTCGACCTCAAGCAGGAGTCCGCGCAGGAAACGGTGGATCAAATCAAGGCCGCGGGAGGCAGCGCGAACGCTACGGGCTGCGATGTGGGCAATTATGCTAGCGTGAAGGCGCTGTTCGATGCCGTGGCCGCGAAACACGGCAAGATCGACATTTTGGTGAACAACGCCGGTATCGCCCACATCGGCACCGCCTTGACCACCACCGAGGAGGACATGGACCGCCTGCATCGGGTGAACATCAAAGGCGTGCATGCCTGTGCTCAGGCCGCCCTGGCACACATGACCGTCCGCAAAAACGGTGTCATCCTCAACATGTGCTCCATCGCCGCCCAAATCGGCCTCGCCGACCGGTTTGCCTACTCGATGACCAAGGGGGCGGTTCTGATGATGACTTACTCAATTGCAAAGGATTACATCAAGGACGGTATCCGCTGCAACTGCATCGCCCCCGCCCGCGTCCACACCCCGTTTGTGGATGGTTATCTCGCCAAAACCTATCCCGGCCGCGAAGAAGAGATGTTCCAGAAGCTCAGCGAGGCGCAGCCCATCGGCCGGATGGCCAAACCCGACGAAATCGCCGCCCTGGCGCTCTATTTGTGCAGTGACGAGGCCTCCTTCGCTACCGGCACGAACTACACGCTCGACGGCGGCGCCGTGAATTTGAGGTGAGAATCCGCCATTGCTAAATCTCGAGGTTGAAACCAACTCCTTCCGGTGGAAATGCCCCCCCGGCCCAAAGTCCCCGTAGTTCAATGGATAGAACGAGGGTTTCCTAAACTCTAAATGCAGGTTCGATTCCTGCCGGGGATATGGCTGGCAGGGCACGAACTGAGTGCTAGGGTGGCACGATACGCCAATCCAACGCCTTAGGCCGTGTTTAAAAACCCTCGACAGTCCTGGCGAAGCCGGTCGATGACGGAAGCAAACTGAATGAGAGCCAGGAAGTGGGAGGCAAGTTTGTCGCGGCGCGTGCTTGCTGAGGCCCAGCGCTTCAGGCGGCAGAAGTAGTTCTCCACCTTGTAGCGCTGACGATAGAGCTTCTTGTTGAGCCCGCGCTTCTTGCGGCGGTTGGACTTGCTGGGAATGCAATGAGAGGCTCCAAGCTGCTCAAGTTGTTGACGGAGAGGGTCGCTGTCGAAGCCGTTGCCTCGGCTTCGCCTCGCCCTGCGGGCAGCCTACGGCTGGCTGTCTCGCTGCGCTCGGCTGTCTCCCACCACCATCAGCCCCTCAGGGGCTTCGAGCAACGGGATGACGTATTTGCCCTCGTAAGCCTGGCCTTCGATGAGCAACAGCCTCACTGGCAGACCACGACCGTCGGTCAGCGCCATGATCTTGGTGTTGCGTCCGCCACGCGTGCGGCCCATCGCCTGCTTCCGAGCTCCTCCGGCGGGATTGGCTGCGCATTGGTCCACCAGCACATGGGTGCCATCGACCAGTCGGATCCTGCTTTTGGCACCAGCCGCCAATCGGCGCAGCAGCCGCTCCCAGATGCCTTGCCGAGCCAGCCGCTGATACCAGCCATAGATCGTGCGCCAAGGGACGAAGCCATCAGGCAGGTCACGCCAAGGTCCTGCATTTCTCAGCCGGTAGAACAGCGCATCGAGCACCATGTCCAATCCTGCTGGGGGGGCTGCCACCCAGCTTCAGACCACCATTTTTTTGAGCCGCTCTTTGAGCGCCCCCCCCTAGGCAAAGCGTTGTGTTTTCATCGACTCTGCCCTTCCCGCCATCACTACCGATTTGCCTATCAGCAGGCTTTCAAACACGGCATAATGTTTTGAGAACTTTTCGGTGTTAAAAATTAGGTTTAATGCCGATGAAGGTTGCTGGGGATACAAGTAACTCAAAGCACTGATTTTGAACGCTCAAAGTTTTTTTTTTGCTTAATGCAAAAAGTATTGTCGGATTGGCTTCGTTTGTGATTTAATTCGAAAGCAGCTTTCATGTTTACCAACCATTGTTCGGATATTTGCAGCCCTGTCTGTGAATCATCCGCCACGCTTGTCAGTGGCGGAGCCGTGTCCCCATGCATGCTGGTGAATGCCACAAAATGGTCCGCCCTGAAGATTCTGGATCCAAGGATTTCAACATCCGCTGCAAACTGATCGATGCCTTTTTTCTCCCGTCTTTCCGCCCCTGAAAATCTTATGAAAACACTCCGCAAACACCGCCAACTGCTCGGCTGGTTCATGGCATGCCTCATGGTTTGCTACCTGCCAGGGCCCGTGCTTGGGGCGACACTCACTTGGGACAGCACGGGCAATGCCACGGTTGGAACCGACGGCGACGGCACTTGGGATCTCACCAATACCAATTGGGCGGATGATGGCGTGGCCAACTTCATTTGGAACAACCTCACTCCCGACGACGCCATCTTCGGCTCCGGCGGCACTGGTGGAGTCATCACGCTGGGGGCGAACATCACGGTGGGAACCCTCACGTTCAATTCAGTGGCTGCGACCACGTACACCATCTCGCCGACGGCTGCTGAAACGCTAACGATCAATGGCGGAATCACAGCAAACGAATCGGCGCTGATCACAGCAAACACGATCTTGGGCGGCGCTCAGAGCTGGACGGTGGCGATGGGCAAGACACTGACGGTCGGCGGCGGCGTGACGAATGGCGCGAATCTGCTGACGATCAACGGCGCGGGGAACACCGTCATCTCGGGCATCATTGGCGCGGGTGCGGGAGGCATCACGCAATCCGGCGCCGGCACGTTGACCGTTTCTGGAGTCAACACCTACAGCGGTACCACGACGGTCAGCAGCGGTATTCTGCGTGCCACCACCAGCGCGTCGGCGCTTGGCACGGGAGCGCTTTCGCTCGGCGGAGGCGACCTGCAATTGGCAGATGACACGGGTTTGAACTTCGCGCGCAACACAACGCTTACTGGCACGGCGACGGTCACAAGTGACCGTCTCACCACCGGTGCTGGTGTCACTCAAGCGCTCGGAACCCTTGCCACTGGGGCGAACACCCTGAATCTGCTGGCCGGTGCCAATGTAACAAGCGGGACTGCGGGCATCACCTTCGGCAACACCACGATTGCATCAGGCGCTGTTTTCGACACCGGAGCGAACACCCTTCTCACACTGGGTGCGCTGCAGACTGCGGGCAATTTCACGAAGCAAGGCAGCGGGATACTCTCCCTAAATACGGCGGCCAATGCCGCGCGGGCCAGTGGCACTGTGACGCTGAGCGCCGGAACGCTGAACGTGGGGGCTGCTTCCGCGCTGGGCACCACGGGCGTCTCTCTGGCGCTCAATGGCGGCTCGCTAAGCCTCAATACCGATGCCACAGTGAATGCTCATGCCGTCACCGTTGGCGGCAACACCACCATCACCTCCAACCGCGCCACCGCCGGGGCCGGCATCACCCATACCTTGGGAACGTTGAGTATCGGTGCCAATACCCTGAGCGTCACCCGCGGCGCGAATGCCACGAGCGGCACCGGCGGAGTCACCGTGGGCGCGGTCACCATGACCGCCACGCCGACCTTTGACGTGCAGACCAATGCCTTGCTGACGACCGGGGTCATCGGTGGCGTGGGCTTCGGTATTAACAAGACAGGAGCTGGACAGTTGACGACGAATCAGGCCAACACTTTCGATGGCGCGGTCACCATCAGCGGCGGCATCTATTCCACCAACAATCTCGCCAGCGGCGGCGGCAATAGCGGTGTTGGTTCCTCGGCCAGCGCGGTGGGTAATCTAATCCTCGACGGCGGCACACTCCAATACACCGGTGCCGTTGTTACCAGCAACCGCATCTTCACCCTCACCCAGAACGGTGGTGGTATTGACGCATCGGGCAGCGCGGCGCTCACCCTGTCTGATGCCACGGCGATGGGGTTCGCCGGCACTGGTGCGCGCACCCTCACGCTCACTGGCGCCAACACCGGCAACAACGCCCTGCTTGCCATCATCGGCGATGGCACGGGTGGAGCCACCTCCATTGCCAAATCCGGCGCGGGACTCTGGGTTCTCGGTGGCGCGAACACCTTCACCGGTGGCGTTTCCGTATCCGGCGGCAACTTGCGGGTCTCCAAAGAGGCGCTCAATGCCGGCGTCACCAATGCCATCACCCTCAGCGGTGGTTCCCTCGACCTTCGCGATGACGGCTCCGGCTTCGGCAATCGCCAGGACATCGTCTTTGGCGACAATGTGACGGTCACCGGCAACACGACCATTTCCGTGGATCGCACCGGCTTGGCCGGTTTTCCGGGTTCCACGGCTCTGAATAAGACGCTTCAGCTTGGCGCTCTAAACATTGGCACCAACACTCTAACCGCGAACAATTTGAACGGCTACGGACTTGAGTTCACCGGCACCACCACCCTCAGCGGTGCACCCTCGACCTTCATCGTCCTTAACCCGACCACCGCCAACACCTCCAACATCGTCGCGGGTCTCGAGTTTGGCGGGCAAGTCACAGGAACGGGAGCGATCAATGTGGGCACTGGCGGCGGCACCGCGGCGGACGGCGGCATCGGCGGCACCGTCTTGTTGTCGAATGGGACCAACGACTTCATCGGGAACATGACGGTGGTTCGCGGTGTCCTCGCCGCCACCAGCGACGGGGCTTTGGGCAATACAGCCAATGACATCAACCTCAGTGCCGCCGGTGCCGGTGCCGTGGCGACCTTCCGCGCGGCGGGCAACATCAACCTCGACGCCGGGCGCGTCATCAGCTTCAACAACACCACTGCCACGAACAACGTCATCGAAGTCGTCCAGGGCAGCACGCTGACGTTGAACTCGGCTTTCGGCGGGACGGCCAATGGTTTTGTGAAGGCTGACAACGGCCTCATGGACATCGCTGTCAGCAACCCTGGCTTCGTTGGCGCGGTCACCGTCAATGCGGGCACGTTGCAATTGAGCAACGCCACGGCGCTTGGCACTACGGCAGCCATCAGCGTTCCGGGCGTTTTCGGGGCCGCAGTGAACTTGAATGGCGTTTCTGTCTCCAACCCCATCACGCTCAATTCCAGCACCACGGTCAACGTCGCCTTGGGCGGTGTGAACTTTGGTGGCCAGCTACGCGGTGCAGCTGGAACTAGCACCACAACAGGTGTTCTTCGAATGGATGCGGACGCCGCTGTCGGAGTCGCAACTGGCGCTACTCTGAACATCAATGGCGGCATCAACAATACCACCATCACGGGCCGAGCTCTCCTTTTCAATACCGAGGGCACAGGCATCATCAATCTCAACAGCAACATGACCGCCGCCACGACGACGGCCAACGAATATTTTAGCTTTCTCAAATACGGCACCGGCACGCTGAACATCACGACGGCGAACACATTCAAGCCGACCAACAACATCACGCTTTTCCAGGGCACCACGAGTTTGAACGGTGCCGGCACGCTGGCGGTTGGCAACACCATCGCCATGACGGTCAATCCTAGTGCCACGCTGACCCTCGACAACAGCGTTACCCAAGTCAACAACCGCCTCGGCAGCAGGCCCATCACGCTCTCGGGTGGTAACCTCAATCTAATCGGTGGTGCCACGAACGTTACGGAAACGATTGGTGCTCCTACCTTTGCTCGCGGCCAGAGCACGATCACGGTGACGGCCGGTGCGGGGCAGGCCAATCTCGTGTTCGGAGCACTCGCCAACAATCCTTCCACCAATATCAACGCCAACCCCGCGCCCTCCGGTGCCACCGCTCTCTTCCGCGGGACCAGCCTCGGAACAGCCGCTGGAGCCGGAATTGCGACCATCGCCTCCACCGGTACCGGCTTCGCGTTTGCCGGTCAGGCCGGTGCCGTTGGAACCACAAACAAGGGTATCATTCCCTGGGCCTTGGTTGACTCCACGGTTAGTGGACTTGGAACTTCCTTTGCCACCGCAGATAGCGCCACCGGCATCCTCCGCCCACTCGTGGTGGGCACGGAAATGGTGACCGGCTCGGTCACGGTGGACACCAACGTCCGTCTTCTCACCGCTCCGGCCGCCATTGACGCCCGCCGTATCAACTCCCTCACGCTGGAAAGCGGTGGTGGCGTCACCATGAAGCCGCTCGACGTTCTTACCATCCAGAGCGGTGGTATTCTGACCAGACCGGGCAACACCGGCATCAGCGGCGGTGTACTCGCCTACCCAGCGGGGGGGGCTCCGCTCATCATCCACACCGTCGGCCTCGCCTCGGACAACACCACCATGACCAGCCTCCTTCAGGGTGGCAACGGCCAGGGAAGCGGCAATATCGCCTTCATCAAGGCAGGCGACGGCATCCTCACCCTCCAGCCCTCCGCCAGTGTGATCCCCGGCGTCAATGGCAACATCGCGGGCGGCCAGACGGTGATCAATCAGGGCACCTTGCGTTTGAACGGCGGCAACAACACCCTCTACTTCAACAATTACCTCAGCCTCGTCGGCGGCACCCTGGACCTGAACGGCACTGCCCAAACCTCCCGGCTCTTCGACGCGGGCTCGACCTTCAATGGTGGCGGCACCATCACGGGTGGTGCAGGTTCGACCTTTGTACACAACCTTGATGCCTTCGACCGCAACTTCTCAGGCATCATCACCGGCTCCGCTGCCTTCCAACGCACGGGCCCGAACACCTATACACTCTTCTCCAACAGCAATACCACGGGCGACATCCTCATCGCGGGTGGTGCCACCGTGATGCGTGATTCCTCTCGTTTCTCCGGCACCACGAACCTTGGCATCAACTACAGCACACTCACGCTGAACAACAACGTCGGCACGATCAACGAAAACGATCGCATCAACGATGCCGCTGCTGTCAACCTGCGTGGCGGCGTGCTCAACTACATTGGGCGCGCTCAGATGGCCACCTCTGAAACCTTCGGTGCCCTCAATGTTGTGCAGGCGGGTTCGACCATCAATGCGCAACACGGCAATGTCGGAGTCAGTTCCTCCCTTCTCACCTTCGGCTCTCTCAACCGGACTGCTGGTTCGGGGGCCACGATCAACTTCGGCAAATTCATTGGCTCGGACATCGGCACCCTCGGTGCCATTGGCAGCAATCCCAATGTCCTATTCACCGCGGCACCGACTCTGACCAACGGCATCATCGGGACTTGGGCGATTGCCAACTACGGCGACTACGCAAGCTACATCCCCGATCTCGGAATCGGTGCCATGGGCCAGGCAGGATACACGCCCTATTCAGCAGGCCTCGCCAGCGGAAACAACCTGCCCAACAACATCTCCAATACCACGGCGGATGTCGCCATCGCTGCGAACACCACCATCGGTGCCCTGCGTCTGGGAACGAACGCTACCCGCAACATCACCTTCACCAACGGCACGGCCTCCGGCGGAACGGATGTGCTCAATCTGGCCATGGGCGGCCTGCTTCGCTCCAATGACAACAACAGCACCAATATCGGCACCGCCACCAACCGCGGCAGGCTTACCACCGGCGGCACGGCCTCATCTGGCAACACCGAGTTGCTGGTCTGGGGCAATCAGAACACGATGGTCATCAACTCCGTCATCGTGGACACAATGACCGCCATTGGCAGCGGCACGGCCACGACCTCGCTGACGAAGTCCGGAGGCTTCACCCTCAGCCTGTCCGGGGCCAATACTTACACTGGCGGCACCATCGTTAGCCAGGGCACCTTGAGGCTCGACGCCGTTGCTGGCAATACGATCGTCATCCCCGCCGCTACGGTGCCGGCCGACGGTTTGGTCATCAATGGCGGCACCGTCACCATGAACCAGTTTGGTGGTCAGATCGCCGCCTCAAATATTGTCACCCTCAATGGCCCCGGCGTTTTGAACCTTGCTGGAGCAAACACCTTGGCCGGATTGGTCTTCAACAACAACGGCGGCGGTAGCACCAACCCCACCGTCAACACCACTTCGGGTGGCTCCGTGCTCAACGGCGGAGCGGCCCTCGGTGGCACGCTGACCTTGAACGGCGGTGTCACCGTCACATCCAGTAACCCGGGCTCCATCGCCACCATTGCGGGTCGCGTCGATCTCGGGGCGAGCAGCCGCAATTTCAACGTCGCCCAAACCATCTGGAACGGCCAAAACGTCTCGGATCTGCAACCCGCCCTTAACATCACCGCCGCCCTGCTCGGCACCGCCGGGCTGACCAAAACCGGCGCAGGCGTCCTCGGCTTCAATGCCCAGAATCCCTACACCGGTAACACCACCGTCTCTGCTGGCACGATCGCCATCACGGCTAACCCGACGGGGGCTTTTGCGGGTGCGCGTAACTCCCAACTCGATCTCGCTAGCGGCACCTTCCTCAATTTGAACGGTGCCAACGCCCTCTTCGGTTCCCTCACCGGGTCCGGTGTGGTCACCAATGCCTCCAGCACTGCCGGTGCCTTGTTGGTCGGTTATGACAACACCAACTCCTCCTTCGCCGGTTCCTTCGCCCGCTTCAGCGCGGCGGCTCCGAA
>NZ_JBIIHA010000030.1:0-58053 GCF_044236155.1 Prosthecobacter sp.
GTTGAGCCCCGGGCTTTCACATCTGACTTACCACGCCACCTACGCACCCTTTACGCCCAGTGATTCCGAACAACGCTTGAGACCTCTGTATTACCGCGGCTGCTGGCACAGAGTTAGCCGTCTCTTCCTCTTGCGGTACCATCAATTTGCAAAGGTGTTACCCCTGCAACCTTGTTCTCGCATGACAGGAGTTTACAATCCGAAGACCTTATCCTCCACGCGGCGTCGCTCCATCAGGGTTGCCCCCATTGTGAAAGATTCTCGACTGCTGCCACCCGTAGGTGTCTGGACCGTGTCTCAGTTCCAGTGTGGCTGGTCGTCCTCTAAGACCAGCTACCCGTCGTAGCCTTGGTGGGCTTTTACCCCGCCAACTAGCTGATAGGCCGCGGACCAATCGGGAAGTGACAGGCCTTGCGGTCCCCGTCTTTGATCTCTCGATCACATGCGGTATTAATCCAAGTTTCCCTGGGCTATCCCCCGCTTCCCGGAATGTATCCACGTGTTACGCACCCGTTCGCCACTGGACTGTCGCGATATTGCTACCTCAACAGTCCCGTTCGACTTGCATGTCTTATCCACGCCGCCAGCGTTCGTTCTGAGCCAGAATCAAACTCTCCAAAAAAATATTTTGCTGGCATTTAAGCCAGCCAAATTGACTGTGTCTGTTTAAACCACAGACACCTGCGCACTTTCGCGCGCAGCGCACAATTTAGCCTTCTGTTTTCTAGCAACACTGCTTGGCTTTCACCTCGCAAATGTCGCTTCTGTTTTCTGAAAGATCGTTTCTGAATTTCGGGAAAAGTGAGCTGCTTTTGCCTCTCGCACTTCCTTTTTTTCAGCCCGCGTTTTTCGCTGCGGGACGGAGAGATTAGTACAACTCCGAATCCCCGCAACATGATTTTGAACTTTTTTCTTCAATCCTCGTATTCGGTGCTCAAACTTTTTCAAAAAGCAGGCTTTTACCGGCTTGACAGTCTTGGAAACCTTTGAGGTGCGTTGCTTTCCTCAAGGCAACATCAGCTTCGTTGAAGAAGAGGCGGGCACATGCAACGCCACTCCTCACGATGAGTTTGTTTGCCGTTCTTGTGCGAGATCAACGATGGCCATCGTGCTTTCGTTTTCACTCCATGTATCAGCATGCACATCACGTTTTCTCCTCGTGCGCATCAGCACTGATGAATGTGGGACATGTTAGCATCCGCTCTACGCGAAGCTGCGCATCCATGCTTTGAATGCCAACGCACGCGCAATACGCTTCAGAATGCGCTCACGCTTCGCGGCTGCTGTTTGATCACAGCCACTCAGACCGCGTTATCGTCACGCTCTCACGAAAAACCGTGATGCGAGGTGCATTGAATACGAGAAGCAAAAAATCCGGGCGCCTTGCGGCAGCCCGGATTTTGTCATTCGTCTGACAGTTCAATCGCACTGATCAACCATTCGCACGCAGGATCTGCGCGAGGACGTAGGGGAGGATGCCGCCGGCGCGGTAGTAGTCGATTTCGACGGGGGTGTCGATGCGGACGACCAGCGGGATGTCGAAGGACGTGCCGTCGGCCTTGTGGACGCGGAGGGTGGCTTCGCTCATGGGCTTGAAGTCGTTGGACAGGCCCAGGAGGTCGAAGGTGGCATCGGCGAGGTCTTTGACCTTGTCGTAGTCGGCCTTGTTCTTGAAGTTGCAGGGCAGGACGCCCATGCCGACGAGGTTGCTGCGGTGGATGCGCTCGAAGGACTTCGTGATGACGGCCTTCACACCGAGGAGACGGGTGCCTTTGGCGGCCCAGTCGCGGCTGGAGCCCATGCCGTAGTCTTCACCGCCGAGGATGATGCTCGGGGTGCCTGCGGCTTTGTAGGCCTCGGCCGCGTCGTAGATGCTCATTTCGGTGCCTGCGGGCTGCAACAAGGTGTCGCCGCCTTCTTTGCCGCCGAGCATGAGGTTCTTGATGCGCACGTTGGCGAAGGTTCCGCGGGTCATGACGAGGTCATTGCCGCGACGGCTGCCGTAGCTGTTGAAATCGGCCTGCGTGACGCCGTTGTCGGTGAGGAAGCGGCCTGCGGGGCTGGCTTTCTTGATGGCTCCGGCGGGGCTGATGTGATCGGTGGTGACCGAGTCGCCGAAGATGCCGAGCGGGCGTGCGCCTTTGATTTCCACGATGTCGCCGGGGGTCATGCTGAAGTCGGCGAAGAAGGGCGGATGCTGGATGTAGGTGGATTTGCCGTCCCACTCGAAGACTTCGCCGATGCTGCCCTGGATCTCGTTCCACTTCGGATTCTGCGAGGCGAAGTCGGTGTAGAGCTTGCGGAAGACATCGGGCGAAAGCGCGGACTCCATGGCATCGCGCACTTCTTTGAGCGTGGGCCAGATGTCCTTCAAATAGACGCCGCTGCCGGCGACGAGCTCGTCCTTGCTCAAATCGATATCGACAGTGCCAGCGATGGCATAGGCGACGACGAGCGGGGGCGACATGAGGAAGTTTGCCTTGATGCTCTGATGCACGCGAGCCTCAAAGTTACGGTTCCCGGAGAGCACGGAGGCGGCGACGACGTCCTGGCCTTTGACGACATCTTCAATGCCAGCGTCGAGCGGGCCGGAGTTGCCGATGCAGGTGGTGCAGCCGTAGCCGACGGTCTGGAAGCCGAGCTTGTCGAGCTCGACCTGGAGGCCGGTCTTGGTGAGGTAATCGGTCACGACGCGGCTGCCTGGGCCGAGGCTGGTTTTGACGGAAGGCTTCACGGTGAGGCCCTTGGCGTTCGCTTTCTTCGCGAGGAGACCGGCGGCGAGCATGACGCTCGGATTGGAGGTATTCGTGCAGCTCGTGATGGCGGCGATGAGCACGGAGCCGTCGGTGATGGTGTCTTTCGTGTCGGCTTTGCTGTTCACGACGACTTCGGCGGGCTTGAAGGACTCCGCTTTGCCGAAACCACCGGCCTTCACATCCGCGCCGAGGAGGTCGCGGAATTTCGTTTTCAATGCAGGCACCTCAATGCGGTCCTGCGGACGCTTCGGACCGGACACGCAGGGCACGACGCCGCTGAGGTCGATCTCCATCTCGGTGGTGAATTCGATGCTGCCTTTCTCGGTGGGGATGCCCCACAGGCCCTGCGCCTTGTAGTAGGCCTCGACAGTCTTGCAAAGTTCCTCGCTGCGGCCGGTGCCGCGCAGGTAGGCGACGGTTTCTTCGTCCACGCCGAAGAAGCCCATCGTCGCGCCATACTCAGGCGCCATGTTGGCGATGGTCGCACGATCGGTGACCGGCAGGCTGACCGCGCCGGGGCCGTAGAATTCGACGAATTTGCCGACAACGCCGAGCTTGCGCAGCTTCTGAGTCACTTCGAGCACGAGGTCAGTCGCGGTGACGCCTTCTTTAAGCGCTCCGGTGAGGTAAACGCCGACCACTTCCGGCACGAGGAAGGTCACCGGCTGGCCGAGCATGCCCGCTTCCGCTTCAATGCCGCCCACGCCCCAACCGACAACGCCGAGGCCGTTGATCATCGTCGTGTGCGAGTCCGTGCCGACGAGCGAATCCGGGTAATACACGCCATCTTTTTCCAAAACACCCTTCGCGAGGTATTCGAGGTTCACCTGATGCACGATGCCGATGCCGGGAGGCACGACTTTGAAGGTATCGAAGGCCTGCTCGCCCCATTTCAGGAACTGGTAGCGTTCCTTGTTGCGCTCAAACTCCAGCGCGAGGTTTTGATTCAGCGCCTGCTGCGTGCCGGCGAAATCGACCTGCACCGAGTGGTCCACCACGAGATCGACGGGCACCAGCGGCTCGACCATCTTCGGATTCTTGCCGAGCTGCTTCACTTTGGAACGCATCGCGGCCAGATCGACGAGAAGCGGCACACCCGTGAAGTCCTGCAGCACGATGCGGGCGACGGTGAACGGGATTTCATACTCGCCGGGCGCTTTCGCGTTCCAGTTCGCGAGATTCTTCACATCCGCCTCGGTGACCTTCTTGCCGTCCAAATTGCGCAGCAACGACTCCAGCACGATGCGGATGGAAACCGGCAGCTTCGAGACTTTGCCGATACCCGCGGCCTCAAGAGCCGGGAGGGAGTAAAATTTGCCAGTGGAGCCGGAGCCGGTGGTGAAGGTTTGGAGGGTGTTCATTGCGAAGGGAAACGGAGAAATAGCGATGCTAGCAGGATTGACACCTACTTTTTAATGCCCGCATCTCCGGCGGCATCCGGCCAGGAGGAGCTCAAAGCAGCGACGCTGTTGTTTCCCTGGCTTCCCGGCTCAAAAACGATCAAACTCACTCCATGAGCGCCACCGTCTTTCCCATGATCCCCGCCGCGAGCAAGTCAGTGTGGTTCTTCGGCATCATCTGCCTCCTGCTGGTTGGCCTGCTTTTCCTGATGGGCTGGCTCGCCTGGTCCATGCAGCATGCGCAATTCACCGTCTCCAAAGACGGCCTGCGGCTTGAAGGTGATCTCTGGGGACGGACGATCCCTCTCAAGTCGCTCAAGCTCGACGAAGCGGTCGTCACCAACCTCAACATCGACAGGGATCATCAGCCCAAATGGCGCACGATGGGCACCGGACTGCCAGGCTACGCCGCCGGATGGTTCAAGCTGCGAAACGGCACCAAGGCGCTCGTCTACGTCACCGACCGCACACATGTCGCCCGAATTCCGACGACAGACGGCTACACGGTGATGCTCAGTGTTGCCGAACCACAGGCGCTGATTGACGCTTTGAAGCGTTTTAACCACCATTGACCACCATCCCGCGCAACGCGCTGGAGGACATCATCGGCTGAAGCAGGGCGAGTCCAGCGCGCAACTGGGCCGGGGTGGTCACTGAAGGGTTATTGACGATCAGCACGTCCGTGGCCAGCGGGGCCAGCGGGGCGACGTTGGCAAAGCTTTTCAGCAAAGGCGAAGCATCGAGAATGATCCAATCGACCTCCGTCTTCGCGCGCTCGATCCAGGTGCGATAGCCGTCGAGAAGCTCATTCGTCGCATGCGCGGGCAGGTCGCAGCCGGGGAGCAGGAAAAGATTGCTGTGGCCGTAGCGCAGCGCCTCGATGTGCTGCGCGTAGGCGCCGTAACCCTGTGCCGCACGCGGGAACCATTGATGCAGCGTGGGGGAGGACGGATTGCACTCCATCATGAACACGCGGCGCCCCTGGTGGCAGAACGCGGCGGCCAGCGCGGCAGAGACAAGCGTCTTGCCCTCGCCCGTGCCGGCGCTGGTGACGAGCACGACACCAGCGGTGCTTCCACGGTTCATCGCCTGATGCTCCAATGTGGTGGTGAGCTGATGCAGGGCGCTGGAAGCGCCGACAGGCTCGGGCTTGAGGAGCTCCGAAAGCATCGCTTCCGGTGTGATGCCGTGCACATAAGGCAGACGCGCGAGAATCGTGGTCGAAGCATCCAGCGGTTTGATGGCAGGCATGAGCCGTGTTTGCTGGCGCGGGGCCGGAGTGGGCTCCATGGCCGGCAACGCGGTCGTGGCAGGGTTCGCAACCGCAAAAGGTGAGGCCACAGGCGCGGGGAAGCCGCCCGTGCCCTGCATGTATGGCATTGCGTGCTGCCGCTGGCGTTCAACCTCCTGCACTGCAGGGTTTGCATTTGTGGCGCTGAAAAGCTGGCGCACATGGTCGTTGAAAATGCCGCGACCCAGGGGCAGCCCGATGAGGGACAGGCCGAAAAGCATCACGGCGGCCACGGCGGCTACGGGCTTGTTGGGTTTCACAGGTTTTTCAGGCACCATGGCCACGTCCGCCACACGCAGCAGGCCGCTGTCGCGGAACTGTCCTGTGAGCGCGGCCTGGCTGCGGCGCATCTCGATTTTCTCATACAAGTCGCGGTCCATGCGCACTTGGTCGCGCAGGAGGCTCTGCTGCACGTTTTTGCCGTTGAGATCCAGCGCCACGCCGCGCGCGTCCTCGAGCTGGTGGCGGTAATCGACGATCTGCCGCTGCTGGGTCTCCACCTCCGCCTGGATCATGCTGACGACGGCGGCCACCGCACGGTCGAGAGCGGATTTCAGCGCGTCGATCTCGTTGGCAAGGCCGATCATGCGCGGGTGCTTGCGGCCGCAGGTGGCCTCCAGCGGCGCACGTTCGGCGATCTTGGCGTCAAGCTGCTTGCGGATGTAGGCCACGTCCGGATTGTCCGCGAAGAGCTTCAGCTCCGTGAGGTCACGGCCGGCATTCTGCGCGGCCACGAGGTTGTCGAGGTCGCTTTTGGCCTTGGTAAGCTTCAAGTCGGCCTCGGTGATGGCGGCGTTGAGCTGGCGCACCTTGTCATTCGAAATGTCCTTGGTGTCCGTGTCCTCCATGATGCCCTGGCTTTTGCGATACTCGGCCAGCTTCTGCTCAGACTCGCGCAGGCGCTTTTGCAGCTCCTCGGACTTCTTTTCGAGGTAGCTGGAGGCGTCCGCGCTGATCTTCGACTCCTGCTCTCCGACGTAACTGATGTATTCCTCGATGTACTCGTTGGCAAAGTCGGCGGCGAGGCGCGGATCACGGTCGCGCACCTGCACGCGCAGCACATGGGACTCCTTCAGCGGCTCCACGCGCACGTTCGCGATCATCAGGTCGATGAAGCGTTCCTTCGGATCACCCGGCTTGCCGGGTTTGTACAATCCCATGAGCTTCATGAGCTCGTCCTTACGGCTGAGCGAGTCCGCCTCGCGTTTCAGATACGCATCCCGCTTCTGCGCGTCAAAGTGGTCGTAGAAGTGGGCGAGGAAGCGGCGGGAGAGCAGCTCGGTGCGGTGGTTGTTGATGAGCTGGGGAGCGCTCAGCTCCGTGACACCCCGTGTGGCCATGGCCTCGAAGTTGAACACGTTCGCGTCCTGGATGCGCAGCAGCAACTGAGACTCCGCCTCGTAGATCTTCACCCCCATGCCGAGGTAATAAAAGGTGAACGCGGCCAGCAGCAGGCCGAGAAACGCGCCCGCAGGCCAGTATTTGCGGATGTAGCCGAGCACATCCGCCACGCTGATGAGCGGCTGCACCTCGAAGTCGCGCGGATTGACCGGCGGAAGGAACGCGCGCGGATCAAACACCGGCGACATGCCCGGCTGCGCGGGCATCGTCATGGAGGGAGCCATGGGAGCCAGGCTGCGTGAAGGCGCGAGCGCAAGCATGGCTCCTAAACCGGGCTGGGGCGCGGTCGGAACGGGATGCATGCTGTAAGGAATGGCCATGATGGTCAGAAGGACGAATGAGGAAGGGCCAATGAGGAATGAACGGCGAATTCACCGCGGACAGCCTTCTGCAGGCGCATGGCGCGGATGATGATCTCGTTCACGAGGCGCACGTCGAAGACATCGGCGGCAAGTTGACGGCTGCCTTGGCCCTGCGCGGCGATCTGCGCGGGATTCGCAAGATACCACTCCATCGCGCACTCGACGGCGGCGATGTTCTGCGGCTGGCAGAGGAAGCCGTTCTCGCCCTGCATGAGCATCTCGCCGTTTTCGCGCTGCGTTTCGCCCTCGGCGGTGAGTTTGACGCATTCACGCGCGCCGACGGAGTTCGTTGTGATGACAGGGCGTCCCGTCGCGAGCGCCTCCAGGGTCGCGTGTGGCACGCCTTCGCGATACCACGTCGGCAAAACGAAGACGTGCATCGTTTTGAGCAGCGGGGCGACATCCCTGACCATGCCGTAGTGCGTGAGAGTGCCTTCGGCGACCCACTGGCGCACCTCGCTCTCGTCCACACGGTTTGGATTCGGGTCAAACGGGCCCACGAGATGAAATTCCGCGTGCGGCTGGAGCTGCTTTATGCGCCGCGCGGCCTCCGCGAACACTCGCACGCCCTTGCTGATGAGCAGGCGGCTCACGAGCACGAAGCGGATGCGGCCTGCGGCGATGTCCGCGTCGTTTTCCAGCGGCGCGTGGCCGAATTCTTCTATGTTCACGCCGGAACCGGCGGTGACATGCACGGGCACGCCTTGCGGCAGCATGTTCATGCCGGTGAAGAGAGTGACATCGTCGTGATTCTGCATGAAGATCACATCTGCGCGCTTCAGCGCGAAGCGGTGCAGCGCCTCGGAAATGAAGCTGACGATCTTTTGCTTCCACGTCACCGGTTTGACAAAGGTGAAGCCCAGGCCTGGCAGCAATGCGTAAACACGGCGGATGCCGGCCAGGCGCGCGATGACGCAGCCATAAACGACCGACTTGATCGTGTAGGCGAAGAGCGCGTCCGGTTTTTCCGAGCGGAACAGCCGCCACATGTCACAGAGAGTGACGAGATCCTTCAGCGGATTGATCTTCGAGCGCGCCATGCGGATGGCACGGTGCCTGCCGCCGAGTTTGCCGACAAATTCACGCACATGCGGATAATCCTCCGCCGCGGCAGTGACGACCTCGCAGCCATGCGCGGCGAAGTCGCGGATCAGATCGCCGCGATGATAGACGAGTGTGTTCGCGTCGGCGGTGAGGACGAGGAGCTTCATGCGGCGCGTTCCTCCGGGGTTGAATGGCTGAATTTCCGCCGCGCGGCGCGCAGCGTGTTGAAAACGGTGGCGCGCAGGCTGGTGGGGTTGTGAGCCTCGAGGTCGAGCAGCCAGCGCGTGGAGTCGCTCCACTGCTGCTTGTACTCGTAGTCGCCCGGCAGCATGTCGAACATGCCCAGCCTGAGGCGGATCGCGTGCATCACACAGGCGCCGACGACCAGCTTTCCGGGCGAAAGGCGCGCCAGCGTGTCATCCCAGCCCATCTGGTATTGGAAAAACTCCCCGCGCTCGATGAAGCCGTAAACGGCGGCGATGATCCGGCCGCGTGACTCGAGCAGAGGCATGACCGCACGTTCCCGGGGCAGCCAGGCTGACGCAATGCGACGGTGCAGCCGCGCAGCGGCCGGTGTTGCGAAGGTGGAGACGCCAGGCGGGAAATTCACCGCATGCAGACGGCACAGCTCGTCGAACGCATGCGCATGAGGCACGCGCTCTCCCGCCCGGGTGATGATGCCTTCATGTTCCTTGGTGAACGCACGCCACTTCCGGCGCAGCGCGCCGCGCCAGTTGGTGCTGTGCCGCGACTCGATCTGCTCCCACGTGGCCGGCAGGGTGATGCAGCGGCAGGCGTTGCGGTTCAAAACCCCTGAACGAATGAAATTCTGCTCCAAAGCCGCGAAGAGGTGCGGGGTGTTCGGAGACTCCTGCGGCACAAAACTCAGCCGCACGAGGTCGCATTCATCACGCAGCAAAGTGAAAGCCCGGCAGAGCAGCGGCGTCAGCTCGTCCTCGCGGCCGGCGGGCACGATGAAATCAAGCCTTTCGCCATGCGCGGGGCCGAAACCGCCGAGGAAGGCGAGCGTGACGAGGTGACGGCGCGCACGGTCGTCCTCGCGGGCGAGCATGAGCGGCGCGATGGCCTGCGGAACGCCTTCGGTGTCACGCAGCACACCGAGCGCGAGCTGCGCGCCCGCGCCGCATTCCTCCCACCACACACGCATCCAGTCCCAACGCAGGAACGGGGTGCGCGTGGCCATCTGTTCGACAAGGACGTCCCAAAACGGCTCCAAGGCGAGAAAGCCAGCCTCATCGCGCACGAGCTCGAGCTTGGGCGCGCCATGCCGGCCCGCCAACGGTGATGCGGAAAGCACGGCGGTCATTGCGCGCCTCCTTTCTGCACGGCGGCGGTCTGTTTGCGCTGATGCGCGGTTTCAAGCATGGCGCCAAGCTGGTGACGGGCGTCCATGAGCATGCCGGGGTTGTTGTCCCAGTCTCCGAATCCCCGTGCAAAACTGGCAGCGAGGCGCTGCGCCTCCTCATGCAGGCCGAACTGGCGTGCGAGCGTGAGGTAATCATAGTCCTCGGCTGTTTCGCGCAGCCATTTCAAGCGCATCGAAGCCACAGGGGCATGACGGCCGTGGCGTTTTTCCGTGGCGGGGTAGATGTAGGAGCCGTCGCCGTTGTAAATCGCGCCGTCGGGCGTTTTGAACGTGCCCGCGTCGCTCCACACATCGACGCCATCGGCGGCGAAGAGCGTGTCCCAGTAGGTTAGGCCGGTGATGCCATGTTTGGGCAGCAGCCAGCCGGTGACGCGGTGCGCCATCGGCGGATAATCGAGAGCCCAGACCGGCGGAAAACCGCTCTCGAGTTTCTTCGGCATTCCGTGCTGCTTTTCCCACTCGTCCGGCATCTGCACCAGAGCCGCGTAGGCCCAGACTTCGTCACCGGCCTGACGCCGCAGGGCGATGTCATGTTTTCCGCCGGCCCATTCCATGTCCTTCCACACGGAGCTGAAATGCGGCACCCAGATGTCCACGGAGCCGTTGAGCGTGCCCCACGCGGCTTTTTCCGCCGTCGGCTGCTCGGTGATGAGCAAAGGCACGCGGATGCCATGCTTCTTCTCGACTTCGTTGAAGAACTCGCCCCAGCGGCGCACGTTCTCGTAGGCGGCGGCGTCATTCGGCTCGTCGAGGTCGCCCATGATGACGTAGCCGCGTGATTCGCAGCGGATTTTCACCAGCAGCTTCATCCACTGGGCGACGTAGCCCATCGCTGCGTCACGGTCTTTGCCGAGCGGATCAGCGAACGGCCACTGCGGCCAGATCGGCAGGCCGATGGTGCTGCAATGGCGGTGCAGCAGGTGCTTTCGCAAGGCGCGCTCCGCCTTGTCCTCATCGAGCAAGCCTGTGGCGGCTTCAGGATAGCTGCCGAAGATTTGATCCACGCTCAAACGATGCGCGGCGAAGAGGTCATAATACTCGTTCAACAGCCCCGCATGCGTGAGGGATGGCGTGTTGTCCTTGTATTCAAGACCATGCACTTCGGCGACGCGGCGCACGGTGGTCATGATGGAGGTGCGCAGCGACGGGACGACGGGAAGATCGAAGTCCCAGACCTTCAGCGTGTAAACGGCGGTGTGCTCGGAGCCGTCGGCGAGCTTGAAACGCACCTCGCCGAAGTAATCGCCCGCGGCGGTGGTGTAGGGCACGAAGACATCCACCCAGAAGGGCTGGTTCACGACTTTGTCCCCGCTGATTTCCTGCGCGGGCATATCCAGGGGCATCAAGGCGTCGGCGTAATCTCCCGGCGGCAGCGGGGCCATCGGCGTGGATTTTGAGACGCGCACATAATGCTCGCGAAACACAAGCGGCGCGGGCAGCAGGGCGTCAGAGTCCTTGCGCGCGATGCCGCTGGCGCGCACGTCGATCGTTTTGAGCTGGGCCGGTGTGGCGGTGACGATGATCTGCAGCGGCTCCCATTCGCCGCGGGCGGCGTGCAGAGCGATGGTCTGCGCGGAGGGCGGAGTGCCCTCACGCGGGATGCGCGTCATGCCATCGCAAAGCGAGATCTGCACCGGTTGCGCGAAGGCGATGCCGCCAAGAGCGGAAAGCAGGAGAGCGGGCTTCATTTTCGCACCTCCATGAGCTGCGCATAGGTTTCCGCATACTGCCGTGAGGCTTGCGCAATGGTGAACTGCTCCAGCACACGCTCGCGTGATCTTTTCGCGATGTCTTCGCGTGCGGCGGGTCCGAGGCGCAGCGTTTCCTCCCAGGCCTGCGCGAGAGCCGCCGCGTCATGTGCGGGAACGACTTTCCCTGTGCCTTCGAGCAGACGGGAGCAATCTCCCACGTCCGTGGTGACGCACGGAACGCCACAGGCCATCGATTCGATAACGGTCATCGGGCAGGCCTCGGTGCGGGAGGAGAGAGAGAACACGCTGAACGCGGGATACAGCCGCCAGGGATCGGAGCGGAATGATTCGAAGCGCACCTGGTCGCGACGTGGGAGCTGGGCGAGCAAGGCGCGTGATTCGGCGTCCATCTCGACCTCGACGCCGCCGCAGAGGACGAAATGCGCGTCAGGCACTTCGTTTTGCAGGATCGCTGCGGCACGCAGGAAGGTCGGCAGGTCCTTCATCTCGTGAAAACGGCCTATGAAACCGACGACGGGCGCGTTGGGCGGCAGCCGCAGCTCGGCGCGTGTGTCGAGCGCGGCGTCCATGTCCGGCTTGAAGCGTGCTGGATCGATGCCATTCGGAATCCAGCGCATTTTGGAGCGCGGATAGCCGATGGCGGTGTGGTCCTCGATGGCGGCGGCGGAGCAGGAGATGATCCGTTTTGGGATGAACCGGGAGCTGAGCGAGAGGACGCGGCGGAAAAACGCGACCTTGCGGACGCTGTCGCCGGGATTGCGGTGGATTTCACGGCAGTGGATGCTCCAGACGATGTTTTTCACACCTGAAAGCCATGCCGCCCATCCACCGACGAGATCAGCATGATGCATCCAGGTTTGCACGATGTCCGGACGCTCCGCACGCAGCACGGCACGCAGGCGGGCGAGCGTTTCGTGCTTTAGGAACGCGATGCCCTCAAGGTCATGCACGTCCACCCCGGCCTCTTTCAGACGCCTCAAATGGTGCGGCCAGGGCCGCGCGTTCACAGCGACGACCACGGTGCGGAATTGCGCCGGATCGAGCGACTCGGCGAGATTCATCAACATCGCCTCCGCACCGCCGCCGCCGATGGTGTAGGCGTAGTGCATCACCACGGGGCGTCTGTCACATGCAGGCGCTGGAAGCGACCGCACGGGCACTGAAACACGCGCCGACGGCCCTGCGGGCAGCAGCATCGCATCAGTGGCGTCGAGTGTGATCGTTTTCATATCAGCGACATCGCCTTCAGGCAGCTCCGCCTCCATTCTTTGAGCGTCTCAAAAGCGCCGGACACCGTGGCCTCGGCCTCCCACACGGATTCGGGAGAGCCATAACGCGGGAGCTGGAACATCGGCGCCTCGGTGCCCACGCGGCCGTTGATGGTGCTGCACGCGCATTTGAAGCCGGCCTCACGCACAAGCAGCATCGTCTCGCGGGTATAATCCCCTTCTCCTCCGTTGGGATAAGCGAAAGATGCTGGCAGGTCACCCAGCTCCGCAAGGATGCGGTTGCGGCAGGTGGAAATCTCCGCGCGCATCGTCATGGAATCGCAACGGGAGAGGATTGGATGCGTGTGCGTGTGGCCGCCGATCTCTATCAGGCCGCTGTCGGCCATTTCACGAGCCATGTCCCAGGACATCGGTCGCATGGGAGCGGGCAGGTCCACCAGCGTGGGTGGATGCACCTCCAGAGCGCGTTCGAGGCGGTCCACCTCGTCAAGGAGGTCGGCGTCGGGGAGTTCCTTCAACTCCGGCATCAACTGCATCAGCGACTGCTGGCGCTGCTCACGCGTGCCGAGGTAAAGCCGCAGCTTCCTGCCGTTGATTTTCCATTCCAGGGTTTCCTTCCGCGTGCGTCCGAGCGCCAGGTCCACTCGCTGGAACCACAGCATGTCCACACCATCAAGGAAGCCGGTGGCGACAAAGATGGTCGCGGGCAAGTTGAATCTCCTCAGGATGGGATAGGCCAGTTTGAAATTGGACTCGTAGCCATCGTCAAAAGTGATGACGACCGAGTTGTCCGGCAGACTGAGCTGATTGTTCTGAGCCGCGATCAGGTCTGCGAGGGAAACCACCCGGTAATCAGACGCCAGCATCGCGCACACGCTGCGAAAGACCTCCACCGGTAGATGCAGGGTCCAATCTAGGATGTCCGGGCTGCCCGCATCCTCACACAATCCGTGAAATGTCAGGATCGTGGCCTCCGCCGCACGCCTCGTCCGCGTGAAAGAAGAAAACCCGCTGCCGACGAGGGCAGCGGCCTTGACGGCGCGCGATTGGAAGACAGGCGGCATGATCGAAAGGCGTTGGACCCCGTCTCTTGCGAGGCTGGGTCATGGGTTCTGGGTGTGAAAGCTCGTGACTGAGGGCTGACGACTCAATTTTAGGAGCTGAATTCATTAAGTTCAATAGAATAATCATAATTACTGTATTAATTTATGGTGCCCTTGCCTTTCCAGCTTTCCAGAAAGCAAACAGGGCCGGAGGGGAAACCTCCGGCCCTGACGGCTCGAAAAGATGGAGTTGTGAGCGGGAAACTCAGCTCACAGCGGCCTGATCCAGACGTTCCGAAGACGCACCGGCGGGTCGTTTTTGTGGTCCTGGATGCGGATCGGTGCCTTTTCGGGAAATTCGCCGCTGTAGTCGGTGATGTTCTTGTGCTTTGTCGGCCCCATGATCTTCGTGTGGTTCTGCACGCAGATGCCGTTCACAAAGGTCGTGATGTAGGCGGGTTCGACGACTTTGCCATTTTCCAGCTTTGGGGCGGTGAAGACAATGTCATAGACCTGCCACTGGCCGGCGGGGCGGACGGCGTTCACCAGCGGCGGCGTCTGGCCGTAAACGCTGCCCGTCATGCCGTCGGCGTAGGTGGGGTTGTTGTCGCAGTCCAGCATCTGGGACTCGTAGCGGTCCATGAAGAACACGCCGGCGTTGCCCTTCTTCTGCGAATTGCCCTTCGTGTGCGGCTCGCTCATCCACTCGAGGTGGAGCTGGCAGCTGCCAAACTCCTGCTTCGTCCAGCAGTCACCACCGGCGATCATGAGCACGCCGCTGTCGATTTTCCATGGGCAGGGCACCATTTTACCGGTTTCCTTGCCCTTCTCGTCCTTCTCCTTGGCCTGGAGGGCGTCGGTGTTCGTGCCGTCGAAGATCACAATCGCATCCGAAGGCGGCGCACCCGGCTTTTCGCCAGGAGCCACGGCATTGGGACGCGGACGGTCGATGTCATGCACCTTCCACTTCGTGCCGGGAATGACCGGTGTGTCCGAGTAGCCGATGGGCGAGGGCTTTTCCGCCGCCGGAGCGGCCGGTTTTGTGTCTGCGGCGAATGCGCCGATGCCCGCGAGGGCGAAGAAGAAGGTTGGGGCGATGTTTTTCATGAAGGGAAGCAGACAACGAGAAGCCACAGGGGACGTTGCAGCGCAAGTCATGAAGTTCGTGGGAAAAACAGGTTGCCAATTCCGCAGGAGAGCGGATTCTGTCGGCCCTTCAAATCGCGGGATGGAGCAGCCCGGTAGCTCGTCAGGCTCATAACCTGAAGGTCGCAGGTTCAAATCCTGCTCCCGCAACCAATCTCAAAGCCCTGTAATTCAACGAGTTACAGGGCTTTTTGTTGGCCGATTTTCGAGGGTCGGAAAAACGGCCAAATGGCACAAAATAGCCTCAAAACAGCCTTAAAATGGCACGAGTTTGGGCACGAGTTACGCCACGAGTTCCCTAGTGAAATGAGGCGCTCAAGGTTTCCGGGGGAACTCGTGCCCGACTCGTGCCACGAAAATCAGGCTGGAACGTAGTCCTCCGGGTCTCGCATGGAAGGCGGGACGCTCTCCCGGAATCCAGGACAGGCGGTGCTTTGAGCGCCGGAAGGTGCCGCCGGGTAAACTCGTGCCCGCGAGAAAAGACACGCGTGCCGCCCACGGCTAAGCTGGCATGAAGCCTTGTGCTAAATCAGGGCTCAGCGTCGAGATCAGCGCGGCAGGTGGGGCAGAGTTTGCAGGTCGGGGCGACTTCGTTGCCGCAATAGCCACAGGTGTAAATGCTGCGATATTTTACATCTACGAGGCATGCGACGGCAAGGAGCACAGCGCCTATGATCCAATGGAAGAAGAGGAAGCAGGGCTGGCCGACGAGCACCAGAATTATGCAGGCTGTGCGCGATCCGCTCACTGGCACGCGATGACGGTGGCGATAGGTGAAAATGGGCTCGTCTTTGTTGTCGCTCATGACGTGCTAACGCTTGCAGCCTACGAGGCAAAACGCACCGCGAAAAAACATCTTTTCTGCTCTCCGCCCTCAATTTTCTCAGACGAGTCCGCCTCCCCCCCGATCTGACTTTGAAGGCCGGAAGTCTCCCAAATCGGCCTTTCGACTCCCGCCCGACTCCCACGAGTTCCCTTGATCTGCAATGGCTCCGGCGTGTTTGGGAGGCGTGGGAGACTTCCCGGCCTGGATCTTATTCATACTCTCTCCCTGCTCTCCTGCTTCTTCCCTTTTTGATCTCATGTGCATGGGTGGAAAAGAAGTCTCCCAAGTCTCCCAATGCATCGCAACGCCTTGATTCTGCGGGAAAGTGCCGGGAGTCTCGTGGGAGCCGGTGGGAGACTTTGGCCGCGCCTTTGTCGCAAAGCGCAAATAGCGACACCAAAGCGCAAATAGCGACTACCCTTTGCGCGTTTGCGCGTCGCTTTGGCGATGTCGCGACATCACGCGGAAAAGCAGGGAGACGCAAAACCCGAGTGGAGAGAGGGGCAGCAAAAAGATTCCTTATGCCGGGGGGGCTCGTCTCCCGCATGAGTGAGAAAGCGCGATTTCACCGCGCTGGGAGCCTTTCGCGCCGTCAGATATCGAGGGGAACCGGGGGAGCGTGCGCTCAATCCGTGCGCCACGCCACGCCGCGATAGCCCACGGCATCGTGTCCGGCGAAGTCCTTCACGCTGTTCGATTCGTCCGCTCCGAACAACTCCTTCATCACGACGGGAAGCCGTGCCCCGATCTCGCGATCACTTGGCACGTTCCACCGCCGGAGTTTGCACTCGTCTTTGAAGCGCTCCCGAATGTCTTTTTTCGGGAGAGACTCGCCGTCCTTCTTCTCGATCCGATCAAGCACGAATTCCCGCACGGGGTCGGAGCGGTCAAGCATGTCATCAATGAGCCGCTGCTGTGCCGGGAGAAGCGGGAGCTTGCCGGAGACGAGGCACGCGAGCGCCGTGTGCAACGCACGGTTCGCGATGCCGGAGCCTTCTTCCCGAAGGAGCACGCGCTCCAGGTCGCGAATGCGCTGCTTCAGCTCGTGAGCCATGAAGCGCACTACCACGAGCCGCCGCGCCCACGCGTCACGATCTCCCTGCATCTTGATTCGCAGCTCGTCATTCGTCGCCACGATCACGTTGAAGATGCCGTAGAACGTGGGCCGTGCGTTGCCCTGCTTCAGCTCCGCCTGCATCAAGTCGCCGCCCGTGAGTGCCTTCAAAACTTCCGCGCCGGGAGAGAGGAAGAACTTCGGGTTCACGTCCGCTCCGAGAAGCAGAGTCCGCCCGATGAAGGAGCCGAGTTCAAAGCGCTCGTGCAAGAGATGCGTGCGAAGCTGTGCCGTGTTCTCTCCGCCCACGAGTAGCGCCGCCAGCTTTCCGAAAGTGCTCTTCCCGCTCTGGCTCGCTCCCTGAAGAATGAGGATTTTCTGAAGCGCATTGAAGCCGAGAAGCCCGAAGCCGAGAAAGGCAAAGAGCAAATCGAGGTCTGCTTCCGCCGTGTCCGGGTTGAGCGCCGGGAGAAGGAACTCGTTCACCGTCCGGGGACAGTCCGCCGACGGGTCGTAGTTCACGGGGCAGCGATTGCGCGAATAGTGCCGCTTGTCGAAGCCCTCGCGAAATCCGGCCGGAACTCCATCACGGAGCACGAACACCCCGTTCGCGAAGTGAATGAAGCGCTCGCCGTGCATGAAATCCACGTCCCGCTTGAACACGTCCCGCGCTTCCGCGATGGCCTTCAGCCGATACACGATCTCGTGATCTGACTTCAAGCAAAGCCGCTCCTCCAGGTTCAAGGAAGGATAGCCGGAAGCGATCTCGCTCCGCCTGCTCTCCGCCAGCATGAAGGAGCGGACACACGCCACGAGCTTTTCCTCCGTCATCACTCGCCAGAGGCCCGTAGCCTTTTCGTAATCGTAAAAGCGCTGTTCCTCCGGCTCCCAAAGCACGTCATGCTTGGCACCGTAGAGGCCAGCGAAGAAGGGCGGAGAAAACTTCGTGATGCTGGACAGTTCGCCGTCCGTGCTCCGGTAGAATGCAGGTTCCCCGTGAGCCGTGATGAGACTTTGCCGGAGTTCGCGCTCCGTGCGTTCCTCCGCTGGATTCTTGGCACCGTTCTCCGCGGCTCGCTCCTTCGCGGAGTAGATTCGTGTTCGATTACTCATGATTCAAAAGGCCGCGATGGAGCCGAGTTCCTCGATCTCGTGCCGCTCCATCAGAAGCACGTCGTTCAAATCGCCCACGGCATCGCCGGAGTTGGTGACGAGGCCGGAAAGGTCGAAGCAATGCGCCGCGCCTCCCGCCTTCGTGATTTGGGTTTCCCAGCGAAGCGCCGCCTCTTCGCCTGCTTTGCTCGTGTCGAGATGCGGGAAGATGCGGACTCGCCGCTGTGCGATCTCCGGCAGCGCTTCAGAAGGAATCCAATTCGCCGCGCCAGTCATTGCCACCGCCGCGCATCGCCCGTGCAAATGCTCCGCCGTGATGAAGTGCCAGGCCGCGAGGAAATCGCCGGAGCCTTCCACTAGAAGCACGCTCTCCGCCGTGGCGAGGTCTGCCGCGCCAATGGGCCACGAGGCCCACGAGCCGGGTGCCGCGAGCGTCTTTTTTGCTCCGGCAGGATGTGGAAACGGCTTCCCGTCCATGCGCCGGAACTGGCAGTTCCACCGCGTCGAATCCGTGATGCACCACGAGGCAAAGCCGCGCCACGGAGCCACGAAGAGCACGCCGAGCGCCGCCGCATGGAGCACGCACTCCAGCGATACGTGGCGCTGTCTCGCGATGTGCTCCGCCTCCGTGCTCGTGGGCGCTCTCAGGGCCGGGAGAAGCGGCTTCTCACGCACAGGAGCCGCTGGCGTCACGATCTGCCGCGCCCGTGGCACTCGTGGGCCGTGCCGCCGCTCCTGCGGCTCTCCCTTCACTCCGGCGAGTTCGATGAAGAGACGGCACGCCTCGCGCATGTCCAGCCCTTCCACCGCCGCGAGAAGCGCCGGAGCGTCGAACACGTCGCCGCTTTTGAAGTCCTTCGCCAGTTCCTCGCCGCCGGAGGTGGTGAACACGGAGAAGCTCTTCCTCCGGTCATCAGGCCGGAAAGGGGCGAAGCATTCCCGCGCTGGCTCGTGAGGCCAGCCACGGAGCCGCCAGAGGTCGGAGAGCCGGAGCCGCTCCTTCGCCCGTGCCAGGGCGCTGTCGGGGTCGTGACTCATAGGCCGGGGAAGAGAGGCGGAGATTCGTCTCCGGGTTTCTTGCGCGGCTTCCGCCACGGCTTCGCGATCTCGCCACGAGCTAGGTTCACCACGGAGACGCATTCGCGGAACTGCTGCGGGTCGGAGAAGTCGAAGTTCCGAATCGGCTTCTTGTGGGCGAAGAACCACGTCACGCCGTAGCTGGCGAGGTCGAGAGTCCCGCCCGTGGCACTCTCAAAGCGCCGCCGAAAGTCCTTCAGCGATGCCGCGCCCACGAGCCGGAGAATGCACTCCGCAGGCTCCCAGCCAGCCCGGAAGCATCGCACGAGGTATTCCACGAGATTGTAAACCCTATCACTCCGGCGATAAGCAAGAGAGTTTCGATAGCTCTGCATGTAGCGCCGATGGCGGAGCCGCTTCTTGTTCTCTGGCGTGCTCATAGATACTTCGCCTCCCGCGTGAACTGCTTCGCGAGTGCGGCTTCCACCTCGCGCACGTTGTAGCGCACGAAGCGGTGCCCGATCTTCACGCACGGAATCAGCCGCCGCTGCCGCATCTTGCGGAGCCAGCGCTCCGTGGGCCTGCTTCGAGGGTCGGGGAAAAGAGCTTCGAGAAGCCCCGTGTCATCAACCAGGCCCGAACGGAGCGATTCGGGGCGGGTTCCTGTCTGTTTGGGTAGAGTTGGCGGTGCCATAACGAGCGCCACCGTGTCAAAACGTGCCGCTTGCATAATGGGGCAGAACTGCCCCGCCAGAATCTCCGGAGATTTCCTGACCTACTTTTTGCCCCGTTGTTTTTTCGGTCTGCCGCTCTTGCCACGAGGAAGGCCACTCAATCCAAGTGCTCTTCTCGCGTCCCGCAGTTCTTTGTCATCACCACGCCATTTCCATTTCTCGCGAATAACGGAATCTAGTTCGCCGATGGTTGGGAGTGACTCCGGGGCCATCGGACGCTCCCCGACAATTTCCAAAAACGCACCAAGCATAACCGCTTTGAGACCATCTTGAAGCGTCGGCTTGAACCAGCTTGGCATGGATAGGTCATCACCAAAATCTAACGCGCCTTGGCTAATCGGAAACCTGTCCACAAGCTCTGCTAAAAAGCGCAGCATTTTTGCTGCATCGTTACTCAACATCACCTCGACAAATTGCTTTCCAATTAGAGGCAGGACACCTTGCTCTGCGAGCTTTGGCCTTAATTCCGACATTTGAGCCGTCTTTGCCAGAGTTTGAATAATCAATGGCAATTGTTCCAGAAATGCGTCGTCTTTAAAATGCAGATAATCCACAACTAGATCATGCAAATTGGTGACTAAGCCAAACTCCCCAACTCTCGATCTAAGCATGATTCGTCTCCTCTCGTTCATGCAGCCTCGTTCAAACCATGCCTTTAGAAACGGATCACCATTTTTAAAACGAGGCACCCAGCTTGGCAGTTTTAACCCGGCTTCACTCATGCAGCCGTCTCCTTTCTGAATGGAATGATCTTCGCAGGCTCCGCCGCTGGCGGGAGGATGCTCCAAAAGCGCTTGGCTTGCTCTCCGCGCTTCTTCGCTGGCGATTCGTAATGCTCCTTCACGATTTGCTCGCTGTTGCCGCCTTCCTTCGCCGCCTTCGCGAAGCTGTCGAAGCTCGCCACGAAGTAGGTGAACCACGAATGGCGGCACACGTCATGCGTAAGCGCGAGCTTCCGCCGGATGTCCTTCAAATCGCGATCCGTGTTTTTCTCCGGCAGAATCTCGCCGGGGAAGGCCGCGAGCCATTTTTTCAGATTCGGCTGCATCGTGATCGTGCGCTTGCGTCCCGTTTTCGTGATGTCAGCCGGAAGCTCGATCTCCCCGCAGTCCAAATCCACGCACTCGTGGCGCTTCTCATGGCGTGCGAGCTTGTGCGCCTCCGCCGGTCGCAGTCCGGCGAAGAGAAGCAACGCATAGAATCGCGCATAGGCTCCGCCCTTGAACTCGACAACGTGCGCCATGAGTGCTTCCGCCTGCTCTGGCGTGAGAACGTCCGGCTCCGGCCTTTGCTGATGCACGAGCTTGTGAGCATAGCGCGTCGTGTTCGTGACGGGATTTTCCGAGCACCAACGGCGCTTTTTGTCGGAGCACCACGCAAAGAAGGAACTCAAGTCCGCCCGATAGCCGTTCCAGGTCGAGAACTTCGCCCGATGAGCGCCGTCCTTTGATTTCAGGCCGGAGAGGAAGGCTTCCACGTCTCCTGTGGAAATCTCGTGAACCATGCACTCCCGCTCCGCCTCTTCCGATTCCTTCAAGCGTGCCGCGATGAAAGCCGCGAACTGTGAGAGCGTGCGCTCAAGCTGGTAAATGGAGCGCTCCCGCAGTCCTTCGCGCTCCTTGCCATCAAGGAACTTCTTCCGCGCCTCCGTGAGCGTGATTTCCGTCTCTGGCGCTTTGAAGTGCCGGAGGAAGTATTCCACCACCTCGTCCAGCGAATAGCGCCCACGAAGCCGCCGGAAGGCATTCTCCGCCTGTGCGATCTGCTCCGGCTCCAAATCAGTCGAGATGGCCTTCTTGAGTTCCTTCTTGTTCGCCACGCGCTCCACGTTCGCCGTGGCGAAGCTCCGTGCCTCTTCCTCGTCTTTGAACTTCCGCCGAATGCGAGCGCCGTCTCCGTCGTGCCCTTCCACCATGAAGTAGCTGTAGTCGTAGCCGTTGCCCTCCTTCACAGAGGCGTGAATCTGCTTCAGCTTGAGCACTCCCAAGTCCTTCAAGAGGATCGTTCGTGGCTTCTTCTTTGAGTGTTTGGTTCGTGCCATATCGTGCCTTTCTGGTGTCTGAATAAGTGCCCCAAATGGCACGAGTCAAGGCACGAGTTGGCACTTCTCCTTGTAAATCAGGGCATGTCCACAGTCTCATAAACTGAAGGTCGCAGGTTCAAATCCTGCTCCCGCAACCAATTTCAAAGCCCGCAGCAAACGCTGCGGGCTTTTTGTTTCAGGATGGCTGCTCCACCTCGAAATAATCATCCTCCGCGATGTCCGGGATGCCGACGACGAGGACGCGCATCTTGCCGCGGGCGCCGTGGACGACGCCGGGCGGGATGTGGACGAGGGAGCCTTTGCTGACGGGTTGTTCGACGCCGTCGAGCATGACCGAGCCGCCGCCTTCGAGGACGTAATACAGCTCCGTGGACCGTTTGTGGTAATGGAGCTTCGCGCCGTCGATGTCCACGGCATGCGCCCAGGCGGCGGGGTGCAACTCAACGTCCTCCCGGCTGATGAGGCGGTCACGCCAGCCGCAAGTGCTGCGTTCACGCGGCGTGTGGCCTTCGTGGCGGACGAGAAGCGGGCCGGAGGCGGACATGGGAGGCTATTTCCTCGGCAGATGCGTTTTGATCTCCTCGGCGAGATGGACGAAGTCGCCCTTCTCACAAAGGCGGACGAAGCCCTCGGTGAAGCGCTTCAGCTCGTCCCACACTTTTCGGATGTGCTCGGCTTCTTCGAGCGTGATGCGGTCGTCGGACGCCGCCTTGCTGATGGCGGTGAGCAGGTCGGCGAACTGCTGCACGATCTCCTGGGTGGCAGGCATGAGCTCCATGCCACGCGGGCCGCCGCTGGCGGGATTCTGCACAAAGACGCCGTTCGCCTTATGGCAGAGCCACTGGATGAGCTGCGGATCGCGCGTGATCTCGTAGAGCTGCCGCACGCGGTCGAGCGGATTGGCGGTGCCGCTGCCCTGCAGCTCGTCGGGCTGGGACCACTTGTAGGCGAGCGAGAGTGAGACGCCCATCTGCGCGGCGACCTCCTTGAAGCTGGTGCGCTCGACAGCCTTGCTGATCACTTCATGGGATTCCATGCCCGATTTGTTTCAGAAGCGCGGCGGTTTGGCAAGCAGCATCCTTGCCGTTTTGCCCCGGCAAATGTCGAGCGCGGCCGATCTTTGCGCTTGTGGGCAAAAGCTTCGCCGCCGTAAGCTCCGGCCCTCATGAAAAAAACCCACCTTCTCCTCCTAGCGGCGGTCTCGTTCATCCTGACCTCCTGCCTTGAAATCAAATCCACGGTCATCGTCAACAAGGACGGCACCGCCACCATCGAGGAGTCCATGCTGCTCGGCGCTCAACTCGCGGCGATGGCCGCGGCCGGCGGCAGCCAGGGCGACCAGCTCAAGGGCCTCACCATGGACAAGGAGAAGGCCGAGGCGCGCGCGAAGAAGCTCGGCGAGGGCGTCACGGTGAAATCCCATGAGGAAGTCAAAACACCCGATGGCAAAACCGGCACGAAGGTCGTCTTTGCCGTCGCCGACCTCTCGAAGCTGAAATATGTGCCTTTTGAGCCGGAACAAGAAGGCAAGCCCGCCTCCAACACAGAGCCCATGACCTTCGCGCTCAGCGGCTCCTCCCTCACGATCACCAATCCGGAGTCGGAGAAGAAAAAAGGCGGCGATGCCGACAAGCCGAAGAAGAGCCCGGAGCAGCTCGCGCAGATGAAAGCACAGATGGGCATGATGAAACCCATGTTCGCCGGCATGCGCATGGCCGTGGAAGTGAAAGGCGCGGGCGGCATCGCCAGCTCCGACGCCACTCACCTCAATGACGGCACCATCAGCTACCTCGACATCCAGTTCGACAAGCTTATGGACAACTCCGACGCCTTCATGGAGGTCATGGAGTCCGGCGACGGCGGCATGAGCATGAGCGAGGCCGCCAGTAAGTTCAGCAAGGTCGAAGGCCTCAAGATCGAAGGCAAAAAGGTGGTCAAAGTCGAGCTCAAGTAGGTCTGCCAGGTCCATCCAGGGCTGATCTGCCTCATTCAATTTCTCGAAAACGGCCGGAGCGTGATGCTCCGGCCGTTTTTTTGTTTGCCGCAGCGCTTTGAAGCCGGACAGTCGCGCCCGCATGATCTCCCAGCTCCTCGATTTCGTCCTGCACGTCGATAAACATCTGCAAACCTTCGCGCTGGAGCATGGCGCACTGATTTACGGCCTGCTGTTCGCGATCATCTTCTGCGAGACCGGCCTCGTGGTGATGCCGTTCCTGCCGGGTGACTCGCTGCTCTTCGCCGTCGGCGCTTTGGCCGCGCAGGGGTTGCTGCGCATCGAGCTGATCATTCCGCTGCTCATGTGCGCCGCGATCATCGGCGACAATTTGAACTACTGGATCGGCCGCAAGGCGGGCGGCTGGATCGTGAACCAGCGCTGGTTCAAACGCGACTACCTCGCGAAGACGGAGGCTTTCTTCGTGAAGCACGGCGGCAAGGCCATCATCCTCGCCCGATTCGTCCCCATCGTGCGCACCTTCGCGCCGTTCACCGCCGGGTTCGGACGCATGGACTACCGCCGCTTCCTTTGCTACAGCCTCGGCGGCGGGCTGTTCTGGGTGCTGAGCTTTAGCATCGCCGGTTACTTCCTGGGCAGCATTCCGATCATCAAAAACAACATCAAGCTGGTGTTCCTGCTCATCATCGTCGTCTCCGTGCTGCCCATCGTGATCGAAGTGATCAAGCACAAGGCGGAGGCGCGGCGGGCACGCCAAAACAGCGGAGATTAAGGCCGCACCCACGCTCCGGTGCGCGGATCGAGGTAATAGCCTGGGTTCGCGCCCATGCCGGTCGCATTCACTGGCTGACGGGGCATCGGCGCTCCCATGAAGGGCTGGTTGGGAACATAACCGGGAACTCCTGCGCCTGGATACACAGGCACACCGCCGATGGTCTGGTAGCTCTGCACGCCGCCGGAGGACTGGATCACCGTGCTGCTGCTGCGGCTGCCGAAAAGACCGGATTCATTCTGCTGGTAAATGAACTGGTTGCCCTGCGGCATCGCCGTGGGGCCGGAACCGGGCGCGTAACCACCGCGCGGCACGGTTGCATTGCGGTTGGCGCTGGTGCTTGCCGTGCTGGCGGCGGAGGGCGGCGGGTTCGAGGACGCGTAATAATAGCTCGACCCATCCTGCGGGGCCGGCATTTCACACGAAGAAAGGCAGGCGAGGCACAAGACAAATGCGCGGAGGCTTGTTTTCATGGTGGGATCGTATCACGAAGATCGATCCGGTGGTGGAAAACTTTGCCACCAAGGGCAAACGCGGCACAATGCGGCCCATGCAGCCCGTTGTCGTTCAGCATCCTCTGGCGCAATGCCACCTCGCCGCCATCCGCGCGCAGGCGACGCCCTCGCATCAGTTCCGCCGGCATCTGAACCTGCTGGCGCGCATGCTTTTTCTGGAGGCATCCCGCGAGCTGCCCCTGCGCGAGATCAGCGTGCGGACGCCGATCACTCAAACCACCGGCGCGGCGCTGGCGCGGCCCGTCGTCTTCGTGCCGATCCTCCGCGCAGGCCTCGGCTTGCTCGATGGCATCCTGCCGCTTGTCCCGGAGGCCACGGTCGCGCACGTGGGCATCAAGCGGAACGAGGAAACCGCGCTGCCCCAGTCCTACTATGCGAATCTGCCCGCCAACCTTGGCAGCGCGGATGTTTTCCTGCTCGATCCCATGCTCGCCACCGGCGGCAGCGCCTGCGAGGCAGCGCGCCAGCTCAAGGCAGCCGGCGCCCTGCGCATCACCATGATCTGCGTCGTGAGCTGTCCTGAGGGACTTTCTGCCATGGAAAGCGCCCACCCGGATGTTCCCATCGTGACCGCCGCCATCGACCAGGGCCTGAACGACAAATGCTACATCGTCCCCGGCCTAGGCGATGCTGGAGACCGCTATTTCGGCACCTAAGATCACATTCTGACGAGCACGATCCGCATTCCTCACGACGTTTCACTTTCCCATGCCCATCTCCCTCCCACCCCTGACCCGCCGCGGCTTCTTGAAGCGCGGCTCCGCCGCCGCGTTTGGCGCGCTCGCCACGTCATCGCCCGCCGTTGAGATTCCCGAACAGGTCTGGGTGCTTTTTTCGGACACGCACATCGCCGCTGACGAGGCGCTGAACGCACGCGGCGTCTGCATGGCGGAAAATCTGCGCCGCTGCGCCAACCAGGTCCTCAAAATCGGCCAGAAACCCTTCGGACTCATCGTGAACGGCGACTGCGCCTACCTCGAGGGCATCAGCGAGGACTACGTCACCTTCCTGCGCTGCATGCAGCCGCTGCGGGAGCAGTCGATCCAGATTCACTGCACCCTGGGCAACCACGACCACCGCACTAATTTCCTCAACGCCGTCATCGGCCCGCCGCCGCCGAACGCGGAGCGGCCGATGAACGTGCCGGACAAGCACGTCACCACCGTCACCAGCGCCCAGGTGAACTGGATCCTGCTCGACTCGCTCGACCTCGTGAACAAAACACCCGGCCTGCTCGGCCAGGCCCAGCTCACCTGGATCGAGCGCGAACTGCGCAATTCGCCGAACAAACCGACCTTCATCGTCGCGCATCACAACCCGATGCAAGCCAGCATGGATGAGAAGAAAAAAGGCGGCTGTCTGCAGGACAGCGACGCCCTCTTCGACCTCCTGGCCTCATATTCAAAGGTGCAGGGCTTCATCTACGGCCACACCCACACCTGGTTGAAGACGAAACACGAGAAAACCGGCCTCCCGCTCATCAACCTCCCGCCCATCGCCTACACCTTCGATCCGAAGCGTCCGAATGGCTGGGTCATCGCCCGCATCGACGCCGATCGCGCCGAGTTTGAGCTGCGCGCCCTGAATCCGGCCCATGAGGAGCACGGGCAGAAGCATGTGATCCATTTCACCTGAGCCTGGATGCCCAGGTTCGCGGCCCTCGGGACATTACCGCCCCGAGGATCTTCGGACTCCGGCATTCAAAGTCCGCCCAGCTTGCAGATGCGGTCCCAGTGCTTCTGCTCCACCGGCGTGATGGAAAGTCGATTGCCACGACGCAGGATGAGCATGTCCGCCAGCTTCGTGTCCGCACGCAGCATGTCGAGCGTGACGAAGGTTTTGAAATCCGCCTCCCACTTCACGTCCACCATCAGCCAGCGCGGCTCCTCACGCTTGCTGCCCGCGTCGAAATACTCCGATGATGGGTCAAACTGCGTGGGATCGGGATAAGCCTCCTTCACGATCTTCACCACGCCCGCGATGCCCGGCACCTCGCAGCTTGAGTGGTAGAAAAACCCGAGATCGCCCACCGCCATCTGATCCCGCATCATGTTCCGCACCTGGTAATTGCGAACGCCATTCCAGGGTTCCGTCTTCTTCGGCCGCGACTTGAGGTCGGTGAAGGAAAACACGTCGGGTTCGGATTTGAGAAGCCAGTGAGACATTGAAGAGGAAAATGACGAAACCAGAATGTCGAATGACGAATCAATGTCGAAGCTCAAATGACAAAGTGCCGCGAATTCGAGTTTCGGAATTCCTCATTGGTCATTCAGCAAAGCGCTAAACGGTGATCAGCCGGTTCCGTGCCGTGATGGGCCAGCGCTCGGTCGTTTTGCCGGCTTCGATGACATACGCCTCGCCGTGCATCGAAACCGTCGGGCAAACGTGGCGTGGGATGCCGTGGAGCGCTTGGCCGATGACAAATTCGTGGGCGCGCTCGGTTTCGAGCACGAGGTGTTCCTCGCTCTGCATCACGGCCGTCGCATCCGGGAGTTCTTCGAAGCGCACACGCGGGTGCGGATTCTCGGGAGCGACGGATTTATGGCCGAGATCGAGCGTGATGCGGTTTTTGCCTGGTTTGCTGATCACGCGGGCCAGCAGGACGGCAGCAGGCTGGAAGGGCAGGTCGGCGGGATATTTGTCGCCGTAACCAAAATCCCACAGCACAGTGGTGCCGGGGCTGAGCGTGCGGTCGGCATAGCCCGCATGGATGCCAAAGGTGGGCGAGCCGCCGGCGACGAGCTCCTTCACCACGATGCCCTCGCCCTGCAAGCGGCAGCGGAACTGCATCACAGGCTCGAATGCGGCGTCGCAGCGCTCCCGGCGCACATCGAGGCTCTCATCGTGAATGTGGCCGTCGTAGGCGTGGATGCCGCGGAAATGCAGCAACGGCGTGTCTTTGATGACATGCACGAGGTAGGCCGCCTCGTCTCCCGGCACGATGCCGGTGCGGCTCATGCCGCAATCCATCTCGATGTAAACGCCGAGCGTGACCTTGTGCTGCTGCGCCGCGGCGGCGAGGAAGCGGATCGTCTCCTCCGCGTCGGCGATGCTGGAGAACTGCGTGCCGGGAAACTTCAGCGCCAGCTCCGCCAGCCGGTGCGCGTTGATGCCGACGCACGGCATGGCGAGCAAAACATCGGCCGCGCCGACGGCAGCACACATCTCCGCCTCGGCGATGGTGGCGGTTTTGAAGGACGTGATGCCCATCTCGATCTGCATCGCGATGATCTCGGCGCACTTGTGCGTCTTCACATGCGGGCGCAGGCGATTCGCATCTCCTCCGGCGATCTTGAGCATGAGCTGCAGGTTGTGCTCGATGCGCCCGCGGTAAAAAAGCAGCGCGGGAGACGGGATGTCAGCTTCGTTTTCGACGTGGAACCAGGCGGGATGCATGAGGCATCGTGGCGAGCGCCATAGGCGCGGTCAAATCCACGTTACAGAGCCAGCGTCGCCGCAGAGCAGGCTTGACCATGTCGGCCGTCCCCGTCAGCATCCGCACGCCATGAACCGCTCCACGCTTTCCTTCGTTTTTGCCGCCCTCACCACCACTGCCATCGCCGGGGAGAACTTCCTCGTCTATTTCGGCACCAACACGAACGCCAAAAACGGCAGCAAGGGCATCTATGTGGCCCGTTTCAACTCCGCCTCCGGCGAGCTGACCCAGCCCGAACTCGCCGCCGAGGCCGGCAATCCGGGCTTCCTCGCCATTCATCCGTCGAAAAAGTATCTCTACGCCATCGGCGACGTGACGCTGCCCGATGGCAAGAAAGGCGGCGGCATCAGCTCCTTCAACATCGACCTCAAATCCGGCAAGCTCACGCCGATCAACCAGGCCAGCGCCGTCGGCAGCGGCCCCTGCCATGTGAATGTCGATAAAACCGGCAAAATGGCCGCCCTCGCGAACTACGGCAGCGGCAGCGTTGCTTCCTATGCCATCAAAGACGACGGCTCCGTCAGTGAGGCTGCCAGCTTCATCCAGCACGAAGGCTCCAGCGTCGATCCGAAGCGCCAGACCGGCCCGCACGCGCATTCGGTGAACTTCAGCCCTGACAACCGCTTCGCCTTCGCCTGCGATCTCGGTCTGGACAAGGTGCTCATCTACAAAGTCGATCCCGCCACCGGCAAGATGACGCCCAACGAGCCCGCCTTTGCCAAAACACCCGCAGGCGGCGGCCCGCGTCACCTCGCCTTTCACCCGAGCGGCAAATACGTCTTCGTGAACAACGAAATGGCCATGACCGAAACGGTCTTCGCCTACGACGCGGAAAAAGGCGCTCTCACCGAGATCGAAACCGTCTCCACCTTGCCCGAGGCTGATCGCGGCAAAACGGGCTTCAGCACCGCCGAGACGCTCGCGCATCCGAACGGTCGCGTCGTGTATGTTTCCAACCGCACGCACGACACCATCGCCGTCTTCGCCTGCGACCCTGCGACCGGAAAACTCACGCTCATTCAAAATGTTCCGGTGGAAGGCCAGATCCCCCGCAACATCTGCCTCGACCCGACCGGCAAGTGGCTCGTCGCCGCACATCAGAACAGCGGCACGGCGGCGCTTTTCAAAGTCGATCAGGACAGTGGCAAGCTCACCTTCACCGGCACCAAAGTGAATGTACCGGGCAGCATCTGTGTGAGGTTTCTGGCGCTTGATTAAGCTGCTGCCGCCCTTACTCTCGCGGCCCCAAAACACCCCAAAGACCATGACCCAGCTCGATCAACTGAAGCAGCACACCGTCGTCGTCGCCGACACCGGCGATTTTGAAGCCATGAAGGCCTACAAGCCCCAGGACGCCACGACGAACCCCTCCCTCATCCTCCAGGCGGCCTCGAAGCCCGAGTACAAAGCGATCTTCGACAAAGCCGTCGCCGACGGCAAATCCGGCGGTGTGGACGCAGTGATGGACAATCTCGTCGTCGCCTTCGGCCTCGAAATCCTCAAGATCGTGCCGGGTCGCGTCTCCACCGAGGTGGATGCCCGCCTCTCTTTTGACACACAGGCGAACATCACCAAGGCCCGCCAAATCATCGGCCAATACGAAAAGGCCGGCATTGGCCGCGAGCGCATCCTCATCAAGATCGCCTCGACGTGGGAAGGCATCAAAGCGGCCGAGGTGCTGCAAAAAGAAGGCATCAACTGCAACCTGACGCTGCTCTTCAGCCTGGCGCAGGCCGTGGCGTGCGCGGAAGGCGGCATCAAGCTCATCAGCCCGTTCGTCGGCCGCATTCTCGACTGGTTCAAGAAGAGCACCGGCAAGGATTTCACCGGCGCGGAAGATCCGGGCGTGCAGTCCGTGACGCAGATCTACAACTACTACAAGCACTTCGGCTACAAGACCGAGGTGATGGGCGCAAGCTTCCGCAACAAGGGTGAAATCACCGAGCTCTGCGGCTGCGACCTGCTCACCATCAGCCCTGGCCTGCTCGGCGAACTCGCGGCGAGCAGCGATCCGATCTCCCCGAAGCTCAACGCCGCAAACGCCGCCTCGCTGAAGATCGAGCGCATCGGCAGCGACGAGAAGACCTTCCGCTGGCTCTTCAATGAAGACGCCATGGCGACTGAAAAGACCGCTGAAGGCATCCGCAACTTCGCCAAGGACATCGTGAAGCTCGAAACGATGGTGAAAGCGGCGATCGGCTGAGTCCGAGCCGGGATGGAGTGATGGAGTTGTGGAGCATTGGATTTCCCAAGCTCCAACCATCACTCCAGCACTCCCACACTCCATTGCTCCCCGCCATGCTCACCAAACGCATCATCCCCTGCCTCGACGTGAAGGAAGGCCGTGTCGTCAAAGGCACGAAATTCCTGCAGCTTCGTGACGCGGGCGATCCGGTGGAGTGTGCGCAGGTTTATAATGCGCAGGGGGCCGATGAACTCGTCTTCCTCGACATCACAGCGAGCCATGAGGAGCGCAAAACGATGGTCGATGTCGTCGCACGCACCGCGGCGAGCTGTTTCATGCCTTTGACAGTCGGTGGCGGCATCCGCACCGTGGCGGACATGCGCGAGATGCTGCTCGCAGGCGCGGACAAGGTCGGGATCAACACCGCGGCCGTCAAAACGCCGCATGTGATCGACGAAGCCGCAGAAGCCTTTGGCTGCCAGTGCCTCGTCGTCGCGATCGACGCGAAACGGAACGAAAAGGGCTCCTGGACGGTTTACACGCACGGCGGCCGCAATCCGACGGAGCTCGACGCCGTCGAATGGGCCGCGGAGGTCTGCAAACGCGGCGCAGGCGAGATTTTGCTGACCAGCATGGACGCGGACGGCACGAAAAACGGCTACGACATCGCGCTGACCCGCGCGGTGAGTGAGGCGGTGACCATTCCCGTCATCGCCAGCGGCGGCGCAGGCAAAGTCGATCACATGGTCGATGTGCTACGCGACGGCAAAGCCGACGCAGTGCTCGCCGCGAGCATCTTCCACTTCGGCGAATACACCGTGGGCGATGTGAAGCGCTTCCTCAGCGAGCACGGCGTGCCAGTGCGCCTCTGAAAGGACGACAGACACTCCTGTCTGTCGTTGTGCGCATCTCCCACGATTCTCTGCTTGGAATCCTGCACACCATCCGTGTAGGCTCCACGCATGACTCCGCAAAATCTCTCCCGTCGTCAGTTTGGAACCCTCGCCAGTGTCAGCGCCATCGCCGCGATGCTGCAAACGCAGATCGAAGCCGCCGACAAGGCCGCGGGTGGAGGCAAGGTGAGGCACTCCGCCTGCAAGTGGTGCTACAAGGAGCTCCCGCTGGAGGACTTCTGCCTCGCCGCGAAGGAGATCGGCCTCGAATCGGTCGAGTTGCTTGATCCGAAGGACTTCGCCACGGTGAAGAAGCATGGCCTGCACTGCGCCATGGTGAGCTTTCCCACCATCGAAGGCCCTGGCGGCGTGAAGATCGGCCCGATTCCGAAGGGCTGGAACCGCATCGAACATCACGACCTGCTCGTGCAGGCCTACGAGCCGCTTTTGAAGACCAGCGCCGAGGCCGGCTTCAAGCAGGTCATCTGCTTCAGCGGCAATCGCGAGGGCATGAGCGACGAGCAGGGTCTCGAAAACTGCGCCAAAGGTCTCCAGCGCCTGCTTCCGCAGTGTGAGAAGCTCGGCGTCACGCTGGTCATGGAGTTGCTCAACAGCAAGGTGAACCACCCCGACTACATGTGCGACAAGAGCGCCTGGGGCGTGTCGCTCGTGAAGAAGCTCGGCTCGCCGCACTTCAAGCTGCTCTACGACATCTACCACATGCAGATCATGGAAGGCGATGTCATCGCCACCATCAAACGTGAACACGAATCCTTCGCTCACTACCACACCGGCGGCGTGCCCGGACGTGCCGAGATCGACGAGACGCAGGAGCTGAACTATCCCGCCATCATCAAAGCGATCCAGCAAACCGGCTACACCGGCTACCTCGGCCAGGAGTTCATCCCGAAGCGCCCCGACAAGCTTGCATCGCTGAAGCAGGGCGTGACGATCTGCACGGTGGGCTAGGTCGCCGCCAGTTTCTCTACTTCTTCGGCCGCTTTTTCCCACTCGGTGGTCATTTTTGCGATCTTCGGCTCGATGGCTTCGAGTTCGGCGCTGAGGTCGCGAAATTTGACGGCGTCGGCGTAGGTGGCTTCGTCTTGGAGGAGTTCGACGATCTCGTGTTTGCGTTTGTCGAGAGTGGCGAGTTCGGCTTCGATCTTGGCGACGCGTTGCTCCGCGTCTTTTTTGGCTTTGCTGCGGGCGTTGCGGGCTTCGGCTTCGAGACGCTTCTGTTCCTTCGACTTCGGCGGCTCGCGGACGGCGGGGGCGGTGTACGAAACGGGCTGGGCGTTGTGCAGGGTGGCGGTGAGGGCTTCGCGGGCGCTGCCGGCCTTGGTTTTGTCGAGGTAGTATTGGTAATCGCCCGCGTAGGGCGTGATGACGCCGGCGCTGACGTGCAGGACGTTTTTCGCCATCTTTCGGATGAAGTGCACGTCGTGGCTGATGAAGACGAGCGTGCCTTCATATTGATCGAGCGCGTTGATGAGGGCGTCGATGCTGCCCATGTCGAGGTGCGTCGTCGGCTCGTCCATGAGGAGGAAGTTCGGCGGATCGAGCAGCAGGCGCACGAGCACGAGTCGGCTTTTTTCACCACCGCTGAGCACACCGACGGGTTTGAAGACATCGTCGCCATGAAACAAGAAAGAGCCGAGCAGAGTGCGGCAAAGGTTTTCACCGGGACGACTCGGCAGGTCCATGGCGGACTGCAGCACGGTATGGCGCATGTTGAGCACATCGCCGCGATACTGGGCGAAGTAGCCGAGTTTGACGTTGTGACCGAGCTCGCGCGTGCCGGCCTGCTGCGTGAGCGCACCGGCGAGAAGCTTCAGCAGCGTGGATTTGCCCGCTCCGTTCGGACCGACGAGCACGGTGCGCTGGCCGCGCTCGATTTCGAGGTCGAGGCCGTGATACACCGGCGTGTTGCCATAGGCGAAGTCCACGTCCTTCATGCGAATGACACGCTGGCCGCTGCGCGGCGGCTGAGGGAAGCGGAATTTGACCGTTTTGGCGTCGGCTACGGGCGCTTCGATCTTTTCGATGCGGTCGATCATCTTCGCTTTGTCCTGGGCACGGGAGGCGAAGTTGGCCTTCGCTTTGAATTTATCCACCCAGGCCTGCATCTTGGCCAGTTCGCGCTGCTGGTTGTCGTAGGCACCCTGCATCTGCTCCATGCGCGCGGCTTTTTCCCGCAGGTAGTCGTCGTAGTTGCCGGTGTAGCGCGTGATTTTGCTGTGCGCGACCTCAAGGATGCTGTCGCAGAGCGTGTTCAAGAATTCGCGGTCATGCGAGATCATCAAAATGGCCCCTGGATAGCCGAGCAGGTAATCCTGGAACCAGATGAGCGATTCGAGGTCGAGGTGGTTCGTCGGTTCGTCGAGCAGCAGCAGATCCGGCTCCTGCACGAGCAGACGCGCCAGATGCGCACGCATCACCCAGCCGCCGCTGAGAGTGCGGGCATTACGCTCGAAGTCCGATTCGCGAAACGCCAGGCCGCTGAGGATGCGTTTGGCCTTTGGCTCGACTTCCCAGCGATGGTTTTCATCAAGATGACCTGTGGCGAGCTCCAAAACGGTCACGTCGTCAATTGGAGCACTCTCCTGCGGCAGGAAGCCGAAGGTGATGCCGCGTTCCATCATCACTTTTCCTTCATCCGGCTCCGCATCTCGCAACAGCAGCGAAAACAAGGTCGATTTGCCCGCGCCGTTCGGTCCGATGAGGCCGATTTTCTCACCACGATTGATGTGAAAAGACACCTGGCTGAACAAAGTGCGGCCGGCGTAGGTTTTGCTGACGTTGGAGACGGAGAGCATGCGGGAATTTGGGGCGCGCATAGTGGCCCTGATTCGTCGCCTGTCGAGTTTGCAGGCGATTTCATGCCTGCGTGGGAAAAAGCGTCCGTTGGCGGGCGTTTGCCACTCGCATGCATCTCTCGCGCTTTCTCATCGGGTCGCTTCTGGCGACGAGTTCGCTCGCTTCCGCTCAAACCATCGCCGTGGCGAACGGCTGGCATCAGTTTCGCGGTCCAAACCGCGATGGCATCTCCAACGAGACCGGATTGATGAAATCCTGGCCTGCCGACGGTCCGAAGCTGTTGTGGGAGATCAAAGGCGCGGGTGGCGGTATGGGTTCCGTGACGGTGGGCAACGACCGCGTGTTCGTGGTGGGCAACCGCAAGGAGGGCGTGTCGATAACGGCCTTCGACTTGAAGACGCAGCAAGAAGCCTGGAGCACGGTGATCTGTGACAAGCGCGATCAGCCAAACGGCGCGCCCACTTTTGATGGCGAGCGGCTCTATGCAGTGAGCAAGGACGGCATCCTGGCCTGCTGCGATGCGAAAAGTGGTGAACTCATCTGGCGGAAGAGCTACACGGCTGATCTCGGCGGCCTGATCATGAGCGGCTGGGGCTTCAGCGAGTCACCGCTGGTCGATGGCGATCTCGTCATCGGCGTGCCAGGCGGCAATGAGAGCATCGTGGCCGCGATGGACAAGAAAACGGGCGAGGTGAAGTGGAAGTCGTCGCTCCCGGCCGATGTGGGCACGCGTGGCAAGGATGGCGCGGGTTACACCGGCGTAGTGATCTCGAACGGCGGCGGTGTGAAGCAGTATATCACGCTTGTGGGACGCGGACTCGTCAGCGTGCGTGCCAGCGATGGCAAAACGCTTTGGACTTACAACGCCGTGGCGAACGGAACGGCGAACATCCCCACGCCGCTGGTGTGGGATGATTATGTGTTCACGTCATCCGGCTACGGCACGGGCGCGGCTTTGCTTCAGTTGAAGAAAGACGGCGATGGTGTGGCCGCGGAGGAGAAGTATTTCCTCAAGGCGGGCACCTTCCAAAACCACCACGGCGGCATGGTTCGGCTCGGCGACCACATTTATGCCGGCAGCGGCCACAACAACGGCATCCCGGTCTGTCTCGAGTGGAAGACCGGCAAAATCGTGTGGGAGCAGAGCGAGCGCCCCGGCCGCGAAAGCGCGGCGGTGATCAGCGCTGAAGGCGAGTTGTACTTCCGCTGGCAGGATGGTACGATGGGCCTCATCGAGGCTTCGCCTTCGGGCTACAAACTCGGCGGCACCTTCAAGCTGCCGAACGTGAAAGGCCCAAGCTGGCCGCATCCGAGCATTCACGACAAGAAGCTGCTCATTCGTGCCCAGGATCAGATCTTCTGTTACGACTTGGCGGCGAAGTGATCTGACTTCGTGTGCCAGTAGGTGCGCCATGATTGATTCTGGATCGTGGCTTCGCGGGGGATCTGCGAGACGATGAGCAGCACGCCGAGCAGATCGCCGCAGGCCAAAAATGCATTCACGATGGAGCCAGTAACTGGCAGCGGGTGCGTAATGCCGACGATGGCGCACCCGATCAACGGCATAACGCTAAGAACGACAAACGGTGCGATCAGGATGGCGATGAAGCGGTTCCGGCTCATCGGGCCATGGCAGTGCGCGTAGAACAATCCGCGTGAGAGCCACAGGCCGATGCAGGTGCGGTCTGACAGGCCACGCCCCGGATGAACGAGCGCATGAACGGCCTCATGCACAGGAATGAGCCAGACGAAGGCTGTTAGAAACCACAAGCCGAAGAGCGGGGCACGGCTTAATTCCTTCAACGGAGTGAGCCAAAACCAAAGCGCCCCAATCAACACACCTGAAAGCACCGCGACCGGTACGGCCAGCAATTGCATGAGCCACGGCGTCGGTTCCTTCATGGCGCGCCATGGTGGTTCGGGCACGAAGTCAGGCGTCTCAGGGATTGGGCCAAAGTGGAAGCGCATGAGTGCAGACTAATCGGGCGGTCGGCGAAGCGACAAGCGTGATGGAAGAACTCATTCGTCGGTCTTCTTCTTTTTCTTCTTCCCGGCTTTCTTCGGGTCGCCGCCGCCGTTGGGGCTGAGGCGCTGCCACCAGTCGGGGCCTTCGGCGTCGATGGCGGCATTGTGCTCGATGAGCCGGGCTTTGAGGGCGGCGAAGCGTTCGGTTTCCTTGTCTTTGAGGTCGGTGGTCTCTTTGGGATCGTCCTTGAGGTTGTAGAGCTCAAAGTCGGTCAGTTCGGCGTTGGCGAGGATCTTCCAGTCATCGACGCGCATGGCGATCTTGGCGTTCGGGGCCATGTGGAGTCGCCAGAAGAGCGGTTGGGACCGTTCGAGCTTCGTGGCAGTGCCGGTGAGGGCGGGGAGCATGTCCACGCCGTCGAGGACGCGGTCTTTGGGCGGTGTGACGCCGGTGAGGCCGAGCGCGGTGGGGAAAAAGTCGCTGCCGATGACGGGCAAGTCGCACACGGAGGCGGCGGGGATGTGTCCCGGCCAGCGGGCGAGGCCGGGGACGCGGATGCCACCTTCGTGCATGTCGCGTTTGCGGCCACGCAGGCCTCCGCTGCTGCCACGGCCGGGTGATTTGATGCCGTCGCCCTCGGGGCCGTTGTCGGAAGTGAAGAAAATGAAGGTGTTGTCTGCGAGTCTCTGCGCGTCGAGCTCCTTCATGAGCATGCCGAAGGCGTGGTCCATCTGCGTGACGTTGGCGTGGTGCTCACGCTGGATGTCATCGGTGAGGTCGGGATAGAGCGCTTTGAATTTGGGATCGGATTTGATGGGATAATGCGGCTCGTGGGTCCAAACGGCGAGGAAGAAGGGCTTGGAGGCAACGCGCTTCTCTTTGAGCCAGGTGATGGCCTCGGTGACGACGAGCGGCGCGGAGTAGCCCTGCATCTGGCCGACGGGCTGACCGTTGCGAACGAAGTTGCTGGGGTTCTCGTGGGAGGGGCCAGCGTTGTTTTGCGTGGCCATCCACCAGTCGTAGCCGTGGTCGCCCGGTTGTGGCTGGGCGGGGTTGTTGAAGAGGCCGTTGAGATGCCATTTGCCGCTGTGGCAGGTGGTGTAGCCGGCTTTGTTTAATAGAGAGGGCAATGTGATCTCGCTGGTGCGCAGATGCACCTCCGCGCCTTCGGCGATCCAGGTGTAAACTCCATTGCGATGCGGGGTGCGGCCGGTGAGCAGGGCTGAACGCGAAGGACTGCACACGGCGCTGCCGGAGTAGCATTGCGTGAGCCTGACGCCCTGCTTCGCGAAGGCGTCGAGATTGGGCGATTTGATGATCGGGTGGCCAAAGCAGCCGAGATCGCCGTAGCCGAGGTCGTCGGCGAGGAAAAGAATGACATTCGGCTGCGCCGAAAATGACGAATGCAAAATGGCGAATGACGAAAGGAGGGCGACGAGGAAGCGCATGATCGCACGGGAACGACCGGCGCGGTGATGATCCTTCGAGTGACTTTTCTTGCTGAAAAGATTCAATTGGGAGGCTTACGCCAGACTTGAGTGAGGCTGTCTATCAGCTCTCCGCTTTCAACAAGCTTCTCCAAGGCATCATGAATGGCAATTTCGTGTCCTCTCCCCTCGATGCAGAGTGCTCGCATAACAGTTCTAACCACATCTTTTATCGCCACCTTCTCGCGCATCGGAATTGCCGTCATCACCACTCTCCGCAACTCAGGGGGAAGCAATGCGCCCTTCTTGCCGTTCAGTTCTGACAATACGCGGTCCAGTGCGTCTGGGTTGGCCCCCGCCATTGGCCGCATGGGAGCATCCGCTGGCTGAGGCTGATTGAACAGGTCGGTTTGCTCGGAGGGCAGTAACTCGGCCTGAATGTGTCTGATCTCTGGCTTTTGATAGGCAGAAGCGACCGCGGCCTTGGTTGGCGTCGGTGTCGTTTGTTGTTCAGCAGTGCTCTCTTGAGGCCTCGTACTCCCATGCATCGGATGTATGTCCATCTGAAAGAGCTTGCGCCACAAAGACTCCAGCGCTGCATCGGGATTTGCGTAGAAAGCGGATGCGGCCAACCGCCAGAACGTCCAACCGCAACGTTCAAGCTGACGCTGACGAACCATGTCCTGGGTGATTCGTTCAGGTTCATCGTGATGAGGCCCATCGCATTCGACCGCAAGGCGGGAACGATTGCCTTCGTTAACGAAGTCTATTCGATAGCTGTTGGGACCGAATGGCTCAAACTGCGGAATAATCCGATAGCCTCGTTCATGGATGCGAAGACCGACGCTTCGTTCAAACTGGCTTTCGCATTGCTCCCAATCCGGACCACCAGCGGGGGTTTGGCGCGGATCGGAATAGTATGCGAGCAGCTTGTAACGCATATCTGCCGGATTCATGTCATTCAGGGTCACTGAATGAAACAACCAGACTTGATCACGAGCGCGGCTGGCGGCGACGTTGAACCGCTGACGTGCGGCATCCGTTGTTAGGGCCTGAAATCGCTCGTTTGTTGCGGCGACCATACTGAGGAATATGATGTCACGTTCATCACCTTGGAATGCGTAAGCATCACCGCATACGATTTCACGATCTTCGATCTCCTCAGGTGTGAGTCTCTTTAGAAGAAGCGAATTGATGAGCTTTGCTTGGGTCTCGCCCTGCAACGAAATGACCCCAATCGTTTTGTCGGCGTAGGCTGGATTTCGGCAGCACTGACAGATTGCTTCGACAAGCGCCTCGGCTTCGACGGGGTTTCGTGCGCTCTGGGAGGTTCCCTCGCGGTATCCATCTGCTATGTGGCGAACGACAATTGGTTCAAGCCGTTGCGGCGGGTATTGCCGCAGCGGCTCGAGTTGGCCGCGATAGCAGAGATCACTCGAAAACCGAATGATCTCAGGCATGCAACGGAAGTGCTCTCGCAAGACAACTCGCCCGCTGAAACGAATCGCCGCTTGGTGAAAGAGACTCGAAGTGATGCCCAACGCGTCCCGATGGGGAATGTCCACCAGAAACTGGTCGGCCAGCGTGTCCACGGCGTCACGAGACACACCTACACCTTCGGGGCTGATTTGTTCGTCGTCACCCACAACCACGATCTGTTTCCCGAGATAAAGTAACGCTAAGGTTTCCGGGCCACTCTGACTTGCTTCGTCGATGATAATCACGTCGAACGCCCCAGCAGAGGCCGTAACAGTTTCCGCAATGCGATGAAACGGCATGACCCAAGCAGGGACGGCTTCTCGGCAAGCATCGAGGTGTTGTTGTGCATCCCTGCGATGCCGCTCGGCTCGCTTGCCTGTGCCGCGACCAATGCGGCGGATGGCCTGCGTCCAAGCACGCAGATGCTGATTCTGCCTTTCCGTAAGTCGGAGGAAGCAGTGACCCCATGCCTTTGCTGCCGCGAGCTTGGCCATCGTTTCGCGCTGTTGCTTTTGTAAACGCGCCAACTCTTCTTCCAACACAATAGGATCGCCCCGACTGAGAAACTCCTGGAGCCAGGTTCGTGCTCGCGCCCACTGCCAGGCAGCCTCCACATCTGCGAGACGTGAATCCCAGTGCTCATTCGCATATGATTCAGCAAGCAAACGCGCTAACAATGGCGCTATAGCGGTGAGTGCAGCATGGCGTTGCTCCAATGTCGCGAGCAATTCAGCGTCTATAGTCAACGCCGACCATTCTTCGTGCGCCTTAGCGTAAGCGTGCAGGTCGCGGGCGGCCACGCTCGTGGAAAGTCTGCCGGCGACCGGGTGCGACCGCGGGCGCACGGCAAACGATTCGAGAGCTTGGTTATAGGCCGTGAGCTTCGCAGTGGCCTCACCAAGGCGTTGCCGCGCAAAACCCGCTTCACAATCGGCGAGTAGTGCATCCAACTCCATTGGTTGGTCCCAAGCTGGCTCAATCAGGCCGGATACCGCAGCAATCGCGCTCCGTGCTGCGGCCAATTTGTCCCGCATTCCGAGCACAGCCCCGAGTGCATCGCGCATTGTTTGAAGTTCATTCACCTGCCGAACAATGGTCCCACTCGCAACCTCATGCACATCGACCCAATTCAACCGCAGTTCATCAACACGCAATTGTGTCTCAAGATGTTCGATCAATTCACCAACTACTTCTGCGCGCTTCGCGTGGCGACCATTCACACGCACGCTTTCAGCGATGTATGCCGTGCGGCGAACTACATCCGAGCTATAACCAAACAGCCACCACTGAATTCCAAGCTCATTGTTATTCTTCACAAGATAATCCTGCAGGTCACGAGCATCGGCTAAAACAGCTTTGGGGTGGCTGCCGTCTGGTAGAGCAACCTCGCGGCTATGTGCCTGCCTTGCTCGGTCGAGCAAACCATCCAGCGAGTTCGTTGTGAGTTGGAACAGGTCCTGCCACATTCGCTCGTGTCCGGTGAGGACTCCGGTGAAAGCCTGTTGCATCCATGGCATCCGAAATTGTTCAAGTGCGGAGATGGACTTCTGAAGCGCCTGCACTGCGGCAACGAGTGCGCTTGTCGCGCTCGCGCCCGCCGCTTGTAGCTTCCGACAACGTGGTGAATCTTCACGCCCGGAGAGTGAATCAACAGCTGCACGAGCTTCGCGTTCTTGGTCCACAGCACCGAGAAAAGCTGACACGTCGGGAACTCTATCGGCTGGCGGAATCGGCCTCTTCAGTTCGGCGCGCCTCCCTGGCGAAAGACGACGCCAGGCTTCGAGCAAGGCAGCGAAATCAGGGGCAGAAAATGGCAATGGTGTTTCCTCTCGGATCGCGTCACTCAGCCAATCATAACGTGAGGCTGCCTCCGTAACACCCTGCGCGATTTCCGACGCGGTGCCGGTGTAGGCCCCCCATGCAACGCGATGTTGCCAAGTCTCCGCTTCACGATGTTGGCGGATTGAGTTTTCCAACACCGCGACACTTTTCCTGTTCTCAGTAAGCTGTCGAGCAAGGAGCTGAATCATCTGGCGGTTCTGCTCCGGCAACCACGTTTGCTGTTGATCAGTTATTCCGTGGACCGAGTTTTGCAGGTTCTTGAGTGCTCCTGCGTCATTGCCTAGAACGCTGACGCAAAGAGCCGAGAGTTCGGTTGGAACCTTTGCTTCGAGCACCTTGAGCGCGCGCGGTGTCTGGCTCGTCACGAGCACGCGCTGGCCAGTTGCCAGCAAGTGGCAGATGAGATTCGCAATAGTGTGGCTTTTGCCTGTGCCTGGCGGTCCCTGCACCAACACGCCCTGGCCTCCGGCCAAGCGCCGAACGATCCGAAACTGCTCATCGTTCGCAGGCAGCGGAAAATATACTTCGTCGTCGGCTTGGCCGATGGAGGTCTTTGCTTCGGTGCCTGTGCCCTCGCCACCATTGCCTCCGCTTTCGTCGATGATCTCGCACAACCGGCGGACCCCAAATGGGACATCACCGCCTGCTGCGATTTGGCGGGCGATGTCATCGAGCAGTTTGACGAGGCTCCGTGCAGTGCGTTTACGCAGAATGATTGCCGGCGCGAACGTGACCACAGGCACCGGCGGCAAAGTTGTTGGGCTTTCAAGCGAGCAGTCGTAGCTGCCGCGACGATTCAGCGCGTGAGCGTACGATTGGAGTGGTAACTCAACAGCAGTCGACGGCCACGGCATTTCAGTAACAGATTCGACCTCCCGTTTGCAGGCTTCTTGAAGCTCATTCAGCGGGCGCTCGTCCGCTTCCAACATATCCTGCTCAAGTGAAAGGCGGATTCCGTCGCTTCCCGGTCCGACACTTAACACTCCGCGATGCGGGTCGAATTGCAGACTGGCTTGACCGACTAGGAGGTGTCGAAAAACCCTGCTTCCGCGCTCCATCTGCCAGTTTAGCAGGCCGACACCCAGAACCACCTCAAAGGTCTCACCGCTCTTCTTGAGCATCTGGTGCATCGAAAACAGCTTGTCGTAGACACGCTGAATCGTTCGCCAGCGCCGGTGCTTCGGTGCCCACGGCTCCCACTCCTCGGGGACATATGCGTCCCACTCGCGCTTTACGTTTGGATGATCGCGCAGCGAGTGAAGCACGGGTGGCTCATCGGGATTTGCGTTCGGCCTGGCGATTTCTTCTCGCAGGCGCGGTGCCGCCGAACTGTCGCGCAGTGCAGATGAGTCGATCCAGGAAGCACAAATCTGCGGAGGCTCCGGGCACGATGGCTCGTCGACGCGCTCGATTTTCAGCCACGGTTCGCTGTCGTCCGGTTCGTTGGATCGCGCGATGCTTGCACACTGCGGTTCTTCAGGGACTTCGTGAAACCAAAGAACTTCCTCATAGTCGCGACAGTCGCGCACTGTCGAAAGCCGGAGTTTTGCCAATTCACGTAGGTATGCGAACAAACTGGCTGCTTTTTCAGAGGTAGTAGGCATACGGCTCCAATACGGCGAGAGCGGTAACACCGTCAACTTCCCACAAAGCATGCTCACATGGCATGTTGTTGGCCATGGAATGTCCAAGCTCTTTACTTTGAGCCGAAACTGGTGCTTGGCGTGCGGCGTTCTTTGTGAAAGCATCCGCCGTTCTTCCATGAAACTGACTCCCGCCCTTTTGTTTGCCGTCGCCAGTCTGCCGCTGCTCGCGGCGGAGGATTTGTCGAAACCGATCGAGGCGCTGCGAAGCGTCCAAAAGGAAGGCGAGGGCAACGAGGCAGCAGGCAAGGCGTGGCAGCAAATCGTGAAGGCGGATGCAGCAAACCTGCCGGAGGTGCTCAAGGGCATGAACGGAGCCAACCCGCTGGCGGAGAACTGGCTGCGTGCGGCGGTGGGTGTGATCGCTGATGAGGCGCTGAAGGCGAAGAAGATGCCGGTTGACGCGCTGGTGGCCTTTTTGAAGGACACGCAGAACAGCCCCGGTGCCCGCGTGGTGGCGTTTGACCTGATCCAGCGTGGGAACGCGAAGCTGGCGGAGGATTTGACGCCGACGCTGCTGAATGACGTGAGCAGCGATCTGCGGCGGCATCCGGTGGCGAAGCTGATCGAGGCCGGTGATGCGGCCCTGGAGAAGAAGGACAAGGAGGCTGCGATCGTGGCTTATCAGAAGGGTCTCGGCGGCGCTCGCGACGAGGATCAGATCAAGGCGCTGGCCAAGAAGCTGCGTGATCTGGGACAAACCGTGGATTTGCCGTCTCATTTCGGCTTCCTGATGAGCTGGAAGATGATCGCGCCGTTCAGCAACGCGGATCGCGGCGGTTTCGACACCGTTTATCCGCCGGAAAAGGAGCTGAAGTTTGATGCGAGCTACGAAGGCAAGGGCAAGGCGGCGAAGTGGGTCGATTTCACGAGCAAGGATGAGTACGGCAAGATCGACTTCAACAAGCCCTTCGGCATGGAGAAGAGCGTCGTTGGCTACGCGGCGACGGATTTTCTCAGCACGGAGGATCGCACGGCAGAGATCCGCATCGGCTGCAAGAACGGCTGGAAGGTATGGCTGAACGGCGAGCTGCTCTTTGCCCGTGACGAATACCACCGCGGCGCGAAGCTGGATCAATACAAGCTGCCGTGTCAGCTCAAGAAGGGGAAGAACACGATCCTGGTGAAGTGCTGCCAGAACGAGCAGACAGAGCAGTGGACCACGGAGTGGGAGTTCCAGCTTCGCGTGTGCGATGCGACGGGGACAGCGATCGTGGCGGCGAAATGATCCATCAACTGAATGACGACTATGAAAACGATCTCGATGTGTGTTTCGATGTGCCTGGCAGCGGGCTTGGTAAAGGCGGACTGGCTTCAATTCCGCGGCCCGAATGCGGCGGCGGTCTCCACGGAGGCGAAAGCGCCTGCAGAGGAGCTGAAGATCGCGTGGACGGCCGATCTGCCGGGGCGCGGGCTGTCGGCACCGATTGTGGTGGGCGACAAAGTCTTTGTGACCTGCTCCAGCGGCCCCGGCCAGGAGACGCTGCATGTGTTTTGCTTCAATGCGAAGGATGGATCGAAGCGCTGGGAGCGTGCGATGCGCGCCACCGGCCGCACGATGTCGCACAGCAAGACCTGCGTGGCCGCGAACACGCCCTGCAGCGATGGCGACCGCGTGTTTGCGCTGTTTTCGTCGAACGACCTGTTCGCCTTCGACCTCGATGGCAACCTGCTTTGGCTGCGCGGGCTGACGTTTGATTATCCGAACGCGAGCAACAGCCTCGGCATGTCGCAGTCGCCGGTGGTGATCGACGGCACGCTGGTGGTGCAGAGCGAAAATGACAGTGAGTCCTTCGCAGCAGGCCTCGATGTGGCCACCGGGCGCAACAAATGGAAACTGGAGCGCCCGAAGGCGGCGAACTGGACCAGCGCGACGCTTTGGAAAGGCGTGGCGGCGCTGCAATCCAGCAAGGGCATCCTCGGCGTCGATCCTGCGACCGGCAAAACGGTGTGGAATTACGAAGATGGCGCCAGCACGATCCCATCGAGCGTGGTGCATGGCGATTTGCTCTATGCGGTGTCGAAGGGCATCACGGCGCTGTCGCCGGAGAAGGGCGCGGTGACGCAGCTTTGGCGCAACGAGAAGCTGAACCCCGGCACGGCAAGTCCGCTAGTGCTCGGTGATCACCTTTATGTCGTGAACGGTGCCGGAGTGCTGATCAAGGCGAGCGCGAAGAATGGCGATGAGGCGTGGAAGCTGCGTTTGAAAGGGCCGTTCAGTGGTTCACCGGTGGCGGCTGGCAAGCGCATCTACATCGTGAACGAGCGCGGCATCTTCCAATCCATCGACCCTGATGCCCCCGAGGGCAAAGTGACACAGGAGATCGAGCTGAAGGAGACCGTTTTGACGACTCCGGCGATCTCCGACGGCGCGATCTTTGTGCGCAGCGACGCGAAGCTGTGGAAGCTGCAATAACAGCCGATGCCTGACGATCCCACGCAGGAGCCGGAGGAGCTCGATGTCACGATTGCCACGGAAGTGGAGCAGGAGACGTCGCGTGCCCTGAACAAAGAGACACGGCAGGTGCTGCTCGCGGTGCTGCTGGTGGCCGCGTTCATGGCGCTGGCGCATTTCACACCGCTGAAGGCCTGGATCACGAATGTGCAGACGTGGAAAGGCCTCGTGCGCGAGTTTGGCTGGATGGCGCATGGTATCTTCGTCGCGGCTTGTGCCGTGGTGGTGATGCTCGGCGTGCCGCGACTGCCGATGTGTGCCGCAGCGGGCCTGATTTTCGGATTTGGCGAGGGCTTGGTACTGTCGCTGATCGGCTCGACGTGCGGCTCGTATGGGGCGTTCGTTTTGTCGCGGCATGGATTCCGCCGCGCAGCGGAGTCACGCGCGGAGAAGTGGCCGTGGTTGAAGAAGTTGCTGAAGAAGCCCTCGATCATGCGTGTGTTCTGGGTGCGGCAGCTCATGGTGCCGGGTCTCGTGCTGAATGTGCTGCTCGGCATGACGCCAGTGCGGCATTCGCGCTTCCTGCTCGGCACGGCGCTGGGTTATCTGCCGCTGAACGTGGCCTTTAGCCTCGTGGGCAGCGGTTTGGGCAAAGGCAGCCTGGCGTCCACCTTTGCCCAGTTGCTCGCAGCGATGGCGGTGATCAACATCGCCGCGTGGCTGGTGTATCGGGTGATGAAGAAGCAGCGCGGCGCGTGATGGCATCCGCCCCACGTTCCCGCCGCCCAGCTCATTCCCCGTTCCGATACATGGCGCACATCTGACAGGCAGCGCACAGCTCGCAGGTGACGGCGTGCGGGTTCTCCGCGCACTTCGGGCAATGAACGCAGAGCATGCAAAACGGCCGCTGAGAGCCGCGGATTCCCGATATGCATGAACGTCTCTGCGGCTCCTCGCCAAGCAGCGCGCAGGCTCTCGATGAAAGCGGCTGAACCGGGGCGGAAACGGATGATTTCATGGCCTGCAAAGGGAAAACGTGACATCCATGGCCCTGAACCGAAAAACGCGCTATGGGCAGACCTTCCCATATTGGCTAACTTTTTTGCAGTCGTTGCGAATTTCGGCATCCCGCGCTAAATCCTTCCATGTCAGCGTCAACCAGGGCTGAAGCCGGCCAGGCATGTTTGAAATGGGGAAGCGGTTCGTTGCGGCTTTCCGGCCCCTGTGTGATCGGTCGCCGGTCTGATAATGACCTGCAAATCAACAACGTGCAGGTTTCCCGCCGCCACGCCTTGCTGATGAATCACAACGACGACTGGTGGCTGAACGACCTCGGCAGCCGCAACGGCATCCTGGTCAACGGCATCCGGCTCACCAGCGCCCGCCGCCTGCGTGACGGCGATGAAATTCGTATCGCCAACCACCGCATCGTTTTTCATAACAGCAGCCAGAATCCGCCGCACCACAGCACCATCGTCGGCAAAACCACCCAAGTGGCGGTTCCGGCCACGGACGAGACCCATCTGCCTGCGATGGCATGCGAACTCATCATCGCCACGGAGGAGGGCGCCATCCTCGAAGGCGAAAAACCCGCGCACTGGTTTTTTGGCAAGTCACTCGAACGAGCCCCGGGCGGCTCGCACTACATCCTCCCACCGCCGGTAAGAGAGTGGCTCGAACGGCTGGCGGCTGAAAAAGGCTTGGGCGTCGCCCCTTTGGAACTCTGCCAGGGCGAGCGTCGTGTGGTGATGTCGCTCGCGAGGCAGAAGGATGAGCGCTTTTTTCTGCTGATCCGGGAGGAATCGGCCAAAACGTCCATCGACCGCCTGCAGTCGCTGGGCCTCACCGAGCGCGAGGCCGAGGTGATGCACTGGGTTTGTGAAGGAAAGACGGCTCCGGAGATCGCCGAGCAGATGGCCATCGCTTCCAGAACCGTGAACCATCATCTTGAGCACATCTTCAAGAAGCTGGCCGTGGACAACCGCCAGAAGGCCATCAAGTGCGTGATGGAGCGTCTGGCGGCTGTGTAAACCGGGCGGCGATCACTTCACCACCGGACGCAGCAGCATGTTGCGGTAGTCCACGTTTGTGTGGTCGCCTTGGAGATAAATCGGGCCGGGCTTGAACTCATCGCTCGTCATCGCGCCGCCGGTGCAGCCGAGCACGGGCTGGTTGTCGATGATCGTCTTGCCATTCAGGATCACCGTGAGGTGGCGATCCACCAGCGTGATGTCCAGCGTCTGCCATTCGCCGATCGGCTTTTCCGCGTTCACGCTCGGCGTGATGCGGCTATACAGCGCGCCCATGTGGTGGGAGTCGAGCGGTTTGCCAAAGCTCTCCATGATCTGCACCTCGTAAATGCCGCGCAGGTAGATGCCGCTGTTGCTGCCCTCCTGCGTGCGCACTTCCGTCTTCAGATTGAAGTCCTCGAACTCCGCGTCCGTGCGCAGATTGCCGAAGTGCTTGCCCTTTTCCTTGGTGACGCGGTTTTGCAGCACGCCATCGACGACGCTCCAGCCATTGTCAGCGCCCTCCTTCAGCAGGCGCCAGCCGGTCAGGTCCTTGCCATTCATGAGCTGGATCTGCGCGCCGAACTTCACTTTGGAGAGATCAGGCGCGGGCGGCAGATCCGCGATGCGTTTGCCGGTGAACTCCGCCGGCTGGCCGACCGCCTTGCCCTCGGCGTTCTTTTTGGAGGTCGTGAGCTTCAAAACATCGCCGTCGATCTTTGCGGTGATCGTTTCCGTGGTGACTTTGCCTTCCTTGTTCTTCTGCTCACGTGTCACGATCAAGGTATCGCCATCAAGCTTTGTCGCGGCCGTCGGCACCACGCTGCCGCCACCCCACAGCACGCTGGAACTCAGCGCACCATCCTTCGACTCGACACCGAGCCATCCCGCACCTCCGCCAGGGATCGTCAGCGCCCAGCGACCCACGAAGGGATTGTCGGCGGCATTCAAAACAGCACCGAGGCTGAGCACGGCGGCGGCAGAGAGGAAACGAATCGAGAGGAACATGAGTATTCGGGTTGGAGGTGTGATTGAGGGCGGAGGAAACGGATCACTTCTTCTGATCCTTCTCGCAATCCGCGTCCGGCGGGGTCGGAGTGCCGGTTTGATCGACGGGATGGTTAAAAAGATACTTCCACACCGCCTCGTGGATGAATTTACCGTCCTTGTCCTTAACCGCAGCTCCTCCGGGCGTCACGGAGCTATGAGCGCGTTTGTCATCGCCTTTCACATCCGCGTCCGTGATGAGTCGACGGCTGTTTTCAAACGGCGGCACGACCTTGTCCACATTCACAATCGGCCCGAACTCATGCAGTCCCATCATCTCCCACGAGCGGCAGTAATGATCGCCCGTCCAGCCGCCGTCCAGCACGTGGCTGAAGCCAAAGATGCGATTCCCCGGCGTCGCCGACGGCAGTGACTGCCAGCTTTCGTAATTGTCCCGCGGCCCACAGAAGCAGACCACGCGGTCCACCTTCTGATGCTTCGCAAATCGCGCCGACGTCGTCGCGCCGTGAGAGGCACCGGAGAGGATCACCTTGTTCCAGTCCAGGCCTTTGCCATCCGCGCTGATGAACTGCTTCCACTTGCCCTCGGGATGCTCCTTGGACAGCCATTTCACGAATTGAAACGAGCGCTCCATGATGCTGTCCGGCTGCGGGATGCTCACCAGATCACTGCGATCCTCGCCGATGGACGCTTCGAGGCGGATGTCGCCCAAAGTCTTGCCATCATCGCGTCGTGCTGCCGGAATGATGCCGAACCACTTGTTCGCGTAATGCACCTGGATCGCATGCAGCCCGTAGCTGTTCAGACGCTCGAACAGTCCCGCGTTGTGACCCATCAGCCAGATCACCAGCTTGCCCTGCGCTTTCACCTTCGTGTCCACACTCGCGTTCTGCATGTCCTGCGGCTTGCCCTTCTTGTCCGTGAACACAAAGTCGATTTCTGGATGCTCCTTGGCACGCGGATCGATCTCGCTCGCACGTTTGGAGATGGTTTCGACGGCATGGAGGCTGACCGACAAGGCCAACAGACAGGTGAGGATGTTTTTCATGGAAGGATTCACGACTCAAACCTCCGCTCCGCCGAATACGACCCCACACTGCGGATCATCGCACCATCCGCCCGTGTTTGATCAAGTGCCTTCTGCACCCGTGGATCGGCCTCGGAGCCTTCGATCTCGATGTAGAAGCGGTATTTGTTCGGCTGGCCGCGAATCGGGCGCGATTCGAGACGCTTCATGTTGATGTCGTTCTCGCTGAGTGGTGTCAGGAAGCGGCACAGGCTGCCCGGACGGTCCGGAAGCTCGACAATGAGCCCGGTGCGATTGTGTTCGAGCGACGGCGTGTTCGCCGCATGCCCGATCAGATAAAACTGCGTGATGTTCGGCACCTCGCCCGCGATGGGAAAATGTAGAATCTGCAATGCATGCCGCTGTGCATTCTGTCGCGGGCCAATCGCCGCCGCGCCGGGTGTCGCCGCCGCTTTTTCCGCCGCCTTGGCCGTGCTCGGCTCCACCACGCGCTTCACATCCGGGTAATTCGCCTTCAGCCAGTCATCGCCATGGTAGAACGGCATCGCATGCGAGTGGATGGACACGATTTTATCCCCTTCCCGGCCCAGCAGCGCCAGTTTCACGTCCAGCGTCAGCTCCTCGATGATGTGCAGCGTGCAACGCGCATCCACCAGGCGATCCACCGTGTCGATGATGAACCCGCCGGATGAATTTTCGATCGGCACGATGCCCAGCGCGTCCGGATTCGAGGCGAGGAAGTCAAACACATCGCCCACGTTGTCCCGCAGGCTCACCGCCACGCCGGGAAAGCGCATCTGCGTGATCAGATGCGAAAAACTGCCCTCGGGACCGAGGCAGGCGATGGTTGGTGGCGGGTTCATGCGCCGCGCATGCTCCGCTGCTGACGCCCACGGTCAAGAACACCGCGCTGGATTTCATCCTGCCCTCGCGTTCCTTTCCCCATGCGCCGCCGCTGGAAAGCCACCCTCATCACCCTGCTCGTTCTTGCGGCAGCCGGCTGGTGGGGCGCGCCCTGGCTCGTGCCGCTGCCGGACGCACTATCGAAACCTACGCCAGCCTCCACGCTCTACCTCGCACGCGATGGCACACCGCTGCGGCATTTGCTAAACGAAGACGGCACGCGCTCCGCCCCGCCGGTGAAGTTCGCTGAGATTCCGGCCACGCTCGTTCATGCCTTCCTCGCCGCCGAGGACAAACGCTTCTTCTCCCACGGCGGTGTCGATTTGATCGCCATCGGCCGCGCGGCCTGGGACAATGCACGCAGCGGACGCATCGTCTCCGGCGCATCGACAATTCACCAGCAGCTCATCAAAAACACCGCGCCACGCTCCAGCGGGCGCACACTCGGGGTCAAAGTCATCGAAGCGCTGCAAGCACGTCGTCTCGCGATGTCGTGGGACCGCGAGGAGGTGTTCGCCGCATACGCGAACCGCATTTCCTTCGGCAATCTCATGAACGGCGCGGCCACGGCCGCTTCCGGTTACTTCCACAAGCCGCTGAACGATCTCACGCCTGCCGAATGCGCGCTGCTCGCCGCCGTGCCGCAGTCTCCCGTGCGATTGAACCCGTTTCGCAAGCTGGAGGCCGTTCTGCCGCGCCAGCGCCGCATTCTCGACAAGATGCGCGAACTCGGCTGGCTCGATGACGAGCAGCATCGTGTCGCTGTGAGTCAAAACATCGTGCTGCAGCGCTTCAGCGGCGGTTTTGAGGCCCCGCACGCGATTGAGATGCTGCGCGGCGATTCCACCGCACCCATCATTCGCACCACGATCGACATCGCGTTGCAGCAGCAGGTCGAAACCATCGTCGCACAGCGGTTGGAGGCGCTGAAGGGCCGCCACGTCACCCATGGAGCCGTTGTGGTGATTGAAAACGCCACGGGTGCCGTGCTCGCGCTGGCTGGCTCTCGCGACTTCTTCGCGAAGAACGGCGGCCAGCTCAACGGCGCGTGGGCACCGCATTCGCCTGGCTCAGCGATGAAGCCCTTCACGTATTTGATCGCCTTCGAGCGCGGCGCGACTCCTGCGAGCATCGTCGCGGATCTTCCCATCGAGTTCGCCACCACCAGCGGCACCTACAAGCCGGAAAACTACTCCCTGCGCAGCTACGGACCGATGACGTTTCGCCACGCTCTCGGCAATTCGCTCAACATCTCCGCCGTGCGCGTGCTCGACTCCATCGGCGGCGCGGAAACGCTGCTGCCACGCCTGCGCGAACTCGAGTTAACCACGCTGAACGAAGACGCCTCGCACTACGGCCTCGGCCTCACGATTGGCAACGCCTCCGTGCGTTTGATCGAACTCGCCAACGCCTACGCCTGCCTCGCTCGACTTGGTCGGTTCAAGCCGTGGACGCTGCGTGCCGATGCTCCCACGAGCGAAGAACGCCGCCTGCTCGGCGAAAACGAATCCTGGCTCATCGCCGACATCCTCAGCGACAACCAGGCGCGCGAGATGGAGTTCGGCAGTCACTCCGTGCTGCGTCTGCCGTTCAAGTGCGCCGTCAAAACCGGCACCAGCTCCACCTTTCGCGACAACTGGACGCTCGGTTACACGCCCGAGTTCACCGTCGGTGTCTGGGTCGGCAATTTCGACAACACGCCGATGCAAGACGTCAGCGGCGTCACCGGCGCAGGTCCGATCTTCCGAGATGTGATGCTTCACCTGCACGAAAAACATCCTGCCTCGTGGTTTGCGCGTCCTGCGGCCATCAAACACGTGCGCATCGACCCGCGCACCGGCAAACGCCTCACGCCACTGACGCCGCCCGCGCGTGTGAGCCGCGAGGAACTCTTCGCCGACGACAACTTTCCGCCCGTGGCTCAGGCGAGCGACTACGACGCCCGTGGCCGCGCCATCCTGCCGCGAGAATACGCCGACTGGGTGCAAAGCAGCGCCAACTGGCTCGGCGATCTCGTCACCACCGCCGAAACCGATGCGCGTCCGACGCTGCGCATCACCAATCCCATTCCCGGCACCGTCGTCATCCTCGATCCCGACATCCGCAACAACGGCAACCGCCTGTTACTGCAAGCCACGGGATCAACCCAGCCACGCTGGAGCTGCAAAACTCTCGAACTCCGCACCGAAGACACCCACACCTTCGCCATCCTCAAACCTGGCCGCCACGAAATCGAACTGCGCGATGAAGCGAGCGGTTTGAGCGCGAGGACGTTTGTGATCGTGCAGGAGGAGTAGCGTCCGCAGGTCGTACGTTGTTCACGCTTCAGCGTGTCAGTATAGGTAGTTCAGACACGCTGAAGCGTGAACAATGTGCCCAACCCCGATCCCGAAGGGATCAAAGAGGGTAGCCAGGGGTAAGATCGCGAAGCGAGCGCCACCCCTGGAACCACGAACAATACCGCCCCTTCCCAAGGCCGCATCCTGAAGGGATGCAAGAGGCGTTCACCCGCTCCTCGTTCACGCCGGATTCGCGAACACCTCTCGCATACCTCCGGCATGCGGCCTTGGGGGACTGACTGTTTTGGTATTCCAGGGGCGGCGTCTGCTACGCAGACTTGCCCCTGGCTACCCTCTTTGATCCCTCCGGGATCAATTTGACCACCACGGGGCTTTCGGTTCGCAATTTTTGTGGCACTCACTTTTCACCATGTCTGATGAACTCATTACCTCAACCGGAGTTGCTGCCGCTCTGGGTTCCAAGCTGCTTTATGATGTCTGTGGACCATCCGCGAAATATATCGGCGGTGAATTGGCCTCTTACTCGGAAGCTGGGGTTAAAAACCTCAAAAGGATTTTCTCGATCGCCGCAGATCGAATCAAAGCACTCGGAAAAGCTGAAGGGCAGGTGGCACCACGACTTCTGAAGGACATATTGATGGAAGGATATTTCTGCGAAGATGAATTGGGGGCTCAGTATCTTGGTGGCGTTCTAGCCTCGGGGAAGAGCCCTGTGTCGCGCGACGATAGAGCTGTCGCCCATTGCGCTCTCGTTACATCGCTTTCCTCCTATCAGATCAGGACACACTATCTTCTTTACAGCTCGATCCTCACTTTTAGCGAAGACACCGTAGCACAAATCTTGGATTGGGTTCGTCGTGGACATGGGGCCACCGTGTTGATCAACGCTGCTGAATACAATGAAGCGATGGAGTTCACGGCACATGAGGACCCCAAACAAATTTCAGAGCATGCCTTTATTGGCTTACAGCAGAAAGGACTCGTAGAAGAAGGCGCTTCCGTCATCAATCCCAATCCAAAAATTCGTGACCAGCCGCTAACACACTTTCGGTTCTTCCGACCAACAACAGTCGGCATTGAACTCTTTCTATGGGGGCTCGGCGTTGGCGACCTTGGATTTGCAACATACGGGCCGCATCTGCTTACATCCGAGACGCCACCAACTATTAAACCTGTCCACTTGGAATTTGGACAATGCTCCTACAGTTGATGGTCAAATACTTCACTCCGCCAACCGCTCGCGATAGACCTTCCGAGCGTGCTCATACGCTGCGACGGCATCTTCGTGCTCTTTGGCGTCGATGAGCTTTTCTTTCTGAGACCAGCATTGATCGACGCTTTGCAGGCACCATTCGAGGCTTTGTTTTTCGCGGATGGGCTTGTCGTTCACGAGGACGAAGATGGGATTGGTGTGGGAGCTGGCGCGGATGCGGAGGGCGAGCCAGCAGCTCTTTTCGATCGGCACGTCGAAGGTGAGATCGCGCATCTCACCGTCGGCGGCGATGGTTTGCTTTTGAACGGAGACACCGTTGACGAGGAGTTCGACAGGCACCTCGCGTGAAGTGCCGATTCGCGCGCGTTCGAGGTCCCAGAAGGGCTTTTGACCGGCGGGGGCGTTTTTGATTTCTGGATGCGGCTGCGCATCGAGCAGCGCAGCGGCTTTGACGGTGACTTTGACCGTTGCGGGCTTGGCGAGCTTCAATTCGCTGCCGTTCACGCCGAGTTCGACGTCGTTCGCCTTGAAGTCGATGAGGTGGCTCTTGCCATCGCTCACGTAGGCGCGACCGGCGCGGATGCCTTCGCACCAGGCGTCGTAGGTGAGCTTGTCGTCGAGCTTCACGTAGGCGCGGCCGAGGCCGACGCGCTCGCCGTAGATGCAGGGGAAGTCGGTCTCACCGCTGATGCGGGTGCGGAAGCCGGCATTGAGCGTGTGATACCAGATGTTCAGCTCCCAGGTGTGCGGCGTATCGACCATTGAGAGGAAATCGACGGCAGGCACGGGTTTGCCGTCCGGTCCTTCGACCATGTGCGTGACATCGACGATGTATTCGCACGCGCCGATGCCATTGAAGGGCGGGATGATGTAGTTCGGCAGCTCGTCGGTGGCGCTTTGCATGCCGAGTTTGTATTGCTGGCCGCGAGCGGGGTCGTTTTCGGCGAGCGGCTGCAGGCCCCAGCCGCTGTGCGCGGGGCCGGTGAGCGCGCCCTGCTTCTTCGCCCACTTCAGCGTGTTCAGGCAAAGCGTGGGCCAGTGTGCGGTCGAGTCGCCGCCGGGATACATCTGCTCCTTCAGTTTCAGCAGGCAAAGATGGCCGCTCTTGTGCGAGCCAAAGCCACTGACCTCCACATCGTAGCGCAGCAAAAACGGATAGCGCGATTCCTTGTCCTCGGTGCCGGTGAAGAACTGCTTCTGATAATCGAAGCACGGGCCCCACGTCAGATTCGCGCCGATTTTGAGGTCTTCGCCCATGCAATGCCGCGCCATGTCCGGCGCATGCACGCCCTGCGATGGCACGGAGTAGTGCGCACAGCCCGCCGCATGGATGTGATGATCACCGCTCCACCAACCGAGTTTCGACGGATCGATCCAGCGCTTCACTTGGAAGCTCGAGGAGGTGTTCTGGCCTGAAATGACGACTTTTCGCGTCTCCGGAAGCGATTCAGGTCCACGACGAAAAACCACGTCATACTCGCCATCGGGCAGTTTGAGCGATTCGCCGTCTCCACGATAAATTTGCGGGTGGAAGAAGAAATCTGGCGCATGGCGCTTGATCTGGCTCGGATACACGCGCCCGGCCTTGTCCTTGATGAGCAGCTCCGCGATGCACGGCTTGCCATTTTCATCGGTGATGGCCAGTTTCACCTCACGCGCCGGCTGGCAATCAAAAAGCACGCTCGTTTCATTGCGAAAGCCGAGATCCTGCGTGCCCTGGCCGGTGTCGAAGCTGAAGGTGGCATCGCGTTTGCCGGCGTCGCGGCTGTAGAGCTGGATGATGCGGTATTCGAGGTTCAGACCGCTCAAAGTCGGCTGCATCGGCGGCTGCTCGAACATCTGCAAATCGAGCCAGCGTGCCGAGATCGCTGGTTCACCGGGATCTTTCGGCTTCGCATGCGGCGCGACGGGCGGCGAGCCTTTCACATACATCTCCTTCGCCTGCGGACTGCTCACCGCGAGCCTCGCGGTGACACCGGCTTCGTTATCGACGCGCACGAGATACTGACGCCAGCCCGCTTCATCGAGCACGGGCTTGGCGGCACCGCGCTCGACCTTCACCCGCTGCTCCGGCGTGATCGTGACATGAAACAACGCATGCGCATCCAGAACCGCCTGGGCCTTCTCAACTGCTGCGGCGTCGTTTTGCGAGATGGCCGTCCTCAAGGTGATGATTTCATCGTCGCTGAACGGCGTCCCGAGAAAACTCGTCGCATCGATGAGGCGCTGCGTAGCGGAGAGAAATGGCTGAGGCTCCACCCCAGCCGCAGGCACGAGAGAAACACAGGCGAGGAGGCATAAGAGCGGTTTCATGCCTTCTAAACGTGCGGTGGCACAGGCGGCTTGCCGTGGAGGCTTCACACCACCACCAGCACGATCGCGCTCATCATCATGAGCGCGCCTGCCAGGCGCCAGCGCATGACGGCGGGGGCGAGATGCTGCTCGGTGTTGTGGAACCAGTGCCCGACCATCCACACCAGCGCGACACTGAGCAGTCCGCGCGAGGCATAGACGATGTTCGCGTTCGTGGCCTTGCCAAAGACGGCGAGCGTGCTGACGAACGTAATGCTCTGGATGCCGAGCAATGCGGAACCGCCAAGCAGCCAGGGCCAGGCCTTGGCGGGCACCTTGCTGAGCGGCGCTGAGAAACGAAAGACAAGTCCGAAGGACAGCAGGGCGTTGATCCAGAAAATGCAGGGCAGCAGGCGGCCCACACCCCAGTGCGGCCCCCATTTTTGCACAAGCACATCAAACACCGCGAAACACACCGAGCCTGTTCCGCCGGCGATGAAGGTGATCAGCAGATGCTGCGGCGGTTTGCCGGCATCCTTGCGGTTCAGAAAGGTGATGCCCAGCACGCTGAGCACGGCGGCGACCCAGAGCTTCACACCCACGGCCTCGCCGATGAGAATGGGCGTGAAAAAGGCCACCAAGATGACCTTGAGGCCGAACACGGGAACGGCGACGGACACATCGCCTTTTTCCAGCGCGAGGAACTGCGTCAACTGACCGACGAAGAGGCACAGGGCGATCACGCCGGGCTGCCAGAGCAGTTCCTTTTCCACCGGCGGACCGCCGAGCAGCCAGAGCAGAGAAAAGAGCCCCGCGACGATGAGGTTGGCCACAAACGTGGTGCGCCAGAGTCCGACGCCGAGATCACTGGAGCGCTTCAACACCAGCGCCCCGAACGCATACAGCAAAGCGGCAATGAGCGGAAACAGCGTGGTGGCGACGGCGGGGGGCACAAGGGGCCTTAACACGGGGGTAATGGCTGGCAAGAGGAGAAGAATGAGGAAACCAGAATGAGGAATGCCCGGAGACGCAGCCCCTTCGTCATTCCTCATTCGGATTTCGTCATTGTTGCGCCACCGCGGCGGCTCGCTATGGCAAGCCCCCCAACCACCATGATCCCAGCCTATCCCGAACAATCCGTGGCCGTGCTCTTCAGCGGCGGCGACGCGCCCGGAATGAACGCCTTTCTCCGCGCCATCGTGCGCCTCGGCCTGAACCGTGAAAAGATCGCCGTGCTTGGCATCCGTGACGGCTACCGCGGCCTCGTGCGCACCGCCCGGGCCATCAATGGAGACGCGGAGGCGCTCGTTCGTTTGAAAAAGGACATCGCGAGCCACACCGGCCGCGCGGGATTGATCTCCGAGCAGCTCCACATCATCCAGATGGACCATGCGAGCGTGAGCGGAATCATGGGCAAAGGCGGCACCATCCTCGGCTCCGCACGCTGCCTCGAATTTCATGAGAAGGAAGTGCGCGCGAAGGTGATCAAGCTGCTCAAGGGCCTGAACGTGCGCGCGCTCGTCGTTGTGGGCGGCGACGGCTCGCTCACCGGCGCGAAACTGCTCGCCGACGAGAGCGACCTGCGCGTGATCGGCATTCCGGCCACGATCGACAACGACCTGCAGTTCACTGACATGGCGCTGGGCGTGGACACGGCCGTTCACACGCTCGTTTGGGCCGTGGATCATTTCATCGACACCGCCCGCAGCCATCGCCGCGTCATGGTGCTGGAAACGATGGGCCGTGAGAGCGGCGACCTCGCGCGCATGGCCGGCCTGGCCTCAGGCGCAGAGATGATCATCACGCCGGAGCCCGGACCACTGAACGAGGAGGCCATGAAACGCCTCGCCGCGAAGATCGAGGGCGCGATGACCCGTGGTCGCGGCCACGCCATCGTGCTTGTCGCCGAGGGAGTGAAATTTGACCCGCCGCAGAAGCGCAACCGCGCCTATGTGCTCATGGATGCCTTCCAGCAGTATTTCCAACGCCCTGGAGCTCCCTTCCCCGACCTCGAAGTGCGCCCATCCGTGCTTGGCCACCTGCAACGCGGCGGCCACACCACACCGCAGGACTGCATCCTCGCCGCACGCTTTGCCGATTGCGCGTGGAAGTGCATCCAGAACCCGGATGGCGGCAGTGGCATCACGGCGCTGCGCAAGAACGTGGTCGAGATCGTGCCTTACGGTTCACCCGACATGCCGGAACGTGCGGAGTTCTCGAGGGAGATGGACCAGTTGCACGACGACTTGAGCTCCTGGTGAGTGATGGGGTTAAAAGTTAAAAGTTAAAAGTTAGGGCGTGTTTTAAAATTGTACAGATAGAGCAACTGGTGTAGCGAGAAGAATGGAATTACATCCAAGCTATCAGTTGGCGGTGCCCAAGCTGGCCCGTGTTATAAGAGCCATAGATTCCTAAATA
>NZ_JBIIHA010000050.1:0-5340 GCF_044236155.1 Prosthecobacter sp.
TCGCAAGCAGTGAAACAGGGCGGCTTTCTGTTCTGCTCCGGCCAGATTCCCATTGATCCTGCCGCCGGGAAGATCACGGCGACCGATGTGGAGCATCAGGCGGTGCAGGTGTTGAACAACATCCGCGCGTTGCTCGCCTCGCAAAACCGCAGCATGCGCGACGTGGTCAAGGCGACGGTGTTTCTGACCTCGATGGCGGATTTTCCGAAGGTGAACCCGATTTACGAGGCCGCTTTTGAAGGTCACAAACCTGCGCGTTCGACCGTGGCGGTGGCTGGTTTGCCGCTTGGGGCGCTGATCGAGATAGAGGTGATCGTGGCGTTGTCCTGACGAGGCTTCAAAGGGCGCGTTGGAGGAAGACTTTTTCCTCCGGAAGCAGCAGGGGCGGAGGCACGCGCTCGACGAGACGGAATGCGCGCCCCGCATCGCCCCCGGAGAGCTTGAGGAAGGCGGCGTAGAGCGTGCGTTGTCCCGGCGGCAGGTTTTCAGGTTTGGAGATTCTGGGCAGCGTGGCGCGCAGGTTGTCAATCAAGCCCTGGCGGTAGGCGGAGAGCGCATAAAGGAGGTGGATTTGGTCCACACGCTCGACGGAGCCGGTGACGTCAATGCTTTGCAGATTTTGATGGGCCAGTTCGATCTCCGTGCCGAGCAGCATCTGGAGATACAGCTTTTGCAAAAGATAGGGCATGCTGTCCGGTTTCATCTCCAGGAGGCTGGAGCATGCCTCGAGCATGCCCGCGCCATGGCGCTGATACTCGGCCATTTGGTAGATTTTGGGCAGCATGAGAGGGAGTGTATCAGGGTGCTTGACCGCCAGGGCGTGGTAGAAGGGCTGGGCAAGCTCCCAAAGGTTCAACTCTTCGGCGAGAGTCGCGGCATCGAGTGTTTCCTGGAGGTTCTGGCCGCGCCCGGCTTCTTCAAAAACACGGGAAAGGATCTGGCTTGTCCGGGTGAGATCGTTGTCGAGCCGGGCATGTGCCTCGGCCTGCCAGAGGCGGATTTTCTGCGTGGGGAAGGCGGCGTCGATTTTGCCCGATTCGAGAAGCTGAAGAAGCTCCTTCCATTTGCTCTCGCCACGCAGGGCGGCGACGTAGGGCGGCAGCAGATCGGTGTAGCGCGTGACAGTCTGGGCCGGCAACATGCGCAGGATGCGCTTGTATTCGCGCTCTGAGGCGAGCCAGTCGGCGAGAGGTGATATCTCGCCCGGGAGGCTGTTGTTCCAGCGTTGGATTTCCGCCTGGAGAATGTCATCGCGCAAATGAGGGCTGATGCGCATCTGGGCGCTGAGCACCATGAAGCGGCGGCGGGTTATTTCTAGCTTCGCGGTCGGGTTGTCATCGACGAGGCGGAGGAGTTCGTCGGCCTGGGGCGCGGTGAGATCGTGCGTGGCGGCCAGGAGTTCGATGGCGGAAAGGGCCAGGGCGTCTTTTTTTCGCGCCGCCTGCCAAAGACGGCTCCGGATGGCCGTGCGCCTGCCAGGATCGTTCGAGCGCAGGTCCAAGGCGGCAAGCTGGAAGAGATTGTCGGGGTTTTCGAGGTCGGTTAGCAAGGCTTCCCTCCGGACCTCCACGGATTCGTCTTTTTTGCCATCAACGGGCAGGAGGTCGGCATAAAGTTGCAGCGCCAGCACTCCCTTGCGGTCCTTTTCCGCGATTTGCTCAAAGGCGGCGCGGGCTTTGGCGGAGTCATTGAGACGAACGTGCATTCTGCCCAGCAGGGCGATGTCTTCGGATGTGGCCGCGTTTTGTTGCTGCAACTCACGGATCAGCGAGAGCACGGTCCGCGGGTCCCCTCCGGCGGAATGGATGAACTGAATGCAGGCATGCAGCACCGCAGGGTCGGATGGAGCCCAGCGTCTTGCGTCCTGCATGACTTCCAAAGCTTTGGGCCAGTCGTGTTCGCGCGCGTGTCTTTCGAGCGCCGGCAGGTGGCGGCGTGCCAGCCAGCCTTTGATCGCGGGCACCACATGAGGGACGGCGAACCAGCATGCCACACCTGCCGCAAGCATGGCGGCAAAGAGCCACGGCAGGCTCCGCATGTCACCTTTCTGGTGTGGATTCTGGCCGGAGACTTCTGGAGAGGAAGTGTTCATGGCTGCCGTGGCAGCATCATGGCACGCCCAGGTCCAGGACGCAACGGAAGCCAAGGTCGGCACGCGAGGTGTTTTTCATCGCATGAGCGCGGGCGGAGGTCAGCAGCATGTCCTTGTCAAAAGACAGCCAGCTTCCCCCGCGGATGACACGTTCTTCGGCGGAGCCCGGCCAGATGTCCTCGCACCACTCCGAGACATTGCCGCCCACCTCATGCAGTCCGGTCGCGTTTGGACGGGAGATCTCCACAGGCGCGGTGTACGAATAGCTGTCGGAGGTGCCCGGGATCTTCGTGGCATCCAGATTTGCCATCAGTGGCTGCGGCTTCCAGTCTTCGGGTTTGGATGTCCAGGGATAATGAGATTTGTTGCCGAGGTGGCGTGCGGCAGGGTCGGCCCCGGACTCGTTTTCCAAACCTGCGGCGGTGCTCCATTCAGCGTCTCGTGGCAGGCGATAGCTCGCGTTGGCTGGAATAAGCTTGCTGGCACGGTCACGCTGGGTCAGCCAGGCGCAAAAGGCGGTGGCATCCTCCCAGGAGACACCGGCGGCAGGATGATTGCCGCCGAGAAGGAAGGAAGGTTTGTTGCTCCACGAGCGTCCAGTGTCGCGCAGCCAGGCTTCGTAATCACGCACGCTGGTTTCAGTGGCGCAGATGAGAACGCCGCTCTTTTCCCGCAGCGGCACAAAACGCATGCCGAGAGCGTTCAGGAAGCTGCTACCATCGGCCGCGGCAGGCTTCAAGCTGGCCGGGTCGGGAAGCGTGTCGTCGCCAGTTTTTAACTGCATTTTTTTCCGCAATTCCTCAATGGCTGACGCGTCCACTTTACGGCTTTCCGCCATTGCTTTCATCCGCTCTTCAGCCGCCTGCTTCTTTTCCGCCTCGGAGGCGGCCAGCAGGTTGGCGGTGCGGCGTTTGTCCTCAAAAACGCAGCGGAAGCCGATGGTGGGAGCGCGCAGATCCACCGGGACAACGTATTGATAGCTGGAGGTCAGGCATTCGGCACGGAAGTAGGCCCAGGAGCCACCGCGCAAGATGCCGCTCGGCTGGGCGCGGATTTCCATCGTTTGCGTCCATTCCCAGACATTGCCGGCCAAGTCGTGGATGCCTTCCGCCGAAGGAGGAAAGCTTCCGACAGGAGCCGTGTGCGGATAGCCGTCGCTGTAACCGGGAATTTCACCGTCCGCGAAGTTGGCGGTTTTCGAGGGCGGCGGCCATTCCTGCCCCCACGGGAAGACGCGGTCATCCAAGAGGCGCTCTTCGGCTGTGAGGCCGACTTTTTTGCGCCCGCGGACCAGCCCCACCGCGGCGTCCCATTCCTCGGGAGTCGGCAGGCGGTAGGCTTGGGAACTGTCGATCAGTTTTTTGCCACGCTCGAGTTCCGTCAGCCAGTTGCAGAAGGCCACGGCGTCCTGGAGGTTGACACCCACCACCGGGTGTTCGGGAGTCTGCTGAAAATGCGGCTGGAACGTCCAGGGGTGCTTCTTCTGCCGCAGAAACTCGGTCCATTCCGACAGGCGGGTTTCCCACACGGCGATCATCACTGAGGTCCCAGGAATAGTGACAAAACGAGAACCCATGCTGCTGGTATGCGTCTGCGCCGGTGCGTTTTGCGACATCGCGCTGGTCACCGTCATCAAACAGGTGCCGACGATGGCATGATGCCTCAGCAGCCTGAAGATTCGGTGGAGTCTGTTAATGGAACGAGGTGATTTCATCGCGGCAAGCTGTCCTGTGCAGATCAAATAATGACAATCTGTGGCACGTTTATTCGACACGCGAGCACGTCTTGGTGTCAAACTGTTAACATGCTTGGGCACTTTATGCTTTGCGCTGGGAATGAGCATGGTACAGTCACGATCTTTTTCTGAAAAATGCCGTTCCAACCCCGGCAAAAAGTCACGGTGCACCGGTCTGCAACCGATGGCGGCAGCTTGCCCGCGTTCTTTTTGAAGGATGATCGTTCTCGGCCTCAACGCCTACCATGGCGATTCCTCCGCCGCTCTCGTGAAGGATGGAAAACTGGCCTGTGCGGCCGAGGAGGAGCGCTTTCGCCGCATCAAGCACTGGTCTGGCCTGCCCACCGAGGCCATGAAATGGTGCCTCGCCGATGCGGGGCTCAAATTGAGCGATGTGGACCAAATCGCCATCAACCGGAACCCGAAGGTCAACAACCTCCGCCGCGCGCTCTACGTCCTGCAAAAGCGCCCCAGCCTCAGCCTCATCTGGAAACGCCTCGCCAACATCAAACGGGCAGCTTCCTTCGAAGACAGCGTCCAGGCCGCTTTCCCCGGAGAAACGCTCCGTGCCCAGGTGCATCGCGTCGAGCATCACCTCGCGCATTTGGCCTCCGCGCACCTCGTTTCGGGCTTTGAGCAGTCGGTTTGCCTTTCCATCGATGGTTTCGGTGACTTCGCGTCTTCCGCGTGGGGCCTGGGGCAGGGGAATGACATCCGAATCGACGGTCGCATCTATTTCCCGCACTCGCTGGGCATCTTCTACAGCGTCATCACCCAGTTCATCGGCTTCCCGTATTTTGGCGATGAATACAAGGTCATGGGCCTCGCCCCCTACGGCGAACCCAAGTATCTCAAAGAGATGCGCGAACTCGTCCACGTGCAGTCCGACGGCACCTTCAAGCTCAACCTCAAATACTACCGCCACCACGACGAAGACGTGCACTACACGTGGGACAACTGCTCCCCGGAGGTCGGCACGCTCTACAAAAAAGAGCCCATGGAGGCTCTCTTCGGCCCGCAGCGCGAAAAAGGAGCTGCCTTGGAGCAAAAACACCGCGACATCGCCCGCAGCGCCCAGGCCATGTATGAAGAGGCCTTCTTCGCCATGCTGCAAACCCTGCACGCGAAGTACAAGTGCGACGATCTCGCCTTCGCCGGTGGGTGCGCCATGAATTCCGTCGCCAACGGCAAGGTGTATCTCAACTCGCCCTTCAAGCGCATGTATCTCCCCGCTTCCGCAGGCGATGCCGGTGGGGCCATCGGAGCCGCTTTCGTCGTCAGCCGACAGGCCGAAGGGAGAGCGGGCACTCCTGCCCGCTCTCGTTTCGTCATGGACCACGCCTACGTCGGTCCGCGCTCCACCGACGAGGAGATCAAAACGCTGCTCGAATCCCGCGCCGCCGACATCCAGGCCGAAAACTGCACCGTGCGCCATTTTGAAGACGAAGGCGAACTTTGCAAAACCACCGCCACCGCGATCACCGAAGGCAAGGTCATCGGTTGGTTTCAAGGC
>NZ_JBIIHA010000001.1:0-468280 GCF_044236155.1 Prosthecobacter sp.
CGCTCGTCTCGCACGACGGTGTGACCGATGTCGTAGGCTTCGCTTTCGCCCAAATCAGCGTCGGGCAGGTCGTTGGCGAGGTTTTGGGCTCGTGAGAGGTCAAAGCCGCCCGTGTGGAGCAAATCGGTGTCCGCCTTGCCATAGCTCGCGGTGAGCACACGAGCGCCAGGATGCAGGATTTCGAGTGTTTTGCGAACGATGGCCAGATCGGCGGCCGGGACACGCTCAGCCTTGGTGAGCACGATGAGGCTGGCGAACTGCAATTGCTCGACGAGCAGGTTTTCCGCGCTGCGAAGGCCCTGCGCCTCGTTTTGCACGAGTTTGCGCAGCAGCTCCGCGCCGCCGCCGTGATCAGCGACGAGCGAACGGGCATCGAGCAGCGTAATTAAGCTGTGAAGCTCCAGCGAGGCATGCTGGCACACATCTTCGATCAAAGGCCACGGGTGCGTGCTGCCGGAGGTCTCGATGAGCAGGTGGTCGAGGTCGTCCCGCGAGGCCAGCCGGGCCAGCGCCTCGCGAAAAGCCTCGCGGCGAGTGCCGCTGATGCTGCCAGCATAGAGGCTGACGAGCGTGCCCTCCGCCTCGGAGAGCCGCTCAGCCTCGCGAACGAGATCGCCATCCACCTCGAGGTCGCTCACATCATTGACGAGCACACCGAGACGCAGATGCGCCGGTGCCTCCCGCAGCAGCCGACGCAGGAGCGTGGTCTTGCCGGAGCCGAGGAAGCCGCAGAGGATGGTGACGCGCATGACCGAGTCTTGGCTTGCGTTTTTGACTTGTGCAATTTATTTGCACTTAATGAACCCTCACTCCGTAGTGCTCACCGGCCTCGAATCCGCCGGCAAAACCGCCCTGTTCCGCGGTCTCACCGGCCACGCCACGGGTGATGAGGCGAATTTTCGCGGCTCCACCGTGGTCTGCCGCAAATGCCGCCTCGCGGACTGCGGGTGCGAGGTGGTGGACACGCCGGGCATCCGCGTGAATGCGGACGCGCAGACCACGCGTGATGCGCTGGCGGCGATGCAGCATGCGGATGTGGTGCTGATGGTGGCTCGCGGCACGCATGCGGTGAGCGAGGTGGAGACGCTGCTGCGTGAGCTGGACCTCCAGCAAAAGAAGACCGCGCTCGCCATCACCTTTCAGGACAAGGCTCCGCAGCAGATCGAAAGCCTCGCGCAGATCTATCGCGAGCGTCTCGGCATCCCGGTGGTCATCGTGAATGCGCGTGAGTTGGATGCGGAGGGGCGCACGCGGGTGCTCGGAGCCATCCAAAGCGCCGCGCAGGTGAATGTGTTGAGCGAGCAGACGGGTGGACTGCACCACACGACCGTGCAGCCAGAGACCACCCTGTTTGAAAACAAACGCATCGGCCCCTGGTTCTCGCTGCTGAGCATGGCGGCGATGTTTGCCCTGCCGGTGTATGCGGCCTATGCCTTCGCGAGCTGGGCGCAGCCGATCGTGGATGAGCTGGCGATCACGCCGCTGAAGACTGCGGCGCAAAGCTGGCCGCAAATCGCGCAGGTGATGCTCACGGGCAGTTACGGGGCGATCACACTGGGCTGGTATTCCTTCCTGTGGGCCTTTCCGGTGGTGCTGCTCATCAGTGCGAGCGTGGCACTGGCAGAAGAGACGGGATTAAAAGACCGCATCACCGCCGCACTCGATCCGTGGCTGCGCCACATCGGTCTCAGCGGTCGCGATTTGATCCCGGTGCTCAGCGGTTTCGGCTGCAATGTGGTGGCGGTGTTTCAATCACGCTCCTGCTCGAAGTGCAGCCGCGGTGCCTGTGTGTCGATGATCGGTTTTGGCAGTGCATGCAGTTATCAAATCGGCGCTTCATTGAGCCTTTTCGCAGCCGCTGGGCAACCGGGGTTGTTCTTCCCTTATCTCGCGGCTCTCTTCGTCGTCGGTGCGCTGCACACCCGTCTTTGGCATGGGGCACTGGCAAAGGAGGCCGCCTCGCCGCTGCATGAGCGCTCCTTTTTGCAAAAGCCCTCGCTGCGTGCCGTGTGGTGGCGCGTGAAGGCGGCGCTGGGGCAGTTTTTGAAGCAGGCGATGCCCATCTTCATCGTCATCTGCCTCGTCGCGGCCTTGCTGGAGCATTTCGGAGTCATCGCCTGGTTCACGGCGGGCGTGGCTCCGATGCTGGGGCTGTTTCACCTGCCCGGTGAAGCCGCTCCAGGCATCCTTTTTTCCATCCTTCGCAAAGACGGCCTGCTCACACTGAATAGCGGCGATGGTGCGCTCATCACCGCGATGAGTGCCGGACAGATTTTCGTGCTCGTGTGGCTCGCCTCCACTTTCACCGCCTGCCTCGTCACGCTGTGGACCGTGCGCCGCGAGCTGGGTTGGAAGCCCGCCGCGCTCCTCGCTGGCAGGCAGGCGGTGACCTCGCTGGTGAGCGCATGGCTGATCGGCACCGCCTTTCATCTGGCAGAATGATGGATGGCAAAATGATTTCAGAACCCCGGCCCAACTCAAAAAATGATTCTGCCATCCATTGTTTTGCCAACCCTCCGAATGATTCATTCATGAAGCCAACCCACGAAGTTCTCATCATCGGTGCCGGGCCTGCGGGGCTTGGTTGTGCGCTGGCTTTGCAGGCGGCGGGCGTGGAGGACGTGCTCGTCCTCGATCAAAAAAGCATCGGGGCCAGCTTTGAGTCCTGGCCGGAGCAGATGCGACTGCTGACGCCCTCCTTTCACAGCAATGCCTTCGGCTTTGCCGATCTGAACGCCATCTCGCCGGAGACCTCGCCCGCTGATTTTCTCAACACACAGCATCCTTCCGGCAAAGACTACGCACTGTATCTCCGCGCCATCGTGAAGCACTACGAAGTCGCCGTGGAGACCGGCGTGCGTGTCACCGGCCTGCGGCGTGTGCGGGATCATTTCGAGCTGGAGACCGCCCAAGGCCCGAAAGCCGCGAAATTCGTCATTTGGGCCATCGGCGAGTTTTCGCGCCCGGATGACAGCGGCATCGACGGAGCCGATTTTTGCCTTCACAACGGCCGCGTGCGCGATTGGGAGCAAATCGCCGCTGGCGGGCAGCAATTCACCCTCATCGGCGGCTACGAGAGTGGCATCGATGCGGCGATCAATCTCATGCAACTTGGCAAAGACGTGCATCTGCTCTCCCGCGGTCATCCTTGGGACAGCGACGATCCCGATCCCAGCCGAGCCCTCAGTCCTCACACGCGTGACCGGCTGAAAGCAGCCCTGCTCGAAGCTCCCGGCCAGATCCGCTTTTATAAAAATGCCGAGGTGCAGAGCGTGCGTCCGGTCAAAGGCGGCTACGAACTCGCAGTGAAAGACGGCCAGCCCTTCCACAGCCCCTCCGTGCCCATTTTATGCACCGGCTTCCGCAGCGCCCTGGAGCCCATCCGCGACCTCTGGGAGTGGAAAAACGGCAGCGCCATCTTCAGCGAGGAAGCAGATGAATCCACGCTCACGCCCGGCCTCTTTTACAGCGGACCATCCTTGCAGCATCGCGGCATGCTGTTCTGCTTCATCTACAAATACCGTGCTCGTTTTGGCGTCATCGCCCGTGAGATCGCAGGCCGGCTCGGCATCGACATCGGCGATGGACTCGACCTCTGGAAGCAACGCGGCTTTCTCCTCGACGACCTGAAATGCTGCACCGACTGCCAATGCGCCGTCGAAGCCACCGAAGATCAACAACTCAAGCAAGCGGAGGTCATCGAGTATGCTGTGGCAGCGTAAATCCATCCCGGTCGTGTCCCGCAGCGCACCCGCACCACTCACCCGCGGCCACCTGAACGACCTCACCACTGGTCTCGGCCAGCAAATGTTCTTTTGGGGCCGCGATGTGCTCACCGAGGGCAATTTGCTCCTGAAGCACGGCTTTGAAAAACACCGCAGCGAAGGCCTGCAAGGCACCAGTTGCTACTGCAAGCCTTGGGAAGACGGCGTCATCGAGCTGCATGGTGCCTGCGCCGGATGGTATCCGTGCGAGAGCGGCAAATGCGGCTTCCTTTTCATCCGCAATGCCAAGCGCTGCTACGTCCACCACCGCACCGCGCCCGTCATTCCCGGCGAATACGACTTCAAAGAGTTCGACAACAGCAACATCGCCGACCTGACCCGCACCAGCCGCATCTTCACCGCCTGGCTGGCCGAGTATGAAGCCTGGATCGCCAAACAAATGGGCCGCGCCTACCGCGAAGAATGCCACGCGATGTTTTGCAAGCTGCCCACCTCCAAACCCTGGCTGCCACCCGAATCCGCGCGTCACTGGATCAGCACCTTCGCCACCGGATCGGCCGCGCTGCCACGCTCTCGGGCTTTCATCGAGCCCAAGCGGTGAGGCAAGCTCACTTGCGCCGATGGAGGTTCATCCACCGCTTCGCACATTCGCTCTGCTCGCGGGTTTCAAGACAGCACTTCCGCCGGGCACGGATCCACTGCACGGGATCGGCATTCGCCGGGATGAAGCCCGCCTTGGCACACCAAGCCACGATGAACTGCCCCGTCCGGCCGCAACCGGCCACACAGTGCACCACCACGGGCTCGCGAGCGGCGTGATGGGCATCCATCAGCGTCATAAACTGCTCGATTTGCGCATCCGTCGGCACGCCATAGTCCGGCACGTTGATGTGATGATACACAAACTGTTCTGGCACATCGCGACGGTTGTCGAACTCACAGCAGTTCACCACCGCGCGGATGCCATGATCGTCGTAAAGATCGAACACATAAGGATCAGGCCACCACGAGGCCGCGATCACATCCTCCACGATCCACGTGAAGGGCTCGGTGCGTTCAGGCTGGCCTCTCGCAGGCCAATACCAAGGGCGGATCGGTGACGACATGCCGTTTTCTGCACTCACCGCGAGATGATTTCAAGGCTCGCAACGCCTTTGTCAAAGCGGTCTTGGACTCAGGTTCCACAGAACGTCTGATACGACTCCAAGCCAGAAGGTTCGCTGAACTCCGGCCAATCCTGCGAGTGATCAAAGGGTGCCGACAGCGCGGTCATAAGACGCTGGAGGGGATTGAGATCGCCATGCTCTGAGGCGGCGGCGAGCGCTTCCTCGACCTTGTGATTGCGGGGAATGAAGGCCGGATTGCTGCGGCGCATCAGTTCGCGGACTTCGCTGGCGGATTGCGGCTGCCGTTTCAGCCGCTCGGACCAGCGCGCCTGCCATTCCAACGGCTCCAGATGGCCTTGAGTGAGGTCACGAAAGGTGTTGGTGAAATCCGCCTTCGTTTCCTGCATCCATTCGAGCAAGGATTGGATCAACGTCTTGTCCTCACTCTCCTGCGTGAACAAGCCCAGCTTCGCGCGCATGCCGGTGAGCCAGTGGTGCTGAAAACGCTCCTCGAAACCGGAGATCATGCCGTTCGCGATCTCGATGGCTTGCTTTTCATCATCGTGAAACAGCGGCAGCATCGCCTCGGCCAGACGCGCGAGGTTCCACTGAGCGATGCGTGGCTGATTACCATAGGCGTAGCGGCCGTTGCGATCAATCGAGCTGAAGACCGTGGCCGGATCATACGCGTCCATGAATGCACACGGCCCATAGTCGATCGTCTCGCCGCTGAGCGCCATGTTGTCCGTGTTCATCACGCCATGGATGAAGCCGACGTGCATCCACTTCGCGATCAGCGCCGCCTGCCGCTCCATCACAGCCTCAAACAGCGCAGCGTAGCCGCCTTCGACCTCCGGGTAATGCCGCTGCCGCGTGTAGTCTGCGAGCGCTTGCAGGTCCGCCTTCTCTCCGCGTGCCGCCGCATATTCGAACGTGCCCACGCGGATGTGACTGGCCGCCACGCGTGTCAGCACCGCGCCAGGCAGTCCGCCGTCCTGCCGCCAGACTTTTTCACCCGTCGTCACCACCGCCAGGCTGCGCGTCGTCGGAATGCCCAGCGCCTGCATCGCCTCACTGATGAGGTATTCACGCAGCATCGGCCCCAGCGCCGCTCGACCATCCCCACGACGCGAAAACGGCGTCGGCCCCGGTCCTTTGAGCTGGATGTCAAACCGGTCGCCACTCGGCGTGATTTGTTCGCCGAGCAAAATCGCCCGACCATCTCCCAGCATCGCGAAATGCGCGTATTGATGCCCCGCGTAGGCTTGGGCCAGCGGCTCCGCTCCTGGCGGCAGCGCATTGCCCGCAAAGATCGCCGCATCATTCAGTTCGTCCGCGTTAAGGCCCAAAGCCTCTGCTAGCGAGCGATTCAGCACCACCATCTTCGGCTCAGGCACCGGTGTCGGGTCGATCCGCGCATGAAATGCCTTCGGCAGCCGCGCATAGGAGTGATCAAGCCGCCAACCGGCTGGCGAAGAGGGAGGTTCAGGAGAGTCAGGCATGCAGGGAGTGATCACTTACCAGACACATGCGCTACTGCCATCCTGACGGTTGCCAATTTTCATCGCAAACGGCCTGCCTCTGCTTGGCCAGACGACCATTTGATGCAACATGGCGCCGAATGGCCGCAAAACGCCCCCAAAAAGCCACGCGCACCGAGCTTGAATTGAAATCCCTCAACCCAGAGGAAGCCCCCGCCGACCTGCGGCAGATCCAGGCCGTCCTCGGCAAAGTGCAGATCGCCATCGCCGACTACCTCAAGTCCGGCGCACCGCTCAAGATCACGCTCAATCCCGTCGAAATCCTCTCCGCCGTCGAAGCCGCCATCCGCGAGGCCGAAGGCCACCCCAGCCCGTGGCCGGACGGTGCCGACGCCCGCACCTTCTTCATCCACGGCCTCTACGACGACCTCATCCAGCAGCCCAGCAACATCTTCGAGACCAAACGCTTCCCCGACGGCACCGAGCGCTACCTCCCCATCAGCCCCGCCACCTGGAAAGCCTGCCTTGAAAAACTGCGCACCCAGATCGTCGAGGCCGGAATCAAGATCGCAAAGCGAGAGGCGACCAAGCGCAAAGGCTAATTCGCAATCAAGTTGCAGCAACGGGTCGTGGCAGCTATTCATTCCTGTCCCCAGCCACCGCCATGAAAACCATCCTCACAGCTTTTGCGCTGTCTCTCGCCATCGGTCAGGCCGCTCCGCTCAAAGTCGCCTCGCTGCACCCCATCGTGGCCGATCTGGCCCGGCAGGTTGGCGGTGCGAATGTCGAGGTCATCGAAATCCTCAAGCCCGGCGGTGACGTTCATCATTTCGAACCTGCCCCCAAGGACATCGCCGCGATGCGTGGCTCCAAATTGCTGCTCGCCTCGGGCAAGGAACTCGAAACCTACCTCGACAAGCTGCGCGACAGCCTCGGCGCGAGCATCAAGCTCGTCGAAGTCGGTGAAAAAGTCCCCTCCATCCCCTATGCCTGCAATCACGACCATGGCGAGGAAGGCCACAACCATGGGGAATTCGATCCGCACTGGTGGCACAGCGCGGAAAACATGAAACGCGCCGCCCGCATCGTGGCCGACGAATTCGCCGCCGCCGATCCTGCGAACGCCGCCGCCTACGAAGCCGGTGCCAAGGCCGCCTCCAAGCGTTTCGGCGAACTCAAGGTCTGGGCGCAGAAGGAAATCGCCAAGATCTCCCGCAAAGACCGCAAACTCGTCACCGCGCATGCCGCCTTCGGCTACTTCTGCAAGGAGTTCGGCTTTGAACCCATCTCGCTGCTCGGCATCGGACGCAACGATGATGCCGACTCGAAGCACGTCGCTGAAACCATTGCTGAAATCCGCGAGCATGGCATCAAGGCCGTCTTCCCCGAAGATCAGGCCAATCCCAAGGTCCTCGCCGAGATCGCCCGCAGCACTGGCGTGAAGATTGGCGATCCGCTCATCGCCGACGGCACCGCCAAGACAGCCCACACCTTTGAAACGATGCTCGCGCACAACGTCCGCGCCCTCGTGGCCGCTTTGAGCGAAACGAAATAGGCCATGCGTGGATTCCCGCCCATCCAGATCTTCCTGCTCTGCCTCGCGTTCATCGTGCTGGCGGTGCCGCTGAGCCATCTGACCGGGAACACCAGCAACGCCAAGGTCGTCAAAGTCGCCGTCAAAGAAGTGAAAAGCGTGAAGGCCCTGCTGCGCCTGCGTTTCGCACACAAACCAACCACGCTCAGCCTCAAACTGGCCGACAAGGAGCTGATCACGACCGCCAATGCCTCACCGCTCGAACTCGATGCCGTGCTGCCTTCCACTAAAGACGGCGTGGATGTCTTCCTCAGTGCTACCTGGCCGGAGAATACACCTGACACCGCCCTCACGCTCGAAATCGAACCCGACGGACTCGAAGCACGCAGCGAGACACGCTGGTCCGCCGCTGGCAGCCTCGATGAAGTCATCACCTTCTCCTGGAAATGAGCGCCGCAGCCACGCATGACAAAACCAAGGAGCACGTCTGTTGGGGCGGCGGCTGTGAGCACACGCAGCATCACCGGCTCGAAGTCGTCGATCTCAGCATTCAGTATCAGGAGGTGCGTGCGCTCGAAAAAATCAACTTCGCCACCGAATGCGGCCGCAGCATGGCCCTCATCGGCCCCAACGGTGCCGGCAAGAGCACGCTGCTCAAATCGCTCGCCGGACTCATCCCTGGCGACACCGGCAAGATCCTCTGGCGCGGTAAATCGCTCACCCGCAGCAGCCACGAAATCGCCTACCTGCCGCAGCGCGGCGACATCGACTGGAACTTCCCCATCACAGTGCGCGGCCTCGTCGAAATGGGCCGCTACCCGAATCTCGGCTGGTGGCGGCAGTATTCACGTCACGATGCCGACATCGTCGAGCGCGCCCTGACCAGCATGGAACTCCGCGACCTCCAGGATCGCCAGATCAGCGCCCTCTCCGGCGGCCAGCAGCAGCGGGCCTTCATCGCCCGTGCGCTCGCTCAAGAAGCGCATGTCTTGCTGCTCGACGAACCCTTCACCGGCCTCGACAAGCCTGCGCAGGAGAATTTGAGCCGACTCTTCAAAGAACTTACCGCCGAAGGCCGCCTCCTCATCGCCAGCCATCACGACCTGCAAACCGTCACCGGCAATTTCGACGACGTCCTCCTCATCCGCCGCCACCAGATCGCCTTCGGTCCCGTCGCCGACGCCTTCACGCCTGCGAACGTGTCCCGCGCTTACGACCACCAGGATCAAGCATCCAGCAACTAGCTACTAGCATCCAGATGCCCACGATCACCGATTTCTTAGCCGAACCCATCGCCAAACGAGCCTTGCTGGCCTGTTTGCTGATTGGCTTCTCGAACGGCTTCGTCAGCGCCTTCGTCGTGCTGCGGAAATCCGCGCTCAAGATCGGCACCATCTCGCATTCCTTGCTGCCAGGCCTCGCTGTGGCTGTTTTGATCGCCGGACTCTCGCAGTGGAGCGCTCTCTTCGGGGCGATCTTCGCCGCGCTCATCGTCGGCCTCGGCTCCATCTTCCTCTCCCGCACGTCCCGACTCGATCAAGACACCGCCATGGGCGTGCTTTACACCACCGCCTTCGCCGCTGGGCTGCTGATCCTCAAAAACCTCGATGTGCGACAGAAGCTCGATGAATGGCTCTTCGGCAGCATCATCGGCATGGCCGACTCTGACCTGTGGATCGCCTTTGGCATCAGCGCCATCGCCGTCATCACCCTTACCGCCTTGCAGCGCCCGCTGCTCATCTATTTGTTTGAGCCGAACATCGCTGCCAGCCTCGGCGTCCCGGTGCGACTGCTGAACTACGCCACCTTTGCCGTCACCATCCTCGTGCTCGTGTCCTCGCTGCAAGCCGTCGGCTGCATCCTCAGCGTCGGTTTGATGGTCGCTCCCGCCGCCACGATCTACCTGCTCACCAACAACGCCCGCACGCTGTTCTGGGGTGGCGGCCTCCTCGGCGCCCTCGGCTCCGTGATCGCCTTCTTCCTCTCCTATCCGCTCGGCTGGAGTGTCAGCGCCACCATCATCGTCGTCCTCGGAGCCTTCTTTGTGCTCGCTTACATTTTTAGTCCAAAATACGGCCTGTTCAGCAGGCGGAGAGGCGTGGCCTGAGTGATGCGGCGTTGAAGTCTGAAGCCATTCAGCTCTTGTGATGGCCGATAGACCCACATGGCTGCGCCCGTGATACAAAGCCACGTTTTGATCTCCAGGGCCTCCATCTTTTTATATCTCACTCTTGCACTGCCTTTCGCCACGCATGCCGTGGAGGATAAAGAACTCGACGCACTCCAATCCGCCGCGAAAAAGGCCTTCAAGCAAGACGTCGAGAAGTTCGCCGCCAAGTATTGTTTCGAATGCCATGGCAACCGGCGCTCGAAGGCCGGGCTCAATTTCGAGATCGCCATTCGCAAGCCGGGTGATCCAGGCCTTTCTCGCAAGTGGATGGATGCCATCGCGAATGTGCAGGCACACGACATGCCGCCCGAAGACGCGGATCAGCCCTCCGACGATGAGCGGCAGCGCTTTCTCAATGCGCTGGCACAGGTCAAATACCTCAGCGCACGCGATCCGGGACCGTTTGTCATCCGCCGCCTCACCAAGGTCGAGTATGGCAACACGCTCCGCGATTTCCTTGGTGTCGATGCATCCATCGCGAAGGAATTGCCGGATGAAGTGCCCGGCGAGGGCTATCTCAACTCGCTCTCGCCGATGCAGACCGAGCAGTATCTCGGCATCGCGAATACCGCGCTGCAACAAATGCCCGCCGAGGCTCAGAAGCGGCTGTTTGGAGCGAAAGAGGCGGATGTTCGCGATGTCGCGCGAAAAATTGCCCGCACCGCTTATCGCCGACCGCCGACCGAGGACGAACTCAACGTGCTCGTGAAGGTTTTCGAGCTCGGAACGGCCAACAAGCTCGACCGCTCTGCCGCGCTGCGCTTCATGCTGAAGGCCGTGCTTGTCTCGCCGCAGTTCCTGTTCATCACGCCGTCCAAAGACGCGCCCACGGGCGAAAAAATCGTGCCGCTGGATGATTGCCAGCTCGCCAGCCGCCTTTCGTATCTGCTTTGGGCCACCATGCCCGATGCGGAGCTGTCAAAGCTCGCCGACGAAGGCAAGCTGCATGAGCCCGAGGTGCTCAAAGCGCAAACGAAGCGCCTTTTGGCCGACAAACGCTCACGAGCGCTGTTTGATGGCTTCGGTGCTCAGTGGCTCGGAGCGGCCGAATTGAAGGACAAGACCTTCGATGCGGCCAAGTTCCCCGAAATGACGCCTGAACTCCGCTCCGCGATGTATGACGAGGCGCGGCTCTTCTTTGAAAGCATCGTGCGGGAGAACCGCAGCGTGGTCAGCTTCGTGAACAGCGACTACACCTTCCTCAACGGCACGCTCGCCAAGATTTACGGCCTCGAAAAGAAGATCACCGGCCCCGACATGCAAAAAGTGAAGCTCACCGACGCGAATCGTGGCGGCATCCTCGCCATGCCCGGCGTGCTCGCCACCACATCCTTCGCCACGCGCACCAGCGCCGTGAAGCGTGGCGTGTGGGTGCTGGAGCAGGTGCTCGGCCAGCGCGTGCCGCCCGCACCGCCGAATGTGCCGGCTTTGGAAAAGCAGGATCAAAAGAAAGTCGCCAATCTCACGCTGCGCCAGCGCACCGAACTGCACCGCACCAACGCCGTCTGCGCCAACTGCCACAAGCTCCTCGACCCCATCGGCTTCGGTTTGGAGAACTTCGATGCCATCGGTCGCTGGCGTGACAAAGACGAGTCCGGCGGCCCCATCGACGCCGTCGGCGAACTCCCCGGCGGCAAACGCTTCTCCTCGCCGAAGGAACTCAAAGCCCTCATCGCCGCCCGCGAGACCGATTTGACCCGCAACCTCACCGAAAAACTCCTCGCCTACACCCTCTGTCGCCAACTCGAAGGCTACGACCATATCATTGTGGACCAAATGCTCAAGAACATCGCGAATGACGGCCACAAGATGCAAACGCTCATCACCGAGATCGTGACAAGCTACCCGTTTTTGAACCGTAGAGTCAAAGAGTAACCCATTCGTTCCATGTCCTCCCAACTTCTCAACCGCCGCGCCTGCCTCAGAGGCCTCGGAGCCTCGCTGGGGCTGCCTTTGCTCGAAACCATGGGCTGGGCGGAGGCGGTCAAAGGCAAGTCGGGCTACAAGCCGCCGGTGCGGCTCGGGTTCATGTATATGCCGCATGGGGTGATCATGGATCAGTTCTGGCCGAAGACGCCGGAGAGCTTCCGCACGTCGCCGCCGCCCGCGCTGGAGGCGCTGCGGCCGATTTTGGATCAGTGCATGCTGGTGAAGGGTATCTCCGGCGTGCCCATCACGCCGTTTGGCAGTGCTCCGCATGCTTTGGAGCTTTCGACGTGGCTCACGGCCTCGCTGCCGAATGCGGCGAAGCGAAACCAGATCAACATCGCCATCTCGGCGGACCAAATCTTTGCCAACTACTTCGGCGGCCTCACCTCGCTCCCTTCGTTGGAACTGGCGACGATGCCGCAGACGCACAAGGAGAACCAGGAAGGGCTCAACGAAGGCTACTACTCGCATTGCAGCTTCCGCTCGCCCACGCAGGCGATGCCGGCGGAGATCAATCCGCGCAGCGTTTTGAATCGTCTCTTTGGCAAAACGGGCCAGGAAGGCCAAACGACGGCCGCAGACCCGCTCGACCGCCAGATGCTCGATCTCGTCATCGGCGGCGCGAGGGACTTGCGGCGCAAATTGCCGCACGGCGACCAGCAGAAGCTCGATGAATACCTCGACAGCGTGCGCTCCGTCGAGCGCCGTATCGCCGCCATCGAGTATCGGCAGAAAGAAGCCGCGCTCGAAAAAGCCGGAGTCGCTTCCAGCAAGCGCAAGGCCAGTGATTCGCCGCCCATCGAGGTGAAAATCCCCGAGGGAGACAAGCGCAGCGAATACATGCAAGTGATGTGTGACCTCACCGTGCTCGCCTTCCAGACGGACACGACGCGCGTGAGCACCTACATCGGCTCCACGCCGAATGGTGTCTCGTATCCTGAACTCGGCTTCAGCGACACGCATCACGGCCCCACGCATCACAACAACGAGGCCGAGAAGGTCCGCAAAGTCGCCGCCATCACGAAGTTCAACATCGACCAGTATGCCTACATGGTGAAAAAGATGGCCAGCCTCCGCGAAGGCGACGGCACGCTGCTCGACAACTGCATCATGATGTGGGGCAGCGGCCTGGAGGACGGCAACAAGCACACCCGCGAGAATCTCCCCTTCATCCTCGCCGGCAAAGGCGGCGGCTCGCTTAACACCGGTCGCTTCATCGACACCGTCAAAGGCAACCAAGGTGATCTGCTCACGACCTTGCTCACCTGCGCCGGCGTGCCGCTGGATCGGCCCATCGGTATCGCGACGAAGCAGATCACGGAGATGATGAGGGTCTAAGTAGCAAAAACAGCTCTCAAGCGCACAAGATCGGCAGCAGCAGAGACGGTGTCGGCTTCGTTGCCACGGTATGAAACTTCTCCCTCTGCTCGCTGGTGTATTGGCGCTGCATTCATCTGTACTGGTGGGCGGGGAAAGAGCACCCGCTTACGAGCCTGCGCAGTTCTTCCGCACACAGATCCAGCCCATCCTCGAAAAACGCTGCTACAAGTGCCACTCGCATGAGCACGAGCCCGAAGGCGAGCTGTTCTTGGATTCAAAGATCGGTTGGCAAACAGGCGGTGAAAATGGTCCCGCAGTGAAGCCTGGAGATTTGAAGAACAGCCCGCTCATCCAGGCCATTCGCCATCTCGACTCGGACAGCGCCATGCCGCCGAAGAAAAAGCTCCCGCCCGTCGAGATCGCCCTCCTGGAGACTTGGGTGCTGCTCGGAGCACCTGATCCGCGTGAAGCGCCGGCCATGTCCAAGTAGGCGGCATTTTGGCCTGGGTGTTCTGGTATGAATCTTCCACGACACCTTGGACGGCGGAAGGAGGCCGGAAGTTCCAGCTTCGTCAGAGCGTCTTGCTTTTGCATCTCTCAATACACCATTTGCACCGCCATGCTTCGTCTCCTCCTGCTACTGATTGCCACCACCTGCCAGAGCTTCGCACAAACCGTCGTCGACGTCTGGCCTGAGGGTAAAATGCCCGGCCAGGGAGCCAAGGAACCCGAGAGCGAAGTGAAGCGTAAAGACGGCTTCCAGCGCATCACGAACGTCAGCAAGCCCACGCTGACCTTGTTTCAGGCAAAACGTGCCGATGGCTCTGCCTCTCCAGCCATCATCGTCTGCCCCGGGGGCGGCTACAGCTACTGCGTCGTGGACAAGGAAGGCTCCGAGATCGCCGAATGGCTGAATCAGCACGGCATCAGCGCGCTGGTCCTAAAGTATCGCACACCGAACAACCGCGAAGGTGCCTTCCAGGACGTGCAGCGCGCCCTCAGCCTCACTCGCGCCAATGCCGCTGAGTGGAAGATCGATCCGAAGCGCCTCGGCGTCATCGGATTCTCCGCCGGTGGCAACTTGGCGGCCAAAGCCAGCGCTGCGGTGCAATCACCCAGCTACCCCGAGCTCGACGCCATCGACCAGCAAAGCTGTCGCCCCGACTTCGCCATTCTTGTTTATCCAGCTTACCTCGATGACAAAGCGGGCCACGTCGCAAGCGATTTGAACCTCAAAGCCAGCATCCCGCCGACACTCATCGTGCACAGCGAAGACGACAAAACGCATGTCATAGGCAGCAAGGTTTACCACGACGCTTTGAACGCCTCGAAGATCGCCCACGAGTTCAAGCTCTACCCCACCGGCGGCCATGGCTATGGCCTGCGTTGCGAGCGTGATGCAAAAGTTTGGCCTGAAGATGCCTTGCGCTGGTTGCAAGGCATCGATGTGCGCTGAGTGCTTACTTTGCCGGCAGCACCTGCACCGCGTCGAGATGCACGTTCCCCTTCGCGCCTTCGGTGCGGAAGATGACGGCAGATTCCTCACCGGCGTTGAAGCTGAAGACGCCGAGGCTGTGGGCACCTTTGTCGAGCTTGGGCTTCTGGGTTTGATCGACGGAGACGGTCTTTTCACCGTTAGCACCGAGCACGGTCACCGGCACACTCTTGCCGCGATTGGCGTGGGGTTGGAAGAAGATGCGGACTTCGTATTTGCCGGTCTCTTTGACGCTGAAGGCAAAGCGGGCGCTGGCGTTCTTTTCGCTGCCGTAGCTGTAGTAGTCGCCGACGTAGGGCTTCAAACCTTCACCGTGCGCCCATTTGCCGTTCAACTCAGCGTCTTTGTCGTCGATGACGATGCCGTCGAGCTTTTTGGGGTCGATGCTGTCGGAGGAGAGGGCGGTGTCGGGGAGTTTTTTGGCGTTTTTGGGCATGTAGAGGCTGCCTTCGATGGTATCGCGGCGCATCGCGCCGGGCTGGCTCATGAGTTCCTTCAGGATGTCGAGATACTGCTCATACACGCCGCGTGGGCTGGTGTGGTGGCGGACGCAGATCCAGGCGGCTTTGCCGACGACTTCGCCCATCATGCCGCAGGTGCGCATGACGCGGGTGGAGCCAAGCGCGTGGCGCTCGACGCTGATGGTGCGGCCGGCCATGAAGAGGTTGCCGATGTCCTTGCTGTAGAAGCAACGGTAGGGCACGGGGTAACCGTTTTTGCGGTCGGTGTGCTTGCCGAACTCGGCGCGGCTGATGAAGGGATTGTCAGGGAACTTCTTCATGTACTGCTCCTTCGGATAATGCAGGTCCTGGTCCCACGTGGTTGGCACGCAGCCATCAGGATGGATGATGCCTTTCACCATGTCCTCGCCGTTGAGGACTAGGTCGCCGACGATGCGGCGGCTTTCACGCGGTCCGCCGATGTAGGCGAGCCAGGTGAGGTCGTAACTGCCGTATTTCTCGGCCTTCAACGTCTTGAGCGCGGAAACAGCGCCATAGACGGCGCGGAAGTTGTGGTCGCGGATGAGTTCGAGATCGTTGATGGGGTGCTTGTCGAAGCCGCTCTCCCAGAACCACTCGCCGTGGACGTATAGCTCGGGATTCGGCACGGGTGTGTAACCAAGATCGTAACCGGCTTGGTTGGCGGCGTTCTTTTTGCCGACGGGAGCCATTTCCTTCGGTTCGGGAAAGTCTTCCAAGCCCAATGGCAGCGCCCAGGGCGTGGAGGGCCAGGTGACGGGCTTTTTGAGGTTCTTCATGACCCACATGTTGCTCATGCCCATGCGGCCTTTTTCCTCCATCATGAACTCCGCGCCCGCGAGGGCACCCACGCTGCCGTGGCCGGTGCAATCGACGAAGAATTTGCCGACGAAGCGGGTCTCTTTGCCGCTCTTTGTGTCGAGACCGGTGACGCTGCGAATGTTTTTGCCGTCCTTGCCCATTTCCACGCCATAGACATGCGTGTTGAGGAAGAGATCGATGGTCTTCTCAGCCTTCACGACATCTTCCTTGAGCTTGTCATTGAACTCCTGCGGATCGGCGGCGGGGCTGTTGCTGGCGCGGTCGGCCATTTCCTCAATGATCTCGCCGAGGTGCGGATACAGGCCGCGGCGTGTGCCGCCCATGGCCCAGACCTGGATTTCGCTGGAGCCATTGCCACCGAGCACGGGGCGGTTCTGAATGAAGGCCACCTTTAGACCCTGGCGGGCACCGGAAACGGCCGCGCCCATGCCGCTGTAGCCCCCGCCGACGACGACGAGGTCGTATTCGCTGGTCTCAGGAGCCTTCTCCGGCAAACCGAGCATCTTTTTCCGCATGCTGACATCCGGCGTGAAGCTGGTGTCATCGCTCAGCACGATGGCGTCCACGCGACCGTCGAAGCCGGTGAGGTCTTTGAGCGTGATTTTGGCTTTGCCGCTGATTTTGACCGGCCCGGCTTTTTCCCACTGCCAGTCCTTGCCTGTGGCTCCGAACTCATGCTTCAGCATCTCGCCATTCACCGCGATCTGAAAACGCCCCGGTGCTCCCGGAGCATCCCAGGGGCCGACCCAGTTCTTTGTGCGAGCCCAGAGCGTGTATTCGCCGGCTGGCAGTTCGATTTCGGTCTCGGCGTCTTTGACGACTTTGCCCATGCCGTGCGCCATGAGGTAAGGCGAGCCCATGATGTCGATGAACTGCGTGTCGAGGACCCAGCCGCCAGGATTGGCAAAGGATTCGGCTTCGATCCATTTCGGCGCGGCATGCGCGGTAGCAGTGATCGTGAGGAGTGAGGCAAGGAGGGCGGATTTCATGGTTACGGGCCTTTTTAAACGAGAAGATGGCCGGAAAGCAATCACGGGTTATCTGTTACAGTAACAGCCATGCCCGGCCCCACCTTGAACGACATCGCCCGCAAACTGGGCGTCTCGAAGATGACCGTCTCCCGCGCTCTGCGCGACGGGCGGCATGTGGAGAGCGGTTTGAGGCAGAAAATCGTTCAGTTGGCCCGGACGCTTGGTTACAAGCCTGACCCGGAGTTCACAAAGCTGATGACTCAGATCCGTCGTGGACGGCAGATCACGTCCCCTCGCACCCTGGCCTTTGTTTGGGCGGAACGTGACGCGGAGGAGATCGCGAAGTCATCGTGGTCGCAGCAACTCGTGCTGGGGGCGTATCGGCAGGCGCGGAAGCTGGGCTTTGAACTGGAGGAGTTTCACATGGCGGCACGCGGGATGACGGGACGGCGGCTTTCCGGCATTTTGGAGGCGAGAGGCATTCCGGGCTTCATTTTGTCGCCGCTGATTTCCCGCAGCCGCGGGCATGTGACGATGGCATGGGAGAAGTTTTCGAGCGTGGTGATCGGCCTCGGCTATGCGCGTCCGGCGCTGCATCGCGTGCATCACCATCACTATCTCGGCATGATGACGGCGCTGCGCATGCTGCGAAAGCAAGGTCTCAAGCGCGTCGGCTTTTACTGCGGCAGCACGATCAACGAGCGCATGTTCCGCGCATGGTCGGCCAGTTTTCTGGCACATCATCCGATGGCTGAGCCCGGGGACCTGCTGGCGCTGCGCAAAACGCCTTCCAAGGCCGATTTCCATGCCTGGCTGCGCAAAGCGAAGCCGGAAGTCGTGATCGATGGCGGGCATGTCGTCAAAGACTGGCTGGGTGCGCTGCCGAAGGCGCAAAGGCCGCTGCATGTGACGCTGGGCTGGCGTGCGGACAAGCCGGATGTCGCCGGGATCGACCAGCAGGCGGATGTTTTGGGCGAGGCGGCGGTGGACCTGCTCGTGGCGCAGTATCAGCAGAACGAACGCGGCATTCCTGCGAATCCGAAGATCGTGATGACCGAGGGCGTGTGGCGTTCCGCGCAGGATTGAGCTTGTTTTGTGGGGTGTCGCGGCTTTGATCGCGGCCCTGCCATGAAAAAACATCTTCTCTTTGTTGCTCTCGCCCTTGTTGTTTCGATTCCCGCCTTCGCCGAAGACTGGGTTTCGCTGTTTGACGGCAAAACGATGACCGGGTGGACGAATCCGTATGAATGGGGGAAGATCGAAGTCGTGAATGGTGAAATTCACCTCACGGGCGACAAGAAGTTCTTTGTGGTGACCGAGAAGACTTACGGCGACTTCATTTTCGAGGGCGACATCCTGCTGCCGGAAGGCCAGGCGAACAGCGGCTTCATGTTCCGCGCCCACGTGGAGAAGAACAAAGTCTTCGGCTACCAGGCGGAGGTGGACGGCGACGCGAACCGCAAGTGGAGCGGCGGACTCTATGACGAAGGCCGCCGCATGTGGTTCATCAGTCCGATCAAAGGCAACAAGGAAAGCGAGGCCGCCTTCCGCGCACGCGCTGGCGACGCCTTCAAACGCAACGACTGGAACAACTACCGCATCGAATGCCGCGGCAAGAGCCTTAAAATTTTCGTCAACGGCGTGCTCACGACCGATGTGGAGGACGACAAGGACGCCAGCGGTGTGATCGCCATCCAGCATCACGGCGAGAAGGGCCAGACCTACAAGTTCCGCAATCTGCGCATCCAGGAGCTGAAGTAGGCTTTTTGCAAAACCTTCGCTCCGAATTCAGTCGTTCCATGCAGGCTCAGGAGGTCAATCTCCTCCCGCCCCCTTTTTCAAACCTTTCTGTGCTTGGAGCTTGTGACTGGCTGCCCGGCTTTGATAGCTTTGCACCATGCGAGTTCTTCTTCCGACAGTCAGCCTCCTCGCGCTCATTCTTTCGACCTGGAATGCCGCCTCAGGCCAGAACGCAACGCGGCCTGTGATCCTGAACAAAAACCTGCCGCCGCGCAGCGGCACCGTGATCCGGGAGAGACGCGAGATCCGCGTCGATAACGGCCGCTCGAAACAGGTGAACGCAAAGGAGTCCACGGAGGTCACGACGCGCTATGTGCAGCGTCTGAACCTCGTGCGTCGAGTCGCAGGGGCAGGAACGGAGGAGGTCCGCGTGGCCGAGTTCCTCACTGAGTTCGCTCATTTCATGGGGCCCGTGCCGCCGCCGAACGAGCCGTCCTCTTCGCTCACATCCAAAACACTGCGCGTCCGCAAAAGCGGATCGCGCTGGGACTACGATCTCGCGCAGGGCAAGCCCTCGCCGGATGAGCGCCAGACGCTCGATCACCTCGCCTTTACGGCGGGGATGCTGGATGTTTTGTCACTCAGCCTCGGCAATGACGCGCGCATGCCGGGAGACACATGGAAGACGAACATTCCGGCGCCGCGTGGCAAGGCAGCCGGCTTCATCGTGCCGAAGGACATCACCTGTTTCTTCGCCAGCCTTGATGAAAAGCCGGACGGTCCACATGCAGTCATCAACATCACCGGCGGACTGAGCCTTGAGCGTCCCATGGGCTACAACTCGCACATCGAGATCACCTTCGAAGCCATCGTTGACCGCCGCCTCACAGACATGCTCGACGTGGACACGAAGATCAAAGGCTCCTATGTCCTCAAGGGCGAGGCGAACATCGCCGGTGTCGGCAAAACCGCGCTGGACTTCAATTATCCCTTCACCCTCGCCCGCACGCTGAAGATCGAGGACAAGTGACCGCCGCGCCCGCAAAAATTCATCATTCGCCATTCGACATTCGCCATTCTTTCTCCTTCTTCCCCGCCTTAATTCAACCTCACACACACCTCATGCCACGTCCCGTCACCCTCTTCACCGGCCAGTGGGCCGATCTTTCCTGCGACACCATGATCCAGAAGGCCAAGTCCTTCGGTTACGACGGCGTCGAACTCGCCTGCTGGGGCGACCACTTTGAAGTGGACAAGGCCGACCAGGCCTACTGCGATGCCAAGCGCGCCAAATTGAAGGCCGCCGGCATGCAGTGCCACGCCATCTCGACCCACCTCGTCGGCCAGGCCGTGTGCGACTTGATCGACGAACGCCACAAGCAGATCCTCCCGCCCTACATTTACGGCGATGGCAATCCCGAGGGTGTCCGCCAGCGCGCCGCCGAGGAACTCATCAAGACCGCGCATGCCGCGAAGCGTTTCGGCGTCAGCGTCGTCAACGGCTTCACCGGCAGCAGCATCTGGCACCTCGTCTATTCCTTCCCGCCGAACCTCCCCGGCCAGATCGAGAACGGCTACAAGGACTTCGCCAAACGCTTCAAGCCCATTCTAGACGAATTCCAGAAACTCGGCATCCGCTACGCGCTGGAAGTGCATCCCACCGAAATCGCCTTTGACATCGCCAGCGCCGAACGCGCCCTGCAGGCTCTCGACTATCATCCCGCCTTCGGCTTCAACTACGACCCCAGCCACTTCGGCTACCAGGGCGTCGATTACGTGCGGTTCATCTACAAGTTCAGCGACCGCATCTTCCACGTTCACATGAAGGACGTCTCCTGGGGCATCGGCGACGGCACCGTCGGCGTCTTCGGCGGGCACGTCGATTTCCACAAGCCGAGCCGTTATTGGGACTTCAAGTCCGTCGGTCGCGGCAAGATCAATTTCGAACTCATCATCCGCGCCCTCAATGACATCGAGTACGGCGGCCCGCTGAGCGTCGAATGGGAAGACGGTGCGATGGACCGCGAATTCGGTGCCACCGAATCCGCCGCCTACGTCAAGAAGATCGACTTCCCGCCCTCGAAGATCATCTTCGACGCCCAGTTCGCCGAGGCGAGCAAGTAAAGCGATGGGAGCGCGGACACTCCTGTCCGCTTCAGTTTAAGCTTCAACACCCCAGCGGCCCGGAATCACCTTCCGGGCCGTTTTGTTTTCACTCCACCGTCTTCCGAAGCTCCATCACCGTGTTGATGATGTGCTCCTCGGTTTTGTCGCTCCACCTTGTCGGGTGCGTGCCGTAGATCATCGCTCCGCCGCCTTCGTAGCCGCCTTCCTGCCAGATGCGCAGGCTGGGAATGTAGGCCATCACATCGTTGGTGTAACCGCTGACCCAGACGATCGGGTCCTTGATGTCCTTTTTCAGGCGCAGGGAGTAATCCACGACGACTTCGCCGCCGAGTGTGACCCAGGTGAGGTCGTTGCCGAGGCGCAGCACCTGCACTGGATACGGATACGTCGTTGGCAGCGGGCCTTCATCGGCAATGCGCTGCAACACCCGTGTGGCATGCGTAGCTTTCCATTTGTCGGAGGACTTCTGCTCTTCCAGAAGTTGTTCCTTGGTCGGAAGCTTGTCATAGGCCAGCGGGATTTCTCGATACGCGGCGCGGATCGGGCCGGTGAGGCGCTTCATGTTCGTGGTGAGCGCGGCTTCGACGGACGTGGCGAGTGATTTGCCGTGCGTCTGCGCGAGTTCCATCGTGCGGCGTGGATACGGGTTCTGATCGCCGCTGCAGCCATTGGCGAACATTGCCACCGCATCAGGATGTGTTCTCTCAATCTCCTGCTGCGCGTAACCTGCATAGTCGCCGCTGAACTTCTGATGGCCGAGCGTGGTGCAATGACAAGCGTAGCCGAACACGATCGCGATCTCCTTGCCCGCTGCGCTCGTCGCCTTCAAGACAGGCACCGTTTGATCCACCGGCCCGTTAGGATTCGGGAAATTGCTCCAGCCACCCTTGCCATCCGGGGTGCGGCGGTTCATCGAGACCCCGCAGCGGGCGGTGCTGTAGTCGAGATGCGCGGGCACGGACTTCTGAATCGCCTCACCGACAAGCCGCACCAGCGTGTCCTCCAGCTTCGTCGTGTATTCCGCCGCTTCTTTTTCACGCAATGCCACGTCATCCGCCCCATGAATGCGGCTCGTGCGCAACTCCGGGCCGCTGTGGGTGTGCGAGGCGTTGATCGCGAGATTTGCCGGCGCGATGCCAAACTCCTTTTTCACGCGTTCCGCAACCTCGAGCCGCAGATTTCGCGGCACGCCGATCAAATCCATCGTGATGAGTGCAAACTTCGCCCCTGCTTTGTCTTCGATCACCAGCGCTTTCGCGAAAAGATCCAATTCGACTCCTTCCGATGGTTTCGTGCGGGCCGCATAGCCCGCCATCCACATCGGTTTTTCCGGTGTGATCTTCGCCGAGGCTGCTCCTGCCTTCCATGCGGGAGGTTCGGCCACCGGAGCGGCGGCGATGACAAACACAGCGAGGAGAAGCGGCAGCCAGAGTTTCATGACGACTACCAAAGCTGCCAGGCGATCAGTTCTTTATCGCTGCGTGCAAAAACTCGGTTTCCCGCAAAGGCTGGATGCGCCCAGGTCTTGCCGATGATCTGCCAACGTGACTGTTCCTCGCGCTTTTCAGGCGTGAGCGTCACATAGACGAGTTCACCGCTCGCATTCAGCAGCGCGGCGAGGTTATTCGACTCGTCCATCCACACGAGGCTCATCTGCGGATTGCGATCCTTCGGCGTGAGCGTGTTGTCGTCGCTCCAGAGGATCTTGCCGGTTTTGAGCTCAAAGGCCTGCAAACCGCGATTCTTGTCGAGCATGTAAACAACGCCGTCTTTGAAGAGCGGCGATGACATCAGACCGCAGATCTCCGTTTCGTTCTCCCACAGAAGTTCGGCACCTGTTCCCAGCCGGAACGCCTTTGCACCGTGCCAGTAGCCGGAAACCAGCAGGATGCCGTCTTGAAACAGCGGCTGCGCGATGCTGACGCCGTAAGTGATCTTGTAAGGATAGATCCAGTTCACGCTGCCAGTGTCAGGGCTCAGGCTCTGCACATGCTCCGGTCCCCAGGCGATGAGCTGCCGTGCTCCGGCATGGGAAATGATCTCCGGCGTGCAATAACCCGCGCGATCAGGCCCGCCGCGCCACACTTCCTTGCCGCTGCTTTTGTTCAAGGCGATCACGGATCCCTCTTTGGCGCCGACGTGCAGCAAAACGCGATCTCCATCAATCACCGGAGATGCCGCAAAGCCCCATGTGGGAACTTTGGCGCCGCAAGTTTCGACAGTATTGACCTCCCACATCACTTTGCCGGTCGTCGCATCAAGACAAACAACAACACCGGTGGCTCCCAGTGCATAAGCACGCCCTTCGGTGATGTTCACCGAGGTGCGCGGACCGGTGGCATAATCCATGCCGCCGTAGCTCACCTCCCATGCGTGTTTCCAGAGCTCCTGGCCGCTTTCCGCATCGAAACAAAGCACACGCTCGACTTCCGTCGGAGCCTTGAGCCGGTCCATCACATAGACGCGGCCATTGCTCATCGTCACGCCGCCAAACCCCGCTCCGATCTCCGCTTTCCAAAGCTGCAGCGGCTCCTTCTTCGCAAAAACAGCGGGAATGTTCGGCGGATTCCATCGTCCATCGCTGCCTGGACCGCGCCATCGCGGCCAGTCTTGGGCGTGAAGTGTCGAGATGAATGCAAGCAGGCAAAAAACTTTTTTCATGCGTGCTCAATACGCGCAAAGGCATGTCAAGCATCACGCCGGACAAAAGTTTTTCACACGTTGTGTTCCCCTCTTGCCGTGCCTGGAGCACTCGCTAACTCCACGCTTCCCAACCCTCATTCACGATTTTCCAACCATGTCTTCCGCCGCAGAACTGAACATCAACGTCGCCCATGTCGAACGCATCGCCGGAGAGCTGAAGCTCAAGCCGATCCAGGTTGGCGCGACGGCGAAGCTGCTCGCGGATGGCGCGACGGTGCCGTTCATCTCGCGTTACCGCAAAGAGGCGACCGGATCGCTTGATGAAGTGCAGATCCAAAACATTCAGGAGCGTCTCGGCCAGCTCGTGGCGCTGGATGATCGGCGCACAGCCATCGTGAAGTCACTCGAAGAGCGCAAGCTCATGACCGATGTGCTGCGTGCTAAGATCGAGAAGGCGGACACGATGAACGCGCTGGAGGACATCTTTGCCCCATTCCGCCCGAAACGCCGCACGAAGGCCACGATCGCGAAAGAGAAGGGCCTCGAGCCGCTGGCGGACTTCATTGAGCAGAATGTGCTGACCGCCGGAGTCGATCTCGAAGCCGAGGCGGCCAAGTTTGTGAAGCTGGAGGCCGAAACGGACGAGTTGAAGGTCAAAGACGCTGCCGAGGCGCTGGCTGGAGCACGCGACATCATCGCTGAGCGTATCAGTGACACGGCGGAAGTGCGTGCGTCGCTGCGCAAGCTCTTCGCGGAGAGCGGCACGGTGACCTCCAAAGTCATGTTTGGCAAAGAAGAGGATCCAGAAGCGCAGAAGTTCCGCGATTACTTCGACTGGACGGAGCCGCTCAAGTCCATTCCGTCCCATCGCATGCTTGCGATCCGTCGAGGTGAAAAAGAGGGCTTCCTGCTCATGCGCATCCAGCCTTTGGAGGCCGATGCTGTTTCATTGGTCGAGCGTCTGGCGGTGAAGGGCAACAATGCCTGCTCCGCTCAGGTGAAGCAGGCCGCGCAGGATGCCTACAAGCGTTTGCTCAGCTCCAGCATGGAGACGGAGGCCCGGCTTGAATCGAAGAAGAAGGCGGATGCGGAGGCCGTGAAAGTGTTCGCTGACAATCTTCGCGAACTGCTGATGGCCGCGCCGCTCGGACAGAAGCGTACTCTGGGCATCGATCCAGGTTTCCGCACAGGGTGCAAGGTCGTCGTGCTCGACGCCCAGGGCCAGCTTCTCTACAACGATGTCATTTACCTGCTCGGCGACGGCAACAGCCTCGTTCATGCGAAGAATCTGCTGCTCAATCTGATCGAACGTCACAAGATCGAGGCCATCGCCATCGGCAACGGCACCGCGAGCCGCGAGACGGAGATGTTTGTGAAGAAGATCGGTGTTCCCGCCTCGATTCCGGTCATCATGGTGAATGAAAGCGGCGCGTCGATTTACAGCGCCAGCGAGGTGGCCCGCGAGGAGTTCCCGAATCACGATGTCACCGTGCGTGGATCCGTTTCCATCGCCCGCCGCCTCATGGACCCGCTGGCGGAGCTTGTGAAGCTCGATCCCAAATCCATCGGCGTGGGTCAGTATCAGCACGATGTCGATCAGACGATGCTGCAAGGCAGCCTCGACAACGTGGTCATCAGCACGGTGAACGCGGTGGGCGTGGAGCTGAACACAGCGTCGAAGCAGCTTCTCAGCTACGTTTCCGGCCTCAACAGCGCGCACGCGGCGAACATCGTGGCCTTCCGCAACGAGAACGGGGCGTTCAAGAGCCGCAAAGATCTGCTGAAAGTGCCGCGGCTCGGTGAAAAGGCCTTCGAGCAGGCCGCGGGCTTCCTGCGCATCCGTGGCGCGGCGCATCCGCTCGATTCCAGCGCTGTGCACCCTGAGCGGTATCCGCTTGTGGAGAAAATGGCGGCCGATCTAGGCTGCGGCGTGGTCGATTTGATGCAGAAGCCCGAACTGCGCGCGAAAATCGACCTCAAGAAGTATGTCAGCGCTGATGTGGGCCTGCCGACGCTGCAGGACATCATGAACGAGCTTGCGAAGCCGGGGCGTGATCCGCGCAAGCAGTTCGAGGTCTTCAATTTCGCCGAAGGCGTGAATGAGATGAAGGACCTCACTGTCGGCATGAAGCTGCCGGGCATCGTGACGAACGTGACGGCGTTCGGAGCCTTTGTGGACATCGGCGTGCATCAGGATGGCCTCGTGCACGTGAGCCAGCTTGCCGATCATTTCGTGCGTGACGCCGCGGAAGTCGTCAAAGTGGCCCAGCGTGTGACCGTGACGGTCACGGAGGTCGATATTCCGCGCAAACGCATCGCGCTGAGCATGAAGTCGAAGCCTGACTTCGAGAAAAAGCAGGGCGGCGGCGGTCCGCGTCCGGCTGGTGGCGGTCAAGGCGGTGGCCAGCGCAGTTTCGCAGGCGGTGGCAATCGCAGCTCCGGAGGTGGAATGGGTAATCCCTTCGGCGGAGGTGGCGGCGGCGTGGACTGGTTCACCGCGGCGGCGCAGAAGGGGAAGAAGTGACACGCTCAGACGCCATCAGGAGCATCATCAGCCAGGCGAAAATACCGCCAACCGAATGAATTGGCTGAACATGAGGCATGACGAACGCGTCGGAGATTGCGCCCTTGCCACATGGCATGCGCCTTTTACGATCAAGTCTCCATTTTTATGAAATCCGCTCTTCTCGCCACGCTGGCCGCGCCTCTCTTGCTCACGCAATGTGTTGACCCGTATTTCTACGGCACGAACGGCAGGCCTGACCCGTATGCGAATCCGTATCGCCAGGGAATGAGGGAAGAGGGAAACCAGATGAACCAGGCGGCGTATGAGCGAGGCTGGCAGGACGGACAGGCCGATGCGCAGAACCGTCAGAGCCAGAACTACAATCGCTATCGCTCACGCTTCGGCCCGAACACTGAGATGGCCTATCGCGATGGTTACAACCAAGGCCACAGCCAGGCGCGCAGCAGCCTCGGCGGCGGTTATTTGAATCAAGGAGGAGGTTACGGTAATCCTCCGCCACAACAGCCCGCGAATGATCCGACCTACAACCAGGGCTACGATTACGGTCTGCGCGATTTGACTGGCGGACGGCAGCCTGACCCGGCGGCGCATGTGGGGCGTTACGATCCGCGTTATCGTTCCGGTTTTGAGCGCGGTTATTACGACGGCTACAACTCGCGTTCGAGCCAGGGGGCGTCTCCTGGCGGCGGCGGTTTCTGGTTCCGCTGAGCGATTCTTCCGGGTATAGCAAAACGCCACCGGCGGAGAACCGGTGGCGTCTTGATTTCAGAGAGTGGATGAGCCTGAGATTACTCCTGGGCGGCAGCTTCTGGAGCGGCCTCAGCCTTGGGCTTGGCAGGAGCTTTCTTGGCAGCGGGCTTTTTGGCCGGAGCTTTTTTCACGCTCTTGGCATCCGCCTTGGCGCTGCGTGCCTTGCGGGAGATGCCCGCCTTGGCGAGGGCTTTTTTGCGTTCGAGGTACTTTTTACGGCGGCGGCGTTTGATGACTTTGTTGAGTTGCTGACCCATGATGGATTGATCGGTTGTCGTTTTCGGTTTTGAGGGCGGCAAGAGTTCCACCGATCAAGTTTGAATCAAGACCAAATACGGCCTGCGGCCGGTTTCCCGTCCCGAACTGATTCTTTGTGCGTCAGAAGCCGGCATCAGGGCTTTTTCCCCGGGCTTGGGTTCGGAACCAGGATTCTAAGGATCGATTTTCGATTCCTGGCGAGGCTCGGCCTTGTTCTCGGCCTGCTGGGCGGACGGCACCTTGAAGAGCTTTCCGGTGTAGGGGCATTTCACGGTCTGCCCGGGTCCCATGCCGGAGACATCGACGAGCTGGGTTTGGCCGGCGTAGGGGCTGTTGACCATGTTTGCACGGCCGGGAACTGGCGTGCCGAATGGGAGATCGGCGGCGGTTTTAGCGGGTGACGAAGCCGGGCCGCTCGTTTTCGGAGCACTGTCCGGCTGCGGGGCGGTAGTATTGCCAATCTGCGGGGGGCCGGAGGGTTCCTCCAACGGTATGGTCGTGCGTGGTGATGGATGGCTCGATGGTGGACGAGACGGACGCGGATTGTAACTGCCGCTTGAGTGCGTAGATGACGGCGTCTGGTTATAGTAACGATTCTGCGAGTAATAATACGGCGTGCGATCATAGCCCCAGAACGAGGACCAGCTGCTGGAAGGCAGGTGGCTGTAGCGCGGTACGGCGAGACTGTTGCGGGAAGTCGTCGCGTAGCGTGGCATGTGGCGTGAGACGCCGGTGCGGAAGGGAGGGGAAGCGTGCTGCGACTCGTATTGCCAGTAGGTCAGCAGTCCGTGAGTCTGGATGTACTGCCAGGCCTGCCGGGAAGGCATGGAACATTGGGTGAGGAGCAGGCAGGCTGTCAGCAGCATGAACATGCCCATGGTCCGGGGAGAAAGGCAACGTGAAGCGTTCATGATGAGAGCAAATGAAGGTTGTGACGTTGGCGCGGAACACAGGTGCCGCGCGGAGCGCAAAATGCTGACAGGATTGCCCGCAGTGAGCAAGATTTCCGATGAGCAAAATCTCTGCTCAGACCTTTATTTACTGAATTTTCATACCAGCCAGACTGAGTGGGCGGTCACGCGGCCAAGATCGAGCTGCGCTCCTCATCATTCAGGTAGCACGAAGGGTCAGGCGCCCACAAATCACCGGTCATCTGTAGCGCACGCACGCGGAAGCCGCCGCCGCAGACATTGAGGAAGCTGCAGCTCGCACACTTGCCGGTGAGATGCTCCTTGCGGTTGCGCAGCGCGTTGAGCGTGGCGTTGTCGCGGTTGCTCCAGATGTCGCTAAACTTGCGGTCCTTCACATTGCCGAGCGTGAGCTCGTGCCAGAACTGGTCTGGATGCACATTGCCCTGCGTGTCGATGTTGCTGATGCCGGTGCCGCTGCTGTTCGCACCACCGCCGTTCCAATTGAGCAACTCCATGGCACGCTCGGCGCGCTCGGGATTCTCGCGCTTCAGGCGCATGTAGAGATACGGCCCGTCCACTGGTTGATCCACGGTCAAAACCTCGCGCGGCTTGCCGCTGGCGGCCCATTTGGCCGTGCGGTCGAGGATTTTGTCGATGGCTCCACGTGTTTCCTCGTGCGGCACTTCCATCAGTTCAGCACCGCGTCCGCTGTAAACAAGATGGTAAAAACACACGCGCTCGATGTCCTCGCGCTCGATGAAGTCGAGGATGCCTTCGATGTCGGCGATGTTGTGACGCGACAGGGTGAGACGCAGGCCGACCTTCTGGCCGACGGCCTTGCAGTTGCGGAAGGCGGCCACGGCCTTGTCAAAAGCACCCTGCCTGCCGCGGAAGTGATCGTGCGTCGCGCCGAGGCCATCGAGCGAGATGCCGACGTAGGAGAAGCCGATGTTCTTGATGCGCTGCGCCCACTCGGGATTGATGAGGGTGCCATTGGTGGAAAGCGTGAGGCGCAGACCCTTACCGGTGGCGTATTCGGCGAGTTCGAAGAACTTCGGGTGAATCGTAGGCTCACCGCCGGAGAGCAGCAGCGCGGGCACTTTGTAGTCCGCGAGATCGTCCACGACCGCTTGGCATTGCTCCCAGCTCAATTCGCCGGGGTAGTGCTTGGAATCCGAGTCCTGATAACAATGGACGCACTTCAGATTGCAGCGGCGGGTGATGTTCCAGACGACAATCGGGCGGCGTTCGGCCGCAGAAGTCGGAGAGCCGTGACCTCGGCCGTAGCGCAGGTGGTCCATGGGCTGGGCGACGTCACAGTAAAGGCGGGTGAGGTTGATCATGACCCCGTATCAACGCACGAAGGCATATCCGATGCCCCGCCGATTTTGCGCAAGGCATGACCTTGCTTGCCTCACGCCTGCTCGGTCGTCTGAAAGTCGGGATACGCATTGGCCGCGTGCTCGGCGAAGTCGAGCCCGTCGATCTGCTCGTTGTCGGTGGCGCGCAGGCCGACAGTCATGTCCACCAGCTTGAAGATGCCGAAACAGATGACAAAGGCGCTGAGTGTTACCGAGAAAGTTCCGAGTGCCTGCACGCCGAGCTTGTGGGCATCAAAGCCATTTTGATCGAATAGAGCCACACTCAATGTGCCCCACCAGCCGTTGCCCAAATGCACAGGCACCGCGCCGACGGCGTCGTCGATCTTCATGCGCTCCAGCGCGATGGTGGCGACGGTGGTGATGATGCCGGCGATCAAACCGACGATGAAGGCCGAGGCCGGAGAAATGTTGGCGCAACAAGCGGTCACGCCGACCGCACCGCCGAGGGAACCGTTGAGCGTGATGCCCACATCAGGCCGTCCTTGCACGAACCACATCGAAAGCATCGCGGAGAGCGCCGCCGCGGCTGGTGCAATCGTCGTGTTCACGGCGATGCGGCCGATGGTGCCGTTGCCGAGCAAGGTTGAGCCGGCATTGAAGCCGAACCAGCCGAACCACAGGATGAAAACACCAAGCGCGGCCAGTGGAATGTTGTGGCCTGCGATCAGGCGAGGCGTGCCGTCCTTTGCGAAGCGTCCGTGCCTAGCACCGACGACAAGAATGCCCGCCAGCGCGCAGGCACCGCCGCAGCCGTGCACGACCGTCGATCCGGCGAAATCGACAAAGCCCATCGCTTCGAGCCAGCCTTTCTCTCCACCGACACCATACGCTCCGCCAAAGCTGCCCCAGGCCCAGTGACCGCCGAGAGGATAAACTATGGCCGCCAACAGCGCCGCATAGATGAGATAGCCGACGAACTTTGTGCGCTCGGCCATCGCTCCGGAGACGATGGTGCAGGCGGTGCCAGCGAAGACGACCTGGAAGAACCAGAAGGCCCACAGCTTGTCATCTGCCGCGTGATTCGAGAGCCAGAACGAATCTCCACCGATCAAGCCACCCGCGCTGGTGCCGAACATGAGCCCGAAGCCGAGGAACATGAACACGATGGCGCTGATGCAGAAGTCCAGGAAGTTCTTCATGATGATGTTGATGCTGTTCTTCGCGCGTGCGAAGCCCAGCTCCACCATCGCAAAACCGGCTTGCATCACAAAAACGAGGGCACCGGTGATCACCATCCACACCAGGTTCAGATTGAGCTGCACGGTCTCGATGTCCGCCTTCACCGCCGCGTCGGCGGGGGCCGCCGGGACGCTCGCGGCAGCAGGTGGTGCCTCGCTCTTCACCGCTTTCGCCACTTCATTGAGCGTGCCTTGGTTCGTGTCGAGCTTTTGGATGATCGTGTCGAGTTTCGCCTCGATTTTGTTTGTCTCCTGGGCGGAAACGGGGCTGAGCAGGGCAAAACTGGCGAACAGGCAGAGGGAGAGAGATTTCATGAGGGATCAGGCTTGCAGGTGTTCCATCGCGGCATCGAGTTCGACGAGGAGCTGGCGGCGTTTGGAGGTGTTCGGCACGTGCTCGATGACGCTCACGGCCAGTTTGCGCACATCCGAGGCATTGAGGCGGTAAGGATCGGCGATTTGCGCCTCGCTGATGGTGCGCTGGACGAGATTCGCGGCCTGAGCACGGCCCATCACCTTGCCGAGCACGCTTTCGACACACTGCCTCACCGCGCCCCATTGGTTGACCGTGGCTCCGGCCTTGTCGGTGATCTGCGTGAGCGCACGCGGGCTGGTGACGACGAGCTCCTCGATGCCATCGGGAGAGTTTTGCGCGGCAGGCTGCGGAGCGGATGAGGCCGTGCTGAGCGCTGCGGCATGATCGTTCAGCATCACGGAGGCGGCGCTGGCGGCGAGATCGGCGTCGGCCCGTGAGGTGAGGAAAAACAACATCACTGCCTCGTCTTGTGTGACGATGAGCAGCACGCCGCCGTCGAACTCCAGATAGATCTGGCGGATGCTCCGCCGCACCTGTCGGTAGCCATCGAGCATCTGGCTGATGATTTCGCGCAGGTTGTCCGCACGGGTTTCCGAAAAGGGCATCTGGCGGTGGATGGTGTTGCGGCCTTTGAAGAGCATCACGCCCGCGACGCCTTCAAGGCGTTGCAGCGCGGCGGCGGCAGTGATCACGGAGTTCAAACTCATGAAGGAAAATTCGTTCGGGATCAGCGTGCCAGGGACTCACGCACATGCTTGATGGAGCGCCGATGGCTGCTCACGGCTCCATGCCAGCTCCCCGGCTGCTGTGCGGCGCTGATGGAGGTCTGGCCCTCGCGGTCCTCGACGATCGCTAGCTCGAGCCGACGCATGCCGAGGGTCTCGGCCAGCTTGTCGGTGTAGTAGCCGACGTACTTGACCTCTCCGGCAAAACGTTGCGCGGATTCAGCATCGCCGCCAGAAATGGTCTCGCGTCCTTGCACGGACTCCATCTTGATGAGGCCGGGATCGGGTTCCATGGGGACGATGTTGGCAGGCTGTATGGCCGCTGCCTGGCGGGTGGTGGAAATGGGAATGATGCGAGTGGGTTCCATTCGGACACCAGCATTCAGCATCACGCGTGCCAGCTTCCCTTTGCTGATGCTGCAAAACCGTCCCGCTTGGCCGCCTGCTCAGGGCAGCGGCTTTGCCTCCGGCACCACCATCGCAGCTTTTTTTTCCGGCTTCTTCTGGTCTGCCATTTTTTCGGCTGGAGGGAGGCCGTCGATCACCGCGTTCACGCGGGCGCCGTCGGCGGGGAAGGGGATCGGGGTGAGGCAGAGCACATCGCCCTCCTTCGGGGCCTTAGGCGACTTTGCAGAGACGACGATCTGCTTTTCCGTGCCGAAAATCGGCTCCACAAACATGCGCCGGAGAGTTTTCTGCGCTGTGATCAGGATGATCTCATCACCCGCACGCACCGCGGCCCGTGGAATGATGAACACATCCTCCAGAGCATCGCCCTCGATCTCCGCCTCGATGAACTGGCCGATTTTCAGCGGCGGCGCCCCATCCGCCCGTTTTGAGAAGGGATTGTCAATTTGCGCCACGGCGGTGCTCTGGCGTGTCTCGGCATCGAGAGCGCTCTCCACGCGCACGAGGCGTCCTTCCCAGATGACCGTCTTGCCTGCGGCGGTGGTGCGCAGACGGACCTTGGTCGCAGGAGGCGACTCGCTGGCATCACGATAATGTTCCGGCAGCCGCACATGCATGCTCTCGCGTTCTGGCAGCGGCAGGCGCACTTCGACGAAATCCGTGGCGAAGATGCGGCCCAAAGTGGTGCCCGGGCTCACATACTGGCCCACATCCGCCACTTGCTCCAGGACCTGCCCGGCATACGGGGCGCGGATGATCGTGCGCTGAGAGTCGCGTTCCGCTTTCACCACGCGTGCCTCGGCGGCGGCCAGGTCGGCCTTCGCCCGCGCCACCTGCGGAGCGCGGGAAACAAGCTCTCCAGGAGCGCCCTGCCGTCCCAGCGCCTTCCAGTTTTCCAGAGCTTGCTCGGCCTTCGCCTCTTCCTCGGCGAGTGTCACCTTTGCCAGGGCCACGGCCGCCTTGGCCACGACCACCGCTGTTTCATAATCCACCGCATCGAGTTTCACCAGCAACTCGCCTTTTTCAAAAAAGCCGCCCGGCCTGAAGGATGGACTCACCTCCACGATCATGCCCGCCACCTCCGGGACCAGAGTGCTTTGGGTCCGGGGCTGCACCGCGCCCTGCGAGGACACCCGGACCGGGTAGCTCGTCTTCTTCAATGTCATACCCTCCACCGTCACTAGCACGGGACGGGTCTCCATGACCGCCATCTCCGGCTTGTGCGTGACCAACCACCACATCCCCCAGCCGCAGGCGGCGAGGATGAGGAGCGGGAGCAGTGCGCGAAGGGTGCGGGCCATGTCAGGGACTATGAACGCCTGAAAATGCGCATGGATTCACCCCGCGCACGATTTAATCCGCGAAAAGCAGGCTTCAAAGCGGAAGAAGTCATGCCGGGCCAAAAACTTTACGATGAATGACGGACGGGTTCTGCCGCAGGTCGGTGATCGTCACCACCACGATCCGCGTTGGCTGCACGTCATAGAACACGCCATACGGAAAATCGCGCATCAGCATGCGCCGATAGGGATGCGCATAGCGTGCCCCGCTTTCTGGATTCCTTTTCAGCAGACCGAGCACGACATCAAGCTGCTGCATGAACAACACGCCACGTCCTTTCTGATAGTCCTCGCAGCGTTCGTAAGCCTGCTGAATGTCGATGTCCGCCTGGAGCAGCAGAATCAGTTCTTTCATGCGGCCGATCCCAGGATGCGTTGCTTCACCGCTTCCCAAGTGGTGAATTCCTCCGGGTGCTTCTTGAAGTGATCCATCCGCCGGTCCAGCTCGGCCAGGATTTCCCGGGACACCGGAACTTCGGAAGGATGCTCCTCCAGGTCGTTCCAGAGTTCGGACACAAACAGCAGCTTCTCAGACGATGAGAGAGCCCGCACTTCTGGGAATTGCTCAAGAATCATGACGGATGATGGCATGAATGCCTGGGGTGGGCAATGTCCGATCTGGTGCCAGTCGGCTCACAGCTTCGCCAGCGAGTCATCCAGCGCGGCGATCACCGTGCTGATGCTCGCCTCGGATTCGTCGCCCATGTTCGAGACGCGGAAGGTCTTGCCCTTCAGCTTCCCGTAACCGCCGTCGATGATCATGCTGTGGTTCTTCTTCAGCAGGGCGATGAAGGCCGCCACGTCGATGTTCTTGTTGTTGGCGACGCAGGTGAGCGACTTGGAGCGGTAACCCTCCGGCGCGAAGAATTCGAAGCCGTTGCGGCGCACCCACTCGTGCACCATGCCATTGAGCTTGGCGTGACGCGCGTAGCGGTTGTCCACGCCTTCGGCGAAGATCTTGTTGAGCTGATGGCGCAGGCCGTAGATCAGCGAAATGCACGGCGTGGAGGGCGTCATGCTTTTCTCGCCATTCGCCTTGAACTCCAGGAAGTCGAAGTAGTAGCCGCGGTCATTGATCGTCGCCGCACGGGCCATGGCGGCCTCGCTGGCGGTGAACAAGGCGAGGCCCGGGGGCAGCGCGAAGGCCTTCTGGCTGCCCGTGAGCAGCACGTCCAGGCCGAGTTCGTCGAAATTCACCGGCACCGTCGTGAAACCGGACACCGAATCCGTGATGAACATCACATCAGGATACTTCTTCTTCAGCGCCGCGATCTCCGCGATGGGGCTGAGCACGCCGGTGGAGGTTTCGTTGTGGATGAAGGTCACCGCGTCGAATTCACCCGTGGCGAGACGCTTGTCGATCTCCGCCGCCAGGATCGGTTGGCCCCACTCGACCTGATAAGCCTCGGCTTCCTTGCCGCAGCGCTTGGAAACGTCCAGCCACTTGTCAGAGAAGGCGCCGTTGCAGCAGTTCAGCACTTTTTTCTTCACCAGATTGCGGATCGAGCCCTCCATCACGCCCCAAGCGGACGAGGTGCTCAGAAACACCTGCTGCTTCGTGCCAAACAGCGTCTGCAGCATCGGCTGGATCTCGGCATACAGATCCTGGAATCCCTTGCCGCGATGCCCGATCATCGGCTGCGCCATCGCAGCGTAGGTGTCAGGGGAAACTTCGACGGGACCGGGGATGTAAAGTTTGACGTGGGTGCTCATGCGTTTGGGGGAAAGGGGAGGGCGAGTGTAGAAGGCATGTCCGCCCGCGCAAGCCCGAGAAACCATCGTTTCCACCCCAAGATCACTCTACCCGATGCGCGTCTTGACCGGTGTTGCGGAATTTCATAAAACAGCACCATGCGTTTCGTTATCATTTCCCTCCTGGCTCTTTGCATCGGCTTTTGGGCCTATGGCAGCATTCTGAGCGGGGATTCGCAGTCTATCGACTTCACGAAAATGTCCAAAGATGATCATCGAGTCAGTTTCAAGCCTGCGGACAAGCTGACTTTGACCAATCAGGGGCTTGGATGGGACGGAGATGCCAAATCTGAATACGCAGGCTCTTTCACCACGGCCCCGATTGGCACGGGAACGGCGTGGCGGCCCACTTCGGGTGTCACGCTCGTGGGAACGGTTTGTCCTGCTTCGCAGGTGTTCCGATCAGGAGTCTGGCGCGGGCAGCTTTTTGTGCGTTATAGCCCGGACAAGAAGCACTGGTCATCCTGGCAGGTTTTGCAAAACACCTCGGAGCCAAAGCCGGGTGACAAAGGCACCGAGTTTTCAGGCAGACTGCACGTCCCCCAAATCGAACGAAACAGTTATGACGAGCTGATTCAGCAGTATCACAAATTGGATGTGCCTTGGGGAAGTGACGAAGAGGCGGCGGTGAAATGGATCTTGCAGAAACAGCCTGATTTCTTCGCCAAGAACCTGCCATTCATCGGTTACATCCAGTTTCACTTTGAAGGACCGTTCAGGGGCGGTCAGCGCATCACCTCCTTCGACTACCGCATCTCCTGGGGCATCGGAGGATTGCATCTCCCTCCCAAAGATCCCAATGCACGAAAGAATAGCGAAGGTCCATGGCGCTTTGATGCCACGAAGTAGAGCTCACGCCCACCCCAACCACCCCTTGAGCGTCTTCATATCCCGCAGATGCGCTTCGCGGAAGCCCTTGAGCACCGCCGCATCCTTCGGATTGCCTTCGAGATACTCGACGTGCAGTGAAATCGGGCCGCTGTAGCCGGTCTTCATGAGCATCTGGCCATACGCCGGATCCACCTGGCCTTCGCCGAGCGGCACGGTGACGAGCTTGCGCCCATCCCACTTGTAGTCTTTGAAATAAGCCGCGCCGATGTGGTCTTTGACGAGGTTAAACTCCAGCGGCCACGACTTCCCGCCCTCGCAGGTGGCGTGCAGGATGTCGAAGGCGAAGCTGAACTGCTCCGCCGGATACTCCCGCATGATGGAGAAGATGTCCCACACCGGTGCCCCGAAGTAATCCTGCCCGCTGTGATTTTGAAACATCGGCTGGATGCCGATCTCCGCGCACAGAGCCACGAGGTCTTTGATCTTCGGACGAATGGCCTGGAGCTGCTCCCAGATTGGCTGCTTGAGGTCATACTTGAAGTAGTTCATGCGGAAGCGCTTCACGCCCAGCTTCGCCGCCGTGCGCAGTACCTCCTCCGTGCGCTGCTCCGCGTTCACCTCGTTGATGCCGGAGGTCATGATCATCATGTCGAGGTTCTGCTTTTTGAGCGCCTCGACAAACTTCGGCAGTTCATCCACCACCTGCTCCGGCGTGATGTGGCCTGACTTCGGACGAATCGGCGCCTCGATGCCATCCACGCCCATCTCCGCGCCCAGACTGGCGATGTCGTCATAACCCAGGCCGATGAGATGCTTCGTGAAGAAGCAGATCTTGTTTTTCACTTTCGGCGTTTCCGCCAACAACGGAGCGGTAAAAGCCAAAGCGGAGAGGTTGCGGACGAAGGCGCGGCGGGTGTTCATGAGGCAGCTTCAACGTCTCCCCATTCGACATTCTTCATTCGTCATTCGACATTCCGCCCATGCATTCTCTCCAAGGCCAGAACGTGATCATTGTCGGCGGCACCACCGGCCTCGGCCTCTCCGCGGCGAAGAAACTCGTGGCCGCCGGGGCGAACGTCGTCGTCACCAGTCGCACGCAGGCGAATGTGGATGCCGCGCTCGCCGAACTCGGCCCGCAGGCCCGAGGTTTCGCTGCCGATGCCGCCACGCCCGAAGCCGCCGAACGTGCGGTGGCCATGTTTGATCGACTCGACGCCCTCTACCACGTCGCTGGCGGCAGCGGACGCTCGAAAGGCGATGGCCCGCTCCACGAACTCACCGATGACGGCCTCGACTACACCCTCGACCTCAATTTGAAGTCCGTCGTGCTCTCGAATCGCGCCGCCGTGCGGAAATTCATCCAGCAAGGCACCGGCGGCGTCATCCTCAACATGGCCAGTGTGCTCGGTTACTCGCCTTCGCCCAAGTTTTTCGCCTCCCACGCCTACGCCGCCGCGAAGGCCGGCATCATCGGCTTCAGCAAATCCATCGCCGCCTACTACGCGCCGCAAAACATCCGCGTGAACGTCATCGCCCCTGCGCTCGTCGAGACGCCCATGTCCAAACGTGCCGCCACCAACGACGACATCATGACCTTCATCAAAACCAAGCAACCTCTCGACGGCAGCCGCATCGGCCATCCCGAAGACTGCGATGCCGCCGCTCTCATGCTGCTCTCCCCCGATTCCAAATTCATCACCGGCCAAGTCCTCGCCGTCGATGGCGGCTGGAGCGTGAGCGAAGGACAGATCAATCCAGTGATGAGTTAAGGGTCATGAGTTGTTCCAAGCCCCAACCCTTCACCCATAACTTATAACTCATGCCTTTCTCCATCGGCATCGACCTCGGCGGCACGAACATCAAAGCCGCGCTCGTGGACACTCAATCCGCGAAAACCATCGCCACGCTCTCGAATCCCACTCGCGATGGCGAATTCGAAAACAATACGCCACGTTTCGCGCTCACCGTGCGTGAGATCGTTCACGAGTTCGAAGCGCAGGCAGGCCAAAAACTCGCCGTCGGACTCTCCGCACCCGGTTTGGCGAATCCCAACGGCCAATGCATCGACTGGATGCCCGGACGCATGCACGGCCTCGAAAAGTTCGATTGGTCCGTCTTCCTCGAACGCGATTGCCGAGTGCTCAACGACGCCCACGCCGCGCTTCTCGGCGAAGTTTGGGCCGGAGCCGCGAAGAATTGCCGCGATGCCTTCATGCTCACCCTCGGCACCGGTGTTGGTGGTGCGATTTACACAGGCGGGCGACTCCTAACCGGCAAAATCGGCCGCGCCGGTCATCTCGGCCATCTCAGCATCGACTCGAATGCGCCACGCGATGACTTCAACACGCCCGGCAGTCTCGAAGACGCCATCGGCAATCAAACCATCGGCCAACGGGGCGAAGGCTGCTACGCCACCACCCACGCGCTGCTCGATGCTTATGCCGCAGGCGATGCGCACGCTCAAAAAGTCTGGCTCACCTCCGTCCGCCATCTCGCCGCTGCCATTGCGTCCTTGATCAACGTCCTCGATCCCGAACTCATCATCCTCGGCGGCGGCATCGCCACCGGTGCCAAAGACCTTCTCTTCAAACCACTCCAACAAGCCCTCGACGACTTCGAATGGCGTCCCGGCGGCAACCAAGCCCGCCTAGCTCCAGCGATGCTCGGCGATAGCGCCGGATGCCTCGGCTCCGTTTTCAATCTCATGCAGCATCATTGATTTCGACCTGTTTCATTCATCATTCCTCATTCTGAATTCATCATTCCTATGTCTCCCGCCCTCCAATACCTCGAAGCTAGCCAAGCCCTTCTCAATCGCGTCCGTGATCAGCTTCCGCTCATCCAGCAGGCCGCTGACATGTTCGCCAAGACGATCCTCGCCGGACAAATGGTCCACGTCTTCGGCTCCGGCCACAGCCGCATTCTCGTCGAGGAAATGTGGCCGCGTTACGGCTCCTTTCCGGGCTTCAATCCCATCGTCGAGCTCTCGCTGACCTTCCACAACCTCGTCGTCGGAGCCAATGGTCAGCGTCAGGCCATGTTCCTCGAAAACGTCAGCGGCTTCGCCAATCGCATCCTGCGCAACTTCGATCTCATGCCCGGCGACAGCGCCCTCGTCATCTCCAGCGGCGGCTGCAACGTTGTCCCGGTCGAAATGGCCGAGGAGTTTCAAAAGCGCGGCGTCAAAGTCGTCGCCATCATCAGCACCACCCACAGCGAAGCCAGCACCAGCCGTCATCGCGATGGCAAAAAGCTCCAAGACTTCTCCGACATCGTCCTCGACACCGGCGCACCCGTTGGCGATGCTATGGTGAAGATCGAAGGCCTCGAAACACCCGTGGCACCCGGAAGCACCGTTGGCGGCTGTTTGCTCGTCAACGCCATCAAAGCCGAAGTCGCCGACCGTCTCACCAAAGCCGGCCAGCCACCGAAGGTGCTGACCGCTGGTGCCGTCGTCGGGGCTGAAAAAGCCACCGAGCTGTTTGAAGCCGCGTATGACGAGCACGGGCGGCGCATCTCACGCTACTACGCGGGCTTGGGAGCTTGAGGCAGAAATATGAAACTAGCTTTGCATATTTTGGTCTGGCTTCTCCAGCTTGTTGTATTGCTGGTGCTGATCGTGATCCTGCTGTTTTTTGCGTGGTTCGCCATTGAGCTTGTTGAAGACGGTATTTCCAGCGAAGCCATGACATACGAGTATTCTACCCCCGTTGGCGGATGGGATAAGTGGAGGTGGGCTAAATGGATGAACGCAACGCCTGGCCTGTTGCTGGTTGAAGGATTCATCGGCGTTTTGGTTTTTCCACTGCTTGTCATTCTGCGCCGTCTCCTTTATCGGTTCCCAAAGTCTAGCTGACACCCGCATTGCACCTTCCCGCCGCATCGGTTGTCCTTTGCGGCTGATGAGTGGCCCTTCAGCTTTAAGTGGCGTTTCATGACCACACCATGAAATCCCAACCGCTTCGCACCTCCGTCATCGGCAGCTATCCGTTTCCGGGCTGGCTGGAGTTCTCCGCGCAGCATCTCAGCAGCTTCGGCACGGCCGACATCGCCGAAATGCAGGATGATGCGGCGCAGGTGGCCATTCAGGATCAAATCACCGCCGGGCTGGATGTCATCACGGATGGCGAACAGACGCGTTTTGACTTCAACCTCAGCTTCTATGGCTTCATCGAGGGCATCGCGCTCGAACCGGCCAGCCCGAGACGCTTTGGGCCGCCTGCGCATGATCAGCGTGGCAAACACGAGATCGTCGGCGAATTGAAAGCGCCACGCGGACTCGGAGCAGTGGATGAATTTCAGCGTTTGAAGCGTCTCGCGGCTCACACCGGCAAGCGCCTCAAAGTCTCCGTTCCCGGTCCCTACACGCTCAGCGGCCGACTTTCGCCGAATGCGCGGTATGCAGACCGTTATGCCATCACCGAGGCTCTGCTTCCCATCGTTCACCAGGAGATCGCCGATCTCGTCGCGGCGGGGGCGGAGGAAATCTGTGTCGATGAGCCCAGCATGAGCTGCTACGGCTACCGCGAGGACACGAAGCGCTTCGTGGACATCTTCAACCGCACCGTCGCCAGCGGTTACGGCAAGGCCCGCATCAGTACGCACCTCTGCTTCGGCAACTTTAAAGGCCATCCCGTCGGCTGGCGCAAATACGCGCCGCTCTTCCCCGCCTTCCTCGACCTCCACTGCGATGAGGTCCATGTCGAGATGGCCAACCGCGAATACGCCGAGCTGGAGGTCATCAAACCGATGGCTGAGCGCTACGATGTCGCCGTCGGCATCATCGACGTGAAAAGCTACCACATCGAAACGCCCGAGCAGATCGCCGATGCCGTGCGTGCCTGCTTGAAGCATGCCCCCGCCGACAAACTCGTCTTCGCGCCGGATTGCGGCCTCTCCCAAACCGCCCGCTGGGCCGCGAAGAAGAAATTGGCGAACATGGTGGCCGGTGTCGGTCTCGTGAAACGCGAACTGGGCCTGTGATCAGGAAATTTTGACCACGCCGACCGTCGTGTTGTCCTGGCGGTCGTTGTTGATGCGGCGGATGGCGAAGATGATCGCATCGGCGATTTTGTCCGCTGTCGTGTGCTTACCAAAGCTGAGCAGCTCTTCGAGCGCCTTGTGAGTGAGCGTGAAGATGCCGTCGCTCGCGGCGATGATAATGTCACCTTTCTTCAGAGGCATCGGTTCCGGCGGCGCGTCAATCATGGCGAGCGGATGGCCAAGCAGAGCCGCCCGGAGAGTGTGGCGGTCAGGATGGTTTTCGGCCTCCTCTTTTGTGATCTCGCCGCGTTCGGCACGGGCGTCGATGAGCGGGGAAAGACTGTGGTCGTCGTTGAGGCGCTTCAATTCACCATCGCGGAACAAAAAGAGCGGTGAGTCACCCACGCTGATCCATTGCATGGTCTGCGGCGTGACGAGCACGCCGAGCATCGTGGTGCCCATGGGCGGGGCCACGGCAGGCATGCGGCTAGAAATGATGCCAAGGGTTTCATTCGCGGTCTCGACGGCATGCTTCAGCTTCCATGAGGTCGGGCCGTCCTGCTCGTGGTAGGCGCGCACGAAAGCGTTCACGGCGATGTAGCTGGCCACACTACCGCCGGCGTGTGCCCCGAGACCATCACCGACGACGAGCAGCAGCCGCTCTAGGCTGCGCTCCTCCGGTTCGGCAGCATCGGCGAAGGCATAATAGTCCTCCTGATTGTCGCGACGACCGCGATATTGCCTCGCGGCGAAGTCCTGCTCCTGCACGAAGGCGGGCGGCTGCGTCTCAAATAACGGAACTCGGTCGGTTAATACGGTGGTGGCGCTCACTCGGCGGAAAACTGGTAAATCGTGGTGCTTTGAAAGGTCTCGCCCGGGCGCAGGATCACGCTGGGGAATGCCGGTTTGTTCGGGCTGTCGGGATAGTGCTGGGTCTCCAGGCAGAAGCCATGACGCTTTTGGTAAACGTGGCCGCCCTTGCCGTTCACTTCTTTGAGATGATTGCCGGTGTAGAGCTGCACGCCGGGCTCGGTGGTGCGCACGGTCATCACTCGACCGCTGGCGGGATCTTTGGCCGTGGCGGCTAGCTTCATGCCGCTGCCGGCGAGGACGTAGTTATGGTCGTAACCGATGCCTTGCACGAGCGGCTTATAGTCCGCGCCGATGCGCTCGCCGATGGCGTGCGGCGTGGTGAAATCCAGCGGCGTGCCCTTGATGCTCACGATTTCTCCCGTGGTGATCAGATCGTCATCCGTCGCGGTGATTTGATCCGTCGGGATCGTCAGCTCGTGGCCGAGGATGTCACCACTGCCTTCGCCACTCAGATTGAAGTAGGCGTGGTTGGTCAGGTTCACGACCGTTGGTTTGTTCGTGGTGGCCTTGTAGTCGATCCGGAGGCCGTTGTCCTGTGTGAGCGTGTAGCTCACGGTGCATTTCAGCTCCCCAGGGAAGCCTTCCTCGCCATCCGCGCTCGTGTAGCTCAGTTCCACGCCATCCGTGATCTCCTTCGCGTTCCAGAGTTTCTTGTCGAAGCCGAGCTTGCCGCCGTGGATGTGATTCTTGCCAGAATTGGCCGTCACGTGATGCTCCACGCCGTCGATTTTGAACTTTGCGCCGCCGATGCGGTTCGCGTAACGACCGGTGATACAGCCGAAAAACGGATTCTTCGCGAGATAATCCTCCAGCGAGTCAAATCCGAGCACTACATCGGCGAACTGGCCTTTTTTGTCCGCCACCTTCAGCGAGACGATGTAGCCGCCCCAGTTGGTGATTTTTGCTTCCATCCCGTTCGCGTTGCGCAGGGTGAACAGCTTCACTTCCTCGCCCGCCGCCGTTTTGCCCCAGGCGACAGATTCGACGCTGGCGGCTTGTGGCGAACTGGGGATCGACATGAGAAGCAGGAGGATGGCTGGGAGCGCGGAAAAGCGCATGAATTTTGGGGGCAAGTTGGGCCGGGATAGTGGCGGCGGGAAGGGGGCTTCGCAAGGAAGGATTCGGCATGCCGAGGGTCCTGTTTGTGCCGCCTTCAGGCCAAAGAAAATCCTGTTCGTCAGGTTCAGGGCGATTTTTCATGTAACCTCCGCCACCGCAGTCCTCAGGCAACGGGTGGCACTCGCTCCCGGCAAGTGCGAACCCACCTGAAACTCATGAAAAACTGGAAAACCAAATTCTTTGGCGACAACGCTTTTAACTTCTACGGCTGGAATCTTGCCGCCGTGCTCGTTCTGGTCGGCTCCGCCCGCTATGTGCTCGCGGCGGCGCGTGCCGAGTCGGCTGTGGTCATGCAGCGAGATCTGCTGATCGCCATCTACATCGTGCTGCTCGGCTGCTTTGGCTTGCTGCTGCAAAACTACCTTGCCCGGCTGGCCGCGAAGCTGGATGAGAAGACGAAATCCCTCTCTCCAGCCCCCGATCATGAGTGATCCACTTCACGGTCTCGATCCCGCCGGCCTCATGGCCGCCGCGGCCATGCCGACCGATGGCGATGCGGACACGCTGCCGCTCCAGCGGGCCGATCTGCCCACGCAGGCGGAGATCGCCGCCGCGTTTCCCGATCTCGAAATCCTCGGGCTTATCGGGCATGGCGGCATGAGCGCTGTTTTCAAGGCGCGGCAGCCCAAGCTCGACCGCATCGTTGCGCTCAAAGTGCTGCCGAAGTCCCTCGCGGCCACGCCGGGCTTTGCGGAGCGATTCAACCGCGAAGGCCGCGTGCTCGCACGTCTCAGCCATCCGAGCATCGTGACGGTGCATGACTTTGGCGAGAGCGGTGGCTTCGCGTATCTCATAATGGAGTTCGTCGATGGCGTGAATCTCCGCCAGGCCATGCGTGCGGGCCGTTTCACGCCGGAGCAGGCGCTCACGATCATACCTGCTATCTGCGACGCGCTGCAATTCGCCCACGGCCAGGGCGTGCTGCATCGGGACATCAAGCCGGAGAACATTTTGCTCGACTCCACCGGCAAAGTGAAGATCGCCGACTTCGGCATCGCGAAGATCATCGATGACAAAGGCGGCGATGCGATGCTGCTCACGCAAAGTGGCGCGAAACTCGGCACCGCGCCCTACATGGCCCCGGAGCAGATCGAGCAACCCGCCAGCGTCGATCACCGCGCGGACATCTACAGCCTCGGCGTTGTGTTTTACGAGATGCTCACCGGCGAGTTGCCGCTAGGCCGCTTCGCCGCGCCCTCCGAAAAAGCCGCCGTGGGCGGAAACATCGACGAGATCGTGTTTCGAGCCCTCGAGAAAGAGCGCGCGCGTCGGCAGCAGAGCGTGGACGAGTTCAAGACGCAGGTCGAAGGCGCGGGCAGCATGCCCACGCCTCGCCGTGCCCTGAGCCTTGGTGTGCTGTCCGCAGTTTCAGCCATTTGCGCGATCTTCTTTTGCGTGATCTATCGTGTCATGATTGATCATGGAGCGAGTCTCACGACGCATCTCATCCCCATGCTCGTCACCATGGGCGGCCTTCTCCTGTTCGTCGCCGCGTTGCCGTTGTGGCTGCGCCTTGTACCCGTCAATCCGCTCTATGGCGTGCGCCTGCCTTCGATCATGGCCTCAAGCGCCCGCTGGTTCGATGTGAATGCGCATTTTGGGAAGCATCTGTTCGGCTGGTCGCTGCTCGTCATCGGCGCGGGGCTCGCGGGCTTTCATCAACTACCACGCCATCAGGATGCGTATCCTTGGGCGGCCATCACACTCACGCTGGTCGCCGTGGCCGCCTCCGTGGCCGCCACGCTTTGGTGGATTCGCCAGCATCCCGTCAATGCACCGGCGCGGACACGAAACCGGCTCGTTTCCTGGAGCGGGCAGGCCATCGTGGCGGTGGTCATCGCCATGTTCATCCGCTCCTTCATCGCTGGAGCTTATCGCGTGCCTCAAGGTAATGAACCTGGAGTCGCCAAGAACAGCCACTGGTTCGCCTCGCATCTCGACACCGGCTTCGCCACCGGTGACCTGATCATTTTCGAGCACGAGAGCGGCCAGAACTGGATCGCCCGCGTCGTGGCGCGGGAGGACAAAGGCCTGCTGCTGAAACGCGGCGGCAGTCCTGACGAGTTCTTCATGCCGTGGGACAAGATCGTGGGCAAGATGCTGTTTTCGCACTTCACGCCAGATGCGGTGAAGGACACAGGCGTCTCGATGTCTGTGCCGCGGCAACCAGTGGCGGAAGGAACATCAGAAGCTTTGGACAAGGCTCCGGTGCTGCGATTCACGCGGTTGAAACGCAACGGCACCGACTGGCAATGGCCGGTGTACACCGTGGATGGCAAACCCTTGGATGATGAGGAGTCGAAGCGCCTGATTCGTGCGTCCGTCGGCAATGGTGTGGAGTCACAGAACGCGGAGGATTGCTGGCTGGAGCTCTGGTTTGAGCATCCCGACTTTGACCGCCACAGCCAGTTGCGTGTTGAGATCGCCGGCCCGGACGGCCAGCCGCTGAAGGATCGAGACTCCAGCACGGCGGCACCGGGATGGGTCTCGGTGCGTCCCCATCCCGCGCTTTCCAGTTATGTCATCAGCCCTGGCCGTGTCGGCAAACTTCCCGCATCAGTGCAGGTCACGCTGCGTTACAGCATCGGACCGTGGCGGGAGGGCAGCGTGCTGCCCGCAGACTACAACGGCTCCATGACGTTCGGCGAAGACTGCCTCCTCGCGGGATTTGGAGATGATCAATACCACCGCGCCTTTGTGTCCTGGTCGAAAGGTCAGGATGGCTGGATGTATGACGCCACTGCCAGACTAAAGGACGGCACTGAAATCGGCTCCTCCGGCTGGTCGCGCTCGGGTCATCCGGGCAAGAATATCGTGGAGAGCATCTCCTTCCCGGTGCAACTCCGTGAGGTGGAGTCCTTCCGGATTCGCAGCCGCAGGGTGGCCACCATCATCTTTTCCCACGTGGTTGTTCCACCGCTGCCATGACCTCCTCCTTCCATGACACCCGCTGGACGCTCGTCTCACGCTCACGCGGGAGCGACACGCAGGCTGCTGCGGCGTTGAGCGAATTGTGTGAGGCATACTATGCGCCGGTGGTGGCGTTTTTGCGGCGGCAGGGTCGAGAAGAAGATGCGGCGAGGGAGCTGGCGCATGATTTTTTCGCCAGGCTGCTCGCCGGTGGGGCCATCGAAGGGGCGAAGCCAGAGCGTGGCCGGTTTCGCAGCTACCTGCTCGGCGCGTTGAAGCACTTCGCGGCCGATCAGCGGGACAAAACGCTCGCCTCGAAACGCGGCGGCGGCCTTCAGCATGCTGAAATGGATGAGGAGATGCCCGATGTGACAATGGAGATGCCCGATGCCGAGTTTGACCGCCAATGGGCGCTCACCGTGCTTGCGAGGAGCTTGAGGCGTTTGGAGGCGGAAATGGGTGCCGAAGGGAAATCAGGTCATTTTGACGTGCTGAAGCCATGGCTGAGCGTTGAAGGCGATTCGACGCCGCAAAACAGCGCTGCCGAAAAACTCGGCATCAGCGTCGAATCTGTCAAAGTGGCCATCCATCGCTTGCGAAAGCGATTTCGCGAAGCGGTGAAGGCCGAAATTGCCCAGACCGTCAGCGAAGCTGGGAGCGTTCGTGAAGAACTCAACGCGCTGATGAGCGCTTTGCGGGGTTCGTGAGGAGCGCACGCGTATCGCGTGCTGCATTCAGCGTCCCCGCTGAATGCGGACGGAGGGCATGTTTTGACGGGCTCGCAGACGAATCACCAAACGTGAGCTTCATGGACGGTTTCCCGCGAGGCGCGGAAAACGGCACGCGAGGACGCGTGCGCTCCATGTTACGCCGCAGGCGTCGCAGCAGCTTCCGGCTTCTTCTCCTTGTAGGTGCTCTGGATGTAGATCTCGCGCAGCGTCTTGAAGTCGATCTGCGTGGGGCTGTCGGTCATCAAATCGCTGCCCTTGTTGTTCTTCGGGAAGGCGATGACTTCGCGGATGCTGTCTTCGCCGCTCACGAGCATGGCGATGCGGTCGAGACCGAGGGCGAGACCACCGTGTGGAGGAGCACCAAAGCGGAAGGCGTCGAGGATGTGGCCGAACTTGTGCGCCTGCTCCTCTTCATTCACGCCGAGGACGCTGAAGAGCTTGGCTTGCAGGTCTTTTTCGTGGATTCGGATGGAGCCGCCGCCGAGTTCGTAGCCGTTCAAGACGACGTCGTAGGCTTCGGCGCGGACTTTGGCGTACTCGCCCGCTTCCATGAGCGGGATGTCTTCCGTCTTCGGACGCGTGAAAGGATGGTGAACGGCCACCCAGCTTTGCGTTTCGGCATCGTGGGCGAGCAGCGGGAAATCGACGACCCACAGGAAGTTGAAGGCGGTGCTGCCTTTGGTGAGTTCGGTCATGTTGGCGATCTCGACGCGCACGCGGCCGAGGATGTCGCAGGCTTCCTGCCAGGTGCCGGCGTAGAAGAAGATGAGGTCGTTTTCGACGACGCCGAGCTTGGCAATGAGGGCCTTTTGCTCGTCCTCGCTGAAGAACTTCCACAGCGGGGATTTGTATTCGAGAACGCCGTTCGCATCGCGCTCCACTTTGATGAAGGCGAGCTGCTTGACCTTCATGCCAGCCTGCGTGGCGATCTCGTTGAGACGGATCATCTGGCCGGTGGTGATGCCAGCGAAGCCCTTGGCGTTGATGGCACGCACGACACCGCCGTTTTCGATGGTGCTGCGGAAGATCTTGAAGCCGCTGTTGGCGAAGACATCGGCCATATCGACGATTTCATTGCCGTAACGCGTGTCCGGCTTGTCGGAACCGTAGCGGTCCATGGCCTCTTGGTAGGTCATGCGCGGAAAGGGCGACGGGATGTCGCGTCCGGTGCCGGCTTTGAACATGCTGACGAGCAGGCCTTCGACGAGGTTCACGATGTCGTCACGCTGGATGAAGCTGGCTTCGATGTCGATCTGCGTGAATTCCGGCTGGCGGTCGGCGCGAAGGTCTTCGTCGCGGAAGCAGCGGGCGATTTGGAAATAACGCTCCAGACCGGCGACCATCATGAGCTGCTTGTACTGCTGCGGAGCCTGCGGCAGGGCGTAAAACTTGCCGGGGTTCAGACGAGCGGGCACGAGGAAGTCGCGAGCACCTTCGGGAGTCGGATTGCTGAGGATGGGCGTTTCGACCTCGATGAAGCCAGCGCCGTCGAGGTAGTTGCGGGCGGCATTGGTGATCTTGTGACGCGTGCGGATGTTCTTGTTCATGCGCTCGCGGCGCAGGTCGAGGTAGCGGTATTTCATCCGCATGTCCTCGTTGGAGAGCTCGCGGTCGAGCTGGAAGGGCAGCACATCGGCCTTGTTGAGCACCTTGCACTCGGTGGCGACGATTTCGACGTCGCCAGTGGGCAGCTTGGCGTTTTCGGTGCCGGTGAGACGAGCGGCGACCTTGCCGGTGATCTGCAACACGTCCTCGTCACGCAGCGTGTGGCTCATCGCGGCCAGCTCGGCGTTTTCCTCCGGGCGGAAGACAACCTGCGTGAGGCCCTCGCGGTCGCGCAGGTCGATGAAGATGACGCCACCATGGTCGCGGGCCGAATTCACCCAGCCACAGAGCGTGACGTTCTGGCCGATGTGCTCTTTGCGGACGGCGTTGCAGTGGACGGTGCGGTAGGCGTTTGGGATCATGGCGGAAAAAGGGCGCGTAGAGTCGGCATTTTCACGGGATGCGCAAGAGGGAAGGCGGGGGCAAAAAGTGCCTTCAGGGCAAGGTCGGTGAAGGGCGGATCGTTCCCTTCGATCATGTTTTGGAGATCTCTTTTCTTTCTGGGTTGCCTGTCGGCGACTGTGAGTGCTGCGCAAAAGCCCAACGTCGTATTTTTCCTCGTCGATGATCTCGGACAGCGCGATCTCGGCTGCTATGGCAGCACGTTTTACGAGACGCCAAATGTGGACCGGCTGGCGAAGGAGGGCGCGCTGTTCACCAACGGCTACGCGGCTTGTCCAGTGTGCTCCCCGTCGCGTGCGGCGGTGCAGACGGGGCGCTGGCCGCAGCGCACGGGCATCACCGACTACATCGGGGCACCGCTGAAGCCAGAGGCTTGGAAGCGGAACACGGTGCTGCTGCCCGCGCCGTATTCAGACCGTCTCGCACACGAAGAGGTGACGATGGCTGAAATGCTGAAAGGCGCGGGCTATGCGACCTTTTTCGCGGGCAAGTGGCATCTCGGGCCGGAAGGTTTCTGGCCGGAGAACCAGGGCTACGACATCAACATGGGCGGTGTGGACAAGGGCGGGCCGTATGGTCCGGGGAAATACTTCACGCCCTATGCGAATCCGCGTCTGCCTGACGGTCCGCCAGGCGAGCATCTGCCGGACCGCCTGGCGACGGAGACGTGCAAATTCATCGACGAGAACAAGGCGAGGCCGTTTTTCGCCTTCTTCTCGTTTTATGATGTTCACACGCCGCTGCAGGCACGGCCTGATTTGCAGGTGAAGTATGAGGCGAAGCGGAAAAAACTCGGGCTGGAGCCAAAATTCGGCCGCGAGGAGCCGCGTGACGTGCGCCTGGTGCAGGAGCATGCCGTTTATGCCGCGATGGTGGAGGCGATGGATCTCGCCGTGGGCAAAGTTTTGGCGAAACTCGACGAACTCGGCCTCACGAAAGACACGCTGGTCATCTTCACCTCCGACAACGGTGGCCTGAGCACGAGCGAAGGCTCGCCCACGTCGAATCTGCCGCTGCGCGGTGGCAAAGGCTGGCTCTATGAAGGCGGCATCCGCGACGCGGCGATCATCCGCTGGCCTGCGATGGTGAAAGCCGGGGCGGTCGTCGACACGCCGGTGTGCCATGTGGATTACCTGCCGACAATTCTCGCCGCGACGGAGACGCAAAGCACCGCGAAATTCGATGGCGTGAGCCTGCTGCCACTGTTCGAGGGCAAGGAGCTGCCGGAGCGCTCTCTGGCCTGGCATTACCCGCATTATGGCAATCAAGGCGGCGCTCCCGGCGCGGCGATCCGTCGTGGTGACTGGAAACTCATCCATTGGTTCGAGAAACCGGATGCGCCGGAGCTATACCACCTGCGCGATGATTTGAGCGAGACGAAGAATCTCGCCACGCAGGAGCCTGAGCGCGTCAAAGCGATGCTAGCCGAGCTGAAGGCATGGCAGAAGGACGTCGGAGCGATTATGCCGACAAAAAATCCCGCCTACGATCCCGCGAAACCGAATGGCCGCGGCGCTTCCGCTCCGGCGAAGGCCGCAAAGAAGAAAAAGTGATCTCCCTGCCATGAAACACCTGCTTTTCATCCTCTCCGCTCTCTGTCCTCTGCTCTCCGCTTCTGGTGCGCCGCCGAACATCGTCATCATCTACGCCGATGACCTTGGCTACGGCGATCTCGGCTGCTACGGGCATCCGACGATCCGGACGCCAAACATCGACCGCATGGCGGCGGAGGGGATGCGCTTCACGCAGTTCTATTCAGCGGCGGAGGTTTGCACGCCGAGCCGCGCGGCCTTGCTCACCGGTCGTTATCCGATTCGCAACGGCATGTGCCACGATCAGTTCCGCGTGCTGCGCCGTGTCTCCACCGGCGGTCTGCCTCACGAGGAAGTGACGCTGGCCGAGCTTTTGAAGGAAAAAGGCTACACGACCGGCATCGTCGGCAAATGGCATCTCGGCGTGTGGTCGAACGATCCGAAGCATCATCCGATGCAGCACGGATTCGATGTTCACTTCGGCCTGCCGCACTCGAACGACATGGATCCCAGCGCGGACAATCCGAAGCTGGCGAACGCTTTGGCGGATCAGAAGGCCGAATACTGGAATGCGCCGCTGTATCGCGGCATGGAACTGGTCGAAAAACAAGCCGACCAGACCACGCTGACACGGCGCTACACCGAGGAGGCGGTGAAGTTCATCACGACGAACAAGGCCAGGCCGTTTTTTCTCTACTTCCCGCACACTTTTCCGCACACACCGTTGTTTGCGTCAAAGGACTTCAAAGGCAGAAGCCCGCGCGGCCTTTACGGTGATGTGGTGGAGGAACTCGACTGGAGCGTGGGCCGCGTGCTCGACACGCTGCGCGAAACAGGTCTCGCGGAGAACACGGTGGTGTTTTTCAGCAGCGACAACGGCCCCTGGCTCCTCATGGGCGAGACGGGTGGCAGCGCAGGGCTGCTGCGTGAAGGGAAGGGCAGCACCTGGGAGGGCGGCATGCGCGTGCCCGGCATCGCCTGGTGGCCGGGGAAGATCCAGTCGTGGTCCGTCTGCCAGGATGTGGCCTGCACGATGGATTTGTTCACCACCTTCGCGAAGCTCGGCGGGGCGCAGGTGCCGCAGGATCGCGAGATCGACGGGAAAGACATCACTCCGCTGCTGCTTGGCAGCGGAAAGGTGGAGCGTGATGTGTTTTGCTACTACCGCGGCCAGCAGCTCTACGCCGCCCGCCTTGGCCCATGGAAGGCACATTTCATCACGCGCAGTTCCTACGGCCCGGACAAGCCGGTCGCCCATGAGGTGCCAGAGCTCTACAACGTGGATGAAGACCCTTCCGAGGCTCGCAATGTGGCCGACAAGAACCCGGAAGTGATCGCGCAGATCAAGGCCTCTGTCGAAAAACACCGCGCTAGCGTGAAGGAAGCACCGAGCCAGCTCGTCGGCAGCATGGAGGCCCGGTGATCTGCGGGGCAAACTTGACGCCAGGAACAGGAGTGCGCCCACCTGGGAAACCGCTGCCAGGCGGGCTCTGGCTGTGTCGAGCTCACTTCAGTTAAAACTTCGACAAATTGGAGCTGATTTGAGGAAGTCTTAGACAAAAATGAAAACAAACTTTGACGAAACGGTGTTTTGTCGCAGAATGGTGCACGGATAAGTAAATCCCCTCACACCATGACTCCGATCGAAACCACCCCTGAAGTAGATCCGAATGTCGAGACGGACATCCGTCTCTTGAAGCGCATCGCCGAGCGCGATGCGGCGAGCTTTCAAGCCTTCTACAAGAAGTACAGCGGCTTGATTTTTGCCTCGATCTCGAACGTGCTGAACGACCATCATGACACGGAGGACGTGATGCAGGAGGTGCTGGTTCAGGTCTGGAACAAGGCCCACCTCTACGAACCCCGCAAAGGCAAGCCGCTTACTTGGCTGACCACTCTGGCACGCAACCGCGCTATTGACCGCATCCGGTCGAAGCAGCGTCGATCCCGGCTCAACGACGATTTCGAGACTGAGAACAAGAAGGACCAGTTCGAGTTTGAACCGTCAGGTCATGAGAACCTTGTGGACAAGGAACGCGACACCATCCTCCACAACGCGGTTTCGCGCCTCACCGCCGACCAGCGAGAAGCCATCGAACTCACCTATTTCAGCGGCCTCACCCAGGCTGAGGTGGCGGAGAGATTGAACGAGCCGCTTGGCACGATCAAAGCTCGCATACGTCGTGGCGTTAATCGCCTCGAAACGCTGGTGAAGCCGCGTCTCGCCTGATTTTTAACCCCAGAACCTGAGGAGGGGCGGACTTCGGTCCGCCCTTCTATTTTACTCGCGCGCCCGTGAGTCGATGCAGATCGTCACCGGGCCGTCATTGATCAGAGCGACCTTCATGTCTGCTCCGAAGACACCGCGCTCGACCTTCTTGCCCATCTCCGCTTCCAGCATGGTCAAAAACTGCTCGTAGAGAGGAATCGCATGCTCAGGCCGTGCCGCGCGGATGAAACTGGGCCGGTTGCCCTTTTTCGTGCTCGCATGCAGCGTGAACTGGCTCACCACGAGTAGATCTCCGCCGATGTCTTTCACACACAGGTTCATCTTGCCCTCCGCATCGCCAAAGATGCGCATCTGGGTGGCCTTCTGCACTAGCCAGGTGGCGTCTTCGGCGCTGTCCTCATGCTCGATGCCGGCGAGAATGAGCAAGCCCGTGCCGATCTGGCCGGTGATCTGACCATCGACGGTGACGGAGGCTTCGGAGACACGTTGGATGACGAGGCGCATGGTGGAATGACGAAACCAGAATGATGAATGACGAATGGGGGGCGGGTTATTTGCGTTCGATCCAGCGGTAGGCGGTGAGGGAGTTCTTCCAGAAGTATTTCTCGCAGGCCTCGGTGCCTTTGGAGCGGAAGTATTCGTCCACGATTTTGAAGACGACATTGTAGGGCGCGCCTTTGTCGGACACGGGCCAGTTGCTGCCGTAGATGAGGCGGTCGGGGCCGAAGGTTTCCCAGAGATGGTCGAGGATGGGCAAGTAGTAGGCCGTGTCTCGTGGTGCCTGGCCTTCAGCACACTTCACCTGCTCGACGAGCGCGGAGACCTTCATGAAGACGTTCGGCTGCTTGGCAACGGTGCGGATGTTGTCCTTCCACTCCGGTTTCAAAGCCTGCGGATCGCCGGAAGCGCCGAGGTGGTTGATGAGAACGCGCAGATCGGGAATGTCAGCGGCGAGTTTCGCGGCGTGGGGCAGGTAAGCAGGCGCTCCATTCAAATCGAGTTCGAGGCCTTGCTCAGCGAGGAGTTTGGCCCCTGCGAGCACGGAATCGCGTTTCGCTTCATCGAGCAGGAAATTGCCGCTCCAGCGAATGCCACGGAAGATCGGGTTCGCGGCGAAGCGCTTCAAGTTGGCGGCGAATTCGGCTCCCGGATCGAGATGACCGACAAAACCGACGATGGACTTCTCCTTCGCGGCGAGATCGAGAATCCACTGATTGTCTTCCACCAGCGGACTGGCCTCGACAATGACCGTTTCCTTCACGCCATGCGGCGATGCCACGGCAAGCCAGTCAGCAGGCAGCACGGTGCGGTAGAGCTTGGAGCCTTTGCCGGGCCACGGCACACCACCGGGACGCGTGGGATCATAGAAATGCGTGTGCGTGTCGATGATGCGGGTCGCGGGCGGTGCGGCTTGCACGATTTCGGGAAGCAATGCGGCGGCAGCGGTGGTTTGGAGGAACTGGCGGCGGTTCATGGCAAACAAACGTCACACGACCTCAATGTGCTGCGGCAAAAAGGCGAGCGCATGCTCCAACGCCTTTTTCGAGCGGGCGTGAACACGTAGGAGCACATCACCAGCACGCACCTGCGTGCCCGTCTTGGCGATTTGATCGCAGCCGACGGCGAAATCGACGGGGTCGGCAGCTTTGGAGCGACCGGCACCGAGTTCGAGGACGACGTGCCCGATACCGCCCGCGTCCATGCGTTGCAGCACGCCGCTGGCAGGTGATTTGAACTCACCAATGAACGGGGCGCGATGCACGGAGGTGATCTTTTCGAGCGTTTCAACGTTGCCGCCCTGTAGGGCGACCATCTGCTGGAATTTGCGCCACGCATCGCCGCGATGAAGCATCTTCTGTAAATCAACGCGAGGTGAAACGGCCACAGCGGAGGCGAGATCGAGCACGATGTCCTCCAAATCCTGCGGGCCGTCGCCTTGAAGGCAGCGTACGCATTCGGCGACTTCGAGCGCGTTGCCGGCGGATTCGCCGGTGGGCTCGTTCATGGCGCTCAATCGCACGCTGGAGCGCACGCCTAGCGCATTGCCGACGCGGACCATGCTTTGCGCGAGTTCGTGCGCCTGCTCTTCGGTCTTCATGAAGGCTCCGCTGCCGTATTTCACGTCGAGCACGAGGCGGTTGAGGCCTTCGGCGAGTTTTTTGCTCATGATGCTCGCCGTGATGAGCGGGATACTTGGCACGGTGCCGGTGACGTCGCGTAGCGCGTAGAGTTTTTTGTCCGCCGGGCAGATGCCGCTGGTCTGGCCGACCATGACGCAGCCGACTTGGTCGATGACGTTGTGGATTTCGACTTCGTTGAGCTGCGTGCGGAAGCCGGGGATGCTTTCGAGCTTGTCAAGCGTGCCGCCGGTGATGCCGAGGCCGCGGCCGGAGATCATCGGCACCCAGACACCATCGCAGGCGAGCAACGGCGCGAGCACGAGCGAAGTTTTGTCGCCAATGCCACCGGTGCTGTGTTTATCGACGCGGATCGGATCGCTATCGTTCCAGGCGAGCATGGTGCCGCTGTGCAGCATCGCGTCGGTGAGCGCGGCGGTTTCCTCCGGCGTCATGCCGCGGAAGAAAATTGCCATCGCCAGCGAGCTCATCTGATACTCCGGCATGTCCCCGCGCGTGAATGCGGCGATGAGGGTGTGGATTTCCTCATCGCTGAGGACGCCGCCGTCGCGCTTGCGCTCGATGAGGGTGGGGATGTGCATGCGGCATGCTAGGTTCTGCCATGCACCTTTGGCAACAGTGAACGTGCGTTCGTCGTATGATGCTGCCTCATGATCCGTCCTGCCTTCGTGTTTCTATGCGTCTTCGCCGCTTCGCCAGCGGCGGAGATCGATTTCTCGCGGGACATTCAGCCGATCCTCTCGGAAAACTGCTTTCACTGCCACGGTCAGGACGCGAAGGAGCGCAAAGGTGATCTGCGGCTGGATGTGGAGAAGGAGGCCAAGGCTGCCAAGGCCGTCGTGGCGGGCAAGAGTCACGAAAGTTTGCTCATCGAGCGCATTTTTAGCTCGGATCCCGATGAGGTGATGCCGACGCCGAAGAGCAACCGCAAGCTGACGGAGGCGCAGAAGCAACTGCTGAAGCAGTGGATCGACCAAGGCGCAAAGTGGGGCAAACACTGGGCCTTTGAGCGGATCGAGAGGCCGAAGCTGCCAGCGAACGACTCAAAGAATCCGATTGATGCGTTTGTGCGGGCCAAACTGGCGGAGAAGGGCCTGAAGCCGTCTCCACGAGCGGAAACGACGACGCTGATGAGAAGAGTGGCGCTGGATTTGACGGGACTTCCTCCGGCGCCGTCTGATTTGTCTGACGTGTCGGACTGGTCTGACGCAAAATTCCGTTCGTTTGTAGAGAAGCTGCTCGATTCCACGCGGTTTGGAGAACGCTGGGCCTGGGACTGGCTGGATGCGGCACGCTACGCGGACACCAACGGCTACCAGGGCGACCCTGAGCGCACGATGTGGCCGTGGCGCGACTGGGTGGTGAAGGCGATCAATGACAACATGCGCTACGACCAGTTCACGATCTGGCAGCTTGCGGGCGATCTGCTGCCGAACGCGACGCCAGAGCAGAAACTGGCGACCGGATTCAACCGCAACCACATGATCAACGGCGAGGGCGGCCGCATCGCTGAAGAGACGCGTGTCGAAAACGTGATGGACCGCGTCGAGACGACCAGCACGGTGTGGCTGGGGCTGACGATGGGATGCTCGAAGTGCCACGATCACAAATTCGACCCTCTGACCATGCGCGACTACTACGCGCTCTACGATGTCTTCAACCAGACGAGCGAGGACGGCAAAGGCCGCAGCGGGCAGGCAGCACCGGCGATGGATATTTCGACGCCAGCCGAGCTTGAGCGTGTGAAAAAGGCCACCGAGAAGGTGAATGCCATCGCACAGGAAGTGGAGGCGTTTGAATGGACCAAGTTCCCGCGCCCTGCGGGCAAGCCACTCACCGAATCCGACGCGATCAAGCTGCCAGGCAACCTGCCGAGCTACATCGCGAAGACGGAGCCGAAGAATCGAGGCGTCGATCCACTGCTGGAAGCGGTGAGTTACTTCAAGGAAAAGGACGCTGAATACTCGAAGCTGCTGCAAAAGCTGCTGGCGGCAGTGCGGGGCAGGGTTTCCGCGAGCAACAATGTCACCAAGGTCATGGTGATGGACACGCTACCGAAGCCGCGGGAGACCTTCCTGCTGGAAAAGGGCGCGTATGACAAGCCGACGACCACGAAGGTCAGTTTTGCGGTTCCAGCGAGTCTGCCGCCGATGGCCCAAAATGCGCCGAAGAACCGGCTCGGCCTCGCGCAATGGATCGTGAGCCGTGACAACCCGCTTACGGCACGGGTGACGGTGAATCGCTTCTGGCAGGCATTTTTTGGCGTGGGACTGGTCAAAACGGCGGAGGATTTCGGTGTGCAGGGCGAGGTGCCGCCGCATCGCGAGCTGCTCGACTGGCTGGCGGCGGAATTCATCGAGAGCGGCTGGGATGTGAAGGCGCTGATGCGCTTGATCGTGACGAGCGAGACCTACCAACAGAGTTCGCGGTTCGCGGTTCACGGTTCTCCGTTGGCGGAGGTTGATCCCGAGAATCGTTATCTTTCACGCGGGCCGCGTTTTCGCATGCCAGCGTGGATGATTCGTGATCAGGCGTTGTTTGTGTCCGGTTTGATGAAGGAGCAACTCGGTGGGCCGTCGGTGAAACCGTATCAACCCGAGGGCATCTGGGAGGAGGCGACTTTTGGCAAGAAGAGCTACATGCAGGATCACGGTGATGCACTTTATCGCCGCACGCTTTACACGTTCTGGAGGCGGATCGTGGGGCCGACGATGCTCTTCGACAACGCGGCGAGGCAGGTCTGCGCGGTGAAGACGACGCGCACGAACACGCCGCTGCACGCGCTGGTGACTTTGAACGACATCACCTTCGTCGAAGCGGCGCGTGCGCTGGCGCAGCGTGTGCTCCTGGCGAATCGTGGCAACGAGGACGCGGCGCTGGAGCAGGCGTTTCGGATGTCGATCTGCCGAAAACCCGATCAAAGCGAGATCATGCTGCTCAGGCAGCAATTGCAGAAACTGAAGTCTCAATATGCCTCGAATCAAGAGGCCGCGACGAAGTTTCTCGCCGTAGGCGAGTCCAAACGTGATGAATCCATCCATCCAACAACGCATGCCGCGCTGGCCGGGGTGTGTCTCACGCTCTTCAACCTTGACGAGGTCATGACGAAGGAGTGAGCCGTTTTTCCGGCGGCCGCGGTTGAATCAACCCGCAACGCCTCAATTTCGATTGGCTTGGGTTTTGCATCATGCTATCAACAGCCGGAAATTAGTCAGAACGACGGTCGCCGCCGTTGACCAATTTCCACACACAAACTCAGCACCCAAATCAACACATCCATGAAAACATCCACACAGCGCCTCCTCCTCGTGCTCGCCGCCGCCACCGTCTGGACCTTGTTCGGCACCAGCTGCCGCACCATTCGTGGCCTTGGGCAGGACATTCAGGCCGCAGCCAGCGGCGAGTAATCACACGAACAGGTTAATCTTTTCCATTTTGGGCGTTGTCTGCGTTTGATCCGCGACAACGCCTTTTTTCTATGCCGTGGCGCGAAAGCGGGCACCCAAAGGCGCTGACTAAAAGCTGATGTAGCTGGACGGCACGTCCGAGGCGGGCTTGAGCTTGAAGTCCCGGTCAACGACACAAGGCACCTGTTCGAGAGCGTCGATCTCCTTGGTGAACTTTGAAGTGCTGTCCGGGCTTGACTCCACGAACAGCACATTGCCGGCGCTGTCACGAATGATCAGGACGTAGCCATAACTTTTCACACCATATGCCGGGGTGCCTTGATAGTAGGTGAGGCGGACAGGGGTGGTGGAATGCACCATCTTCGACTGGGCGGGTATGTTCACGTCGAAAATCTCCTTTTGCAGCACGATCAAATCGTTTCCGGTATCTCTGGTGTTCTTGGCAAGTGTGACGACGATGCCCGTGGCCTTCTCCAGGTCGCGGCGAACCTCGCGGTTGCTGAGGTTGAACTTGTAGGAAAGCTCGACAACGCGTTCTCCTCCGTCAGGAGGTCCGCGGTTGCTTTTGGATGGGAGCGTCTGGCAGGCGAGGCTGAACTTCTGGATTGGGGCTGGAGTTGAGGCCGGCATGGCTTCTGGGGCGAGGGCCTTTTCCGGATTTTGCTCGATCCAGCGAGTGATGAAGGCGTTGTCCTCCTTGCAGAGGGTTTTGCGGCTCACGACGAGAGGCTGCTCATCGCTCACTCGCTTCAATGTGACATTATCCCCGGCCACGGCGGTAATTTCCGCCTCCAGCAGCGTTCCGGCGAGGCTGACAAAGATGCGTGTCTCCGCCCGGGCCGTGCCGGTGATCAAAAGAATGGAGAGCAGCAAAGGCAGGAAACGCATGGGGGATGCAGGAAGGATACGAGCCTGGGCCGGTGAAGTTGCAGTCGGGATGGCAGATGTTCAAGCCTCGCGCAGCAGGATCGCATCGACATTGACGCCGTCGTAGAGAGCGTCGCTGAGGATGACGAGGGGATCGCCGGCTTTGATGAGGTTTTCATCGCGCAGGAGGTCGAGCGCCTTGCGAATGCTGTCCTCGGGCTGGCCTTCGGTGAACTGGAGCACGAAGGGATGCACGCCGCGTGCCGTGACAAGCGTTCGGGAGACGTGCAGGTTTGGCGTGAAGGCGAAGATGGGCGCGAATTCAGGCCGCTGGTGGGCGAGGAGATGCGCCATCACGCCGCGAATGGTGAAGACGAGCAGTTTGGAGCCGGGGATGCTGTTGGCGAGCAGGATGGCGGCCTTGACGGTCTTGTGCTTGTTTGTTTTCAGCGGGGCGTCGCTGGCGAATCGGCCGGAGGGATACTTTTGCTCGATGCGGCTGATGACGGTGTTGAGCACCTCCACGCATTTGTCGGGATAACGGCCCACGCTGGTTTCGCCGCTGAGCATGACGCAATCCACCTGCTCGATGACGGCGTTGAAGATGTCCGTGACCTCGGCGCGGGTGGGCACGGGGTTTTCGATCATGCTTTCGAGCATCTGCGTGGCGACGATGACCTTGCGGCCATGGTAGGAGCAGCGCTCGACGATCTGGCGCTGGATGAGCGGCAGGTCTTCAATGGGGCATTCGCTGCCGAGGTCGCCGCGGGCGATCATGATGCCGCCGCTGGCTTCAACAAGGGCGTCGAGGTTGTTGATGGCCTGCTGGTTTTCGATCTTGGCGATGACGCGTGCCTTGCTGCGTTTCTGCTCAAGGAGAAGCTGCAGATGCTGGATGTGACCGGGCTCGCGGGCGAAGCTGAGGGCGAAGAAATCGACGCCGAGTTCGACGCCGAGGTCGAGGTCTGCGTAGTCTTTCTGCGTCAGCGGCGGCAGGCGGACAGGGACGCCAGGAAGATTGATGTGGCGGCGGGACTTCATCTCGCCCTTCGTCATGACGTTGCCGATGACGCGGGTGGTGGAGACTTCGGTGGCCTTGATTTGGATCATGCCCCCATCGACCATGATGGTGTCGCCGGCCTTGAGATCCTTGCCAAGCTCCGGGTAGTTCACGCCGACGGAGTATTGCGTGCTGGCGGTGATCTCAGGTTTGCAACGGAACTCGACCACATCGCCGACCTGAAGCTGCCAGGGCTGCTCGACATCGCCGGTGCGTATGCTGGGGCCGGTGAGGTCCATGAGCACGGCGATCTCGCGCTTTGAGGCGGCGGCGGCCTCGCGCACGCGGGCATAGACGGCGCGGACCCAGTCATGCGAGGCGTGGCTCATGTTCAGGCGGATGACGTCGGCGCCTTTGGCGATGAGGGAGGAAATGACTTCAGGACTCTCCGTGGCGGGGCCGAGAGTGCAGAGGATTTTGGTTTTGCGCATGGAAGGCATGTCTGTGGAGCAAATGGCGGGCCAGAGCGGGGACGCAAGCCGGGAATGGAGCAATGACGAAACCGGAATGGCGAATGAGGAATGATCTCAAGGGCCGAACAGGGTTCGATAATTCGTGGCGACGGCCATTTGCAGCTCATGCGGCGGCATTTCGCGAATCTTTGCGAGCAAGGCGTAGCTCACCGTGAGATTGGCGGGATGGTTCAAGGAGCCGCCATCGGGTGTTTTGAGCGGATGCGTGTTCAAATCATCCGGCGGCCACATGTCCGGCGCGTCAGTCTCGGCGAGGAGGCGTTCCAGCGGGACGTGCTTGAAGACGGCGAGCTGCGCGGCCTTGCGCGGGTGGCCGAAATACGGGCTGAGGGAAAAATACGCGCCCATGGCAGCGAACGACGGAATCATCTCCGCAGGACCGCCATACGAGTGCAGTAGAAAGCCGCGCCGTGGCAGCGTGATGGAGTGCAAGGTTTCCTCCAGCAGCCCGAAGGCGCGCAGACAGTGAATGGTGGCTGGCCGGTCGAGCTCCACGGCGAGTGCGATCTGATCTCGAAAGCACTCGATCTGGGCGTCGATGTCGGGATTTTCGATCCAGCGGTCGAGGCCGATTTCACCAACGACTGCGCTTGGATGGGCTTCGAGGTGTTTACGCAGCGTATCGAGCCAGTTCGTTGCGCGCTCTTTGACATACCATGGGTGCAGGCCGAACGCTGGCCGAACCCAGGCATGCTCAAGAGCTAGCGCGGCGACCTGCGGCCAGTCTTCCTCGCACGATCCATTCACGATCATCTCCGCGAGGCCGGTCTGAGGCATCGTGGCAATGATTTGATCGCGCCAAGGGTCGAGGCGCTCGTCCTGGAGGTGATTGTGGGCGTCGAAGAGCATGGGTGGAATGACGAAAGCAGAATGGCCAATGACGGATGAGGCTCAAATGCCGGAATGACCGGGAGGATTTTCATCACTCAGGCTTCGTCATTGATTCGTCATTCTGGTTTCTGATTTCGTCATTTGCACGTCTTCATCGGTACAAAAAAACCCGCGCACACCACTTGGCATGCGCGGGCTGAAGAAGCTTACGTCCGTCAGTTGTTTCCGATCATGAGCAGCATGGTGTCCCCTTTGCGCCAGACGCGCAGGAGCACGGTCTTGTCGCTTTCTTTGGCGAGTGTGCGGGCCTCGGCGGCGGTGGTGACGGGCTTGCGGTTCACATGGGAGATCACGTCGCCTTCCTCGACGCCCATGGCGGCGGCACGGCTGTTGGGATCGACCTTCGTGACAATGACGCCGTTGACGTTCTCCGGCACATCGTGGCGCTCACGCAGGGCTTTGGAGAGGTTCTGGACGGTGACACCGGTAACGAGATCGGAGACATTTTCCTGCTGTTTCGGCGCTCCGGGGCGGGGGATGGCACGGGAACCGGCGCCGGTCTCCGCGAGCGCCTCTTCCGGCAGTGTTTCGAGCGTGGCGGTGACGGTCATGGGCTTGCCGTTGCGCAGCAGCTCGATCGGGATCGCGGTGCCCGGCTTGGTGCCGCTGACGATGAGGCGCAGACGGCTGCTGCTGTCCACTTTTTGACCATTGATGGATGTGATGACGTCTTCGAGTTGGATGCCGGCTTTCTCGGCCGGAGAGTCAGCGCCGACCATCATGACGACCGCGCCGCCCTGCTCCTTCATCTTGAGGCGCTCAGCCATGTTCGCATCAAGGTCGGCGATTTGAACGCCGAGGAAACCACGCTGCACGGCACCGTCATCGAGGAGGTCTTCCACGATGCCGAGGGCCATGTTGACCGGGATGGCGAAGCCGATTCCGGCGTTCATGCCTGAGCGGGAGAGGATGGCGGTGCTGATGCCGATGACACGGCCCATGCCATCGACGAGCGGGCCGCCGGAGTTGCCGGGATTGATCGAGGCGTCGGTCTGAATGAAGTCTTCGTAGCCTTTCACGCGGCCTTTACCGACGATGCCTTCGTCGCTGCGACCGAGGGCGCTGACGATGCCCTGCGTCACGGAGCGGCTGAGTTCCATCGGCGCGCCGGCGGCGAGGACGATGTCGCCGACACGGATTTTAGCGCTGTCACCGAGGGTGGCGGGCTTGAGGCCGGTGGCGTTGATTTTGATCAGGGCGACGTCGGTGAGCGGATCGGCGCCGATGACCTCGGCGGTATAGTTTTTCTTGCTGCCGTCCACATCGACGGAGACCTCGATTTTCTTCGCGTCGGCGATGACGTGGTTGTTGGTCATGATGTAGCCGTCCGCGGAAATGATGAAGCCGGAGCCGACCCCGCGCTGCTGGTTCTGCTCGTCTTCCGGTGGTGTCTGCGGACGCTGTGGCTGGCCCCGACGGCCGCGGGGATTGAACGGGGGCTCGTCGTCCTCGTTCATGCCGCCGAAGTCATCCGGCGCGCCGAAGAAACGGTAGAAGAAAGGGCGGAGCTGCGGCGGGATCTGGTCGATCTCAGGGGTTTTGATCGGCGCGGAGGAGTAGATGGTGACGACGCTGGGGAGGATCTTGTCCACCACGGTGGCGTAGCTCATCTGGAGCTGGCCGTTGTTCGGCAGCGGCGTGCCGTCCTTGACGATCTTGGCCTGGAAGTCAGCCGCCGAGGTCTTCGGAGGCGCTGTTTCGGCCAGGATGGTGCTCTGCTGGAATCCTGCGGCCAGCATGTTGGCGCAGACGAGTGCGGTGCTGAGGCGGGCGGGAGTTTTCATGTCGGTGTTGGGTTGGGTTTTGTTTGCATGTCCCGCACACAGGTCGGGACATGCGCTGACAGACGTATGCACGGGAGGAATGTTGAATGAATTTCCCGCGCTGCATAGCGCATGTGTGGAATAATTTACGCCGCACACAAAACTCCGGAGGCGCGGCGTTTAGCGCGGTCACTTCCGTGCCTCGGCCAGCGCCTTGACCATGACCTCCTTCAGCGTCACTTCGGCCCCGCCACGGCGTTTGCTCTCGTCGGCGGCTTCCATGAAGGCATAGATTTCGAGCGTTTCCTCGGGCGTGACGGGCGCGATGCCGGTGCGGAAGAAATGCACAATGGAGAAGAGCAGCGGGTCGTAGCCCTCGTATTTGCCGACGGTGTCGTCCGCACCTTTGTCCCCCACGGCCTTGCCGCCATAGCCTTTGCCCTCGGTGTAGGTGCCGGTGCGCGCGCCTTCCCACGTGCCGGTGACGGTGATTTTTCCGTCGGCGGTGGTGCCGCGTTTCACGCCCTGGCAGCCGGTGCCCATGAGGGTGAAGAGCGACTCAACGCCATGGATGCCATACCAAAATAGATCGGGATGATGCGGCTCCAGGCTGGCAGGGCTGGTGGTCTCCGCGCTGCTGACGCGGCCGATGCTGCCTTTGCGCACGGCGAGGGTGCTCTTGCCGAAGCGCAGGGATGATGAGGAGAAGACAGGAATGCCGGTTTTCTTTGAGGCGTCGAACATCTTGATCGCATCGACCAGCGTTCCCGCGATGGGCTTGTCGATGAACACGGGCTTGTGCGCCTCCAGGCACTCCAAAAGCTGCTCCAGGTGCGGGCGGCCGTCGTTGGTTTCGAGGAAGACGACGTCCACTTTGTCGAGCAAGGCGTCGATCGATGGCACGATCTCGACGCCGAGGGCTTTGACGGTCTCGGTGTATTCGGGCACGCGTTTGGTGCTCGACTCGATGTCTTTCGAGCCCTGGGGATAAGCGGCGACGACACGCAGGCCCATGACTTCCGGCTTCTGCGGCGTGGTGTTCAGCGTCTTCGTGAATGCGACGGCGTGCGAGGTGTCGAGGCCGATGATGCCGGCGCGGATGTTTTGCGCGGAGGCGTGAGTGGAAAACAGCGCCAGGGCGCCGGCGGCGAGAAGCAGGGAGCGAATCATGAGGCGATGACTACGCTACCTGCGGCACGGCCTTTCGCTGCATGAACGAACTTACTTCGTGCCGATGCAGTAAACGGCCTTCTCGCTGCGCAGGAGCAACTGGTCGCCGCTGACCGCAGGCGTGGCGTTAAACTGCGAATTGTCGAGCGAGAGCACGTTGTGGCCGATGAGCTCAAACTTTGGCTTCGCGGCGATGATGTAGGCGCCGTTTTTGCGCGAGACGCAGACCAGCTTGTCGCCGATGAGCACGGGCGAGGCATAAAACGGCTTCCCACCGCCGCCACGACGTCCGCCTCCCGCTCCACCGCCGCCGCCTTCGATCACGCGCTCACGGAACACATCCTGTCCTGTCTTCGCGTCGATGCAGGTGGCGAAGCCCTGGTCGTTCACGACGTAAAGATGGCCGTCCTTGAGGATCGGCGTCGGCACATACGAGCTGGTGTTGCTGCTCCACAGGATCGCATTGGCGGTGATGTCGCCCTTGCCGCCGAGTTTGATCGCCGTGCTGCGCGTGGCGGGGTAGCCGCCGAAAACGTAGGCTGTGTCGCCGCCGGGGATCACGCTGGGGGAGACATTGCCGCTGAGGCCATGCACGGCATACCAGCGCAGCTTGCCGGTTTCTGGATTCAGACCCCACAATTCCTGCGGCACGGCGATGACGAGGTCGGTCACACCATCGCGCTGAAACACGTTCGGCGTGCCGTAGGCCATGCCGAACTCGCCCTCGGCCTTCCAAACGATTTTGCCGGTCTTTTTGTCGAGGCCGATGATCGCCTGAGCCTCGTCGCTTGCGTTTACCACAAGCACATCGCCAGCCAGAATGGGGCTTGCCGCCGACCCCCAGCGCATGCGGCCGGAGCCTGTGCCGCAGGAGGTCTGCCACAGTTGTTTGCCCTGCATGTCAAAGGCCAGCGCGCCGCTCTTGCCAAAAAACACATAAACGCGCTCGCCATCCGTCACCGGCGTGTGCGTGGCGTAGCCGTGCTCGGTGATGAAACCCTGCCACGGATCTTCCGCGGCGGCGGAGGGCACCGGGGCGTCCCAGAGCACCTTTCCATCGGCTCGATTGAGGCAGATGAGATGTCGCGTGAGCTTGCTCATGTCATTCGCACCCTCCTTGTCGGCGTAGCCCGTCCAGCAGGTCACGAAAACCTTGTCGCCATGCACGATCGGGCTGGAGGAACCGGGGCCGGGCATCTCCGCCTTCCACACGATGTTCTCCGAGTCGCTCCATTTCAGCGGCACCTTCGATTCCGTGACGATGGCCGCACCTGTGGGGCCGAGAAAGCGCGGCCAGTCGGTCGAATTGGCGGCGTGGACTGTGACTGAGGCGAAAGCGAGGGCGAGAAGCGATTTCATGACCGCCGAGAAACCCCGCGCGTCGGGAAAAGTTACGCCGTGCGCTTCCACCACAGCACATAGCCGCTGAAAATCTGCAGGAGCAGTGCCGCGCAGACGAAGAACGCGATCCATCGCGTGGCCGTGCCACCGACGGCGCCGATGTGGAGCGAGAGCTGGAGATTGTTGTAGCGTTGCAGCCATCCGCCTTCGCGGGCGCTATGAACGGCGAGCGCTTTGCCGCTCCACTGATCGACAAACACCACGCTGCGGCCCGCGGGCGATCCGTCCTCGGGAAACGCGAGTTAGATGCGATAGGTCGCATGCGGGTTCGGCGGCGGTATTTCCACGGCGGCGGCCCTGGCTCCGGGCAGAGCGGCTTCGGCAGCGTGAACCGCCGCATCGACGCTGATTCGTCGTGCTCCGGCCTGCGGAGCGTGCGATCCGGGCGAATGCGGATGCTCAAGATGCAGATGCCGCATGGTGAGGCCGGTGATGCAGACGATGATGAGGAACAACGACGAATAAAGGCCCGCTACACTGTGCAGATCGAGATTGAAGCGGCGGAAGTTTGCGCCTTTGCGGAAACCGAAGATGCGAAGTGGCCACCACAGCCACAAACCGGTGAGTGCGAGGCCTAGCGTTGTCCAAGTGGCGATTTCGACGATCAATCCGCCCGTCGTGCCAAGCATGAGGTTCACATGCAGCTTTACCAACGTCTGCCACCACAGGCCCATGCGCGGGCGGATGCCCAGAATCGCGCCGGAACTCGGATCGCAGTGAATCATGCGGTTTCCGCCCATCAGGACCAGCGCGTCGTGCTTGTCCCGTGGCAGCCTGATGCCCTGGACGCGCATGTCCGGGTGCTTCCGGGCCACCTCCTCCAAAGCCTTGCTCACAGGCGCATGATTTCCCGTCTGATGCGGAAACAACCCTGGATTCAACCAGCGGTCCTGCGTGTGCTGGAAGACCAGCATTCCGCCGGTGATGGCGAGAAACAAGATGACCAGACCGGCAACGACACCCACCCAGCGGTGCAACCAGAGAAGAGTGCGGCGGATTTTCACGAAGAATGATTTTCATCCTTCAACAGGGCAAGCCGCGCATCGTTGCGGAGAAACCCGCACTCAAGCCGTCACCGGGGCCGTCTGGAAGCGCTCCATGCTGAAACGTTTCATCAACGAACCGGCGGCCACATAGCCGAAGCCGCCGAAGAAGAGCAGCAGGAAGGGGATCGAGCCCCACTGGCCGCGCTGGGCGGCAAGGGCGATCATCCAGGCGAAGTAGCCGGTGAGCGCGACCTCGATCCACAACGCGATGGACTTGCCGGCCTTGTAGTGCGTTTTTTTCTTCGCCGCCTGCGCCTGTGTGGCGATGCCATACTTCGGCGTGCGCACAAACTCGCTGTCCTGGTTGAGCAGCGCCTCGAGAACCGCCCTGCCATTGTTGATGCTCATCCCGATGCCGAGAGCGAGCAGCATGGGCACGTAGGGGAGAGTTTTCAGCCAGCCCCATTTGCTCTGCGAGCCCTGGGCGGTCATGTAGAAGACAATGACGCTGAGCGAGGCGAAGAAGAACACCGGCACATCGACGAAGACCGCCTTGTGCCACGAACTGCCCATCACGAAATTCGCCGGATACATGAGCACCAGCGTGCAGAGCGTGAGCAGGTAGGCGAAGTTCGAGGTGAGGTGAGCGGTGGCCTCCAGCTTCAGCGCCAGCGGGATGTCGCTGCGCCAGATGTCACCGAGGATTTTTTTGCACACCTGGATGGAGCCCTTCGTCCAGCGGTGCTGCTGGCTCTTGAAGCCGTCCATGTCCGGCGGCAGTTCGGCAGGAACGACGACATCCTTCAAGTAGATGAACTTCCAGCCCTTCAACTGGGCGCGGTAGCTGAGGTCGAGGTCTTCCGTGAGCGTGTCATGCTGCCAGCCGCCGCCATCCTCGATGGCCTTGCGCCGCCAGATGCCGGCGGTGCCGTTGAAGTTCAAAAACTCGCCGTGGCGGCTGCGGGCGGTCTGCTCCAGCACGAGATGGCCGTCCAGAAAGAGGGCCTGCAGGCGGGTGAGCAGGGAGAAGTCCTTGTTCGCATGCCCCCAGCGCGCCTGGACCATGCCGACCTTCTCGTCGGTGAAGTGGTGGATGAGTTTCTTGAGGTAGTCCGGCTGCGGCTGGAAGTCGGCGTCGAAAATGCAGATGAACTCGCCCTTCGCGGAGGCCATCGCCTCGTCGAGCGCCCCGGCCTTGAAGCCATGGCGGTTCGTGCGGTGGCGGTATTCGATGTCGAGTCCCTGCGCGGCGTGCCCTGCGGCCAGTTTCTCGGCAAAGGCGGCGGTTTCATCGGTGGAGTCGTCCAGCAGTTGGATTTGCAGCTTCTCACGCGGATAATCCAGGGCGCTGACGCAGCGCAGGAGGTTTTCCACCACGTCGTATTCGTTGAAGATCGGCAGTTGGACGGTGACGACCGGCAGTTCGTCAAACTCACGCGCCGGACTCGGCACGTCGGAGCGATGCTTCCAAAAATGGTATAGCACTTTGATCCTGTGGGCTCCAAAGCCAGACAGGGCGGTGAAAACAAGGATGTAGCTGGCAAGCCAGAAAAAATTGTCCCAGGCGAACATACGGGGAGCCGTCCAAGGGAAACGGGCGGCATTCATCGCCGCCAGAACGCAGGATTCAAGAGCAAATACTGGGCCTGTTTGTGGCTAAATTTCAGGGCAGGCTGCCACCTTTTCGGAGGCGCGCCGGATTCGTGGTCAACCGGCTCTCCTAACTCAAGCAGGATTTCACGAGGCTGACGAGCGCACCCGCATCCAGCAAAATGGCCGCGATAAGGGCGAGCCAGAAGAGGCGCTTCAGGAGCGGTGCCTTCCCGCGCCAGAAGACGCGCAGTCCGAGCGGAACGCCTGCGGCTCCGCCGAGCCAGAGGCCCAGGGTGAGCAGGCCGGCCCACACGGACTTGTCACTGTTGATGATGATCTCGCGGGATTCACCGGGGAACAAAATGGATCGTGCGATGCCCAGAAAAAGCTCCAGCAAAAAGCTGCTCACGAAGACGAGGTAGAACAACATCACATGAGCGAGAGCCCAGACGGCGATGAGGCTGAGGCCCGCCAGGATGCGGCCAAGACCAGGAGAAGATGATTCGGGCACGGCGGGCGGGTTCATGGGCGGATCAATCGGAGTGTTGCTCAGTGCCGCTCCACTTGAGCTTGGGAGCGCCGCCGTTTTCATCGGGGATGAGTTTGAAGGTGATGGTGGTGTCAAAGTAAGCGCCGTCTTGATCGCTCTTCGGGATCTGGCCGCTGGCTTCAACGACCACAACCGTCGAGGCGCCGCGCTGGGCGATGTTCACATCGTGCAGGGTGACGGTGAAGGCGTCCTTGTCGAACTTCTTGAAGAATCCGCCATTCTCCAAGTGCTCAAAAGCGGCCTTCTTCGCGGGTTCAAGCAGGTCCGCCGCTTCGGACAGGCCGTTCCCGTCCGGCGTGAGTTGATAGACGGCGGCGGTGTAGGTGGCCCACTTGCCGCTGCATACCTGAACAAAAGCCGTGTCAGCGGAACCCCAGGCGACCTCGTGGGTGTAGTGGCCAAAGTCAGGGCGGTCACCGGCATGCTGGCCGGTCGTTTTGCCAAGAATGGCTCCGCTGCGGAGATCGATGGCGTAATTGGTGATTCCCTTGGCTTCCGGGTCCGCGGCGGAGAGCGTGCCGTCCTCGTCGGCTTCACCATCGGGCGTGGATTTGCCCTGCATGCCCCAGGCGAGGGCGAAACGGCCGTCGCGGGACTGTGAGCCGCGGATGAGGCGCCAGCCCTCGCCGACGGTGGCCGCACCTGCTTCCGCCACGCCGCCGCCAGGGGCCTCGTCGGAGGCGATCTGCCGGGCCTTGGCGATGATGGCCCTGACTTCCTGCTCGAGTTCGCCGAAGAGCTCTCCAGCGCCTTGGACTTCATCAATGGGGATGTCCTTGTTCTTGAGGGCGGTGGTGTCCGTGGGCTTGCCTGCGGCGAATTTGCCTTCCTTGGTGAGCATGCGGATGAGGCTGCCGTTGGCGAAGTAGAGACGCTTTTCGACGACGCTCGTGGCCGCCTTCTCCTGCATCGGCGTCATCTCGGAGCGGTCGAGCACAAAGAGCAGCTCGTCGCCCTGGATGAAGAACTGCTTCTTTCCCTCGCCGTGATCGTCATAGGTGAGCGATTCGACGCGGTAGAGAGGCGGCTCGTCCTCGCTCTTCCAAACGTGGTGCTCGAAGGAGAATCCGCCCTCGAGTCCCTGTGCGCTGTAGCCGAGGCAGGGCCAGCTTTCATAGTTCTGCTCCACGGACTCAAAGACGGTGGAGATGCGCTTCAGCGCCGCTTTGTCCTGGGCGAGGAGCGAGGTGGCCGTGAGCAGCACGGCGAGCAGCAGCGGTGTTTTCATGGGAGCTCGGGGTTTGCAGGTCACCACACCGGCTCAAAGAGCGGCCAGGGCGCCTTGGGGTGGTTTTCGCGGGCTTCCTCCATGACGCTGGTGTCTCCGGCAAAGCCCCAGTGGAGCGTCTGCCAGTTTCCTTCGGCGTCCTTTTGGAGCAGCGCGGCGAAATCGAGCTCCATCGTGGCGGCGATGTCCTCGTTTCGCGGTTTTTTGCCATCAGCGGGAGCCACGCTGCCGGTAAAGCTGGCCCAGTTTCCCACCTGGCGCACGGTGCCGGTGAACTGCACCGCCTTGCCCGCATACCCGGTGACGGGCACTCGCATGGAATCCATGATGGCCTTCCGCTCCGGGCTGCCGGCCTTCGGCTCGGTATAAGGCACTTTTTTGAGCGAGGTGGTGAAGGCCACCTTGTTCGGCTCCTTGAGGTTCATGCGGCCGTTGCCGCCTTCGACGAGCTCGCCCTCGCCGATCATGAGCTGCCCGCCATCGAGTTTGAGCACCATTTCCTCGCTCTGCTCGCTGCCCTCGATCTCAAAGGTCCACAGCACTTGGATCACATCGCCATTCACGATGCCATCGAGGTGGCCGCGGGCCCCGTGCCCGTCCTTCGGCAGCCAGGCTTTGGTCCCGCTGACCTTTTCACCGTTCTCGATGCTCAGGGCGATGCGAGTGGAGTCCGTCTTGGTCTCCCTGGCAAAGAAGACCACCTGCGTGTCCGCACGGCCCTCCGCCACGGGAAGCAGGAAGGCGAGCGCGAGCAGGGCGGTCTTGTTCATGGGCGGAAGATGGAGCCAGTCTGATCTCAGATCTTCTTGAGGGACTTCAGCAGCGCGTCGATGGCCGCGCCGTGCATCTCCGAGCCCTTTGGCGATGCGGCGATGAAGACCATGAAGAGCTTGTCGTTGTCACCATTGGTCACCATGATCGCGTTGATGTTTGCCATGCCCTGATCGTCCTGGCCCTTGCCATTGAGAATGTAGATGCCGACGTTGTTGCTGCCGCCTTCCTGCATCGGCTTCCACTCCACGTTCTTGAAAGCATCCTGCACCACGGTCTTCATCTCCTCCAGCGCCTTGGCCCCTTCCTGTTTCGTGGCCTTCAAGGCGGAGACTTCGACGACCACGTTGTCATCATCATCGGCGCGGAGGTAGAGCAGGTCGTCCTCCCATTCCGTCTCCCAGGCCTCCGGCACGGACAGGGAGATCATGGGCTCCGCCTTGGGGTAGGTCATGTCTTTGGAGAAGGCATTGAGGGAAAGGGCGAAACAGGCCAGAAGGATGTGGAGGCAGCTTTTCATGGGGTGTGTTGAGTTGTTTGTGGTAACCCGCGGGCTTTCCGGCCGATAACCCTTCTTGTCAAATGTGCCCGACTGGAATGTTGGGCTTCAAACAGTGGGGGCAGGCTGGCTGCGGCTCCTCACGTTCCTTGCCCTCTCCCTGGCATGCGGCGCAAGTCCGGCATCCGCTTTCCTTGCACATCATCGTCCCGTCCGCATCATGCCCGCATGCCCACCGAACAGCGCGACTGGTATGACACGCCTCTTTATTACGACATCGTCTTCGACGACGGCACGCGGCAGGAGGCCGACTTTCTCGAAGGGGCCTTCGTGAAACATGGAGACGGGCAGGGGAGAAGGCTGCTCGAACCGGCCTGCGGCAGCGGCCGTCTGGCGTTGGAGATGGCCCGCCGCGGCTGGGACGTGAGCGGATTTGACGGAAACGCGAACATGATCGAGTTCGCGCTGGAGCGCATGGCTTCCGCCGGCCTCAAGGCGCGGTTGTGGGAGGACTGGATGCAGAGCTTCACGTTGCCCAAGGGCGTGAAGGGCGGCTTTGATCTCGCCCACTGCCTGGTGAGCACCTTCAAATACCTGCATACGGAAAAAGACGCCGCCGAGTGCCTGCGGCGGGTCGCGGCGGCTCTGCGGCCCGGCGGATTCTTCTTCCTCGGCCTGCATTTGACGGATTACGACCGCGGCGGCCCCGAGCATGAGCGCTGGGTGGCGAAGCGCGGCAAGGTTGAGGTCGTGTGCAACACCCACACCTGGCCTGCGGACCGCAAAACGCGCCTGGAACAGCTCCGCACCCGTCTGCGCATCACCGACTCCGGCCGCACGCACATGCAGGAGACGCGCTGGCAGTTCCGAACCTATGACGCGGCCCAGTTGAAGGCACTGCTGCGCAAGGTGCCGGAACTGGAGTTCGTCGAGTGCTACGATTTCACCTACGACCTCGCCGAGCCGCTCCGTTTGGACGACAGTTACGCGGATGTGCTGCTGGTGCTGCGCAAACGCGCCTGAGCCCGCTTTGCACGCTGGACAATTCCCGCCGCCTCCGCTCCAATACATCCCGCATGAATCTTCGCCTCCTCGCCGGTCTCATCGCGCTCAGCAGCGCGGCTTCCCTTTGCGCCCAGACGACAGACGCGCCCGCCGCGCCGTCCCAGCCCGCCACGTTCGAGTTCAAGGATGGCGACCGTGTGGTTCTGCTCGGCAACACCGTCTTCGAGCGCGAGCAGCGCTATGGTGCCTTCGAGCCGAGGCTCGCCCTCGCCCTCGGCGACACGAAGGTCAGCGTGCGCAATCTCGCGTGGAGCGGCGACACGGTCTTCGGTCATGCGCGCTCGTATTTCGGCCCGCCGGAGGAGGGCTTGCAGCGTCTCTCCGGCCATCTGGAAATGCTCAAGCCCACCGTCGTCATGCTCTGCTACGGCTCCGAGCTCGCCTTCGAGCGTCTCGGCGGCCTGCCGGACTTTTTGAGCGGCTACCGCAGCCTCATCGAGCTCATCCGCGCGAAATCTCCCGGCGTGCGCATCATCATCGTCTCGCCTCCGCCGCTGGAAACACTCGCCCCGCCGCTGCCGGACCTCTCCGAGCAGAACGCGAACCTTTCCAGCCTGCGCGACGCGCTGCGGAAGTTCGCCGGCATGCAGAACGCCTACTTCATCGACTGGTTCGAGCTCATGGGCGGCCTGCCGAAGCCCGGCCGCACCGCGAAGCCGCTCACGGAGAACGGCGTCCACTATACGCAGGAAGGCTACGAAAAGCTCGCCGCGAAACTCGTCGAAGGCCTCGGCCTGAAGATGCCTGACGCGCCCTCTCCCGCGCTTGAGAACCTCCGCCGCGCCGTCATCGCCAAGGACACGCTTTTCTTCAACCGCTGGCGTCCGCAGAACGAGACCTACCTCTTCGGCTTCCGCAAACACGAGCAGGGCCAGAACGCGAAGGAGATCCCCATGTTCGACCCGCTCATCGCTCAGGGCGACGAGGCCATCCAGAAGATCAAAAGCGAGGTGCTTGCGCAGTCCCGGCGGCCGTGAGGGGCGTCTCAGGTGGGGCCCCAAGATCGTTCTCGCCTTTCGCCGCCGTATTTGGGACACTCCGCCCATGAACTCGCCCCTCCTCTCCACCGCCGGGAAACTCACCAGCCGTCGTGACATCCTCCGCACGCTTGGTTCCGCCGCCTTCGCCGCGTTTCCATCGCTGCGCGCCGCCCCCGCCGCCGGCGCGTCGAAGGACTCGCTGGCCATGCAGTTCTACAAGAGTCTCACGGAGGAGCAGCGGGCGAAGATCGTCCTGCCGCGCGACCACGCGAAGCGCGGCTTCGTCAGCAACTGGTGGTACATCTGCCCCGAGCAGCGCCTGCACACCTTCTACACGCCGGACCAGCAGGACCTCGTGAAGCAGATCTTCGAGTCCCTGCATCACCCCGACCATCGCGAAAAGATGAACTGGCAGGTGCAGAAGGACCTCATGGGCCAGATCAAGAACACGCCCTCCGTCGGCTTCTTCGGCACGCCGGAGGATGACGACTTCGAGTTCCTCTACACCGGCCACCACGTCACCCGCCGCACCTTCGTGCATCCCGCCCACGCCGCGGGCTTCGGCGGCCGGCCCATCTTCTACGGGAACTTCGCCAAAGCCTTCCGGGAGGAGAAGGACCACGCCGGGAACCCCTTCTGGTATCAGGGCCTCGCCTTCAACGAGTTCGTCAGCGCCCTCGACGGCAAGCAGCGCGAGAAAATCCTCGTCGCCCGCGAACCGCGTTCGGAGAAGCCCGCCGAGGTCATCGCCCGCCGTGCGAACGACCTCCCCGGCCTTGCCGGAGCCGACCTCACGAAGGACCAGCAGGCGAAGCTGCTCGAAACCATGCGCCGCATGCTCGTCTGCTTCCGTCCTGCCGATGTCGAGGCCACGCTGAAGACCATCGAGGAAAAGAAAATCATCGAGCGCCTCTTCATCTCCTGCTACGGCGGCGAATACGACATCGGCGGCGACCAGGTGTGGGACACCTGGCAGATCGAAGGCCCCGACATGGTCTGGTACTTCCGCGGCTTCCCGCACATCCACGGGTATTTCCATCTCGCGGCGTGACGGCGTCAGCCCAATCGTCCTCGTCCTCCCACTCGAACTCGTCCTCGACTCTGCCGCCTGGGATGCTGGAGTGATGGAGTGGTGGAGTCTTGGAAGGGGAGCCCGGCCGCCCTCCCATTCTTCGAAGCCTCTGCGAAGGATGAAGCGTTCGCTTCCTCAGGGCTTCAGATGCCGGGCGATGAACTCCTCCGGTCTCATCGGCTGGGGTTTATAGCCGGCGTTTCGCAGCGTTTGATAATCGCCGTCATCCGTCAGGATGAAATAGGCATGCGCGGCGATGGCGCAGTCCGCAAAGGCGTTGTCATCAGGGACGGATGGAATGGTTTGAAAGCGGAAGGCCGGGTTCGTGTGTATGATCGTCCCGTGCGCGTTCGAGACGAGCGTGAAGAGCTTTTGCAGCTTCTCCCAGTGCCCCGGGCTCCGCAGCTCCTGGCACACCTCCTCATACTCCAGCCAGATGGCGGGCGACAGCGCCACGCTGATCTCCCCATAGCTGACGGCCTCCATCAGCCGCCGCAGCGTGCTTTGCCGTCCGAACATGCGGATCACCACATTCGTGTCGAGGACGATGGTCACGTCCCGGCGGCATGACGTTCCCGCACCTCGTGGATGATCCCGGGCAGCCTCTCCATCAGGCCGTTCGCGCGCAGGTCGTCGGTCAGGTCGTCCAGCTCGGCCACCGTCCGGTTGATCTCCAGTTGCGTGAGCACGCGTTCGATCACCGCCATGTCCTCCGGGGACAGGCGTTGCAGACGGTCCATGACCTCGGGCATTGAAACAGCCGTGCTCATGACCGGATTATGCCCGTTTGGTCATGCTGGTGCAAGAGCCTGTTGAGCGGCGGCGGCTTGGAGACAGGGAGAGGGCGAGACTTGGAGACAGGGAGAAGGGGAGACTGGGAGACTGGGAGACTGGGAGAAAAGGAGCGCGGAGATTCGCTTCGCGGCTCCGCCGCTTCTCCGCCTCTGGAGTGGCGACGAGTCTTCACCATGGAGTCGCGCTTCACGTCTTGAAGGCCTTCTCAGACTAGGGCGGTAGTTTGTATTTTAGAGTTGAGGCATCACTTTGGCTGCGAGCGCTGCCCTGTTGGCTCGCTTCGTGGTTCATACGCAGCTGTTTTTTAATATACATCCGTTCATCACCTCAACTTGCTCGCTATGAAGTTGTGAAAGTTCACTGGTGAGCGGAAGGCTTGCAGCCATGGTAAGGTCTTCTCCCGTCTTAGCTCAGACTTCAGTATTCTAAATTTCCGAGGTCGTTTGGTGCAGGCAGCAAAAAGTAATATTCAATTAGTTCGGCAACTAATCGCTGAAGGTACTGGCGACTAATAGGGTTAACCCATTAATCAAAAATGGGTTACCACTAACGCTGGTTACCATTTCAGTCAGATGATTGTGAAATTTAGCATCTGTGAAATACAGATGGAGTTATTATTTCAAATGGCGGCCAGCAATCATGGCCATGCTTATTGCTACCCCAGCACTTTCACAGATGGCTTCTACTGAAGCTTTACGCCTTTCCCATCATCATGCTACAGAGGCCGTGCGTGCGGCGCAATGGGTCAGTTATTATTCAGATGTCGCGGCGCGTAATCCGCAGCATCAATCAGCAGTGTCGCTCGCCTGGCAGTGGAAACATTATGAGACACAGCAGCAGCAGTGGTCGAATTATTATCAACAGTTTGCTCCTTACGAGGTTAAGGCGATTTCAGAGCCGCCAAAGCAGACTTTATACTCCATGGCGGAGACATCCCGTTTGACGCCTATCATCATTCGTGGAGGCTGTGCATACGGTCTGAGCACTTTGCCAGCTGCGGTGCATCGAATTATAGACGCCGGAAATGTGCTCCAAGATAAGCCTTATATGCTTGGCGGTGGGCATCGAAGACTCGAGGATGTGGGTTACGATTGTTCCAGTTCAACCTCTTACATGCTCATCAAGGCGGGTTTGCTACAAAAGGTGCTTAATTCAACGCTTTTAGCATCATATGGCGAGGCCGGGCAGGGGCGTTACATCACTCTGTGGGTGAAACCTGGCCATCATGTTTTCATCACCATCTGTGGGTTGCGTCTTGACACCTCAGGCGGGCGAGTGGCCGAGGGGCCCCGCTGGCGGACAAGCTCCCGCAATGTCACAGGATTCATGCCGCGTCATCCAAGGGGACTTTGATGCCGTATCCAGATAGCTGGTTTGCCCTTTCATGCGCCGTCCCACAAAAACACACTCTCTGCTCTCCGTATCTTTGTGTCATCACATAGGCCTGTTGATTCTGCGCTTGGGTTTTGGTCTCACGATGCTTTTGAATCATGGTTTGCCTTATCTTGCCCATTACGAGCAGGAGGCGTCCCATTTTCTGCCTCTCTTTGGCCTGGATGCCCGACAAACATTGGCGCTCGCAGTTTTTGTCGAAGTGGTGGCCTCTTTACTCGTGATCGTGGGGCTTTTCACTAGGCTGGCTGCTGCTGCTCTGTCCTTCACTATGGCGGTGGCTTTTGTGATGGTGCATGGAGCTAGCTTTGTGGGGGAGCAGTCGGGAGAACTTGCGTTCCTCTACTTTATTGGCGCTTTCGCCATATCCATTATGGGCCCCGGACGGTTTGCATGGGACCGACAGGACACCGTTTGACGGCGGTTTGCCTGCGCCGACAGTGGCCAGGATCTCTCTGAGACCAGTGAACCTAGGATACCATGCATAACCAGCATCTCATGTAGATGGACGATTCGAAGCGACCGTCGTCAGAATCCAAGAACCGAAGCTCTGAATCTCATTCGAAATCGTAATGGCCCCGTCCCGCATATCGTTGCTGTTACCTCCGAGCCGATGCCCAAACGTATTGCTTCGATCGCCCGAGAAAGCAGTGATCTGGACTGTGTTTATCACATTGCGCTGCCGGAGCTTCGAGGAGCTGTGAGCGAAAGCATGGAGGGACGGCGGAGCGAGCAGGATCAAGATTTGGAAATGCTAATTTCCGCCAAGAGGCTGCGTTAAATTGCGGATTTGCCATTGGATCTCGCGATTTGAAGACTGGGGCCGGTTTTGGGCAGCGCGGCAGTGATTTTTTGAGTCCCCGAAGCCTTTCATTTTCAATGGCCGACGAAACACGGCCGGTGCGGACGAAAAATAGGCTGGAGTCAAACCTTCATTCCGGGTATAAACGCTTAAATTCATTCATGGAACGGATGAAAACATGCAAGAATGAATGCTGTGACCTCCAGTATGACTTTGCTCCCGCCAAACCTTTTTGGCGCTTTATTCGGCCTAAGCTGATGGCAGTATAAAGACCGGGTCAAAGGCTCGGAACGTGGTTTTGCCCGAGTGGTGGGGTGGGGCCGGGCCTCGGGAAAGGGGATTTCCTGGGCTGAGGAGCGGCGGGAGGGCTCAGGTGACCGTTTTTCTTGGGATGCGGGAGGTTCCTTGGGGTCAGGTGGCGGCTTTTCTTGCGGTGTGGAGAGGCCGGGAGCCTCGGGATTTTGTTTTTCCGGGGCAGTGGAGGCGCTCAGGGCCTCAGGATTTTTTTTCCGGCCTCTGGAGTCGCTCCTGGCCGGAAGATTTTCTTTTTCCCGGGCCGGGGAGACGTCCTGCCCGCCAAGTTTTTCCTTTTCCTGCGGTGCCGATGGGCGGCGCACGGCGGGAGAAGGCCAACCAACCGCTGGCCATGCGAGTCCTGCGCTGGGATGACGCCATTGGTTTGGACGATCCCAATGCTCGTTGGGGGGGATTCTTCCTACGTGCTGGAGCCGGGCGATCCGGGCTACGTGGGGCCGGCATCGCCCCAACCTGCCGCCCCTCTGTCATTGAAGAAAGGAAAACGCATCATGAACTCGAATGCCACCCCTGACAATCTGTAGGTCCTGCGCTCACTGGCGCATGATCTGGCCGACGGCCTGCACCACATCGAAACGACGATCGGGATGAAACAGAACAAGGAGGCGGATGTGCGGGCGGCGCTGCTGCCGCTGGAGGTGGACCCGGCCGCCGCGGCGGGGAGCGCGGAGATTCGCTTCACGGCTCCGCAGCTTCTCCGCCTCGGGAGTGGCGACGACTCGTCGCCATGCGGATCGAGCCGCCCGCTTCAAGCCGCGCACGTTTCGGAGACTTCCTCTGGAACTGGCACTGACTGGACACTGCCCGCCGCCTGTGCCGGGCCTGGACTTGACTCATCGTCCCTAGACTCATCGTCCAAGGTGGCGGCATGTCCTCCCGCCACCGTGCCCTTGATCATTTCGGGCAGAACGTCCGCAAACACCGAACTGAAAAGGGCCTCTCTCAAGAAGCCCTCGCCGAAAAGGCCGATCTCGATCCCACTTACATCAGCGGTATTGAGCGAGGGGTGCGGAACCCCAGCCTTCTGAGCATCGTGCGCATCGCCAAGGCGCTTGGAATGAACAGCGGCAGCCTTTTTGAGGGGGTGAAAGCGTGAAGCTAAGCGCTGTCGAAATATGTGCGGGCGGTGGCGGTCAGGCTCTCGGGCTTGAAATGGCCGGTTTTGATCACGAAGCGGTGGTTGAATACGAAGCTCGGTTTTGTGAGACCTTACAGAAAAATCGCCCGCAATGGCATCCTATTCATAAAGATATTCGCGATTTTAACGGCACTCCATATCGAGAAGTGGATTTGCTCGCAGGTGGTGTGCCGTGTCCGCCTTTTAGCATCGCGGGCAAACAACGTGGAGCAAATGATGAACGGGACATGTTTCCGACCGCTCTCTCACTTGTGGAACAGATCAAGCCACGTGCAGTCATGTTGGAGAACGTGCCAGGGTTCGCCTCGGCGAAGTTTGAAGATTATCGAAATGAACTTTTACTTAAACTCAGCAAGCTCGGTTATCAGCCAGAGTGGCGCGTCCTTAACGCATCAGACTTTGGCGTGCCTCAGCTTCGTCCGAGATTTGTGCTCGTCGCTCTGCGTCCGATAGATGCTGAATTCTTTCGTTGGCCTGCCCCAAATAAAAACATGCGGCTGGTTGGAGAAACGCTGTTGGACTTAATGCAGGCAGATGGGTGGCTGGGCGCGGAAGCTTGGGCACAAAAAGCGGCTGCCATCGCACCAACTTTGGTTGGAGGATCTAAGTTGCACGGAGGACCGGATCTTGGTCCAACACGCGCAAAGCGGCAATGGCAGGAACTCGGAGTAGATGGCATGGGGATTGCAAATGCTCCTCCACCTAAAGACTTCCCAATCGGCGCTCATCCGCGGCTGACGCTGCGCATGGTGGCCCGTATTCAAAGTTTCCCTGACGATTGGGAGTTTGCTGGCGGGAAGACAGCCGCTTATCGACAAATCGGGAATGCGTTCCCGCCACTTGTGGCAAAGGCAATGGGGCGGGCGATCAAAAGAGCAATTCAACATTCACGGAAGGATATGCTGGCAAGCGCGGACACAGCTTTTGAAGAGCGTCTTCTCGACGAACCAAAGAAATACATCACGGGAACTCGAAAAAAGTCCAAAAGATGAATCCCCATTCTCTCATATCCCTCGCGCGCCAAGAATTTCATCGCGGCCTCCTTAAAGACGGAATCCTCACTATCGACAAGGATGGCATTCCAAACATTGCTGACAAAGGCAGTAAACAAAGCATTGGCATAGCCCAACAGATGGTAAAGGCTGTTGGCTCTGCCTCCACTTCAGTGAAGGCTGCGGGCCAGACATCGGGAAAGGAGTTTGAATCTGCAGTAGCAGACTTTTTGAGGAACACTTTCCTCAAACTGGGCCATTTGCGCCCGGGTTCATGGGAGGTTTCAGATCAAACAACGGGTGGAAGCGTTGAAATCTCAAACTTCGAGCAATACGAGCATCTGCGAAAGCTCCGTGAGGTGATTGAGGCAGACCCTCACCTCGCTGCTGCCTTAGGCTCTGATTATTTGATCACCCCCGATGTTGTAGTGCTTCGGAGTCCAGAACCAGATGAAAGGATTAATGCTGTATCGACCATTGTTGATGACGAAAGCGCCCGGCACACATCTTTGCGTGCCAAAAACCACGGTGTTAAAACTAGATTTGTTAAAGGTAAGCCGGTTCCGCACGAAACGGTGATTCTGCATGCGAGCGTTTCATGCAAATGGACACTTCGCAGTGATCGAGCTCAAAACGCACGAAGCGAAGCGCTTAACCTTATTCGTAACCGCAAGGGGCGTGTGCCTCATATTGTTGCTGTAACTGCTGAGCCTCTCCCTTCACGGATCGCCTCACTTGCCTTGGGGACAAGTGACCTTGACTGTGTCTATCACATCGCGCTCGCGGAACTGTTGGAGGCCGTCAAAGACCAAACGGGCGGAGTGGAGAGCGATCAGTTCGTGGACCTGAACACTCTGGTGAATGGGAAGCGCCTGCGGGACATCAGTGACCTGCCGCTTGATCTCGTGATCTAACCCTCAGAGCAAAACGCGGAGATCACGGATGAATGGCGGCCAGGGATGGCCGCTTCACCTGGGAAAAGGGCCGGATTGTGTTCCCGCCCTCCACTGGGGCGCTCAGGCGGCGGAGGGGGCAGCCTCGTCCTTGCGGGTCCAGAGCTTCCAGAGCGGTTTGCGGGTGGGTTTGGCCTTGGGAGGCGGGAGGCCGGTCTCGAGGATGTGCCAGCGCTGGTGCCAGGCATCGGAAAGCTGGCGGATGAGTTCCTCATGCTGATCGATCTCGTCCAAAGGCAGCCGCAGCAGTGGCAGGCCGATGGCGGCGAAGATGTCGTTTTTGTCCCTGTCTGCCTTTTGGCGCTTTTTGCTGTCGTGGCTGCTGTCGTCGAGCTCGATGGCGAGCATGGGCATCCAGTCCTCATTCCGGCAGACGAGGAAATCGACATGCTTTTTGTCGATCTTGTTGCGGTCGCCGATGGACCCGGTGACTGGGGTGGCGATGTCAGCCAGATTGACCTTGGCGAAGAGCTGGCAGCGGCCTTGGGAGAGCTCGTGCAGAAGGCTGAAGAAGCGGGCCTCGTTGTCCGTGAGCAGGGCTTTGGAGGCGTAGATGTTTTGGAAGCGCAGTTGTGTGCCTGGGAGGGGAGCGATCAACTTCATGGCGAGAGACTTAATTATGGAAATTATATAAACAGCCTTTGGGGTGGCTTCAATGGGCCTTTGAGGGGCATTTTCGGGGCTTTCTGGCCCTCCGAGGCCGTTTTTGGGGGCACAGAAGGGTCTATGTCACCCGACATGAGGGTGTATGTCAGCCCACAGAAAGGTGCATGTCACCCGACATGGTGGTGCATGTCAGCCAACATAACGGTGCATGTCAGCCCGCAGAGGAGTCGATGTCAGCCAACAGAGGGGTGTCTTTGACCTCAAAGGGTGGTGTGTTTGGCCTCAAGGGACGGTGTGTTTGACCTCAAAGGGTGGTGTCTTTAACCTCAAAGGGCGGTGTCTTTGACCTCAAAGGGTGGTGTGTTTGACCTCAAGGGACGGTGTGTTTGACCTCAAAGGGCGGTGTCTTTGACCTTAAAGGGTGGCGTCTTTGACCTCAAAGGGTGGTATCTTTGACCTCAAAGGGTGGTGTGTTTGACCTCAAGGGATGGTGTCTTTGACCTCAAAGGGACGGTGTCTTTGAGCTTAAACAATGGTGTTTTGAGGCGGCGCGAGAAGCCATTTTCAACAGAGCCGTGTTCAAAGTCATTCGTGAATTTCGCAGGCGGATGCCGGAGATTCTTTCCCAAGGGGAGCGGTGGTGCTGGGAAACAAGGAATCCAACCGCCCTCGGGGAGTGCGGGCGGTGCTGGCTTACTGGAGCGTTTCAGCGAAGACAGTGCTGGGACGTTTGGGTGCGCCGTTCTCCTCGAAAGTCCCGAGGTCGAGCATGTCACGCAAGTGATCACGAACGACGTAGGTGCTTCTGCCGCTGACGATGGCTCCGACGGCCTTCATGCCGGAGGCGCGGCCCAAAAGGATGTTCAGGCATAGTTTGAGGCGCTTCCAAAGGCCCAACTTCTGCGGTAGCAGCGGGATGCCGAGATTGGGCACGACACCGACAGCGCGGTCATCCCAGATGGCGATCATGGCGTGGTCCTTTTTACAAGTCACTTCCAGAGGAGGCAGACCATGCTGCTCGCACCATTCGTGAATCTTGCTCACCTCGAACGGGTCGTTAGCGCGCGCGGTGAAGATTTTCACTGTGCGTCCGGTGCGCAGCCAGTGCTGCACGCGTAGCAGCATGTGTGGCACGGGGGGACCGATCTTGAAGTGTTCCTGTGTGGGGCTCTGAGTGGCGAGCGTGCCATCCAGATCCACACCAATCCACCCGCGGCGCGGGTACTTGGGATAGATGACGGAGGTCGGATCGTGTCGAAGGTTTCTGGCCACTTGTGGTCTAATATCCTGAAAATGTGTGATTTAGGGGAGGTAAATAACGGGTTACTCCATGTTAAATGTGTGGCTTTGAGTTCGTGTAATGCCGGGTGCCGTGGCGCAGATTACGGTGGTGCGGGACAGGGAGGAAAAAGTAAACGGTCAGGAGTTGGATGCGTGGTAGTTGCAGTGCGAGGCGGACCTCTTGGATGCGGGCAGGATTGGCGTGGTTTCGGCCAAGGGAGGCGAGGAGGTGGGGCCGGGGCGGGGCGTTGGTGGAGCATGCGCTTCGCTGCCTCCATCCCCGGCGTCCGATCTGTGGTTGCGGGATGGCTGCTGGGCGCGTGCGGCGTGGCACCGGCGGCGACGACGGTGTTCTTCGACGGGTCGCAGAGCTACACGCTGGTGTCGTCGGCGACGAACGCGGACACGATCGAGAGCGAGGGCTATCTTTTCACCTACACGATGGACAAGCTGTTCACCGGCGGGGTGGGGATGACGGTGCCGATCGGGCGCACATCGCTGGTGTCTTGGCCTGCGGGGCTGCATGCGCAGGCGATCACGACGGGGCCGGACACAGGCGTGGGAGCGAACCTGACGGTGCGCCGGGTGGACGGGGCGGCCTTTGACATCCATGCGCTCACCTTCCAACTGTGGGCGAACACGGCGGGGGCGGGAGGAACGATGGAGATCATGCCGCAGCTCAACGGGGAGGATTTGTACAATGACCCGGTGATGTTCGGGGCGACGGGCTTTTACTCGCAGTCCTTCAGCTATGCCGACGGGGGCGGGTATCAGGGCAGCACGAGCACGCTGCGGGGCGCGGACACGTACAAGATGCATCTCTACGTGGACTGGGCGCTGCGATCCCTGACGGTGGACGGGCCGGAGATCCCGCCACCAGTGGTGCCGGAGCCGGCGCGTGCGTCGCTTCTGCTGCTGGGGATGATGGCCGTGTGTCTGCGGCGGAGCCGGCGCGGGAGCATTCCATTGCCGGATATGCGGGGATGCTGAAGCTGGGAGCGGGCTGGAACACGGGACTGAGCACGGAGAACGCCACGGGTCTGCCGGTGCATGGGAACGGACACGCCTACGTGATGCTGGATCAGACCCTGATGCCGGGCTTGGGTGCGCAAGCGCCGGACCGGCTGACGTTTTTCACGCGCATGGGCCGGGTGTTTCATCCGGGCCGCAGCATGGTGGACCTGACGCTGGAAGGCGGCTTCACGGGACGCGGTTTTCGCACGGCGGACCAGTGGGGCGTGGCGGTGACCTATTCGCGTTTCAGCCGCAGTTTTGTGGAGGCGGCGCGTGCCGGAGGCGGCACGACCTCGAGCACGGAGACGGCGCTGGAGCTGACTTACAAGGCGCAGATCACTCCCTGGATGGTGCTGCAACCGACGCTGCAACGCATCTACCACCCGCAAATCGGCGCTCCGACGGCGACGGTGCTCGGTGCGGTGATGACGCTGTCGTTTTGGCTGCATCACGCGCCAAGGCCGAGCACGAGTCAGGTCATCCTGAGGGTTGACAATTTTGAGGCTGGTGGAGACACTGAAGCATGACTGTGACGCTGCCCGCTTCGTTGGAATCGTTCGTGAGCCAGAAGATCGCCTCCGGCCTGTATGACAATGCGGATGAGGTGGTGGTGGAATCGCTGGGACTGATGCGGCAGCAGGAACGCTGGAAAGCCACTGCCTCGGTGAAGATAAACGAAGGTCTGCGTGATCTGAATGAGGGCCGTGTTTTGACCGATGAGCAGTCCCGCGGTGAGATGGCGGCATTCAAGGCGCGGTGGCGTGCGGGCGCATGAAGGGACCGGTTTACAGCCGGGCTGCCCAAGGGGATCTGCAGGACATCTGGATGTTCATCGCGGAGGACAATCCCGAGGCGGCGGATGTCTTGGAGTCGGACATTCGCGCCGAGGTGCAACGCTTGGTGGAACTGCCGTCACTGGGCCATCGTCGGCGTGATCTGACGGCGCACGATCTGTGGTTCCATACGGTGAGGAAGAATTATTTGATTGTGTATCGTCAAGGCGAGGCGCTGGAGGTCGTCCGTGTGCTGCATGGCGCACGAGACGCGGTGCATGAGCTGCAATGAACCTGGCGATGCGATGCAATCGAGGACGAGTTCGAGTAGGATCACTTGGTGGGCTGGGGCTTGACCGCTTGACCACACCTTGACCATCCCCTACCTCCGCGCATGGCCCTCAAAGCAACCATTCACAAAGCCAGCGTGTCGTTTTCCGATCTGGACCGGAACGTGTATGCGGATCACGAGATCACGATCGCGCAGCATCCGTCGGAGACGGCGGAGCGGATGATGGTGCGGCTGCTGGCGTGGGTGCTAAACACGCCGGAGAACAACGATCAGGGCACGCTGGAGTTCGGGAAGGACATGTTTGAGCCGGAGGAGCCGTCGCTGGTGCGAAACGACCTGACGGGCCTGCGGATGCACGAGATCGAGATCGGCCAGCCGGAGGAGAAGCGGCTGGTACGGGCCTGCGGGCGCTCGAAGGAGGTGACGGTGTACACTTTCGCGAACACGGCGGCGGCGTGGTGGGCGGGCGTGGCGGAGAAGCTGGCGAAGGTGCGGAACCTGACGGTGTGGCAGCTCCCGCCGGAGCAGACGCAGGCGCTCGGGGCGCTGGTGGATCGCACAATGACGCTGCAGATCACGGTGCAGGACGGGGTGATCACGGTGGATGGCGGCGGGAAGAGCGTGGAGGTTGTGCCGGTGCGCTTGGTTTGATGTTTTTGGTTCGTCGTTCTTGGTTCTTGGTTCTTGGTTCTTGGTTCTTGGTTCTTGGTTCTTGGTTCTTGGTTCTTGGTTCTTGGTTTGGTGGGAGGCATGGCGAAGGATCGTCGCCACTCCAGAGGTGGATGGAAATGACAAGGCCGCGCGGATGGCGCGGCCTTGCGAGGGGATGGATGCGTTATTTTGAGGGCGTTCCGCTCAGCTCACGGCGTCGCGATGGAGTCGGTGGTCTCAACGTTGCGCGTGGGGGCGTAGGTGGATCCGGACAGGGTGAGGCCGGTGACGGTGAAGGTGAAGGTGCCGCGGTTCCTGGTGCGGACGGAGGTGAGGGCGGCGGTGCCGTTGCGGCCGGTGGTTTTCGAGACGGTGCCGGTGGTGAGGCCGCTCCATGTGCCGGTGACGGTGGCATTGGGGACGACGACGCCATTTTGATTGCGGACGGTCACGGTGGCGGTGGCCTGGTAGCCTTGCTTCGTCGAGCTGAGGCTCATGGCGATGTTGGCGACGTAGAGGATGTTGTTGGTTTGAACGACGATGGTGACGGTGTCAGCAGCGGATGCGAGACCGCTGAAGTCGGTGACGACGAGGGAGGCGGTGTAGGTGCCGGGGGTGCTGTAGGTGTGAACGGGATTGGGCTCGGCGGAGGTGGTCCCATCGCCAAAGTTCCAACTGTAGGAGGCGATGCCGCCGTCCGGATCGTAGCTGCCGGCGCTGGAGAAGTTCACCGCGAGCGGGCCGACGCCGGTGGTGGGCGCGGAACTGTCAGCGACGGCGATGGGCGCCTGGCCATTCGCGGGAACGATGCTGCCGGTGAGGCTGAACTGGCCGAGGCTGCCGTAGTCGTTGTAGGCGGTGAGGGGATCGCCGGTGCCGACGCCATCGACAGCGAGGTAATAGGTGCCTTGGGCAAGCGTGGCGCTCAAGGAGGCGCCGAGGGTGCTGGGATTGGCCGAGGTGACCAGATTGCCGAGGCCGTCATAGAGGGCGAGCTGGATGTCGAGGTTCGGTGAGACCGGAGCGGGGGCGACATTGAAGCTGACCGGTCCTGGGCCCGTGGTGAAACCGAAGAGGTCGGCGTCCGTGCGGCGCTCGATGATGCCGCTGGCGCTGACGGAGGTGCCGGAAAGCAGCGTGGCATTCACAATGGTGTCGCCATGCTGATCGGCGCGATAGCCGACGACGTTGGCGATGATGGCGGTGTCGTCCTGGAGGTTGTTCGCGGAGGGGTACTCGCCTTTGCTCCACTGCGCGACGTCCTTGTAATAACCGACGCCCATGATGGGAGCCCAGTTGGCGTGGCCTTGATAGTATTCGGTGATGTTGGTCTGGCCGTCGTGGCTGAGGTTGAAGGTGTGACCGGCCTCGTGGCTGGCCGCCTCGGCGGTGTATTTGGCATTGCCGCTGCCGAGATGGTCGGGGAAGACGAAGCAGGGCGTGTCGGAGTTCCACGAGAAGGAGTTCAAGTAGGCGACGCCACCGGCCCCCGCGCCATACCAGTCGTAGCTGCTGCCGCCGATGCAGACGCGGATTCCGAACTGGGTGTCGGAGGTGGTCGTTTTCCGCAAGGACTCAAGGCCGGGATCCTCGGTGGTGACATCGACATCAAAGGGCGCGAAATCCTCCGCCACGCGCTGCCAGATGGAGTAGATGTTGTCGAGTTCGGTCGTGGTGTAGGTGGTTCTGTCCGAGTCGGCGCTGTAGGGAGGGGTGACGATGTTCGCGCCCCCGGTGAAGCTGCTGTTCCAGGAGGTGCCGCTGGTCGTGTGGCCGTCGAAATCGAGGTAAATGACCTTGGAAGCCCCCGGCTTGCTGTGCAGCAGGAAGGTATCGGTCACGGAGAGGGTGCCTGAGGGCGGTGTGGTGCCGCCGGTGGTGGCGGTGCCTTTGACGACGGCATTCTGCAGGGGGAGCAGGCCCTCGCAGACGTAATGGAGGCGGCCTTGGCGGTCCATACGGAGGGTTTTGTCCTTCTGGCACAGATCCTTCAGCTCCTTTTCGGTTTGGGAATACCACGCGGCGATTTGGGGCAGTTTTGAGCCGAGCAGGACGGGGATTTCTGCTGCTCGGCTGTTTCGGCCGAAGTTCTGTTGCGGAAAGGCCTCGCCGCGGTGGTTGGTCTGGGCAGAGGCGACCAAGGAGAGGCAGAAGAAGAGGCGAGGGAGTGAAGGATGGTCGAGCGCATGGGAAGATGTGGTTAAAACCAACTTTATAATAATTACCATAAATTAAGACTTGCCGTCAAGCATCCTGGTGAGTCGTGCCATTTTTAACCTCAGGTTATCGGCTTGCGGCGGGGGATTGACTCGGAGGTTGACCTCGTGTGTCGGCTTCGGCTAAACGGGTGGGATGAATTTGCTATGCATGGGTTTCTGTGTGGGCGGGGCGGTGTTTTTGCTGGCGAATTGCTCGCCGATCCGGACGGAGACAATGTCGGTGCATGCGGCGCGGCGGTGTCTGAACAACACGGTGGATTTTGGTCACGATGGCGGCGTGGTTCGGCCCGATGTGCTGCGCACGGCAGGTGTGGAGCTCATGATCCATCGCGCCACGGCGGGCGGCCGGGCGGATACCGATTACGGGCGGCGGGCCTGAAGTGGGGTGCCTATCACTACATGAAGCGAAGCATGAGCCTTGAGGGGCAGCTCGCGCAGTTCATGAGCACGGTGGCGGCGGCCGCGCGGCGTAACGGGACGACGGCGTATCCGCTGCTGCTGGTGCTGGACAACGAGGGCCGCGACCGCGTGTCGTGGAGCGAGCTGGCGCGCGCGGCGCGGATCGTGAAGGCGCGCACGAACGCGTGGCCGCTGCTGTATTGCAGCGTGCCGATGCCAGGCACGAGCGAGTTTGCCTGGCAGTGTCGCGAACTAGAGGCGCTGACGGGAGGGGAGCGCGGCGTCCTGCGCGCCTGCGGCCTGTGGATTCCGCGTTACGGCGAGCAGCCGGGCACGCAGGTGCGCTTCAGCATGCCGCGTGTGTTCGGCAGATGGACCTTCTGGCAGTACTGCGGTGACATCAGCGGGCGGCCGAAGACGGCGTTTCTCGATCCGGAGTTTTCCGGGAACGTGGGAGCGGGCTTCACGCGCAGCGGGGGCGGCGCGGCGCTGCGGCATTTCTGCGACCGCAATCTCTTCAACGGATCGCACTCGAAGTTCGAGCGCTTCTGCCGCGAGCATGCGTCGGCGGTGCTGCTGTGGCGGTGATGGGTTCGTGGTCGCCGGGTCTCCTTGGCAGCAGCAGGCGCGGGAGTTTCCGTTTTCATGTTTTAGATTCCAGCTTTTGATCTCCTCTCCATGCCGGATGTCTTTTCCAAAGCGAAGCGCAGCGAGGTGATGAGCCGCATCCGCTCGCATGGGAACAAGGGCACCGAGCTGCGGCTGATGGCGGTGTTTCGCGCGCAGGGAGTCACCGGATGGCGGAGGCAGATTCGATTGAGTATTTCGCAAGGCGGAATGCGGAATGACAGAGGCGCGGTGCGGCCGGATTTTGTGTTCCGGCGGGAGAAGGTCGCGATCTTCGTCGATGGCTGCTTCTGGCATGGTTGTCCGGAGCATTTTCGCCGGCCGAAGTCGCGCCAGAAGTTCTGGGACGCAAAAATCGCGCGGAACATCGCGCGCGACGTGTCGGTGACGAAGGCCCTGCGTAAGGCCGGCTGGCGTGTGCTGCGCCTGTGGGAGCATGAACTGGCGAAGCAACGCGAGAAGCGGCTGCTGGCGCGCTTGCGGCGGGCGCTGGCGCGAGCTTGAGCACAGAATTCGTGGAGAGAACACTTGCCAAACCGGCGCGGTGGCGGCGTAATCTACGCTCTTTGTTTTACCCGCATGCCGAGTGTCTTCACCAAGAACGGCTTCCGTTTTTTCTTTTACAGCAACGACCATGAGCCGCTGCATGTGCATGTGCGCAAAGGCGGTGGTGAGGCTGTTTTTGAGGTCGAACCACGGGCTGCGGCTGCGCGAATCCGCAGGAATGAAAACAACGGACATTCTGCGGGCGGAGGAGCTTGCCCGCGAGCATAGGCCCCTTATCATCTCCAAATGGCATGAGCACTTTGATTGACCAACCTTTGACCGCCTCGTATGCGCGTGGACGCGTGTCGGTGAAGATGCGCAGCGGGCTGGACTTCAGCTTTCCTGTGGCGGGTAATCCGCGTCTCGAAGGCCAGCCGACGGCGAAGCTGGCAGTGATCGAGGTGTCGCCCTTTGGTCTCCACTGGCCCTTGCTCGATGAAGACCTCTCCATCCGTGGCATTCTGAAGGGCGACCTTGGTGTCCGCCTTCCCAAGCCAGCTCGGGCTAAGCGCCGCGCTGCTGCCTTTGCCTGATAACCTTTTCAAGAACCCGACTCTCTCCCATGATCCCTCGTCTTGCCTTGTTTTCCCTCGGATGGTGCGGCCTCGCTTTCGCATCGCAGCCTGCCTCGGTCGCTGATCTGCCGGATGCGAACCCGGATGCGGAGTTGAAGTCGTTTGTGGTGCCCGAGGGCTTTGAAGTGAATCTCTTCGCGTCGGAGCCGATGATCCAGAAGCCGGTGCAGATGAACTGGGATGCTCAAGGGCGTCTTTGGGTCGTGTCGAGCACGACGTATCCGCACATCAAGCCGGGCGAGGCGGCCAAGGACCAAGTGGTGGTGCTGGAAGACACCGATGGCGATGGCAAGGCGGACAAATCGACGCCCTTTGCCGACGGCCTGCACATCCCGACGGCACTGGCGCCGGGTGATGGCGGTCTTTATGTGGCGAACTCGACCGAGGTTCTATTTTTGAAGGATAAGGACGGCGATCTGAAGGCAGACGAGCGCACGATCCTGCTGAGCGGCTTTGGCACGGAGGACACGCACCACCTGCTGCACACCTTCCGCTGGGGGCCGGAGGGCATGCTTTACTTCAACCAGTCGATCTACATCCACACGCACATGGAGACGCCGTATGGGGTGCGTCGCCTGATGGGCGGCGGCATTTGGGAGTTCCGTCCGGAGACGCGGCGGGCGGAAATCATCAGCAAGGGGCTGATCAATCCGTGGGGTTTTGAGTTCGACCGCTGGGGCCAGAGCTTTGCCTGCGACGGCGCGGGCGGGGAAGGGATCAATTTCATCTTCCCAGGCAGTGTTTTCGCCACGTCGCCGGGGGCGAAGCGCATCCTGCACGGCCTGAGCCCCGGTCAGCCGAAGCAGTGCGGCATGGAGGTGATCGAGGACCCGCATTTCCCGGCCGACTGGCAGGGTTCGTTCGTCCTGAATGACTTCCGCGGCAATCGCGTGAACCGTTTCACCCTCACGCCGAGTGGCAGCAGCTACATCGCCAAGCAGATGCCGGATGTGCTGGCGAGCACGCACCGGGCCTTCCGCCCGATCGATGTCAAAGTGGGGCCGGATGGAGCTCTTTACATCGCGGACTGGTATAATCCGATCATCCAGCACGGAGAGGTCGATTTCCGTGACCCGCGTCGCGACCTCGTTCACGGCCGCATCTGGCGAGTGACGGCGAAGGGCCGTCCGCTGAGTCCGAGGTTGAAAATCGCCGGGGCGAGCACGGCGGAGCTGCTGGCGATGCTGAAAAGCGACCGCAAGTATGTGCGGACCTTTGCGAAGCGTGAGCTGAGGGATCAAGGCGCGGTGAAAGTGACCGCGGAGCTCGACGCCTGGGCGGCGCAGCAGACTGACGGGCATGCCTTGCTCGAGGCAGCCTGGGCTCGCGAGGGTGTGAATTCCTTCTCGGCGGCGCTTTGGCGGAAACTTTGGGAAAACAGCGATGCCCGCATCCGCGCGGCGGCGCTGCGCATTCTGAGCCATCGCTGGAAGGAACTGCCAGACGCGATGAAAGTGCTCGAAAAGGCCGTGGCGGACGAAAACGCCCAGGTGCGTCTGTGGGCTGTGGCGGTGCTGGCGGAGATGCGTAAGCCGGGGGCGATCAATCTGGCCCTGCGGGTGCTGGACCTGCCGATGGATGAAAACCTCGATTTCCTGCTGGAACTCACCTGTCGCGAGCAGGCGGAGGTCTGGATGCCCGCCGTGGTGAGCGGCAAGCTGAAGCTGGAGGACCGCCCGAAGCAGTTCGTCTATGCGATGAAGAGCACGAGCCGCTCGGATGCCCTGCCGCCGCTCTTTGCCTCGCTGAAAGCAGGCAAATTGAGCCCGGAAGATGCCGCCGCTGTGCTGGCGATGGCGGGCGACGCGGCGGACGCCGCCCAGGCCAAAGTGATGGTGGACATGGTGAACGACGCGGCAATGGCCCCGCACTACATCGGCCTTCAGGACGCCCTCGTGAAGGCGGCCACAGATCGGAAAATCGTGCCGGAAGGCGCGGCGGAGACCGTGACGGCCTGGTTTGCCCGTCCGGAACCGCATGTCGTGCATCGCACGGCCATTTTGGCCGGTCTTTGGAAGGTGGAACCGGCCCGCGAGAAGCTGGCCAGCCTGCTGACTGACCCGAAAACGATCCCGGCGATCCGCGACGGTGCCACCCGCGGCCTAACGGCCCTCGGCGGCGTGAAGACGCGTGACCTCTTCGACAAGCTTTTCGTCGAAGCGACCGATTTGGGCCTCAAATCGCTCATGATCGACGGTTTGACCTCCGTGGGGCCGCAACTGGCTGCGAAGCGTGCCGTGGAGTTTTTGGCCACCGCCGAGGTTGGGGCCGCGAAACCGGTTTTGGGTGCCTTTTTGAAGAACAAGCAGCTTCCGGGCGTGCTGGCGAAGGAGTTGGCTGGCAAGACGATTCCTGACCTCGTGGCCGTGGAAGGCATTCGCATGGTCAGCACGCGTGGCATCCAGGGACCGCTGGCCGAAGCCCTCAAAAAGGCCGGCAATGTGAAGCAGATGGACAAGCCGCTGACCGCCGAAGAAATGACTGCGATGGTCGAAAAAGTGAAGAAAAACGGCGATCCGGTCCGCGGCGAGGCCGTGTATCGCCGCCAGCAGCTTTTGTGCATGACCTGCCACGCAATCGGACAGAGTGGCGGCATTTTGGGGCCGAACCTGGTCAGTATCGGCGCCTCCGCGCCGGTCGATTACCTCATCGAGAGTCTGCTGGAGCCGAGCAAGAAAATCAAAGAGGGCTATCACATGATCATCGTGAGCAAAATAGACGGCGGCGTGGTCTCCGGCGGCCTCGTGAACGACGGTGCGGATGAGTTGACGATTCGTGACCCGGCCAACCAGATCGTGAAAGTGGCCAAATCCGCCGTGGCAAGCCGCCAGATGAGTCCCGTAAGCATGATGCCGGCCGGTTTGACCGCCAGCCTGCGGGAGGACGAGTTCGTCGATCTGGTGCGCTTTTTGAGTGAGCTGGGCCGGGAAGGGGCCTTCAAAACGCAGCCGAACCGCTACGTCCGCACCTGGAAGGTCATGGGCAAGATGGAGCAGAAGGACATCGATCATGTGCGGCACGTGGGCAGCTTTGCCCTGAATGACGAGAACCATCCCTACCCCTGGCAGATCTCGCTTAGCCAAGTGAATGGCGACCTTCCGCTGGCTGACATTCCGGCCGCGCAGCGGATGTATCCGTGGTTTCCAAAAATCGCCCAATTCGGGCTGAAACTGGACGCCGCCGGGAAAGTGAAGCTGGGCTTCAGCTCGGTGAAGGGAATCGTGGTGGCGGTGGACGGGACGGAGTTGAAGGAACTGAGCAGCCAGCAGACGCTCGATTTGGGTGCTGGAACTCATCGAATCAGCGTGCTCATCACTCGTGATGCCGGGGATTTGGCCGCATTCCGCGTGGAACTCCTAGAAGGCGCCGCTGTGGCGGTGCCGTGAGGCTTGGGAAATCTGAAAATTGGTATGGGCCATGTATTTGCGTTGACGCTGGGCGAGCAACTTCGCTATTCTGTGAACGCAATGGCCGGAAATCTTGTCTCAACGCGGCAAGATTTCAGGTTTTGTTCACAAGATCGCTCATGCACCGCCCTTTCATCGTCGCCCAACTGATTCCAAGTCCGATTTGGATGCCCTTGTGCGGCGCTTTGTCACAGTAAACGCCCGTCAGGCTTTTCCCTGTTGTTGCTACTTTTTTAGTCTCTCTCCCGCCGCCTCTTCACTTCGATGAAAACACTCCGCCGAAACCGCCTCTTGCTCGGATGGTTCATGACCGTTCTGGTGTTTAGCATGCAAGTCGTCACGCCACTGCGTGGAGCGACGGTTTTGTGGAATCCAGGAGGTTCGCCTATCAGTTCTGGAGACTGGGACACAACGTTTGCGAACTGGGGGGCAGGTGGTGCATCTGTCTGGAATAATGCCAACAACGATACTGCCAAGTTTGGAGACACGACCAACGGTCCTCCTTCCTCCGTATTTCTCACGAATGCTGTTTCAGTAGGGGGACTCACAATAGAGGCCCAGACGGGTGCCGCAATTGACTTCAACTTGACGGCATCAGGCCTGACACCCCAAGCCAACACGCTGAACTTCGGAGGGACTTCTCCTCCGACTGTGAAACTGATAGGGAGTTCAGCGCTGACTACGGACCATGTGGCGAGGATTAACGCCAAGCTGACGGGCAACCAGGGTTTGATCGTCGAATTCGAAGACACGGCGGGGACTCCGGGGGCTGCCTACGGGGTATTGAAACTGGGCCAAGCTAATTTCAATTATGCCAGCACCTTGTCCGGAAACATCACCGTGAAAAACAAAGCGGGACTGGCGGTGGATGTTTCTCCTTCTGACTTGGCCGCCGGAAATCACCCTTTGGGAGCAACCAACACCATCATCCTTGAAGGTGGATCAAAATTTGAAATCAGTGGCGCAAAGACCTCTCTCGGGCTGTCGGGGCGTGAATTCGCAACCAGTGGAACGGGCAACACCAGCCGGGTGGACTTTACCGGAACAGCGGCTGACATCCGTCCCCCCGACGGGCAGCTCAACAACCTGAACATTAATCCCAATCCACAGGTCAACAATGTCATTAACACCGCGATTCAATGGGTCGGCAAGGTGGAGATCAATGCGGCGGGAGCCTACACTTTCTTTGCCAGCTCTGATGACGGCAGCAGAGTTTTCATCGACGGACAACTCGTGCTCAACAACGATGGTGGCAAAGGCAGCACCGACCTTTCCAGCAAACCAATTTTTCTTTCGTCGGGGTTGCACGACATCCGGGTTGATTATGTGCAGGGTGGTGGCGGAGCGAACATTAATCTGGGCTACGCCGGACCCGACACGCAAGGTGCCAACGGGCAGGTGCGCGTGGCGATCCCCCCTAGCGCGCTGTATCAAGCGGATGTGAATCAACTGGCCAGGGCGAGCAGCGCCTTGCAGCTCGGAAATCGATTGAATGTGACCGGGAATGCCCTGGTTGACATGCGCAACGCGAACTTCAGCTCAGCGCAGCTTGGTCGGTTGCAAATCAACAATGGAACAACACTGACGGTGAAGTCCACCACACTTACGGGGAACGAGGTAGTGGGTGACGGGGCGGGTTTTGGCAGGACTTTGAGATTTGGCGAAACGTCGGGCGATCCGACCATCTTTGGCACACCCTTGTCCGTGGGCACCCAAAGTGTCACAATCGCCTCGGACGTGAATGTGGCGTTTGACGGCGTTGTCTCCGACGAGGGACGTGCGATGACGATCCAGAAAACGGGGGCGGGCTGGCTTTACTTCAACCAGACCGCAAGCGCGAACACCTTGGGAAGCTCCAGCAGCATTCTGATGACGGGGAATACAGCGACCCAAAACGCATCGTTCGGCAGCTATGACAGCACCTTCTATCGCAGCACGCTGACCACTACGGGCGGCACTGCGGGTCTTTCGCTCGGCATGACGGTGAGCGGCGCTGGCATACCCGCCGGCTCGGTCATCATTGATATCGTGGACTCTTCGACATTCAAAATTGCTGGCAACGCATCGGCTCTGCAGCCGGGCACGAGCCTCACCTTCTCCAAGAATCCCACCTTGGTGCTCACGGGTGCTCCCGGCGGCAATAATCCGATCGGCTCCGCAGGAGTGGTGCTGGCGGGCGGAAATCTGGTGCTGGACTCGAAGGGGGCGACCGCCGCAGGCATCGGGCCGGTGTTTAACAACCAGATCACCGTGAATCAAAACGCGGTCATCCAGTCCGTGGCGAACGCGTCCACCCTCACGCTCGGGGGCAACATCGCCATCGCGGCAAGCAAGACGCTGGTGCTGGATGCGATTGCCGGCGGACAGCCAGCGACCGATCCTGGTGCGAATTTGATAGTCTCCGGAGGCATCACTGGAGACAACACCACGTCTCTGGTGATCCGCTCCACCCAGATGAATGCGGGCACAACCATCAGCGCGATCAACGCTTTGGCAAGGGGGGTGGTGCAGCAGACGGGTTTTGCAGCGCAGGGCGGCATCGTGACGCTGACCGGCAACAATTCCGGCTTCAATGGCACGCTAAACTTTGAGGCTGGATCAAATCTACGAGTGGAAGGTGTCAGCGCCTTGTCAGGCAAGACATTCGTGATGGCGGGCGGCACCCTGCAGCTTCTTGACGACGCCGATGGAACGGGAAGCACGCAGAATCTTGCCTTCAATCACGCCATCACGATGACGGGAAATTCCACGCTCACGATTGGGCGAACCGCCACGTCGCAGGCGCCTTTTTTCCAGCAGGCATCGAACAAGCGGGCGCAAATCGCCAGTCTGAGCATCGGGCGGCAGGCCTTGACCGTTGCGAACAACAACGGTTATGGACTTCAGGTGACCGGGACCACCACTCTCACCGGGACGCCCACCTTCACAGTCAACAACGCCACGGGTTCCAACGTGCTGCAAGGACTGCATCTCGCCGGTCAGGTGACGGGGGCAGCCAGCATGCTAAAAAATGGAACAGGCACACTGGTGCTCGGCGATGCCGCCAATTCTTTTGGCGGAGCGGTGAGTTTTTCCGCTTTCGGTTCCGGCGGGACTTTGACCGTCGAAAGCGTTAACAATCTTGTGACAGGTCAGCGGCTGCAGACCAGTGGCGGCATCAGCGCCGGAACGAGCGTGACGGCGATCAATCTTCAGAATTTCGCAGGTAGCGCTGCATCGGGCGCCACCGTCATCACGCTTGCGGCGGCGGGTGCTTTTGCGGTCGGCATGCCGGTGAGCGGTGCTGGCATTCCTGCGGGCACGACCGTCATCGCCATCGATAATAACGTCACCAACACCACCACGGGAGACACCTTCTTCAATCCCAACCAGGTTTCTACTGTCCAAGGCGGAACGGGTAGTTTTCGGGTGGGCATGCCAGTGACCGGCACCGGCATCCCCGCAGGCACGGTGGTGGCTGAGATCATAGACGGAAGCACGTTGAGGCTTAGCCAGAACATCACCCAAGACAATCCCACCTTGGTTCGCCGGCAGGTGACACTCAGCCAGGCCGCCACTGCAAGTGACCCGACTTTGGTTCGCTCGCAGCTGACGCTCAACCAGGACGTTGCCGCCGGGGGTACCCAAACAGTGAATGCCAACTCGATGGTGAATGTGTCCGGAGGCGTGCTGGCGTTCAGCAGTGACGGAGCCTTGGGGGCCGCGACCAATGAAATCCTGGTCAATACGAATTCCGCCACGGCCGGTTTGAGGGCGGACGGCACGTTCTTCATCCCAAACACACGCACGATCATTCTCAACCAGGCCAACAACTCCTTCGAGGTGACTGCTGGAAACACCGTGACGATGGATGGAGCCTTCACGATCCCGAATGCAATTAACAACCTGCAAAAGAACAACCGGGGGACGTTGCTGCTCACTCAGTCACAAGGTGCTTGGAATGGCAATCTCACCGTGGGGCAAGGCGTGGTCCAGATCAACAACGCCGCAGCGTTGGGGAGCACCGGATCGTTCAACTTGTCCAACAACACGGCCACATCCGCCACGCTGATCGCCAACGTCGCCGCGGCACTTGAATTGACGGGTGGCATCACCGTCTCGGAGGCCTTGGTCTTCACGCCGGGCAATAATAACACCTCCAACGGCATCAATGGCAACGGAGCGCTGCGCAGCGTTTCTGGTGCCAACATCTGGGGTGGCACTATCAGCTTCTCCGGGGCCAGCGGTGCTGACAACCAGATGCGTGCGGCAACCATTGGGGTCGATGCAGGCTCCACGCTGGCCATCAACGGGGTGATGACCGGTCGCGTGGGCACCACAGGCGGCGGGCGCGGCGCTTGGTTTGGCCTGGTCGGGTCGGGTGACGGCACGATCAACAGCGCAATGGCTTTTGACGGCAATCTTGCCAACGGCGCTTTCTCCCTTGTCAAAGCCGGTTCCGGGACATGGACTCTGGCGTCGGCCAATGCCTTCAATGGACAGAGTGTGTATGTCAACCAAGGGGTTCTCTCGGTTGCATCCACCCTGGGTGTTCCTGGGGCTAATGGCGGAGCGGGAACCGTGTTTGTGACACCTGGTGGCACGCTCCTTCTGAACTATGATAACAACGGCTCAGTTGCCGTCGCCAGCAGTTCAACTAGCAGTACCATTGTAACGCTGGGCAGCCCCGCCGGCTCTAATCTCATGGTGGGCACGTCTCTGCTCGGTTCCACTGTGGCGTCCATCTCAGTGGACAGGTTGACAGTGACGCTTGCGGCCAATGCCAATGCCAACATTTCTTCATCGACATCGACACCTTTTAGCAATCCAGCCAACCGCTTGAGCAACCGCGCCCTGAATCTGTACGGCGGCACCCTCAGTCTGGTTGGAAACAGTGGAGTGGCGACCAATGAAACCACCACAAGCACGCTGACCTTGAACTCTGGTCACAGCATCATCACGCTGGCGGCTGGAACAGGACAGCAACTCAACCTCACCACCGGGGCGGTGACGCGGAATTCCGGCAGCACGGTGCTGTTCCGCGGCAGCAATCTGGGGGGCGCAGCAGGTGCAAACACAGCGACCATCCAAGCAACGGGCACGGGTTATGTCTTCGTCGGTCAGACCGGCGCGGCCGGAACCACCAACAAAGGCATCCTGCCCTATGCGATCATTGACGCGACGGCGGGCGGTTCGGGCACCTCTTTTGCCACCGCCGACACTGTGAATGGCTTGCTGCGACCGCTGGCCGCCGGCGAAATGGTCACCACCCTGAGCAACAACCTGGGTGGCGTGGCGACTCCGCTAAATGTTTCCCTCACCAGCAGCACCCCCGGAGTGGCAAATGCGTTGACTGGAAACACCATGACCATCAACTCGCTTACGTTGAACAGCGGCGGCGGCACCTCCATCACCTCCGCGCAGAGCCTCATCTTGGACAGCGGTGGCGTCCTCGCCTTCGGTGGCAATGCGGGCATCAGCGGGGGCCGGCTCTCCACCTCCAGCAATCGCCAGTTCATTTTCCATGTGCTTGGGGATTTGACCTTATCCTCTGTCATGCATGGTTCCACCGGAGGTCTGGCGAAGTCCGGAACTGGGGTCATGACGCTGACCAGCCAGCAATTCTACAGCGGCCTGACATCAGTCAATCAAGGGACGCTCAAGCTGGCAGGTGGCACGAACACCTTGTTTTTCAATAATGAGCTCTTGCTGCAGGGCGGCTCGCTTGACCTCAACGGCAACGCGCAGGTGGTCAATTCGTTGCGTTTGGACACCGCTGTCGCCCAGAATGCCAACTTAGCGCCTGGACTTGGCGGCAGCGTGGTCAACAACGCTGGCAGCCAGGCTATCCTGGGGATAGTCCATGGAGGGTTGAGCGATAACAACGCCGCTAGCTTTTCCGGCACGATCAACGGCAATGTGGCTTTGGTTCGTTCGACCAACGGCGGCACCACCCCTAACACCGGTACCTTCACCGACTGGAACCTGTACACCGCCAACACCTACACGGGTCCCACCATTCTCAATGGCGGACGCACCCAGTTGTTGGGCACTGCAACGCTCGGAAGCACCGCCTCCTCATCCTCCATTGAGATCAGCCAGGCCACGCTGTTGATCGCCAACAACAACGCCACCAGCATCCTCGATCAGCAGGTGGACAACCGGGTGAGCGACACGGCTCCAATTCTTATGCGGGGCGGCATGCTGCAGTACCGCGCTCGCAATGGCTTTGAGGCGACGGAGGCGTTTGGCGCTCTGACATTGGGGCAGGGCAACAGCATCATCGACGTCGCCGAGCCTGGCACGGGCATCAACAGTTCCACCGCCACCTTCACCAGCCTGGCACGGCAGGCTGGATCGCGGGCGACGCTGCGCTTTTTCAATGTGGACGGTGCGCCTGGCAGTCTGGCCCGGGTTTTCGCTGCCAGCCTCAACGGGGTGCCCACAACGAATGTCGGGGACGGTTTGAGCAATCATCTCATTGGCGGCTGGGCTGTGTTTGAGCGTGAATTCGCCAGCTACACACCCGGAACAGGCGTGGGAGCGCTGAATGGTTCGGGGTATGCCGGATATTCTCCCAACACCCTCAACACAGGAACAGCCACTGAAAATATCCGTCTGACCTTCCCTGATATTGCATCAACCGGGGCGGTCGGCACCAATCTGCTCACCATCGCCAGCACCACGGGATTGAGCGTGGGTGATGCTGTCTTGGGCAACGGCATCCCTGCCAACGCAAAGGTGGCATCCATTGTCAACGGAACCCAGTTCACCATCGACACGACCTTGGGGAGCGCCAATCCAACGTTGAATCTGCCAAAGACTGTGTCGCTCACAGCGGATCGCACGATCAACAGCCTGGCGATGGTCGTTTCAGGTGACAGCACGCTTGATCTGGGCGGCTACACTCTCAATCTTTCCAGCGGCGGTCTCATTGCTTCCCAAGGCTTCAGCACCACAAACGCCCAAGTCAACGTCGTCACCAGTTCGACCTCCAGCAACCTGGTCGAACTGGCCAGCGTGCCACAGAACTTGGTCGTCGGATCCACCTTGCTCGGGCGCACGGTCACCGCCATCAACGGATTGAATGTGACGCTTGATGGGAATGCGAACACCACGAGTTCAACACCGACATTGCGTGACTATGTCAGCGGCCTCGTCATGCCGATTACCATTCAGAATGGCAATTTGACGGCGGGGTCAGGAGCCGCCGATCTTTATTTACATGCGATCGGTTATGTGAACGGCAACGGCAATGTTCAGAATCGTGATGTGTTTGTTGACGCAAATATCGTCAACAACGGCACGGGTGCCGTGACGCTTGTGCTCAATGGCACGGAAGGGCGCGGTTCCTTCGCGGGGATTAGCGACTTCCGCACGAATGAGCTGGTGCTGCGGGGCAACAACACCTACACGGGCGGCACCTTCGTGAACGCGGGTTTTGTGGTGCTCAAGTCGGCCGGACAGGCCCTTGGCACCGGGGATGTGACCATCACCGGCGGTGCCAGCACCAACGGCACAACTTTCCAGGAGCGGTCCACCACCGTGGTGCTTGGCGCATCAAGCCAGATGGCCAGCACGGCCACGCTGACCATGCTTGGCGGTTCAGCTTTGGAGTTGAACGGTTTCAACCAGACACTGGGCGCCCTCATCTTCGACAACACAGGCGGAAACACGCCCTGGTTGCATGCGGGGTATGGTGCGCTCACTCTCAACGGGAATGTGACCGCGGACTCGTCCAATCTCGGCAGCACCTCGACCATCACTTCAGGCATCGTTTATTCCAGAACTATAAACGGCAGCGCCACGGTCTCCGTGGACAGCACCGCAGGGCTGGCGCTCGGCACCGTGGTGACCGGAACAGGCATCCCCGGCGGTGCCTACATCACCGCCATTAACAGCGCGACGTCTTTCACCCTCTCCTCCAACGCCACGACCACTGGAAACAATCCGCTGACTTATGCGGGGCTGGGTTCCGTCAATCTGGGGGCCTCCACTCGCACTTTTGATGTGGATGCTGTAAAAGCCAATGGGGTCAGCCTTGCTCCGTTGCTGCCCACTTTGAACGTCTCCGCTGTCATGACCGGCACTGCCGGCATCACCAAGACCGGAGATGGACTGCTGCAGCTTGGAGGCGCCAGCACCTTCAGTGGCGGGGTTAATGTGTCGTCCGGGGGCATTCTCGTCGCCGCCAGCAGCATCTTCAACACCGGCACCGCTGGCGGCGTGTCCGCAGGGCCGCTGGGCACCGGGACGGTGACACTCACTGCCGGCACACGCCTTCTTTCAAACGGGAACTTCACCATTGGCAACAACGTGACGGCCAACGGAAATTTCAACTTTGACAGCACGGTGGCCGCAGGCACCAACCTGACCCTCAGCGGCACGGTGACACTTCCAGGCACGCTCACCATTGATGTCAACAATCCCGGCATGACCGCCGCTTTGGGCACCATCAGCCGCTCAGGCGGGGCGGGAGTCATCAACATCACAAAGACCGGCCTTGGAACGCTGGCCTTGGGAGCCATGACAGCCGGCAACACGGTCAGTCTGGCCCTCAATGGCGGTAGCCTCTCCCTGCTTCACGATGGTGATGGCACCGGATCTCGACAGACAATCAATTCCGGTGTGACGCTCACGCCTTCCGGGGCGGTGAACCTGACCGTGGGCCGCCTCGGTGGCACCTACGTCCCGCTTTTCACCAACGCATCGAACAAGACGCTGCAGATGGCCGCTTTCACGCTGAACGGCCCGCTTTCCGTGACCAATAACAACGGCTACGGCTTGGAGATCACCGGTGCTGCCACCTTGGGCTCTTCACAGATCATCAGTGTCGCCAATGCATCGGATTCCAATGTGGTCGCAGGCCTCACGTTCTCAGGGGCGGTCGGTGGCTCTTCTGGAATCGTGAAAACAGGCTCGGGAACGCTGGCCCTGACTGGAACGAATGGCTTCACCGGTACGCTGGACGTTCAGGGCGGTGTCCTGGCTGTCAGCAGCGATGCCGCGCTGGGTAATGCGGCCAACCAAGTGGCGTTGAACATCAATGCCGCGACTGGCGCGGGGCTGCGGGCCACTGGAACGTTTGCAACCAGCCGTTTGATCCAGCTTAATCGCGCCAGCAATGCCATCGAAGTCACGGCTGGCAACACGCTGACATTAAACTCCACCTTCACCTTGGGCGCGGTCAGCAATGCCCTGCGCAAGAATGACAACGGCACCTTGGTGCTGGCTGCCGCGAACAGCACGTGGACTGGCACGTTGACCATCGGTGCCGGTGCTGTCCGGGTCAACAACGCGAGCGCCTTGGGGACGACTGCTGGCAACACGGTGGTAACTGGCACCGGGGCGGCCCTGCAACTCGGCGGGGTGACGATTGCGGAGCCTGTTGCGCTGAACGGTACCGGGATCAATGGCGCCGGGGCTTTGCAGGCTGTGTCAGGAACGAGTACGGTCAGCGGCGCCGTCACCCTGCAGTCTGCGACGACGATCGGCGCGGATGCTGGAACGACGCTGAATCTCACCGGTGCATTGAGCAGCGCGCAGGCGTTGACCTTTACCGTAGGCGCGGGCGGAACGATCAACAAAACTGGCACGGCCATCGGTGCGGTCAGTTCCATCACCAAGCAAGGCAACGGCACCCTGACGCTCGGTGTGACCAGCGGGTCCTTTGTGGGCGCGCTGACAGTCAACGAGGGAACCTTTACGATGAACTCGGGCGTCACCATTGGCGGAACAAGCACGATCACCGTCCAAGGCCCTTCCGGCGTTTTGAACTGGTTGGGCGGGCTCGACCATGTGACCGGTGCCCGCCCGCTGACGCTCGCTGGCGGGACATTCACTGTGTCTGGTGGCACCGGCTCCACCGAGACGATGGGGGCGCTCACCACGATCCGCGGAGCTACGAACGTGTTCAACTTCAATCCGGGTGGCACCAGCACTCTGACTTTTGACCGGTGGAATAACAACGGCGACTCAAGCACCAGCTTCGTCGGGGCATCCCTCGGCACGGCGACGAACCAGATCCTTTTCAGCAACGCCCCCGGAACGGTGAACACCGCGGGCATGATCAACAACTTGCTGCAGCGTGCCACGATCACGGTCGGAGGAGCCACGGACTTCGCCTCCTACAACCACAACGGCACGGCCGCCAATACGAACGGCATCCAGGCGTTCACCGGTTACAACATTGGCAACAACATCGACACCGCCGCCGCCGCCGATACTCTGAACATCACCGCCACTCCGACTTTTGCCGGGACGACCAACCGGACAGTCAATGCGATCAAGATCAGCGGAGTAGGTGGATATACGATTGGGAATGGAATCACGGCGCAAGGGGCGACATTGACGCTGACAGCGGGTGCGATTTTGAACGTCGGTGGGAATAATACTCTGGGGGCCGTCAGCGCAGCCAGCCCGCTGCGTGTGCAGTTCAACACCCAGGCCTATCTGGCGGTGGAGTCCGGAAGAACACTCACCAGCAATGCGTTGCTCACCGGCACGGGTGGTTTTGTCAAAGACCTCGCGGGCACCCTGATCATCAACGCGCCGGGTAACCGCGCCGGTCTTGCCAACATCAGCGGACAGACCCTCACGGGCAACTTTGTGATCAACGCCGGCACGGTCAGACTTGGCGGCGGTAACAACACCCTCACGCCAAACCAATTCCTCATTGTTGCGCCGGGCGCGACGCTGGACTTGAACGGAACCGCTCAGTTCATCTTTGGCACGCGTGGCGACGGGGCGGCCCTCAGGGGCAATGCGGGCACGATCACCACCACGGGCGGGGCGTCGGCGCTGATCATCGGGGCAGACAACGGGGGCGTGAACTTTGGCGGACAGATCACGGGCAATGTCGGGCTGCTCAAGGGTAGCGGGCAGACTTACAATTTCCTCAACGACAACACCTACGCGGGTCCGACTGTGTTCGCCGGTGGTACCAATGTACTGATCGACGGCGGCAGGCTCAGTGCCACTTCCTCGATTGGCGTGAACTACGCCCAGTTGCAGTTGAACGACAACGCGAATTTCGCGACTGCTGGCCGTCTGAATTCGGCACAGATCACCCTGCGCGGCGGTTCTCTTGTTTATCAAGGTCGTGTGCAGGCCGAAACATCCCAGTCCGTGGGGAATGTGATCCTGGCGGAAGGTTACAACATGATCCAGTCAGCCGTGGGCGGCACGGGCATTAACTCAGCCACCTTGAATCTTGCCGCGCTTTCCAGATCCTTTGATTCGACGGCCACTGTGCGCTTCCCTGAGAATGGCGCGACAGGCCTTGGAGTGATCGGCAACAACGCGCGCATCCTGATCACCACCCTCAACGGGTCCTCCACTAGCACCGTCGGCGGCGGATTGACCAACAACCTCATCGGCCCTTGGGCGGTGGTGGACCGCGAATGGGCCAGCTACATCCCGGACCTTGGAGTCGGCAATTTGAACCGGGCAGGTTTTGCCGGTTATTCAGTCAACACCCTCAATGGCACCCCCCTGGCCACGGACAACATCCGCGCCACAGGCAGCATTGGTCCGCTTTATTCCGACGTCACCATCAATACCTTTGCGCTCGTAAACCCTGGTGCCGCGCAGACGACTGTGAATCTGGGTGGCCGCAAACTCACCCTTCAGGGAGGTGGTTTGCTGCTGGCGCACAGTGGCGACAACCGCAACATCAGCATCACCAGCGGTACGGTCACCAGCGGCCTCTTGAACAACGCCAGTGACCTGTACATTCACGCCTTGCCTTATGGTGGCACCAATCGCACGGCGATCATGGACGCGGCGATTATCAACAACGGCTCTGGAGCGGTCCGCTTAGTGTTCTCCGGCAGCGACGGCGCGGCCAATTTGACGCTCAACGGGACGAACACTTACACTGGCGGGACCGTCGTCAATGGCGGTGTCTTGATTGTCGGATCAACGGGGACCTTGGGCACCGGCGGCATCATCATCAATGGCGGTCACCAGTCCGGCAGTGGCATTCTTGCCCAGCAAGCGGGCGGGGTGATCAGTTCCACCAACACCGTGACCGTCAACGGCACCGGATTGATGGTGCTTGCCGGAGCCCAGACTCTGCAAGGACTGGTGTTCAATGGCAATGGCGGAGGCGGGGCCTCCCCCACGGTCAGCACAGGCGAAGGCCTGCTGACCATCGGGTCCGGCGGCATCGTGTCGAATCCATTCAACCCGGCTGCTACTCCGCTCGTGGTCGGACGCGTTGATTTGGGGACCTCTGCGAACATCGTCACGGTCAACACCTTCGATTTCAACGGTTTCACCAACTACGCTCCCACCACTGCCGGACTCATCCTCGGCGGGCTTCTCGGTTCCTCTGGAGGCTTTACCAAAAACGGCGCTGGCTTGCTGCAGATCAACCAATCCACCTTCACCGGGGCGGTCAATGTGACGGCGGGTGGCATACTTTCCGGCGCGGCCAACAGTGGATCGCGTTTTTCCACACTGCAGCTCGGGGCGGGGACAAACCTCAATCTCAATGGCCAGAACACCATCTGGGGCGCCCTGTCTGGAAGCGGCGCGGTGATCAACAGCGCTGCGAATTCTCCCACGCTGACGGTGGGCTTCAACAACGCGGACACCACCTTCTCCGGCCAGATCAACCGTTTCAACGACGCCACTCCGAACGCGGTGAATCTCACCAAGACCGGCACCGGCACGATGACCGTGGACGTCACCCAGAGCGCCACGGCAGCATCCACCGGCACGGTGACCGTTGCTGGAGGCGGGATCACATACTCCGGAGCCAATGGCAGGGCCTTGATGCCCACCCAGACTGTCATGGAAGGCGGTGTGCTCACGCTCGACAATACCGCCACCGCAGTCAGCGGCCGTCTGGCGTCTCCGCTTACAGGCGGAGCCAACACTCTGAACATCAATGGCGGTCAGTTTGTCATTTTGCCGAACGCCAGCACCAGTGTGACCGAAACGCTCTCGACCCTGACTGTTGGCGCGGGAGCAGGTGAGATGTTGCTTGATGCGGTGACAAACTCCGGGATCACCCTGAACGTGACGACTCTCACCAACGTGCAGACGGGTGGCACGCTCTGGCTTCGGGGAGATTTTAATCCGGCCGGTGGAAACACGGTCAATAATTTCGCTCGTGTGTTCGTGACCAACTTCAACACCGTCGGCGGCCAGGGTGGGGGCGCCAATGGCAGCACGACGATGACGATCCGTCCGGACATGATCGGCTCGGCAGTGGACGGCAGCGGCCTGTCGTTCATCACGAGGGACTCGGTGACAACCAACCTGTTGCGCCCGCTGGCTTCCAATGAGGTTTCCGCGTCCCTCATCAATAGCTCGATCACCAACATTTCCCTCAGCAGCAATGCAACGATGTCTTTTAGCCAGAACATCAACAGCCTGATGCTCAACAGTGGCGGCGGCATCAGCAATGGCAACGTGGCTGCTTTTGGCAAATTCAATTCGTCTGCAACGCTGCTCACTGAAAACGTCCGCACGGGTGGCGTGATCGCCTTTGAAGGAAACGCCGGCCTCAATCTGCCCGCCATCAACAGCCTCAGCGGATTCTTCGTCTTCCATACGATCGGGGACGCGACCACACTCGCCGTCAATGGTCATGTTGGCAATGCGAACGGAGGCGGTTTGTGGAAGTCAGGCACGGGAACGCTGCGGCTCAATGCACGTTCTTTCTACACCGGGCAGACGACGGTCAATGAAGGCACGCTGGTGCTCAATGGCGGTGACAACACCATCGTGTTGTCGTCCAGCGCCACGGCGGGCATCTACCAGAACCTGCTCATGAACGGTGGCACGCTGGACTTGAACGGCACGAATCAGATGTTGGGCACGCTCTTCACCACCAATCCGCTGGCCGTTGGTGGCACCGTGACCAACACTTCCGGCACCGCTGTGACCCTGCGCACCAACACGGGGAACAACACCTTCGCGGGCGTGCTCGCCGGGAATCTGAGCTACGAGCAGTCCGGCGGCGGCTCCCTCGTCTTCAGCAACCAAAGCACCTACACGGGAACCACGGTGGTCCGTGGCGGTGCCCTGATCCTGCGTGACAACGGCGCGCTTGCCGGCACCAGTGCTGTCGCCGTGAACTACGCCACCTTGGACTGGGACAATACCGGCCTGAATCCTCTGGGCGGTGACAATCCAGAACGCCTGGGCGCCTCGAAGCCTGTTTCCTTGCAGGGCGGCGCGCTGACCATTCGTGGCGGCGGCTCGGCGGACACCGCGGTATCGCTGAACAGCCTGGCCATCCTTCGCGGCGGCAGCACGGTGAACATTGTTCCCACCTTCAATGCGGGCAGCGCGGTTCAACTGACCCTCGGAAACATCGTCCGTGCCTCCGGTGACCATGGTGTGGTCAACTTTGTGGCTGGCAACGGTTTCGGCATGGGCGGATCGGGCAACAACAACAATGCCCGCGTGCTCGTCTCCGCCATCAACGGCGCCGGTTTCGCCGCCAGCCAGATGACCAACAATCTCGTGGGCGGATGGGCTGTGGTGAATGGCGACAGCTTTGCCACTTATCTCGACGGCGTCGGTCTCGGCGCCCTCGGCAGCACGGTGGGTGGAAATGCGTTTGCTGGTGGCAATGTATTCCCCGGCTACAACGGCGGGGACATCACCGCAACGGGCACCCAGGCCTCCTGGAACATCAATGATGGCAGCAACCGCACGCTGACCGCCTCCAAGACCATCAACTCGCTGCGCATGGCTCCTGGCGGGGCGCAGACCATCACGCTCGGCAACGGCACGACTCCCGTCACGTTGACTTTTGGGGTTGGTCTGCTGACAAACTCCGGACAGGCCATGGCCATTACTTCCGGCAATGTTTCTTCCGCGATCACCGGGGCCGGGTCGGAACTTTTTGTTTTCACCAATCAGGGAGCCACGGCGATCAACACCCAGATCACCGGTGCGGTTGATCTGGTGAAGAGTGGCGGCGGCACCCTGGTTCTTGGCACTGCCAACATTTCGGGCACCGACACGCCTTCAAACAACTACACCGGGGAAACACATGTGAATCAGGGCACCCTTTTCCTGAATGCGGCGGCTTCGCGCATCATGATCCCGGGGGATCTCGTCATCAACAACGCCACGGTTGCCTTTGCCAACGCCAACATGTTCAATGCGACCACCGGGCAGATCGCAGCGACCAGCAATGTGACTCTCAATGGCGGTGCGACACTGAGTTTCTTTGGTTACAACGGGGCCACGACCACGACGCTGAACAGCCTCACCTTCAACAATGATGGCGGCACCACCCAGCCGGGCGTTCGTTTCAACTCCCCCACCGCGCTGCATACCTTGGTGCTCTCGGGCGCGAATGCCATCACCGTGGTCAATGACAACCTCGGCACCAGTCCCATCATTGCTGCTGCCGCCACAGCGGCCAATTCTGCCTTGCAGTTCAGCAATGTGGCACCGGTCATCAATGTTTCTGGTGTTGCGCCGGTTGGCCTCGTGATCTCCGCGCCCATCACGAGCTCCGCGGGTGCGCTCAGCAAAACGGGCGTTGGATCGCTCTCTCTCACGGGTGCCAGCACCTACGCCTCCGGGTTCAATCTGAATGCCGGCACGCTCATTCTGGGCATCAACTCGGCCGGAGTGCCGGGCGCGCTGACCAGCGGCGCGGTTGGCACCGGAACGCTCGCGATCGCCGCAGGCACCACCGTGCAGGGGGGCAGCCTGTCGTCGTTGACGAACTCCACGACGGTTCTCAATTCCCCTTACGTCACGGTTTCCAGCACGGCGGCGCTTTCGGTGGGGCAATTGGTCTTCGGCAACGGCATCGTGCCTGGGGCCTACATCACGAGCATCACGAACGGCACCCAGTTTGTGTTGTCCGCGAACGCCAATTTCGCCGCAACGACATCGACCTTGAGTTTCTCGAATGTCACGGGCAACGCCATCTCGATCAACGGAGACTTCTCCATCGGCGGCGTGGATGCCGGCCAAAGTCTGGCGCTGACGGGTGCGGTGAATCTCGGATCAGCGACACGCTCCATCAATGTGGCCAATCCTTACGCCACGGCTGTCATCAGTGGAAAAGTGTCGGGCGCCGGCGCTGGACTCACCAAGACGGGCAACGGAGTCCTCATGCTGACCAACAACACCAACGACTACACCGGAGCCACGACGATCAATGGTGGTGTTCTGCGTCTTGGCATGACCAGCAACAACGCCTCCGGCGCCGGTGCCGGCAATGTGCTGCCCTCCGGCACTGCCGTCACGGTGGCGCAGGGCGGGGTGCTCGACCTGGGCGGCCGAAACCAGACCATCGCCTCGTTGTCGGGGGGCGGTCTTGTGACGAATAGCGCCACCGTCACGGGAACGGGGTTCCTTTCCAACAAAGGGGTGCTGAGCACGTTGACCGTGGGCGATGCCAACAATACCACCTTCTCCGGGGTGCTCACGGCGGCCAACACCGGCAATTTGAGACTCGTCAAAGTGGGCGGCGGTGAATTGCAGCTCACTGGTTTGAGCAACTTCTCCGGCACCGGCCCGGGCGATCTGTCCACCCCGGGTTCACTGCGTATCAATGCCACCACCACCGCGGGCAGCGCGGTTGTGAATCTGACGGGCGGATCGACGACGGCGGGCCTTTTTGTGGGAATGTCCACCACTGGGGACGGCAACCCCAACACCCCGGATGGTCTGACGATCGCCAGCATCCAAAGTGCCACGCAGTTCACGCTGAATTCCGGCGTTGGTGTCACTGGCGGAAGCAGCACCTCGACATTGACTACGGCCAGCACCGCGAACGCGGTGAGCTTCAAGGCCACCACCAACGCAGGCAACGCTGTGGTCACCCTCACCTCCGGCACCACCGCCGGCATGTTTGTCGGCATGTCCTTGGCCGGCAGCGGCAATCCCAACATTCCAGAAGGAGCCACCATCGCCAGCATCCAGAGCCCGACGCAGTTCACCTTGAGCACTGGAACCGGGGTTCTGGCCGGCACGGGGGTGGACACGGCCGCCAACGCGCTACAGCTCAGGGCGACCACCACATCGGGCAATGCGGTGGTCAATCTCACGAATGGAACGACAACGGCCGGCATGTTCGTCGGCATGTCCCTTGCCAACAGCGGCAATGCGAACATCCCGGGCGGAGCTACCGTGGCCAGCATTCAAAGCGCAACGCAGTTCACCTTGAGCGTGAATGCGACTGGAAACGGCACGGGCGTGGTCACCAACGTGGCTCCTTTGGCTTACAGGACCATCACCACCGCAGGCGACTCTCTCGTAACGTTGACCTCAGGGTCCACGGCGAACTTCTACGTCGGCATGCCTGTGTCGGGAAATCCGAACATTCCGGCCGGTGCCACGGTCGCCAGCATCATTGATTCCACCCGATTCACCATCAGCGCGAATGCAACGGGCTCCAGCATCGGTCTGGCCACCACGAGCATCTTGGGCGGCACTCTCAGTGTCAGCAGTCTGGGCAACGGCGGTGCCGCCAGCGGCATTGGTGCCGGCAGCACTGCTGCCTCGGCCCTGCTGATTGATGGAGGCACTCTGAAATATACTGGAGGCGTCACCAGCACGAACCGCAGTTTCACCATTGGCAGGAACGTGGCTGGCGCGACGGCCACCATTGATGCCTCCGGCACCGGGGCGCTAACCTTCACATCAGGCGCGCTTGCCTATGGCAACCCGAACCAAACGCGCAACCTGGTTCTGACGGGCACCTCGGCGCCTGGCATCATCAACACCTTCGGCCGGACAATTGCCAACAATGGCACAGGTGCCACATCCCTGACCAAAAACGGCACCAACACCTGGGCGCTGACGGCTGCGAACAGCTACACAGGGGCCACCAATGTGAACGCGGGCACTTTGGTGCTTTCGGGTGGTTCGCTTGGCAACACCGCCATCAGTGTCGCCTCGGGCGCCACCCTCAGTCCTTTGGCTGCCTCCTACAATGCCGGCACCACAACGGCCGGCTCTGCCGGGGCCACGCTCAATCTCGCCGCTGGCTCCACCCTGAGCATGGCCAACAATGCGGTGGGAACCTTCAATCTCCAGCAACAGACGACCTTTGCCGGCACCGCCATGACCATCGGCGCGGCCAGCGGCGCGCCGGTGAACATGTTCTTCGACATCGGTGGTGCCAATAACAATGACATCGACCGCATCATCGTCACCAAAGGGGTCACGCTCAACGCCAGCGGCGTCGAAATCACTGTGAATCCGCTTTCCACGATCACCAGCATCGCGGTGGCCGGGCCTCCAGGGTCTCCGCAGAACTACAACCTGATCTCGGGCCTGAGCTTCACGGGCTCGGCGTTCAGTCTCAGCAGCAACGGCCTTCTCCTTGGATCCCAGGATGTGCTAGGCAACATCAGTTCAACGATTAACCCAATGGTGATCACGGGTCTGGCCAGCACCGCTGGTTTGAACATCGGCATGCAGGTCACAGGCAACGGGATTCCTGTCGGCACCACCATCACGGCTGTGGGCGCGAACTCGGTGACGATCTCCCAGGCGGCCACCAGCACGATCTCCAACAACGAATTGAACTTTGCCAATGCTTACAGGCTCACACTCAACACAACCGGCACCCAACTGCGCTTGGGTGTGGAGACGACAACGTCAACCAGCCGCTACTGGACTGGCGGGTTGAGCGCCACCTGGGACACGCCTAACAACTGGAACACGCAAGCCAATGGGCTCGGTGTGACCGGTGTGCCCGGGGTGGTGGACAGCGTCTTTATGACGGCTGCTACCGCCACGCGGCTGGCCACCACGCTCGGCGCGAACATCCAGATCGGCAGGCTCACCTTTACCGGCACTGGTACTTCCGCAGCCACCGGTTCAGTGTCGATCAGCGGCGCGCCTGGGGCGGACAGGCTCCTCATCGGCGCGGGCGGCATTGTGGTGAATGCTGGTTCGGGCGCTCACACCATCAACTCCAGCGTCAATGTCAGGCTGGCTTCGAACCAGACTTGGAACATCGGCAACGCGGCCGCCAACGCACTCACGGTCAACGCGCTCGTCAGCGATATCGGCGCGGGCATGGATCTCACCAAGGCCGGCACGGGCACCCTGAAGCTCAACAACACAGCCAACACCTACCGCGGCATCACCCGCATCAGCGGTGGTGTGCTGGAGGTGATGGCTTTGGCCAACGGTGGCACCAGCAGCAGCATCGGCTCCGCGGCGGATGACGCTGTGAACCTCGTCATCACGGGTAATGCCACCCTGAGCTACAAGGGAGCCGGTGGTACCACCGACCGCCTCTTCTCCATCGGCACCGGGGGCGGCACCATTGACTCCTCGGGCACGGGAGCCGTGATCTTCAACGGCATCGGTGCCATGGGCTTCGACGGCGTCACCACCGCCCGCACCCTGACCCTCAATGCGGCCGCTGGCACGGGGAACAACACTCTGATGGTGGCCCTCGGCAACAACACTGGCGCCACCTCCCTCACCAAGACCGGTGCGGGCACCTGGGTGCTCTCTCCCGGCAATGGTCTCACTGGAGTCGCCGGAACCATCAATGGTACCGCCACCGTTACCGCCGACGCCACCGGTCTGGTCGTGAACCAGCTTGTTTCCGGCGCGGGCATCAAGCCTGGTTCTATCGTCACGGCCATCGCCGGCGACTTGCTCAGCTTCACCTTGAACCAGACCACCGAGGCCATGGCTCCGGCTGAGACGCTGAATCTCACCCTGCCTGGCCACACTCTCGTGGTGAACGACAAGACCGATGCCGACGGCACGCTCAATCCGGAGGGTGAGTACACGGTCACCGCGGTCAACGTCAACGACGTCACTCTCTTCAAGCCTGCCGAGACCAGCCGGAGCATCGCCTTCGACGCCGCGGCCGGCAACGGCTACACCGGCGTGACAAACATCAATGGCGGTGTGCTGAGTGTCGCCGACTTGAAGAACGGCGGCATCGCCAGCACCATCGGCGCTTCCAGCAACGCGGCGGCGAATCTGGTGCTCAACACAGGCACGCTGCGCTACACCGGGGCTGGGTCCACCACCGACCGCCTCTTCACCCTCACCACCAGTGGCACGATCGAGGCCAATGGCACTGGCGCGCTCGTCTTCTCCAGCACTGGAACACTTGGAGGCAGTGGCACGCTGACCTTGAGGGGTACGAGTGATGTGGCGCTGCTCAACACGCTCACACCGGTGCTCGCCGGTACCAGCTCAATCATCAAGACCGATGCCAATACCTGGGTGCTCGCCGGCAACAATACCTACACCGGCACCACGACCATCTCCGAAGGCACCGTGAGGGCTTCCAAGATCGTTGTGAGCAGTGGCAACAGCAATCTGGGCAACGCGACATCCGCTGTGGTGCTCGGAGGAGCCGCCACACAAGGCACGCTGGTTTACACCGGCACCACCGCGACCTACACGCGTGGCTTCACGGTGAACGCGGGCGGCGGTCGCCTCGATGCCGCCACCAGCGGACAGACTCTGACTGTTGGCACCGGCGGCGTCGCCACTGCTGGAGTCTTCACTGTGGGCGGGGCGGGGAACACGACGATCAACAGCACCATCACGGGTGCTGGCAGCCTCGTCAAGGCAGACGCCGGAGGCCTGATCCTAGGCAGTGCCACCAACAGCTACGCCGGGACCACCACGGTCAACGGTGGCGTTCTTCAAGTCGGTGCAGGTGCCCGCACAGGCAGCGGAGCCACCATTGTGAACAACGGAGGCACTCTGGCAGGGAACGGCACTGTCAATGGCACCGCAGGCACCTTGGTCAACAGCTTCCTCGACGGCACCAACCATGTGTTCAACAGCGGTGCTCTTCTCAGCCCGGGAACCAACTTTGGCGCGGACCGCAGCACTTTGGCCTTCACGGGCAACCTGGTGCTCAACGACGGCTCCTCCGCGCTTTTCCAAATCAATCAGGCCACGTTGAACCAGAACGCCGCCATCGTCGCGGCCCTGAACGCCAACACTTACGATTCCATCGGCGGCTATCGTGACTCCAATTACCTCTTGTGGGACGCCACGGCGATCACCGCCGGTCGACATGACTACATCTCGGTCAACGGCCAGATCACCCTCGGTCAGGCCACCATCACCATTCAGGATGTGAACAACTACCTCACCCAGGCCAACACTTCCGGGAAGGCCCAGGTGGGTGACATCTTCAATCTCGGTGCCTGGCTGGACAACAGCGCGCTTTCCACCTTCGACGCGGGCACCAACTACCGCACCGGCGGCTCGGGCGGCGGCAATCTCATCCTGCCAACCCTCGGCGGCGGCCTCGTGTATGACGTGAGCCTGTTCAACGACTACGGCATCATCGTCGCCATCACGAAGCCCGGTGTCGTGCCGGTGCTGATGAACAGCCTGCACCTTCAGCGCAGCGGCTCCTGGAACACGGCCGCCAACTGGCGTCCCAACTCCGTCGCCAATTCCCTGGGTGCCATCGTCAACCTGACCAGCAATGTCGGCACGGGCGGAGGGGCATCAGGAGGACAACCCGCCAACGGCGGTCTGCATGCCACCATCACCCTGGATGGCAGCAAGAGGGTGGGTGTCCTCGCCATCGGCGATCAGGACAACACGCACCGCTTCGAAATCGTCCGCGGTGCCGGCACGGGCAGCCTCATCTTCAACAATGGGGAGTATGGCCGCGCCCTGCTGAGCAAGGTGCAGTCCAACAGCACCACCGTGGGTGTGGACATGATCACGGCGCCGGTCATCCTCGAAAGCAACCTGCGTGTGAACGTCAACTCCGGTGGTGCCACCGCCCGCATGGACATCAGCGGTGCCATCTCCCAGGCCGTGGGCTCGACTTTTGGCATTGACTACATGGGAGCGGGGCGCGCCACGATCACCGGAGCCACCGCCAACACCTACACGGGCCTCACGACGGTCTTCAGCCGTGGTTTTGGGGATGCGGGGAACCCGCAGTTGGTTCTTGCAAAGACCACCAGCAGTGTCAGCGCCACGCCGGTTGGCACCACCCAGCAGGTATCCAGCGCAGTCACCACCGCCTCCAGCACCACGGTGAATCTGGCGTCTGGAAACACGAATAACTTCTACATCGGCATGCCGGTCACGGGGCATCCCAACATCCCGGCAGGGGCCACAGTGACGCAGATCAACAACGCCACCCAGTTTGTCATTTCGCTGGCAGCCACGGGTGCGGCTACCGCCAACGCGACCTTCGACACCCGCCGCATGGTCAATGTGGCCAGCACCACCGGCATGTATGCTGGAATGGTCATCAACGGACATCCCAGCATCCCGAACGGCACGGTCGTCCAGGCCGTGAAGAACCAGACGCAGATCGTCCTTTCAGCCGACGCCACCGGGGGCACCGCAAGCAGTGCAACCTTTGGAACCTACGTCGCGAATGGTGCCGTCCCCGGTGACCTGAAGATCGGCAACATCAGCATGGGCGGGCTGGGCAGCACCGTGGTGCATCTCGGTGCCAGCGAGCAGATCGCCAACACCTCGCTCCTCAGCTTCGATGCAGGCAATGGCGCGGGATCCACTGGCAATAATGGCAACAACTCCTACTTCAAACTCATGGGCTTCAGCGAGACGATCCGCGCCTTGTCCGACTACACCGCCAGCGGCGTGGTGGAGAACCTGGAGGGTGAAGGCGGTTCGGCCAACAGCACGCTGACCTTGAACACCAGCGGCACGAACTACTTCAACGGTTTCCTGCGCGACCGTGCCAACAATGCGGGCAGCGGAGTCCTGAGTCTGGCTCTCTCCGGCAATGGCACGCAGGTGCTCGCGCTCGGCAACATCAGCTACACTGGCAGCACCCTCATCAACTCCGGAGCCACCCTTGTGCTCGAAAGCGCCACGAGCTTTGGCAGCGGCGTGGGCAATGCGGGCCCCTCCGCCATCGGCTCGCGCACCATCAGCAACAACGGCACCTTGGGATTCCGCATCACCAACGGCGCCAGTTGGGGCTTCAATCGCGTGGTTTCCGGCACGGGCGGCATTGTGCGCGATGGCGGAACAGGCACCCTGACCTTGAACCTCAGCGGCGCGGTCAACTCCTCCTGGGTCTCCGGAAACACCACGGTGACTGTTCCCAGCACGACGGGACTGGTGGCAGGCATGATGGTTTCCGGCACGGGGATCCCCACCGGCGCCGCGATCCAGCAGATCCTCAGTCCGACGACCTTCCAGCTTTCTGCCGCGCCCACCGCTGCCGGTACCAATGTGGGCCTGGTCTATGGATCCGCCGCGATCGCCGCCTCCAGCTTCACCACCACCGGTACCACGGTTACGGTGGCCGACACGTCCGGCCTGAAGGCTGGTTTGAATGTTCACGGCGCCGGGATCCCTCTGGGTGCCAAGATTCAGGCAATTCTCGGAGCCAATTCCTACCAGCTTTCGGTCACACCCACCGCGGCGTTAACCGGAGTGAACTTGATTTATGGCGCCGCCCCAGTGGGAGGCGGTATGCAGGTGCTCGATGGCGGCACTACGTTTTTCACCGCTCCCACCGTAATTTCCGGCGGCGGCTTCTATATTCGCGGCCTCGAGGCGCTCACCACGGTGAGTTGGAGTTCCCCCGTCGCTGTGCTCGGCGGCGGTCTCACCCTGCAAGGCACGGGGGACAACGTCATCAACGGCGCCGCGCTCAGTGTGATTTCGGCCAGCACGGTCAATGGATTGATCGACATCCGGGCGGCTGAGCTCAGAATTTCTGGTGCGAATGGCTCCCTCTCCGGGGTGACTCAGATTCGTGTTGCTGGCAGTGGCAGCACTGTGGGGGGCAACATCAGCCAGGGACTGAGCCTCACCAGCAATGATAGCGGCTTCCACACGAACCGGATCAACGATGATGCCGCCATTGTGCTCGACTCCGGGCGTGTCATCCTCGTCAACTCCAATTCCTCGCAAAATTTGACCGAAACCCTGGGCACGCTCTCAATTGCCGGAGGTGCAAACCTTGTTTACAGCTCATCAGTTACCAGCACTTCCAATAGTTTGACCTTTGCCGGTTTTGGCACTCGCGCCGCCGGTTCCATGGTTGTGTTTGATGGTGTTGATGCAGTTACGGAGCGGATTTTCTTCAACTCCGCGCCATCCCTGGTCAACGGCATCATGGGTGGATGGGCTGTTGATTCCGCTTCCTTGGATGAGTGGGCCACATTGGCGGGAGGTGAGGTGATTGGACTGCCTACCGGCAGCTACACCACCACCAGCAGCGCCACATCCTCCGACTCGTGGGCCTCCAGCCAGAATGTTAAAGTCACCGGCTTCAACCAGAACCTCACTGCCAGCCGCACTATCCACTCGCTGAACATCCAGGACACCGGCGGCCGCACCATCACCATCAAGGCCAACAACGTTGCCGCCGAGCAGAGCCTCGTCATCAAGAGCGGCGGCATCCTTTCCACCCGCAACACGCACAACATCACCGGCGGCAAGCTCATCGCCGGGACGCATGCTGGATCGCTCAATCCTTATGAGCTCGTCATTTACAATACCAGCCAGCTCAACATCAACAGCGTCATCGCCGACACGACGACCCGTTTGGGAGGCAACTCCACCAACGTCGGTTCCCTCACCGCTTCCAGCATCAGTGGCACAACTGTGACTGTTGCTCCAGGCCTAACAGCGGGCTTGGAAATCGGTGCCACGGTTTCCGGCGCGGGCATCGCCGACGGCACCACCATCGCCAGCATCACGGACGGCTCCACCTTTGTCCTCAGCCAGGCTGCCACCGGTGGCACGAATGTGGCGCTGACTTTCCAGGATCTGTCCAATGTCGTCACCGGCATCAACACCGCGGGATTGACACCGGGGATGCGGCTGCTTTCACCGGAAGGCTTCCAAGGCCATGCCACCATCGTCTCGGTGGACTCCAGCGGACAAATCACCCTCGACCAGGCGGTGAACATCCGGGCGAACCTCAACTTTGACTTCATCACGCAATCCACGAGCCTCGTGAAGGCTGGGGCCGGCACTCTCGTGCTCAATCCCACGCTCAGCATCGGCACGAACGGCGGGATGAACCCGAACAGCTTCGATGTCACGCTGGCCTCCGGTTCCTTTAACACAGGCATCGTGGTCGGAGCCACGGTCACGGGAGCGGGCATTGATCCTGGCACGACCGTGGTGGGGCTCGTTGGTAACACTGGCGTCAGGCTCTCCAACCAGCCGAATGCCGCCATTGCCAGCACTCTCACTTTCACGCTGCCGAACAACTACACGGGCAGAACCTACATCAACGAGGGCGTGCTCCAGATCGCCCGTGAGAGCGACCTGGGTCTCAATCCGGCCACATTCACCGCCGACCAGCTCACCATCAACGGCGGCATCCTGCGCGTGAGCACGGACCTGCTCTTCAACGACAGCAACCGCGGCATCACCTTCGGCAATGCGGACGGCGTGTTCCGTGTGGCGGACAACCGCACCCTCACCATCGGCGCTGTGAACACCATCAACGGCGCGGCAGGCCGCCTCCTCTTCTCGGCGGACGGCACCAGCCGCGGTGTGATGGTGGTGGCGGGCAACAACAACCTCTCCGGCGGCATCGAGACCGTTGGTGGCCAGCAGGCCACCACAGGCACCTTGTCCTCGACTTTCAACAGCGGCTTGACCACGGTGAACGTGGCCAGCACCGCTGGGCTTGAGGTCGGCGCGAGTGTCTCCGGCACCGGAATCGCTCCGGGCACCACCATCGCCAGCATCACGAACGGCACCACCTACGAGTTGTCCGCCGCGGCCACCGCGAATGGCAGCAGCGAGAACCTAACCTACGGAGGTTTCAACGCTCTCAGGCTCACGGGCAACAATACGATCGGATTCGTCCGTGTCGTCGGCTCCAGCATCGCCCTCCTTGGCAACAACACGCTCACAAGTGACATCGCGGTCAATTCTGGTCTGCTCAGGGTCGGCGGCAGCAACCAATTCAACGGTCAGTTGACTGTGACCGCAGGGACCGTGCGTTTCGAGAGCAATGCCGGCCTGCAGAGCACCACGGGCGGCTATAGAGTCAGCACCGACGGCTTCCTCGACCTCAACGGCTTCTCCACCACGGTTTCCCAGATCAGCGGATTTGGAACGGTCACCAACAACGGGGCGGCCGGCTCGACCTCCACGCTCACCGTGAACAACATCGAGAGCTTTACCTTCTCCGGCTCCCTGACGGACGGCCAGTCATCCTTCGGTGTGCTGGGTCTGACCAAGTCTGGTAACGGCATCCTGACCCTGGCCAACACCAACAACTCCTACACCGGTCCAACCGTCATCAACGGCGGCGGCATCCGGGTTCTCGAGATGGGCTTCGGCGGCTCCGCCAGCGGCATGGGGGCCGCCACCAACGCAGCTTCGAATCTGGTATTCAACGGCGGCTCCCTGCGCTTCAACGGGGCCTTCTCTACATTCACCGACCGCTCCTTCACCCTGGGTGTGGGTGACAACGCGGGTGCCATCATCGCTGACGGAACCTTCATCGGTGCGGAATTGAATTTTGGCCTCGCCGGCTACTCTCCTGCCATCGCATTCAGCGGCTCGGGCAGCCGCACGCTCACGCTGGGCGGTTCGAACCGCGGGAACAACAAGTTCGATCTTGTGCTGGGCGACGGCACCGGTGGACCCACCTCCGTGAACAAAATCGGCAACGGGACCTGGGTCATGGGCGCCACCAGCACCTACAAGGGTGAAACCGTGGTCAATGCGGGCATCCTCGCCGCCACGGTGAACGGAGCCTTCGGTGCCACGGGAGGCGCGGGCATCATCATCGCCGGTGGTACGAACGCATCAACCGTGCTGGGCAATCAGAACGCCACCGTGGACCTGCGCAATGTCGCCTACTCCACGGTGCAAAGCATGTTCCTGGCCGGCGGAACCCTGGCCACCACCACGGGCTCCAGTTCATGGGCAGGCCCGGTTTTTGTCACCGCCAATTCCAACATCATCGTTTCAAACGGAGCGGTGCTTGACCTCAAAGGCACCCTCGGCGGCGGCAATGCCATCTTCCAGGGGGGCGAGGGCATGCTCATCCTCAGCGGCCAGGCCGACAATGTCACCCGCAATACGGTGACCAACGGCATCGCGGCACCAAACCACACCATCCAGGCCGGAACCCTCCGCCTGGACTACAGCAGCAACAACTTTGGCAAGCTCTCCGACAATGGGCAGCTGGTGCTCGGTGGTACCCGCTTCGGTGGCAGACTCCAGCTCAGGGGCGGCAGCCATCTGGAAATCGTCGCGGGCACCACCATCGGTGCAGGCCGCAACTTCATCGAACGCCTCACCGACATTTCCAGCACCGCCATCCTGCGCATGAATGGCATCGGCCGGCAGACCGGAGCCTCGGTGGACTTCAGCGCCGATGACATTGCCAGCACCGACACGGACAACGTGAACGGCATTCTGGGCGGCTGGGCCACGGTAGGCGGCACTTCCTGGGCGACCAAGAGCGTCTTCACCGAGGCTTTTGTGAACAGCGGCGTCACCACCGGGCAGGACAAGCTCATCCGCGGCCTTGGCCTTTCCGATTACACCAATGTCGGCGCCTTGCCGGGTCCGCTTGCCAATGAGTGGGCGGTGAACGCGAACATGAACGTCATCGGCAACAGCACCCAGAGCACACGCACCGCCAATACCCTGCGTTTCCACAACTCCAACAACGTCGCGGGGAATGCTCCTTTCCGCATGACGCTGGATGGTGTCAACGTGCTCCAGTCCTCCGCCATCCTGTTCACCAACAACATGGCGGCTCATTCAGGAGTGATCGAAGGCACCGGCTTCCTGACGGGCGGGGCGGGCACCAGCAGTGACCTGATCGTCCTGCAAAACAACACAGGCAGCGGCTCCTTGGAAATCAGCGCCGTCATCGCCAACCTCGCCCCGGCCGGCAGGTCTGGCACGCTCAATGCCAACAACCAGATCACCGGCATCAGCCTTGTGGGTCTTGCTCCCGGTCTGACGGTCACCGGCACTGGGATCGCCGCGGGCACCACCATCAATGCAATCACCGTCACGGACGCGGTCAACCAGATCGGCACGCTCACCATCAGCGCCAACGCCTCCACCTCCGGCTCCACTGCGCTTTCCTTCGTGCCCGTGGTCAACGGTCTCGACAAGAGTGGCGTCGGCAGCCTCATTCTTTCCGGTCTCAACACCTACACGGGGGTCAACACCCTCAACGCCGGCATGACCACCATCCGCACCCTCGCGGTGCAGGGATATGGGGCCACCACTCAGCTCATCTCCTTCGCCCCCTCCCTCGGCCGCACCCTCACGGACGTTGATGTGACCGGCCTCACCATCGGCATGAACGTCACGGGTTCATCGATCGCAGGTGGTGTGACCGTGACTTCCGTCGATGCTCGCAACAGGACTGTCGGGCTTTCCAACGGCGCCATTGTCACGCTCGACAACACCAGCGTCACCTTCGGCAGCAACGTCACGGCCAAGTCCGGCTCGCAGACAGCCACGGTCAACAACGGCAGTGCCACCATCACCATCCCGGGCGGCACGGCGGGCATCACCATCGGCCAGGCAGTCACCGGCACCGGCATACCGTCGAATGCGGTGGTCATCGCGGTCAACAACGGCACCCAGATCACGATTGGAACGATCAACGGCAGCAACGTCAGCGCTGCCCCTGCCACGGCCAACGGCACGTCAGTGACCTTGGACCCGAACTCCACCGCAGGTGGGGTACGCACCGCAGACACGGACAGCGGGGCGCGCATCGTCGTGGGCAGCACGCTGGGCATGACTGTCGGCCAGGCCGTTTCCGGCACTGGCATACCCGGCGGGGCCACCATCGTCCGCATCCTCGATGCCAATAATCTCGATCTTTCGGTGCCGGTGAACGCCACTGGACAGAACAATCTGAACTACACCGCCGGTGTATCCATCGGAGCGACACTGCTGGCCACCACCACCGGTGGCAGCGCAACCGTGACAGTGCCATCAACCGCCAATCTCAGCGTGGGTGAGCGTGTGACCGGCCCGGGCATCCCCGAAGGCGCCACGGTGGCCGCGATCCTCAGTCCGACCCAGATTCTCTTGTCCGTGGGTGCCTTGTTCACGGGTTCCAACACCCTCGTCTTCGCCGGCACCGCCAGCGGTCTAGGCGCATCTTCCAATGCCGTCGGCAACATCATCTTCAACGGTGGCATCCTCCAGTTGAACGGCACCACCGCCAGCACGGACCGCGGCTTCACCATCAATGACAGCGCCATTTGGGACGTCGGCAACGCCTACTCGAACCTGCGCCTCGGCGGCAATTACGCCACCCCGGGCAACGAGGAGTTCTACTCCCTGGTCAAGCGCGGAGAGGGCACGCTGAGCATGCTGGGCACTGCTTTTGGCGGCTACGGTCTTGAGGCGCTGATTGTCGAAGACGGCGTGTTGCGGCTCACCCCGGCGTTCAACGACCAGTACATCCGCAACGACGTCGGAGCCCTCATCCTCTCCGGCGGCATGCTGGAACTGCAGAGTGTCTCAGACCGCAACACCACCCAAAACATGATCGGCACCATGCAGGTCAGGGAAGGGGCCTCCGTCGTGCGTGTCATCGGAACCACTGGGGCCACCACCTTCCTCAACCTGCAGGACATCAACAACCCCACCGCCGTGGACTTCCAAAAAGCAGGTACTGTCCTGTTTGATGTGCAGGGTGGGCCCACCGTGTCCCAGATCGTCCTGGCCGGCCGTGCGCTTGTCGATGTCGGCGTCATCCTGCCGCGCACCACCTTCACCAACCGCTCGGTCCTGCGGCCAGGAGTCAATGACTTCGGCTTTGTGGACTCCGCCACGACCATTCTGTCAGGATCGGACATCAAGGGCGCGCATCACTTCCTTTCAGATCCGGCCACCTGGACGAGTTCCAGAAACGTCCATGACGGTGCGCTTCCGGAAGAATCCTTCCGCGGCACCACCGTTTCCGGCGCCTCGGTGAACACCATCCTCTTCTTCAACAATGATGTCGCGCTCGCGGGTGACCGGTTGGACTCGACCCCGGTCGTCACCCGTGTGCCGGGAGTGGACCGGCTCGCAGTCGGCATGGCAGTGCGTGGCAACGGCATCCCGGACGGCACCATCATCATTTCCATCGACCAGGCCAACAACACCATCACCCTGAACAACACGCCGGCGTTCTCCGACAACACAGGCCTGCCACTCTACTTCTTCGACGCATCCATCACCGGCGATCTTGGCGCTGGCAGCGTGACGATCACCAACATCAACGATCCACGCTTGAAGGCAGGTCAGGCCATCTTCGGCGCGGGCATTGCCAGCGGCACCACCATTGTCTCGGTCGATACCCTGAACAATACGGTCACCCTCAGCCAGGCTGCCACCACGTCAGCCGTCGGTTCTTCGATTTACTCTGAGTATCTGGCCTCCACTCCGGCAGCGCTCAACTCCAGCACGGTCACAGTCAGCGATCTTCTGACCGTGGGCAGCGGGGCCATCCTCCAAACCACGAACTCCGGCAACCACGTCAACACCATCAGCGGAGGACTGCTCACCAGCGGTCTTGCCAACAGCGACGGGACCAGCGCCGACCTCATTATTCACAACTGGAACCCCAAGGAGTCTCTGCGCATCTCTTCCAGCATCATCAACAACACCGCGCTCAACCGTGTGGTGAATCTGGTGCACACAGGTGATGGCACGACTATTCTTTCAGGCGTAAACTCCTACACGGGCACGACCTATGTGCAGGGCGGCGTGCTCCGCCTCGACAGTAGCGGAGCGTTGCCCGCCAACAGCCACCTCCGCCTCGATGGAGGGGTGCTCGGCCTCAATTCCGGCAACTTCACCCGCAGCGTTGGAACCGGAGCCACCCAGGTGGACTGGACCAGCAGCGGTGGTTTCGCCGCCTACACCACGAACCGCACCGTCAACCTGGGCGGGGCTGGTGCTTCCTTGGCCTGGGGCACGGCTGGGTTTGTTCCCGACAACACCTCGCTCATCCTTGGTGCCCAGGATGCCAACGCCACCGTCATTTTTGCCAACGGCATTGATCTCGGTCGTAAATCCCGCATGATCGAAGCCGTCAGCGGCCAGTCCTCCATCTTTGCCGACGCCCGCATCACCGGGGTGCTGGATGGAGATGGCGGTCGCATCGTCAAAGGTGGCAACGGTGTGCTCGAACTCGCCGCGGCCAACACTTACACTGGCGGCACCTCCCTGGCGCAAGGAACTCTCGTTGGCACGGTCAACGGGGCCTTCGGCACCGGGCGCATCGAAGTGGGCACCACCACGGACACCCGCTCCGCTGACATGGCGCTCACTCTCCGTTTCCAAGGGGACACCCTCGCCAACCACATGACGTTTGGCCCGGTCAATGGCGAAGGCATCTCCGTGCTCTCCACCACCGCTTCATCAACAACGATCACCGGAACGGTCGAGATCGCGCGCCTGGCAGGGCAGAACCTCCTCATCGATGCCTCCCAGTTCGGAAACGCCGAATTCCAAGGGGCCATCACCGGCACGGGAGGTATCACCGTTGCCGGCGGTGGTGTCATTCTCTCCGCCGCTAACAACTTTGGAACCCTCGCCAATCAGACTAGCGCTACTGCTGTCAACGGACCGGTGGTCGTGCGCAACGGAGCCCTGCTCATCGGCCACGCCTCTGCCTTGGGAAGCACCGGCGTCATCGAACTTGGGGATGCGACCCCGGCCACCCTCTTCGCCGACTACGCCACATCTGGCAGATCGTTGCTGGGTGTTGAGCGTGACACACAGTTCATCGCGAAGAACATCAGCGGTCTGGGCGGTGCCTTTGAAGCGCAGGCAGACGGTCTGGTCAATTTAGGCTTCCCCGGGGCGGGTCCTGGTGCCTTCTACAACATCAGCCGCGTCATCGACGGTGTCACTTTCGGCTCCGCCGACATTGGCAAGAAAATCCTCGTCAAAGACGAGATCGACAGCCCTGAGCGCAACGGCATCTACGAGATCAAACAGATCAACCAGGATCTCACCATGAACGTCGTGCGTGTCGCCGACTTCAGCACCACCGCGAACATGCTCTACGGCACGCAGGTCACCGTGAACAACGGCACCCATGCCGGCCAGACCTTCTTCATGGCCGCCCAGTCCGTCACCGCCATCAACGGAAACGGAACCGACCCCGTCCACTGGTTGCGTGACCAGGTCAATGCCGACGTCACGCTGCGTGTGAGCAACGCTGCTGTCACCAGCGTCAACCAGGCCATTGACGTCAATGCCAACGGCACCGGTCTCACCACCATCGCCTCTGACGCCCCTGTCACTTTTGGCGGAGCAGTCACCCTGCAGAACCTTCGCACCAACATTCAGGAGACCAAGACTCTCCGCATCGACTCGGGCGCTTCCAGCGGTTCCGGCGTGGTCTTCAGCGGCATGATCTCCGAGGCTGACGGAGGTTCGGCCCCCACCGATGACATTCTCTCCCTGATGAAACTCGGCACGGGAGTCGTCACCCTCAGCAATGCCACCGGCAACACCTACAGCGGCACCACTACCGTCAACGCGGGCATACTGCAGGTGACCAACACCTCCGGCAGCGGCACGGGTTCCGGCAATGTCGTGGTCAAAGCCAATGCGACCCTCGCAGGCTCCGGCGTCATCGCTCCGGGAGCCAGCAAGAACGTCACCATTGAAGATTTCGGCTCCATTGCCCCCGGAACCAGTGGTGTCTCCAACGGTCAATCACTCACCATCAATCTCAATGGAGGCACCTTCGACCTCCAGGGCATGCTTGAGTTGAATCTGTTCGCGAACAACAGCGGCATCACCAATGCTGAAGCCGACCGCCTCGTGCTTGCCGGCACGGGAACCGCGACTCTCGGCACCTATGCCACACTCAAGGTCACCTCTTCGGTGAATTCAGCCACCTTCGTCGCTGGCGACGCCTGGAAGCTCCTTGACTGGGGCGGCGTGACCCACACCTCCCAGTATTTCAGAAACCTGGATCCGGCCAGTTACAGCGGAGGTTATGTGAGCAACGCCGACATCACCAATAACTTGTTGGATCTGCCAACGCTCTCCGCAGGCTTGTTCTGGAACATTAACGACCTTTACACCAACGGCACCTTGGTGGTGGCCGTGCCCGAACCTGGCCGGTTGATGCTCATCATCCTGGGCTTCCTCGCCTTGGGCTGGCGTCGCCGTCGCCGTTGGCTGTTCTGAGCAAATCCGTGCGAATCAATCGCCGGACTTGTAGTTACAAAATAAATACCCTTGCGGTTCCTGGGGCGATTTCATAGCATCGTCCTAAAATCGGAAAAAATAAGGAGGACACCCATGCTTAACGCCCGCTCATCTGCCATCCGCCACCTCAAGCGCCGCAAGGCAATGGCCTTGGTGCTCGTCATCATCACCGTCGCGCTGCTGTCCATCCTGATTATCGCGATTTTCTCCATCACGCGCACGGAGTACAAATCCACGCAAAATTACGTCTCCGCCCGCTCCGCCAAGCAATACGCAGACTTCGCCGTCGCCATCACCCAGGGGCAGTTGCAAAACGCGCAAAGTACCTCCAACCAGGCCTCGGGAGGCGACCCCGCCACCACCACCAACCAGATCATCCACGCCACCCAGCCGGGCATGGTTCGTGTGTACCGGGCCAATGGGGAATTTCTTCGGGCTCACAAGCTCTATTCCAGCTCCCAGATGGTGGTGACCAGCCCCAACAACGAGGCGCAAATCTTCGCCCAGGAGCATCAGATCCCGCAGGACTGGAATTCAGAGTCGAACAAGGCACGGTTTGTGGACTTGAACGAGCCCGTCGTCCGTCCTGGGCTTTCCCCGGGATCGCCGCAGTCTGTGTACTTCCCCATCATTGATCCCCGGGCTGCTTTTACTGGGGCGGGAACCTCCGGGCAGCAGTTGGTGGCGGTGGAGGGATTTTCGTATCAGAACCAGACGCCATCCATTGGCGGCGGTTCGTCAGTCAGCTACAACGAGGTGGTGCTCCCTGCCCAGGCGGCGGGGAATCCCAACAAACTCCGTCTCCCCATGCCTGTAGAGTGGATTTACGTGCTCCAGGACGGTACCACCGGCGCTCTCGACGCGTCCAACAAGTTCATCAGTTCCGTCAATGGTGTCACCCCCTCCTCCACTAACCCCATCGTGGGCCGCGTCGCCTTCTGGACTGATGACGAGTCCTCCAAAATCAACGTCAACACCGCCACCGAGCCCACCTTCTTCGCTCCTCCTTACTTCTATCATCAGCGCGATTCGAGGTGGGCGAACTTCCCTGGCACCGGCGGCGAGTTCCAGCGTTATCCCGGCCACCCTGCCACCGTCGCCCTCAGCGCAGTGCTCGCGCCTGGCATCAACCTCGATCCTTTCGACCCACGGGTGAACCAGAACAATGTCGTTCAAATCAAGGAACTCATTTACGGCCTGCTGCCAAAAGTCGCCGGCGGGGGGTCTCGTGCCGGCACGCGTCCGTTCCTTCTGGACGAATTCTCCGCCGCCAACGGCGAAACCGCCGCCGCCACCGGAGGCGATATCTCCGCCGCCCGTAATGAGCGTCTCTTCGCCAGCGTGGACGAGATGCTCTTCCAGGACAGCGGGTACGACGGCACCAACGGTCGTATGGCCGCCCGTGTCGAGATCCCCGGCCAGAGCGGTCGCTTCATGTTTGACCGCGACACCTTGGAGCGCTCCCGCTTCTTCCTCACCGCCCATAGCCGCTCCCCTGAATTCAGCACCCGCGGCCTGCCGCGCATCGCCATGTGGCCTCTTCCGGACGTGCCCAATGAAGCCGCCGCCAGCAACAAACGCAGCACCTTTGACAACCTCATCGCCCTCTGCGCCACCCTGCGCTCCACCGGCACCGGTTCCTCCGTGGCCAACAGCTACATCTTCCGCCGCGCCGAGCCGCATCATCCCACCCATGACGTCACCGGCTCCACCGCCGGCCTCGGCAATTCTCCGGGGCTCCAGCGCAACTCCCGCCTGCTTGACTTCCTTTACACTCAGATTGCAAACATGGAGTTCCCGCAGACCTCCGCGCTGGGAGGCAGCACCTCCACCTTCGGGCAGAAATATGGCAACCAGAACGCCGCCCAGCTCGCCATCCAGTTCTTCGATTACATCCGCAGCACCAATCTCTATGATGGCCTCCTTGCCCGCGATCAGGATGGCATGCCCGCATCAGGACTCTCCGGCACCGCCCTTTACGATCGAAAGGACCAGACCCTGGATCCACAGCGCCTGACCTACACGAGTCATCGCATCACCCGTAGGGCCATGGGCAACCTCAGAGGCGGACAACAAGCCGATGCCAGGTTCGGCGGTGATTATTTGTCAGACGACTCCGGGGTCGTTCCCGGTCACGGCCAGGTCAGCCCCGCCCGCTGGAGCAAGAACGGACAGGTCGTCCAGGGTTTCGGCCGCATGTTCACGCTCTCCGAGATCGGCTTCCAGATCATCTGCACCGCCGATGGCAAGAATGATGAACTCTATGCCGTGGACAATGGTCAAGGAGTCAAAAGCGGCGGCGGCAGCGCTCCCAGGGCTCCTGCCACCCGCACACCTACGCAAGGTGGTGGAGGCGCGGCGGCCAACGTCGGCCCGGATGTGTTTCCGCCCAACTTCCCTCCGGGAAACACCCGCCTGGGTTTCAATCGGTGGTATTCCAACTTCCCGCCGCTCACAGATACCACGGGCAGACTTTATGGCTGTGATCCCGGGAACCCGCAGCGCCATCCCTCACGGCATCCGGGCTATGACCCCGCGAACTGGAACCTCACCCTGGAGGTCAACACTCCCCTGCAACCCACGCAAAAACGTGTCCAGCTCATGTTGATGCTGGAGGCTTTCTGCGCCATGCAGGGCTGGACGAAGATTCACCCTGAGTGGGCCATCGTGCTCGACGGTGCCTTCATGCGTTCCATCCAGCTCGACGGACAGACGCTTTTCCCCTCCACACGTGATGTGATCGTCAAGTCCAACTCCAACCTCTACGAGGATCATGATGTGTATTCCAGCGGCGGTTTCGCCGGTCCTACTGCCATTGCCGGCGGCCGATCCACGCGCGGCTGGGGCGGCACCCAGATCGGGGATGACACCGATCCTTATGTCAATGGTGCCGCCCGCACCAGCAGTGGCAGTCGTTACATCGAAAACGACGGCAATCCCATCGCCCATACCGGTCTGAACAGCTGGGGCTTGGTCAGCGCCCCCATCACCATCAATCGCGCAGGACCCATGCGTCTCACTTTCGGCCAGCGTGACCTGCGCATTCGCATTTACGACAAACACAGCCGCGCCGGCAACGCCAACCAGGAGGTACAGACCATCAACATCTCCTTTGACAACATGACCCTTCCTGTTCCCGCCCTGGCTTTCAGCGGTGAGCGCAGGCTTGCCTCTGACCCCGGCGGCACCAACCCTGCCAGCAAGTTCCCGGCAAATCGTGGCGAGATCAGCCACTATTGGAGTGTGGACCAGTTCGGCCGCGAAATCTACCGCCGCTCCGTTCAAGGACCGCATTGGTGGTGCTTCAATCGCATGGGCTGCATCGGCCGCATGTCCGGGCAGGTGAATCCTGGCTTCAACGGGGCCAACAACCTCTGGAGTGCTGCTCCTGCCTTCGTCACCACCTTCACCAATTCCGAGCAGCAGGTGCTGTTTGGCCGCCTTGACACGGAGGGCCGGTACTCGACCGGTGCGGGCAGCTTTGATAATGGTGGAAGGGATGGAATCAGCCTTTTCCCGCCGGAGGTCGCGAATGGGTACATTGATGAAAATCGCAATCCATGGACGGGCAGCGACGTCGTGCGGACCTACGTGCCGGCGGTCGGTGACTACCGGCTCGTCGCCGCGCGCAACACCGTCCCGCGCTCCATGTGGATGAAGCATCCCGTCTGGGCGGCGGTGGAATCCACCAACCCGCTGAGCCAGCCACGCACCATCCATAGCTTCACCACTCATTGGTCCGATACCGAGAACGGTGCCGTGCTGCCGAATGTCGCGCCTGCAAGCTTCTCTGCATTTGTCAGACCAGAGCACATGCTTGGCGTCCCATTCCACAGCCGCCGTCGCGTTCCCGACCTTCCTCCGGCGGATAGCTGGACACGCACCGCCAACAGCTACGGAGATTTCGACAACGGCATCTCCAATTCAAGGGACGGCCCTTACATCAACAAGCCTGACGAGGGCAACTACTACGCCGGCGAGTTTACCCGACACAACAGAAAGTCGTTCTATCGTTCCGGCTACTTTTTCGAACCATGGCGTAACAGCGACGACTGGCGCAGCGGTGTTTACATGACGCCAAATCGCATGGTCTCCTCCCCCGTCATGTTTGGCTCCCTGCCCACCGGGGTCTGGGGCGGTGGCAGCGTCAGCACCAATGCCGTTAGTTCCTCCGGAGCGACTTACAACACCACCCAGGACGGGAAACCTTGGCAGACACTGCTCTTCCGGCCGTACTCCCGTTCCCACGGCAGTTTTGGCAGGCCCGTCACCACCGGCCATCCCGGAGATCACAACCCGCGCGACCACAACCTGCTCGATCTCTTCTGCATGCCCGTTGTGGAGCCCTACGCCATCAGCGAGCCGCTGTCTGTCGCCGGGCGCCTCAACATGAACTACCAGATCATGCCCTTCACGCACATCACCCGCGCCACGGGCATGCATGCCCTGATGAAAGGCGAGTTCATGACCGCCATCCCGTCCAACGAGGACGTCAACAATGCCAAGAACTACCAGCAGGCCGCCACCCCGGCCATGTGGAGCAATACCGGTGACCGGTTCTGGGATGAGGCCAACCACCGCAAATTCTGGCATCGTCCGATCGATGTGACCCGCACGCTCCACCAGTTCGAGCAGCGTTTCCGCCTCACCGCCACCGGTTCCAACCAGAACGGCGCGCGCATCCGCGGTCTCTTCCGCACTCCCAGCCAAATCTGCGAGGTTCACCTCATTCCAGATGTCTCCCGTGGTCCCTCCTCCAACCCGAGCGAAAACATCGGCAGCGTCGGCAGCATCAGTATAAACACCAGCGGTTCCCAACTTCAGCAGATCATGGACGACTTCTGGCAGAATCACGCTCCCACCGGGGACAACACCCGTGAGCGCCCCTACTCCAACCTCTACAATCGCATCACCACCCGCGGGAACACCTTCCGCGTCCACATGCGCGCCCAAATGCTGCGCAAGGCCCGCTCAACCGCCGTGGATGTCTTCGATCCAACCAAGGACGCCATCCTTGGTGAGTATCGTGGCTCCGCCCTCATCGAACGTTACATCGACCCCACCGACTCCAGCAATCCTATCCCTGACTACGCTGAGTCCGCCAACCCAATTGCCCTTCCGCCCCTCGATACGTTCTACAAATTCCGCACCCTCGAATACAAGCGCTTCAGCCCATGATCGTGACCGCACATTCCCCTCGCCGTCCGGCCTCCGCTGGCTTCTCCCTTGTTGAGGTCACGCTCGCCGTCGCCATTGCCGCGCTCGCCATCATCACCCTGCTTGGTCTCATGCCACAGGGCCTCGAAATGTCGCGCAAAACCGGCATCCTCACCCTGAACAGCAACATCATCGAGCAGATCATACGCGATCTCGAAAACACCCAGTTCAGCCTCCTGCCTCCGCAGGGAACAGGAACCCCCTCCAGCGGCGGCAATGCTCTTCCCGAGAAGAGCCGTCGTTATTTCAACGACCAGGGTCAGGAGGTCGAGCAGCAGTCCGGCCAAGTCACGTTCGTCGCCGAGATCGACTTCTCCCAGCCCGCCTCCCTGCCCAAAACCGAGCAGATGCAGCGCTATTTGCGCCGCGTGATCATCCGGATCGCCACCACCGCCAACCCCGACTTCCAGTTTGGGGAGAACAACCGGATCGCTTACACCACATTCAACCATCTGCTCGCCAAAACTCGCTGAGCCCCGCCGCCATGAACGCCGGATTATTCTGCCCCTCCCTGCCGGTTACCCCAGTCCGGCCTTACCGTCTTCGCGGCCGTTCGGCCTTCACGCTCGTGGAGTTGATGATCTCCATCACCATCCTCGTCATCCTCATGCTCGTGGTCACCCAGGTGATCGGCATTGTGCAGCGTAACTGGGTGCGTTCCAACGCTCGCGTCTCCCAGTTCCGCGAGGCGCGTGTTGCCTTTGACACCCTGACTCGTAACATCAGCCAGGCCACCCTCAACACCTACTGGGAGAGCGCTTCGGATCCCTTTCGAACCGACGCCGCTGGTCAGCAGGTGACTCGCGCCCGGGCCAATGTGCGCCAGTCTGAGTTGCAGTTCGTATGTGGGCCGACAACCAGGCTGCTTACTTCCGCCTCCGGCTCCAAGGAAAACTACCCCGGCCACGCGGTCTTTTTCCAAGCCCCCCTCGGAGTCACACGTCTCGTCGCCGCCACCGGCTCCCAGGCAAACACCGAAAACATGGTCAATCTTCTGTGTGGTCGCGGCTACTTTGTGGAATGGGGTGACGACCAGCCCTATCGTCCTCCCTTCCTCAACCAGCTCACCAGCGTTCCTCCGCGTTTCCGTCTCCGTTTGATGGAATACAGCCCCACTTCGGAAATGAACCGCATCTATTCCGATGGCTTCCGTCTCATCGACCCAAATGATCGCACCAAGATCGTAAATTCACGCAGGTGGTTCCAGGAAGCCCTCACCGCCACCGTCCAAAGTTCTGAGACAGTTGACTCCCGTGCTTTCACCCGGCCTATCGCCGAAAATATCCTCACACTGGTCATTTCCCCGCGGATCGAAACCACCGTTGCCTCCAGCAGCGGCAACATCGAGCCATTCTCCATCGCCCGCGAATATGAGTTCGACTCGACACTCGTCACCAGCCCGGGTTCGTCAGCAGGCAGCAGTCCCCAAGGCACACAGCATCAGATGCCTCCGTTGCTTCTGGTAACCATGGTCGCCCTCGACCAGCGGGGCGGCGAGAGCCTCTCCAGCAACAATGATCTTCGCCAGAAAGTGCTGGCCGAGACGTCCACCCTGTTTACCAACGCGGCCGATTATGCGGCCGACCTCGAGGGTACTGCTGAGGAACCGGGTAAACTCAAAAAAATCCTCCTCGAAAACAAGCTCGACTACCGCGTCTTCACCACCACCATCGCCCTCAAGCAGGCAAGATGGAGCTTTTAACAAACCTTCCCCCCGCCGTCATGATCCACACGTCGTCATCCCCGCGGCCGCCTGCCTCCCGCGCATTCTCCCTCATTGAAATGCTCGTCGTGGTGACGATCATCGTGCTCCTGCTCGCATTTTCAGCCCCGGCTCTCTCCCGCACGCTCATGGCCAGCAAGCTCGCCTCCGCAGGCGAGTCTCTTTTCGGCGCGATCTCCGAAGCCCAGCAGATCGCCTATGCCAGTAACGTTCCTGTCGAACTGCGTTTCTTCAAGGTCCCGGATGCTTTCGGCGCCAATCCCGCCTACCGCTCCTATCAGATCTTTAAAATCATCCAGGTTACTGAAGGAACGGGAGCCGCGGCCAACGTCAAAGAATCCCTCGAGCCAGCCAACAACCTTGTGAACCTTCCGGAAAGCGTCATCATCGTTGCTGACGACACCCTTTCGCCCGCCTTGAAAGGTGACGGTTTGCCTGACAGCAAGGAAGGCTCCAGCGTCGGCTACTCGGGCGTTCAGACGGCTGTCTATAATGCATGGCGCTTCATGCCGGACGGCTCCTGCCGCAAGGTGGGGCAGGCCACCGGTGGTTTTGCCACCCTCGAATATCAAACACTTACCGAAAGCTTCATCACTCTCACCATCGAAAGCGGTCAGGCCATCACCATGCAAAATCTTCCCAAAAACTTCTTCACCATCCAGGTGGATCCGTTCACTGGGAAAGCTCGCAGCTACAAACCGGGTTTCTGATTTCGAGATCAGGCAAATTTCCGCATGACAGCCGCATGATCGCCGCTTACCTGCGACATGGGTGATCTGCCTTCTCTCGCTTTAAGTTTCGATGACGTTCTTCTCCTCCCGGCGCACAGCGCTGTTTTGCCTGGAGAAGTCAATGTAAGCACCAAACTGGCCTCCATCGGCCTCAATGTGCCAATCCTCTCCTCCGCCATGGACACCGTCACGGAGTCCGAACTGGCCATCGCTCTCGCACGTGAGGGCGGGCTCGGCGTTATCCACCGAAACATGCCGATCGACCAGCAGGCCGACCAGGTTGCAAGGGTGAAGCGCAGCGAAAACACCGTCATTCAGAATCCGCACACCGTCACACCGGAAACGCGTCTTGGAGAGCTTCATCGCCTGATGCACGAGAAGGGCGTCAGCGGCTTCCCGGTCGTGGACAAGGACGGCAAGCTCGTCGGCATGGTCACCAGCCGCGACATGTGGTACATCGAAGACGAAAGCACGCCCGTCTCCGCCGTCATGACGCCGAGCACGCGTCTCGCCACCGGCACACCTCAGACCAGCTTCGAGGACGCCCTTAAAATCATCTACACGCACCGCATCGAAAAGCTGCCGCTCATCGATTCCAGCGGGAAACTCGCCGGACTCATCACCAAGCAGGACATCATCAAGCGCCAGACCTTCAAACACGCCGCCAAAGATGCCAACGGCCAGCTCCGCGTCGGCGCGGCCGTCGGAGTCGGCGACGATTGCATCGATCGTGGCAAAGCGTTGCTCGCCGCCGGTGCGGACGCCATTTTCATCGACGCCGCCACCGGTCACACCAGCCGCGTCATGAGCGTCATCGCCCGACTGCGTGAAAATCTCGGCGCGGGCGTGCCCATCGTCGCTGGCAACGTCGTCACCGCCGATGGCGCGCGCGATTTGATGTCCGCAGGCGTCTCTGCCATCAAGGTGGGCGTCGGTCCGGGCTCCATTTGCACCACGCGCATCATTTCTGGCGTCGGCATGGCCCAGTTCAGCGCCGTGCAGGAGGTGGCGGAGGTTTGCCGGCCCGCGGGCGTCACTGTCATCGCCGACGGCGGCATTCGTTACTCGGGTGACATCGTCAAAGCCCTCGCTGGTGGCGCTGATGTCGTCATGCTGGGCTCCTTGCTCGCGGGAACGAGCGAAAGCCCCGGCAACATGGTCAAATGGCAGGGCCGCACCTTCAAAGAATACCGCGGCATGGGCAGCCTCAAAGCCATGCGCAAAGGGGCAGGGGATCGCTATGGTCAGAACAGTTCCGGCAAACTCGTTCCCGAGGGCGTCGAGGCCCGCGTGCCCTACAAAGGTCCGCTCGCCGATGTCGTCTTCCAGCTCATCGGCGGCCTGCGCAGCGGCATGGGCTACGTCGGTGCGAACAACCTTGATGAATTGCGCGCCAAAGCCCGCTTCGTCCGCATCACTGCCGGCGGCCTCAAAGAAAGCCATCCGCACGATGTCGTCATCACCGAGGAGCCGGTGAACTACGAGCCGCATTGATCCGGCCTCGTCATTCATCATTCTGAATTCGACATATTCTCTCATGACCGCCCAAGAAGTCGCCGTCCTCGATTACGGCTCCCAGTATTCCCAGCTCATTGTCCGCCGCGTTCGCGAGCTCGGCTTTGCCTCGCACCTGTATCCGCCTGCGGAGCTGGCGAATTTGCAGTCTCCCGGTGCCATCATCCTTTCCGGCGGCCCCCGCAGCACGTCCGAAAAAGACGCGCCCGATGTCGATTACGACAAACTCATGTCCTTCGGCGTTCCGGTGCTCGGCGTGTGCTACGGCATGCAACTCCTCAACATCAAGCACGGCGGCACCGTGAAACCCGGCGTCACTCGCGAGTATGGGCCTGCCAAGCTGGTCGTGACCGACCATGAGGACCTCTTCAGCGGCATTTCGCACGAATCCCAGGTCTGGATGAGCCACAGCGACACCTGCGCGAACCTGGTCGACACGACCAAGGTCATCGCCACGAATGAAGACGCCGTCCCGGTGGCCTTGAAGTGGTCCGACCGTTGCTGGGGCATCCAGTTTCACCCTGAGGTCACGCATTCGCACGAAGGCACGGCCATCCTGCGGAACTTCCTAACAAAAAGCGGCGCAAAGCTCGCGAAGTTCGACATCAACGCGTTCAAGGCCCAGATGCTCGACCGCATCAAGGCCGAGGTCGGCAACCGGGAGGTAATCTGCGGCGTCTCCGGCGGCGTGGACAGCACCGTGCTCGCCGTCTTGCTCGCCAAGGCCGGCGTGAAGGTGCGCTGCATCTTCATCGACACCGGCATGATGCGCCTCAACGAGGCCGCGGAGGTCAAAACGCTGTTTGATGAAGTCGGTGTGCCCATCGAGCAGATCGACGCCAGCGCCATCTTCCTCGGCGCTCTCAAAGGCGTCACCGATCCCGAGCAGAAGCGCCGCATCATCGGCACGCTCTTCGTCGAGGAGTTCTGGAAAGTGGCCGACAACGTCGAATTGCTCGCGCAGGGCACCTTGTATCCCGACGTGATCGAGAGCGCCACCAGCGGCAGCATTGCCAGCAAGATCAAAACGCATCACAACCGCGTCGATAAGATCATGGAGCTCAAAGAGCAGGGCAAAGTGCTCGAACCGCTCGCCGAGCTCTTCAAAGACGAGGTCCGCGCCCTCGGTGCCAGCCTCGGCATCCCGCATCGCGCCTTGTGGCGTCACCCGTTCCCCGGCCCCGGCCTCGCCGTGCGCATTCCCGGCGAAATCACCGCCGAACGCGTCGCCATCACGCAGCAGGCTGATGCCATCTTCATCGCCGAACTCCGCCGCAGCGGCTGGTATGAGCAGACCTGGCAGGCCTACGCCGCGCTGCTCCCCGTCAAAACGGTGGGCGTCAAAGGCGATGAACGCAGCTACGAGCAGGCCATCAGCCTCCGCGCCGTCATAAGCGAAGACGCCATGACCGCCGAATGGGTCCGTTTGCCTTACGAAGTGCTCGCCAGCACCTCCAACCAGATCCTCAACCGCGTCAAAGGCGTGAACCGCGTGCTCTACGACATCAGCACGAAGCCGCCGGCGAGCATCGAGTGGGAGTGATTACTATGGGCGCTGGATTTCTTCTTTCGTTCGAAGGCTCAGAAGGTTGCGGGAAATCCACGCAGATCCGGTTGTTGAAGGAACGGCTCGAAAAGGAAGGTCGCAAAGTCGAGGTCCTGCGCGAGCCTGGTGGCACGGAGATCGGTGAGAGCATCCGCCATCTCCTCCAGCATTCGAAGGAAGGCCACGCGATGACCTCGGAGACGGAGCTGCTGCTTTTCGCCGCCAGCCGTGCGCAGATCGTGCGCGAGAAAATCCGTCCGCTGGTCGCAAGCGGCGTGTTTGTGATCCTCGACCGCTTCCTCGACTCCACGACGGTTTATCAAGGCCATGCCCGTGGCCTTCCACTCGATGCAGTGAACGCCATCAACCGCTTTGCCATCGGCGGCACGCTCCCGCAGCTCACCGTTTTGCTCGATCTCAATGTGCAGACCGCCTGGCAGCGCATCCACGCCACCGGTCGCGAGCTTGATCGCATGGAAAGCCAGCCGCCGGAGTTCTTTGAAAAAGTGCGCCAAGGCTACCTCTCGCTCGCCAAGGCCGAGCCGGAACGCTTCCGCGTGGTCGATGCCTCGCAATCACCCGAGGAAGTGCACGAGCATATCTGGAGCCTTTTGTCCGCCTAGCCCCGCAAATGCCCTTCAAATCCGATCATGCCCTGCAGCTCCTCGCGCGAGCCCGTGACAACGGGCGGCTTGGGCATGCTTACCTGATCACCGGGCCGAAGGAGGCGCGGCATGAGGAGTTTGCGGCGAAGGTGCTCGATCTCGTCGTCGGCACGCCGCAGCGGACGCTGGAGGGCTGGGAAGGCCAGGGAGCCGTTGTTTTGCGGCCGCAGAGCAAATCGCGCCGCATCACCATCGGCAAGGATGGCGATGATCCGGGCACGATCCGCTTTTTGGAAAAGATGATCCGCCGCACCGCCTCGCCGAACGGCTGGAAGCTCGGCATCATCGTCGATGCGGAGCGCATGAACGTGCAGGCGCAGAATGCCTTCCTGAAGACACTCGAGGAGCCGCCGCCTCGCACGCTGCTGCTGCTGCTCACCACGCAGCCCGAGCAGCTCCTGCCGACGATCCAATCACGCGTCATCGAAGTGGGCCTGATGGCACCCGCGGGTGCCCGCATCTTCACCGAGCATGAAAACAAGCTGCTCATCGTTCTCGGCAAACATGCCGCGAAAGGCTCCGGAACCCTCTCCGGGGCTCTGGCGCTGAAAGTGGAATTTGAGGAGATTTTAGAGGAGTTGCATGACGACCTCAAAAAGAAGCACGAGGAGGAGTTTGAGCGCGAAACCGAGCACTACGGCAAGACCACGGACGGTTCCTGGCTCAAACAACGCGAAGAGCAGGTCGAGGCCGCCATCGAGGCGGATTACATCCAGCAGCGCAGCGCCTTGATGGACCTCCTTCTGTCGTGGTTCGGGGATGTCGCACGCCAACAGGCTGGTGCGGAGCATCTCGATTTGCCGAAGCATCAAAGCATGACGGCTTCGCTCGCCTCGAAGTGGTCGCCAGACGATGTCGCCAAGCGCGTGCGAGTCTTGCGGCAGCTCGAAAGCCATCTGCACACGAACGTGAACGAGTCGCTCGCACTCGAAGTGGGCTTCATCCAGGCCTTCGGGAGCTGAGCGTCATTGCCCGCTGCCCATTTTTGCCGCTTTGATCTCCCATCCTCATGAAGCGCCTCCTACCCTCTATCGCCTGTCTCCTTGGAGTCCATCTGTCTGCCGCAGAACCCTTCCTCGAAAAACAGGATCTCTTCAAGACCGGCGATGATCCCGCTTTCAACATCTACCACATCCCCGGCGTCGTCGTGACCGCGAAGGGCTCAGTGCTGGCATGGTGCGAGGCCCGCAAGGGCGGCGGTGACTGGTCGGACATCCGCATCCTGCTGCGCCGCAGCACCGATGACGGCAAAACATGGAGCCAGCCGCAAAGCATCGCCGATGTGCCCGGGCCGAAGCAGAAGAACCCCTTCGCGTTGCGCCTCAAGAATGTGGACACCACGCAGGTCACCTACAACAACCCGGTGCTCATCGCGGACAAGGACGGCACCGTTCACATGCTCTTCTGCCTCGAATACGAGCGGGCCTTTTACCAGCGCAGCGAGGACGATGGCCTCTCCTGGTCAAAGCCGGTCGAGATCACCTCCACCTTCGACGCTTTAAAAAATGACTATGCCTGGAAGGTGCTCGCCACCGGTCCGAATCACAGCATCCAGCTCAAAACCGGCCGCCTTGTCGTGCCTGTGTGGCTTTCCACGGGTGAAGGCGGCAATGCGCACCGCCCCAGCGTCACCGCGACCATTTACAGTGACGACCAAGGCAAGACCTGGAAGGCCGGTGACATCGCCGTCCCCTGCACCGACGAGTGGATCAACCCGAATGAAACCGTCGCCATTGAGCTCAACGACGGTCGTGTGATGCTCAACGTGCGCAGCGAATCCAAAGCGCATCGCCGCCTCATCACCACCAGCCCGGATGGCGCCACGAACTGGAGCACGCCGAAGTTTGATGATGCTCTGCTGGAGCCGATTTGCATGGCCGGCATCCTCCGCTACGACCACGGCGGCAAGCGCCTCATCCTCTTCTCCAATCCCCACAACCTCGAAGGCGGTCGTGAAGGAAAACCCGAGCCAGGCAAGAGCCGCGCCCGCAAAAACGTCAGCATCAAACTCAGTGCCAATGAAGGTCAGACCTGGCCCGTCAACAAACTCCTCGAAGACGGCCCCAGCATGTATTCCGACATCGCTGTGACTCAAAACGGCACCATCCTCTGCTTTTACGGTCGCGGCACCAAACCAGGCTTCGCAGGCTCCGGTTTGACCGTGGCCCGCTTCAACCTCGAATGGCTCGAACAACCATGAAACCGCTGTTTTTCCTTCTTTTGGCCTCTTCTGGCCTCGCTGCCGTACATGAGGCCGATGTGTGCGTCTTTGGCGGCACGTCGGGTGGTGTGGCGGCGGCGGTGCAGGTGGCGAGGATGGGCAAAACGGTCGTTTTGGCCGAGCCGGGGCGTCATCTCGGCGGCATGACGAGTGGCGGGCTCAGCGCGGTGGACATTGGCGATCCGCGCAGTGTGGGTGGCATCGCGAGAGAGTATTTCACGCGGCTCGTCGGCAAGTATGGGAAGAAGCTGGAGTGGGATCAGCCCTTCAAAAGCACCGGCGGCCCCGCGACGGGCGGCGCGTATGCAATTGAGCCGCATCAGGCGGAGCGAGTGTTTGAGGAGATGGTGAAGGAAGCTGGTGTGAAGGTGCTTCGCGAGGCGCGACTAGCCTCGGCGGCAAAAAGTGAGGCGGCCACTCCTGGCCGCAAAGGTGCGGGCAAGAGTGCCCGCATCACTTCCATCACCCTCGAAAACGGCGATGTGATCCGCGCCAAGGTATTCATCGACACGACTTACGAAGGCGATTTGATGGCGAAAGCCGGTGTGAGCTTCACTTTGATGCGCGAGGGCAATGCGAAGTATGGCGAGAGCTTCAACGGCATCCAATACGACGCGAAGTACAAGCCGCGGAGTGAGCACCTAGTGCCAGGCGTGAATGGCCGCGTGAAAGGCGGGCAGGGCGTGTGGGACCGCGATTTCCCGCTCGATCCGTATGTGGTGCTCGGTTGTCCCGACAGCGGCGTGCTGCCGCTGATCGAACTCGACGAGGTCGGCAAGCCTGGCGATCCCGCGCCCGGCGTGCAGGCCTACTGTTACCGGCTTTGCCTCACCACAGCGGCGGATCGCCTGCCCATCACGCCACCGGCCGATTACGACCCGAAAACGTATGAGATCGTCGCGCGCTTCATTGAGGCCTGTTTGCAAAACGGCGATGACATGGACCTACGCTGGTTTTCAAAGCACGACCCGCTGCCGAACGACAAGTGGGACTTCAACACCGCCACCTTTGGCGGCAATCTGCCCGGTGCCTCGCACGCATGGCCTGCAGCGAGCTATGCCGAGCGCGAAAAGATCGCGAAAAGGCACGAGAACTACCACCGCGGCCTGCTGCACTTCCTCGCCACCGATCCGCGTGTGCCTAAAAAGGTGCGCGAGGACATGCAACGCTTCGGTTTGCCCAAAGATGAGTTTCAGGACAGCGGCGGCTGGCCGCACCAGCTCTACATCCGCGAGGCGCGGCGCATGGTGAGCGACCTCGTGCTCACCGAGCATCACACCTTTGGCAGAACCATCGCGCCGAAGTCCATCGGCCTCGGCAGCTACGGCACGGACGTGCATGAGATCCGCCGCATCGTGAAGGACGGTGTCGTCATTCGCGAGGGCAAGCTCGCCGGCAGTCGCGGCGGCTTCGGCCCCTATCAAATCGGCTACGACGCCATCGTGCCAAAGAAGAGCGAGTGCACGAACCTGCTCGTCACCTTCGCTTTGAGCGCTAGCCACACCGCCTTTGCCAGCATCCGCATGGAGCCGGTTTTCATGATCACCAGCCAAAGCGCCGCCACCGCCGCCGTGATGGCCATCGAGAACGGCCAAAACGTGCAGGAGGTCGATTACGAGAAGCTGAAGGCGCGACTCATGAAGGACGGGCAGGTCGTGGAGTGGGCCAAGTGAGTGTGGTTGAGTCCTCCGGACGCATCTTCACAGGTCGTTTTGACTGAAAAGGCAGCGTGACGTGATTTGATCATTCAAGATCGTTTCGGCCAGCAAGGCGACGATTGGCGGTAAATGTCCCTTGGCATGCCTCGCTTGCTTTGGGCGGCTTTTTCCAGTCCACTCACGCCGTGATCCGATCTCTGCTTTTTCTTCTCTCCGCCTCCGTCGCTTGCGCCGAGGTGCCTCCGCGGGTGCTCATCGAGCAATATGGCGCGGATGCGAGCCTGCTCAGCCGTCATTGGTCGATCACGGGCGACACCGCGCGGTCGCTGGATCGCGAAAAGCAGATGCTGGAGGGCTGGCTGAAGAAGCTGACGGCGCTCGATTTTGCCAAACTCTCGCCGGAGGAGCAGATCGACTTCGTTTTGATGCGCAATGACCTCGAAGCCTCGCTGATGCATGTCGGTGATCGTCGTGATGATGTGCAGGAGCTTGCCACATGGATGCCGTTTCGCTCGATCATCGACGGACTCACCGAGCAGCGCGTGCTGGGGGCTCCTTTGAACCCCGAAAAGGCCGCGAGTGCTCTCGCGCCGCTGGCAAAGCGCGTCACCGATCTCCAGAACCAACTGAAAGCGGCCAAGGAGAAGAAGCCGGAGGCGAAAAAGGCCGGCGAGAAGCCCGCAGAGGCCGCGAAGAAGGAAAAAGCCATCGCGATGCCCACCGCGCATCAAGCGCTGCGTGCGGCGGAGAGCACCGACGCGCTGCGTGACTCGCTCAAAACGTGGTTTGGCAACTACGAGGGCTTTTTGCCGGACTTTGGCTGGTGGATGAAGCAGCCCTATGACGACGCGCAGAAGGCGCTGGAAGGTTACGCGAAGTTTCTGCGCGAGGAGCTGGCGGGCATCAAAGAGAAGGCCGATGCGCCGCTGCTCGGCAAGGCGCAGGGCGCGAGCAATCTGCAGGAGCAGCTCGCGCATGAGTTCATCCCATACACGCCGGAGGAGCTCATCGGCATCGCGGAGCGCGAGTTCGCGTGGTGCGAGTCGGAGATGAAGAAAGCCGCGCAGGAGATGAAGCTGGGCGATGATTGGAAGAAGGCTCTGCTGCGCGTGAAGCTGCAATATGTGCGCCCCGGCGAGCAGGAGACCTTTGTGCGCTCCGAGGGCAAACGCGCGATGGAGTTCGTCACGAAGCGCGAGCTCGTCACCGTGCCCGCCGATTGCGCGGAGTGGTGGGGCACCACGATGCTCGGCCCGCAGGCGCAGAAGCAGATGCCGTATGCCGCGTATAGCGGTCACGACATCCTCATCGCCTACGCAAACGAGGCGATGAAGCATGAAGACAAGCTCATGGCGATGCGCGGCAACAACCGCCCTTTCATGCGCAATGTGGTGCCGCATGAGCTCATCCCCGGCCATCATTTGCAGCGCTTCATGGCGGACCGGCATCTGCCTTACCGTCGCGGATTCAGCACGCCGTTTTATGTCGAGGGCTGGGCGCTCTACTGGGAGATGCGCCTGTGGGACATGGGTTATCAAACAACGCCGGAGGATCGCATCGGCGCGTTGTTCTGGCGCATGCACCGCTGTGCGCGCATCATCGTGACGCTGAAGTTTCACCTCGGCCAGATGAAGCCGGACGAGATGGTGAAGTTCCTCATCGACCGCGTCGGTCATGAGAAACTCGGCGCCACCAGCGAGGTGCGCCGCTTCATCAAAGGCGACTACTCGCCGCTCTATCAATGCGGCTACATGCTCGGAGGGCTGCAGTTCATCGCGCTGCATCGCGAACTCGTCGCCAGTGGCAAGCTGAGCGAGAAGCAGTTTCACGACGGCATCCTCCAGCTCGGCCCGATCCCCGTCGAGCTCGTCCGCGCCAGCCTGACGAAACAACCGCTCAAGCCCGACTTCAAAACCACGTGGAAGTTTGATGCCACCACGAAGCCGTAACGCGTCTGCCGCTCACTCCGAATCCCTTCACCATGCTCCGCACGCTCATTTTCCTCGCGCTGGCCATCGCGGCTGGCGCTCAAACGGCCGATGAGGCCCTGCGCGACTTTTACCAGGAGTATCTCGAAGCCTCCCTGCCGCTCAGTCCCACCGGCGCGACGCGGCTTGGCGATCATCGCTTTGATGCGCAGCTCGATGATGTGTCGCCCGCAGGGCTCGAAAAGCGTCTCGCGCTCGCAAAACACATGCTGGAGGATCTGCCGAAACGTGTGGCCTATGATCAGCTCACGCGCGATGGTCAAGTGGACTACGAGATGCTGCGCGATGGCTTGAAGCTCGAGATCTGGACCGAGGAGCATGAGAAGCCCTGGCAGCGTGATCCGCGTGGCTACACGAGCATCGCCACCGATGGCGCGTATGCGCTGCTCACGCAGTCCACGCTGCCGAAGGAGCAAAACATCGCGAATGTCATCGCCCGCGTGAAGCAGGTGCCGACGATGATCGCGCAGGCGCGGCTTTCGCTGAAAAATCCCACGCAGGTGCACACCACCACCGCCATCACGCAGACACGCGGCGCAGTGATGTTTTATGAGCGCGACCTGCTCGACCTCGCGGGCGACACACCGCGCAAAGCAGAGCTGCAAACCGCCTGCAAAGCCGCCGCGGAGGCCATGCGCTCGCATTTGAACTACCTGCAACGCGAGCTGCTGCCCACCGCCACCGATGACTGGCGTGCGGGCAAGGAACGCTTCGCGCAAAAGCTCGATCAGGTGCTCCAGGCCGGCATGAATGCCGATGAAGTGCTCGCCCGCGCCGAGGCGGCGTTTGCTCAAACGAAACGCGACATGCTGCTCGTGTCGCGACAGCTTTGGTCGAAGGCTTTTCCCGGTGAAACCGTGCCGCCCGATGATGAAGACGGCCGCCGCGAGACCATCGAGCGCGTCATCGACTGGGTGGGCAAGGATCACGGCGCGCCCGACGGCCTCGTGAAGGACGCGAAGGCCACCGTAGCGGAGATCAGCGACTTCATCACGAAGAACGACATCCTGCAGATGCCCAAGCCGGACAATTGCCAGATCCTCGAGATGCCGGAGTTCCAGCGCGGCAACAGCATGGCCTTCCTCAATGCCGCGCCGGTGCTCGATCCGAAGGCGGACACCATTTACGCCATCAGCCCGCCGCCTGCCGCCTGGCCGGTGGAGCGCGTGAAGAGCTTCCTCAGCGAATACAACCAGCGCATGCTCAAAATCCTCACCATCCACGAGGCCTATCCCGGGCACTACGTGCAGCTCGTGTATGCGAATCGCAATCCCTCGATGATCCGCCGCGTGCAGGGCTCCGGTGTCTATATTGAAGGCTGGGCCGTTTACACCGAGCAGATGCTCCTCGACCAAGGCTACGGCGATGGCGACCTCGCGCTGCGCCTCATGCAGCTCAAATTTTTCCTCCGCGCCATCGCGAACACCATCCTCGATCACCAGATGCACTGCACCGGCATGACCGACGACGAAGCGCTCACCTTCCTCACGAAAGAAGCCTTCCAAGCCGAAGGCGAAGCTCGTCCGAAGATCACGCGTGCCAAACTGAGCTTCACCCAGCTCTCCACCTACTTCGCCGGCCGCGAGGCCCACATGCAAACACGCCGCGAGATCCAGCGCGAGCTCGGCAAAGATTTCCACCTCGGCCGCTACCACGAAGCCGTGCTCTCCACCGGCTCGATCCCGGTGAGGCATTTGAGGGAGCTGGTGATGGCGAGGTTGAGGGAGACGAGATGAGTCCAAAACCATCTCTTGGGCGGCTAGTTGGGGCAAAGACGAGCGGTTGCCATTCAAACCTGTTTCTTGTATTCTGACGCTATCCTAAGCAGCCAAGACTCCGATGAACGCCCAACTCCACCTCGATGACGATCTCGCTAACTACCTGAGCGAACAAGCTAGGCAGGAGCGCACGACGTTGGATGTCGTATTGAACCGGTTGCTGCGTCGTGTGGTGCCAGGCAAAGCAGGTTCCACAAATGCGTCAGAGGGACCACTCAAGCCCAAGGTGACCTTGGTGCGCGACCCGCAGACGGGCCGCATGGTGCTGACCCGCGAGGCGGGACTACCCCCGATCACGACCGAGATGGTGAATGACATCCTCCATGAGCTGCCGTGAGCTACCTGATCGACACCAATGTGCTCATTGCCGCCGGTTGGAATGTGCATGCGAACTATGCGGTGGCGAACGCCTGGCTGGGCAGGCAGGCGGAGTTTGCCACGTGCTCGTCGGTTCAGTGTGGTTTTCTGCGTGTGAGCCTCAGCCCGGCCATCGGGGCTGATTTTGCTCAGGCGCAGGTGGCTCTGGACCAGATCATCAGCCTGCCCGCGCATCGTCTGGTTTCGGATGACATCGCTGCGGCGACGCTTCCTGCCGTTTCAGGCCACAAAGAAGTGATGGATGCCCACCTTGTTTGTCTGGCGCGACGCCACGGCTTGAAAATGGCGACTCTCGACAGGCCGCTCTGCTCCAAAGCTTGGGCGGTAGGTGTCGCGGAGTTCATCGGGTAGTGCTGCGGCAGGTAGGAGATAATTTCCCGGCAAACGCCGGTCCAATCGGCAGTATGCTTTTTGAATGCCCGATCCGTCCTTCCAGCACCATGCCGATTTTCTCCGCTTGTATGTGGAGCATGAGCCGTCGTTGCGCGGGTTTGTGAGGTCGCTGGTGCCGACGCTGGAGGATGCGAATGATGTGATGCAGGAGGTGGCGATGGCGCTGTGGAAGCGGTTTGGGTCACTGGATGCGCCGGAGAACTTTCGTCGATGGGCTTTTGGCGTGGCGAGGCTGGAGGCGCTGGAGTTTCTGCGGAAGAAGAGCCGTGACCGTCATGTGTTTGGCGAGGATTTGCTCGCGCAGCTCGCCGATGATGCGGAGGAGATGGCCGACCAGTTCGTGGAGGAGCGGAAGGCGCTGGATGTGTGCCTGCAAAAGCTGCCGTCGGACCAGCGCAGCCTCGTGGAGGCGGCGTATGCGCCCGGCGCACGCATGGATGAGCTGGCGGCACGCATCGGACGCACGGCGATGGCGGTTTACAAATCGCTACACCGCATCCGCATGATGCTCACGGACTGCACGAAGCGTGAACTTTCGAAGGAGGGTCTCGCATGAGCCCGGATCGCGAAAAGGACTTTGATCTCGTCGAGCGCCACCTTAGCGGTCGTGCCTCGGCGGAGGAAACAAGGACGCTTGAAGGCAGTCTCGGTGCCGACGCGGAGCTGCGGCGCGAGTTTTTGCGCTACGCGCATGTCGATGCGGCTTTGACGACGATGGTGCGTCCGGTGGCACAGATGCCGCTGGTGGCCGAAAAGCCGAAAAGCGTCGTTTGGAGGTCTCAAATCGTGCGCTGGGCCGCAGCGGCCGTTTTGCTGCTCGGGGGAGCTTTGGCGTTGTGGATGCCACGCGGCGTGGAAGTGCGTGTGATGGCCGTTTCGGACGATGCGGCCTCGGTTTGGCCCAAAGACGGCGTGAAGCATCTGCGTGAGGTGCGGCTGGATCACGGCAGCGTGCAGTTGCGGCTCGGTTCCGGTGTGAGGCTCGATTTGAATGCGCCGGTGCATCTGCGCCTCGCGGACGCGATGCACGCCACACTGCTCGCGGGCCGCGTGACGGCGGATGTGGGCGAGTTTGGCAAAGGTTTTGTCATCGAGACGAGTAGTGCCCGCGTGGTGGATCTCGGCACGCGCTTTGGTGTATCGCTCGGCAACGAGGGCGCGACGGACGTGGCGGTGTTTCAGGGGCAGGTGGAGGTTTCCAGCACCGTTCAGACAGCCAAGCCTACGTTGCTTTCGACTGGCGATGCCGTGCGCGTGCATCCCAGCGCCACGCCGCGCCGTCTGCACTGCATCAACACACGCGGCGAGTCGTTTGCCGTGATGACTTCGCCACCGCCGGACGCGCTCGTGACCGACATCAGCGACAACGTCGATGACGGCGGCACCTACGCCTTCTACACGCTGCAAACCGGCCAGATGCGCACGGGAGCGCGGCCGTATTCGACACTGGGCAAACCACGCTGGCAACCGATGCCCGGCGAGGCATTTCCCACCGCTCTGGAAGGCGCGGACATCATCGGCACCTTCTCACCGGATCGCAACGATCCCAATCTCCAGCTCACGATGCGCGTCTCGCGGCCCTGCACGGTCTTTTTGATGCTCGATGCCCGCGCCGAAGTTCCCGACTGGGTGCGCCGCGACTTCGTCGAGGCCGGTTTCCAACTCCGCAGCGGCCCCTGGGCTGACAACCCCGTCGTTCAAGGCATGACCGCCGATGCGAGCGGCGAAACCTTCGTCACCTACATCGTGTGGAAGCGCTCCGTGCCCGCCGCCGGCCCCGTGAAACTGGGTCCGCCCTACCCCGAGAAGGATGGACGTTTCCGCGCCATGTATGGCATCGCAGTGAAGTAATGTGGTGCAGCCGTCCCGGCTGCTTCAGATGAGTCCAGAGGACTCAACCACACTTTTTTCCGGTAAACGCGAGCCTGGCCGGCAGTGCTCCATCACAGCACCATGCGCACGCTTCTCTTCCTCTTCGCCCTTGGCTCTTCGCTCTTCGGACAATCGCAGCCGAACGTCCTCTTCATCCTCATCGACGACTTCGGCGCGCGGGATCTCGGCTGCTACGGCTCCGCGTTGTATGAGACGCCGAACATGGACCGGTTGGCGGCCAGCGGGGCGAAGTTCACGCAGGCTTATGTCGCCTATCCGCGCTGCGTGCCGTCGCGCTTTGGCATTTTGACGGGGAAGCATCCCGCACGCGTGCAGGGCGAGAAGGACAGCCCGCATGTCGAGCCGGTGCGTGATGCGACCTTTGGCCAGGCGTTTCAGGCGGCGGGCTACAGCACGTTTTACCGCGGGAAGTGGCATCTGGGCGAAGGCGCATCGAATCCAGACAAGATGGGTTTTGGCACCATCGTCGCCGCGGGCGCTGCGGGAGCCACACGCTCGTTTTTTGCGCCTTACACGGTGTCGAAGAGCAAGGGACACGATGAGAAGGATGCCATCGTGGGTCTCGATGACGCGCCGGAGGGCGAATACCTCACGGATCGCCTCACGCAGGAGACGATGAAGTTCATCGAGGCGAACCAAGACAAGCCCTTCTGCGCCGTGCTCGCGCATTACGCCGTCCACACGCCCATCGAGGCCAAGAAGCACCTCACCAAGCGCTTTGAGCAAAAGCTCGCCACCATGCCGAAGGCCGAGGTCGAATGGGAAAAGGAAAGCGCGGGCGAAAACCTGCTCGTGCAAAACAACGCCACCTACGCCGCGATGATCGAGAGCGTGGACAACGGCATCGGCCGACTGCTCGGCCAGCTCAAGAAGCTCGGCATCGAGGACAACACCATCATCGTGCTCGCCAGCGATCACGGCGGCCTCAGCGCCCGTGGTGGCAAGCGCGAGGTCGCCACCTCCAACCGGCCGCTGCGAGCGGGCAAAGGCCATTTGTATGATGGCGGCCTGCGCATTCCGCTGCTCGTGAAGTGGCCTGGCAAGGTGAAGCCCGGCACGGAAATCGCCACGCCCGTCAGCACACTCGATCTCATGCCCACGCTCACCGCCATGGCCGGCATCGCGACTCCAAAACTCGCCGGCAGCGACGGCGTGAGCCTCGTGGATCTCCTGCAAACCGGCACCGCGCCCGCACGCGACACCTTTTACTGGCACAATCCCGCCCCACGCCCCGCCAGCACGGGCGATCTCTTTTCCTCCGCCATCCGTGTGGGCGATTGGAAGCTCCTCGACTTCCCCGGCGAGAGGCGCGTCGAACTCTACAACCTCGCCACCGACCCCGGCGAATCCCAAAACCTCGCCACCGAGCGCCCCGAAGATCGCGAACGCCTCCTCGCCAAACTCAACGCTTGGCGAAAAGAAGTCGGCGCGTCGATGCAGGCGAAGGAGAAGAAAAAGAAGAAGTAGTGTGGTGGAGTCCTGCGGCCATTCTCCGGACCCGTTCACCAAACTCGAGCCATCACTTTATTGTTTGTTCATGCTCCAGGTAACGAGCAGGCTCTTCCATCAAGAATTCCATTTGAGCCAGCGCGGCTTGAGGCTCGTTGCCGTTTGTGTGTTCGCAATGAGCAAGCCAGTCATCAAGGAGACCTGCTTCGGTGGCAATGCTGCGTAGATCGAGCCTGTGGAGCAGCTCCACGGTGACAGGTCTTTTGGCCTCCGGCAGTGTCAGGGCCGCCAGAAGCTCCAGGCAAGGCTTCGAGTTCAACACGCTGGCAAGAGTGTCCGCTTCTTCCCTGCTGCCCAGAGAGACAAAGTAACAGGTGTCGTCAAACATGACCGGGCAGCCGCTGCGAGGAGGGATGATCTGAAAGCGTGGTGGACGGTGAAGCCCTGACACGGCCACTTTCCAATCGGCAAACGCATAGTCACCGATCCCAAACAATGCGAATGCCTCGCCACGCCGGTAGATGGAGCTTTTTCTCGCTTCAAAGCGGTCAGCGTGCTGCTGGAGGTAGTTCCATGCATTCGGTGCGCGGGAAGCCAGGGTCCGAGTGGATTCACCAACACGGCGCTGGGTAAGGAGTATCCAGCGGTCAGGATTCACGCGCCCGTGATAAAGCGCGGTGCTTTTCAGCAGTGGAAACACGACTTCACTCTCCAGCATCACCGTTTCTCCCAGGCCGTTGGCATAGTGGGTATCACTCACCTGCGTGAGTTCCATCACGGCGGCACAGTCATGTTTGATGCCACTGCGCCAGCGGTAGGGACTGGTGCCCTCCAGGTGCGAGAGCCGCTCGTAGGCATCAAGATCGGCAACAAGCTCGTCACCAGCCAGACCAAAGCGGACAGGCGCCTTTGGCGAACCCAAGCTGTCAAAGAGCGCGGCTTCTCTCGGACCGTGAACCCCTCCGCGCAGCATGAAAAGGCAGGCATCCACGCTCGCGCCGAAATGCTCCTGGGCATCAATGCGGTGCAAGGTGGCCTGATCTACCGGCCATCCTTTAAGCCATGCATGGCGGAGCACTTTTCTAGCCGTGGCGGTTTTGCAAAGCATCGCAACGACCAGTTCCCGACCCAGTGATGCCTCCAGGAGATGAATCAGCATCCACTCACTGATGTCGAAATTGGCCTTGCCCGTTCGTGCTGCGATGCCGCGATGCCCCTGAAAGTTTTTTTTGACCGGCACATTCGCGCCACCCAGGGCTGAAACTCCGGCGTTGGTGACCCACGGCGGATTGCCCAGTAACAGCAAACGTCCCCGCTGTGCAGATAGCACGGATTGCCAGTCGGCATCGAAAAAGTCCTGGTGTATCAAAGTCACTCTCGATGAGTGTCCAGCCTCTTCGACATGCTGGGCGGCTTTGTCACGATAAGTCGCATTGATCTCAAAACCTGACACCGAGGCGGAAGGAAACGCTCCAGCAGAAGCGCGGACGAAAGCGCCTTGTCCGCAGGTCGGCTCAATGATGCTCTCAAAGTCGCCATGCGCTTCACGAACCCGTGCGCAAACCTCCTGGGCCAGCTCCAGTGGGGTCTGAAAATCTCCGAACTCCTTTCGTGTGGATGACTTCATGGCTCAGATGAGTCTTGCGATCCCCTCGACCTGACCGGCCTGCTCGATGACCCTGCCATACTGTAGCCTCCACTGGAGCGCGTTAGAGACGGTCAGGTAGCCGAGCTTTGGCGGCTGGCGGAGGACTTGCTCCGCCAGAGCCTGGGCCTCAATATCATCCACAGGAAGCATTCTCTCGCGGAAAAAAGCCAGCACGTCATCAAGATTGGCTTTGTTCTCAATGAGCCGGAGCAGTCCATAGGTCGTCTGCCAGTCCGCCGTGCGGTCTGTTTCGACAAAAATGGTGTGTTGCAGGTCGAGCCTCCCGGCTTTGCGCCTGCCGTCGTCGATCTTTTCGTAAACAAACACCAGCAATGAGTAGCCCAGCCCGTAGATCTTCTGACCAGCGCTTTTGAACGGACAGGATGACTGCGGCTGTTTAATGCTCGTCACTTTGATGTCCACACCCAGCCCAGGAAAGTCGATTCCTCGGGCAGAGTTGCCCCTGTCATAAGCGTAGCGGCTGGAGAGATGCTTTTGAAATTTGTGCTCCAAGTAGGTGCCGACAGCCTTGCCGTCCGTCACTCCAAACAGCGATTTCTCAAAGTGTTGGGACTCGACCTTGGCAAAAGCTGCTGCCTCGGCTTTCAAATCGGTGATGGTGAGTGGCGGTGGCATCTTGTTTATCCTTCGCCAGCCTCGTTAGGATGGCAAGAATGCAGTTCCGCTGTCTCCGAACCGGTCAACCACACTTTTTCCGGCAAACTTCGTCCATTCCGGCAGTTCTCATTCACACCACCATGCGCCTCTCCATTTTCCTCGCCGCTCTCTGCCCTCTGCTATCCGCTTTTTCGGCGCAGCCGCTGAATGTGCTCTTCATTGCCGTCGATGATCTGCGTCCTGACATCGGTTGCTATGGCGTGAAGCACGCAAAGACACCGAACATTGACCGCCTCGCGGCCCGTGGCATCGTTTTCGACAAAGCTTACTGCGCCCAAGCCGTGTGCAGCCCCTCACGCACCGCGATCCTCACCGGCTTGCGACCGGACACGACGAAGGTGTGGGACCTCGACACGCACTTCCGCGATGCGCAGCCGAACTGCGTGACCTTGCCGCAGCATTTCCGCCAAAACGGCTACCACACCTCCGCGCTCGGCAAGATCGAGCATCACGGCTTTGAAGACGGCCCGTCGTGGACCGAGCCGCGCTGGTTCCCGAGCGGTGAGATGGTCAAAGTGGACGAGCAGGACTGGACGAAGCACACGATCACCCGCTTTGAAGGCGTGCCGAGCGAGTTCGCGAATCCGATCGAGGGCGGCGAGAAGCGCAAAGGCGGCAAATCGGCCAAAAAAGGTCCCGCATATGAAGTGAGCCCAAAAAGCGACGAGCAGCTTCCCGATGGCGCGGTGGCCGTGGAAGCGGTGAAACGGCTCGCGGCGCTCAAAGCGGCCGGGAAGCCGTTTTTCTTCGGCGTGGGCTTTGTGAAGCCGCATCTGCCCTTCGTCGCGCCGAAGAAGTATTGGGACATGCACGATGCCGAGACGATCCCCGGCCCAGCCTTTGTCACCTACCCGGAAGGCACGCCGGATTTCGTCGGTCACACGAATGGCGAGCTGCATGCCTATCCCGGCACGCCGAATGAAAATCCCATCCCCGACGCCTTCGCCAAAACACTACGCCACGGCTACAACGCCTGCATCAGCTACACCGACGCGCAGATCGGCAAGGTGCTCGACGCGCTCGACAAAGAAGGTCTCGCCGACAGAACCGTCATCGTTTTGTGGGGTGATCACGGCTGGCAGCTCGGAGAGCACGGCCTGTGGCACAAGCACACGAACTTCGAAGTCGCTGCTCGTGCGCCATTGCTCATCGCATTGCCCAAAAGCGCCACCGCTGGCAAACACTGCGCCGCGCCGGTTGAGTTCGTCGATGTGTATCCCACGCTCGCCGACGTCTGCGGCCTGAAAGTGCCGCAAGGCCTCGCCGGCATGAGTTTGAAGCCCTACCTCGAAAATCCCGACGCGCCGATGCAGAAGCCCGCCATCAGCGTCTATCCCAAATCATCGAAGGACCACGGCGGTGCCCTCATGGGCTACAGCGTGCGCAGCGAGCGCTGGCGCGGCACCTTCTGGCGGAAGCGCAACGCCGCCGACATCGGCTTCATCGAGCTCTACGACCATCAAAACGACCCCTACGAGACCGTGAACCTCGCCACGAAGCCCGAGCACGCCGACGTGATTGCCTCATTGCAAAAACACCTCCCGCCTGTGGGCAGTGATTTCGCACCGAAGAAGAGCGGCAAGGTCGCCAAAGCCGTCGGCGGCAGCAAAAGCAAAGGCTACGACCCCAACGAGCCCCGCGACAAACGCTACGACCGCCTCTACCCCGGCAAACCCAAGCTCACCGAGTCCGAATACCTCGCCGGCCAAGGCGGCGACAAAGCCGAGGCCAAAGCCCGCTTCGTGAAGCTCGATGGCGACAAGGACGGCTTTGTTAGCCGCGATGAGTTTATTGGCAGCGGCAAGAAGAAGTGATGAGTGTGGTTGAGTCCTCTGGACTCATCTGAAGCAGTCGGGACGACTGCACCACACTGAGAGATTCCGCGCTCGTCAACGTTCACGCGGCATCATGCGCTCCCTACTGCTCTTTCTCTTCGCCCTTTGCCATTCGCTCTTCGCGGCGGCAAAGCCGAACGTCATTCTCATCCTCGCCGACGATCTCGGCGCGAAAGAACTCGGCTGCTACGGCAACAAGCAGCACCTCACACCGAATCTCGACCGCATGGCCGCGGAAGGCGTGCGCTTTGAGACCCTCTATTCGATGCCGCTGTGCACGCCCACCCGCGTGTGCCTCATGACCGGCCAATATGGCTTCCACAACGGCTTCCTCGGCATGTCGAACCCCGCCTTCACGCCGCTCAAAGACGATCCGAAGGCGCAAATTGGCAATCACTTCACCCACGCCGACCTCATGAAGTCCGCCGGCTACAAAACGGCGCAGGCCGGCAAGTGGCAGCTCAGCGGCGTCATTCCCACGCTCGTGCGCGACTGCGGCTTCGACGAATACCGCATGTGGGCCTACGAGCACAATCTCCCGCCCGGCATCACGCACGACGGCAAGGAGAAGGGCGACAAAAACTCGCGCTACTGGCACCCCAGCATCGTGCAGAACGGCGAATACTTCCCCACCAAGCCCGAGGACTACGGCCCCGATCTCTTCAACGACTTCGTGATCGACTTCGCGCGGCGTCACAAGAGCGAGCCCTTCTTCATTTGCTACACCTCCGTGCTCACGCACAGCCCGCACCTCGAAACACCTGATCCCGCGAAGCCCGGCAAGCGCTGGCCCGCAGGCTTCAAATCGAACCTCGAATACCTCGACCACCTCATGGGCAAACTTTTCGCCTCCTTGAAGAGCGAGGGCCTCGATGAAAACACGCTCGTCATCTTCGTCGGCGACAACGGCACCGGCGGCGATGGCAAAGGCACCGTCACTGAACTCGGCGCACGCACGCCCTGCATCATCCGCGGTCCCGGCGTGCAGCGCGGCGTCGTCTCGCGTGCCTTGGCCGATCTGACGGACATCATGCCCACCCTCGCCGACTTCGCCGGAGCCACGCTGCCGAAAGACGTGCCCTTTGACGGCCACAGCCTCGCGCCCGTTTTGCGCGGTGAAAAAGAAACGCACCGCGACTGGATCTACAGTCATCTCGACGACGGCCGCGTCCTTCGCGATCAACGCTGGCTGCTCGAACTCGGCAAAGGCGGCGAAAAAGAGAAATTCTTCGACTGCGGCCAAAATCGCGACGGCACCACCTACAAAGACGTGACCGCATCCACCGATCCCGAGGTCAAAGCCGCCCGCGAACGCTTCGCAGCCATTTTATCCCAAATCCCCACTCCCAAGCCCCACGACGGCCAAACCGCAAAGAAGGCCAAAAAGGCCTCCGAAGCCCCACCGGCCGACATGAAGGACAAAAACGCCCGTTTCGCCTTCCGCGATCAAAACCAAGACGGCCGCATTGACCACGACGAGTTCGTCAAAACCGCCACTGCCAAAGATCCCGCCGCCAACAAGTCCCGCTTCAAGAAACTTGACCTCAACCACGACGGCGGCATCACGAAAGAGGAGTTCATGAGCGAAGCGAAGTAAATGTGGTGCAGTCCTCTGGACTGCCTCAGATGAGTCCGGAGGACTCAACCACACTAGATCGGTGATGCAGGCGGCAAGGAATGCTTTTCACGGCGGAGTTGCGGGCGCATGTGGGACGACCGGACTGATGACGGCGGCATCGCCGTTCCAGCGCAAAACTAGATTCCCGCAAAGCGCGAGGTAGCCAAGCACTTCGCTGACCGTGCCGTCTTTGACGCGGATGGACAGGCAGGGCTCTTTTATGGGCGCGCGGTATTGTATGATGACTCCCGTTTGCTTTGTGATTTCGCCAAAGATGACGCCTGCGGGCTGTTCGCGCTGATCGAGTGTCAGCCTCTTGTTCCGCGCACTGGCGGGCTTGTCCTCAGCGCGGGGTGGCGGGGCAGTAGAGACGCGTTTTGGCAGCGCAACGGGTAGTTCGTGAGGTGCCCCGGCCTGAATCCAGCGGCGTATGATGTCTTTTTCCTCTCTGGTGAGCGGGGAGTTCTTTTGTTGATCATCGGGCGGCATCTCGCCTTCGTTCACCAGGCGAAACAACTCGGACTTGTTCGCTTTGCCGCGTTCGATGTAATCGCGATTGTCCGCAAGACGCTTCAGGTCGAGAACATGGCCAAATTTTGCCTCTGGTTTCTTTAGATGGCTGCCATGGCAGTCATTGCACTTCTGCTCAAAGATGACATGGACGTTGCCCGCAAGCTCGAGAGCCCCCTGTTTGGATACAGTTTGTCCAAATAATGCGGTGCCGCCGAAGAGGGTCAGTTTGGCAGCGAACTTCATGATACGATCTCAAATCTTCTGACCTGGATGCCGTTCTTCCCGGTTTTTTGCAGCGGTCGAGGCTCCGGCTGCGCGAAGCCGTTCAGGTCAACACTTCGCGCGCGGGCTTCGTAGCGTCCTGGCTTTAGATCACTCACCATCGCGTAATATGAGCACATGCCGTAGCGTGGCGGCCAGGAGAGGGGTGTTCCATTATGCACGTCAAAGGCAAGCACCTGGCGAGGATTCACTCCCTTGGGAAGCACCGTGGTCCATTGCGGCTGCGTTTCGAGCTGGCAGGGTTTCCAAGGAGCATTGAGCAGCTCGGGGTCATCATCGGCGAGTGCTTGCGGCCCGCCTTCGACACGACGCAGCCAGTATTCGACATGCTTCACGCCGCTGAGTCCGCTGATGACCTGTCCAGTGATGAAAACTGGCTGCCCGACGGGGATTTTTCGGCCGTCGAGGGCCTTGTCCACATAGGCGGCGGTCTTGAGGAATGAATCCGGGTCGTTGTTGCCGCTCGCATAGGTGTCGTTGTTGCGAGGATCATTGGTGATGAAGATGTGCCGCAGCCACTTGATGGATTTGTAGCCGTGCGACCACGGCACGATCATGCGCACGGGGCCGCCGCGTTCCAAGGAAAGCGGGGCGCCATTCAAACGATACGCGAGAAAGACCGGAAGATCACCCGGCGCGGTCTCGAAGCACTGCGTGTAGCTCACCGAGGATTTGAAGACCTGCCGCGGGTCATCGTTGTGGTATCCCCAGAAATAGATGCGGCGAACGTTGCTCATCCTGCCACAGAGTTTCAGCACCTCGCGCAGCGGCACGCCGCTCCATAGCCCCTGCCCGAGCGGGGTATCGATGTTGAGGCATTGCATGGCCTTGAGAAAATGAACCTCATGCTTTTTGCCCAGTTCCATCAGCATGGGCAGATCCAGGGCGTTGCCATCGGCGAGCGTGCGCGGCTTTTCCAGGGTGGCCGGTACCTTGGTGTGAGGATCCTCGATGAATGCGTCCGCCGTGATCTCGCAGCGCCATGTCTCCGGCGTCAGACGGGCCTGCGTCAGAGCCTCACCAGCGAGCGTGTGCGGCTTTGGCGTTCCACGCGAGACGTCATAAAAGTCGAGGTCTGGCGTGAGCAACGGCGGGAGTTCCGGCGGTGGCGGTTCCGCATGGGTCAAAGAGGCGGCGGCGCCGAGCGCGGTAGCGCGAATGAAGTGGCGGCGCGAAACATGGGCTGGCTTCATGACATTAAAGTGAGCTTCTCCTACAACGCCTGGAGTGTCCAGATGTCGCAAGAGTCCGCATTTACATGATCGCAGTTCGTTTCGCGACAGGTAGAGGTCATGCGAAACCATGCAAACCAGGTCGGCTCCAATGGAGCCACTAATATAACCCGTTATCTGCCACCGGAGCGTGATAACAACGACTGCCGACCTGGCTCTCAAGGCCGCGAAGTCTGGATAGCGAATTCGCGATCTGATGTCCTCCAGGCTGGACAGCCTGCGGCTGATGAGCATGAATGGGGCATGCTGATTCTCCGCCAGCTAGGCATCGTGGCGCTTCTGGGGCTCTCCAGTTGCACCTATTTCATGGGCAAATATGCCGCTTGGAAGCTTGCATCCCCAAAGGACTCAAAAAACAACCGCATGGGCGAGGCGAAGGTCGTCGGCGTGATCGAACTGGTGAATCCGGAGCAGAATTATGTGCTGATCAACTGCGAGCAGCGGCTGAACATCCCCGCAGGCACGGAGATCGTCGCGCAATCAACCGACGGCACTAAAACGAAGCTCAAAGTCTCGCCTGAGCGCAAGGGCAACTACATCACGGCGGACATTACGGAGGGGGCACCGCAAATTCGTGACCTGGTCCTCTACCAGGTCAAGCAAGGCGAGTTGGCGGTCGCACCTGGCACCGCGCCAGCAGCGCCCGTGTCAGGTCCGCCAGTGCAACTGACGCCCATCATGCAGGCGGATGTGATTCCGCCGCTGGATGCTCCCTTTCAACCGACCGCTCCGGTCAGCCCCTCCGCCACACCAACTCCGCCTGTCTTGCAACCACCGCCTGCCAGCACGCCGTCCGCCGAGCCGGTCGCGGACCCAGGCAAGCTGCCGCCCGTCATCCGATGATCACCGAATCCGAGGCGCTGCAGCGTATTCTGGCCGCGATTCCAGTGCTACAGCCGCGCACGCTGGCGTTGTTTGAGGCACTGGACCGCTTTTCCGCCCAAGATGTGACCGCCACGGTCCCGATTCCGGCCTTTGACATGTCGTCGATGGATGGCTACGCGCTCATCTCCTCCGAGAGCGCTGGTGCGAAGGCGCTGCGGATCATCGGCGAGCAGCCGGCCGGGCTGGATCGCGGTTTGCGGCTCGTGGCGGGACAATGTGTGCGCCTTTTCACTGGCGCACCGATTCCAGCAGGAGCCGACGCGGTCATCATGCAGGAGGATGTGAGGCGTGACGAAGTACACATCACTTGCACCGAACCCGTGGTCGCGAGTGAGAACATCCGCCGCGCGGGCGCGGACCTGTGTGCGGGCCAGTTCGTGATGCGACGGGGTGAAAGAATCACGCCGGGCCGTCTTGCGGTGCTTGCGTCGCAGGGGCTCGCAACGGTCCAGGTCCAAGGCCTGCCGCGCGTCGCCGTTTTGAGCACGGGAAACGAACTGGTGGCTCCCGGAGAGGGGGCGCTGAAAGCCGGGCAGATTTACAACAGCAACGGCCTCATGCTACGCGGCCTCCTGGCACGCATCGGGGTGCGTGAAACCATGCACGTTCATTGCCGCGATGATCTCCGAGCCACGATCGAGACACTGGAACGGTTGATAGCCGAAAACGATGTCGTGCTGATCAGCGGCGGTGTTTCTGTGGGCGATCACGACCAGATCAAGCCCGCCTTGAAGCAACTCGGCATCGAGCCGGATCTGTGGCGTGTGAAGGTGAAGCCGGGCAAGCCGTTCCTCTTTGCAACACGCCGCGAGCCAAATGTCACACACATCTTCGGCCTGCCTGGGAACCCGGTGTCGTCATTCGTAACCTTCATGCTCTTTGTGCGGCCGGCATTGTTGAAGATGATGGGCGCGGATGACGCGAATATCGCGCCTCGTTTGACGCAGGTGACAACTGGGGCGCTGCTCACCAACGACGGCGACCGGCCGCATTATTTGCGTGGCACGCTCGCAGGCGGCCAGTTCATGCCTTTCGGGCTGCAACAAAGCCATGCGCTGCTTTCTCTCAGCCGCGCCGGGGCGCTGCTTAGGCTCGAAGCCGGGGAAATACTGCAAGCAGGCGACGTGGCGCAGGCGTGGTTGCTGGATTGATAGGTTGCGCGTCAGGCTGGACCATCCATTCTGCAGGTTCATCAATCATGGAACACGTTCTCGTCATCACACGCCGCCTTTTCGACGAACTTGGCAGCTTTCAGGGCTTTCAATCCGACGCGTCCCGCTATTTGCACGCGATGCTGGCCCCAGGTGCCAATCATTTCATGGAACGCCCCGCCGCAGAGAAGGATCCGACGCACAAGCAGCTCATCCCCTACACCATCTTTCATCACGCGGGCCGTTATCTGAGCTACACGCGTGGCGGCAGCTCGGGTGAGAAGCGCCTCGTGGCGAAGCGCTCCATCGGCATCGGCGGTCACATCAATCCGGTGGACGCAGGCCAGGACCAGCTCGGCGAGACGATGTACTACAATGGTGTCGAACGCGAGATGGCCGAGGAGCTCGTCATCGGCGGCACGCACACGCAGAAGGTCATCGGACTCATCAATGACGACGCCACCGAGGTCGGCAGTGTGCACCTCGGCGTGGTTCACTTTTTCGACTTAAGCAGCGATGACGTGAAGTCGAACGAGGACGCCGTCCAGGATCTGCGCTTTCACACCCTGGAGGAACTGCACGCCATGCGCGATCAGCTTGAAACGTGGTCGCAGATTTGCGTTGATCACCTCTGGAGTGTTCAAAAGTAAGTGAATTGGGCCGTACGGGAAGAATTGCTTGTCTGTTTGGGCAACGAGTGGTTGTCTTTCCTTTAATGGAAGAGTCATCCATCAGCGCCCCTGCGGCAGCCAACGCTTCGCTGAACGAATCCGCGCCCGCGCCTAACAGCAGCGCCGCGGAGGATCGCATCCTCGTCGAAAAGGCCCAGGCCGGTGACACGCATGCTTTTGATGATCTCGTGCGCAAATACACGCCGAAGCTCTACGGCCTGATCTACAACATGACCTCGAATCGCGAGGACACCGCCGACCTTCTGCAGGATGTGTTTGCGAAGGCCTACCGCTCCATCAAGCGCTTCATGGGCAAGTCATCGTTTTACACTTGGATTTACTCCATCGCGGTGAACATGACTTTGAATTTTCTTAAGAAGCGCGGGAGGCATCACAAGGTCAGTCTTGACGATGTAGATACGGGCATTGAGAACGACCCAGAATTCATCCGCGTGACCACCGCGAACACCGGAGTGGCCCGGGAAGTGAACATCCATGAGCTGCAAAAAAGGTTGAACGCGGCCATGATGAAGCTGTCCGAAGACCACCGCACGGTGGTGACCTTGTACGATGTCCAGGGTCTCCAGCATGCCGAAATCAGCAAGATACTAGGAGTCTCGGAGGGGACGGTCAGATCCAGACTGTTTTATGCCCATCGGCTTCTCCAAACCTATCTTGAAGATTTCGTGAAATAAGCCCGACACTTCCACGAATTAATCACACAGAACCCGCAGCACGCCATGAGTGAGTTTGAAGACATCCAGCGGTTGATCCGGTTGAAGAGATTTGAGCAGCCGGGAGAAGGTTTCACCGATGATTTCCTCCGCCAGTTTCATCAGAGGCAGAGGGCGGAGATGCTCAAGCAGTCGTCTCTGGAGCTATTTTTTGAACGTGCCACCACCTGGTGGAACCACCTGACGGCACCGAAGTGGGGACTTACCGCGGCGGCTGTTGTTATCTGCGCCACGGGTGTCTGGCTCATCACCGGGACCAAATCCACCACTGAAGTCACCGCCGTCCCGGTACCCGTGCCAATGGTGCCTGAAAAGCCCTTTGTTTCGAAAATGGACCTCAGCGAGCTGCCCATGGCCAACATCACCGAGCGCAACAACTCCAAGCTCGAAGAATCCCTGCTGCGGAAGCACTTGGAGATACGTCCCGCGCTAGAAGGCAACGTCTCGCCGCTGCCTGCCAATGCCAACGGACTTGAGGGGGGCACGGCTAAAAAAGTCATTCCGGCTGGTGCTGCCGACGGCCAGGGCAGATGATGTCACGCTGGCACGCAGAAACTTCCCTTTGCCATCATCCGCGGCGCGGATAGTATCTGCGCCGTTTTCATGGGAACAACAGCCAACAGTCTCCAGATCATCCGAATTATCGACGGACTCCTCAGCGCGTGACGCGGCCGGGGCAGTCCGTTTTGATTTTGATCTGGCAGGCGCGCTCCAAGGACAAACCAGCACGCCCCACGCGTCCACGATTTTCCGCGGCTTGTCCTTTACCCACATCTCACCCTTTGATTCATGCCCTCAGTAACCATCTATGACACCACTCTGCGTGACGGCACGCAGGGCACCGGCATCTCCTTCAGCACGCTCGACAAAATCCGCGTCGCGGAAAAGCTCGACGAATTCGGCGTCCACTACATCGAGGGCGGCTGGCCCGGCTCGAACCCCAAGGACGCCGCTTTTTTTGAAGAAGCCTCCAAGCGCACGTGGAAGAACGCGAAGATCACCGCCTTTGGCATGACACGCCGCGGCAAGATGAAGGTCGAAGACGATCCGCAGGTCAAAATGCTGCTCGATGCGAAGACGCCCGCCGTCACCGTGGTCGGGAAGACCTGGGCGCTGCATGTCACCGAAGTCTTCCAGGTCACGCTCGAGGAAAATCTGGCGATGATCGCTGATACCGTGGCTTACTTGAAAAAGCATGGCCGCGAGGTGCTCTACGATGCCGAGCATTTCTTCGACAGCTTCCGCGAGAACCCCGAGTACTCGCTCAAGACCATCAAAGCCGCCCAGGATGCCGGCGCAGACCTCATCGTGCTTTGCGAAACAAACGGAGGGGCATTGCCCGAATTCGTCGAAGAGACCACACGCGAGGTCATCGCTTATCTCGGCAGACCTGTGGGCATCCATACGCACAACGACGGAGGTGTCGGGGTCGCCAATGCGCTTGCCGCCGTTCGCGCTGGAGCCTGCCAGGTGCAGGGCACCATCAACGGCTACGGCGAGCGCGTGGGAAACTGCAACCTCACAACCATCATGCCCAATCTGCAGATCAAGATGGGCATCGAGCTCGGTCTTGACCTCACCCGCCTCCGCGAACTCGCGCATTTCGTGGATGAACTCGCCAACGTGCCGCATGACATCCGCGCGCCTTACGTCGGCCTCGCCGCGTTCACGCACAAGGGCGGCCTGCATGTGCATGCGGTGCAGAAGCTCGCCCGCACTTACGAGCATGTCGATCCCGCGCTCGTCGGCAACCAGCGCGTCATCACCATCTCGGACATGTCCGGTCAGTCAAATGTGCTCGTGAAGGCGGAAGGCATGGGCTTCAAATTCGCCAAGGGCGCGCCCGAGGTGCAGGCCATCCTCAACGAGGTGAAGCGCCTCGAAAGTGAAGGCTATGAGTTCGAGGCCGCCGAGGCCTCGTTCGAGATGCTCATCCGCAAGCAGCTCGGACAATACAAACCCTTCTTCAATCTCATCGAATACCACTCCACGCACCGCTTCCACGGCGGCGAGCACGGTTTTGAAACCTGCGAGGCCACGGTGAAGATCGAGGTCAACGGCGAGCGTGTTTACACCGTCGCGGAAGGTGACGGACCTGTGAACGCGCTCGACAACGCGCTGCGCAAAGCGCTCCTTCCCCACTTTCCGGCGCTCCAGCACATGCGCCTGGCCGACTACAAAGTCCGCATCATCGACGGTGGCACCGGCACCGCGGCCAAGACCCGCGTGCTCATCACAAGCACCGATGGCAACGACGATTGGAGCACCGTGGGAGTGAGCTGCAACATCATCGATGCAAGCTGGAAGGCGCTCGTCGATGGCATCGAGTTCCACCTGCGGAAAATGCCGGCATAAGCCGACATTCCTCCTGCTCGCTGGTCACAGGGGCCTGTTTTGGCTCACGGCTTCTTCGGCTCCGGCTGAGAAGCTGGCGTGGAAGGAGAGCTTGGTGCGGGAGTCGCGGGTGCGGGAGCCGCCGCAGGCGTGGGCGTTACCGAAGGCGTTGGCGCAGGTGCGGACGGCACTGCTCCTGGCGGAGCAATCGTGGCTCCAAGACCGCCTGCACCCGGGGTCAGGTTGATTTTCGGCATGCCGGGAATGCTTGGTGTCTCGCCAGGCTTAGGCTCGATCTTCGGCGCTGGTGGTGGATCGACCTCTTTCGTCGGAAGCGATGCCGCAATCCAATTGAGGCGGTTTTGGCCAAGGCTCTGGTATTCCGGCATGTCCGGGAACTTCACAGCGAGATCTTCATAAGCCTTCTTGGCCTCGTCCTGCTTGCCCTCGGCCCAGAGCAGGTCACCAAGGCGGACTTGGGCGAGAGGAGCGGCCTCGCTGGTGGGAAATTCACGTGTGATGCGTTCAAAAACGGCCTGCGCTTCTTTCCGCTCGCCCATCGCGTCAAGCTTTGTGCCGAGGCCGAGCAGGGTATGAACGAAAAGCGGGTGTTTCGCGTGTTTGGTGGTGAATTCCTTCAGCGCCTCGACCGCGGAGCTTTTTTTGTTCTGCTTCCAGAGCATGTCGGCTTTGGTCAGCAAAGCGTTCGCGGCGGCATTGGTGCCGGAGTGGCGCGAGATGACGAGATCGCAGTCCTCGACGGTCTTCGCCGAGGTGAACTCCTCCGCAGCCTCGTTGGCGGCGGCCGTCTGCTGATGATGGATGATGCCATAGGCGACAATCGCGACCACCACGACGACGAAGAGCCAGACGAGCTTGCGGAAGTTGTCCTCCAGGAACTTTTCCATGCCGGTGGCCGGCAGTTCCTGGGACATTGAGTCGAGTTGGGACATGCGGGATAAGTTTGTGAACGTGGAGGAAAAACAACAGCCTTGCCTTATGCGCCCACCTTGGCGCGAGCTTCGTCAGCCAGCGCGGTGGAGAGATAGCGCTCGCCTGTGGAGCAGGCGACGGTGACGATGAGCTTGCCGGCATTTTCAGGACGCTGGGCCACCTGGATCGCGGCGCAGACGTTCGCGCCGGTGCTGATACCGACGAGAATTCCTTCTTCCTTGGCCAGGCGGCGCGCCATGGCGAAGGCGTCATCGTTGCTGACCTTGATGCACTCGGTGATCTGCCCGTTTCCGGCGCTGTCCTTCAAATGAAGGTTCGCAGGCACGAAACCGGCACCGGTGCCCTGGATTTTATGCGGACCGGGCTGCACGGGCTGGCCGGCAAGGGTCTGATTGATGACCGGGGAGGCTTCAGGCTCGACGGCGATGGCGGTGAAGGAAGGCTTGCGAGGCTTGAGCAATTCGGTGACGCCGGTGATGGTGCCCCCTGTGCCGACTGCGGCCACGAGGATGTCTATTTTGCCGTCGGTATCCGCCCACAGCTCTTCAGCGGTGGTCTTCGAGTGAATGGCGGGATTCGCGGGATTTTCAAACTGCTGAGGCATCCAGGCGTTTGGCGTGCTGGCGACGAGTTCGGTGGCCTTGGCGATGGCACCCTTCATGCCCTGGGCACCAGGAGTGAGCACGAGGTCGGCGCCGAGGAGTGCGAGCAGCGTGCGGCGCTCCAGCGACATGGTTTCAGGCATCGTGAGGATGAGCTTGTAGCCCTTTGCGGCGGCCACGAAGGCGAGCGCGATGCCGGTGTTGCCGCTGGTGGGCTCCACGATCACTGTGTCAGGCTTGAGGATGCCCTTCTTCTCCGCGTCCTCGATCATGGCCATGCCGATACGGTCCTTCACGCTGCCGAGCGGATTGAAGAACTCGCACTTGAGGGCAATCGTGGCGTTAAGGCCGGCGGTGACCTTGTTGAGCTTCACCAGCGGTGTTTTGCCGACGGTTTCGACGATGTTGTTGTAGATGCCCATGATCGTGTTCGGTTGGAGGTTTCGATTCGAGGTTGTTTAGTGCTGATTGCAGAACTCTTCGAAGCGGTCCATGCCGGCGTTGATGATGTCGAGGCCGGTGGCGTAGCTGAAACGGATGGTGTACTCGGCGCCGAAGGCCATGCCGGGGACGGCGGCGACCTTCTGCTTGCTGAGCAGCTTCTCGCAGAAGTTCACCGACTTGATCTGCATCGGCTCGATATCCACAAGGAAGTAGAAGGCCCCCATCGGTTCGACGACGCGGACGTTCTTGATATTGGAAAGGCGGCCGAGCATGTATTGGCGGCGCACATCGAATTCATCACGCATGTCGCTGACGATCTGCTGGTCCATCTGCAGAGCGGCGAGAGCGCCATATTGAGCGAAGCTCGTTGGATTGCTGGTGGTGTGGCTCTGGATGGTATCGATCGCGTCGGCGATCTTCTTCGGAGCAGCTGTGTAGCCGAGACGCCAGCCGGTCATCGCGTAAGCCTTTGAGAAGCCGTTGATGGTGATGGTGTGATCGTAGATTTCCTTGCTCAGGGAGGCGATGCTCACGTGCTCATGGCCGCCATAGACGAGTTTCTCGTAGATTTCGTCGGAGAGGATCACGATGCCTTCGCCCACGGCGATTTCGGCCAGCGCTTTGAGCTCGTCCTTGGTGTACACGGAACCGGTCGGGTTGCCGGGTGTGTTGAGGATGATCATCTTGGTCATCGGGGACATGGCGTCCTCGAACTCATCGGGGGTGAGCTTCCAGCCGTTTTCGCGTTTCGTTTCCACGATCACCGGGATGCCGCCGACCATGCGCACCATTTCGGGGTAGCTGGTCCAGTAAGGTGCGGGAATGATGACTTCGTCGCCGGGATTTACGACGGCGAGGATGGCGTTGTAGCAGGAGTGCTTCGCGCCGCAGTTCACGCTGATCTGGGGCACCTCATATTGCACATTGTTGTCCACCATGAGCTTGGCGGCGATGGCTTCGCGCAGCTCGACGATGCCGGCGCTCTCGGTGTAGCGGGTTTTGCCGGAGTTCAGGGCCTCGGTGGCGGCGGCGATGATCGGGGCGGGGGTGTTGAAGTCAGGCTCACCGGCTCCGAAGCTCAAAACGTCCACGCCCTGCTTCTTGAGCGCCTTCGCCTGGCTGGTGATGGACAGGGTCATTGAAGGGGCGACTTCGGCGATGTTTTTGGCGATGAAATCCATGGTCAGAGGGTGGGTTGGGCAGTGAAAAAGCAGGGGGCCGCCTATAAAGGAGGGGCGGGGAACTTTGTCAATCAATCGTCCCGCCGCAGGAAAAGGGCGGCTTGTGCCCTGCTCCACACCGTCCTAGTCATGCTGGACATGACCCAACCACGCCCCCATTCCCAGCCACGCCGCCAGCCAGCCCCGATCCGTGGTCTGGCGCTCGATGTTTTGGGTGAATGGGCAGGCGGAGAGCGTTTCGCCGCCGACCTCATGGACCATGTCCAGCGTGACTGCGGCCTCAGCCTGCCGGACGCTGCGTTTCTGCGCGACATCGTGCTCACCACGCTGCGCAATCTCTCCTTGCTCGACTACTGGATCGCCGTGCTCACCGAGAACAAGCATCTTGACCACCGGAGCCGTTGGGGGCTGCGCATCGGCCTATGCCAGCTTTTGCTCCTCAAGGTCTCCGAGCATGCGGCGGTGAACGAAACCGTCGCCGCCACGGGCCGGGCACGCAGCCTCATCAATGCCGTGCTGCGCCGCGCCTGCCGCGAATCCGCCGAACTTCTGGCCCTGACGGCCACTTTGCCGCTCGAAACGCGCACATCCCATCCCAAGTGGTTGATCGAGCATTGGCTCGGCATTTTCGGCGAGGCCAAAACAATCGCGCTTTGCGAGTGGAACCAAGTCCCGGCACCGATCTGCGCCCGCGTGAACCGCCTGCATCCCGAAATGATCGCCGAGCCCGATGACTTCATCGTTTGCGAATCTCTCCCGCGTGAGGACCTCTCCGCCGGCAAGGTTTACATGCAGGACCCCAGCACCGCCATCGCACCACGCCTGCTCGCTCCGCAGCCCGGCCAGCGCGTGCTGGATGCCTGCGCTGCTCCCGGTGGCAAGACGGCCTTGCTCGCCCAGCTCATGAACAACACGGGCGAAATCATCGCCTGCGATGTCTCGCCCGGCCGCCTGCGTCGTTTGAGCGGCAATTTGCAGCGCCTGCACGTCACCAACGCGCACATTGAGGAGCACGACTGGTCAGACCCGCAAATCCCCGCCTTCGCCAAGGATGGCTTCGACCGCATCCTGCTCGACGTGCCCTGCTCAAATACTGGCGTCATGCGTCGCCGCGTCGATGTGCGTTGGCGTTTGAAGCCAGAGGACATTGCGGCGCAGACGAAAACCCAGGAAAACCTGCTGCGAAACGGCCTCCGCGCTCTCAAGCCGGGCGGCGTTCTCGTTTACAGCACCTGCAGCATCGAACCCGTCGAGAACGAGCAGCTCGTCGCCCGAGTTCTCGAATCCATGAGTGGCTTTGAACCCATCAAGGTCCGGCAGAGCTTCCCGCCCGATGATCAAATGGACGGTGCCTTCGCCACTGCGATCCGCCGTCATTAAAATTCCGGCGTGACATTGCCCGCTACATTTTCAACACTGCCTTCCACCATGAAACTCGCTCCGATCCTTCTCGCTCTCAGCCTCGTCTTTCAGACCCAGGCCGCCGAAGTGCCAAACGCCGCCGGTCTGCAGCTCTACAGCCTGCGCAGCCAGTTCAAGCTTCGCGGCGTGCCATGGACGCTCGACCAGGTGAAGAATTTCGGCATCAAGGAGGTGGAGCTAGCAGGGACCTACGATCTCAGCGCGGAGCAGTTCAAAGCCGAACTCGAACAACGCGGACTCAAGGCCGTCAGCAGCCACTTCCCGTATGCGCGCTACAAGAACGACCTCGACAACGTGGTGAAGGAAGCGAAGACCCTGGGCCTCAAGTATGCCGGTTGCGCCTGGATCGACCACAAGGACAGCTTTGACGAAGCCGAGTGCCGTGAGGCCGCCGCCGTCTTCAACAAAGCGGGCGAGGCGCTCGCCAAGGAGGGCATCACCATGTTCTACCATGCGCACGGCTTCGAGTTCGAACCCCACGGCGACGGCACGCTGCTCGATCTCTTTCTCAGGGAGACCAGGCCCGAGTTCGTCTCGATGCAGATGGATGTGCTTTGGATCATTTTCCCCGGCCAGGACCCTGTGAAGCTGCTGGAGAAATACAGCGGCCGCTGGAAGCTTATGCACCTCAAGGATTTGAAGAAAGGCGTGCAAACCGGTTCCCTCAGCGGCAAGACCGACGTGGCCAACGATGTCACACTCGGCACCGGCCAGATGGACTGGACTTCCATTCTCGCAGCCGCCCGCAAGAACGGTGTTCGGCATTACTTCATCGAGGACGAGTCGCCCACGTCGATGGACCAGATCCCGAACAGCCTGAAGTTCCTGCGCGCGAACGGCTTCGAGTGATCCCATGTCACACCGTCTCCACGCCGTCATCCTGCATGGCGTTTTCATCCTTTCCGGCATTTCGGCGCTGATTTATCAGCTCGTGTGGCAGCGCGCGCTGCTGACGATCTACGGCAGCAACGTCGAATCCGTGGCGATGGTCGTCGCGGCCTTCCTCGCCGGCCTTGGCATCGGCAGTCTCGCGGGCGGCTGGATTTCCCAATCGACGCGCGCACCGCTCGTGTTGCTGTTCGGTCTCGCTGAACTCGGTGTCGGTGCCTACGGCCTCGTGTCGCTCAAGTTGTTCGATGCTGTCGGCGCCATCACTTCCGCTCAAGCGCACGGCCTCACCACCGGCGCCCTGGTCTTCCTGCTCGTTTTTTTGCCCACGTTGCTCATGGGGGCCACTTTGCCGATGCTCGTCGCCCATCAGGTGCGTGACACGGCGCACGTCGGCCAAAGCGTGAGCCGGCTCTACTTCGTGAACACACTTGGTGCCGCGCTTGGAGCCTTCATCGCCGCGAAATGGCTTCTCGGCGGCTTCGGCATGAGCGGCACCGTCCACATCGCCGCCAGTTTGAATGCGCTTGCCGCGCTGATCGTGTTCATCGCGCTGCGTAAAGCCCCCCAAGCCGCCAAGCAGCCTGCTCCATCGCTCATCCCTGATCCCTCATCGCAAATCCCCTTCCGCACCGCTCTGCTGTGGTCCGCTCTGTCGGGATTCCTCGCCCTCTCCTGGGAAATCATCTGGTCCCGCGTCTTCAACTTCGCCAGTGCCTCTCGTGCGCCGGTGTTTGGCTACATGCTGGGCAGCTACCTGCTGGGGCTCGCGCTGGGCTCTCTCTTCAGCCCGCGTGTGCTGGCCCGAGCTGGAGACCTGCGTGGCAAGCTCTCACGCTGGGTGGCTTGGTCGACGGTTGCCGGATTCGCCGTTGCGCCACTGACCGCAGAAGCGGCTTGTCACCTCTCCTGGGAAGCGGGTTATCTTTTGGTTATTCTCGCCGGAGCTCTGATCGGCATCACCTTTCCGCTGCTCTGCCACGCAGCCATCCCAGCGGGACAGGACACCGGCAGCAAGCTCTCACAGCTTTATCTCGCCAACATTGCCGGCTCCGGCGCAGGCAGCCTGCTCACCGGTTTTCTCTTCATGGAATGGATGAGCCTGCATGTTCTTAGCTGGGTGCTTCTCATCATTTCATGCTTGTGGATCAGAAACATCGCACCTACCCGCGAACATCGTATCAGGGCAACGCAGATCGGAGCTTCAGCCACTCTTTTGGTGGGCTCGTTTTGGTGGCTCTACGAATACCTGCAGTATAAGCATGAGTCCAAGCCAGGCATGCGCTTCGAGCAGGTCATTGAATCACGTCACGGTGTCATCACCGTCGACACCAGCAACGCGGTTTACGGCAACGGCGCTTACGACGGCATGATCGGCACGAGGCTGGAGCCGAAGTCCTGGCTCGTGCGGCCCTACTTCCTCTCCGCCGTTCGAGATCGCATCGAAAATGTGCTCGTGATCGGCGTCGCCAGCGGTTCGTGGACGCAGATTCTCGTCAATCATCCGCAGGTGAAAAAAGTCACCGCCATCGAGCTCAGCCACGGTTACCTCGATTTGATCCGCTCACGCAAGGAAGTCGCCAGTTTGCTCACGAATCCGAAGCTCGAACTCATCATTGACGACGGCCGCCGCTGGCTGCGGCGGCATCCTGACGCGAAGTTTGACGCCATTGTGATGAACACCACGCACCACTGGCGCGAGTTCGCCTCCGCGCTGCTCTCCCGCGAGTTTTTGACCGAGGTCAAAGCCCACCTCACGCCTGACGGCATCGCCTTCTGGAACTGCACCGAGTCTCCCCGTGCTGCCCGCACCGGAATGGAGGTCTTTCCGAACACGCTGATGGTCATGAACCACTGCCTTGCCAGCAAAGCCCCGCTCGAACCAAACCGCGAGCGCTGGAGCAAAATTCTCGCTGATTACCACATCGACGGCCAGCCGGTCATTGCCGCTGATCAGATTGAAGGCCTTCTAACCTTCCTCGATGGCGAATCCCTGCCCGTTCCCGGCGACATGTGGCACTGGTGCCGCCGCGAGGCCATGCAGAAGGCCTGGGGCTGCGCGGAGATCATCACCGACGACAACTTGGGCCATGAATATCCGTGAACAGGCATGTTGCTTGTGCATTGGCACAGCAAAGGCATGATCCAAACGATGAACCGAGTCTCGTCCACCGCCACGCATGTCCTGCCGTTGCTGCTGTTCATGCTGCTGAGCGCGCTGCCCGGAGTTTTTCGCGTCGAAAACTCCGAACTGCCATGGCATGTGCGGGCGCCGGAGCACTGGGTCTATCCGCTGCAAACCATGATTTGCGGCATGTTGCTGGTGTTGTTTCGCAAACACTACACGTTCGGACCATGGCGTGGGCTGGGGCTTGCGTTTGCGCTCGGCATCGCCGGCATTGTCATCTGGATAGCGCCGTCGCTTGTGCGCGAGCACCTGGTTCAAAACGGAGCACAGCCGGCGTCTTGGTGGGAATGGCTTGGCCTGGCAGAGCGCACGAAGGGCTTCGACCCGACGATCGCCTCACAATCACCGTTCTGGTTCGGCATGGTGGTGTTTTTTCGCTTCGCGCGCATGGTTGTGGTCGTGCCGTTTGTCGAGGAGCTTTTCTGGCGCGGCTTTCTGATGCGTTTCCTTCTGGCTGAGGATGGCCGGTTTGAAAGAATTCGCTTCGGCACGCATGCCTGGCGTGTTTTCTGGATCGTCACCGTGGCCGTGATGCTGATCCATAACACCGAGGACTACCTCGGCGCTTTTGTGTGGGGCTGTTTGGTGTACTTGGTGGCTGTGCGGACGAAAAGCCTCGGCGCGTGTGTGCTCATGCACGCTATCGGCAATCTGGCGCTCGGACTCTACGTCATGAAGACGCAGCAGTGGGGTTTTTGGTGATCAGGGAGCGTCAGAACCGTTGACCTTGCTCTCCAGATCCTTCACGCGGGCAACAAGCTGCGGCAGACTTTTCACTCCGGCCATGCGGCGCTTCTCTTCCACCGCTGGAGCAGCCGGGAAGCCCAAGTATTTGCCGCCAGCGGGCAAATCCCTCGTGACACCGCAGCGGGCGGCCAGCGTGCTCCGCGATCCCACAGTCACATGTCCCGCGATGCCGACCTGGGCGGCGATGACAACGTAGTCGCCGATCACCGCGCTGCCTGCGATCGCGGTGCATGCCACAATGATGCAATGTTTGCCTATCACGACGTTGTGGCCGATTTGGACGAGGTTATCGATCTTCGTTCCCTCGCCGATCCAGGTCCGGCCGAAACGCGCGCGATCGACCATCGACCCGGCGCCGATTTCCACATCGTTGTCGATTTGCACGATGCCAGCCTGACGCACCTTGCGGTGGCGTCCCTGGCTGAACTCATAGCCAAAACCATCCGCGCCGATGACGACGCCTGAATGCAGGATGACATCGGACCCGAGGCTGCATTCCGCGTGCACGGTGCTGTTGGCGAACAACTTGGAGTTGCTGCCGATCCGAGCATTGCGCCCGACGAAACATCCCGCGCCAATCTCGACTCCGTCCGCCAGCTCCACGCCGTCTTCGATCACGGCGTAAGGACCGATGGCAACGCGAGCCGGGTCGAATTTGACCGTGGACGCAATGACTGCCGACGCATGCACTCCGGCGACAAAGGGCGCGGGCTGGAATCCATACGTTTCCACGATCAGTTCAAAGGAGCGCGACGGGTCAGCCACGGCGATGTAGGCGGCCTGCGGCGGCAACTCCGCGTAATCGGCCGGCACCAGCACCGCGCTGGCATTCGTTTTGAGCAATCGCTCATTGTATCGCGTGTCGTGGAAGAAACTGAGATCTCCGGCAACAGCCTCTTTGAGTGATGCAAATCCGGTGATCTCCTGATCGGGATCACCGTTCATGAGCGTCCCTCCGACGAGGGTGGCGAGGTCTGAGAGGGCGATCTTCATGAAACGCAGGCTCTCACGCTTTGCATTCTGATGCGAAGGTTATCTTTGAATTTGAAGCTTTTGTCACGAGACCATCACCCCTGGAGGGTTTCGACGCGCATCCAGCTTGGCTCGCCGCGCACACAGTTGAGTTTGCCGATGGCGGTGATGGCGGACTTCATGTCGCCGAGGCGGGCGTCGTGAATCATGAGCACAAGCGAAGTTTCCCCGCTGGTGTCTTCGAGATCTTCGGGCTGGATCATTGACGAAATGCCGATGCCGCGCTCGCCGAGCACTGTGGCGACCTGGGCCAGAACACCGGGAACGTCATCGACGGTCAGGCGCAGGTAGTAATGCGAGACAGTGTCGTTGACAGGCTTCGATTTGCCGTAGAGGCCGTGCGGCACGAAGCCGCTGTGACGCGCGCCATGCATCAGCACGGCCGCTGCTTCGCAAAGATCGCTGATCACGCTGCTGCTGGTCGGGTCCTGGCCGGCTCCGCGGCCGTAGAAGAGCGTCTCGCCCACGACATCGCCGTTCACGAGCACGGCATTGAAAGCGCCGCTCACGTTCGCTAGCACATGTGACAACGGCACCAGCGTGGGCTGCGTCCGCACTTCGACCAGACCGTTTTCATCAGCGCGGATCACGGAGAGCAGCTTGATCGTGTAGCCGAGGCGGGCGGCGAATTTGAAGTCCGTGATGTCAACGCGGTCCACACCCTCGACATGCACCTTGTCCTGCGGAATCCAGAAACCGTAGCTCAGCGAGGCCAGGATGATGGCCTTGTGTGCCGCATCCCAGCCGCTGACATCCAGCGTCGGATCGGCCTCCGCATAGCCTTTCTCCTGCGCCTCACGCAGGGCGTCCTGGTAGCTCAGCCCCGCCTGTGACATGCGGGTGAGGATGTAGTTGCAGGTGCCGTTGATGATGCCGTGGATTGACCGGATGTGGTTCCCGACGAGGCCTTCCTGCAGCACCTGGATGATGGGAATGCCGCCCGCGACCGCCGCCTCGAAGTAAATCGGCACTCCGCACTCCTCGGCCAGCGCGAATAGCTCTTTCCCGCGCTCCGCAAGGAGGGCCTTGTTGCCGGTGACGACGATTTTCTTGGCCCGCAAAGCCGCCGAAACCATCTCGTAAGCCGTGGTCGTGCCGCCGATCAATTCGACGACGACCGGGATGGTCGGGTCGTTCACCAGTTCCTTCCAGTCCGTGGTCAAAAGCTCCGCCGGAACGTCCACGTCCCGCGGCCGTTTCAGGTCCCGCACGGCCACGCGGGTCACGCGCAGGTCGGCCCCGGTGCGTTGGGTGATCAAAGCGCGGTTCTTTTGCAGATTCTTGAACACACCCGCTCCCACATTGCCTAACCCGGCCAAGCCTATGTTAATGACACGCGGAGAACTGAGGTTGGACATGATGAACGGAGTGTTGCCGGAGTTGAGGGGGCGTAGTCATGGCGGAGGCACGCCGGACTCGCAAGCAGGAAGGCTGGACAAGGCAGGTTCAGCTAATTTACTAAGCATGCTATCAAAAACGACTGATAATCAGCGGCTTGCGGCGGACGTGTCACAAAATATGCCTTGTCCAACTCGGGGTACGTCTGATAATTTTTGGTTAAATCCCATGACTTTGCGCTCCATCACCTACTGGCTTGCCTGCACAATCGCCGCCGCGATTGCGGCCGGGGCTGCCGAGTCGGATGCGATTGCCGCACTGCCTTTCTCCCCGACTTCCGAACTGGCAAGTTCTGTCATCCCGGTGCCTGAGCCAAGCCGTGCGTTGTTTCTCTTCGCCGGCATCATGGCCATGGCCTTCACATACCGGCGTGCATGGATGAACTGGAAACGCGGCTGCTGAAAAGCGAGCCACTCATTTTGGCGAGGGCTTTTTGATCGACGCCTGGCGGGCAAATCGGTAGCCTCTCCACATGAAAGCTTTTCCAGTGCTGCTTTGTCTTGTTTCCGGCCTGCTCCATGCTGGAGACGCCGCATATCCGAAACAAGCCATCGCCACGGTGCATCCGCTGGCCACGCAGGCCGGAATGGATGCCTTTGCGAAAGGTGGAAATGCCATCGACGCGGCCATCGCGGCCGGTTTGACGCTCGGCGTCGTGGATGGGCACAATTCCGGCATCGGTGGCGGCTGCTTTTTCGTCATCCGGGCCGCCGACGGCACCGTGACCTGCATCGACGGCCGTGAAATGGCTCCCGCGAAGGCCCATCGCGACATGTATGTCATCAACGGCAAGCTCGACGACGAGGCCAGCAAGACCGGCGCCCTGGCCAGCGGCGTGCCGGGCTATCTCAAAGCCTGCGCCGTCGCCCAAACGAAGCACGGCAAGCTCAAGCTCGCCGACGTGTTGCTGCCCGCCGCCGACATCGCGGAGAAGGGCTTTCCCATTGATGAACCCTACGCCCGCAAGCTCGCCGCCACCGCCGCCAAGCTCGCCCAGTTTCCCGCCTCCGCCGCCATCTTCCTCAAGGAGGGCAAACCGATCGAAAAAGGTCAGCCGCTCGTGCAGGCCGACCTCGCAGCTACTTATCGAGCGGTCGCGAAGAATGGCATCGAGTGGTTTTACGAAGGTGAGTTCGCCCAAAAGACCGAGGCATGGATGAAAGCGAATGGCGGCATCACCACCGCCGCTGATTACGCGGCTTACAAAGCTCCCGAGCGTGAAGCGATTCGCTCGAAGTATCGCGGTTACGACCTCATCACGATGCCGCCGCCCAGTTCCGGTGGCGTGCATGTGGCGCAGATCCTGAACATCCTGCAGCACTTTCCCATCCGCCACTTCCGCGCCAGCAGTCGCGTGCATGTCATCACGGAGGCAATGAAGCTCGCCTTTGCCGATCGTGCCCACTGGCTCGGCGATCCCGACTTTGCCAAGGTGCCGCGCGGCCTCGTCGATCCCGCATACGCGGCTGAACTCGCGAAAAAGATCGACCTCGATCACACGACCCCGGTTTCCGGCCACGGCATGCCGCCGCATTGGGAAGGCGACATCTTTGGCAAGCACACCACCTTCCTCTGCACCGCCGATGCGGAAGGAAACTGGGTGGCTCTCAATCAAACCATCAACACCGCCTTTGGCAGCAAGGTCGTCATTCCCGGCACCGGCGTGCTTTTGAATGATGAGATGGATGACTTCGCCGTGCAGCCCGGCATTCCGAATGCCTTCAAGCTGGTTGGAGCCGAGGCGAACGCCGTCGCTCCTGGCAAACGGCCACTTTCCAGCATGAGCCCCACCATCGTGCTCAAAGACGGCCAGCCCGTCATCGTCACCGGAGCCGCCGGCGGCCCGACGATCATCACGCAGGCCCTTCTACTCCTCACCCACATCATCGACGACGGCCAGCTCCCCGCCGCCGCGCTCGCCGAACCTCGTTTTCATCATCAATGGAACCCCGATGAGCTGAAAATCGAAAAAGCCTTTGGGGAAGAAACTCTCCAACGCGTCGAAAAACTCGGCCACAAGCTGGCTCCCACCGCTGGCTTCGGTGCCTGCCAGGCGATCTACTTCGATGCGGAGAAAAAGCTGTTCTTCCCCGCCCACGATCCCCGCGTGCCGGGCAAGGCGGACGGGCGGTGAGCCTCAATCCTCCTTCAACTTCCGACGCAGGGTGGCGCGATTCATTTTGAGGGCGGCGGCGAGGCGTGTGGGCTTGTGGTCAAAGCGTTGGAGGAGCGTTTCGAGCATGGTGGCCTCGACGGTCTCGAGCAGGTCGTCGTAGGCGGGCATGCTGTCGTCATCGCCGGTGGTTTTCTGGTCGAGCCAGGCGGCGAGCGAGCGTTTCATCGCCTCCTCCAAATGATTGGTTCCACAGCCACTCACGATGCCGGAGGGCAGGTGATGCGGCAAAATCGTGCTGCCACCGCACACCGCGATGGCATGTGTCATCGCTGTCATCAATTCGCGCACGTTTCCGGGCCAGGCGTGCGCCTTGAGCACGGCAAGCGCCTCCGCGGACAAAACGTGGTCACCCAGGAAGGAAGCCGCCAGCGCAGGCAAGTCACCTGTGCGCTCCGCCAAGGGCGGGAACGTCACCTGCAGAACCGCGAGCGCATAAAACAGGTCCTCGCGCACTTCCGTGAGTTCGCGGCTCGCCGTGCTGAAAACCCGCGCTTTCAAATCGCCAAGGCGATGCATGAGCGCGGCCTGCAGCGGTTTTGAAAAAGTGCCGATCTCATCGAGAACCAGCACCCCGCGTCCCGCTTTCGCGACAGCCTCATCCAGCGCCGCCTCCACACGATCCATGGCCCATTCATCGGCCCGGAACACGACCAAGGGTTCCTTGGCGCGCGCGCTGTGACGGTGAATCACCTGCGTGGCCAGGCTTTTGCCGCTTCCGGGTGGTCCTTGCAGCAACACCGGCGTGTCACAACCGCTCGCCTGCGCGATGACTGAAAACGCGCGCTGCATCGCCTCGCAGGAGCCGATCATCGTTGTTCCGGCGGCCGGCTCGACTTTCGCCGGTTTGAAAACCTCGCGAATTGTCCGTTGCATGGCCGCGAGATCGAGCGGCTTGAGAAAATACTCGCGCGCGCCGAGACGCCGCGCCTCCAGAGCCGTGTCGAGGGTGCCGTGCGCGGTGATGATCACCACCGGCGGTGGTTCTGGCAGCGATTGGATCTTTTCCAACACCTTCAGCCCGCTCATGTCCGGCAGGCCCACGTCAAGAATGACAAGCGCAAAGTCCTGCGTGCCGAGCTTGTCGATGGCGCCGCGTCCGCTCGCGGCGACCACCGGCGTGGCATCGAGGCGGCGCGTCACGGTCGAGAGCGCCGCGGCGAGCGCGTATTCGTCTTCAATGATGAGGATGGCCGGGTTCATTGGTCAGGCGAGGGAAGCGTCACGGTGACAACCGCGCCGCCCTTGGGGTTGTTTTGCATTTCAAGCTGTCCGCCGTGCGCCTCAATGATGCTGGCGACAATGTTGAGCCCCACGCCCATGCCGCCTTCCTTCTCGGTGAAGAACAGCTCGGCGCCACGGGCGAGTGCCGCGTCGGAAAAACCGGAGCCGCTGTCGATGAAGCGCATGATGACCGCTTTCTCCCGGTGCTCGGCCTCGATGCGCAGGCTCCCGCCACGTGGCATCGCTTGAATCGCATTCACGATGAGGTTGCGAAAAGCCTGTCCCAGGCGTTGGGCATCGCCCATGACCCAAATCGGTCCCGCGAGGTTGTTCTCGATGCGCACCGAGGTGTGTTTTGCCTGCGCGTCGAGGTTCTGCGCCACGCTCCTGACACATTCGGCCGCATCCAGCTTCGTGAGTCTTGGCGGCAGTGGATTGGCGAGATGCAGCCATTGATTCACCAGCCCTGCGATCACCTCGGACTCGGATGTGATGAGCCTCAGAGCCGTCGCGTCTTCGTCATTGGCAGGCGTCATCAACTGCGCGTGAAGTTGGATCGAGGCGAGCGGGTTCTTGATGTCATGCGCCAGGCTCGTCGCCACGCGGCCTAGCATGGCCAGGCGCTCCGATTGCGCCCGTTTGATGCGCTCCCGTGCCAGCATCCATCCGACGAGCGCCGAGAGCAGCCAGAAGACGATGAAGGCGTTCCGGGTTGCGGGATCGCGCAATGAAAGCTGCGACGCGGCCGGCTTGCGCGTGAAGATCATGTCGTTTTTGTCATCCAGGCGGATCATCAGCGTGTTCTCATCGGGAGCCGCGGCTTTTCCCGCTTCACGGAACTCGATGCGCATGCCCAGCAGTTGTTCGAGATCGTCCGCGAGCTTCGCGCTGCGAGGCAGGTTCATGCGCCGCACAAAGTCTGCATCCGCCTGCGCCAGCGCCTGAAACAGGCGGTTCGACTCCTCGTGCTCACGCTGTCTCAGCCAGGCCAGCAAAAGCAAAGATCCCGCGACAACGAACGCGAGAAAGCCGAGGCCGAAACGAAGGCCCGATCCAAATTTCCATTTAGAATACTTGATCGACATCTGAAATCATAAATCAGCCATCACGTCGAAGTTCATCCCATGTTTGGATTTTTCTCCACGTTGCCACAGTGTCCGTGACCCGAAGGATCGTCTGGTTCGCGATAATATAGTTCCCTATGCGCCGCACTTCATCTTCAGTTTTGACAATGATGCGGGTTACATCCTCGAACGTGAACGTTAAACGATCATTGTCCTTGGAAGGAACTGCGCGCCACTCCTTTTCGTCGTAGAATCGGCGAGTGCCCCTGCCTTCACTAGCACGATCACACCAATCTCCTTCGTAGAGCCTGACGAGAGGCATAAGCTTTCTGCAATGCGAAAGTAGCTCTTGAAACGTCTCGTTGGTGATCACCATCAACTTTTTCACCGAATCGGGAATGGCTTGTAATTCCTCAATGGTCGGAGCGACTCCAGTTACTTCGGCTAGCTGCACGAATATATTTTCATCATATTGAGGCATGTCCCTGTATAGATCCATGACAACGCTCGACGTTTCGCTCAAGAAATCAGGCGAGTTCTTGTGAACATAACGCACCGGGGTGACTCCCTTGCTTTGCCCCCAATTCTTTGTCAGTGCGATTGCATAATCGCCATATTGCTTTCGATGATCTTCGGTTTGGCTTATCGGCAGATCACAAAAGCATACGATCTCACAATCATGGACATGTTTGGTTATCCCAAACTGATCGAACGGATTGTTTCGATAACCTGACAATGGCAATTCCTCTTGGCAGAGCGAAAACCGAAAACCTTCGGCAAGAATTCCCTCCAAGTTCTCGATTTCAGGAGTGTAATGAAACAAGGATTCCGCGCTGACTTTCGTGGTCATATAGACAAAGAACCATGTGCTGAATTGGGCGCAATAAGACTCTCTTCACACATGAAGCTCACGGCTCGGGCAGCGGAGCGGTCTTATCAATCGGTTTGTCCTCCCACACGGCTTCTTTTGTGACCGGATCGTAGGTCAGCACTCGGCTTTTGCTGCCAGGAACGGGGTCTTTGTCGATCTTGGGCAGCCATTTCGCGAGCTCAGCCTTCTTCGCGGCGTGTTTCGGGTCTCCGGCGAGGTTGGTCCATTCATTGGGATCGTTCTTCATGTCGTAGAGCTCCTCGCTGCCGTCGGCGTAATGAATGTAGCGCCAGTCTTCGGTCCGGATGCCGTGGTTGCCTTTGTTGTGCGTGGTGATGGCCGGCCATTCGCGCGGTGCGCTGGCATCCTGGAGCTGCGGGACGAGGCTGTGGCCTTCGAGATCATCACGGGCGGGCATTTTCGTGAGCGCGAGCAGCGTGGGGAAGATGTCGAGCAGCTCGGCGGGACGATTGCAGACCTGTCCGGCCTTTACTCCAGGGCCGGCGAAAATGAGCGGCACCTTGGTGCTGCGGTCCCACAACGTGTTTTTGCCGGTGATCAATTTTTCGCCAAGGTGCCAGCCGTGATCGCCCCAAAGAACGATGATCGTGTTTTCCGCACGGCCGGAGGCTTCAAGTTGGGAGACCAGGCGGCCCACCTGGCTGTCCATGAAACTCACGCAGGCAAGATAGGCGCGCGCGAGAGGCTTCCATTCGTTGAATTGACGCAATGTGCTCAAGCGTGGCTCCGGCAGCTTCCAGTGGAGGAAATCGGCGAACTTCGGCAGATCGGCGCGGTCGTCTTCTTTGACCGGCGGCATCTTCAAACCGGCCTCGGGATAAAGATCGAACCACTTCTGCGAGGCATAGCATGGCACATGCGGCAGGCGAAATCCGGCGGCGATGAAGAAGGGCTTGCCGGCAGGGGCGCGTTTCATCGCGTCGATGGCGGAGTCCGCGATCTTCCAATCGGCGTTGTCCTCGTCGTTTTCTGGAAACACGCCCCAGTCCATCGCGGGATGGCGACCCGGACCCGGGAGGCTGGCGATGGGCTTTTTCGGCTTTGGCATCGGGCCGCGGTTGCCCCATTCGTTGAACTCGGCCTTCTGATCGCCGCCCCGCATGGAGCCGTCATGGTAGATTTTTCCACTGTTGAACGTGAAGTAGCCCGCCTGCGTGAAGGTCTGCGGCAGGGTGACGTGATTTCTCGTCTGCTCGACCTCGCGGATGCCGGGTGACAGGCCGCAGATGCCCGTCGTGGACGGCCGCAGACCGGTGAGCAACGAGCTGCGTGATGGATTGCACAGCGGCGCCTGGCAGTGGGCATTTGCGAAGAGCGTGCCGCGTTTTGCCAGCCCGTCGATGTGTGGCGTCTTCACCTGTGGATGCCCGCCCATGCAGCCGATCCAGTCGTTTTGATCGTCGATGGCGATGAAGAGGATGTTCGGACGCGGATCAGCGGCGTGTGTGAGCAGGCCGAAAGCCAGCAACAAGGCGATAACCGGGGATGATTTCATGGTCGGCTTCAAACGAAGGCCGGTGCGATGAAATAGCAGCCGCGATGAGGGACCGTGAGTTTGTCGGAGGAAGTGGAAGAGCAGGGCGCAGGATCAGAACATGGTGAGCGTGGTGAAGCGTGCTCATCACGCCTGCGTCAGTCCGCGCTGCTCACGAATGTGACGCAAAACGCCACGGCAGCCGTCTTCGAGGAGGTCGAGCACATGCTCGAAGCCCTGCTCGCCGCCGTAATAGGGGTCGGGAACTTCCTCCTCTTTGTGACCGGTGCAGAATTCGCAGAAGAGTCGGATTTTTTCACTGAACTGTGATTTGGAATCATAGGACAACACATCTCGGTGATTTTGCCGGTCCATCACGAGCACGAGGTCATGGTCGAGCAGATCGTTTTCATTCACCTGGCGGGCACGGCTGCTGAGGTTGTAGCCTCGCTTTTGGCCCGCGTTGCGCATGCGTTGGTCGGGCAGCTTGCCTGAATGCCAGCCGGCCGTGCCTGCGGACCGCATCGTGATGCTGCCAGCCAGCCCCTCAGCTTCCACCAAGGCGCGCATGACCGCTTCTGCCGCAGGAGAGCGGCAGATGTTGCCAAGGCAGACGAAAAGAAGGCGGAACGGGCTGTCCATGAGCGGAGCTAGGCCAGCGCCGGGCGGCGCACAAGGCCAAACCGGCTCCCTTCTGCCGGGGATGCCGGACATCCCCCAAGAATTCTTTTTTTGCGAACGAGTCTTTGGTTGAGCCGTAGTTTGAGCACGCTATCTGCTTCCAAACACCCCAACCCCTCCCCACACGCCATGCCAGTCGTATCCAAAGGTCTTGAAGGAATCGTCGCCGCAGAAACCCGTCTCGGGGAGGTGAAGGGCGCGGAGGGCGTGCTGTTTTACTGCGGTTATGACATCAACGAACTGGTCAAGGCCAGCTACGAGGAGATCGTCTATCTTCTTTACTACAACAAGCTGCCGAACGCGGTCGAATTGGAAAAGCTCACCACCGCGTTGCGTGCCGAGCGTGAGCTGCCGCAGGGAGTGATCGACTTCCTCAAGACCGCGCCAAAGACCGCGAAGCCCATCGACATCATGCGCACGGCCGTTTCGATGCTCGGCTGCTATGATTTGAAGCGCCACGACATCGAGGTGAGCGAAAATCTTGCCAATGCCATCCGGCTCACCGCGCAGATTGGTGTGATCGCCGCTTATTTCCATCGTGCCCGTCAGGGCCTGGAGCTGCCGCCGGTGCGCAAGGACCTCAGCGAAGCCGCCCACTTCCTTTACCTGATGACCGGAGAGGTTCCCAGCAAGGAGGCCGAGCGCACGCTCGACATCGCCTACATCCTGCATGCCGAGCACGGCTTCAACGCATCCACCTTCACCGCCCGTGTCGTGGCCTCGACGCTCAGCGACATGTATTCCGCCATCTCCGCCGCGATCGGCGCCCTGAAGGGCCCGCTCCACGGCGGTGCCAATGAAGGCGTGATTCACATGCTCCAGGAGATCGGCAGCCTCGACAAGGTGGACGCCTGGGTCGAGGACGCTCTGGCGCAGAAGAAGAAAATCATGGGCATCGGCCACCGGGTTTACAAGGTGCTCGATCCGCGCGCACCGCACCTGCGTGAGATGGCCATCAAGCTCACCGAGCAGCTCGGCGAGGCGAAGTGGATCCAGATGTCCGAGCGTATCGCGCAGATCATGCGTGAACGGAAAAACCTGAACGCAAACGTCGATTTCTACAGCGCCACGGTTTACTACAGCCTCGACATCCCGACCGATTTGTTCACTCCCATCTTCGCCATCGCCCGCATGAGCGGCTGGACGGCGCATGTGCTGGAGCAATGGAGCGAGAACCGCCTGTTCCGTCCGCTGAGCGAATACGTCGGCAAGCCCTACGGCCAGAAAGTCGTGCCGATCGAGCAGCGCTGAACTGCCGAGCCGGAAAGAACGGTTTTTGAAGCGCCAGCAGTGGCGGCAGTGCCGGTAGCAGCGTAGTTTGTTTGCTTGAATCGACTCCTTCCAACCATTGGAGCCGTCGCCGCCGCATTTTGCGTGCAGGCGGTGGCGCAGCCTGGCACGCGCCTCGTGTGGCAGCCGGTGCAGGAGTATTTCATCCACCGCGACGAGACGCAGCAGGTGGCGGCCGGCACGAAGCGGCTCAATTCATTCACCACCTACACGCACATCGGCAGCGACTTCGGCTTCCACGGTCCTGCCGAGCATGAGATCGAGTGGCTCACCGACGAGATCGTGGTGCACCTCGGGCAGCAGCCGGAAGCATGGGCGGGCATGTGGCATAGCCTGGCGGGGCAGGCGCGAAATGAAAAGCGAGTGATGGACTTCACCCGCGCCTATCCGGAGCCGGTCACCGACCCATGCCAGCCGAAGGTCTCGGCAGTCATGATGAAGGCCGCCGGACGGGGCAGGATCAAGTTGGAGATCAAATCAGCATCGCAGGAGTTGCGCTGGACGCAGATGATCGAGTTGAATGATCCTCAGCATCGCATGTTCGTGCATCCTGTCGCCTCCGACGCGGTGCGCGACGCGAAGATACTCGTGTGGACGGCCGAGCCGGGTTCCGAGGTGCGTGTCTGCGGCCTCTTTCTCGGAGTCGAATTGCCGCAAATGAGCTGGGACGCGTATGCGTTCCTCGCGTCTTACGCGAAGATCGCGCGCTCCTATTCCATCGACACCGGTTTTGTGCGGGATCGTGCTCACATCGAGGAGGGCGCGTTTGAGTCGGTCTCCGCCACCGGCATGTATGTGCTGGCCTCCGCGGCCGCCGCGCAGGAGCCGTTGCGGATCGTGACGCCTGAATACGCGCGTTGGGTTCTCACGCGCACCCACGAGGCGGTGCGGAAGCTCAAAACCGCGCGCGGCCTGCTGCCGCATTTCGTTCACCGTCGCAATGACGAGTATCAGATCCACCCGAACACCGAGTACAGCACGGTGGACACCGCCATCTACACGCAGTCCATGCTGCTGGCCGCCCGCATGCTGGGGGAGTCGCGGGTGGAGCAGGAGGTGCTCGAACAATTGCGGAGCATCGAGTTCGACCTCATGCGCCTGCCCGACGGGCATCTCTCCCACGGCTTCGCCGATGACGGCGTGACTCTGCTGCCGCATGGCTGGCAGGACTGGGGTGGCGAGTCCGCCCTGGTCATGCTCATGGAGGGCATCGCGAATCCGCAGCATCGTCCGCCGCCCATGCGCGCCCCCGGCAAGGCCTGGCAGGGCACCGGCTTCATCACCGAGTTGCAAAGCTTGTTTCACCCCGACTTCGACAGCGACGAACCGGACTCGCACGACGGAGTGCGCTGGCTCAGCGTGCGCCGCGCCATGCTCGGCGCGCAGCGCGCCTACATTCCCAAACGCTGGCCGGGCTCCCTGGCCGCCCGCGAAGGCATCTACGGCCTCTCCGCCGGCGAAAACAAGGCCGGCAACGGCTACTACGTCGGCGGTGTCGATCTGCCTGACCAGCGCCTCATCCATCCTCATTACATCCTCATGTCCGCCAGCATGCACCCCAGGCCGTCCGAGGTTTATGCTCTGCTTCAGCGCATGGAAAAGGCCGGCTACTTCCCGCCCTGGGGCATGGTGGAGAACCTGGATGTCGATGCGCGCGACTACCTGCCCATGGAAGGCTCGCTCAATGCCGGTTTCGAGGCGCTCGGTGCTTATCATCTGTTTGCCAGGAGCCGCGGTATTCCGGATGCCATTCATCAGGCCAGCCTGCGCTGTCCGCAGATCCGCCGTGCCATGCAGTTGTTTTACTCGAAGGCCCCTGCGGTGCAGTCCGCCGCGCCGGAGGCGGCGGGACCTTGAAGCAAAGCCTTGCCCCCGGCCCCATCCCCGGCTAACTCGGCTGTCATGTTTGTCGATCAGATCAAAGTCCACGCACGCGCCGGAAAAGGCGGCGATGGCAGCGCCCATTTCCATCGTGGCAAGTTTCGTCCCAAAGGAGGTCCCGATGGAGGTGACGGCGGGAAGGGCGGGGATGTCATCCTGCTCGCCGACCCCAGCACCGACAGCCTGCGCAACTACGTCTTCAACAACCGCCTCTTCGCCGAGGACGGCGCGAAGGGCGGCGCCACGCAGTGCACCGGCCGCAGCGGCAAGAACATGACCTTCAAAGTGCCGCCCGGAACGCTCGTCAGCCGCATCACCGAGGCGCTCGACGAGGCCACCGGGGAGATCGTGCTCAAATACGAGCCCGTGGCCGACCTCACCGAGACCAACGGCACCTACATCCTCTGCAAAGGCGGCAAAGGCGGGAAGGGGAACGTCCATTTCAAGACCTCCACGCATCAGGCCCCGCGTGAGTTCACGCCCGGCACGCCTGGCGAGGAAGGGGATTTCCACTTTGAGCTGCGCAGCATCGCCGACGCCGGATTCGTCGGCGCGCCGAACGCGGGCAAATCGACGCTGCTCTCCAAGCTCAGCGCCGCGAAGCCGAAGATCGCCAACTATCCCTTCACCACGCTGCAACCGATGGTCGGCGTGGTCGAGTTCGGCGAAAACCGCCGTGGCACCCTCGCGGACATTCCCGGCCTCATCGAGGGCGCGCATGAAAACATCGGCCTCGGCCACGACTTCCTGCGCCACATCATGCGCTGCCGCATTTTGCTCTTTGTCGTCGACACCGCCGGCACCGAGGGGCGCGATCCCGTCGCCGACCTCGAAACCGTGCGCACCGAGGTCGCCCTCTACTCGAAGGAGCTCTCCAAACGCCCTTGGTGCATCATCGCCAACAAGATCGACCTTCCCGAGGCGCAGGAAAACCTCGTCCACTTCAAGGAGCGCTTCAAACGCATCAAAATCCACCCCGTCTCCGCCGAAACCGGCGAGGGACTCGACAAGCTCAAGAAGTGGCTCGACGAGAAGATCGGGCAGAAGTTTGAAAACTGAGAGGCGATGCGCCTGAACCGCTCCAATCTTTGCTGGCTGGCCCTGGCGCTGATCATGGCGGGCTATTTGGTCTTTTGGTTCCTGCTGCTGGGGGCCACGGCGACGTACAGCACGCCGGATTCGTGGGTGAAGGTGCTGCAATCGCCGGAAATCCGGCATGCGACATGGCTGAGCCTGGCGACATGCAGCTTCGCGGCAGGCTTTGCCGTGCTGCTGGCGGTGCCGGTCGGCTATTTGATGTCCCGCCTGGAGTTTCGCGGCAAATCCTGGCTGGATGCGGCGCTGGACATCCCGATCATCTTGCCGCCGCTGGTCGTCGGCTTGTGCTTGCTGATCTTTTTCCAGACGAAGATCGGCAAGGTGATCGAGATGGCGATTCCCTTCACCTATCAAGTCAGCGGTGTGATCCTCGCGCAGTTTGTGGTGGCTGCGGCATTCGCGATCCGCACGATGCGCGGGACGTTTCAGCATCTCTCGGCGCGGCCGGAGGATGTGGCGCTGACGCTGGGCTGCACGCGGTTTCAGGCGCTGTGGCATGTGGCGCTGCCGGCGGCGCGGCGGGGCATGGTGGCGGCGTTTTGCATCGCCTGGGCGCGGAGTTTGGGGGAGTTCGGGCCGATCCTTGTGTTCGCCGGGGCCACGCGGATGAAGACCGAGGTGCTACCGACGACAGTGTGGCTCGAATTGAGTGTGGGAAATCTCGAAGCTGCCGTGGCGGTGAGTTTATTCATGGTGCTGCTGGCCGTGCTGGTACTGGTGGTGGTGCGTGCGACGGGGGAAAAAGTATGATTCAGCTCGATCACATCACCTGGAAGACCGGCGAGCGCGTGATCCTCGCGGATGTGACCGTCGCGATTCCGGCGAATACTTACGCGGTGCTCATGGGATCGACCGGCTGCGGCAAGACCACGCTGCTGGAGATTCTCTGCGGCCTGCGAAAGCCGGCTTCAGGCCGTGTGTTGCTGGATGGTGTCGATGTCACGCATCTGGAGCCGCGTGAGCGCGGGATCGGCTACGTGCCGCAGGATCTGGCGCTGTTTCCCGGCCTGAAAGTGCGCGAGCAGATCGGTTTCGCGCCGAAACTGCGCGGCGTGCCGCCTGAGGAACTGAATCAACGCGTGAACCGGCTCGCCGGGCAGTTTGGCATCGCCCCGCTGCTGGATCGTCTGCCAGACATGCTTTCCGGCGGTGAAAAGCAGCGTGTGGCGCTGGCCCGTGCTCTCGCGGCGCAGCCGAAGCTGCTGCTGCTCGACGAACCGCTCTCCGCGCTGGATGAGGGCATGCGCGCGGAGGCGGTCTCGCTGCTGCAAAAAGTGCAGCAGGAGCATGCGCTGACCGTTTTGCACGTCACCCACTCCAGCAGCGAGGCGGCGGCGCTCGGCCACCTGCACCTGCGCATGGACGCAGGGAGGCTGGAGGTTGAATGAGTGGAAACCCGGTCTAGTCTCCTCCCATGCCAGCGACTCTTGCCAAACCCAATGCCCGCAGTGTGTTGAACCAGTTGGAAGCGCTTTCATTCGCATCGCTGGAGAAGTTGATGCCGCAAATCGCGGCTTTGCGCGCGAAGAAGCACCCGCTGGTGATGTCGAAGCGGGAGGCCTGGCTCAAGAAAAAACTCGAAGCAGGGCTGCCGGCGGGACAGTGGGAAGAATACCGCCGTCTGATTGAGCGACGTGACGCCGGAGGTCTCACCGCTCAGCAGCAGCAGCGAGTGGAGACGCTGGCCGATGTGCTGGAGCAGCATCGTGCCGAATGGCTTGGCTGGGCCATGGAACTGGCGCGGCTGCGGCGCATGACTTTGCAGGGGTTGATGCGCAGTCTGAACATCCAGCGCCCGGTGCATGGCTGAGTCCCGTGTCAGCGCCGCGGTCAGGCGGCTTGTTGCGGATCGTGCGGCGCATCGTTGTGAATACTGCCTTGCCCTCGAAACCTTCTCTCCAGGTGGTTATTGCATCGAGCATGTCATGCCCGTTGCAGCCGGGGGTGGCTCTGAGCCTGCCAATCTGGCCTTCGCGTGCGCTGGCTGTAATGCGTTCAAGTCCGACAAGACCACTGCTGTTGATCCCGTGACCGGGCGGTCATTCCGCTTGTTTCATCCGCGTCGTGATCGCTGGGCGCGGCATTTTGCCTGGAGTGCTGACACATTGCGCATCGACGGCATCACCGGCATTGGCCGGTGCAGTGCTGCCGCGTTGAAGCTGAATCGTCCGGCTCTGGTGAATCTGCGCCGTCTGCTGTTCCGAGAAGGACTGCATCCACCAGGGCCGTGAGTTTGAGCAGATGATGGATTGGAATCTGCCCGAAGCCGCGTTTAAGGTGCGCAAATTACCCCCTGAATGGATTGGAATGACTGGCAGCGCGTGCTGAAATGGCGCGCCCTCGAAGAAGGCGATGCTGATGGCGTGCTCGTCAGCGCGGAGCGTCGCCGTGAGGCGACGGCGCATACGCGGGCAGGGCTGGTCTCCGAGGAGATCGAGGGGGACGCGCTGGACGAGCGCTCCGAGTCGTTTCTCGACAAACGGGCCGAATGGCTGGAGCGGGAGGCGGTGGGCTGGCGCGGGGAGCTGATTCGCGTGCTGGAACTGCTGCGCGTGCCGCACGGACGCTGGTCCTGGGCCGTCGCGGGCTGGGGGATCGCGCTGATCACGGGTTACTGGCTCACCGACCTGGGACAGACGGGCGAGTTCAACCTGCTGGCGCTGCCGCTGGTCGGTCTGCTGGCATGGAACGCGGTGGTGATCGTGCTTGGCGTGTTTTGCGAGCTCATGCCGATGTCGTCACTGGCCGGTCGCGGCGGCTGGCTGGCGGAGTTTCTGGCGCATGGTGTCTCGCGCTTCAGCGCGGCGTCCAAGCAGACTGAAAACACGCTTGGCGGCGCGGTGCGCGCACGGTTTGAAGAGCTGGTCTGGCCGCTGGCCTGGAGTCGTCTGCAAATGCGCCTGCGCCTGTGGCTGCACGTCGCCGCGGCGATGCTGGCGCTCGGCGGCGCGGTGGCGCTGTATGCCCGCGGTTGGTCGAAGGAATATCGCGCGGTGTGGGAGAGCACGCTGCTGAGTGAAACGGGCGCCCGGGCGTTCTTTGAGACCTTGTTCAAGCCCGCTTCGGTCGTCTTGCGCAAGCCGGTCCCGCTGGAGCAGCTCGAAGGCATGCACCGCACGGGTGGCAAGGCGGAGCAGCCGGCTCCTGCGCTGACGTGGATTCATTTGTACGCGGGAACGCTGCTGGTGTTGGTGATCGCGCCGCGTCTGATGCTCGCGGGGATCGGCGCGGCTCGCGGCGGGCGGGTGATTTCGTCCCGCGCCCGTGCTTTGAGTTGGGGAAATCATGTCCGCGGGCTGCTGCGGGCCGTCGAGGGCGGCGACGAGGTCGTGCAGGTGCTGGTGCATGCGATGGAGCTCACGCCGCATCATCGCGAGGTGTGGGATCGCGGCGTGCGCGGACGCTTTGGCGGCATGGCGCGCGCCGAGTATGTGCGCATCCCGGCGGGTGAGGAGGATGAGTTTGCCGCTGCCTGGCAGCCGGTGTCCGCCCAGGTGGTGGTGCTTTTCAGCATGGCGACGACGCCCGAGGCCGAGGTGCAGCGCCGCCTGGTGTCCGATGTGCGGCAGCGTCTGCTCACGAAGCATGCGGAGCCGGATTTGATCGTCCTCCTTGACGCCACCAGCCTCGCCGGACGCTGGTCGCCTGAGAAAATCGCCGGCCGCGAACAGCTTTGGACGCGCACCGTCGAAGGTCTTGCCACCGAGGTGATCGTGGCCGTGCGCAAAGAATCCGCACGCGATTCCGCGCCATTGTTGTAATCTTCACCCAATTGTCCCCCTGTCGTGGCCACCTTGCTCTCCAGATTTAAATCATCGCCTCCTGCCGCGGAGAAGGGGGGACTGGAGGTGCGCGATGCTTCGGACATCATCACTCTCAGCCTGATCTCGCACACGAACGCGGGCAAGACCACGCTGGCGCGCACGCTGCTGCGCCAGGATGTGGGGGAGGTGCGTGACGCGCCGCATGTGACGCTCTTCAACGAATCCTTCACCCTGCTCGAAACCGGCGGCTTCGTGCTGCGCCTTTGGGACACGCCGGGTTTTGGCGACAGCGCACGCCTGATGAAGCGCCTGAAGCGCGAGCGCAACCCGGTGCTGTGGTTCCTTTCGCAAACGTGGGATCGTATCACGGACCGGCCGCTGTGGTGCAGCCACCAGGCGCTCAAAAATGTGCGCGATGACGCTGACGTGGTGCTCTACCTCGTGAACGCTGCCGAATCGCCCGAGGCGGCGGGTTACATCGGCCCGGAGATGGAAATCCTCGGCTGGGTGGGCAAGCCGGTCGTGGTGCTGCTCAATCAAACCGGCACACCGGGCAGCTCTGAATTTGAAGCGACGGAACTCGATGCGTGGCGCGCGCATTTGAAGCAGTTCGAGATCGTGCGCGCGGTGCTCGCGCTGGATGCCTTCGCACGCTGCTGGGTGCAGGAGGACAAGCTGATGGAGTCGCTGGCTCCCCTCATGGAAGGCTCCAAGATTCCGACCTTTCAGCAGATCAAGAAGGCATGGACTCAGCGGAACATCGGCGTGTTCCGCGATTCTGTTCGGCTCATTTCCGAGCAACTCACCGCCGCGCTCCTGGATGGTGTGGAAGTGCGTGCCGAGACACTGCTGGAACGCGTTGGGTGGCAGCGCGATGAGTTGAACCAAGAATACAATGGAGCGCGGCAGAAACTCGCCTCCCAGCTCGCGGATCGTGTGGAGCAGGCGACGAACAAGCTCATTGAGGCGCATGGATTGAAAGGCGCGGCGGGTCACGAGATCAGCCAGGCGGCTCGTGAGCACTTTCATCTGCCGCATGGCGTTTCGGAGAACATCTGGGGCGTGCTGGGAAGCTTCGCCGGAGGTGCGATGGGCGGTTTGATCGCGGATTTGAAACTCGGTGGCATGACCTTCGGCGGCGGTGCGCTGCTCGGTGGCATTGCGTCGGGCATCGGCGCGTATGCGTTGATCCGCAGCTACAATCTCGTGCGCGGCAGCGACCAGCGTCTGCGCTGGTCACGCGAGCATTTTCGCGAGCAGGTGCGCCTGGCGCTGCTGACGTATCTCGCGGTCTGTCACTTTGGACGCGGTCGCGGTGAGTGGCAGGAAAGCGAGCAGCCGAAGCATTGGCGCGAGGCGGTGGACGCGGTTCTCGAAGAGCATGCTGATGCCGTGGATCATCTGTGGAAAACCGGCGTGCAAAAGGAGACGATGCCGGCGGCCTTGTTCCGCCAGACGCATCAATTGGCGGGCGATTGCATGACGGCGCTGCTCGAACGGCTGTATCCGGGCGTGGAATCTGACGCCTGGCGCTCCTGAGCATCGAATGCGCGCAAGCGGCGTTCCAGTCGTGCTTGGAAGGTCTTCCAGCACGGCGCGTGCGCGGAAGCGGGCGGGCGTGATGTTCAAGGCGCGCAGGCAATCTCGATGATCCCATGAGACGACGGTGGCGGTGGCGAGGTGGATGGCTTGAAATTGCCAGCGCCAGAGCCGCTGCATCGCGGGTGTAAGTGTCTTCAGCCGCTCGAACAGGAAGTCGCGTTGGAACGAGAGATGGCCCATTTCATCACGCAGCAGCTTTTTTGCGACGGTTTGGACGACGGGATCGCTGCAACGCAGGGCGAGGAGGCCGAAATAGACCTCGGCGATGAGTTCGGCGGTCAGGAGCACCTGGATGTTGAACTCGAGGTTCACCAAGTCCCGCATCCAGCGGAAGATGGAGTTGGTCCACTGCTTCTGAAGCAAGTTTCCGCGCAAATGGGTAACAGCGCGTACGAGGAGGGCCGCGTGGCTTTGCTCCTCCGCGACGAAGAGGTCCACGGCACGTTGATAGCCCTTGAGGCATTCGAGAGAGGCAATGCTGCGGGTGTAACGGCGCAAACGCGTGCCGCCGCCGCTTTCACCGAGCTGGAAGACGGCGAGCGAGCGTGCAAGCGGGATGCGTTCTTCATCCGGCAGCGCGCAAGGCACGTCTGGAAGCTGAAGTTCGCGGTTGAGGCGTGTGTTGGTCTCGAAGTGGTGGATCCAATGTTGGGTGTTCATCGACGTTCTTGGTTTCTTGTTCTTGGTTCTTTGGTGATCAGGCGGCTTGGAGCATGGAGCGGAGAAATTCGTGGGCGGGTGTGGTACGCAGTTCGGCGGCGATCTGGCGGAGGCGCTGCATGACGGCATCGACGGTTTCGTCGAGCGTGGAGGTGCCGGCGGTGACGCCGACGTTGCGAGCATCGCGGAACCACGCAGGATCGAGTTCATCCGGTCGTTCGATTTGCAGCGTGCGCAGGCCGTGGGCGAGCGCCTTTTGCGCGAGCTGGCGGGTGTTGTTGCTGTTGCGGCCGCCGATGACAACGATGTGGTCGCAATCTCGAATCAGGTCGTCCATCGCGGTCTGTCGTTGCTTGGTGGGATGGCAGATGGTGTCGATGAAACGCACCTCAGAGGTGCTGTGACGGCGTTTGATGGCCTCGACGAGCCGTAGCGTGTTTTCGACGGGCTGCGTGGTCTGCGAGACGATTCCAAGCCGTGGATGAGCGGGAATTTGTGCGAGGTCTGATCCTTCGAGAACGACAACGGCCTGTGGAAAGTCGCCGACGAGGCCGCGAACCTCGACATGCTGGCGCTGGCCGATGACGACCGGCTGGTATCCGTCGCTGACGAGTGTGGCGAGGGCGTGGTGGGCTTTTTTGACGAGCGGACAGGTGGTGTCGATGACGGTGTGGCCGGCGTTTTGCCACGATTGGCGATGTTTGTCAGAGGCGCCGTGCGCGGTGATGGCGACTTGATGCGTCGTGGCGGACTGAAGGTCATCAAGATCACCACGCTGAGCGCCAACGGCGGCGAGATGTCGATCGACAAGCGGATTGTGGACGAGCTGGCCGAGGATGGTCAGCGGGGCGCGTTGCGCAGCGGTGTGGGTGGTGCGTAGGGCGTCTCGGACGCCGAAGCACATGCCGTGATGTTGAGCGAGGATGATGTTCATGGTGTTGTTGGCTTTGTGAGGCAAAGTGAATGGGCAAAAAGAAGGGCAATCAGGTCTGCTGCGCGGCTTTGACGATCTCGCCGAGCACTTCGACGTAGTCTTTGAAGGCTTTGCGACCGGCGGCGGTGAGCTCATAGCTGGTGCGTGGGCGTGTGCCGGACTCGTCCCGGGTTTCTTTGATATAGCCGGCGGTGCCGAGCGTGCGCAGGTGGGTGATGAGATTCCCGTCGCTCATGCCGAGCTCGTTTTTGAGATCCTGGAAAGCCCATTCGCCGCGAGTGGAGAGCAGCGTCATGATCGAGAGGCGGCCCTTTTCGTGGATGAGCTTGTCGATTTGATCGAAGTCGATCATTCCGGCCGCACCTCCGCAGGTTTGCGGCTGACAAAGACCGCCAGAGCATAAACAACGTGCAGCAGGCCGAAGGTGATGCCCATGACAAGAGATGCGGGCGCGAGATCGCTGGATAGCAGATCCACATCACGCTTCGTGGCCCAGACGACGAAAAGCAGCAGTCCTGTCACGACGAATGCCCAGCCGAGGCGGATCAGGGAACGCGGAGAAAAGCTCGCGGTGCCGAGCAGGGAAAGACCATAACAAAGCGCCCAGATCAGCGCGGCGAGCGTGAGATTGTGCAGGAAAATGATCAAACCGATGCCGACCACGCCGCCGACCAGCATTGGCGGTGTGAAGGCCCGCAAAGCCATGCGCATGCCTGGGGAAATGAACGGCTGGTTGCGACGTGCGGCCTCCCTCGCGAGCAGAATGACGTTCAAGACGGAGGCCACTCCGAGAATGGCCAGCCAGGTGTAAAGGAAGCAATTGTCACACATCACGGCGGCTCCTTGGTTCGTCAGCGCATGCCACACAGGCCATCCAGCAGCCGCTAGAGCCAGCACACCGCCTGTGAGCGCCGCAGGAGCCGAAACTGCCCGGTAGATGTGCGCCTTTTCCATCAGGGAGCGGATGATTTGGAGGTTTTCCAAGGCGGCTTCGGTCGTGCTCATGTGACCAACTTTGTATCACAAAGCAAGGAGTGCAACAGAAACTTTGTGGGGCAAAGTTTGACGTAATCACACTGAGGTTTGGCAAACAGGGTTTACAGAGGCTTATAATTATCATAAATTAAGGTTCAATGTCTCCAACTGTTGTTTCATTGCCGCATGGCTGCACCTCGCGATTGCTGACGTGCTTGCCATTGCTTGGAGCGTGGCTGTTTCTACTGCTCGCGGGGCAGGGAACGGTCTTTTCGGCCGATCCCACGGTGGAGCAGCAGTATTGGCTGGAACTCACGAACCGCTTCCGTAGCGATCCGCAGGGTGAGTTGGGAAAGCTGGTGAACTTCTCCTCTCTTGGCGTGTGGGATTCGCCCAAATCAGACGACGCCTACATCGCGAACACACTGAATTTCTTCGGCACCAGTGCCTCGGCACTCGCGACGCAGTTTTCCGGGCCTTCCGCCGCGCCGCCGGTGGCTTGGAGCCATGCGCTGAACGCCTCCGCGACGACTTATTCGAACCTCATGGTCAGCAACGACCAGCAGTCGCACACGCTCGACGGTCTCAGCCTCGACCAGCGCATTCAAAGTGGCGGCTACAGCGGCAACTGGCTGGAGGTGGCAGAAAATCTCTTCGCGTCCACGAGGAACATCATCCACGGCCACGCGGCATTTGTCATCGACTGGGGGGATGGCAATGGCGCGTCGCCCGGTTATGGCGACGGAATTCAAAATCCTGCGGGCCATCGCGACGTGCTGATCGATTCTCTCTTCAAGGAGATCGGCATCGGTTTCCAAAGCGTCGCGATTCCAGGCGGCAACGTGAACGTTGTCGGCCCTTACGTCGTCACACAGCACTTCGCCACGCAGTATCGCCAGAGTGGCGCGAATTACTTCGCAGATGCGATCCTCACGGGCTCGGTGTTTCAGGACACGATCGCAGCCGATTTGTTTTACACGCCGGGTGAAGGACTGGCGGGCGAAGCGATCCATGTTTACGACGATGCCACGGGCATTCTCGTCGCCAGCGGGTTCAGCAACAGCGCCGGCGGGTTCAATATCTCTCTCGCCGGTCTCACCGACGGCGTCGTGTATCGTGTGGAGGCTCCTGGCACGGGGCTGGCGCCGCAAACCTTCACGCTCACCGCGCACATCGAAAACTATGGGGCGGACGTGACATTCTACAACAACGTCTATTCCTCCTTCATGGTCGTGCCCGAGCCGGGAAGCCTCCTGTTGTGCCTTGCCGCCATGCTGCGATTCCTCTCTTTCCGTTCACGCTGTTCCTTTGAATCGTCATGAAACACATCGCCCTGTTTCTTCTCACGCTGGTCGCCGCCGCCCAGGAAGCTCCCTCTACGCTTGCGACGGAGATCCGTTCCATCATCGACGAGTATGAGAACTCCGTCCGCGCGAACACGCAGAAGATGATCGCCGCCGCGACCGAGGAGGAGAAGAACAAATACCGCTCCAGCATTCCGAGCGCCGGTCCTTATGCGACGAAGATGATGCAACTCGTGCAGGCAAATCTCGACAAGCCTGACGTGGTGAAGGCGGTGTCATGGCTCGTGACCGGGGCGGCCAATTTTCCCGAAGGACAGGAGGCGCTGAAGATGCTCGGCTCTGTCTTCGCCGACCGCAAGGGCATCGCCGAGGCGGTGAAGCAGCTCGAATACCACGGCCTGCCGGCGGAGCCGATCCTCAAGGCGGTCATCGAAAAAAACACGAACCGCGAGGAGAAAGCCGCCGCGCTCTACGCGCTCGGCGCGATTCATTTCAAAAACTTCGATGCTACGGCTGATCGTGTTTCGGGTGAGGCCTCGAAGGGCAGGGCGCTTGAGTGTTTTCAGCAGCTCAACGCCGATTACTCCGATGTGACGATCCAGGGCTTCAAGCTCTCCGATTTTACGGCCAAGATGCTCTTTGAGATGACGAACCTCCAGGTTGGCTGCGAAGCACCGGAGATCGAAGGCAAGGACGCGGACGGCATCAGTTTCAAGCTCAGCGATTATCGTGGCAAACACGTCATCGTCATCTTCTGGGGCGGCTGGTGCCACGCCTGCCACGGCATCCTGCCGCTGATGAACCAGGCCGCGGCGCAGTTGAAGGACAAAAACGCCGTCGTCATCGGCGTGAACACTGACATCGAGTCCGAGGCGAAGAAAGCGCTCGCCGATTACCAAGTCACCTTCCGCAACGTGCTCGACAACACCACCAGCGGTCCGAACACCTCTCTCTACAACCTGCGCAACTTCCCCACGCTCTACCTCATCGACACCAGGGGGGGGATCGCGATCAAGAACGGCTCGCTGGATGCGATGATTGCCCGGATTAACGAGGCCAAGTGAGAGCAAAAAAGGGCGGATGGAGACCTCTGGCCCGGTGAAGGCGAATCCCCGGCTGAATGGTCGCTGACGACTCCTTTCAGCCCTCCAGATGGTTTAGAAGTATTAAAAACTTGCTATTTCTATAAAAAACCATAAAAATAGGGGATTATAAGACCTGATTTAGGGTCATAAGCCACATGCTTCCACTCATCGACCAGATCCTCTCAACCGCCGGCTGCGGCGAGTTGCCTGCCGTGCGGCAGGCGATTGAGGACGCATGCTTCAATCAGACGTCGTTTGTCGATGCGGTCCTCGATTGCGAAGGCGTGCGCGAGAGGGATTTCCTGATGGCACTGGCGAAAACGCTCGGCCTGCAATGGTGGGAGCCGAAAGATGAGGAAAAACCCGCGGAGTCGGGATTGCGTCGTCTGCTTCCGGCGGAGATCGCGTTGCGGCATCGTTTGCTGCCGATTTTCAGCGAAGAAATGAAGGATGAGGCGGCCGATGAAGCATCAGGCGAGCCGGCCCGGACACTTCATATCGCCACCTTCGATCCGTTGAACCTCGTCGCGCATCAGCGTGTGGCGGCGAGTCTCCCGATGCCGGTGATCTGGCATGTGGGACCGCGCACTCGCATCGTGGAGGGCTTGCAGAAGCTCTACGGCCTGGGGGCTGACACTTTCGAGAAAATCCTGCGCGGTCGGGCCGACTGGGGCTCCGAGGAATTGAAGGACGAGGTCACCGTGCTCGATGAACCCGAGGATGAGGAGGCCAGCGTGGTGCGCTTCGTGAATCAAATCATCCGCCGCGGCCTCGACCAGCGTGCCACCGACATCCACGTCGAGCCACAGCACGACCGTCTGCGCATCCGCTACCGCATCGACGGCCGCCTTGAGGAACTGGCCGTGCCGGAGAACATCAAATCGCTTCAGGCATCGGTCATCGCCCGCCTGAAGATCATGGCGCGGCTCGACATCGCGGAAAAGCGCCTGCCGCAGGACGGCCGCATCAATCTGGAACTCGACGGCACGCCCATCGACGTGCGTGTGGCCACGATTCCATCCGTCGAAGGCGAAAGCGTCAGCCTGCGCCTCCTGGCACAGCAGCAGGTCACCATCAGCCGCCTCGGTTTGACCGACACGGTGCGTCCGGTGGTGGAAGAACTGCTCAAGCTGCCCAACGGCATCATCCTCATCACCGGTCCCACCGGCAGCGGTAAATCGACCTCGCTCTACGCTTTCCTCACGGAGCTCAATCAGACGCATCGCCGCATCGTCACCATCGAGGATCCAGTCGAATACAAGATGCCCGGCGTGGTGCAGATCGCGGTCAAACCGGAGATCGGCCTCACCTTTGCCGCCGGCCTGCGCAGCATCCTGCGCGGTGATCCGAACGTCGTGATGATCGGGGAAATGCGCGACCTCGAAACGACCGAGATCGCCGTGCGTGCCGCTTTGACCGGACATCTTGTCTTGAGCACCCTGCACACGAACGACGCGATTGGCGGCATCACGCGTCTCATCGACATGGGGGTCGAGCCCTTCCTCGTCTCCAGCGCGGTTCGGGCCTTCCTCGCCCAGCGCCTGGTGCGCAAGCTGTGCCCCATGTGCAAAGCACCCGCCGATGTCGAGGAGAGCTATCTGCGCTCCATCGGCTTCCCCATGCAGGTGCGAGGGCAAATCATGCGCGCTGTTGGCTGCGAAGCCTGCCGTGGCAGCGGTTTCCAGGGCCGTCTCTCGATCTACGAGGTCTGCCTCGTCACGCATGCCTTGCAGCATCTCATCAACACACGCGCGCATCCCGCCGAATTCCACAAGCAGGCGATGAAGGACGGCTACATCCCGATGCGCGGCTACGGCTTTCAAAAAGTGCTCAGCGGCGAAACCACCATCGAGGAAGTCCTCTCCGTCACTGCCGCCGCAGAACGCCACGCGCCCGCTCCTGTCTCTCCTGTCGCCACCCCATCTCACACACGCCTCGCCGCTTAGTCATTCGTCATTCTGAATTCGTCATTTCAAGATGCCCCTCTTCACCTACAGCGCCCAAGGTCCCTCCGGTCTCATCACCGGCGAGCTTTCCGCGTCCGACCGTAGCGAGGCGTTCAGCATTCTCGGCCGCAAAAAAATCCAGCCGATCAAACTCGAGGCCGCGGGCGATGCCAGATCGAACGCCAAGGCTTCGTCAAAGGTGAAAAGCACCGCCGAACCCATCACGAGCGGCCCGATCAAGCTCAAGCTCGCCCAAGTCGTGCTCTTCATTGAAGAACTCGCCGATCTCGTTGGCGCGGGCATCCAGCTCGAGCCGGCGCTCGCTACGATGGAACGCCGCCGAGAGTTGTCCGGCATCAAAACACTCGCCAGCGTTCTGCGCGGCAAGGTGCGGGATGGCATGTCCTTTGCGAAGGCTGTTTCCAGCACGAGTCCGAGTTTCGGAAACCTGTTCTGTGCCCTTGTCACTGCCGGCGAGGCCAGCGGATCGCTCAGCACGATTTTGAAACGCCAGGCCGCCTACATGCGCTCCCTCGCGGCCCTGAGGTCAAAGGTGCTCTCCGCGATGATTTATCCTGCGTTCCTGGTTGTCGCAGCGGTCGGCGTTTCGTTGATGTTCGTTCTCTACCTCATCCCGAAGCTCACCGAGATGCTCGACAGCACGGGTGGATCGCTGCCGCTGGCCGCGCAGATCGTTCTGCGCGTCAGCGAGCTGTTCAAATCGACGTGGTGGATGCTGCTCCTCGGCGGCATCGCCTCTTTGATCCTCGGACGAGCCTGGCTCCAGCGTCCGGAGTCCGCCATTCCGTGGGCGCGCTTCAAGCTTCGGCTGCCGCTCTTCGGCGAAATCTTCAAAGCGCGCTTCTACGTCCAGTTCCTCGAAACGATGGCCAATTTGCTCGGCAACGGCCTCACGATGGTCCAGGCCATGCAGCTCACTCACCAGGCCATCGAGAATCCGCACCTGCAGCGCGAGTTTGAAGGCGTGCAGCGGCATGTCGGCGAAGGTGTGAGCCTCTCACGCGCCCTTGATCGCAGCGGCCAGTTCCCGCCGCTGCTGCTCGACATGGTAAACGTCGGCGAACAGACCGGCGACATGCCCTCCGCTCTTTCGCGTGCCGCCGAACGCTTCGACCGCGAGCTGACCAAGAAGATCGACACCCTCGCCGCGCTCATCCAGCCACTCATCGTGTTTCTCATGGCCGGCATGGTCGGCTTCATGGCTTACATCATGATGACCACGATTTTCGAAACCATCTCCAGCATCAAATAAGACCACCACCCTCATCCACCCAACAGCCACCATGAAACACACCCGCATCCATCCACGGCATCTTCGCGGCGCCTTCACGCTCGTCGAGATGCTTCTCGTCCTCGGCATCATCGGACTGCTCGTCGGAGTCGGCGTCGTCAGCTTCGGCGGCGTCCTCGAAGGCGGCAAAAACAAGACCGCGCTCGGCCACATCAACCAGATCCAGTCCGCCGTCCGCGCCTATGAGGTCGATACCATGAAACTGCCCTCCACCCAGCAGGGCATTGGCATCCTCGTTGAGAAGGGCAAGCTGAAGAAGATGCCGCTCGATCCCTGGGGGAACGCCTACCACTACCGCAAGCCCGGCACGAAGGACAAGGGCGGCTTCGACATCTACTCCGCCGGTCCTGACGGCATCGCGGACAACGCCGACGACATCGGAAGCTGGCAGCTTTGAAAATGACGAATGAGGAATTCAGAATGACGAAGGAAATCCCAATGAACGAATGCCCGATGACGAACAATAGCGTTCGGCATTCGTCATTCGCCATTCCTCATTCCCGCGCAGCGGGCTTCACGCTCGTCGAAATGCTCGTCGTCCTCGCCGTCATCACCTTGATGCTCGGCATCTCGATCATCAGCATCTCCGGCATCAAGGATGAGGACCGCCTGCGCCGCGCAGTGGCGGTGATCGAGACCACGGCGCGTGAAAGCCTGCTCCAGGCTGTCAAGAACCAGCAACTCGTGCGGATGCAGCTCGCCGCGGGTTCGTTTGGCTCAGCGGCCGATTTTGGCGGCAAGCTTGAAATACGCCGTTTCGGCGAGCGTGAGTTTCGCGCGCCCAAACGCGGCGAAATCTGGGAATTCAGCCCCACCGGTATCTGCGAGCCGATCGAAGTCCGACTCAGCGGTTCCGGCGGCACGGTCGAACTCGCGTTCGACGCGCTCACGGCCTGCGCGAAACGCAAAACCCTCGACTTCCACGCGAAAGGATGAAGAACCTGCGTCCAGTTCGGCCTTCGCCGGGTTTCGCCCTGCTCGAAATCCTCCTCGCCATCGCGTTGTTCGCGCTGGTGTCGGTGGGCATGACGCAGGCCATTGATGGCATCGCAAAAACGACCACGGCGGCGCGTCAGGAGGCGCAGGTGCTGCGCGTGCTCGAATCGGTGCTCGCAGAAGTCGCGCACCAGCCTGAATTCAAGGCGACGAAGGTCAGTTTCCCGAAAACCGCCGACAACATCGACGCCAGCGCCACCATCGAGAAGGTCCGCCTCATCACAAAGGACAAGGTGGAGCTGGATCACATTTTCCGCGTCCGGGCCGAGGCCTGGATCACCGACGGCGTCACGCGCCGCATCGTCCGCACCATGGAAACCTATGTTTATTCGCCCAACAGCCCGATCTAGCGCTGCAGGCTTCACGCTGCTCGAAGTGCTCCTCGCCCTCGTTCTCGTGGGCCTGGTGCTCAGCGGCGTGTTTGGCGTGTCGGATGGCGCGCTGCAGCTCGGAAAGTCAATGGGGGCGGCCCGTGTGAGCGAGACACGCATTTCGAACTTCGTCACGCAATGGCGTGATTACTTTGAGTCCGTGCCGCCTGGCATCTCAATGGCCGCGGGCGTCGAAAAGGTCGCGCGAGGCGCGTCGGGCAATCTGTTCATCACCGGCAGCCAGATGCCCTTCGTGTGGGATCAGCGTCTCAAGACGGCCGACGCGGTCGAGTTCGGCCTCGTGCGCGAACACGGCGAAAAAAGCCTCGCGCTGGTCGTGCGTCATCTGAAACGGCCGCAGAACGCCCGTCGCGAGGATGAATACAGCACCCTCGCCGAGCTGCCGATCCTCGAGAACCTCAAGCAGATGCAGTGGCAGTTCTACGAGGCGGAGGAAAAGAAATGGTTCACAAGCTGGGATCCTAAAAAGCGTCTCAAGCCGCCGCTTTTCATGAAGCTGCGCTTCGCCTTCCTCAACGATCCACGTGAGCACGAATACACGTTCTGGGTCGCGAATGATCTCTCCGGCCAAGGCACACAAGCACCGCAATGACCACCGAATGCCACAACACGAACCTTTGGAGCGCCGACGACTCGTCGGCATCCGGACTTCGTATTGATGTGGCGACGAATCGTCGCCACTCCAAAGAACGCGGTTCCGCGCTCATCGCGGTGTTCTGGATGATCTTCGTGCTCGGCATGGTGCTCTTCGGTGCCACGAAGGCGCTGCACGCGGACACCGAATACACGCGGATGATGCGCGGGCGCATTTTTGCCAAGCGTTACGCCGAGGCGGGCATCGAGCTGGCCCGTCATCCGGCCATGCAGCAGGATGATCCGCTGCTGCACTTCAACAGCGACGATGACGGCGGCTTCGACGTGACGCTGAAGACCGAGGAGGCGCGGCTGAACATCAACCATCTGCTGCAAACCGGTGACAAGGTGCTGCTGCGCCGTCTTTTCAACCGCTGGGGCTTCAAACCCGAGTTCACCGCCGCGCTTTGCGACGCGCTGAAGGACTGGGTGGACGCGGACAGCAACGCCAGCCTCAACGGCGCGGAGAAACGCGAGTATGAGAAGGCCGGCTTCGACGGCATGCCGTTCAACCGTCCGTTCAAGGAGGTCGAGGAGATGCTGAACGTGCGCGGCATGGACATCGTGAACGCGGAGCGTCCGGACTGGCGCGAGTGGTTCACGGTGTATGGCGACGGGCGCATCGACATCAATGACGCCAGCGCGGAGGTCATTTCCCTGATCGGTGACGTGCCGATGGACCGCGTGCAGCCGCTGCTGACCTTCCGCGCCGGTCGCGACGGCGCGCATCGCACGCGCGACGACGCGCGCCTTTCGAGCGTGCCGCAGGTGGCGCAGATGCTCGGCATCTTCAACCGCCAGACAGTCGAGCAGCTCACGCAATGGATTCAATTCGCCGGTCCCATCCGCCGCATCGAAAGCGTCGGCCGTCTGGGCCCCCTGAAACGCAAACTCATTCTCATCACGCAGGGCGGACAGGCCGTCTGGCGTGGTGAAATCCCTCTCCATGGCACGAACTCGTAAACCCACCGCCGAGCTGCTGCTCCCCGGCGCGTCCGTCTGGCAAAGCTGGACGGGTGTGGAGGAAGCGTCGTGCTCGAAAGGCGCTGATCATTCCGCGGATGGCGGTGTCTTCGGCCGTCAGGCCGCGCATCGCGTGCTGGCTCTGCCCGCCGCGCATTGCTGGGTGCTGCCCGCCTGGTTGAAAGGCGGCGAGGAGCATCTCCGCGGCATGGCGCTCCTCCACCTGGAGCGCATGGGCGCGAAGACCGGTGAAGACGAGGCCGCCGTGCAGGTGCGCGGCGTGGCTTCGAAGGACGGCGCGCACCTCGCGCGTATCATCGCGCTGAAGCAGGAGCCCGCGCCGCTGGGCGATCTGTCCCGGCTTCCGGATGAAGTGACGCTGCACGCGCTCTGCTATCCGCTGGTGCAGAACAGCATCACGATCTTCCGCGAGCTGGGCCGCCTGGTGGTGGCGATCACCAGCGGGTCGCAGCTTGTCTATTGCACGCCGCTCTCCTCCGTCCGTCTCGACGACCATGCGCTGGCCGAGCTGAACAACATCTGCCTGCAACTCGGCTTCCAAGGTGTTCTCGGCCGTCTGGAAAGCCTCGTGCTGTGGATCGAGGACGGCGACATCGGCAAAATCCAGCGCGCCACGGGTCTCGCGCCGTATCGCTGCGACATGCCCGCGCCGACGATGCCGCCGCGCGGCTCCAGCCTGCTGATGCCGGACGAGCTTGTCCAAGAACGCCAGCGCCAAGCCGTGAGCGCGCGCACCCGCATGCTGGCGCTCACTTTTGGCTCCGTGCTCGCCGCAGTCGTCGCGCTCGTCGCCACATTGACCGCCCTTGCCATGCAGGAGCGCAACATGCTGCGTGAAAAAGTGGCCGATCTCATGCCGCGCGCCTCGCGCGTGATGGATCATAAGAAAGCATGGCTCGAGGCCGCGCCTGCGGTTGATCCCGCGGTGTGGCCGCAGCAGGTGCTGCTGCATTGCATGGAGCCGGAGGCCTCGAAGGAGGCCAGCATCACCCATTGGGAGTGGACCCCGGACAAGCTGAGCCTCATCGGCCGCATGCCCAATGCCTCTCTCGCGCTGGAATACACCCAGGCCCTCAAAACGAGCGAGGCGCTGGAGAGGTTCGCGCTCGACGGCCCGCCGCCGGTCATCGCCAGCGACCAGAGCGCGACTTTTGAGATGAAAGGAGGCACCGCCGATGAAAAAGAGTGAGAAAATGCTCCTCGGCGTCTTCGCCGCGCTGTTCATCGGCATCGTGCTCGTGGGCGGCGGCCTTTTCGCCTTCCGCAACTTCCTCGAGGTGCGCGACGAGGTCGCGCTGCTGCGCGACCGCCTGGCTTCCATGAACCTGGCCATCTCCCAGGGCGCGGAGTGGGCGGAGCGGAACGCCTGGCTCGATGAAACCGTGCCCGGCTTCACCAGCAACAAGGACGCGTCCGCCAAGCTGCTCGAAGTCGTCTCGCAGGAGGCGCAAAAGCACTCGCTGACCATCGGCACCACCGAGTTCCTTGAACCGGCGCGCGTCATCGGCGCCGACGGCCTGCCGGTGGACGACGAGGAGGGGCACTTCGACAAGGCCGCCATCAAGACCATCCTGACCGGAGTGCCGGAGAAGGCCCTTTTCTCGTGGCTGCATGAGTTGCAGAAGCCGGGGAGCTTTCTCGGCGTCACACGGCTGCAGATCAATCCCAGCGGCTCGAACAAGACCGTCAATGTCGAGGTCGAGTTCACGCAGTTCTACCGCGAGAAAGCGGCCCCGAAGGTCACCAAAGCCAACTAATCATGAAAGTTTCCGGTTCTCAGTTCTCGGTTCTCGGTTGGGTGTTGTTGAGCACTCTGGGCGTCCATGCCCAGGAGGAGAAAAAGGCATCGCCGCCGGTCGCGCTTCCGAAGCTGGAGCATTTCGCCGCGTTGTGGGAGCGCTCCATTGTAACCACGAAGGATCTGCCGGCCCCGGAAACACCGGGCGGGCCGAACTTCGCGGACAACCTCAGCTTGAGCGGTGTTTACGAGATCGACGGCGGCGTGGTGGCCGTGCTGGTGGACCGCACGACCTCGCAGGTCATGGAGGCCCGCATCGGCTCCGAGAACGAGATGGGCATCAAGATCCGGCAGGTGACTCCCGGTGCCAGTTTGGACAAGACCCGCATCCAGTTGCAAAAGGGCGACCAGGCAGGGTGGGTGACCTTCGCCGACCCCGCCGCCGGCGCGGCGCAACCTGCGGAGGTGGTGCAAAAGGCGGTGATTCCAGCGCCAAATCCCGCCGCGGTGTCTCCCGTGTCCGGCGCGGTTCCGCCGCAACGCCGTGCCATGCAGCCAGCTCCGGCGGCAGCCCTGCCTGCGAATCCACTCCTGCCGCCTCCCCCGGCGGCGATCCCGCAGGCTCCGACGATCAACGACGTGCCGCTGCCACCGCCGTGAGATGAAAAAGCCGCACTCGCTCGTGGCGGGTGCGGCTGATGATTGAGCGGAAACTCAAGTCAAAGACGGCTTACTTGGCGTCCTTCTTGGGCTTCGGGGTGATCTCTTCCTTGGAGAGGGAGCCGTCCTTGTTCTTGTCCATCTTGCCGAAGCGTTCCTCGGCTTTGGCGGCGTCTTTCTTGGCGCCGGGGGAGGCGAGCCACTCTTCCTTGGAGATGGAGCCGTTGCCGTCCTTGTCGAGATTCTTCATCATCTGTTCAGGAGACGGGGGAGCCTTTTTCTTGCCAGCTTCCGGCTTCTTGGCGTCGCCTTCGGCGGCGTTGAGAGTGGCGGCGAGGGCGAGGATGGAGAGGATCGAGGTGATCGCTTTCATGATTGTGTGTGGTCGATTTGGTTTGGTTTGAACGAAGAGCGCGGGTTTTTTTGGATTCCCATGCCTGCGCGTGCGTCGTTAAACGAGGCGCGGTCGATTCCGTTTCAAAAAACTTTGCGCGTTTTTTGCACGGGCGAGCTGGCACGCTGAATGGAGGTCACAGCAGGCGGGCGGCGGCCTCGGCGAGGGCGCTGCGCTCTCCTTTGACCAGCGGAACGTGGGCGGCGAAGGCCTGGCCGCGCATGCGCTGGCGGGTATACACCAGGCCGTTGCTGCGGGAATCCACATACGGATTGTCGATCTGCGCGGGATCGCCGACGAGGACGAGCTTCGAGCCGCGGGACATGCGGGTGACGATGGTCTTGGCCTCCAGCGGGGTGAGCTGCTGCGCTTCATCGAGCACAAAGAAGCGGTCCGGGATGCTGCGGCCGCGGATGTAGCAGAGGGCCTCGACCTCGATGATGCCCTGCTGGATGAGGTGGTCATATGGGGCGGCGGGGGCCTGCACCTGCTGGGGGTCGGGGAGGAAGCGGTTCTTTTTGCGGGCGGGTCCCTGCTGGTTGCCTTCGACGGGGCGCATGAGGAGGTCCAGCGCGTCATAGACGGGCTGCAGCCAGGGGCGCATCTTTTCCTGCAACGAGCCTGGCAGGAAGCCGACCGTCTGGCCCATGGCGACGATGGGACGGCTGACGGTGAGGCCGTGGTAGGTGCGGCCAAAGACCTGCTGGAGACCGGCGGCGACGGCGAGGAGGGTTTTGCCCGTGCCCGCCTGGCCGTAGCAGGTGACGAGGCTGATCTCGGGGTCGAGCAGGGCGTCGAGCAGGCAGGCCTGGCCGAGGTTCATGGGCTTGATGGCGCGGCCTTGACCGACCTTGATGGACTCGGGGGTGTGATGGAGGCGGACGAATTCGGCGTTGGCGCCCAGCTTGGCGGGCATGGTGGCCTTTTCCCCGGCGGAGAGGAGGGCGTAGTCATTGATGACCATGCCGGCGATGCGCTGCTCCGGCAGGGTGAGACGTCCGCTGCTGGCGAAGCGCTGCAGCTCGTGCTGCGTGACCTCGATGCGGGCGATGTCGAAGTTGGCGACTTCGCGGGGCTCGACCTTGTCGTGCAGGTAATCCTCGCACTCGATGCCGACGGCGCGCGCCTTGAGCTGCATGTTGAGGTCCTTGCTGACGAGGATGACGGGCGGGGAGACCTGCTCGCGCAGCCAGAGCGTGCAGGCGAGGATGCGGTGGTCGGCTTTTTCGAGGTCGTGGAAGATGCGCTCGAAACCCTGCACGCTGGCGTATTTGCGGGCGTCCTCGGGATCATAAACGGCGAGGCGGATGCTGCCGCCGCCGGAGGTGGGGACGCCCTCGGTGACGGAAGCGTCCTTGGCGGTGAAGATCTTCATCAGCGCCCGATGCACCTCGCGGGCGTTCGAGCCGCGCTCGGTCATCTCGTTTTTAAAGCGGTCCAGCTCGCTCAGCACATCCACGGGGATGCAGACATGGTGCTCGGCGAAGCGGTGGATGCAGGCCGGGTCGTGGAGGAGGACGTTGGTGTCCAGGACGAAGGTTTTGGTGCCTACGACAGGACCGGAGCGGCGGCGGCGGGAGTTGGCGGGGGCGGGTGACAAGGGGCTAGAGACAGGACCAGAATCGGACGGACGGGTGGAGATGAGGGTTTGGGCTACCGATGCAGGATGGTCGTCGCGGTCCATGATGGTTCTGTGTTTGAGGTTGGCTCCGGTGTTTGACCGGAAGGGACGGTTTGTCTTTGGCGCAAGGGGAGTGCCAAGCCTGCCGATCCCTGAATGTGATTTTTTGAATGAATCACGGTAATTGCCAAAGAGTGTCAGAGCGTCGAGTGACTGGCAAGAAATTATTCACAATGCGTGAGTTTATTCACATTCGCAGGGCCAGTCAGGGCGACACAAGGGCGAGATGCGCTGAAGGTTGCCCTCTGGAGGCTGGAGGAGTCACCCTTCGCTTTTCGATGAGTCAGGGGTGGAGCTGCGATGGGTGACTCCATGCGGTGCCAGGGGTGACTCTGTGAAGCATGACGAGTGACTCCTGGCAGCGGGAGGGGTGACCCCATGAAGCGCGATGGGTCAGGGTAGGCGTTGCGATGGGTGCCCCCTCGCATCGCCATGGGTCAGGGGTGGATTCGCCACCCCTGACCCGGCGGTGCGTGCGGGGTGGCTCAGGTGATCGGCGTGATCGCGTCCATGAAGGTGAAGGAGCGCACGCTGCCGTTGATCTTGTTCGCCACACGGACGGTGAGGGGGCCGCTGAGCGTGGCGGGCACCAGGACGGAGAGGGACGTGGGCGTGATGGTGCCATACACCGTGGCGCGCACCTCCGCGTTGCTGCCGCTGCGGAAGAAGACGCCCTGCGTCACATCGCTCTTGTCGAGGTCCAGCCGGTGGCCGCTGAGCTCGATCATCGTGCCGGGGGCGTATTTGCCCGGCGCGTCGTTTTCCTGGCTCAGGATGCTGTCGATGTCCGGGCTCACCTTGCCCACCTCGCCCAGGCTTTCGAGCGTGAGGGTGGAGCGCCAGGCATCGCGCGTCTCCGCGGTGATGCTCAGGGCCACATCGCAGTTCATCTCATCCGGATTGTCAAAGTCCCCCGGTCCTGGCTGGCTGCCGCCGCTGGTGGGGCGGAAGCGCAGCTTGCCCAGCAGGTCGTTGGAAAAGGCGCAGCCGCTGCTGCATTCGAGGATCGTGTCCAGCACGGCGGTGAGCGCTGTTTTGATCTGGTCCGCGGTGAGACCGCCGCTTTTGGTGGCGGCGATGTTGAAGAACACTTCGTCCGTCACCGGATCGCCAAGGACGGGACGCGTGGTAAAGCCCCCCTTTGGATTGGGGGCCACGTGGTATTGGAACGTGGGCATGGTGGTGGTTGGGTTGGGTGGGTTGTGGTTTGCGGATTTCGCCTTGCGGCGAAAAGGCTTCTTCTTCGGCGCGGGCTTCGGCGCCGGCGTGTTGTAAGGCACAAAACCCTCGTCTCCGGGCTCCAGGTAATAGGAGGGGTCCCCCCATCTCAGATTGGGGTCATCCCAAGTGAACGGCTTTCCTGTGAAAGGATTGATCGCGTCCCAATGAAGAGGCTTCATGGCAGGAGGCGGGCTGGTGACGAAAAATTGCACCAAAAACCGGGCCGGATGGCAAGGATTTTTTTGGCCGCAGCCCGCTGCGTAGGCTCGTTCGCCAGAACGAGGGGATCGGGAGCTGTCGAGGGCCTGGGGAGGCTCGCCTTCCGCAGTCTGGCGACTGCGCCTACATCGGCGGGCGTAGGCTCGTTCGCCAGAACGAGGGGACTGGGGAGCTGTTGAGAGCCGGGATACGCTCGCATTCCGCAGTCTGGTGACTGCGCCTACATGCCGTCCTCAATCATACCGCTTGATCAGCGCGATGGCGCAACCGGGCATCTCTTTCCGCAGTGTCCCGGTTTGATGGGTCCGTCAGGCATTCCGCCGCTGCTTCACACGTTCCAGGCAGGCGGACAGCAGCTTCTCGCCTGCGTGGAAATTGGTGGCACGAAGGTCATTCAGGGCGTTCTCGAAGTCGAGGAAGCCTCTCGCATCAGCGGCTTCCAGCAGCGTGAGTGTGCCGATGGTGGTCAGACCATGCTCCTCGGCCACACGCCGGCCTTTGCGCTCATCCATGATCACCGTTTGGATGCGGAGATCGAGAGCGAGGGAGATGGCCTCTGTCTCGCCTGCGTCGAGCCCATACGACACGGCCGGACCTGCGTGGTCATGCGGCTCGATCCAATCAGGAAGCTCGCGGCACCATTCGCGCACCAAGGCTGGGGCGTGCGGATCGAGCAGCTCTCGCAGCACACTGCCCGGCAGGATCACTCTCTGAAACAATCTGCCGAGCAAGCCGGCCTGATGAATTTGGATCAGGTAATTGAGGGGGGAAGTGTCCGTGACGACGGCGTTCATGCCGCTGCGAGCATTTTTTCGAGCTCTTGGCGGTCCTTCTCCAGATCATCCGCACTCAGGCCATAACCCGCGCCATGTTGCTTCAAAAAGGCCTCGGTGTCCCAGTAGTCCATGCCGAGCATCTCGCCGACCTGCCCGCGCGAAAGATCGCCGCTGCGATAGCCCTCCAGCGCCAACGCCTCCAGCACACGCTGCTCGCGCCCCGAGTCCATCAGGTGCAGACTCGCAGCGATGAAGTCGGGGATTTGGAGAGTTACCGTCATATAGCGAAGGCTACCATCTGCGGGAAAGATGTGCCACTGTGTTTTCTTCCTGCTCTTGAGCTAGGGAGGCCGCCGTAGGCTCGTTCGCCCGAACGAGGAGATTCGGGAGCTGTCGAGAGCCTGGGGACGCTCGCCTTCCGCAGTCTGGTGACTGCGCCTACAGGGCTACCGCGTCACCGTCACGTCCGCGCGTTCTTTCTGGAAACCGGAGCACACGCGTCCCGCGTGTCGGCGGCGGCGTCCCGCCGCAGCCCGTCCCTGAGTGTGCGCCGGGTCTGCCACGGCTGAGGAGAGGATGTGAACGCCAGCACCGTTCCCCGCGAGGACGCGGGAAACAGCACGCGGGACGCGTGCGCTCCCTTCGAACTCAGCGCGTCACCTTCACGTCCGCGCGTTCTTTCTGGAAGGCGGCGATGGCAGCGGCATCGACACTGCGCGCAGATTTCGAGCAAAGGATTAAGGGTGCGAGCCTAGCCTCCAGACACCACCAGCACACAACGGAAGCCGCTGTGGTTGTAGCGATACCCGGGAATTCGGCGATCACGACACGACGACAGCAAATTGCCGCGGTCGTAGCTGGTCCACGAACTACCCCGGAGAACGCGGTCTTTTTGTGCAGCATCGAGCCAGTCTTCGCACCACTCCCACACGTTGCCGCCCATGTCATAGAGGCCAAACTTGTTCGGCTTGAAACTCATCACGGGTGCGGTGGTTGGGAAGCCGTCATCGTAATCTTCGAGATATTGGGCGGCACCGATGGGTGCCTTCGCCTTTCGGCTCGCATCGCTGTAGTTCCCGGCCTGGTCCTTGGTCTTCGGAGGGAATTCACCGCCCCAGGGGAACTCGGTACTTTCTTTGCCGCTGAGCATGGCCGGGGTGATGTTTTTGCCGGGCTTCTCCTTGCGCCCCAGGCCGACGGCGATGCTCCACTCCTCATCGGTGGGCAGGCGGTAAAGCTTGCCTTCTTTCTTGGAAAGCCAGGCGCAGAACTTCTGCGCGTCCTCCCAGCTCACTTTCGTGACGGGATGGTTTTCTTTGTTCTCCGTGAGGGCGTAGCCATCCACGCTTTGATCTTTCCAGGTGCCGTCCACGCCGGGTGAATCGGCGGCATAAGCCGCGTAGTCGCTGTAGCGGACTTCGTGGATGCAGAACAGCACCTCGGTGCCTTTCACGGGCAGGAACTTCATGCCGAGGCTGTTGGTGAAGCCGTCCTTCATGGCGAGCATGGCGGCGGGGTTCAGCGGTAGGGCGCTTGGTCCTCCAAGCACCGTCTGGGGCGTGGCGGCGGCGGGCAAGGGACTGCCCGCCCTACCCAATCCTTCCCGATACTCGCGCACGGTCTTCGCATGGGCGATGCGGTCCTGTTGGGTGAGCGTGGCCTCCAACTGCTTGAGGCGATTGTCCAGCGGATCGGTGAGGAGCTTCAAATTCGCGACGCGGGTGGCCTCAATCTTCGCGTAGGCGGCGCGGTAGATGCCGCGCAGCTTCTTGAGCGCCTCGGTGGTCGCCGCGTCGTCTTCGGCGGGGATCGGTTGTTTGTCGGCGATGAGCTTCTTCTCCGCCTCCAGGGCGATGACGCCATCCAGATGCCCGGCCTTCTTCTCATTCGCAATCTCCCGGTCGATGCCGCCGACGTAACCCGCGTTGAGCTTCGCCAACTCCGCCTCGAAGGGCGCGGTGACGCGCTCGGCTTGCAGCTTCACGAACTGCTCATGCAGCGTCTTCAGCTCCGGGATGGCGGCCATGGCCTCGGCCTGCGCTGCCTGGTGCTCCTCGGCAATGACAGCGGCGGTCTTAATGCCGAATCCATATTTTGCAGTGAGAACGAGGGTGAAGCATCCTTTGGAGGCCGCCTCACATGCTGCGGCATCGAGTTGGCTTTTGTCGCCGTAAAACTTCCAAGTGTCATTGCCGATACGTCCGGCGGTGATGGCGCCATTCGTCACAACCTCGGTCATGCCGGTGAACAGCTGTGCCTTGTTTTCTGGGTGGACGCCCACGGGGCCTTTGCCATCGAAAGCAACGGCTATCCACTGACCTCCCAAGTATGCCAGACGGAAGTGCTCGAAGGGCCCTCGAAGGAAGGGCTCTGAGGTGGATGCTTTGCCTGGGGGTCTGATCCATGAGATGTGCCCATCAGGTAAAACGGCAGCTGCGATGTCTCCGTGACGCGCGATGGCGGCCAGCGGGCCGAGTTTGATCAATGGATTGTCATTTGAGTGGCGGTTGGTGCGAAGGCTGACGATTTCACCGGACGCCACCTGGACGGAATCAAAGCCATCGCCGAGTTGAAGGGATACCACTGGCTTTTTGCCGTCTTCCAAGCCGGAAAGATCACGTCCGCTGGCACTGCCGAAGTACTGCAAGCGTCCGCCGCCGGTGATGAGGAGCGTGCGGCTGCCTGCTGCGGCTGCGTCCACCACATCCTTCAATGACGAAGGTATCTTGGTGCATCCGCTGACATCGTGTCCCCAGGCCATGGCTGAGCCATCGGCGCGCACGATCACGGCATGCACACTCGCAAATGAAGGGGTCTTTGTGTCGAAAGCGGATATCCTAACCGCGTCATGCACATTGGTCGGCGGGCTGAGCTCCGCATCGCTGCCTGTCATCGGCAGTCCATCAAGACGGAACACGACGGCATCTCCGGCCATGCTGGGAAGTTTTGGAATGGTCAGGGGAAAGCGGAGGCTAAGCGGCTGAGACGGTGGCAAGATATTGGATGCCGCCGGTAAGGCGGAAGTCGATGCGCTGGATGTGACGGCAGCAGGCTGGCGCAAGTCATTGCCCTTCTCATCCACGCCGAGGATCTTGAGCGCCTCGGCCTCGCTGAGGCCGTCGAGGTTGATGACTTCGACGGCCTTCACGCCGTTAGCTGATATCACTCGAAGTCTGCCCTCTTTAAGCTTGGTGTCTTTAACAGTGGCAACGAGTTTGCCATTAAGTCGAATGATCAAAGTCGTCCCGACTCCAGCAACTTCCAGGGCGACAGGCGCATCAGAGGGAGAATCCAACTTGCCCCGGTGTAAATAGGCCGCTTTATCGCTATCTAGTTGGTCTCTGTCAGGGGTGTAAACAAGTTCGAAAGCGCCAGAACTTCTCATGCGCAAAGCATAGGTGTTATCACGATCTTGATATCGAAGTTGTATAATTGCCGCATTCCCGTTTGGGTCCGCTCTGCTCAATTTATCGATCACCATGCGTCCGCCCTGATTGTGCACCACCAAATCCGAAGCGAATGCCGGGCCTGAAAAGTGCATCCAATCGCTATCATAGGTGGCGCCAGGAGGTGGTTTGAATGCAGAGCCGGGTTGGAAAAGTTTCACCCACTTCCCCGGTGGGAACTGAGGCTCGGAGGGCTTGGAGGCGGCGGGAGAGGAAGCGGTTGTGGTTTTGGGAGGTTCAGCGGGCTTGGAAGGTGGTGCCGCCGTCCCGGCTGCGGGTTTGGGAGGCAGGCCGGAGGCCTGCACCACACTGGTTCCGCTCGAAGGAGCGCCTGAACTCTTTGGCTTCGCGTCCTTCTTGCCAACGAACATGACGAAGGCACCGATGCCGATGGCCGCGGCGGCTCCAAGGCCGATGAGGAGAGGAGCGCGGGCACTTTTGCCCGCTTCAGGTTTCTTCGCGGCTGCACCGCCTGGAGCAGACGAGCGGAGAGGAGTCTCCGCGCTCCCTTTTGACGGCTGCGGCGGTTTGCCGACGGGCTTCTGCGCCACGGCGCTGCGCTGGCCGGGGGCCTGGGCCACTTGCGCCACAGGAATCGCCGCGCTCACCGGCGCGTCATTGCGCACGAAGGGCACCGTCAAAATCACATCCAGCTCACGCCGCAGCTCGGCGGCGCTTTGATGGCGGTCCGCGCGATCGTGCTGCATCGCTTTGAGAATGATGGGGTCGAAACGCGGGTCCAAACCCGGCACGAGCACCGAGGCGGGCTTGAACGCGCCACGCGGGATGTTGCCCGTGATCATCTGGTAGAGCATGACGCCCACCGCATACAAATCCGCGCGGCCATCAATGGCGGTGCCGAGCATCAGGGCCTCGGGGGCCACAAAGTCGGGCGTGCCCATGGCGTAACCCGTCTTCGTGAGGCCGTGGCTGCCGGGCTCCTCCACCTTCGCCAAACCAAAGTCGGCCACCTTGACCTGTCCCTTCATGTTGAGCAGCACGTTGGCGGGCTTGATGTCGCGATGCACGATGCCCAGCTCATGCGCGGCCTGGAGCGCGTCGCACACATGCGCGGTGATGGCCAGCGCATGCTCCGGCGGCAGCCTGCCTTGCGAGGCGATCATCTGCGAGACATCGCTGCCATCGACATACTCCATGGCGAAGTAAAGCTGGCCGCCCAGCGTGGTACCGAAGTCATAGACAGCGACGACGGCGGGATGATTGAGTTTCGCCATGAGCTTCGCCTCGCTCTTGAAGCGCCCGGCGAAGCTGGGGTCCTCCTTTTCGACGCCGGGCGGGAGAATCTTGATGGCCACCGGACGATCCAGGTTCGTCTGCACGCCGCGATACACCGCGCCCATGCCGCCACGACCGAGGATCTTCTCGATGGTGTAACCCGGCATTAGGTTCTGCAGCTCCTCCGCCGTCGGTGGTTCCCAACGAAAGCCTCCGCCCGTGGTGCGTGGCGGCGGGGTGTCGGACGTAGGTGAGGAAGGAGCGGATTCGTCAGCCATGCGGGCGGGTATTTACGAAAAAACTCCGCGAATGGCAAGCATCGACTGGCCGCAGTTTAGCAGGCGGTCGCAGGGTCAGACCGGCACCTCGAAGTACTCCAGCGCCCATTCCCGCATGTAGCGCACGCGTTCGGGCACGAAGCGGTAGATGATGAGCTCGGGATTGTCGAGAGTGCCGAGGTAGGCGCGCAGCAGAGGGTTCGCGGCCCAGATTTCCTCCCGGAGGGCGCGGTCGGTGACGATTTCGGCGCGGGCGGTGATGCGCACCTGGTGGTGGTCGTCGTCGGTGTAGCAGAGCTCGGCCTTCGGATTCAGCTCCAGCTCGCGGGTTTTGCCGTAGCGGCGCAGATTGGCGACATAGACGGTGAATCCATCGGTACGCACGGGAGAAACCGGGCGCAGACGGGGCTGGTCGCCGTCCACGGTGGCGAGCATGGGAAACTTCGCGGCCTTCATGGTGGCGCGGGCGAGCTGCGGAAGGTCGGCCGGATTGACGGGCTGGGGCTGGGGTGGCTGGGGCATGATTCAGGATCAAACGTCGTGGACGTGTCGAATCTGCCCGCAGATTTGGAGTTCCCAAACGAGGCGGAGCCGCTAGGATGCGCGTCATTCGCCCCAATGAAGAACCTGCCCACCGCCTTTCAGCGCAATGTGATGTGGACCGCCGTGACGGCGCTGTCGATCACGGTGATCAGTGCTCTGTCCGTGGGTTTCATCTACCTGCTGACTCAGGTGATGGCCTTCCTGCAGCCGATCCTCGTGCCCTTCGCGGTGGCCGGTGTGCTGGCCTACCTGCTGGAGCCGGGGGTGGAGTGGCTGGAGCGGCGGGGGCTCAATCGCCAGCGCTCGGTGCTGCTGGCCTTTGTGGTGTTCACGCTGGCTTTCGGCGGCCTCGGCTGGTGGATCGTGGTGAAGCTCGGCGACCCGACGGCAAATCTGGCCAAACGGGTGCCGGTGTATGTCGCCAAGTCACGGCAGGCGGTGGTCGATTTCAACGCCAAGGTGGAAAAGGACTACGGCGTGACCTTGCTGCCGCATGCCGCCGTCCAGCCGCCTGCCGCGCAACCTGCCACCGGCGCGACCGATGCGGAGACTGGTGCGCCGAACGCAGACACTGGTGAGAATTTTGACCTGCAAACTTTCCTTAGCGGTGACTGGGCGAAGACAAACCTGCCGAAAATCCCCGGCATGGCCTGGACTTTCATCAAATCGAGCGTGGGCGGCTTCCTTGGCGTGTTCGGTTTCCTCCTCTCCTTCATCATCGTGCCGCTCTACCTGTATTACTTCCTCATCGAGAGCGCGAAGATTCAGGAGCAGTGGTCGGATTACCTCCCGCTGCGTGCCTCGGCCTTCAAGGACGAGGTCGTGAGCTGCCTGAACGAGATCAACGGCTACCTCGTCGCCTTTTTCCGCGGCCAGCTTTTCGTCAGCGTCATCAATGGCATCGCCACCGGCGTCGGGCTCGTCGTCGTGGGCCTCGATTTCGGCCTGCTCATCGGACTGGCGCTGTGCGTGGCGGGGATTATTCCTTACCTCGGCATCGCGCTGTGCTGGATTCCGGCGGTCATCATCGCGGCGGTGCAGGGCGGCAGTGCTTTGATTCCCGGTGACCCGTGGTGGATCATGCCGCTCGTCGTCACCGGCGTGTTTGCGCTGGTGCAGCAGATCGACGCGCTTTTCATCACCCCGCGCATCGTGGGGGAGGCCGTGGGGCTGCATCCCATGACGGTGATCGCCTCCGTGCTGGTTTGGGGGCTGCTCCTTGGCGGGCTGCTGGGCGCCATCCTCGCCGTGCCCCTCACCGCCTCCGTGAAGGTGCTCTTCCAGCGCTACATCTGGCGTGCGCGCATCGCTCCGCAGACGATCGGCGGAGCCAGGAAGGAGGCCGCGCCATGCTGACGACCACACGCCATCCGGGAGTGGTGCATACTGGCTACCACACCTACAAGCCTGTGCATGGCGTGCTGGGCTTTATGATGTCCTGTGGAGCCTCCGTGATCCTGCTGTGGGTGCTGCTGCACTTTTTCAAGGAGGATGAAATCTCCCCGCAAAACATGCAGATCGCCGCAGGTCTCTCGGTGATCGGCTGCCTGCTCTTTTTCTTGGGAACCACCTGGTTTTTCTCCTTCATCACCGGTTATTCGCTCAAGCTTTCCATCGGTGAGGGCGGCATCCGGTATGGCGTGGCCTTTTTTTCCTGGCCGCAGGTGTCGGCAATCGGCGCGCGCATGAAGCGGGGCAGTTTCCAGGTCCATGTGACTCTTTCCCGCGGGTGGTTTTCCAGGCGCTGGCTGATGACCGACGATGGCATGACCCGCGAGATGGCACAGGAACTCATCGAGGAGTTAAGGCGGCAGATTTTGCCGCGTTTCCCACGTCTTGAAATCACCCGGCTGCCTGAACTGACGCAGGCTGTTGCAATTGCCCATCCCGCCGAGATGCCGGATGGCGAATCCTCCGCCGAGCCGCATGCGTGACGTTTTCCTTGTCTTCCTCGGCGGCGGCCTCGGCTCGGTGGCGCGCTACATCACCGTCATAGGACTCTCGCGCCTGCTTCCAAAGGCAACTTTCCCTTGGGGTGTGTTTGCCGCCAACATCCTTGGCAGTTTCATCATCGGTTTTCTCTTTGCCCTGCCCGCCATGAAGGACAAAGGCGGCGGCCCGTGGCTGTTCGCCGCCACGGGTTTTCTCGGCGGCTACACCACCTTTTCCACGCTCGCCAACGATTCCTGGCTGCTGCTGGTCAACCAGCATTCGTGGCTGGCTTTGCTCAATGCTTTTGGCAGCATTGTCCTGGGAATCTCCGCCGCCGCATTCGGGTGGTGGGCAGGCAGCAAGTGTGCGTGAAAAGATGTCGAATTTAGAATGACGAATTTCAAAGAACTAAACCGAAGCCAGTTTCCGGCCTCATTCGGCATTCCTCATTCTGGTTTCGTCATTCGGCGGCTGCCGCCGCTTCCGCGTCTTCTTCCCGTGCCGAGCCCACCTTGAGTGAAATCTTGATGCCGTGCTTGGCCGCTGCGGTGTTCAACAAGGCCCGGATGGCGCTGATGGTCATGCCATTCTTGCCGATCACATGACGAACATCCTCCTGGGCCAGTTGGACCCGGTAAGTGACGGCCCCGTTCACGTTGGTGCCGATGGCAATGGTCGCCTGCTGCGGGTGGTCGATCAGATTCGCCACCACATACGAAAGGAACTCGCGGAGGGCTTCCGGCGCGTCCATGGCGGTTTAGGCCGAAACGGAAGCGGTCTTGATGATGCTGGCCACCGTTTCGGAGGGCTTGGCACCTTGAGAGATCCAGGCGTTCACACGATCCAGATTCACCGTAGCACCCTTAAGGCCCTTCTGCGGGTCATAGGTGCCGAGGATTTCGAGGAAACGGCCTTCCTTCGGGAAACGCTTGTCTGCGGCGACAATACGGAACACCGGACGGTGCTTGGCACCTTCTTTGCGGAGACGGAGGACAACGGCCATGATTCGGATCAGTGTGGGGTCAGGTTTTGGGGACGCGCATGGTGGAGACTTCGGAACGGAAAGCAAACGGAATTTTCAGCCCAATACCTCCCGGATGACATGCCCGTGCACGTCCGTGAGCCGCCGTTCGATGCCGTTGTTGTAATAACTCAGGCGTTCGTGGTCGATCCCCAGCAGGTGCAGGATCGTGGCGTGCAGATCGTAAATGGTCGCCACCTTCTCGGCGGCTTGGTAGCCGAACTCGTCTGTGGCCCCGTAGCTGAAGGCCTTTTTCACGCCCGCCCCGGCTAACCAGACCGTGAAGCCCTTCGGATTGTGATCCCGGCCGTTTGCGCCCTTTTGGAAGGTCGGCATGCGGCCAAACTCGGTCACAAAGGCCACCAGCGTGTCCTGGAGCAGGCCGCGGGCCTTCAAATCCTTCAGCAGACCCGCCACCGGCTGGTCGAGGATCGGCCCATGCACGGAATACTGCTTCTCGATCGTCTTATGCCCGTCCCAGTTGCCCACGCCCTCGCCCATCGCGTAGGAACCGTTGAAAAGCTGCACAAAGCGCACGCCGCGCTCGATCAAGCGCCGCGCCAGCAGGCAGTTCTTGGCGAAACCGGCCTTGTTTTCGTTGCTGTCGTTCACGCCATAGAGATTCAGCGTCGCCTTGCTCTCGCCCGCCATGTTGCCGACCTCGGACGCCGCGATCTGCATTCGCGCCGCCAGTTCGTATGAAGAAATACGCGCCGCCAAGTCACTGTCTGCCGGATGTTCCGCCGTCTGGCGCTGATTCAAGAACTTCACCAGCTTGCGTGTGTCGCGGTCCGCAGATTCGCTCACCGTCGTCGGCCGCAGCAGATTCGGGATCGGCTTGCTCGCGTTGAAGGCCGTGCCCTGAAACACCGCGGGCAAAAACGCCGAGTTCCAATGCCGCGAGCCGATCTGAGGCACGCCACGCGGATCGGGGATCGCCACAAAGGCCGGCATGTCATCGCACTCTGAGCCCAGCGCATACGTCACCCATGAGCCGATGCCCGGAAAGCCGTCGAGGATGTAGCCGGTGCTCATCTGATTCTCCGCCGGGCCGTGCGTGTTCGACTTCGCCGTCATCGAGTGGATGAAGCACATGTCGTCCGCGAACTCCGCGATCTTCGGCACCAGATCGCTGATCATCTTCCCGCTTTGTCCACGCGGTTTGAACTCCCACAGCGGCTTCACCAGATTTCCCTGCGCCCCTTGGAACGTGATCAAGTCCGCCGCGCCTGGCAGCGGCATGCCGTGGCGTTTCACCAGCTCCGGCTTGTAATCAAACGTGTCCACATGGCTGATGGCGCCCGAGCAGAAGATCATGAGCACGTTCTTCGCTCTCGGCTCAAAATGCGGCGGCCTCGGCGCATACTGGCGTGAGGGATCAATCAGCGGCCGGATCGGATCATTCGCCAGCAGGCCCTTCTGGGCCAGCAGCGACGTCAAAGCGATGCTGCCCAGCCCGCTGACACTTTGATTCAGGAAGGTGCGACGTGAAAGGAGATGGTTTTTCATGGCTGGGGATCAGTAAAGGGTCATGAACTCGCTCGTGTTGAGCAGCGCCCGGCAAAACATCGCCAGTCCGTGCTCGGAAATCAGCTGCGTGGACGCGCTCAGCTCATCCGCACGCGGATCACGCTGGTAGGCCAGTTGAAACGCCCGCTTCACCTGCGCATCAGCCGCCTTGCCACTTTCTTTTTCGAGCCGTGTGGCAAACAAACCGGCCTGCTGCATCGCAAACGTGCTGTTGAGGAAATTCAGCGCCTGCAGCGGCGTCGTGCTCGATGTGCGTCGAGGGGCGATCTGGCCCGCATCTGGCACATCAAACGCGCCAAACGTGTCATCGAGCTGAACCCGTGGCTTGCTCTGATAAATCATGCGCCGGAACGTGTCGGCCCCGAACTCCTGCTTCGACTGATAGACCTTCACGTAGTTGTCATTCGGCTCGAACAGATCGAATCCCGGCCCGCCCATCGTGAGATCGAGCACACCGCTCACAGCGAGGATCGTGTCCCGCAACGGCTCTGCCTCGATGCGCCGCGTTGGAAAACGCCACAGCAGCCGAGAACCCGAATCCGCCTTCAAACCTGCGTCATTCGCAGCGCTCGACTGCCGATACGCCGCCGAGTTCATGATCAGGCGATGCATCTCCTTCAAACTCCAGGCTCGCTTCATGAATTCCGCCGCCAGCCAGTCGAGCAACTCCGGATGCGAAGGCTTGCCGCCGTTGAAGCCAAGATCACTCGGCGTATCGACGATTCCGGTGCCGAAGTGGTAATGCCACAGCCGATTCACCATCACACGAGCCGTGAGCGGATTCTTGGCATCCGTAAGCCACTTCGCCAAAGCCACGCGTCGCTCCGATTCCGGCGTGTCCTTCGCCAGATCCAGCTTCGCGCCGAACTGCGACAACCCACCCGACGCGATCTCTTCCTTCGGCGACATTGGATCACCACGATGCAGGCGGAAAGTCGGCCCCGGCTGCTCAAACTTGCCGAGATAGGCCATCGGGAAGCTCGTCAGCTCCTTCAGTTCGCGTTGCAGCACCGCTCGTCGCTCGCTGTGCTTCTTCACTTCGGCAGCATTTTCGCCTGTGACGCCGCTCAGCGTCGGAATATCGCGAATGCGCTCCCGATAATCCGCTGCCAGTCGATCCGCTGATGACGCCACGGCCTTCCAGGCTTTTCCATCGAGCGAGACCTCGACCAGATAATTCGTGGAGATGCGATCTTGAAACGCCTTACCCTTTTCGGCGCGATCTCGGCTCCAAACCACGCTGCTGATCACCTCCTCACGCGGCAGTTCGATTTGCAACCAGCCCTTGGCTCCTTTCGCGATCCAGCTATTCGCGTTGCCATACAAGCCGTCATTGGAATGCGCGATCTGGTGAATCGAGTTCGCGCCATCAGCAAAAACATCCGAGGCCGTCACCTTGGCTCCATTCTTGGCCAGCGCCACATTCTTGCCGCCAGCAAAGACTTCCAGCTCATCAACGCACGGCTGCCCACCGTTCGTCGCGTTGATCGTGAAGCGCACAAACTTCGCCTTCACGGCATCAAAGCTCTCGTGATTCGCCAGATGCGTCACTGGTGCGCGCAGATGCGGCTGGGAGGCCGGTTGCGCATCCGCCGCTTCTTCAAACAGCACCGCATCCGCCACCGTCGGTCCGCCGAGCTTGCCGCTGCGCAGGATGAGAATGGAATCCTTCGTCAGCACATGCGTTCCCGCGTATTTGAAGCCGCTCCAGCGCTTCTGCTGCGGAATCGCGCCGCTGCCGTCTGCGAACTTGCTCTGATCCACCGAGGCGATCTCCTTCTGGTCGTCCTTCGTGTTCGCATCGCCGTCGAGATCGAGAATGTAGCGCGCATCCTTCGCATGCGTCGTCCATGCACCCCAGGACAACCAGAGGCGCTGCTTGCCGCTCACACGCGGATTCCACGAGAAGAAGTTCTTGCCCGCCTCGTCGGCCTTCGCGCTCCAGTAGCGGTAGCTCTCGCCGAGGTTCGGCAGCCGCGTTGAGTCACCCAGATCAGACAACTGGCCGGCTTCCGAGCCTGGCGAGTATTCGATGGGCTTTCCATTCGTCGGCTGCTCGATCTGCACGCAGCCAATCGCATCCGGTTTTGTCGGTGGCGGCAGATCATCATCCACAAGCACACGTTTCGTGAGTTGCGCCTTCGGTTGGAAGCGTGACAGCGTCGCATCAATCGCTGCGATCTCTTGTCGCACGCTTTCGGCCTTCTTTTGGCTCTTTTCCGCATCCGCTGGCCGCAGTTCGCGCTCCGCATGCTGCACCCCTTCGAAAATGCCCCGCATGCGGTAGTAATCGACCTGGCTCACAGGATCGAACTTGTGATCGTGGCAGCGCGCACAGCCCACCGTGAGGCCCAGGAAGGTGCTGCCCGTCGTGCTCACGAGGTCGTGCATCTCATCCGCACGCTGATTGGCCCGTAGCGCGGGGTCCTGGCCCTTCACCTGATCCCAGGCACCCGCCACGAGGAATCCCGTGCCTTCATCCGCGCCCAATTGATCTCCGGCGATCTGCTCACGCACGAATTGGTCATACGGCTTGTCCTGATTAAGCGAACGGATGACGTAATCGCGATACGGCCACGCGTTGGGCCGCAAGCGGTTCATCTCAAACCCATGGCTCTCCGCGAAGCGCACCACGTCCAGCCAGTGCCGCGCCCAGCGTTCGCCGTAGCGGGGGGAGTTTAGGAGACGGTCGATGAGCTTCGCGTGGGGATCGGACTTGTCAGACGAGTCGGACACGTCCGACACAAACGCGGCGACCTCCTCCGGCGTCGGCGGCAGGCCAATCAAATCAAAGCTCGCACGGCGGATGAACGTCCTCGCGTCGGCGGCTGGATTCATTGCCAAGCCCTTCTCCTTCAGTTTTTCGATGATGAACTCATCAATCGAAGCGTGCTTCGTCGTCTTCAGTGGCTGAAAGGCCCAATGCGTCACATCGCCCTTCGGCTTTTCCTTCAGCACAATCTCCTGCGGCCACACCGCGCCCATGTTGATCCAGTGTTTGATGAGCTCGGTTTCGGCGGTGGAGAGCGAGGGCTTCTTCTTTGGCATCTCAGCCTTTTCGCCTTCCGCTTCAGGCACGATCATCGTGTAGAGCAGCGACTCGGCGGCCTTGCCTGGAACGATGGCCGGACCTTCGTCACCGCCTTTGAGCGTCGTTTCGAGCGTCTCCATGTTCAGCCCGCCCTTGGTCGTCACGTCGTTGTGACATTCAACGCAGTGTTTCACCAGGATCGGCGCGACCTGCTCGTGAAACAGCTTCCCACCGTCGGTTTCGACAGCCAGCAGGCTGCCGCCGGCGAAGGGCAATAACATGGCGAGGGAGGTTTTCATGTTCAGCGTGATTTTTTGGTCTTCGGCAGCGCCAGATCGGCCTCGGCGGTGTACAGATGCTCGCGCATCGCTTTCGCGGCGGCGGCGGCATCACGTTTCTCGATGGCGGCGAGGATCGCCGCATGCTCGCGCACGGAATTGGTTGTCGAAACACGGCTGTAGCCGCGCGTGAGGCCGACCTGCATCAAATCGGAGAGTGAATGCAGCAGCAGCGCGGCGATTTGATTGCCGGAGGCGATGGCCAGTTCGCGGTGAAACGTCATGTCGGCATCCACGGCGGCATCGTAGCCGTCCGCTTCTTCGAGTTTCTTCAAGGCGGCCCTCAATTTGCGGATTTGCGCCACGCTGGCGTGTTCAGCGGCCAGGCGTGCATTCTCCGGCTCGATCATGAAACGCACCTGAATGAGCTGACGCAGGCGTTCCTTGTCATCCGGGATCAGCAACGCCAGCGAGCCGTTCAGCGGCTTGTGCAGTTTGTCCACGACCTTGGTGCCCACGCCATGCTTCACTTCGAGCAGGCCCTGCAATTCGAGCCGCTTCGTCGCCTCACGAATCACAGGCCTGCTGACACCGAGTTTGAGTGCCAAATTGCGTTCTGGCGGCAGCCAGCCGTCGCCACCGGCGATCTCGTCGCGAATTTCCGAGGCGATGCGGGCGCATACCTCCTCGACGAGGCTGCGCTGCGGTTTGATGGATGAAAAAGCCATGTGGTTAGAGGTCTTACCACTGGCCTATACGGGTGGGTTGCTGGACTTTTATCGCCTTGGGCATGAGAAAGTGAAATCGCCTCAGGGGACGTCCGGAGATCGGAATGACGAAATCATAATTCCGAATGATGAATGAAGCCCGAATGGGTCATTCACTCGGCATTCCTCATTGATACGCTTCGCTTCCCTCCGGGCTCCTTTCAGTCGTCTGTCTCGCTTCGCTCGGCTCTGGTTTTGTCATTGGCCAGCTCCGCCGACACCGGAACTCCGCCTCGTGGCTTAGATCGTCATCGACGAATACCCGCCATCCACGACCATTTCATGGCCGGTGACGAACGAACCGCCGACTCCAGCAAGCAGCAGCGCAGCGGCGACGAGTTCCTTGGCTTCGCCAAAGCGGTTCATCGGCGTGTGGCCCATGATCTTGGCCACGCGGTCCGGGGTCAGCACCTTTTTGTTCTGCTCGGCGGGGAAGAAGCCGGGGACGAGGGTGTTCACGCGGATGCCGAGCGGTGCCCATTCGCGGGCGAGGTTCTTGCTGAGGTTGTGAACGGCTCCCTTGCTCATCGAGTAAGTGAACACTCGGCTCAGTGGCAGCAGGCCGGACATGGAGCCGAGATTGATGATGGAGGCCGGCACTTTGTTTTCGACGAAGTATTTGCCGAACACCTGGCAGGCCAGAAACACGCCCTTGGTGTTGATGTTCATGATCCGGTCGTATTCCTCTTCCGGAATGTCGAGGAAGGGCGTCGCAGAGTTCACGCCCGCGCCATTGACGAGAATGTGGCAGCCGCCGGAGCGTTCCAGCACTTGATCGAGCAGGATTTGCAGGTCGGCTTTGCGGCTGGCATCGGCGGAGACGAAATAGGCCTGACCACCGGCGGCCTGGATGGTTTCGAGGCGCTTGTCCGCCTTCGATTGATCACGACCGACGAGCACGACTTCCGCGCCGGCGGAGGCATAGCCTTCAGCGATGGCACCGCAGAGTTCGCCCGTGCCGCCGATGACGACGGCGGTTTTGCCTTGGAGAGAGAAAAGTTCGAAGATGGAGGACATGGTGAGGCGCGCATTTATGCCGTGCCGCGCCTTGGCTGCAAGCTGGCTGTCTTGTCAGTTTCGTGGTCTTGACACTCCGCCCGCGTTGTTCTCCGGTGGTGCATGCCCTGGGGCCACATCTTCACCTTTCTCGCAGGCGTGCTAGTCGGAGCGGCGACGATTGTACTCTGGAAGGCGTTGCGCTTTGCCGCCGATCTGCGCGCCGCGCGGCATGCGTTGGCCAGTTATGTCTATCCTGAGTGCGGCGTCGCGGATGAGCAGGCGCACAAGGCCGTGGAGGAGTGCAAAAACCGCCTGCGCTGGCAGAAAAACCTCAATCCCGAGTGGTTGCCGCCGCTGGTGGATGAAGTGCCGAAACTCGTGCGCGAGATAGCGTCGATTTATCATCCGGGAAAGCAGGACCCTTTGCTCGCGCCAGGTCTAAGCCAGTTCTCACGCGCCGTGCATCTTGCGGCGATGGATGTGGCGGACTTTTTGCAGACGCGCTCCATCGGCCGCCTCGTCGATGTCAGCGCCAGCACGGCGATCAAAACGTGGGAGATGACCCACAAGATCGCCACGCATGAGAAGATGCAGACCGCGAACAAATGGTACAAGCGACTGCTGCCTGTCTGGCAGGTGATGCGCTTCAAATCGCCCATCATGTGGGCCAGCGTGGCCGTGTCCAATGTCGCCGCCCGCACGCTACAGCCTGCGGTGATCGACATCATCGCCAAACGCACCATCGATCTTTACAGCGGGCGTCTTGGCAAAGGAAGCGGGGGCGCTTCATCGGAAGCGATCAGCGTGCCTGAGAAAGAACCGCCGCCAGGGGCAATGTGATTACTTTTTGCTGCTCTTCGCCTTCAAACTCGCGAGATAAGCCACCACATCGCGGATCTCCGCTTTGGTGAGGATGCCGAGCATGGGGGGCATGACACTGATGGGTGGGGTGGAGGTGGCGATTTGTTCGCGGGGGACTTTTTGGGTTTTGCCGTCAGGGGAGCGGAGGACGATTTGAGTGGCGTCTTCTTTGTCGAGAGCGCCGGAGAGGCTTTTGCCGTTCTTGAGGGTGATGGAAACGAGGCCATAACCGGGGGCGACGACGGCGAGCGGGTTCAAAAGGGATTCGAGGAGGTATTTGCGGTCCTTCGTGCTGCCGATGGTTTTCAAATTCGGGCCGACCTGGCTGCCTTCTTTGGCCTCGACGGTGTGGCAGGCGATGCAGTTGGCGCCGAGGTGGTTGGTGACGAGGTCGCGGCCGCGGGTGGTGTCGCCGCCTTCGAGGAGTTCGGTGTTTTGGGTTTGGAGGGTGGCGAGCTTGGGTTTGAGGCTCTCGCGGGTGGCGGCGGCTTCGAGGATGTCGAGCTGGATGGCGGCGGGGGCTTTGTTTTGCGCGAGGAGGTCGAGCCACTCGGTGATGACGGTGTCGTCTTTGGATGTGGCAAGCAGCGAGAGGGCGAGTTGCTTTGTGGTGGTGTCGGCTTCCTTCAACGCGGTGGCGGCAGCGGCGATGGCGCGGTCGGGTTGATGGGCGAAGAGCTGCTTGAGGGCTTCGCGGCGGAGTTCGGCGGGGGATTTTTTATCCAAAGCGAGATCGAGCGAAGGACCGAAGTCGCCGGTGCTGGCGAGCATCTTCAAGGCACCGGCGCGGAGGCTGGCGCGAGCGGCTGCATCGGCGACGATGCCCTGGAGCACGGCGGGCTCGACGCGAAGCTGGAGTTGCATGAGCAATTCGACGGCTTTGGCTTTCAAAGCGCCGTCGGTGAGGTCGAGGAGCGAGTCGAGACGCGATTGAACGAGCGCGGCGAAGGCTTTGGCATCGCGCGGAGCGTTTTCATGCGCGTGGCCGTCGATGCGGTCGAGGCGCGGCGGAGTGGTGAAGACGAGCAGGAGGTCGAGGGCCTCGCTTTGCAGCGGTGAAGGCTTCAAAGCGGCCTGGATGAGCGGTTCGGCGATGCCGAGGCGCAAACAGGCATTCAGTCCGCGACGCGAGAGTCGCGTGGTGAGCGCGGGAAGAGCCTCGGGGATGCCTGCATCGTCGTGAATGGCTCGCTCGGCCTCGTCGGGGAATTTGGTGAGAAACTCGGCGACCTTTGGCGAGCGCTGGCGGGCGAGGGCGAGGGCGAGGAGGTTGCAGAGGCTTTTGTCCTTCACGAGCACCTTCGCATCGGCACAGCCCGCGAGGCCGGTGACGATGGCGTGGCGCATGAAGGGATCGTTTTGCTCCTTGGCAGCAAGTTGGAGCAGTTTCGGTGTGGCAGCGGGGTCTTGGAGCTTGCCAAGGGCGATGGCGGCGTGGAAGCGGACGCGTGATGAGGGATGCGTGAGGAGTGAAACGAGTGCGGGATCGCGTGTGGTGCCATCGCCGAGGATTTTGGCGGTTTGGGTGAGGATTTCGGGATCGGCGTCGGTGAGGAGTTGGGTGAGCGTGCTCGCTTCGACCTTCTTGGCGCGGAGACCTTGGCCGAGGCCCCAGATGGCGTGGATGCGGGCGAGCTTAGCGGCTTTCTTGTCGCTGGCGATGGCTTCGAGGGTTTTGAAGTCACCACTTTTCACCAAGGCGAATTGAGCCTGCAAACGGACGCGTTGGTCAGCGTGCGACAGATGAGACGGATTCGTCTGATGGGGATTGGCGAGGAGTTTGGCGGTCTCTTGACGCTCGGCGCTGTTTTGGCCGGTGGGATCGTCAGCGAGCCAGATGTGGCCGAGTTCGTCGAGCGGGTAGCCGCCGACCCAATCGGCGATAAGGAGGCCGCCGTTGTTGGCGAAGGCCATGCCGATGCCCATGAGGCCGGTGTGGATGACGCGTTCGTTTTTCATGACGAACGAAGCGCCGCTCGGAGCGAGCTGAAACGCGGTCATGACGCCGCTGGGGAATTGATCGAGGATGAAATGCCCGCGCAGTGAGGCGCCGAGCGCGGTGCCTGGCTCGTGCGCGAAGCCAGCGGGGCCGTTCGAGTAGTTTTGCAGCGGCGGGGTATGGTAAGTAGGCGCACTCGCCAGAGTGCGGGCATCGGTCGAGTCTGCGGAGCCTTCCCGCGTTCTGGCGAACGCGCCTACGGGGGCTTTCCACAGGCTATCCATGATCCAGCGGCTCTTCTCTTTTTGATACTGGTGGCCGCAGCGCCAGCCGGAGTCGCTGCGCTCGGTGATATAGACGAGGCGTTCTTTTTCGCCGGGGAGGTCGGCGTCGTTGTCCACGCCGAAGAGATTGCCGAAGTCGTCGAAGGCGACCTCCTGCACGTTGCGCAGGCCGTGCGCGAAGACCTCGAAGCCGCTGCCGTCCGGCTCGCAGCGCAAGACGCAGCCTTCGTGCGGGTAAAACCACTTCACGCCTTCCTTGCTCGTCACGTTCACGCCTTTGTCGCCGATGCTCCAGTAGATGCGGCCATCCGGCCCGATGCGCGGGCCGTGCATGTCATGCCCGGCATACGCGATGTGCATGCCGAAGCCATGCGCGACGACTTCACGCTCGTCGGCGACGCCGTCGTCGTTCGTGTCGCGAAGGCGCACGAGATCCGGCGCGACCGTGACATAAACCCAGCCGTCGTGATACAAAATGCCGGCCGCGATGCCGGTGACGACGCTGTTGAAGCCCTCGGCGAAGGTCGTCATCTGGTCGGCGGTGCCGTCGCCATCGGTATCGCGAAGCTGCTAGATGCGCTCGCTGTGCACGGTGAGGTCCTTCCAGTCGATGGAGCCGTCTTTGTTGTGATCTTTGAGGCCACCGCGTGGCAGGCGCAGTTTGCCGGGCGCGAGCTCGCGTTTCAGGAAGACTTCTTTTTCCTCCACGCTGGTCAAAGACACGTCATCGGGAATCCAAATCGAGTGCTCGCGGATGTCGAGATCGGCTACTTTGCGCCGCGTGGTGGCGGCGACATAGACGCGGCCCTTTTCATCCGTCGTCACGGCCACGGGATCAGGCACGTTGAGATCGCCGGACCATTTGTGGAGTTCGAGAGCGGACTTCGGCGCGGGCTTGGCGGCCGCTTTTTTCTCCGCGGCGGCGCATGGCAAGGCCAGCAGCGCCGCGAGGGCGATGAGCGAGGGTTTTTTCATGAAATGGGGGATCGAGAAAACAGGAGGCAAGCGTTTGTTCTTGCCGCGTCGTAGCGGACTCGTCAAAGTCGAGTCTTCGTTCGTCACGGCGAACGCGATTCATCAAACCAACCCACATCCCATCATGAGCCAGATTGTTCCTCTCATCAGTTCCGGCATCGCCGGCCCCCTCGGTGTCCTCCATCTTCCCCGCCTCTGGCAGAAGGCCTCCTTGGCCGCTGCTGGCAAGCTCCACGCTGACTATCCCGGCATCGGCTGTGGTTATGACCAGATGACGCTCGACGCCCTGGGCATCAACATCGAGACCTTCAAGGCTTTCATCGCGACGAAGCCGAGCTATCCCCAGCTTGAGACTTGGATCAAGGCGCAGCCGGGTGTGAACCTGACGAAGGCCAACATCTACAAGCACAACCAGTCGATCATGGGCTACATCCACGGTGACGACGTGCGCAAAGGCATTCTGGCTGCCGATGGCATCGCCGATGACGGCAGCGTGAACCCTGGCGCGGTCGATCTGAACAACCTCGATGACTGGCACATCTTCTGGGCGCAGGAGATCAAGTAACCCTCGTTCTCAGTTCGTTGTTCGCGGTTCTCCGTTGGTTGTTTCGCAGTTGAGCTGACTGCAAATGACGAACAGGGAGCCGCGAACGTTTTTTAGATCCCCGCTTCCACCACCTTCATCCAGCGGGTTCGGAAGGTGCGGTTTTCCTCCATGAGCTGGGCCGCGATGGTGGCCGAGAGCTGAACCAGGCCATTGAGACGTGCGAACGCGGCAATGCTCTCCTGGCGGCGGTAGTACTCGGTGGAGTCGGTGATTTGAGTACTGAAGGCCTGGGCGATTTCGACGAGCGATTCCGGTGTGAGGCTCTCGAACGGAATGGACAGCGTGCCACGTTCGAGCGCGACGTTGATCGTGCTGCCGTCGGCACTGCAGGTAATGCGTCCGGTCATCTGGCCGCCTTCACGGCGTGAGACGGTGCCTGTCCAGCTTTTGGCGGTGAGGTCCGCGGTGAGCAGACGCACAAAGTCGCGTGATTGCGTGTAAAGGTAGATGCGTCCGTCGAGTGCGGTTCGCACGTCCTCGGTCTCGAGGCGGGTGCCGGAGAGCATTTCGATGGCGCGTGAGTAGTCGTAGCCCTGCACAAGGGAGGGGACGAGGGAATTGACCTCGGCGAGCAGTTCCAGGTCGGCCTGACGGCGTTTTTTATCCGTCAGCATCTGCTGTTGCTGAGCCTCCATGGTGAGGCGCTTGATTTCACGCTTCAATTCAGATTGCCAGGTCTCGATCTCGCTGTGGAAAGCTCCGTTGGTCTTGAGCTGCTTTTTCGTCCGCTCCACTTCAGCAAGTTCGGAACGCAATTCCTGCACCGTGCCGGCTAGGCGTGGCTGCAAGGCGGCTTTCACGAGCTGGAAATCGCTCTTGTAGTAGTCCACCAGGGTTTTGTAGCCGGCGATCCATTCGAGGGAATTGGTGGAACTGGCGGCGGAGGGCTTCAGCGCGTCGAGTTTTTTCTGGAACTTTTCGAGCGCGTCAGCGCCAATCCGCGAGGAGCCGAAGTGCCACTCTGCCAGCGCATGAGCCAGATAACCGAGGACTTCCTCGTTGTCAGAGCGGTAATCGAGCGAGTCGGGCGAGACGCCGAGCGTAAGGTTGCGCGACATGCGGTCCTTGATTTTCGTGAAGAAGGCTGCGAGGCCGTTCAGCTCTGCGCCGGTGGACAACTTGTCAAACTGGGCTGCTGCGGCGCCTTTCTTGTCGCGCAGGTTGTTCTTGTCGCACATCTCACAAAGTGCCGCGTTGAAGCGTGCCCAGTTGCGTGTGGGCTGTGGGGTTTCGTTTGAATCGGCGAGCTTGAGAAACTCCGCGCGTGAATCGCTGAACTTCTGCTCCACCAGTTCCCTTAGCGCGTCAGCGAAGCGCACGGAGACAGACTTTTTGCCAGCATCCGCCTTGAGAGTCACGCCGCCGCCGGAAAGGTCCTGCGCATCTGCGGCAGAAATCTGGATCGCGGTCCTGGTGGCGCGGCGTTCGCCGCCTTCACGCAGCAGCCAGCCTACACCGTAGGCGAGCGAGACAGCCGCGGCGATGGAGCCGATCAAATTCGCACGGCGGGAGAAAAGTCTGCGGCGCACGCCGCCGCGATCCAGCAGGCCCTCGGCGAGGCGCATTTCATCGACCACCTCTTCGTAGTTCGCGAAACGATCTTCCGCGCGGAAGCTCAGCATGCCGTTGATGACATGCTCGGTGCGCGGCGAGAAGCGCAGGCCGGAGTCACCAAGCGTGACCCGCTTGCATTTGATGCGGCGCAGGTCCTCGATGGCGTTTGTGTCCGCCTTGTGCGGCGGATTGCCCGTCATGGCGTGGTAAAGCGTCGCGCCGAGGCTGAAGATGTCGCTGCGATAGTCCTCCTTGTTTTCGATGATCTTTTCCGGAGCTACATAATACGGGGTCGCCCAGATTTCGCCGGACTGGTCGGTTTCACGGTTTGCGAACAACGCGAGGCCGAAGTCCACTACCTTCGCGGTGCCGGTTTCGGTGAAGAGGATGTTCGCCGGCTTCACGTCGCGATGGATCAGGTTGAGGTGCTGCGCGGCACGCAGCCCCTCGGCGACCTCGCGGCCGATGCGCAGTGCTTCATCCTCCTTTAGATGGCCTTCACGGCGGATGCGCTGCTCCAGGCTGCCGCCGCCGACCAGCTCCATGGCGATGTAGAAATAGCCCTGGTCGTAGCCCACGGAGTAAAGCTTGATCACATTCGGGTGCGTGACGTTCGCGGTGATATGTGCCTCCTGGCGGAACTGCTCCAGACGCGTCGCATCGCGGGAATACTGCCGGTTGAGGATTTTCAGCGCCACGCGACGCCCGAGCGTCTCGTCCTCGGCCTCGAACACCCGGCTCATGCCGCCTTCGCCGATCTGGCGCACGATCATAAAGTGGTCGAACCGTCGCCGGACACGCACCATCTGGCCGCAAAACGGGCATTTGAGCTTCGTGAACGGCTCCAACGAGGTCACGTCGATCTGCTCTTGGCAGACCGGGCAGGTGCTCAGGTAGGATTGTTCAGGGACGGGGTTCAAATGAGGGAGTCGGGTGTAGGTTTGGCTTCCTACCTGCATCGCATGGCAAATGCCAGAAATTACAGATTGCCTGATTAATTTGAATCATGAGTATGTCGCCGTGGATTGGACCCTCATTGAAACAACCGATGCCGGTGAGCGATTCGACAAGCATCTTGCCAGGCGCTTGCCTGAAATGTCGCGTTCACGGCTCCAAGATCTCATCAAGGACGGCCACGCCACACTGAACGGCAAACCGGCCAAACCGGGTGTCGCTTTGCGTCTCGGGGATGTGGTCAGTGTCACGGTGCCGGAGGTGGCACCAGTCGAGATCAAAGCCCAGGACATTCCGCTGACGTTTTTGTATGAGGATGCTGACATCGCCGTGCTGGACAAGCCGCCCGGTCTTGTCGTTCATCCGGCCGAGGGAAATCCTGACGGCACCTTGGTGAACGCCCTGCTTCATCACATCGATGACCTCAGTGGTATCGGTGGTGAGATGCGCCCGGGCATCGTCCATCGCCTCGACAAGGACACCAGCGGCTGCATGGTGGTCGCGAAGAATGACACCGCTCACCGCCGCCTCACCGAGGCCTTCTCAGAGCGCCGCCTCACCAAAATCTACCTCGCCGTCGTCAATGGCGTCCCGCGTGAGCGAGGCGGTCGCATCCAGAACTACATCGGCCGCCATGCCGTCGATCGTAAACGCATGGCAATTCTCCTCGACGGGGCGGGTAAGGAGGCCGTCACCGAATGGAAGATCCTCTCCACCCATCAAGGCTGCGCCCTCATCCAATGCCGCCTGCTCACCGGACGCACGCATCAGATCCGCGTCCACATGAAGGAGGCGCTGCAATGCCCGATCCTCGGCGATCCCATCTACGGCCATCCGTCACGCCAGCGCGTCCACACGCCGCGCCTCATGCTTCACGCCTGGAAACTCGCTTTCAATCATCCCATCCACGACCAGCCCATGGCCTTTGAGGCGAAACTGCCGCCCGAGTTTGAGCCGTGGATGAAAATGACGAAACCAGAGGGAAATGACGAAACCTGAATGACGAATCAATGACCAAGCTACAATCGGAAACTGCGGATGCCTCTCTCTGGGCTTCGTCATCTTAGATTCGGCCTTGATTCGTCATTCCTCATTCTGATTTCGTCATTCATTCATCCCCCACTTCGCCATGCTCAAACTCTACGCCTACTCCGGCTGCTCCACCTGCAAGAACGCCATCAAATGGCTCAAAGCGCACGCCATTCCCTTCGAGGAGATCGCCATTCGTGAAACGCCGCCGTCGCTCGTTGAATTGAAGGCCATGCTCGATGCTCGCAGCGACGATCTGCGTCGTCTCTTCAATGTTTCCGGCCAGGACTACCGCAATCTCGGCCTCAAGGACAAACTGCCCGGTATGACCACCGACGCATCGCTCAAACTGCTCGCTTCAAACGGCAATCTCGTAAAACGCCCCTTCGCCATCGACGCGAAAGACAAGATCTGCCTCGTTGGCTTCAAGGAGGACGAGTGGAAGGCCGCCCTGGCGTAGAACGAACTTCCAGTTCGTTCTCCCAGCGCGCCGTGCCTCGGGAACGAGTCGGAAACCCCGGGCTACTTCACCGCCTTCGCCTGCTCCTTGAAGAACTTCGCGATCAATGCCGGCGCTTCGTCCGGAAACTTGTGCGTGCCTTGATGGATGAACGCCACAAAAGGCGCTTCGACCTTGGAGGCAAACAGCGTGCAGTCCTTTGCCCACTTTTTTCCTTCCGCCTCGCATTGGTTGATCTGCTTCACCTTTGCCATCGACATTTCCTGCCACGCATATTTCACCAGCGGATCCTCTGTTCCGGCGATGTGCATGCACGGTTTCGGCTTGAACACCCGGTCAGCCAGCCGTGCTGAGGCTGATGCCGAGGGGGCCACCGCGCAAAAGACCTCCGGCCGAGTTTCCCAAAGCAGATACGTGAAGCCGCCGCCGTTCGAGTGCCCGGTCGAGAAAATGCGCTTCGCGTCCACTTTGAAGTTCTTCTTCAGGTGCGCCAGCACCGCGTCGAAGAGCTTCAAATCGCGATCTCCCTCCGCGCCTTCACCGTGTTGCCAGCCCGGCTTCTTGCCCTCGGGATCGGTCAGCTTGCCCGGTGTGTTCAAGCCTTGTAGATACACCGAGATGGCCTCCGGCCAGTGCTTGTGCATCGCAAACGAGCGCCCGGCCGCCATCGCCGTGCCACCGTGGCCATGCCAAACAAACACCACCGGTGCTGGCGATTCCTTCGCAGACGGCGGCGCATACAGAAATCCTGTCCTGGTCACGCCATCCAACGTGATTTCCAGCTTGGTCACACCTTCAGGCAATTGCCCCTGTGCGTGACAGGCAAGCGGGGCGATCAAAACAGACACCAGGCCTGCGAACAGTGAAATGAACCGATGTTTCATGCGTGTTGCGGCCTCAAACGCCGGGTTCTTGTCAAAGTTGCACCCCTCTCCTTGCGATCATGCGGCATGGCGCTATATCGGCCTCATGTTCAAAACTGGCCAGCAGGTCGTCTGCATCGACGACCACTTCGAACCCTGGGTCTTCGACCTCTTCAAGCAGTTGCCGAAGAAGGATCAGATTTACACCGTGCGTGCCCTCCGGGCCGGTCGCTCGAATCCGAAGTTCACCGTCAATGACGACGCCGAGATCAAGCTAGCCGACGCGCAGTTTGACATCCTCATCCTCCTCAAAGAACTCCACAATCCCGACGATCCGCACTCCAGCGTGAAGCAGGAACTCGGCTTCCGCTCCGAACGTTTCGCCCCGCTTCTCGAACAAACCGAGGAGGAAGAAGAAGCCGAACTCATCGGCGTCGGCCACGGCGAGAAAGAGTGGGAGCCAGAGCCTGCTTGGTCAAAGTAATCGAGAGCTTTAGCTCGTCAGTCTGAGTTCGTAGTTCGGGCTTTAGCCCGTTCTGCCTTCATTGTGTTTGCGTTGAAAACTTGGCACCGTCGCCGCTGTTTGATACACCACCCATCTCATGAGCGCTCCCCCCGACCTTCCGCCGTCTTCCGCCTCTCTCTCCGAACGCCAGGTCGTCGAACTCCTCTCCACCGCACGCCAGCGTCTCTTTGCGGAAGTCGGAAAAGTCATCGTAGGCCAGCAGCATGTTGTCGATGAGATGCTCATCGCGTTGCTCGCCGGCGGTCACTGCCTTATCACAGGCGCACCCGGCCTCGCGAAGACGCTGCTCATCAAAACCGTCGCCGATGTCTGCCACCTCAGCTTTCAGCGCATCCAGTTCACGCCCGATTTGATGCCGTCCGACATCACCGGCACCGAAATCCTCGAAGACAGCCCCGAAGGCCGCAAACTCGTCTTCAGCCGCGGCCCCGTCTTCGCGAACATGATCCTCGCCGACGAAATCAACCGCACGCCGCCCAAAACGCAGGCTGCCTTGCTCGAAGCCATGCAGGAGCATCAGGTCACCGTGAATGGCAAAACGATGCCGCTGCCCGAGCCCTTCTTCGTCCTCGCCACGCAGAACCCCATCGAGCAAGAAGGCACCTACCCGCTCCCCGAGGCCCAGCTCGACCGCTTCATGCTTAACATCGTCATCGACTACCTCAGCGAGGACGATGAAGTCGCCGTCGTCACCCGCACCACCAGTGGCAAAGGCGAACCCGTGCAGCGCCTCTTTACCGGCGAGCAACTCCTCGCCTTCCAGCAAGTCGTCCGCAAAGTCCCCATCGCCGAAGACGTCGCCCGCTACGCCGTCCGCATCTCCGCCGCATCCCGTCCCGGTCGCGACGGTGTGCCCGATTTCGTCAATCAATGGATCAGTTGGGGTGCCGGCACTCGCGCCAGCCAAAACCTCGTCCTCGGTGCCAAAACCCGCGCCCTCCTCCACAATCGCACCCACGTCACTGTCGATGACATTCGCGCCATGGCCCTGCCCGTGCTCCGCCACCGCATCCTCGTGAACTACAAGGCGGAAGCGGAAGGAGTGACGGTGGAGAAGGTGATCGCGAAGCTGTTGGAGACGGTCAAACAATGATGAAACCAGAATGAGGAATGCCGAATGAATGACGAAGTCTCAATTGCCCAAGGATTCGTCTCCTCGTTTCACCCTTCTCTCATTCGAACATTGGTCATTCATTCGTCATTCGCCATTCTGGTTTCGTCATTCCGCCGCCCATGAGCACCGGCACCACTTTCCTCGATCCAGCGGCCCTTATGCGCATCAATTCTCTTGAGCTTCGTGCGAAGGTCGTCGTCGAAGGATTATGGAAAGGCATGCACCGCAGCCCGTATCACGGCTTCTCCGTCGAGTTCTCCGAATACCGGGCATACGTCCAAGGTGACGACCCGCGCTACATCGACTGGAAGGTGCTGGCACGCAGCGACCGCACCTACATCAAAAAATTCGAGGACGAGACGAACCTGCGTTGCCAGCTCGTCATCGATCACAGCAAGTCGATGAAGTATGGTTCTCAGAGCTACACGAAAGCCGATTACGCGGCCACGCTGGCGGCCACATTGGCGTCTTTCCTCATGAAGCAGGGGGATGCGGCTGGATTGACCACCTTTGCCGATGGTATCGAAGAACACATGTCGCCACGCAATCGCCCAGGGCATCTGCGGCGCATGATCACCGAACTGGAGCGTCCCGCGAAGGCCGCTGGCACCTCGCTGGATCTCTCCGTCGGCCAGCTCGCCGATCTGCTGCGCAAACGCGGCATGATCTGCCTCATCACCGATCTCCTCGCGCCCATCGAGCATTTGGAGAAGCAACTCGCCCTCCTCGGAGCCATGGGCCACGACCTCGTGCTCTTCCATCTCATGGACCGCGCCGAGATCGACTTCAATTTCGAGAAGTCTGCCCACTTCCGCGATGCCGAAACCGGCACCGAACGCTTCATCGACCCTCAAATCGCCCGCGAAACCTACCTCAAGCGCCTCCAAGCCCATCGCGAAACCATCCAAGCCGCCACCGAACGCCACAACGTCGAATACCACTTCTGCCCCACGGACCGCCCGTTGGAAGAAGTGCTCTTCGACTTCCTCAGCGCCCGCCAACACCGGAAATCGAAAATCATAAATCATAAATCATAAATTTCCGTGTCCTGGCTCTTCCCACTCTACCTCGCCGGTGCTGCCGCGATCCTCGCGCCGATCCTGCTGCACCTGCGTCGTCGTCCGTCGCAGGATCGTGTGGAGTTCAGCTCGCTACTCTTCCTCGATGCGCAAACGCCCGTGCCCGTCAGCAAGCGCCGTCTGGAAAACTGGCTCCTTTTGCTGCTGCGTTGCCTCGCGCTCATCCTGCTTGCGCTGATGTTCTCGCGGCCTTTCATTCAAAGCGAATCCACCGCCGCCGCCTCGCCCAACAGCGCCACGCTCATCCTTCTTGATCGCAGTGCATCCATGCGTCGCGCTGATTTGTGGAAACAAGCCATCGCAGAAGCCGAGAAGCAGCTCAAAGCCGCCAAACTCACCGACCGCATCTCGCTCGCCGTCTTTGATCACGAGTTCACGCCGTTGTGGACTTTTGATGAAGATCGCAACACACCCGCGAACCGCCTCACAGCCATTCAAACGCGTCTTGCCGCCCTTTCGCCCACTTGGAATGCCACACAGCTCGACCGTGCCCTCATCGCTTCCGTGCCGACCTTTGACTCCAGCACCACCTCGCTGAAAAAACGCATCCACCTCATCTCCGATCTTCAAGAAGGCACCAAGCTCGACGCCCTCCGCACCATCGCCTGGCCCGCCGAACTCACGCTCAGCGTCCAACGCCTCGATCCCGCCACGAACGACAACCTGAGCATCGCCCTCGCCGCCCGCGAGCAAGATGGGAGCGCGGACACTCTTGTCCGGCTCCGCTTGAGCAACACACGCGACTCTACCCTTCGGGACTTCACGCTCGCCTGGCAGGGCGCACCCAAATCCGACGCCATCAACGCCCAGATCCCGCCCGGAGCCTCCCGCATCCTCACCGCACCGCCGAACTCGACGAACGCCACCACGCTCACCCTCACCGGCGACACCCACGACTTCGACAACCGCATCTTCATCGCCCCGCCACAGCCGCGCAACGTGCGCATCCATTTCCTCGGCCAAGACGCCACACGTGACGAAGCCTCGTCGCCGCTCTACTACCTCGCCCGCGCCCTCCAGCCCACCGCCACGCTCGCGCCGGTGCTCACCGCCGACGAAAAACTGCCCGCCCAGCCCCCCGACATCCTTTTCATCGTCGGCAGCGCTCCCGCTGACGGCCTGCGCAACTACCTCGAGCGCGGCGGGTTCCTCGTCACTGTGCCCTCGGATGCCACACTGATCAAAACGCTCACCGGCCTCGACCTCACTGTCACCGCCGACACCAGCGACGAGTATCGCATGCTCGCTGAGGTCAAAACTGACCATCCGCTGCTCAAACCCTTCGCCGATCCCAAACTCCGCGATTTCACCAAACTCCGCTTCTGGAAACATCGCGTCATCCGTGATGCGGGCACTCCTGCCCGCACCTCCGGTCTCGAAACACTCGCCACCTTCGACAACGGCCATCCTGCGATCCTCAGCGCCCGCATCGGCAAAGGCACGCTCATCGTCCTCGCCTCCGGCTGGCATCCAGCGGATAGCCAGCTCGCCCTCAGCACGAAATTTGTTCCGCTCCTCTACGGCTGGCTCGCCGCCGCCGGCTTCAGCCATGATCCAGCGGCCACGCTGCTCGTTGGCGATGCTTTGCCACTCGACGCCATACAGGCCCACAGCATCACCGACCCCGAAAACAAAACGCACAGCCTCAAACCCGGCGAATCCTTCACCACTAGCCAGATCGGCCTTCACAAGGTCCAAAGCACCGCGCACACCCAAACCATCGCCGTGAACCTTCCGCCCGACGAAGGCCGCCTCCTGCCTCTGGAGCCGCAAAAGCTCGCCGAATACGGCATCAAGCTCGCCAGCACCTCTGATACCTCCGCCGCCAGCGAAACCACCGACCAGCGCCTCACTTCCACCGACACCGAACAACGCCAGAATCTCTGGTGGTGGTTCTTGGTCACCCTTTTGGCCGTCCTTTTGCTCGAAACAGCCTTGGCAGGCCGTTCAAGGCAGAGCGCTTCAGTTCAAACCGCGTAATTCACCACCATGATCGCACGCACCATCCTCGAAGCTCGCATTTCGGAAGTCCGGGAGGCCTTGCGTCGCGCACGTCTGCTCCGCCACATGGCAGTGGTCTTTTTGATCGGCGTCCTGGTGCGCGGGGCGTTCCTGCTCGCCATGCTGAACGGGCACGCGATTCCGCAGCGCTTCGACCGCTGGTCCATGCTCGCGCTAATCGCGTTGGGCATCATTGCGTTTTTCAAAGGCCGCCGGAACCTGTGGAGCGACCGTGACATCGCCCGCATCATCGAGCAAAAGCATCCCACGCTCGATTCGCTGCTGCTCACCGCCATCGACCATGAGCCGCAAGCCGACCAGTCGACCAGCTTCCTGCACGAGCGCCTGATCGATCACACACTTGCCCGCGCTGCCACGCAGAACTGGCCCGTCACCGTCGCGAACAAGCCCTACACGCGTGCCCTCGCTACCGCTTGGACCGCCGTCATCGCCTTCCTCGTCACCGACATCGCCCTGCGCCTCCATTCCCCAAGTCATAAATCAGAAGTCGTAAAACATAAGGCGGAAGCTCCCGCCGCTCCCACCGACTTCAAAGTCACTCTCACGCCCGGCGATGCCGAGGTCGAGCGCGGCAGCCGCCTTATCATTGAAGCGCGCTTCGATGGCCCCGTGCCCGCAGACGCCGTTCTCGTCGTCAGCGAGGCTGATGGGAAAGTCCGCGACCAACTGCCAATGCGCCTCACGGTCGATGGTCAGGTCTTTGGCGGCTTCATCAACAAGGTGGAGCGGGACACGAAATACCACGTCGAGTTCGCCAACCAAAAGTCCCAGCAGCACACGCTCACCGTCTTCGATTATCCCGCGCTTGTCCGCAGCGATGTGATCGTCACGCCGCCCGACTACACGAAGCTCCTGGTCAAGGAGATCAAGAACACTCAGAAGGTCACCGCGCTCGAAGGCTCGAAGATCGTGTGGAAGATCAAGGTCAACAAGCCGCTGATCGCCGCCATTACCGCGAAGACCGATCCGTTTGCCCCGCACCTCACGGCGGCGGAGCTTTTCGGCGAAGACAAGACGATCATCCCGCTCACGCCCTCTACGGATGATGCCACGCTGCTCGAAGGCGTTATCATCGCCGAGAAATCGCAGAAATATCGACTGCATCTGGTTGATGAAGCCGAGCGTGCGAACAAAAACCCGCCGTGGTTCAACGTCACCGTTCAATCCAACCAGCTCGCCAAGATCGAGGTCGTTTTTCCGAAGCGCGACATCCAGGTGTCGTCGATTCAGGAGCTTCCCGTCGAGGCCAAAGTATCCGATGACCTCGGCGTGACGAAAAGCGGCGCGGTGTTCAGTATCAATGGCAACAGCAAGGAAGTCATCTTCAAGCATCCCGTCACCGCGCCGCAGAAGAAGCAGGACGTGCGCGCCGAGCTGACTTTGGAGAAGGAAAACGCCCAGCCACGGCAGCTTGTGAGCTACTACCTCTGGGCCGAGGACACCGGACCGAAGGGCGAGGTTCGTCGCAGCATGAGCGACATGTTCTTCGCCGACATTCGCCACTTCGAGGACATCTTCCGTGAGATGGAGGCCCCGCCTAGCGAGCCGGGCAAACCAAAGGCCCAAAGTGATAAGCTCGTCGATCTCGTGAAGCAGATCGTCAACGCCACCTGGAAGATCATCCGCGACACCAATGCCGGACGTGTGATTGAGGCGGCCACTCCTGACATCGACGTGGTGCATGAGTCCGTCGGCATCGCCTTGGAGCAGATCAAAGAAGGCATGGAGGAGGCCGAGGATGCGGAGGTCAAACAGGCGCTCACCGAAGCCTGGAAATCTCTCAAAGACGCCCAGCCGCCGCTCCAACAGGCCTCCGCCGAGAAAAAACGTTCGCCTTTGAACCAAGCGCTCACGTTTGAGCAGACCGCGCTCGAATGGTTGCACCGCGCGCAGAGCCGCGAGCATCAGGTCATGCGCCAGAACCAGCCGCAGCAGGCCATGTCAGGCAGCGAGAGCCAGAAGCAGAACCAGCTCATGGATCTCGAAATGAAGCAGCAGGAGCAGCGCTACGAAGAAGAGAAAGCCGCGACAGAAGAACAGACAGCCGAGCAGCAGGAGAACCTGCAGGTGTTGAATCGCCTCAAAGAGCTCGCCCGCCGTCAGGAGGCGCTGGCGGAGAAAATGAAAGAGCTGCAAGACCAGCTCGCCAAAGCGAAGACCGAGGAGGAGAAACAGGAGCTCGAAAATCAGCTCAAGCGTTTGCAGGCCGAGCAGGAACAGCTTCTCAGCGATCTCGACGATCTCAAAGAGCGCATGGAAAAGCCGGAGAACGCGCAAAACATGGCCGAGGCGAAGGAACAGCTCGAAAAAACTCGCGAGCAGGTGAACGAAGCCGCCGAAAAACTCAAAGAGCAGCAACTCACCGACGCCGCCAATTCCGCCACTCGTGCGCAACGCGAGCTGGAGCAGATGCAGGAGGATTTTCGCCAGAAGACGAGCAAGAAATTCGCCGACGAGATGAAGCAGCTCCGCCAGCAGGCCCAGCAGGCCGCAGAGACTCAGAAGAAGATCAGTGAAGCGCTCGAAAACCAGAAGCCCGCCGAGAGCGACATCGCCCAGAGCCTGCAAAACCAAGCGCAGAGCCGGCAGGTGGCCGAGCAGCAGGAGAACGTCGAAAAACTCCTCAACAACATGCGCCAGCTCAGCGAGCAGTCAGAGCAGAGCGAGCCGCTGCTGCACAAGAATCTCTACGACGCCGTGCGCAAAGCGCAGACCGCTGGTTTGGAGGAGAATCTTCAAGAAACCCGCGACCAACTGCGCTACGGCAGCGCTGCTGAAGCCAAAGACGCTGAACGCAAAGCAGCCAATGCAGTGGAGGAACTGCAAAAGGGCGTCGAGAAAGCCGCCGAGAGTGTGCTGGGCAGTGAAAGCGAGGCTCTGCGTGTGGCGAAGAACGAACTGGATAAGCTCATCCAGGAAGCGCAGGAGCAGGCGGGCGGTCAGAAAGGCCAAGAGGGTCAAGAGAAAGCCCAGCAAGCGTCCGACAAGTCAGACAAGTCCGACCCGTCGGACAAAACGGCCGCCACAGGCCAAAAACCCGGCGAACAAAGCGAAAAGCCCGGAGAAACCGGAAAAGGCCAAGGACCGCCGCAAGATTCCAAGACCGCCCAAAATGGCGAAAAACCCGGTGAAGGCCAGCAGGGGCAAAAACCAGGAGAACAAGGCCAAAAACCTGGCGAGAAAGGTCAGGGACAGGGCGAAGGCCAGGAGCCCAAGATGGCCGAAAAAGGCCAGCAGTCCGGCGAGGGCCAGCAAGGTCAAAAGCCCGGTGAACAACCCGGCGAGGGCAAAGGCCAGCAAGGCAAGGAAGGGCAGCAGCAGGCTTCTGCGCATCAACCCAACGGCAATCAACCGGGGCAACAGCCCGGACAACAAGGACAACAGCCCGGACAACAAGGTCAGGGCATGCAGCAGGCTTCCTCACAGCAGCCGAACGGTGAACAACCCGGGCAGCAGCCAGGCCAGAAGGGGCAGCAACCCGGCAACCAACCAGGAAGGGGCCGTGGCGAAGGCCAGCCGCAGACCGCAGATGCGAACAATCCCAATCAAAGCGGACGAGGGCGTCCGCGCTCCGATGACAACAACCGCAACAACAATTTCGATCCTGGCGGTCCCACGACGGGTCGTGATTCGGACAATGACCGTTCCCGCCCGCAGATCGCCGGAGGCGCTGTGCCTGAGGCGTTGTTTTTTGAAGATTCCAAGGAGGAGCCGGACACGAATGTCTTCACCGGCGACGGCTATGATCGCTGGAGCGACCGCCTGCGCAATGTGGAGGAGCTTCTCAACAATCCCGAACTGCGCAACGAGGCCGCGAAGATCCTCGACCGTGCCCGCGAGCTGCGCATCGACCTCAAACGCAGCAACGAAGCGCCACAGGTGGCCGTTTTGAACCAGCGCATCACCGCTCCGCTGATGGAACTGCGGGATCGCGTTGTTGAAGAGCTCTCGAAGAAGGATGCCGGCAAAAATCTCGCGCCTGTGGACCGCGATCCTGTTCCAGCGGAGTTCCGCGATCTCGTGAAGCGCTACTACAAGGAACTGGGCGCTGGAAAGTAAAGCCCTCCGAGATTCTTTGCCGGAATGAAGGCTCGACGCCTCCGCGCGGATCATCATAATCCGCGCCGATGTCGTCCACGGTTTTGAGACTGCACAGCGCTGAAGGCCTGCATGAGCTGGCCTGTCCGCCCGACGCTTGCATCGCACTAGGCGGTGCGCCGGAGTGTGACATCGTGCTGGATGGCGCGGCGATTTTGCCGAGACACTGTGTGCTGCGGCGGGTGGGGGAGACTCGGTTTCGCATCCAGCGCGCGGCCCAGGCGGCTTGGTTCACGGTGAACGGGGTTTACGGGCTCGATTTGGAGGTCGAGACGCCGTTCCGCTTCGGCATTGGGGCGGAGGAGATCACCTTCAGCCTCGTGGCGGAGGGCGAGGAGCCACCTGTGCTGGATGAGAAAGAGAAACCGGAAGCCGAGCCTGCCGCAGGAGTCGTGTGTGAAGAGCCGGCTTTCGAGGCGGCAAACGCCGTGCGTGCGAATCGCCGCGATTATCTCCTGCAACCCACGGCCGTGCGTCTGCGCGCTGGCGAGAGGGTGGGGGAGGTGGTTCTGGATGCTGATGAAAGCAGGCGGGAGTGTCCGCGCATCGAGGTCGAGGCGACGCAGGAGGCTATTGAAGCCGCGTCGTTGAGCGAAATGAAAACGGGAGTGCCGAAAGCGAAGGCCGAGGCGGAGGAGTCGTCCTCGGCGCTGGTGTTTGCGGGCCTGTTGATCTGCGGATTGATGATCGGCGGGATTTTTTACTGGCAGGATTATCTGGATGGCATGCCGATTGCATCCGCACCGTCCGCCGTCGTGGCACCGCAGGATTTCCAAACACGGGAATGGTCCGCGGCTGAGATGATCGAGGCTGCTGCTGATTTGCGGCAGGCAGGCATGCCGATGCTGGCGGCGCACTTTCTCATGCCGCTGGCGGAGGAGGGAAATGTGACGGCGATGCGCGAGCTGGCCTTGTCCTTCCTGGCCTCGGGTGAGTTGGGCGAGGAGGCGGTTTTTCTTCTGCGCGGCGCGGCGGAGGGAGGATCGCGCGAGGCGCTGGCCGAGCTGGTGCAGGCGGTGGAAAATCCGCTGAACATGGGGCGCTACAACGCGGAGTCGTTCCAGCATCTCGAATTCGCCGCGAAACTCGGTGAGGCGAGCGCATGGATGCCGCTGGGGGAACGCTTTGAGCAAGGGCACGGCGCGGAAAAAGACCTCGATCTCGCGCTGGCGGCCTACGAGAAGGCGAGGGCGGCTGGAGAGCGCCGCGCGACGGTGAAACTGGCTGCGAGACAGGAGGCGCTGGAGTGTGTGGCGGGTTTCGTGCGCTCGTGGAACGAGGTTTCCGTGGCGACGCTGCTGGATCACGTCTCGGTGCGTCCGAAACGTTATTTCACGCAGGAGAAGCCGGCGATGGAGGCGCTGCTGCGCACCGAGGAGCAGATGCGCGCGCTGTGGCCGCTGCGGCGCATCAGCGTGAGTGATGGAGCCAAGACAAAACTGGCCAGTTTCGAACACATCGAGGTGGCGCAGCCGTTTCAGTTCGAGCTGCAACGCGGCGAGCGCATAGCACGCGGCGCGGGCGTGCTGACGTGCGAGGTGGAGCGCGAGGAGGCGGGCTGGCGCGTGGTGAGAGCGTGCGATGAGGTTGAGATCAAGGAGCTGCTGCCTTCGGGCGGCCATTTTGTGAGCGCGGAGTCGCTGAGAGAGTTGAAACCGGCGTTTACGAAGGCGGAGCAGGTGGAGGAGACACGGCTGGAGATTCTCGAAAAGATGCGAGGCCTGGATGAGACGCAGGATTTCAAGCCGCTGCTGTCGCTGATCCTGAACACCGCGATGACGTTCCCGCAGGAGGAGTTCTGGCGGCCGTTCGCGGACAAGCTGTGCGACCGCATGGCACGCGAGTTTTTCAATCAGGGGCGGTGGCTGGACGCGGCGTGGTCCGCGCCGGTGCATCAGCTCGCGGAGCTGGGTTCTGTCTCCGCCATGCTGCTGGAAGGGCATCTGTTGATGGCGGGTTACGGCTACTCGCGGGATGAGAAGCGCGGCCTGGCGCTGTATGCGAAGGCGTTCGAGGCCGGGAAGCGGCGCGACGCGCGGTTTTATTATGCGGAGGCGTTGTTTCAGGGGCGCGGCGCGCCGCAGGACTTTGAAAAGGCGGGCGCGCTGGCGCTTTCCTTCATGGCGCGGTCAAAACATCCGCTGGAGGCATATCTGGGCGCGCATCTGCTGTGGCGGAAGGCGGAGGCGGATCCTTCGCTCTGGCAGGACGTGTATGACACGCTCTCCCGCGTGGCGGACAAGCATCCGCCCGCGAAGCACCTGGCCGCGATGGCGCTCCTGAACCACGGCAACACGACTCGCGAGCGCAAAACGGGCTTCACCGCGCTCAAGGCCGCCGCCGAGGCCGGCGTGCCGGAGGCGATGAAAAACCTGTCAAAGTGCTACCAGGACGGCACCGGCTGCGAGAAGGATTTTCATCAGGCGACGCTGTGGAAGCAGAAGGCGCTGGTGACGGAGGCTCCGAAGCGGAGGCACTACTCGGAGTTTGCGGAGTGAGTCGTGTTTCCATCCCATAGATGGAAAAACTCAAAACTGTGAATGGGGCAGAGTGGCGAATGGCCGGCGTCTTGTCTGCCCATTTTCATTTCCTGGGGCTGCGGACGAGGGCGTCCGCGCTCCTGAGCCGGCTGAAGCCGGGACTACAATGCTCAGAGGGTCTGATGAATCCGCCCCAGGGCCATCAGGATGTAGCTGGTGGTGAGGACGGGGTCGCTTTCCATCCAGCGGCCTTCGGAGTTGGCCCAGGAGCCGTCGCCTTTTTGAAGGTTGAGGAGCTTTTGCGTGATGTCGGCACGCCAGTCGATGAGCTTGCCGTCCTTGGTCTTGATGAAGTCGATCTTCGCGATGCTGAGGGCCTTGCTGAGGGTGTGGTAGTAGTAGTAGAGGCCCTGGGCACCGAGGCCGGGGTTTTCGTCGGCGCTGTAGTTCGCACTGATCCATTCGATGACGGCTTTGACGCGGGGGTCGTTTTTGTCGAGGCCGGCGTAGATGAAGCTGAGGAGGCCGGCGTAGCTGATGCTGCCGTAGCTGCGGAGGGAGATGGTGCCGTCGGGGTTTTCGACCTTGGCACCGCGGGTTTCGGTGGGGTTGTAGATGAAGCCGCCGGCGTCTTTGGGGTCTTTGCTGACCCAGCTTGACTTGTTGCTCTCAGGGCGGTTCTGGCAGCGCTGGATGAAGTCGATGGCAGCACCGAAGTTGAGCTGGGGCTCGCCTTTGGCGGCGTCGCCTTTATCAGCGAGGAGGGATTGGGCGTAGTAGAGGGCTTCGAGGGCGAAGGTGGTGTTCGAGAGGTCGGCGTGGGTGGCTTTTTCCTCGCCGTAGCCGATGCCGCCATCGGTGGGATTGTCGTTCTTGCCTTTTTCGTCGAGGTCGAGCTGGCGAGTAACGAGGTAGCGCCGTGCCTTGAGCATGACCTCCTCGTTTTCAGGCTTGTTGTTCAAAAGCAGCGCGGTGAGGGCGATGGCGGTGTTGTAGGTGGCGCGTGCCTTGATGGTGATGGAACCGTCGGGCTTGGCGTTGCTGATGAGGTAGCGGGTGGCTTTTTCGACTTCGGCAGGGACGGGACCAGCGGGCTTGCGACCGGGATCGAGCATGAATGCGGTCATGGCCAAGCCGGTAATGGCCACGGGCTCGGCCTCGCCCCACTGGCCGCTTTGCGGATTTTGCTTGGAGCGGAGGAAGTTGAGGCCGCGCTCGACGCTGAGGCGGACTTCCTGCTTGAGGGACTCGTTGCGTGGCGCCTGGGTGGCGGCCTGACCGAATGCGGAGACGGTGCCAAGAATGAGGAGGAAGGCCGGGTTTTTCATAATAGAGGAACAGGAGGCCAGAAGCTGGCGGCGTCAACGATCAAGAAGTCAAGGTGGCCGAGGCCGGACGATTCTTGACCATGCCTTGACTGGCTTGACCACTTCTTGACCAGCGCTACTTCGCGGGCGTGATGATGAGCGTCACTTTCGTCTCCTCCGCCGGAATGTTGTCCGGCATGCTGATCCAGAGGTCGTCGCGGTGGTTGCCTTTGGCGGGGGAGTTGATGATGGCGGTGCGGTCCACATAGGTGGAGATGATGCAGCCGGTGATTTCGGCGGCGAAGCCATCCGAGTCGATGCGGGAGCCGTTGAAGATCCAGGTGTCGAGATCAGGCGGGGTTTTGCGGGTTTCGCTGTTCTGGATGAAGTCGGAGAGCGGGACGTTTTTGGTTTTGTCACCCTCTTTCCACTCGCAGCGGATGTGGAGTCGGTTGGCGCCGGGTTTTACGGGTTCCGTGTCCTTGTCCTGGTAGGGGCGCTCTTGTGTGGGATCGAGTTTTTCGAGGATGCCGAGGGTGGCGGGCTGGTAATTGGCTAGGAGGAGGGCGAGCTGGACCTGGATGGGCTTCACCGCGGTCTGGAGGATGGTCTCGTGGACTTTTTCACCCGCTTCATGGCAAAGGGCGTACTCGAGGGGGAGCTTCTGATGCAGGATGCTGCACGGAATGCGCAGCTCACGTGTGGCGGCGGTGATCTGGATGCCGTTGAGGTCGTAAACACCGGGCGCGGTTTCTTTGAGCAGTTTTTTGGCGTCTTCGAGCTGGGCTTTCGCGTCCATTTTTGGCGTGCTGCTGTCCTGCGCGGTCAAAGACGCGATGATGACGAGGTAGGTGAAGAATAAGAGACGCATGGCGGGCGGGATGAGAACGCCGGAAGAGCGAAGTGTCTTGGGGCGCAAGTTTTTACAGCGCGGGCAGCTTGTAGGTGCCGGTGCGGAAAGATTCGTCGGCGTTTTTGGGAACGATGACGACCGGTTGGATTTCGTATGAGGGCCGGGGCTTGAAGGTTTTGTCGGAACGCATCTTGAGGACGATCTGCAAGGCGAGATCAACCAGCGCAGGCTGGACGATGGTGGCGTCGAGTTCGCCACGCTGCACAAGTTCGACGCCGCGTTTCTGGCCTGAGAGGCCGTCGGTGCCGACGATGAGGATGTTCTCGCGCTGTCCGGCGCTTTCGGCGGCCTTGGCGGCACCCATGGCGATGGCGTCGTTGTGGGCGTAGATAACGTCGAAATTTTTCTGGAGGCGGAAAGCTTCAGTGGTGCGTTCCGCGGCCTTTTCTGCATTCCACTCCGCAGGGCTGTCATGAACGATGATGACGCCAGGACTGGCTTGAAGGGCCTCGCTGAAACCGGCGGCGATCTCGTCGCTGGTGTGATGCCCCTCCGCGCCGCGCAGTTGCAGGACACGTCCGGTGACCTCGGGGGCTCCCTCCTCGGCGGCTTTGCGCTTGAGTGCCTCGATAACGGTCTGGCCAGCGAGGCGGCCGACGAGGCGCTGCTCGCAGAAGACGATGCTGGCGCAGCCTTCGTTGAGCATCCGTTTGTCGAGTCCGATCACCGGGATGCCCGCGGTGCCAGCCTCGACAATCAAGGCTGCGAGCGCCGGTGGATCTATCGGGGACACAAAAATCGCGACGGGTTTCGCAGCGATGGCCTGGCGGAACTGCTCCATTTGTTTGGCGGCATCGTCGGCGGCGTCCTGTGTGGTGAGCCTGTAGCCTGCCTGCCGGCCGACGAGGGTGGTAAGGCCGTTGCGCTGAAATTCCTGCATGGCGATGCGTGTGTCCGGCAGCAGCAGCACGATCTCGACACGCTCATCTTTTGCAGCGAGTCCGGTGGCGTCCAGCAAGGCGGCAGGAGGAGGTATTGAGCTGCCGGGTGGTTTGGCTGTGTTTTGCTGGTTTTTCTTTTCCAGTTCGATCACCTGCTGCTCAACATTAGTTTCTCCCGCAGGCTTGCAGGCGGTGAGAGTGAGGCAGAGAGGAACCAGGATTGCGAGTAAGCGGCTGTCAGACATGAGGACATTAATCTAGCCCAGAACACAAAGTCTGCACAAGTCTGTGCTGCCTGAGAAAAGGGCCGTCGAGTCTTTCGCTTGCAGATTAGCGGCTTTGCCCCAGACTCCGCGCCTTCTTCCCGCCACACCATTCGCATGAGCCACAAAAAAAAGACCGCTGTCGTCACCGGAGCCGCCGGATTTCTCGGTTCCCATCTCACTGACCGTTTGCTCAAGGAGGGCTACCAAGTCATCGGCATGGACAATCTCCTCACCGGCAGCGTTCATAACATCGAGCACCTGGCGGGCAAGGGGAGCTTCAAGTTTATCCATCAGGACGTCACGGAGTACATTTACCTCCCGGGGGATGTGCATCTGGTGTTTCATTTCGCGTCACCTGCGAGTCCGATTGATTATCTCAAGCTGCCGATCGAAACGCTGAAGGTGGGATCCATCGGCACGCATCACGCCCTCGGATTGGCGAAGGCAAAAGGGGCCACGTTTGTACTGGCATCAACATCCGAAACTTATGGCGACCCGTTGGAGCACCCGCAGAAGGAAACTTACTGGGGCAATGTGAACCCCATTGGTGTGCGCGGCGTGTATGACGAGGCGAAGCGTTTCGCGGAGGCGATGGTGATGGCCTACCATCGCTTTCACAACATGGACACGAAGATCGTGCGCATTTTCAACACCTACGGCCCGCGCATGCGTCTGGAGGATGGGCGCGTCGTGCCGGCTTTCATCGGCCAGGCATTGAATGGCGAGCCGTTGACCGTGTTCGGTGAGGGCCAGCAGACGCGGAGCTTCTGTTTCGTATCCGACCTGATCGACGGCATCTACCGCCTCTCCCAAAGCGACTACCATGAGCCGGTGAACATCGGTAATCCGACGGAGATGACAGTCATGGATTTCGCAAAGGCCATCCTGCGTATCACCGGCAGCAAATCGGAGATCGTTCACCGCGAACTTCCGGCCGACGATCCCAAGGTTCGGCAGCCGGACATCACGCTCGCCAAAAAACTGCTCGGATGGGAGCCACAGGTGTCGTTTGAGGAGGGAATTACACGGACTGTAGATTATTTTCGCGAATTTCTGAGAATCACTGCTTGATGCGCAGGGTGTTTTGCTGATAAAACGCTAAAATTCCAAGAACAACCAAGACGCCTTCATGAAACTCCCTGCTTTCAGTTTTGCCTTCCTGTTCGCCGCCACAATGCTGCATGCCCAAGCTCCTGCCGGTGATGGCAAGGCGCGTATCATTGTTGACATCAAAAGAGTCGAGGTGAAGGAGCAGCAGACGCCCCAATTCGCCGTCGGCAACATCAATGATAAGCGCTGGCGTCCGAAAAACTGGATTGAGGTCGATGTGGAGTTCGACATCAAATTGCCTCCGGAGGCCGGCGGCAGGGACGGAACCTTCCCCGCCATGCAGATGAACATCTACCTGGCGCTCCAGCACATGACCAAGGACGGCAAACGTGAGGTGCTTCAGGGAACGCTGGATTTGATCAACATTCCTGCGGACGGCCCCTGCCATGCTCTGGCCTACGTCTCGCCAGCCACCATGAAGAACATCTTCCAAAAAAACACGGTGACCGCCAGCACTGACGTTCAGGGCTGGGGAGTCGAGGTGATGATCGATGGCGAGCGTCGCGCTCAAGCGGCCAGCATCGGTAGAGACCCTTGGTGGGAGAAACAGGAGAATTTTGCGATCATGTCCGGGATGGTGCTGAGCAAGTCCAAGACTCCTTTTGCTCCTTTGTGGGGCGACTACGACGTGCAGGTGCAGCCGAAGTAAGCGAAGCTACCCGGCATTCTTTTTTCCGCCAAACCCATACCCAGCCCAGCATGGCAGACCCAACAAGCATCGCAGTGATCAACCTCGGCTCCCAACGTGTCGGAGGAGCAGTCTTTGGCAGGACCTCGGGTGGTGATCTGATCCTCAAGCGATATGATTTTGTGGAGATGGATGGCGATCCTTCCGTGGATGTGAGCCGTCTTCCTCAATTAAAGGTGGCGTTAGGAGAACTGGTCTCCAAGCTGCGGCTCAAGGGGCAGAAGACTTGGTGCGCTGTTCCTGGACACCCCGTTTTCAGCCGTTTCGTGAAGCTGCCTCCCGTCCAAGGGGACAAGCTGGCTCAGATCGTGGAATTCGAGGCCCGGCAGAATGTGCCTTGGCAGCTTGATGAGGTTTCCTGGGATTACGAGGTCGTCAACAAGTCTGACTTGGGCGAGGTGGAAGTTGTCCTCGCCGCCATGAAGTGCGAGCCGCTCAACGAGATGTATGAAGAGGTGGCCGCCAGCGGCATCAAGGTCGCTGGAATGGATGTGGGGCCGCTGGCCTTGTACAATGCGTTCCGTTACAGCTATCCCGATGTTGATGAGCCCGCGCTGGTCGTTGATTTGGGGGCTCGATCCACGAACCTGATCTTCGTCGATGGCGAACGCTTCTTTACGCGCAATTTGCTTGTGGGCGGCGCTGCCGTGACCAATGCGATTGCCAAAGAATTTGGCGTTCCTTTTGCCGAGGCTGAACGGCAGAAATGCTCCCAAGGTTTTGTGGCGCTGGGCGGTGCCGTGGAGGATCATCCCGACGAGGGGGTGAACGCCATGTCCAAGGTCATGCGCAATTCGATGACTCGGCTGCACTCCGAGATCATGCGCACAATCACATTTTACCGGAGCCAGCAGGGTGGGGCTGCCCCTAAACGTGTGTTTCTCGCCGGCGGCGGATCGTCGGCCGGTTATATTGCCGAGTTTTTCTCTGAAAAACTCAAGCTTCCTGTCGAACTTTTCAACGGTCTTCGTGGTGTCCAGCCTGATCGCTCAGTCAATGCCGAGGCGGCAAAAATTGACGCCCCTTCCTTGGGTGAGCTTGCGGGCCTGGCCTTGCATGGCATGGGCAGTTGTCCTTGTGAGATTGAACTCGTTCCTAATGCGCTGGCGGCCTCCCGAGACGCGGCGCGTCGCGCGCCCTCGCTCATCCTTGCCGGTCTTTGCATCGTGGCCATGTTGGCCGCCTCCATTTTCTGGTTCAAAAGCGCGAATGCTTCCATTCAGGATCGCGTCGCTGCGATGCAGGCGGATCAGGCGCGTCTGTCCAACCTTGCTGGCGAGATTGGCAAATTGGAATACCGGCAGGAGGAATTGCGTGCTCGCAGTTCCCAGCTTGAGCTGGCGGTGACTGACCGATCCTGGTGGGCGCGGATTCTCAACAGCATCAACCAACAGTTCGATAACGATCTTATCTGGCTGACGGTCATTGAAGTGCTGAAGGACGGCAAGCCCATCACCGCGCCGCTTTGGGGGGGCGCCGAGGATAAGTCCAAATCGGATGCCAAGGCGTCGGCAACACCGGTTTATGCGCTGCGCATGCAGGGATTGTATCGTGGCAATTCCGAAGGCGAGCAGAAGGTCGTTTATGACTTCGCCGCCAAGCTTGCCAAGATGGAAGACTTCGTCACCAAAGACTTCGAAGCCAAGCGCGACGATTACGTCAAGGTGGACACGGGCGTCGAGGAAGACCGCTACGCCTATCGTTTCGAGATTAAAATGCCCCTCAGCAAGCCTCTGCAATTCAAATAACAATCATGGACTGGATTCGTGAAAATAAACCCGTAGCTGCCATTCTCGGCGTGATCCTCGCGGCCACTCTGGGCTTGGGATACCTCCTCTTCGATGCGTGGAGCGGTTACACGGAAAGCAAGGAGTCGTATCTCGGCCTCGGCAGCCAGATCGCAGGCTTGAAAAGCTCCCGCCTCGCTCCGACAGAGGACAATCTCAAAGCCAAGAAAGCCTTGGTGGATGAGTACGGTTCCTTGGTAAATCAACTCGGCGGCGCATTGGTCATTTTGCAGCCTCCTGTGCAGCCGACCAAAGACATCGAGTTCCAAGCCAAGCTCAAGACCAAGATCGCTGAGGCGCGCAAAGCGGCCGGGCTCTCCAAAATGAGCTTGCCGGCAGATTTCGCCTTCGGTTTTGACGATTACACAGCCGGCTTGCCCAAATCAGCTGAAGCTGCCACCGAACTCTCCAGCTTTCTGGATGCCGTGGACGAACTTGTTCGTCTGTGCATGAAATGCGGAGTCGAGTCTGTTGACTTGTTAGAACGTTCGAAGCTTCCTCAGGAGCTCGATCAAGCTGCAAATGCAGCGCAACGTGGTGCTGCGGCCCCGGCGATCTTGGAAAAACGGCAGATATCCCTCATTCTAACATTGGACCAAGGACCTTTGCAGCTTCTCATCAGCCGCCTTGCCAATCCCTCGGACATGCCGTTCTTCACCAGCCTGCGGCTCCTGCGTATTGAGAATGAAAGGCAGGACGGCCCCCTTCGTGCTGAAGTGAAGCTGCCAGATGCCCCCTCTGCGCCTGCAGGCGGCGACGCGGCAGCCGCACCTGTATCTCCTGATCAGGACAAGGCCGCTTCGGATGACATCAAACCACCGCCTCCAGCACCGGTGGATTCGGTTCCCGTGATCGGCAAAGAGCGGCTGAAGGTCAGGATGGAGCTTGACCTTGTGAAGTTTCTTGATGCCGCCAAGGGCAACGCTCCCGCTTCAGCTCAAACTCCCCGCTGATTACATTCCCGCACTTCTGATATCGCCAGTCTTTCCACGCACACCATGCAAAACAGCCAGGGAAACTACGAAAAAGTCATTCTGACACTCTCCGCGCTTCTCGCCATAGGCGTGGCGGTGTGGCTGGTACTCGAATCGCAAGGGTTCGAAGACAGTCTTGCTTTGGCGCAACCTAGCGCGCAAAGCGGCATGAATCCTCCTGACAAACAGAAGGTCACCGAGGCCACCGAGACCATCCGCAAAAAGTACGCATGGACATCTCCCGCTCGAAACGGCAAGGCCGTTCCTCTGAACAAGTCAGTGCTGTTGGTGATGAAGGAAGGCCAGTTGTTCGACCTCCTGCTTCCGGAGCCGAAGTTTCGCGAGCCGATGACAAACATTTTCCTGACCGGCGACCTGTCGAAAAGTCCGCCTGAATCGCAGTTGCCGGACATTTTCTCCCCGAACGTGGGTGATCTGGACGCTGACGGCGATGGCTTTTCCAATCTGGAAGAATTCAATGCCAAGACCGATCCACGCGACGCGTCAAAGATGCCGCCGCTGACCAACAAGCTCTTCCTGCGCCAGCGCATCAGTCATGATTACATCATGAAACTGGTCAGCGGTGATGGAGCCACGTTCCAAATTCAGCGTCTGAAGCCTGAGCCGAAGGCAAGCAAGTTCGTCGCCATGAACGAGGAGTTTGGCTTCGAGAAGGGCGTCACGCGCTTCAAGCTGCTCTCTGCTAAAAAAGAGACGATCCAGCATCCGACACTCGGCCCCATGGATGCATCAATCGTAAAAGTTCTCGACCTCTCGACCAAGAAGGAGTTTGAGCTTGTGCAGGGTAAAGAAATCAACCTCGCCGAATACGAAGCCGAACTGGAATTCCTCTGGAAAAAGCGCCAGACGATTCCTGGTGTCAGGGGAGGAAAAACCTTCCAACTTCCTGGCTTGGGTGTGACCTACCACATTTTAAAACTGGAAGAAACCAAGGCGGTGATCTCGCCAAACGGCAAGGATGGAAAGCCAACTCCTGAAACAGTCGAAATTCTGCAACGCTGAATCCCCCTTTCTTTTTTCTAACTTCGAGAAAAAAATCTCGCCAAGGTTCCCACCTCTCTGCTAAAAATCCTTCTTCACCTCAAAAATACGCTGCTCGTCCGCCTTATGACCCACTCCTCCCGTCTGGTGCTCAACCTTTCCATTGCCGCCTTGACCACGATTTCCCCCAAAATCATGGCTCAAAGCTCGATTTCTGGAATGGCCAATCGTGAAATCGCACGCCGCTATGCCCGCATCGAGGATGCCCGAACCGCCATGGATCGCGGCGACAAGCTCTTCAGCGAAGGTGATTACGAAGGCGCCCTTGGTTCCTACAAGGCCGCGATTGATGCGCTCCCTTCCGCTCCGCTTACCCAAGACTGGCTTGAACTGGCAAAGCTGAAGCACGCCGACTGCAGCGTCGTCGTCGCACGTGAGAAGGCCCGAGTGGGAAATTACGAAGAGGCCAGGCAATTGCTCGAAGGTGCCATTGCCTCCATACCCGGCCATAAGGACGCCCTCGCCTTCCAGAAGCAGCTCGACGATCCGGACCGTTGGCCTCCAGCCTTGACTGCCAAACATGTTGAAAATGTCGGCAAGGTTCAGAAAGGCCTCCTCCTTGCCAATAGTTCGGTCGAACTCGGCAATTACGACAATGCCATCACCCAGTATCAGGACGTGCTCCGCACCGACCCCTACAACAGCGCGGCCCGGCGTGGTATGGAGAATGCCGAGCGCAAGCGCATGGAATACTTCCGCGCTGCTTATGACCATCAGCGCGCAAAGATGCTCGCCGCAGTGGACGAGTCATGGGAGGACAAGGTTCCGGTTCAGGGAAGCGCGGTCGCCTTCGATTATGGGATTGGCCGCAGTCCTGGTGCCTACCTCACTGAGAAGATGAACAAGATCATCTTCCCAACCGTGTCCTTCCAAGGAGCCACGATTGAGGAAGCCATTGAATATCTTCGCGTGAAGAGCCGTGACCTTGATACATTCACCGATGCCTCAGGAGTCAAAGGGGTGAACATCATCCTTCGCACCGGTGATGCCCCGAGCAATGCCTCCATCAGCCTGGACCTCAAGGATGTGCCGATGTCCGAGGCGCTTCGGTACGTGACCGAGCTTGCGCAGATGAAGTTCAAGGTTGAGGCGCATGCCGTGCTCGTCGTCCCTCTGTCCGAGGATGCCAGCCAGCAATACACCCGCACCTATCGCGTGCCGCCGGATTTCCTGAGTATTGGTGGCGGTGACCCAGGTGCAGGCGCGGCTCCAGCCGCTCCAGCGGATCCTTTTGCGGCTGGTGGTGGTGGCGCCGCTCCAGCGGGTGGGTTGATTGCTAGAAAATCTGCCAAGCAAATTCTTGAAGCGCAGGGCATCACCTTCCCAGACGGTTCCTCGGCAAGCTTCAACCCCGCCACCTCTCAGTTGGTGGTGCGTAACACCCAGCCAAACTTGGACTTGGTCGAGGCCTTCGTGGACACAATCACCAAGAATGCTCCCAAGATGGTGGTCATCACATCCAAGTTTGTCGAAGTCACTCAGAAAAACACTGAGGAACTCGGATTTGACTGGCTTCTTGGGGGCGTTGGTTTCAATGGAAACAACGTATTTGCAGGTGGTGGCTCAAGCGGGAATGGCAACCCTTACAACTACCAAAACTATCCTTTTGGCGGTATTCAAACAATTCCCGCTGTCACCGCTGGTGGCCAAGTGGTTTTCCCGGCGCAAATTATCAACAACGCGCTTGCTGGGCCGAATGTCCAGGGTGTTACTCCTGGCGCTACTGGTGGCGGCGGCGGGCCGATTTCCTCAGGTTTGCGTTCCGGTAGTTTGGCTCTCAACAACAATAGCATTGATAACCTGCTCACGACCGGTTCTACCACGGGTGGTTCTACGGTGGCCCCTGGTATCTTCTCGGTGGCTGGCGTGTTCACCGATCCACAATTCCAGACGGTCATTCGCGGCCTGAGCCAGAAAAAAGGTGTGGACCTGATGAGCGCTCCCAGCGTGACCACGAAGAGTGGAACACGTGCCACGATGGAGGTCACCCGTGAATTCATCTACCCCACAGAATTTGATCCGCCGCAGCTTCCACAGGCTGGTGGTGGTGGTATCGGTGGTGGTGGTACTTCGGCCTTGATCGCCACTCCGACCACACCCACAGCGTTCGAGATGCGCCAGACCGGTGTGCGCTTGGAGGCAGAACCAACGGTTGGAGCGGATGGAAACACCATTGAACTTACCTTGGCGCCGGAAGTGGTCGAATTTGATGGTTTCATCAACTATGGTAGCCCTATCAACTCACCTGCTGGTTCGAATTTCCAAATTCTGACATTGGGTGCTGGTGGTCAGACCATTGTTCCTATTGTTAGCACGGAGCGTTTGCTTACCGCCAACATTATTAACCAGCCCATTTTCTCCGTCCGTAAAGTAACAACAGGCGTGTCGATCTGGGATGGCCAAACGGTCGGCCTTGGCGGCCTGATTCGTGAGGACGTGCAAGACGTTGAAGACAAAATTCCTGTTCTTGGCGATCTTCCGTTCGTCGGACGCCTCTTCAAGTCCGAGGCTGAGCAGCACTTCAAGCGGAACCTCATGATCTTCGTCACCGCTCACCTCATTGACCCCTCCGGTCAGCGAATCACGAAGGTCGGCGCTACTCCTGACGCTGCCGCTGGACCGGGCTCGGTGGGAACCTTGCTGCCGCCAGTGGCTCCTGGGAATTGATCCTAGCGGGTCGATTCTTGAACCTCATTTCAGGCAGGAATGGCGACATTCCTGCCTGATTCATTTGAGCCACCTTTCATTGTGGCTAACTGAGCACCCTTCATGAAATCATGGCTAATCACAGGCGGGCCAGGTTGTGGCAAAAGCCTGCTGCTCAGTTTTTTGCATGGGATTCTGCCCGCAGTCAGCCGGTTCTCCGCTGATTTGGAGGTTTCCGCGGCCTTGGAGCGCCAGGAGACGATCGAACTACTCGAAGAATGTCTCGGTTCCAATGTTCGTCTTGGGTCCGGTATGGTGAACCGTTCCTGGCTGCGTGACGTTGTCCTGCCGGACCCGATTCTGCGTGGACGGCTGGAGGCAGTCCTGCATCCCCCGGTGCTTCAAGCCCTCGAAGCGAGCCGGAAGCAGGCGCTTGCCTCCGGGGCAAATCTTTTCCTTGCGGAAGTCCCTCTGCACTATGAGATTGGTGCAACAGTTTCAGCAGATCTCGTCATCGTGGTGGCTTCCAGCCGGTCGGTGCAGATCCGGCGGATGATGGAAACCCGGGGACTCGACGAACAGACCGTTCACAAGTTCCTGGAGGCCCAATGGCCCATCGAAGCCAAGGTTGAAAGAGCGGACGCCGTCATTTGGAATGACGGCAGTCTGGCCTCTCTTGAAGCCCAGGTGCTGACGCTGGCAAGCCCGCTCTTGCAAGCATGAACGAAGAACTCCCCGACTCCTCCTCCGCGACTACTGCGGAGCCCGCCGCCAACTCGGACGGCTCCCCTTCTCAAGAACCGCTTCCTGCCCAGGACAATGGAGCCGCCTTGAACGGGCCTGCCGCTGACCCCAGACAAGAAGGTGCGCAGCCGCCTTTTCCACAGGAGGTTTCCATCAATGACCTTCAGGCGGCGTCCCTCACGGAAATACAGGAACTGGCTGACAAGGTTGGTTTCCGGCTCAATGCCAGCCGTTCCAAGCACCAGTTGATCTACGACCTGTGCTCCTGGCTGGCTGAGCATAAAACCCGTCTCAAGGTCGAGGGTGTGCTCGAGATTGGCGCTGATAATTTCGGCCTCATCCGATATCCGAAATACAGTTTCACTCCGCTGCCGGAGGATGTGTTTGTTCCCTTGTTCCTCGTCAGGAAATTCAACCTGCGCGCCAGCCAGAAAATCACCGGCTATGCCAAGGCGCCGAAGGACAAGGACAAATACATCGCGATTGACCGCATCACCGAGGTCGAGGGATTGCCGATTGAGCAATGGGAGTCCCCGGTCGAGTTCGACAAGTTGACGGCCACATTCCCCAATCAGCGCATCATTCTAGAAACACCCAAGCCCTGCGCTCTCAGCGCCCGCATTCTCGATCTCGTCGCTCCGCTTGGCAAAGGCCAGCGTGGTCTTATCTGCGCACCTCCCCGCTCTGGCAAGACGGTCATCCTCAAGGACATCGCCAAATCCATCGCCCAGAACCACAAGGAGATCACGCTCATCGTCCTCCTCCTCGACGAGCGCCCGGAGGAGGTCACTGATTTCGAGGAGACCGTCCACGGATGCGAGATTTACAGTTCCACCTTTGATGAAAGCCCGAAGCGTCACAGCCAGGTCGCCGAGATCGTCCGTGAGCGCGCCTGCCGCCTTGTTGAGCTAAAAAAAGACGTGGTCATATTGATCGACAGCATCACCAGGCTTGCCCGCGGCTACAATGCCAGTCTTAGCGGTGGCAAAAGCCAGGGCGGTGGTGGCGGATACGGCAGCGGCGGTCTGCATCCCAAAGCCCTGCAAAAACCCAAGAAGTTCTTCGGTGCCGCCCGTAATGTCGAGGAAGGCGGTAGCCTCACCATCATCGCCACAGCGCTCATCGAGACCGAAAGCCGCATGGATGAGGTCATCTTCGAGGAGTTCAAGGGCACCGGCAACATGGAGGCCACGCTCGACCGCGAAATCTCCGAGCGCCGGATCTTCCCCGCGCTGCATGTGCTGAAGTCCGGCACCCGTCGTGACGACTTGCTCTATCATCCCGACGAGTTCCGCCGCATCACCCAGGTGCGCAAACAGCTCGCCGCTGTTCCCGCTGTCGAGGCGCTTGAGTTGCTCATCCGCAACATCAACCGCACCAGCAACAACGCCGAAATCCTTCTGACCGGCCTGAAATGAACGAGGCTTCCCACCAGGCGGACCACGAGTTTATCGACACGCCGCAGCATCTCGACCAGTGGGTCAAACAAATGCGCCAATGGCTCTCGGAAAGCGCCGACAAGCGCTGCTGTCTCGACACCGAGGCCGACAGCCTGCATCACTACCACGAAAAGCTTTGCCTCCTGCAAGTCAACTGCGCCGGGCGCTTCGCTCTCGTCGATCCGCTCGCCATTGCGGATGTCTCGCCGCTGCTTGAGCTGCTCGACGCCCATGAGCTTTGGTTTCACGGTGCTGATTACGACCTCACCATGCTGCGCCGCGGCTACGGCTGGTCTCCCAAGGTCGTGCGCGACACGCAGATCGCCGCGCGCCTTCTCGGCGCACGCCAGTTCGGCCTCGCCGCGCTCGTGAAGAACAACTTCGACATCGAGCTCTGCAAGGCTTCCCAGAAAGCCGACTGGAGCCGGCGTCCGCTGCCGCACAACATGCTCTCCTACGCCGTCGATGACGTGCGCTACCTCCTCCCCCTGGCCGACAAATTCGTCGCGCAACTGCGTGAGAAGGGCAGGGAGGCCTGGTTCCATCAGAGCTGTCTCGCCTTGCAGGAGGATGTCGCCGCACGCGACAATGCCGCGCGCGAGGATCCGTGGCGCGTGCAGGGCTGCGGCCGTCTGCATCCGCGCGGCCTTGCCCTTCTCAAGGGCATGTGGGAGTGGCGTGAAGGCATCGCGAAAGAGCGTGACCTGCCGTGTTTCAAAATCATGTCCAACAAGCAGATGACCGCCTATGCCGAGCAGTTCGAGGCCGGACAGGCGCTGAATCCGCCGAATGGCTGGCGTCCGCGTTGGAAGAAGGAATTTCACGACATCATCGCCGCGGTCACCAATTCCGACCCTGCCTCATGGCCAGCACGTCCCAAAAAGACCAAGGGCCGCCTCAGCGATGCCCAGCGCGATCAGATCGACCAGCTCTGCGCCCATCGAGAAAAAGTCGCCCAAGGGCTCGAAATCGAGGCGTCCCTGCTCGGATCACGCGGCACCTTGGAGGAGCTGGTGGTCTCGGGGGATCCTGGGAATCATCTCATGCTCTGGCAGCACGAGCTGCTGGCGGACGGGTTGCGGCAGGTGCTTCAGGCGAAGTAACCATCCAGGGGGCTCATTTCTGCCTCAACCACTCCGGCAGCACGATTTCGGTGCTCTTCACCGGGACTTCTTCCCCCCGCCATGTGAATCCGGCGTCCTCGAAGCTTTTGCGATGCTCTCGTAAAAATGCCAGCAGCCGGCGTCCGAGCTGCTGGTGCTCCGAATCACGCCTCACGGCAAACGGTTGCACCGCCTTTGACTTGTCCGCGGGCAGAGGCACCGCGTCGAAGTGATCCTGGGCTTTTTGAATGTTGATGCGATAGACGACCGCCGCGTCCAGGGAGCCGGTGCGCATCTGGTTCACCAGAAAATCTCCCGTCGGCACCTGCGAGGACGCATTCTTGCTGACACTTTCCCAAAGGTTCATCGATTTCAGCATCGAACTGGTTAAAAAACCCAGCGTGGACTGCTCCGCGTTGCACAGGCCCACGCGCAGCCCTGGCCGTGCCAGATCTGCCAGCGTGTGGATGCCCTGCGGGTTGCCTTTGGGGACCGCGATCACGATTTCCGCTTCGGTGAGCATCACAGCTTCCGGGAAATGCTCTGCCACAGGCGGCACAAAGCACACGTCGCAGGCATAATACACATCCGGGAACTTTGGATCGCTGCTTTTCTCCATCGTCTTCATCGCCGCGCAAAGGATGCCGCAGCCGTTGTAGGTCGTCGTGATGGTGATGCCTTCCCGCTCGGCGAATTCCAGCAGCACCTTTTCGATTGCCGGTCGGTTCACGCCGCCGCTGTAGAGGATCAAATCCGGCTTCGCGGCCCATTTGTCGCCAGGCACGTTGTGAAACCCGTGCTTCTGAAAAATCGCTCCGCCTTTTTCCGGAGCGGACAGATAACGCGCGAAGCGCAGCGTCGCCGCTGGCTGCGTGCTTGATGCCAGCACTGCGGCGGTGGCAAATTCCTCATGTTTCGCCAGTTCAGGGATGGTGACTGCCTCCAGATTGAACTGGGGCACCGTGGAGTCCCAGACAATCGCCGCGTCCACCGCTCCCAAGGACAAATCCGCCGCGATCTCCGTCACCGTGGGCTTCATCACCGCAGCTTTGGCTGCCAGCGCGTCCCACCCGGTCCCCAGAAGTTGTTTCGTCACACGTCCGATGCTCGCCGCCTCGGGATTCGGCAGCGCCAGCTTGATCTCCGGCTTCTTCAGCGCTGCGAGGCCGTCCACCTGCTTTGGATTGCCCTTCGCTACCGCGATGACGGGCTTCTGCTTCACCAGTTGGAACTCCTCCCGAGTCACGCCCATTTTCTTCGCATCCGACAGCGCGCCATCGTCAGCGGCGATGAAAAGATCGCCCTGTTTTGCGATCTTGAGCTGGCTCAGCAGCGTTCCCGTGCCGCCATACTGTAACCGCACCTCGTCACCCGTCTCCTTCTGGTAGGCCAGCGCGATTTCCTCCACCGGCTTTTTCAAACCAGCGGCGCAAAACACCGTGATGGTCGTTTTCTCGACGTTTTGCGGCATCAGGACAATCCATGCGGCGGTGGCGAAAGCAGCCAGCAAGAGCAGGAGGATGGTTTTCTTCATCATGACCACGGATGAACGTCCACCATGGCTGTCTTCGCTCACATTTTAAGCGACCAGCTTCTCGATCACCTGCCCGCCGATCTGCGAGAGCTGCTTGAAACGGCCGCCGTGGTAGAAGGTGAGCTTGTTGTCATCAAGCCCGAGCAACCGAAGCAGCGTGACGTGCAGGTCACGCACATGATGCACCTCCTCGATGGCCTCCATGCCGCGGTCATCCGTGGCGCCGATGCTGTGACCCGCTTTGCAGCCACCGCCCGCCATCCAGATCGTCATCGCCTTGGGATTGTGATCACGACCGTAGGCAGTGCCGCCGCGCACACCATTGTCCGGCGTGCGGCCGAATTCACCGCACCACACGATGAGCGTGTCATCGAGCAGGCCGCGCTGCTTCAGATCGGTGATGAGCGCGGCGATGGGCTGGTCCACACCGCGGATGAGGTTGCCGTGCGCACGCTCAATGTAATCGTGGCTGTCCCAGGTCCCATTGTAGAGCTGCACAAAGCGCACGCCTTTCTCGACAAGCTTCCGCGCCAGCAGGCATTTGCGACCAAACGCATCCGTGGCGTCCTTGCCGATGCCGTAGAGCTCTTTGGTCTTCGCGTCCTCTTTTTCGAGATCAATGACCTCTGGCACCTGCATCTGCATGCGAAAGGCCAGCTCATAGTTGTTCATGCGCGCCTTCAGTTCGTCGTGCCCAGGATGCTCCTCGGCGTGTTTGGCGTTTAATTTGCCCAGCAGGTCCAGATTCGCCCGCTGATGCTCCGGCGTGATGCCCAGTGGCGGCTGGAGATCGAGGATGGGCGAACCTTTGGCTCTTAGCGCGGTGCCTTGAAAGTGCGCGGGCAGGTAGCCATTGCCCCAATTGGCACTGCCGCCCTGCGGGTAGCTGATCTCCGGTAGCACCACAAAGCCCGGCAGGTCCTGATTCATGGAGCCAAGACCATAATTCACCCAGGAGCCAAACGCCGGATCTCCGCCGAAGCGATTGCCGCAGTTCATTTGATACATCGCCGTGGGATGATTCACCGAATCCACCTGGCAGCCGCGATAGAAGCAAAGCTCGTCCGCGACCTTCGAAAGATGCTGCCACGGCTCGCTCATCCACGCGCCGCTCTGGCCGTGTTGAGCAAAAGCGAAGGGCGATTTCACATAGTAGCGCTTTCCGCTCTCCATCGCGGACTTCATCTTCCCTTCGCGAACAAACTCCTTCAGGTGGAGTTTTTCGAGTGCGGGCTTCGGATCAAAGCAGTCGATGTGGCTCGGCCCGCCCTCCATCATGAGGAAGATGCAGTTCTTCGCCTTCGCGGGCACCATCTGTGGCTTTGGTGCCAGCGGGCTTTTTTGTTCGGCTGCGAGCAGGGAGGTCAAAGCCACGCTGCCGAGCGAGGTGCCGAGACCATACACGAAGTCGCGCCGCGTGGGCACATGCAGCGCACGACCACCAGCACAGGGAAAAAAGGAGGCGTTCATGGCTCAGTAGAGGTAGGCGAATTCATTCGAGTTCAGCAGCACGAGGCACACATCGGCCAACGCCCGCGTTTTGGCATCGCAATCGGCCGGTTGCAGGTCAGGGACGAAGTCAGCGTAGCCGGGGAGCTTTTCTTGGAAGCTGAATTTCTCGCCGGTGTTCTCCTCAACAGCTTCGCGGCGCACTTCGAGCGGCGGTTTAGGCTTTGAAAAGGTCAGGCGGGCCTGTTTGGCCTCCATCTGCTTCCAATGCGCTTCGCAGGCGGCTTGTTCATCAGCGGAAGGCTTGCGGCCAAACGTGAGCTCAAACACTCGCGCGATAGGATTCGCCGATTTCTCCTTCAACACGCGATTCGCCAGCGCCAAAGCGCGGTCGTAACTCGCCTGGCCGTTGAAGAGGCTGAAGACCTGCGGTGTGACGGTGGAGACCTCACGGGCTTCGCAGGAGAAGTCGGGCGCGGGCTCGTTGAAGACCTCCATGAACGGATCGCGCAGGCCGCGAATTTTGAGCGCATACAAACTGCGGCGATGCCGCTGCTGCGGCAGCGGATTTGGCACCCACGCGGCCGCAAACGTGCCCATGACCATGCGTGGTTGCATGGCGACCTCGAGATTGATCTCCGGCCGGTTCGGAATGCCGCCGAGCGTTGGATTCAACTCGCCCGTGATGCTCAGCATCGCATCGCGAAGCTCCTCGGCCATCAAGCGGCGCGGTTTGAAGAGGGCGTAGGACGAGTTTTCCAACTCGTCAGGTTTGGAACGAGTTGGAAAACTCGTTCGACGATACGCCGCACTCGTCATGATGAGCCGATGCATCTCCTTCACGCTCCAGCCTTTCTCCACGAGCGTCGCGGCGAGGAAGTCGAGCAGCTCGGGATGCGTGGGCTTTTTGCCGGTGCTGCCAAAATTGTTCGGATTGCCGGCGATGGCCTGGTCGAAGTGCCAGAGCCACAGGCGGTTGACGATGGTGCGTGTGGTGAGCGGGTTATCCTTGCTCGCGATCCACTTCGCTAGCGCGCTGCGGCGGCCTTCGACGGCTTCGGGGAACTCGACGCTGCCGAAGATGGAGAGCACACCGGGCTTCACTTTTGTCGTCGGTGAAAACGGATCGCCGCCGCCGAGGATGGCGGTTCGTTCGAGCTCGCCGTTCTTCATGGTGTCGCCGGGCATGCGCAGCGGCTGGTAAACATTCACCATCGGGATGGTGACGCCGTTGTACACGCTGAAGGCGTAGGGCTCGTAGCGCTCCATCTCCCACTTCAGGCGTTCGAGCCCTTTGCGGGCCACACGTTCGTTGCCGAAGTCCTGCGGCTCAAAACCGACGAGCTTCGGTGGATACTGATCCTCCGGCACGCCTTGCTTCGTCAGGATCTGACGCGCGGCACCAAAAACATCGGAGAAGCCCTTTTTGGGGTTCTTGCCGCCGCCTTGCTTCGCCTGCGCCACCGCGGCATTCCATTTCGCCGGATCGATCTTCTTCCCCGCGAGCCACTTCGAGGCGTTTTGCAGCAGCTTTTCATCGAGCACCTTCAAAACGGCCAGATGGTCGGAGCGGCGGGCTTCGAGATACCTTTTTTCCTCGAAGCCGCTCGTATTCTCCGACTTCAAAAACGGCGCTTCACGCTCGGTGAGCTGCGTCGTCGCGAAACAGGCCTGGATCGAGTAATAATCATGCGTGGGCACCGGATCGAACTTGTGATCGTGGCAGCGCGCGCATTGCAGCGAGTGCGCGAGGAAGGTCTCGCCGACGGAATTCGTCACATCATCGAGAAACCGCTGCCGCGCGACCTTGGCCACCTCCATGCCCGTGAGTTCCCACGGTCCCATGCGCAGAAAACCCGTCGCGATGAGCTTTTCGGGATCATTTGGCTGCATCTCATCTCCCGCGATCTGCTCGACGATGAACTGATCGAACGGTTTGTCCGCATTGAAGCTCCGCACGACATAATCGCGGTAGCGCCACGCATTGCCGCGCTCGTAGTCATTCGCGAAACCGCTCGAATCCGCGTAGCGAACGACATCCAACCAATGCCGGGCCATGCGTTCGCCGTAGTGTGGGGAGTCGAGCAGCCTGTTAATCAAACGTAGCCAAGCACCCGACCGGTCAGACACGTCGGACCAGTCCGACTCAAAAGCAGCCACTTCTTCCGGCGTCGGAGGCAGCCCTGTGAGATCAAAGGTGGCGCGTCGGATCAGCGTGCGTGCATCTGCTTCCGGTGCCGGATTCTTCACCGCCAGCAGCGCATCCACCGGATGCATCTCCTTGTCTCCCTGTCTCAAAGTCTCCAAGTCTGGCATCTTCACCGGTTGATACGCCCACAATGATTCGGGCTTGTAGCGCCGATTCGCCCACTCAGGCGTCAGAGCACCCGTGACCTTCACGGTGATGCCGTCTTCGGCGCTCCACTTATCCGCGCTCGCCTTCGCGATGGTATTTCGTTTCGCTTCATCGGGCCAGGGCGCACCGCCAGCGATCCAATCCTTGATCCAGGTAAGCTGCTCGGGCTTGAGTTGATCCGCCTCCTTCGGAGGCATGGGCTCCCAATCCTCGTGCTGGCGCGTCGAGGCGAGGTAAAGCGGACTTTCCTCCGGCTTGCCCGGCACAAGCGCTGTCGAGCCGCTCTCACCGCCCTTTGTGGCGCTCTCGAGCGTTCGCATGTCGTAGTCCGCCTTGATCTTCTTCTCGTCATTGCCGTGGCAAGCGAGGCATTTCTCCTGAAACAACGGCCACACACGCCGCACGAACAGCGATTCAGCATCCTCCGCATGCAGAGCGGAGGCGGTGAGGAGCGGAAGAAGGACGCGCAGAGTCATGGCGTGGAAACGAAGCCCCAGCGCGGACATTTCGCGCTTACTCCACCTCGCTCCAGCGGATGTTTCGCCGCACGCCGACGACGTGGAAGTGCGCGTCGGCATCCTGAATGAAGCCTTCGCGGTCGATTTTCAGGCCTTCGGCTTTGAGGAGGCGCTTTTGACGCGCGGCGAGCTTCGCGTCCATATTCGGGCTGATGCGGGCGTCGGCGCTGACCACTCGGTGCCAGGGCAGGGACTTCGATTCTTCATCCGTGAGACGACTGAGCACCGTGGCGACGTGTCGCGCGACGACATTCATGTGCACGGCGATGCTTCCGTAAGTCGTAAATTTGCCCTCGGGGATCAAGGCGACGAGGCGCAGCACTTCAGCGCGGATGCGGGCATACGTTGGAGACATGGGGAGGAATGACGAAACCAGAATGGCGAATGACGAATGAATCGCGAGCCGGATCGGCCTTCTGCATTCATCATTCTGGTTTCGTCATTGCGACCGCCACGCCTTCGAGGGCGAGAAGCTGCTTCTTCCGCGTGAGGCCGCCCGCGTAGCCGGTGAGCGTGCCATCGCGACCGATGACGCGGTGGCAGGGGATGAAGATGGAGAGCGGATTGCGGCCCACGGCGGCACCAACAGCTCGCACCGCCTTCGGTGAGCCAATGGCGATGGCGAGGGCGGCATACGTCGTGGTTTTGCCGCGTGGGATCTCGCGCAGAGCCTCCCACACGCGGCGCTGAAACGGCGTGCCGCCGACAAAGGTGAGCGGAGGCAGCTTGCGCGGCTTTTCATCGGCGAAGCAGGCATCCAGCCAGGCGCGCGCGGCATCAAGGTGCGGGCTGTCGCCGCGTTTCCAGCCTTCGCGCTTCGGCGCGGGCTTGTGGCCTTTGAAGTAAAGGCCGCACAGGCCTTCATCGGTGGCAGCGAGCGTCAGATCGCCAAGCGGGGACGTGTGGGTGGTGAAGTGAACGACGGGTTTCATGGCGCGTTGTTTTTCAGATGCTTCGCGAAGAACTCCACGCTGGCGCTCACGCAGGTATCGAAAGCCTTCTGTTGGCCGAGAAACGCATGCGGGGCCTGCGGGATGAGCACGAGGCCGGTGGGGATGCCGAGCTTTTCCAGATCGGGGCGTGTCTCGTCGGCATGCGTGCTGACGTCGTCGAGTTCGCCGGTCATGAAAAGCAGGGGAGGGTCGGCTTTGTCGAGGTGATGACGTGGCGAGGCGAGGGCGTAGGTTTGCGGGATCGCGGCCTGTGAATCGCCGAGGAAGGTCCGGTAGAAGGGATCGTCGGGTTTGCCGCTGAGCTCGCCGATGCGCGGGCTTTCGAGATCGCTCTGCGCGCCCATGGCGATGCCGGCCTGCACGGCGCTGGCTTGATCCGCGTGGCCGCCTTCGCCTTCGAGTTCCTTCACGCCGCCGCTGGTGGTGAGCAGCGCGGCGAGATGGCCGCCTGCGGAGAGCCCGGTGACGCCGATGGCCTTTGCGTCGATGCTAAACTTTGCTGCATTCGCCCGCAGGAAGCGCACCGCGGCCTTGCAGTCCTGCATGGCGGCGGGGAACTTCGCCTCACCGCTGAGTCGGTAGCTGATGGTGGCAGCGACGAAGCCCTTCGCGGCCAAAGCCTGCGCGAGGTTCGCCATGTTGGAACGCTCGCCCTTATACCAACCGCCGCCGTGGATGCAGACGATGGCAGGTAGCGGCTGCGAGGCGGCTTTCGGCTTCCAAAGATCAAGCTGCATCTCCCGCTGGCCGTAGCGGGCGTAAACGAGACCTGGATGCGCTTCGAGGGACGCCGTGGTTTCGGGCGCGAGCTTCGTGGGTGCCGGTTTCGGCTGCTGAGCGAGGGCAGCGAGAGTGAGGAGAGGAAGAAGGATGAGTGAGCGCATGAATTTGGAAGGTGAAGATGACGAAAGCTGGATCACGGAGGTGTTACATGAACGAATGGTTTTGGCCATGTTGGCGAGTTTTCCCACGATCTCGGCATGCCGCGAAGAAACAGCGTGTTTCTCGGCGAGGTCGGTTTGGAGGTCGAAGAGCATGCGTTAAGGAGTGAGATGGAGTTTCGAGCGGCCTTCGTGGAAGGATTCGAGGCGGCACACCTTGTCGCCGTTGTGGAAGTAGAGTCTGGTGCGGCGGGATTTGGCCTTCGGGTCGAGGAAGGGGTCAAACTGGTCAAGGCCCTCATTTCTCGAAGCCAAAGCTTCCAGCTTTGCGGGAAACTTTTTGCTTCCGGATTGATTAAGACATGCTTACTATAAGCTGTTATTGCCCGCTAAAGCTGCTCCACGACATCCATCCCGCGCATGCCGCCCCTTGCCCTCCAGGAACGAATGTATGAGCGCAGGAGCGAGTATGCGTCCCTGTCCCAGTTTGACGACCTGCTGCGCGAACTCATTGCCAGTGGCGGACCGATGCCGAACGAGTACGCGTTGCTGAACCGCACACTGCGGCAGCTTGGCGACTCGGTCAGGGCCGGGGGGCTCGCTCGTGATGACGTGCTGGCCTACGCGCATGACATCACCAGCCGCCATCTCGAAGGGACGATGCAAGCGAGGGCGCTGGGGAAAAAATACGGCTATAGCGGTGACTTTGAGATCATCGAAGCCATCTACACGCTGCAAACAGCCCAGGAGCCGCATCTGCGCCGCTGGGACCTGTATTTTCACTCGCAGGCGGCGCCGAACGCGGTGCGCAATCGCAAGGCCTACTTCCATCAACTGCTGAACTCGCACACGGCAGGCCGCTCCAAGGCCCGTCTGACTGTGCTGAACGTCGCCAGCGGCCCGGCGCGTGATGTGCGTGAGTGGGTGCTGGACAATCCTGAGCGCGAGGTGTTTTTCGACTGCGTGGACGCGGAGATTCATGCGGTCGAGCGTGCAAAGGTGCTGTGCGCGCCGTTTGCGCAGCGGGTGGAGTTTTATCATCGCAATGTGCTGCGGTTTCTGCCGGCCAAGGGCTACGGACTCGTCTGGTCGGCTGGGTTGTTTGATTACCTCACGGACCGCACCTTTGTGTATTTGCTGAAAGCGTTGATGGCCGTGACGAAACGGGGCGGGGAAGTGGTGGTGGGCAATTTTTCCGACTTCAATCCCAGCCGCGATTACATGGAGCTGCTCGGCGACTGGGTGTTGCAGCACCGAACACGGGATCATTTGCGCGAGTTGGCGCTCGAAGCGGGCGCGGCGGCGGATTCGATCGACGTGCAGTGGGAGCCCGAGGGCGTGAATCTGTTTCTGCACGTTCGGCGCTGAAGGTGGGCTTCACGTCAGATCCTGCGGCTGTGCTTGAAAGGCGGAGCGGGCAGGCTACAGCGCAGGGATGTTCCGCGTTTCCATTCTCCCGTTCGCTCTCCTCATGCTGCTTGGTGTCCCCCGCGTGGATGCGGAAACGCCTGATCGCATCGTCTTGATGGTGAGCGTGGATGGCCTAGCGAACTTCTACCTCGACGATCCCGTGGCGGAGATCCCGACGCTGCGCCGCCTAGTCGCCGAGGGGGCGCGTGCGCAGGGCATGATCGCCTCGATGCCCACGGTCACCTGGCCGAACCACACCACGCTGGTCACGGGCGTGCATCCCGGAAAGCATGGCGTGCTTGGCAACAGCGTGCTTGATCGCACGAAGAATGAGATCGTGCCGCTGGTGGTCGATCCTCTCTTCAACAAGGACGAGATTGTGAAGGTGCCGACGATTTACGACCTCGCGAAGCAGGCGGGATTGAAGACGGCCGCGCTGATCTGGCCTGCGACTCGCGGGGCGCGCACGCTGGATTGGACCATCCCGGATGTGGGCACGCTGGCGCTGGTGAAGCAGTTCGCCACACCCTCGCTGCTGGAGGAGTTCACCGCGAAAGGCATCCCCTGGGGCATGCAGGAGGAGTGGTGGAACACTGAGCGCATCGCGGAGCGGGACCGCATGTTTGCGCAGATGGGTAAGCATCTGCTGGGCGTTCATCGCCCGCATCTGCTACTCATGCATTTTGTGGAGCTTGATCACGCGCAGCACCGGTTTGGTCCCCGCTCACCGCAGGCCTATGCCGCATTGAAAAATCAGGACGCGTGCCTGGGCGAAATCTGGCAGGAACTGCAGCGCACTCATGGCGGGCGCGCGACGCTGGTGGTGGTGTCTGATCATGGCTTCATCTCCTACCGTCGGCGAATCCAGCCGAATGTGCTGCTGCGGCAGGAAGGATTGCTCACCGCGCTCGGGACGCGCATCACGGGCGGCAGTGTCCGGGCCGTGGCGCAGGGTGGAGCCTGTTTTGTCTATGTGCTGCGGGAGGAAGGCCGTGCGGCCCAGGTGGTGAAGCTCGCCGAACAGTTTCGCCAACTGGAAGGCGTGGGAGCCGTGATCACACCGGGCGAATTCGCCGCTCATGGGCTGCCTGATCCTGCGAAGAACCCGCAGATGGCAGACCTCGTGCTGTCCGCGGCCAGCGGTTTCAATTTCGTGGACTCGCCAGCAGGCGATGTGGTCGTGACGCCGCTGGATGAGGTGACCAAAGGCTCTCACGGATCGGACGCCGCACATCCAGACATGCACGCGACCTTCGTCGCCTGGGGTGCTGGCATCCAGCCAGGTGCCAGGTGCGGCACGGTTAGCAACACCTCCGTGGCACCCACTCTTGCCGCCTTGCTCGGCTTGAAGGCGGAGAACATGGACGGTCCCGTCTTGCAAACGCTCTTGGAGGGCAAGTAGCCAGCCTTTCTGCCGCCAACAGATCACTCAGGAACTCGACAGGAGCGGCGGCATGCGGTGGATGCCGGCGGGAGTGCGAGCGGGTGGCAATCACGATTCACGCTGGCCGGGTGAGTTCAAGGCAGCAACGGCCGCCAGTCACCGGTGCTCCAGTCGAGCATCTCCGTGCCGCGGAACTGCTTCTTGTAATCGTAAGCGCTGGGCTCGTGCGTGGCGTAGCCGGGGTAAAGCCAGCGCAGGCCGGCTTCGCGGCAGTGCTGGATCTCCAGCAGCAGGGTGAAGATGCCGAGGCTGCGTTTGTGCTCAGCAGGATCGAAGATGCCGTAGATGCTGGAGGCGGCCTGCTGGCCGACATCGAAGAAACTGGCGGCGAGGAGGCGTTCGCCCTCAAACACGCGCATCATGCGGCATTCGCAGGGGCCACTGGCGGGATCTTCGCCGAGGAAGTTCTCAAGCGCGTCGGGGATGTTGTGGGTGAAGCGCTGTTTGTGGCGCTGAAACATCGCCCGCATGTCGTCATCGAGAAGGGCGGGGATGACTTCCCAGCGCAAATCCGTGTTTTTGCGCAGGACGCGGCGCTGGCTTTTCGTGAAAACGCAGGCGGAAAGGTCGATGCGCAGCGGGGTGATGGTCTGCTCATCGCCATGTTCGCCGGGTTGGGTGCTGTAGCGAAAAAAGTATCTGCCAAAATGCCGCCATCCCGCCGCCCAGAGCCGGTCCATGAATTCCGCCGGCACGGAATCACAGATGAATGCGTCATCGAGGACGGGCGTCATAGGCCCTCAATAATCCGGCGGAGGGGTTTGACAATCATCATCCTCCCCGCAGACTCGCAGTCCAGCCACCCCTCACGCGCATGAACCTCCTAGACCGCATCGAACGCGTCTTCTTCTGGCTGTCCTCAGCCTCCTCCGACAACCTCGACGCCTGCCCGGCCTGGGAACGGCGAAAGTATGTGGCCTTTGGTGCGACGGTGCTTGTGCCCTCCACCTTCGCAATCATCGCCTGCGCGTATGCGCTTTCGACTCTGACGGATAACTGGCTCATCATCGCGCCGGTGTCGCTCGTGTGGGCGTTCATTATTCTGACGGTGGACCGTGCGTTGCTGGCGACCTATCGCGCTTATCAGAGCTTTTTCCGCAAGGCGGCGCAGTTCTCGCTGCGCATCGTGGTGGCCGCGCTGATGGGCATCACCATCTCGCATCCTCTCACACTGCTGCTTTTCAAGGACACCATCACCTCCGTCGTCGAAAAGCATCGCCAGGGTGAGATCGAGGCCGCGCGTGAGACGGCGAAGCAGCAGAAGGCCGCCGTCGAGGCCCGCATCGTTCCGCTGGAGGCGGAGATCGCCAAGCAGCGTGAAAATTGGAACGCGACCTTCAGCGCCAAGTTCCTCGACGAAAACGGCAAGCCGGTCGAAAAACAGCTCACAGACGACGAAAAGAAGGCCAAGGCCGAGCGTGAGGCTAAAATCGCCGAGGCCGTGGCTCCCGGCAAAACACGTCTCGAAGCGCTCGACAAGGAAATGGCGACATTGAGCGCGGATTATCAGAAAATTGCCGCTGAACTCAATCACTGGCAGACGGAATTTGAGCGTGAGGTTAACGGCCAGCGCAGCGGTATCATCGGTCTCGGCCCGCGTGCGAAAAGCATCCAGGAAGACCAACTCACCTGGCGGCGCGCCGAATCCGCGCGCCTTAGCGGTGTGCTGGACACGATGACGAAGAACCGCGTGGCGCTCGTGGCCGAGATCAAAGCCGCCGAGGACGGCGTGAATGCCGCGCTCGATGCCAAAGCCGCCGAAATGGCGGCCGCCAACAAGGCCGAGCAGGAGCGCATCATGGCCTTGAAGCAAAAGGTGCAGGCCGAGCAGGCGGACGCGTTCGTGGGCCAGCAAAACGCCATCCGCGAGACGCTGAAGACACAGATCGACGCGCTGCTGCTCCAGCTCCAGAATCATCACGCCGAGATCGCCCAGCTCGTGAAGGATGAGGAGACACGCATCGCCGGCATCCGCTCCGAGCCTCGCCGTGACATCCTCACGCAGACGCTCGCTCTGCATGAACTCTTCGAAAACGGCCAGCAGGGCGGCATGTTCGCGCTCGTTGCGTATCTCGTGCTCACGCTGCTTTTCATGCTCGTGGACACCATTCCGCTGGTCGTGAAGTTCTTCTCCAAGCCCGGCCCGTATGACACGCTGCTGGACCGCGAGGAGGTGAAGTTCGACGGCGAGCGCAAGGCCTTCCTGTCCACCTTCAACCGCTACATGAAGGATTTGGGTGAAAGCAAGCTGCTGCACCTCACGCAGCACAAGCCGCTGGAACGGGCACTGATCGAGGGTGTGGACCGCTCACGCGCCGCGAAGGGCTTCCTGGAGCACCTGATGGAGCTGGAGCATGCCTTTGAGGAGAAAATGCGCGTCGAGCGCGAACTCGCCGCAACCAGCGGCATCAAATACAAGGCGGACGCCCTGGAGGAGATGGCCCGGCAATTCTACGCCGATCTGCGGCAGCGCATGGAGGACTTCTTCCGTGACGACCGCCGCACGCCGGCCACGGCGCGGGCTTGATCATGCGAGGCAAGAGGAATGCGGACGAGACCGTATTCCTAGCATGAACGCCTCAGGCTCATCACGTCGTGCCATGCTGCGCAATTCCTGCGCGGGCTTTGGCTATCTGGCGTTGCAGGGCGTCTTGGGGCTGGAATCTGCCAACGCGGCGGTGGTTGATCCGCTGGCGGCGAAACGGCCGCATTTTCCGGCCAAGGCGAAGCGGGTGATTTTTCTGCTGATGAAGGGCGGCCCTTCGCAAGTGGACACCTTTGATCCGAAACCGCTGCTGGACCGCGATCATGGCAAACCGCCGCCGTTCGCGCTGCCGCGTGTGAAATTCGCGCAGACTGGCAATCTCCTGAAGTCGCCGTGGAAGTTTAAGAATTATGGCAGGAGCGGCCTGCCGGTGAGCGATCTGTTCCCGCATGTGGCGAAGCATGTGGATGACCTTTGCGTCATCCGCTCGATGCACGGCACGAATCCGGCGCATGGCGGCGCTTTGCTGAAACTGCACACGGGCAGCGACACGTTTGTGCGGCCGAGCATGGGCTCGTGGATCAGCTACGGCCTTGGCACCGAAAATTCCGATCTGCCGGCCTTCATCACGATCTGTCCGACGCTGGCGCATGGCGGGGTGAACAACTGGGGCTCCGCCTTCCTTCCCGCGCACTGCCAGGGCACGCCTCTGGGCAATGCGAGCGTGCCTGCCGACCAGGCAGTGGTGAAACACATCCACAACAAGTCACTGACACCGGAGATGCAGCGCGCGCAGCTTGATCTCGTCTCACAGATGAATCACGCGCACCTAGAAACGGCCGGCGCGAACGCGGCGCTGGAGGCGCGGATCAATTCGTTCGAGCTGGCTTATCGCATGCAATCGACGATGCCGGAACTGCAGGATATTTCCGGCGAAACCGAAGCGACCCGCAAAATGTACGGCCTTGATGATCCGGTGACGGCCAATTTCGGCCGCCAGTGCCTCATGGCGCGGCGTTTTGCCGAGCGCGGCGTTCGTTTCGTTCAGGTGACGCACAGCGATGGCTTCGTGCAGTGGGACCAGCATGGCGACCTGCTCAAAGGCCACACGAAAAACGCCGCCGAGGTCGATAAGCCCATCGCGGGCCTGTTGGCGGACCTTAAATCACGCGGTCTGCTGGATGACACGCTGGTGATCTGGGGAGGTGAATTCGGCCGCACGCCGGTGGCGCAGGGCACCGACGGTCGTGACCACAATCCGCACGGATTCACGATGTGGCTGGCCGGTGGCGGCAGCAAACCGGGCATCGCTTATGGTGCGACGGACGATTACGGCTACTACGCGGCGGTGGACAAGGTTCACATTCACGACCTTCACGCCACGATCCTGCACCTGCTCGGCCTGGATCATTTGAAACTGACCTATCGCTACGCCGGACGGGATTTCCGCCTCACGGACATCGCGGGCGAGGTGGTGAAGGGTGTGCTCGCCTGAAAACGCGTCATCTGATTTGGCGCATTACGCGCCACGAAAGGTCAAATCACAGACAAGACGTCCTTTTCAAGATTACTGGATGAAGAAGAACTGGCGGGTGTTCAGCACGGTCCAGAGCACGTCGCCACGGTCGGTGGCGTCAGCATTGTCAGCGATGGGCTGGAGCAGCGCCTTTTCCTCGGCGGTGGCCTTGCGGCTGAGCAGGCTGAGATAGACGGTGTCGATGACGGACTCGCCGCCCTCCTTCCTCGCCTTGTCCAAGGCGCGGGCGATGACGGTGTAGCGGTTCATGAGGTTGCTGAAGGTTTTGCCGTTCAGTAGCATGAGCGCCTGGCCCACGCTGGCCTCGTCATTTGAGTTTTCCACGAGTTCACGGTCGCTCTGGCCGAACTCGCGGAGGAAGTGGCCGTTCGGTGCCGGGCTGCGCAGGTCGGCGGCGCGGAGCATGTAGGTGTCGCGGAAGTTTTCCCAGGCGGCGAGGGAGGCTTTTTCGTTTTTGTCATCCACGGCGAATCGTTCCGCGTCCGCCTTCATGCGAGCCCGGGCCTGCTCCTGGAGCTTTGCACGGCGCTGTTTGGCGAGGATGCCGAGGGCTTCTTCCATGCCGAGGTCTTCGCCGTCTTTTTTGGCCTTGATGGCGGCGGCAACTTCCTTGGCGAAGTCCTCGTCCTTGGAGAATTCATCGAGCTTGCCTTCGCGGGCGAGCTCGGCGAAGCGCTTGAAGCCGGCGTCATAAACGATGGCATCCACGGCTTCGTCGATGCGCTTGCGCTGGCTCTGGATGGCCTTGCGTGCTTCGCGAATGGCTTCCTCGTCCTTGGCTTTGGACGCGGCCTCCATTTTTTCCTGGGCGGCGCGCACCTCGGCGGCAAGCTCCTTCTGCTTCTGGGCGACTTTGACCGTGCAGGCTTGCAGTTGCTTCGGAGTGAGGGTGTTCAGGGCACGGTCGAGCCACTCGATGCGGCGGAGGGTGATCTCGGCCTCCACCTTGGTTTCGATGCTGGGGGCGTCAGGATTGGGCTTGTAGAGGGCAACCATGCTGTCCCAGATCTGCTCGGCGCTCATGCGGCGGAGCAGGGGACCGGGGAAATTGTAAACCTCTCCGAGTTCGACATCCTTGGTGTAAGCTTCGCGCTGGTAGGCTTGGGAGTTCAGGATGGCGCTCAGGACGGCCTTCATGTCATAATTCGAGGCTTTCATCGTCTCCTCCAGGAAGGTCATGAGCTGCGGATTGCTCGGCACGGTGCTGTCGGTGATCTCATCGACGGGTTCGATGAGGCCCTGGCCCATGAGTTTTTTCCACAGGCGGTTGGCGATGACGGTGGTGAAGCGTGGGTTGTCCTTGCTCGTCATCCAGGCGGCGTAAGAGGTGATCGGCTGCTGACCGTCTTTGACGATTTTGCCGTCCTTGCTGAAGGAGGCGGGGATCACAGGCTCGATCCTCTGCTTTGGTTTGGCGTCGGTGTATTGATAATCATGCGGGAGCGCCAGAACCTTTTTGTCGGTCTGGTCCAGCACGGTGTTGTAGCGCAGCGGCCGGAGGATTTCGGTCATGGCGCGGCCGATGTCCTTGCGCTCGACGCCTTCGGGCAGGTCGAATTTCGTCACGGCACCGCCGTAGCGGTTGTTCTTGTTTTTCGCGGCACCGCCGCCGTAGATGGCCTGGGCGAGGAGCGGATTGGTCAGGCCGTTGCTGGCGGTCATGCCGTAGGTGTGGGCGGCCATCTGGTAGTAGTCCATCTGCGTCCATTTATCGAACGGATGGTTGTGGCACTGGGCACAGACCATGCTGGTGCCGAGGAAGATCTGGGTGGTCACCGCCATGTTGTCGAGCGGCATGTTGTAATCGCGGATGTAGAAGCCGATCGCGCCGTTTTCGTAGCTCTTGCCGTCGGCGGTCACGACCTCGCGCACCATCTGGTCGTAGGGCTTGTTGTCCCGCAGGCTGGCTTTGAGCCAGTTCGCATAGCCGTAGTAGGCGGGCAGGCTCTGACCGCCGCCGACCATCTGGCTTTTCATGCGAAGGATGTCGGCCCAGTAGTTGAAGAAGTTCTGCACATAACCCTCACTCGCGAGGAGGCTGTCGATCAGCTTGGAGCGCTTGTCCGTGTCGCTGCTTTTGAGGAACTCGGTGGTCTCATGCAGCGTCGGAATGCGGCCGACGACATCGAGATAGACACGGCGGACGAAAATCTCGTCGCTTGCGGGCTTGTTGGGGCTGATCTTTTCCTTCGCCAGCTTGGCATTGACGAGTTCGTCGATTTTGGCGGCGGTGGCCTTCAGGTCGGGCGCAGCCTGGAGCGCCTGGATGGAAAGGAGGGATATGAGAATGCAAAAGAGAGTCGTTTTCATGGACGAAAGCGAGGCGGGGTTTTTGGGGTGGCGCGAAAACGCCCTGCTGCCAGGGGTCTTTCATCTTCTTTGGTGTGATGAACCCCGGTGCGACAGATTCCCGGATTTTAGCTTTGACAATTCACCTCCCTTTCCGACAGAATCCGGGACTTTATGAAATTATTCCTCCCGCTTGTCCTGATTTCGACACTCGCCTCCTGCACCAGCCTGAAGAACAATCCGCGTCCTTCGGCTGAGTTGCCCTGCCGCGGCGCGCCTCTCACGAATCAGGGTCTTGGCTACGTCAGTGGCGCTGTTGGCCAGACGGTGACCAGCAGCTTGGATGTGACCGATGACACGCTGAACTACGGCGGCAAAGTCGTTGATCGTCAGGCTCGCGATTACACGAACATCGGCATGAATGCGATCCGCCGCACCGATGACATTGCTTATCGTGAAACCACCCGTTATGCCGACTATGCGCTGGACACGGTGGATGACGGCGCCATTTACACCGCACGTGCCGTGAACCGTTGGCCGCATGTCGCCACAGGAGCCGTTCAGCGCACCTTGGGTTCCACACGCAGGGTTTACCAGAGCACCTTGGCTTCCTACGGCGAGGCTGTGAACCGCACTTACTGGCCGTTCTGGAACATCTTCACCCCGCCGGAGCCGAAGCCCTACATGGTCGGCAGCCTCAATGACCTGCATCCCGGCTACGCGATGCCCGGTTCTGGCTGGCACTGCCGCCTGCCGCAGATCCCTGTGGAGCCGGTTCAGGAAACGGCTGGTAAAAACCCGAAGAATCCTCTCACGGCTTCCAAGTAACCTGATTTGATGAATTTCGGAGCGGCTGCTCGCAGCCGCTCCTTTTTTATGCCCTCATGTCACTGCAGGCGCTCATTTTCGATGCTGCAGGCACGCTCATCCGTGTCGCGGAGCCTGTGGGGCAGACCTACGCGGCCTTTGCGGCGCGTCATGGACTCAAAACGGCCCCGGCGGATGTCATGCGGGCGTTTCGCGAAGTTTGGAGCACTCTTCCTCCTCCGCTGCACCCGGTGGGAAAACTGCCGCAGGATGACGATCGCGGCTGGTGGCGTGCGCTCGTCGGGAATGTGTTTGAGCGGGTACTGGGGGAGCCTCCGGCAGAAGACACGATGGATTCACTTTTTGACGAGCTATACCGTCACTACGCCCGGCCTGAAGCCTGGAAGGTGTTCGAGGACGTGCCGCCAGCTTTGGAAGATCTCAGGCGCGATCACAAGCTCGTCGTGTTGTCGAACTTCGACCGTCGTCTGCGCGGCATCCTGCACGGGCATGGTCTGTCGCGTTTTTTCGAGCAAATCATCATCTCCAGCGAAGTTGGAGCCTCGAAACCGCATCTGCGCATGTTCAATGCGGCGATTGAGGCCCTGGAGTGCAAGCCCTCGCATTGCCTGCACATTGGTGACGATGAAAGGTGTGATCTCGAAGGAGCTCAAAGCTGCGGAATGGGCGCTTTTCTCGTCAAACGGCCCGAAAACGGCCTTGCCTCGCTGGTTCAGAAAGTCCGCGCCGGGGCATATTCCGGCTTGCGCGGCCCCGGCTTGTGAATACATACCCGCCCCCTTACTGGAAAGCGCAGGTAGCTCAGCGGTAGAGCAGTTGGCTTTTAACCAATTGGTCGAGGGTTCGATCCCCTCCCTGCGCACCACTTTTCACCGCAATGATTCGAGCGGTGACCGCGTTTAACGCCGCGCATGAAATCTTTTCTCTCCGCCGTCATTCTTTTGCCAGCATTCTGCGCTCACGCTGCCGACTGGAACCAGTGGCGCGGACCGGACCGCAACGGCGTCTCCCAGGACACCAGTCCCATCGCAAATACATTTCCAGCGGAGGGGCTGAAAAAAGTCTGGGAGAGCGAGTTCATCCCCAGCAACGAATATGGTGGCCATGGCAGTCCTGTGGTCAGCGGTGAGCGCGTGTTTCTGAGCGTCGTCTGGCATGAGCGGGTGACATCTGAAACGAGGGAAATCGACTCGGAGGTGATGCAGACGCTGAACTACCGCGGCACCACGCCGGAACTGGCCAAAAAGCTTGAGGAGACGCGTCTGAACCTGCCGAAGTTGCGTGGAGAGAAGTTTGACGAATGGGTGACGCAGTGGCGTAAGGACAACCTTACTGAAAAGGAGGAGATCAATATCGGCTCGTGGGTCACCAGCCGGTTCAAGGCCGGGAAAAACGCCATCGGACTTGAGTGGCTCGAAAAAATGTCAGGCAGGCAGGGCAAACCCTTTGAAAGCGCCGCCGCCTTTCAGAAGTGGCTCGATGACGAGGGTTTTCCGCCGGATGTGAAGGAGAAGATGATCGCCGCCGTGCCGAACACCGTGAAGGTCGCGCAGGATGTGATCCTCTGCCTCGATCTGGCCACCGGGAAGCAGATTTGGAAATATGCGAAGCCCGGCAACCCCACCGGGCGCCAGTCCTCCAGCACCTGCGCCGTCGTGGACGGGAAAGTGTATGCCGCGTGCAGCACCGAGTTGATTTGCGTCAACGAAACCGACGGCAGGCTCGTGTGGACAGCGCCGCTTTCCACCAAAGGCCCGGCAGCGTCGCCGATTGTCATGGGCGATCATGTTTACATGGCCGCCGGAAATGCCTGCGCGTTCTCAAAAGCGGACGGGAAGCTCTTGTGGGAGCAAAAACAGGCCAAGGGAAACATCGCCAGCCCGACGTGGTGGGCTCCCGTCAGCGGCAAACCTGTGCTCGTCATCAACGGCAACAACGCGCTCTATGGTTTGAATCCCGACAGCGGTGAATTGCTGTGGACGGCGGAGGGCGGCAGCCAGAGCACACCGGTTGCAAACGGTGACTGGCTCGTGCTCTACAGCGGCACGGAGGGGGTTGGACTGCGCGGCTACAAAATGCAGGCGGATGGCAAACCGAAGGCCATGTGGTCCCATTTTTGGGTCACCCGGCGTTACACCGGCAGCCCGATCATTCACGAAGGCAATGTCTATCTCTGCTGCGGGGAGAAGCACCAGTGCGTCGATCTCGAAACCGGCGCCGTGAAATGGGTCGTCAACGAGATCAACAGCACCATCACCTCCCCGCTGCTCGCGGACGGCAAGCTCCTTGTCTATGAGAATAACGGCACGCATGTGCGCATGATGAAGGCCACAAACGCCGCCTATGAGCAGCTCGGTCGGGCCAAGACCGATGCCATGGGCTGCTCGTCACCCGCCATCGCCAACGGCAGGCTGCTGGTGCGGCAAAAAGACAAGCTCGTGTGTTTTGACCTGCGCCCGGTGAACTGATCTCACGCGTCGCGTTCCGCGATGACGTTTGTTCCCGCCTTCACCATCGCCATGATGACAAATTTCCCGGTCAGGGGATGCTTTGCCACGCTGGTGACCGTGCCGATGACCTTGTCTTGCGGATCGTGAAGCTCCGTTCCAGCAGCGATGTCATGTCCTGACTCCCAGTGAACGAGGTTTCGAGGCATTTTGCCTGTCGTTTTGATGCGCGAGAGGACTTCCTGGCCGATGTAGCAGCCCTTGGCGAAGTCCATCGCACGGGCCTCCAGTCCTGCTTCTGGCGGAAATGTCTCCGCGTTCAGCTCATTCGGCCAGCGAGGGATGTTTTGCAGGACGCGCCAGGTTTCGAGTTCTGACTCACTCAAAACTGGAAGCGAATCGAAGGCCGGAGGCGTGGTTCCGGATGGAATCCACAGGTCGGCGCCAACCACGCCAAAGCGATTCGAACGCACAACGTGATGCGGGCTTTCCTGCGAGCCAAGAGCGTTTTCTTCTGGGACTGGAGCGGCCGCGTCACCCCAGACGTGCCAGAGCTGCCATCCGTCCGTCACATCGGCCAGCTCGGCATCATCTGCGACGATGTAGCGTTCCAGGCGCATGCCCAGTGATTCGCGCAGACCGGGCTCCGCGTCGATCAGCAGCGCCACCGCTGTCGTGTGGATGAACACATCACCGGCGACCCGGCCTTTGGCGTCGGTCACGCACGCGTAAAGCGTCTCATCGTTTTTTGCGCGCCGCACATCATTCGTCACCTGGCCGTTGAGGTAGCGAACGCGGTCGTTCCCGGTGAGTTGGAATTTGGCGCGCGCGGAGAGGTTCACAGCGGCTCCGTACTGTAGGATGGTTTGAAAAACGTCGGTGGTCACGCCGCATGGATGGACGGGCGTGGGGCGGAGGCAAGCCGGCAACGCGTTTCATGCTCACAAACGCAGAGGCGGTGGTTGACTCGCCGTGTGGTGTTGGTATCTGCCAGTACTTATGCGCTTTCTCCTCCTGCTGTTGTTCGCTGGCTTGCTGTCCAGCCTGGTTTCCACCGCTGAAGCCCAGGCTCCTGCCGCCGCGACCGCTCCGACTGCCAAACTCCGCGTCGTCACCCGCAACTTGGAGCCTTTCTCCTTTGAGAAGGACGGCCGCAGGGTCGGCTACGCTGCCGAGCTCTGGGACCAACTCGCCCGCGAGACAGGTTTGGAATATGATATCACGGTGGTGAACACAGCCCAGGACATGATCGATGCGCTGAAGGCAAAATCCGCCGATGTCGGCGTCGGTGCCATCAGTGTCACGGCGAAGCGTGAGGAGGTCATCGACTTCTCGCAGCCTTTCTACGAATCCGGCCTCCAGGTGCTCGTTTCCGGCTCCAGCGGCAGTTTCGCGGACAACATTTTCTCGCTCCTGGGCAATCTTTTCAATCTGGAGCTCATCGGCGCGTTCCTGCTGCTCATGGTGACGATGTTCATCATCTCGCACCTCGTCTGGCGCTACGAGCACAAGGTCAACAGCGACCAGTGGCCGGAGGATTACAAGGCGGGCATCTGGGAGTCGTTCTGGTGGACGCTGAGCACGCTGCTTGTCGGCGGCGCGGATAACAAGGGGCCTGTCGGAGTCGGCGGCCGCATCGTCGCCATCGTGTGGATGCTGCTGAGCATCGTTCTCGTCTCCCTGCTCACGGCGTCATTCACCACCACGCTGACCATCAACACCCTCAAGGGCGACATCAACGGCCCCGGCGACCTTCCGGGCCGCAAAGTGGCCACCGTCAAAGGCAGCACCACAGAAACCTGGCTGACTTCCAAAGGCGCCAAAGTGGTGCCCATGGCCACGCCTGCGGAATGCGTCGTCGCGCTCAAGAGCGGCGATGTGGAGGCCGTCGTGTATGACGCGCCGGTGCTGCAATACGAGGCGGGCAAGCTCAATGACGAGAAGCTGCAAATGGTCGGCCCTGTGTTCGAGCGTCAAAACTATGCGTTTGCCCTTCAGCAGGACAGCACCATCCGCGAACGCCTCAACCAGGCGCTGTTGAAGATCACGGAGCAGGGAGTCGGCAACGAACTGCGGAAAAAATACTTCGGCGACGATCAATAAAACCGCGGCTTTCCGGTCATGCCTGACGATCCGACGCCCGCGCCTGGCATCATCGGCATGATTGTGACCGTGTTCCGGCAGAACCGCCTGTCCTGTGCGGTGCTGAACGTGATCGCCGTCGCGCTTGTGGTCAGTTACTACAAGGTTCCGGCGCTGGCGGGCTTTTGGGAATCGCTTGGCGCGTTGAAGACGCGCTGGTCCTTCGGTTTTTCCTGCGCATCGACCATCTTTGCCGCCGCGCTGCTGCCCACGCTCGTTCAATGGGCGCAGGGCGTGCTTCCTTCCGGGGATAGATGTCGTCGTCTAATGCTGCTCATGGGCTTCTGGGGCTATCGAGGGATGGAGATCGACCTGTTCTATCGTTTGCAGGGAAAAATATTCGGGCATGGCAACGACGCGGCCACGCTCGTGAAAAAAGTCGTGTTCGACCAGTTCGTGATCAGCCCGCTTTGGTTTGTGCCGACTTATGTCATCGCCCTGCGCTGGGTGGAGATGGGCGGCTCATGGTCGCGCACGCGGCCCACACTGAACCGCGAGTTCTGGCTGCGCACCTGCCCCACCGTGCTCATCACGAACTGGCTCGTGTGGATTCCCGCCCTGGCGCTGGTTTACAGCTTGCCCGCCGCGCTGCAGTTCCCGCTGTTCTCAGTCGTCATGTGCTTCTTCATCCTCGTGGTCACGATGATGACGCGGCGTAAATAGCATCAGGCATGCCGTCCTTTGAAGGTCAGTTCGGCGATGCCGCTCTTGTCGAGTTCGCCGAGGCCGAGAGCCACCATTTTGTCGTATTGGGCCTTCGTTGCTTCGTTGAGCGGAAGATTCAGGCCGACGCTCTTCGCCACGTCGGCGGCGATGCCGCTGTCCTTCGCGGCGTGCTCGGCGGAGAACCAGCAGTCATGCTCGCGGGCGACCATGTCGGCGCTGTCGGTTTCCAGCACGCGCGAATTCGCTCCCGTCTGGCTAAAAACCTCGCGGATCATGTTCAAGTCGTGACCCAGGGCGGCAGCGAGGCCGAGTCCTTCAGCAAGGCCGGCGGTGTTGATGTTCATCACCATGTTCACCAGCGCCTTCACCTCCGCGGCACGGCCCGGCCCACCGATGAAACGGCGGTTCACGCTCATCTGCTCGATCATCGGCTGCACTTGCTTGTAGATCGTCTCGTCGCCCGCGAGCATGAGGTAGAGCTGGCCTTCGCGTGCATGACTGATGCTGGAGGCCATGCAGGCCTCCAGGCTGTGCGCGCCGGCTTTTTCGGCGGCGGCATACACCTCGCGATGAATCGCGGGCGAGAGCGTGGCGCAGTTGATGAAAATCTTTCCCTTTGCGTTCGTGAGCAGGTTGTCGCCGTTGCCGAGGAAAATAGCGCGCATGGCAGCATCATTCGTCACCACGGTGAAAATGACATCAGCGGCCGCTGAGACATCGGCCAGATTCGTGCAGGACCTGCAGCCGAGTTCTTTGGCGAGATCAGCGGCGGCTTGCGTGTTCACATCAAGCACGGCGGTGACGCTGTAGCCACAATCTTTGAGGCGGCGGGCCATGTTGGCCCCCATTTTGCCGACTCCGACGAAAGCAACGGTTTGAGACATGGTTGGGATGGGTTGGATGGTTTATTTGAACTCGGGATAGAACGGATTGTGCGCCTTTTCTTCACCAACGGTCGTGAGCGGACCGTGGCCGGGGCAGATCACGGTGTTGTCTGGCAGCGTGAAGATTTCTTTGCGGTTCGTGGCCAGCGCCTCGGCATACGAAACCATGCCGCCGCCCATGCTGGAGGCGAAAAGCGCGTCGCCCACGACGGCGACGGGGCGCTCAAGGCCGCTGACCACATAAGTGATGCCACCCTTCGAGTGCCCCCAGGTGCTGCGCGGCTCGATTTTCAGGCCGCCGGTCTCCCAGCACTCGGTTTCGCCCAGCTTGAACGGAGTCGCGCCATCGCACGACTCGCGCTCATGCACGAACGCGGTGACGGAGCCGTCAGCGGAGAGCTTTTTGAGGTCGAGGATATGATCCGGGTGCGTGTGAGTGAGAAAGATCAGGCTGAGGTTCAGGCCGTTTTTCTCGATGAACTCGATCATGGGCGATGCATCGGCCCCGGTGTCGAAAGCGACGGCATTTTTGGTCTGCGCATCCCAAACGAGATAAGCGTTCACCGTCATGTCGTGGTAGGTCGTGTTGAATTGCTCAAGGCCTGGCAGCTTCACATCAAACGGCCTCCATGCGTTCTGGGACATCGTCACGAGGGAGGGGCCATGAAGATTGAGGTGCTGCGCGAGACGGAGCAGTTGCGCATAGTCAGCCTGGCCGCCACGAGCGGCAACGATTTCATCCGCAGTGAGTCCAGAGAGTGTGGCGAGCTTGGAATCACTCATGGCCAGGCCGCGCTGGGCCTTGGCGAGCACATCATTGAAAAGATCTTCGAGGGGAATTGGCATGAGCCGCGATTCAAGGCGTTCTGGCTGCGAAGGCAAGATTTTATCTGCAATCTGCGATCATCCGATGCCTTGCCTGACAGAAGGAGGCGCGTAACATCCGCGCTCCATGCCCGACCTCGACATTCGTGAAATCCACATCCTCCGCGGCCCGAACATCTGGGCGAACTACCCGGTGATGGAGGCGTGGGTCGATCTCGGCAGCTTGAAGGACACCGGCTCGGATGAAGTGCCTGGATTCAACGAACGGCTCAAGGCCTGGCTGCCCGGCATGATCGAGCACCGATGCAGCGTGGGCGAGCGAGGCGGCTTTTTTCAGCGGCTCGACCGCGGCACCTATCCTGCGCACATCCTCGAGCATGTGACGCTGGAGCTTCAGACGATGGCCGGGCATCCGCTGGGCTTTGGCAAGGCCCGCGAGACCTGTGTCGAGGGACTTTACAAGGTGATCGTGCGTTTCGATGACGAGGTCGTCGTGCAGGAGTGCCTGCGCACCGCACGTGAGCTGCTGCTTGCGGCTTACACGGGCGGTGCCTTTGATGTCGCGGCTGAAGTGAAACGCCTGCAGGACGTGGTGGATCGTAATGCTCTCGGCCCGAGCACGAAGGCCATCGTCGATGCGGCCAAGGAGCGCGGCATCCCGTGGCGCCGACTTCAAGAAGGCCGCAGCCTCATTCAGCTCGGCCAGGGAGCGAAGCAGCGTCGCATCTGGACCGCGGAAACGGATCGCACGGGTGCTATCGCGGAATACATCGCGCAGGACAAGGACCTCACGCGCACCTTTTTGAAGCAAGCTGGCGTGCCGGTGCCGGAAGGCCAGACCGTGGGTAGTGCCGAGGAGGCCTGGGAGGCGGCACAGGACATCGGCCTGCCCATCGTCGTGAAGCCGACGGATGCAAATCATGGCCGTGGCGTGTTCATCGACCTCACGACCTCGGAGCAAGTCACCGATGCCTATCAGCAAGCATTGAATGAAGGCAGCGGCGTCATGGTGGAGAAATTCATTCCCGGCGTGGATCATCGCCTGCTCGTCGTCGGCAGTGAAATGGTCGCCGCGAGCCGTGGCGATCCCGCTGTGGTCGTGGGAGATGGCAAAAGCACCATCGTGCAGCTCATCGAGGACCAGTTGAACTCCGACCCGCGTCGCGGCGAGCTTGAAACCTGCCCTTGGGACAAGATCGACACGGTGAAGTGGGACCCGGTGATCCTCGCCGATCTGCAAAACAAGGGTCACACGCCCGAGTCCGTGCCGCACGATGGCGAGCGTGTGCTGGTGGCCCGCTTTGCGAACTGGGCCATCGACATCACCGACGACGTGCATCCCACCGTGCGTGATCATGTCATCATCGCCGCGAAGGTGGCCGGTCTCGACATCTGCGGCGTGGACGTCGTGTGCGAAGACATTTCCAAACCGCTCGAGGAGCAGGGCGGTGCCATCGTGGAGATCAACGCCAGCCCCGGCCTGCTGATGCATTTGAAGCCCGCCGTGGGCAAAGTGCGCCCGGTGGGAGAGGCCATCGTGAACATGCTCTTCCCGGAAGGGGATGGCCGCATCCCGGTCATCGGCGTGACCGGCACGCAGGGCAAAACGACCACGGTGAAGCTTCTCGCGCACCTGCTGGCCTCGACGGGTAAGTTCCTCGGCGTTTGCCACAGCGAGGGTTTGCAGTTCGGCGAACGCAAAGCCGTCTCGAAGCAAGGCGACCGCCTTTTCGGCGCCCAGGGCGTGCTGCTGCATCCGTGGACGGAGATCGCCATCTGCGAGACGAGCGCGGAATCCATCATCCTCGAAGGCATCGGCTATGATCGCTGCCAGACGGGCATCGTTCTGAATGTCGGTTCGGATCACCTTGGTCTTGGCTACATCGACACGCTGGAGCAGATGACAAAGGTGAAACGCTGCATCGTCGATGTCGTGCTGCCATCCGGCACCGCGGTGTTGAATGCGGATGATCCGCTCGTCGCGGGCATGGCGGAGTATTGCAAAGGCAGCGTGCTGTTTTTCAGCCGCGATGCAGGCAATGAGGTGCTCGTGAAGCATCGCGAGGCAGGTGGTCGTGCGTTTTTTGTATCCGCAGGTGAGATCAAGCTGGCGGAGGGCATTGCCGAGCGGACGCTTTGTAGCGTCAGCGAGGTCTCCTTGCCTCTTGATGGTCACTTCGCGTTCCATCTTCACGATGTGCTCGCAGCTTGCGGAGCCGCGTGGGATCAAGGTCTGGGCGATGAAGCCATCGCGAACGGTCTGCGGACCTTTCAGGCGACCGCGTGAGTGATGCGTCCTATTCGGGTGACACTTCAAAGGCCACCCAGCGCTTGTTGTCGGGCCAGGCTTGAAGCTTCCAGCCTTCCTTGAAGTGCATTTCCCACACGCCGCTGCCCGGCCGGCGTGCGTTCATGAACAGGCGCCACAGGGCGAGCTGGCGGTTTTGACCCGGCGAAGTGATGTGAATGGTGCTCGGCGTGTCAGGCGGCTTTGCCGTGGGTGGAGGCGGCTTCTTGTCGAGCAGCCGGCGCAGGCAGATCCGATCTCCTTGCCGGACCAATCGGGCCCGCAAGCCGCTGCGCATCTGCCCCTCAGTTTCCAAGTGCGAAGCATCGACGAGCAGGGAATCCGCTGGCGTCAGGCCGATGAGATCACCCGTGGCGAGATCGACATGAACGGCCGCATCTTCTCCCACGCCGATGCCCAGGCGGTTGCCCGCGCTTTCGAGCATCACCACCAGCCTCGCGAGCCGGTCACGCTCGAAGAAGTGCGATTCGCTGATCGCCCAGGGCAGCAAGGCCATGCCGTGGCTCATTTTGAAGTCCACCACGGTCTCATCCTTCGGCATGGCGGGCGCCACGAGAGCGCCGGTGTTGTCTCCGTGCAGCACCATGAACTCACCCATCATCGCATCGCCCGCGCTGCATCCGGCGATCACGCCTCCGCGGGCCAGCAAACGCTTCATCGCATGCCATTCCGGGGTCTCGCGTTCATTCGGGCGATAGCGCTGGATGATCCGCGCCTGGCTGCCGCCGGTGAAAAGGATGCCGGTGGCGTTGTCGATGGCCTCCACCGTTTCTTCCGTCGAGGTCTCGCGAGTGATCACACCCACCTGCACATCCGGCGACCAAGCCCGGAGAGCGCTCGTTTTGCCGACGATCTCGGATTTCACCTCCGCGCCCTGCTCCGTGGCCGCGGTCGCGATCAGCACGCGAGGTTTGCCCTTGGCTGAGGCGAGCTTCAAAAAGCATTCATAGACCCCGCGGAGGTCATCATCGAGCCCGCCGCCCACGATGAGGAGATGCCCGGCTTTTTCACGGCGGATGTTGGGTGACTGGCAACTGACAAGGAAAAGGGCGGCGCAGAGGCCGAGACGAAAAAGAAGCTTGGAAAGGATCATCTAGTAGTAGCGCTCCAGTTTGCGCCGGCTGTCGCGATCAAGCCGGGCGACATCCGGGATGAGGTAGCGCGTGCCCGCCTTGTCGATGATGACGAGGCGGGTGCCTCCGAGGTTTTGAATGCTTTCATCCGTCTCGATGCGGAAGACGGTGGGGCCGCGGTCGGTCTCGACATGCCAGTCGTGACCGTCATTGGCCCGCTTGATGGTGGTGATGGATCGAATGACCGGAACGAAGTCGCGTTTCGCGAGCGCGGTTTCGAGCACCTGGCGCTGCTCCGTCTCCAGCGAGGCCGGATCTTCCACGCAGGCCAGCTCTCGACCGCCTTCGCCGACGAGGGAAATCCAGTGCTGCGGCTCGGTGAGAGGAAAAAGACGCACCGGGCGCACATTTTCATGCCGCGTGCCGGCGGCATCGGTGAGCGTGAGAGACTGGCCGGAGAGGGAGAGCTTCATGCGTGGTTCACCTCCTCCATGGCGGCATGCAGGCGGGCGTAGGTGCCGCCGCTTTTCATGAGCGTGTCATGCATGCCGGTTTCGCTGATGACCCCGTTTTCGAGCACGACGAGGCGGTTGGCCTTCCGCAGCGTGCCGAGACGATGCGCGATGGCGATGGTGGTGCGGCCTTTGACGAGGTGATCGAGCGCGGCCTGGATCTCACGCTCCGTTTCGGTGTCCACGGAAGACGTGGCCTCATCGAGAATGAGGATGGCTGGATCGACCAAAAGGGCCCGCGCGATGCTGATGCGCTGCCTTTCGCCGCCGCTCAGCTGCTGGCCGCGCTCGCCGACCATCGAGTCATAACCATCCGCGAGCTTCAAAATGAAGTCGTGCGCCCTCGCCGCCTTCGCCGCGGCGATGATTTCGGCCCGCGTGGCATCCGGGCGGCCATACGCGATGTTTTCCGCGATGGTGCCAAAGAACAGATACGGCTCCTGCAACACGAGACCGAGGTTCCGGCGGTAGTCCATGACATCGATTTCGCGCAAATCGTTGCCATCGACGATGATCGCGCCCTCGCTGACATCGAAGAAGCGGCACACGAGATTGATGAGCGTGGTTTTTCCCGCGCCGCTGGGGCCCACGAGGCCGATCATTTCGCCGGGAGCAATCTTGAGGCTGAATCCACGGATGATCTGGCGGTTGCCGTGACGGAATTTGATGTCGCGGAACTCGATCTCGCCGCGCAGACGTCCCACCTGGCGCGTGTCCTTGTTCACCGGCATGTCCGGTTTCACATCGAGGATCTCAAACACGCGGTGCGCACTCGATGCCGCACGCTGCGCGGAGGCCACGAAGCGGCTCATCGAGTCCAGACGGCCGTAAAACTTGCCCACATAAAGCACAAAGCCAGTCAGCACGCCGACGGTTGTGTGCTCGTGTGCCACGCACCAGGCTCCCACGGACCACACGACTAGCAGGCCGATGTCGGTGAGGAAATAGATTGTCGGCTCAAAGAACGACCAGGTGCGGTTCACGCGGTCATTCGTGTCGAAGATGTGCTGGTCCTGCTGGCGGAAGCGCTCGATCTCCCGCTTCTCCTGCGCGAAGGCCTTCACCACACGCACGCCGGGGATGGTGTCGGTCAGCACGCTGTTCATCGCGCTCCAGGCGCGGCTGGCCGCAGCGAAACCGCCACGCAGCCGGACGCGCACCCATTGCACCAGCCAGGCCACGACCGGCAGCGGCCCCAGCGCGGCGAAGGCCAGCATCGGATTGATCGAAAACATCACCGCCGCGGTGAAGACAATCGTCAGCATGTCGCAGGCGAAGTCGATGAAGTTGATCGAGATGAAGAGCGAGATGTTGTCCGTGTCCGAGCCGATGCGGGAGATCAGGTCGCCGGTGCGCTTCTTGTTGAAGTAGCCGAGCGAGAGCGTTTGCAGGTGCTCAAAGGTGGCGCGGCGCATCTGGCTGGTCACTCGCTCCGCCAGCCGGGCGACGACGTAGGTCGTGGCCCACTTCAGCATCCAGGTGAGCACCGCCGCGCCGAGCAATCCGCCGACAAAGCGATACACGCGTGCCGTGTTGATCTCCTGCGTGGCGCTTTGCAGTGGAATGAGCACGTCATCGACGAGCGACATCGTGAGCCAGGGACCGATCAAGCCCGCGCCGGTGCTCGCCACGGTCAATCCGAGGCCGCAAAGCATCAAACCGATCCACGGGCGTGAAAAGCCGAGCAGGCGCAAAAGCGGCTTCGAGGCGAGTTTGGGCTCGCTGGCCGGCTCGGTGGCAAAAAGCTCTTCTTCGTCGTCTTCACCTGCCTCGTCCGTTTGCCCGCTGGAGCCTCGCAGCTCGCGAAAGCGGGCGATGAAGGCCTCAATGTCCTTCAACAAGCCGGAAGTCAGCCGCCAATGCCACGCGTCCGAACTGCTCGTTTGCAGATGCAACGCCGCGGTGGGCCCCATTTCCTCCAACACGAGGTCTTGGACATCCTCGAGCTTCCATTCGCGAAACGACGCGGCCTCCACGTGCACCAGCCGCAGGTTTGTCAGCACGATCAGCCCAGCGTGAAAGTGCAGATTCCAGTCGAGGTCCGTCTGCAGCTTCGCGACCATGCGCTCTCCCGGAGCCAGCCGCGATTCGGCATGCTGGAAAAGAGTTGGAGAGGCGTCTCGAAGGTCGTGAGGCAAGGGGTGGCGTATGGAGCGACGATTCCCGGTGAAGTCAAACCGGCTGAAAGAAATCTGCCGAAACGCCGTTTGGCGGCGCGAATCCGTCCTTGACGCCTCGTCAGGACAAGGATTCTTCCGCGCCCCCTCTTCCTGCTTGTCCTCCGAATCCTCATCCAGCGAGCCCCGCACGACTCTCGTGCGGAAAATCAATGCCCTCCGCGGGCCGAACATCTGGGCGCGTGACACCATGCTCGAGTGTCGCGTCGAGTTCCCTGAGATTCCCGCTTTCGTGCCGAACTGGACGGACTGGCTCGTCTCGTGGCTTCCAGCACTGGAGCCAGCATTCAAAGAAGCCGCGAAGCCGGACGCGGACACGCTCGCCAGGCTGCTTGCGGACATCACGCTGCATCTCCAGAGCCGGACCGACCTCCAAGTGAGTTTTGGCAAGGTGATGCCGACTTCCGAGGCCCGCGTGCTACGCATCATCACGCAATTTGACGAGGAGGCCGTCGCCAGGGCCGCGTTTGAGCTCGCACGACGGCTCATCGACGCCGCGCTGCACGGCGAGACGATGGATGTGAACGCTGCCATCGAAAACCTGCGTGATCTCGCGCACGACATCTGCCTGGGGCCGAGCACTCGGGCGATGGTCGATGCGGCGAAGCTGCGCGGCATTCCGGTGCGTCGTTTGACGGAAGGCAGCCTCGTGCAGCTCGGCTGGGGCTCGAAGCAGAAGAAAATCCTCGCCGCCGCCACCAGCGAGACCAGCGCCATCGCGGAGGACATCGTGCAGGACAAGGATCTCACGCGCCGCCTTCTTAACGAAGTGGGCCTGCCCGTGCCGCAGGGCCGCCCCGTGCGCTCCGCCGAGGATGCGTGGGCCGCCGCGAATGAAATCGGACTGCCGGTGGTCGTGAAGCCACGCGATGGCAATCAGGGCCGCGGCGTGGCGTTGAATCTTTTCACCCGCGAGCAGGTCATCAAGGCCTACGAGGCTGCGAAGGAGGAAAGTGACTCCGTGCTCGTGGAGCAATTCGCCGAAGGTGAGGACTACCGCGTACTCGTGATCGGCAAGCAACTCATCGCCGCCTCGCGCCGCATGCCCGCGCATGTCATCGGCGATGGCGTGCAGACCATTCAGGAGCTCATCGCCGAGAAAAACCGCGATCCGCGCCGTGCCGCCGATCACGCGGCCGCTTTGAGCAAGATTCGCATCGACGCCGTGGCCATGCAGGTGCTCGCCGAGCAGGACGTGACGCCGGATTCCGTGCCTGCAAAGGGCCGCATGATCCTCATCCGTCGCAATGCGAACCTCAGCACCGGCGGCACCGCGGCCGATTGCACGCCCGAGGTGCATCCCACCATCTGCGCCGCCGCCGTCGAGGCCGCGCAAACCGTGGGCCTCGACATCTGCGGCATCGACATGATCGCGCCGGACATCTCCGCGCCGCTCAGCCCGCGCAATGGCGTCATCATCGAGCTGAATGCCCGCCCCGGCCTGCGCATGCATTTGTATCCTTCCGAGGGCGAGCCGCGCTCCGTGGGCAAGGCGGTGATCGATACCATGTTCGCGCCGGATTGCAGCGGACGCATTCCCATCGTCGCGGTGACCGGCGTGAATGGCAAAACGACCACCACACGCTTCGTCGCCCATCTCATGCGCACGAACGGCTGGCGCACCGGCCTCACCAGCACCGACGGCGTCTTCGTCGATGATCGGAAGATCGACAGCGGCGACTGCAGCGGACCGAAAAGCGCTCGCAGCATCCTGGCGTATCCGCTTTGCGATGCCGCCGCGCTGGAAACCGCCCGCGGTGGCATCCTGCGTGAAGGCCTCGCCTTTGATCATTGCGATGTCGCCATCGTCACGAACATCGGCTGCGGCGACCACCTTGGCATCAACGAGATCGACACGCCGGAGCAGCTCGCCGAGGTGAAGCAGTGCATCGTGGCCGCCGTCCCCGCGCATGGCACCGCCGTTTTGAACGCCGCCGATCCGCTCGTCGTGAAAATGGCCGAGACTTATCCGCGGCGGACCATCTTCTTCGCTCTCGATGCGGAAAACGCCGTCATCGTCCGCCACCGCTTCCAAGGTGAGCGTGTCCTCTTCGCTCGCGATGGTCAGATCATCCGTGCCGAAGGTCCACGCGAGGAGGTCTTCATGCCGCTGGATGAGGTGCCGCTGACCCGCGGAGGCAAAATCGGCTTCCAAGTCGAAAACACCCTCGCCGCCATCGCCGCCATGTGGGCGCTTGGCGTGGATGACGAGGTCATCCGAAAAGGTTGCCGCACCTTCGTGCCGAGCCTCGATCAGAACGCCGGACGCTTCAACGTGCTCGATTTGAAGGGCGTGACCGTCATCGTCGATTACGGGCACAATGTGGACGCGCTCAAGGCACTGCTCGAAGGCCTGCGCCAGTTCCCGAACGAACGCCGTCTCGTGGTTTACACTTCCGCTGGGGACCGTCGTGACGCCGACATCATCGAGCAGGGCCGCCTCCTCGCCGCCGAGTTCGATGAAGCCTGGCTTTACGAGGGCGACTACGTCCGCGGCCGCGAATCCGGCGAAATCATGCGCCTCCTCGCCAGCGGTCTCGAAGGCTCCTCACGCGTCGAATCCATCCTCGGCCACCTCAAAGCCGTCGATCTCGCCCTCGCCTCCGCCCAGCCCGGTGACCTCGTCATGATCCAAGCAGACACTGCGGACGAAACCGTGCAGCATTTGAAGGCAAAGCACGGCGCGCGCTGATTATCCGCTGGAGGCGGGATGAAATGCTTGCCAGATCGCTCTGCTTTCGGCTAGTAGAGGCCCTCCTCCATGACCACCACCACCGCCATTCTTGCCAGCATCGGTTGCGGCTATCTTTGCGGCTCTGTGCCGTTTGGCTACCTCGCCGGGAAACTGAAGGGCATCGACATCCGCCAGCATGGTAGCGGCAACATTGGAGCCACGAATGCGATTCGCGTCCTGGGGAAGGGGATCGGCATCCCGGTCTTTATTCTCGATGTGATCAAGGGATGGCTGCCGGTGTGGCTGGCGGCTGGCTGGCTCGCCCAAACCGGTGCGGATGTCGAGGTGGTCACCGTGGGCAAGGTGCTGACCGGTTTTGCGGCCGTGCTCGGCCACATGTTCACCTTCTGGCTCGGCTTCAAAGGCGGGAAGGGCATCGCCACCACCTGCGGTGTGCTGGCGGGCATCTCGCTGGCCGGCATGATTGGCGGCTGGATCGGATTTTTAACTTTCCTATTCGCATTCCGCTATGTTTCGCTCGGTTCGCTGGCCGCCGCGGTCGGTGTGCCCACGGGGATGGCGGTGCAGATGCATCGTGAGGGCCGCTGGGACTATGTGCTGCTTGGATTCGGCATTGTGGTCATGATTTTGGCCTTTGTCCGTCATCGCTCGAACATCCAGCGCCTTCTCGCCGGCACCGAGAGCAAGGCATTCACCAAGAAAAGGCCGCAGGCATGATCCAGTCCGCCACAGTCATCGGCGCCGGGAGTTGGGGCACCGCGCTTGCATCCGTGTTGTCGCTGCGCGGCCTGGAAGTGCAGTTCTGGGGCCGCGATGCAGAATTGATGGCGCAGATCCGCGAAATGCGCCGCAACGAGCGCTACCTGCCCGGTCTGCAACTGCCTGAAAACATCACCGTAAGCTCGGATCTCGCGGCCTTGCAGCCCGCGGACATTCTCGTGTTTGTGGTTCCCTCCAAGGCCATGCGGACCACCGCGGAACTCGTTGCCAAGAGCAAGGCGGCGTCGAAGGCTCGCGTGCTGGTCTCCTGCGCGAAGGGCATCGAACTCGAAACCGGCCGCCGCATGAGCGAGATGATCGGCGAATCGATCCCCGGCGTCCCGCTGGCCGTATTGACGGGGCCGAATCATGCCGAAGAAGTGGCGAACCGGCTCGCCACCGCCGCCGTCGTGGCCTGTGCGGATGACGAGATCGCCAAGGCGGTGCAACATTGCTTCACGCTGCCGTTTTTCCGCACCTACACCACGGATGACATCACCGGCGCCGAGTGGGCCGGAGCGATGAAAAATCCGTATGCCATCGCCGCCGGCATCGCCCTTGGCTTGAAGCTCGGCGACAACGCCATCGCCGCGCTCGTCACGCGAGCCCTTGCCGAGATGGTCCGTCTCGGCGTGGCTGAAGGCGGCAGGATCGAGACGTTTTACGGCCTCAGTGGTGTCGGAGATCTGATGGCGACGTGTTACTCCGAGCACAGTCGGAATCATCGCGTGGGTTTGTTGCTGGGCCAGGGCAGGCCGTTGGATGAGATCATCGCCAGCACACGCATGGTCGCCGAAGGTGTGCTGAACACCGCTAGCCTCCACCGGGCCGCGAAGGAGAAAAACGTGCGCACGCCGCTGCTCGACGAGATTTACGCCGTCCTTCACCAGGGCAAGCCCGCAAAAGAAGGCATGAAGGCGCTTCTCTCGCGTGATCCGCGTCCGGAGGCGGATTGATCATGCGGTCGGCAGCACCTGCGGCTTCAGCACCGCCACCTGCATGGGTTCGAGCACGGTCTTGAGCTTCTCAAATATCGCGTCGTCCTCGTAAGTGCCCACGATGGCGCCGCCGCTGCCCGTGAACTTAGCGCTGGCTCCCACGCTGCGTGCTGCTTCAACCATGTCCACATTGCCCTGGCTAAGTTTGCAGATGCGGCGTCGGAGATTGAAGTTCTCATTCAAAATCGGACCAATCTCGCGTCCGCGTCCGGCCACAAGCAGGTCGCGCACCTGCTGGGCGTAGCCGGCCCAGGTATTCATCGCATTGACCACCTCACTGTCGCCGATGTTCCATCGCGCGCGCAGATCGTTGTGAAGCACCTCGGTGCCCTCGCTGAGACGTGTCGTGTAAGCCACATAGACCGGAGGTAGCGAGGCGGGGTCGAGTTCCTCATAGAGGCCGTGGCCGTGCTTTGCGATGTGATCCCGGTCGAAGTTCATGAACACGACCCCCTCGTAGTTCTGGATCACGCGGTCCTGCAGTCCAGCCGGGATGCCGAGTTCCTCATTCTCCACCGCCAGCACGAGGCTGGGGATGAGCTGTTTTGGAATCTCCACGCCGTAGAATTCCATCAAGGCGCGCCAGCAGGCCGTGATGATCGCGCTGGAGCCGGCCATGCCCACCTGCGGCGGGATGTTTGTGCGGTAGCGCAGCGTGAAGTTGCGGTCGTGCATCGGGATGCCGTGCTTCTGGCAGTATTCGAAGAAGCGCTTCACGCCCGCCTTCAGCAGGCGGATGCCACCGTAGTAACCGAACTGCCGCACGTTGCGCGTCAGGTCTGCGATGCTGTCGAACACAGAATCATCCCGATCACTTGGTGAAATCCGCAACTCGGGCGACTCGAACAAGGTCACCTCCGCCCAGAAGTCGCGGATGATGAAGGAGATTGTCTTGCCGAAGTAACCGTCCGAAGGATTGCCGATCAGGCCGGCACGGGCAAAAGCTTTCTTTTTGAGCAGCATGGCTGGGTGGTCAGGTTGGAGGGGTAGAAAAGCTACGAGGAGCTCCTTCCGCTGACAAGATCAAACGCACGTTGATTCGGCCCTGATTCGAGGCCAAAAGCATTTCCAAACAATGTCCGATCCAAACGGCTACGAACTCCTCGACAGCGGCGCGTTTCAGAAGCTCGAACGCTTCGGAGGCGTCGTGCTGTCCCGCCCCTGTGCCCAGGCGGTCTGGCGGCAGACGCTTCCGAAGACTGACTGGCAGAAAGTGACCGCCACCTTCTTCCGCGACGGCGGCAACCAGTGGCGCGGACGCGACAAGCTGCCCGAGACATGGACCATCGAGGTCGATGGCACGAAGTTTCAGCTCAGCTCCACCGACTTCGGACATCTTGGAATCTTTCCTGAGCAGCGCGACCAGTGGCGGCGCATCCGTGAAACCTGTGCTGCCTATCGCAAAAAGCACGATCGCGCGCCGCGGGTGCTGAATCTCTTCGCCTACTCCGGCGGCAGCACGCTCGCAGCGGCGCATGCGGGCGCGGAGGTCTGCCATGTGGACGCTTCTAAGGGCATGGTGGACTGGGCACGCAAAAATGCCGCGCTCAACAGTCTCGACGACAAGCCAGTCCGCTGGATCGTCGATGATGTGACGAAATTTCTCGAGCGCGAGCATCGTCGCGAGCGGCAATACGACTTGCTCATCCTGGATCCTCCCAGCTATGGCCGTGGCGCGAAGGGGGAGGTCTTCAAAATTGAAAACGACCTGCCGCCGCTCCTCGCGCTGCTCGGCAAACTGCTCTCACCCGAGCCGCTCGGTGTCCTGCTGTCGTGCCACACGCCGGAACTGACGCCCATCTCGCTGCACCACCTGCTGCTGCAGCAATTTGGCCGGAATGGCGGCATGCTGGAGCACGGTGAGATGCAGCTCCGCGGCACAAAGGACGTTCTGCCCGTTCCCAGCGGCAGTTTTTGCTGGTGGCTCGCGTGATTGAGCATTCGACATTCCGCATTCGTCATTCGACATTTTGCCAATGCTTTCCTTTCTCCTCCGCCGCGCCCTCAGCAGCGTGATCGTGATCTTTTGTGTGATCTCGATCACGTTTGTCCTGGCCCGCATCACGAAAGGCGGCCCGTTTGACAAGGAGAAGGAGCCGCCGCCGCACATCAAGGAGGCGCTGCTCACGCGCTACAAGCTCAACGGCACCGTGTGGGATCAATACACCGCTTATGTCGGCTCGCTCGCGCGCTTCGACCTCGGTTTGTCCACGCGTTACCGCGACTGGCGTGTGTCGGAGCTTTTGCGGCAGAAAATGCCGAACTCCTTCGCGCTCGGCACGCTGGCATTTGTGATCGCCAGCGGCGCTGGCGTGCTGCTCGGCAGCCTGGCGGCGATGAGGAAAGACACATGGATCGACCGCACGGCCATGTTCGCCGCGTTGCTGAGCATTTCGATCCCGTCGTTCATCAGCGGCCCGTTTTTGATCGCCGTGGTCGCGTTGTGGCTTGGCTGGCTGCCGGTGGGCGGCTGGGGGACGGCAAGCCAGATGGTCCTGCCCGCGGTCTGCCTCGCCGCGCCTTACGTCGCCTATGTCGCCCGCTTGATGCGCAACAGCCTGCTCGATGTCTTGAAGAGCGATTTCCTGCGCACCGCGCGCGCCAAAGGCCTCTCGGAGACACAGGCCGTGGCCGGCCATGCGGTCAAAGTGGCCATCCTGCCCGTTGTCACCTTCCTCGGCCCGCTCGCCGCTCATCTGCTCACCGGATCAATGATCGTGGAAAGTGTTTTCAACATCTCCGGGGCCGGCATGATCTTCGTGAACTCGATCCAGAACCGCGATGTCTTCCTGCTCGGCGGCGCGGTCATCGTTTACTGCGTTCTGCTCGTGCTTTTCAACCTGCTGGTGGATGTGATCTACACGCTGCTGGACAAACGCATCAAACTGTATGCCTGATGCCGCCGCCCCAGCACGAATCGCCCGGCCGGACGGCTGGCAGATCCTGCGGCGAAACCGCGCCGCGATGATGGCGCTCTGGTTTCTCGCCGCGCTTTCGCTCATCGCCATCATCGTGCCGGTTCTGCTGCCGGCATCGCTGAAAATCACCAGCAGCGCCTCCTTCACGCCGCCCTCGGCGCAGCATGTCCTCGGCTCGGATGTGAACGGCCAGGACATGCTCTACCGTCTGCTCTCCGGAGCCCGTGTCTCGCTCGGCGTTGGTGTGGTCGGCGCGCTCATCAGCCTCGTCATCGGCACGCTCTACGGCATGATCAGCGGCTATGCGGGCGGGCGTGTCGATGCGTTCATGATGCGCGCCATCGAGGTGCTGCAGTCCGTGCCGCGCATCCTTTTCATCATGATCCTCATCGCCGCGCTCGATGATTATGTGAAGGAATGGGTTGATGGCTGGCGTCTTGCCGCGCAGGCGCACGACTGGCCCCGGTTTGCATCCGCCATGAGTGACTTGAAGGCCTATTCGAAGGTGCTGGTGATGATTGTTTCGCTCGGACTCGTCGAATGGCTCACCATGGCGCGCATTGTGCGCGGCCAGGTGCTCGTGTTGCGCGAGATGACTTTTGTTACCGCATCGAAAGCGATGGGGCAGGGGAGCTGGGGCGTGTTGCGGCGTCATCTGCTGCCAAATCTCAGCACCATCATCCTCACCTACCTCACGCTGACGATTCCCGCCGTCATTCTCGACGAATCCTTTCTCAGCTTCCTCGGTCTCGGTATCGAGGATCCCGCCGCGAGCTGGGGCTCTCTGCTCAAGGACGGCGCGCAGGTCATCAACCCGCTCGAAAGCAAATGGTGGCTCCTCGTTTTTCCCGCCCTCCTCATGTCCGCCAGTCTGCTCGCGCTCAACTTCCTCGGTGACGGCCTGCGCGACGCGTTCGACCCGAAGAGCGCGGAGTAGGCTGCCAAACATCGAAAGCGCCGGCAAAACAAACCTGCCACAGGCCGTATCAAGCTCCATGTTCCGGCATGTCCTCTGGTTTGCTGTCTTAATCACCACCTCATGGGCTGGTGACGATGCGCTGGCCACGAAGGTGGACGCTCTGATGGCAGTGAGGGGCACGCAGGCTGACGATGCCACGTTTCTGCGCCGCGTGTGGCTCGATTTTGATGGTGGCATTCCCACGGCGGCCGAGGCACGTGCCTTTTTGGCCGACAAGGCGAAGGACAAGCGCGCAAAGCTCATCGAGCGGCTCATGAACGCATCCCGTTTCGCCACGCGCATGGCGGACGCGTTTCATGTGATGCTCATGGAGCGTCGCGGCGAAAATGACGCGTGGAAGGCCTGGCTGACGGAGTGTTTCAAAACGAACAAGCCTTGGGACGCGATGGTGCGTGAGATGCTGGCACCGGATTTTCTCGACGAGAAGAAGCGCGGCGCGGGCTACTTCATCACGCGGCGGCTGGAGAAGGTCGGGCAGCAGGACACGGACTATCCGGGGCTCACGCGCGATGTCGGCCGCATGTTCATGGGTATCGACTTGCAGTGTTGCCAGTGCCACCGGCATCTCAGTGTCGATGATTACAAGCAGATCGACTTCAACGGCCTCTTCGCCGTCTATCAAAACCTCAAGCTGCAAACCGCCGACGAGAAGCACAAGACGCCGTGGGTCAGCGAGGGCCTCATCGCCGCGAAATACGAGTTCGTCTCCGTTTTGACGGATAAAAAAGGCCAGACAGCGCCTCGCGTCCCATTTGGCGAGGAGGTGATGATTCCCGCCTCCACGGGCGACGACGCTTGGCTGGTCAAACCTGACCGCAAAACCAAAGAAGTCGGCCAGCCGAAGTTCAGTCCGCTGCGGGAGATCGCCACGCGCCTGCCAGCGCCGGAGAACGCGCTATTTGCCAAAAACATCGCCAACCGCGTCTGGTGGCTGCTCACGGGCAAAGGCATCGTCGAGCCGCTCGATCTCCACCACACCGAGAATCCGCCTGCGCATCCCGAATTGCTCGATCTGCTCGGCAAATCGCTCACCGAGCACCACTTCGACCTGCGCTGGCTCATCCGCGAGATCGCGCTCACGAAGCACTACCAGCGCGCCGATGCCACGCAGCGTCATCTCATCGCCGAACAGCAGTTGCGCGCCTTTCTCACCGCTACCGGCGAAGCCGAACGCCTCGAAAAGAACACGAAGCCTGATGTGAATGTCGATGCGGCCAAATACAGCCTCGCCGACTTCCAAAAAGCCTTCGCCGCCGCGCTGGCAAATCCCGCGAAGGAGCCCGAGCTCGCGGCGAACCCCTCGCTGCGCAGTGCGCTCTTCCTCCGCAACAGCGATCACGTGCAGTGGGCGCTGAAGCCGCGCGCAGGCAATCTCATCGACCGCCTCGCGAAGCTACCCGATCCCACCGAGGAGTTGTATCTCACCGTCCTCACACGTCTGCCTGAGGCGGATGAAACGAAACAGCTCCACGACTGGCTGGCCAAACGCAGCAACAACAAGCAGCAGGCCCTGAGCGATTCTGCGTGGGCGCTTTTCAGCTCGACCGAGTTCTTTGTGAATCACTAAGGCAGGCTTTCTGAGCCGTGGTGGGATAATGATTGCCCTTTGGCGGCATTTTTGATATTTCCCGCAGATCATTCGCTCAGCATGAATGTCTCCGTCTTCATCGCGTTGGCTGGTTTTGTCTCGTTAGCACGGGCGGAGGTGGGTTTGAGCCCGGATCGTTGGATTGATCTCGCGGGCCATCGCGATGCGGTCAGAGAGTCGGTGTGGCTGCCTGCTGGCGGCGGGCAACTGCTCACCGCAGACTGGGGTGGGCAGATCATGCTGTGGGATGTTCCTCGGGGGCATAATCTGGACACCATGAGCGTCGGTCCCGGCTTCGTGCGCTCCTTGCAGGTGATTGATGGCGGGAATCGCTTTGTCGCATGCACCAACGGCAAGTGGGTCGTCGGAACCACGCAGCCGCTGGCGTTGCAGCATTCGCAGAAGGCTCCCAGTTACTACTACGCTGTCACAGCGAGCCCTGACGGGCAAAACATCGCCGCGCTCGTCGCTGGCAAGCACGTCGATCTGTTCTCCGCGCGAGATGGCAGTCCGCAGGGCGGCTTTGACCTGTCGGAAACAGTCGAGACGCTCGCCTATCTGCCAGACGGACGTCTGCTGATCCCGTCCACGAAGAATGAGTTTTCAACCTTCAACGGTCTCAAACCCGCTGAGGCGCTGAAACTGCCCGGCAGCGTCGGTCGTGTCGCGCGAATGGTGGTATCTCCCGATGGCAAAAACCTCGCGCTGATCACGCGCGCCGAGTTGTTTGTGATTCCACTCACGCCAGGCCAGTCGCCGCTGCAGATCAGCCCGCAGGCTGGCACGTTGCCCTCATTGAGCTGGCTGGGAAATGCTCAGATCCTCACGGCGAGTGATGACGGCATGCTCCAGCGATTTGATGCCATCTCCGGGCGCAAGCTGGATGAGGTGCGATTTGAGAAGGGGCAGTGCAGTACCGTGGCGGGCAGTGGCGAGGGCGACTGGATCGCGATGGGCGGCAGCACGTATTCGGACCCGAGCGCCCGACCTTCCCGCCAGATGACGGGAGACAACCGCGTGCGCGTGCTGGCGCTTCAAGAGAAGGTGCCTGTGGTAGCGGCGAAGGCCACCACACCGCCGCCGCCTGCTGCCGGGGCTGCGACTTCTGTCAGCGCGGGTTACGTTGCCGCTCTGGAGAAGGAGATGCAGCAAGCCGCTTCCCAGGAGGACCTCTACCTGGCGCTGCTTTTCAAACAGGAGCGCGACCTCGTCCTCAACCGTGCCGCCCTGCCAACACCTGCGCATGAGGCGCTGCGGGCACTCCGCGCCCGATTTGTTCCATGATTCGATTCGCCGCCATTCTTGCCTGCCTGCTTGCTCTAAACGTGCGGGCCGAGGAGTTCATTACCACACGCGAGGAGGTCGATCTGTTTGCCGATCAGCCGTGTGAGCTGACGTGGGACATCCACGCTCTTCCAGAGAGCAAGGTGGTCATCCGGGGGCAGGTTTTCCAGGCTTCATCGAGCCTCGCCGTGCCGTTGAAGGACTTGAACTTTGAACTGCCTGCGCAGGTCAAAGCAGGAGAAATCGCCACCCAGGCGCGCCAGACCCTGTCACTGCCGAAAGCCGCTCGCGTGGCCGTTTTCATCGTGAAATGGCAATCGGGTGACGCAGCGGGCAATGTCGTCGTCCGCATTTTTCCCGAGCGCGTGTTGCCGGTGTATCCACCCGTCACGATCGACGAGCACGAGGCGCTCCAGCCGCTCCGCACGGCCTTTGAGGCCGACAAGATCGTCCCGAGCACCGATTGGAAAGGCATCCGCTTCACCCGGGCGAAATCCTCCGCCGAGATCGAGCCGCTCAAGTCGCAGGCTCTCGCTGCGGACCAGTGCCACGTGGTTTTCGCTGATCTTCCCGGCCTGCGTGGCACCACGCTCGTCAAACCTGCTGGAGCGGGCCGCCTCATCATCGTGCCCACGGCCTTCCTGACCCGTTTTCCAACCTCGCCCCTCGTTCAACAAACCATCCTCGACCTCAGCAAACCATGAAAACACGCCTCATCCTCCTCGTCGGCAGCCTGCTGTCATTCGTTTCACTCACCGCTGCTGAGCCGGCACCGCTCAGTGTTGCTGTGCTAGGACTCGGCGCGGCCAAAGACGCCGAGGCGGAGGCCGAAAAGCTCACGCTGCTGCTCGGTATGCACTTGTCGGCCAATCCTGAGCTGCAAATGGTCGAGCGCGCCGAAATCGACAAAGTGCTCGGCGAGCAGGAGCTCTCGCTCACCGGCACGATCGACAATGCCACCGCAGCAAAGATCGGCCACATCACCGGTGCGCAGGTGCTGGTCAGCGGACGACTCATGACCGTCGGTGGGAAGCGGATGGCGGTGGCGAAAGTGATCGGCGTCGAGACCAGCCGAGTCGTTTCAGTTTCGGGCGAGTTTGCCGACGCCAATGGCATTGATGCAGCGGCGAAGAAGATGAGCGATGACATCGCCGCACGCCTGCGTGATCCAAAGGCGGCCTTCACCGCGCAGGAGGAGACCTGGGAGGCGATGATCGCCCGTCTGAAGAAAACGCTGCCAGCCGGAGGTGCGCGCCCGAGTGTGCGGATCGCCATTCCAGAGGAGCACATCTCCCGCCGCGTGCCAGATCCCGCCGCGCAGACCGAAGTTCAGCGTGTTTTGCAGGAACTTGGCTTCAAGCTCGTCGAAAGCGGCCCCGCCGACTACACCATCGAGGGAGAGGCATTTAGCGAACGCGCCGGGCAGCGTGGTCAGATGATCTTCTGCAAAGCCCGCCTCGAAGTGAAGGTCGCCGACGCCAAACGCGAAAAAATCCATGTCGATCGCCAGACCAGCGCCGCTGTCGATCTCGCCGAGAACATCGCCGGCAAATCCGCGCTGCAAAAAGCGGGCCGCAGTGTCGCTGACCGCCTTGTCACCGGATTCTTCGCCAAGCTGTGATGAAAAAGGCCTTCATCGCGTTCGCAATGCTCGTCGGCATTGCTTGGGGAGATATTTACCGCCCGGATGGCATCTGGAAGGCCGCGTGCATGGGCGATGTCGCTGCTGTGCGAGCGCTTTTGGCCAAAGGCTCGGATATCAACGCCCGGGATCCGCGTGGCTTCACGCCACTGATGCACGCGCTGAACACCTTTCAGACGCAGATCGTCCCGGAATTGCTGAAACTCGGCGCGGATGCCAACGCGCGCGATTTCGACGGCGTCACGGCGCTCTCGATCTGCGCTCGTAACGCGGACGCGGCCACGATGCGGCTGCTGATCGCCGCAGGAGGCAAGATTGACGCCAAAGACCTTGCTCAGAACGGAGTAGCGCGCGTGGCGCTGCTTTATGGCACAGCGGAGGTTTTCCAACTGGTCCTCGATGCGGGTTTTGATGTGAACACGGCGCTGGAGATCAGCGACGGATACGACCATATCAAACCGCTCCATGTGGCGGCGGGTGGTGGCAACACGCCTGTCGTCGAACTGCTCATCAAGAACGGCGCGGACATCAACGCGCTGTCCGGGCAGTATCGCAATCCGCCTCTTATCAGTGCTGTGCGTGGAGATCACCCGGCCGTGATTCGGAAACTCATCGAGCTCGGCGCAAAAACCGACCACGTGAACACTCTCGGCAACGGTGCCTTTCATTTTGCGTCCTACTTGCCGACTCCACAGTGTTTTGAGCTTCTCCTGGCAGCGAACGCTCCGCTCGCGGGCAAGCAGGCTGAAATCCTGCGCGATGCCTGGCACTGGGGCGATGCCGGTGTTCTGCAAAAACTCGCCGCGAAGGGGCTGAAACCGCCTGCGGACGATCCCGTGGCGGCCTTGCTGGCCGCCATTCGCAAAAGCGACCTCTTCGAGGTGAAGCGCCTGTGCGCGACCGGCTTTTATCATTTCGACAAAGACGCGCATTGCGTGCTCGCGCCCGCGGCAGCCGTGGGAAACCGGGCCATCCTCAATGAGCTGCACACACACGCCGGCAATGGGAAGCATCTCAGTTGTGCCGATGCTGCCAAGCTCACGCAGCTTCATCACACGGTGATCGGCGGTCATGCGGACGCCATGGAGTTCTATCTCAAGAACAAGACCAAGGTGGATGTGGCAGACTACGCTGGCCGCACGCCGCTCATGATGGCCGCCATGCTCGGCCGCGTGGAAATGATCGAGCGTTTGGTGCAGGCGGGCGCGCGGAAGACAGCCTTTGACGAGCGCCGCCACAACGCGCTCGATCTCGCGCTGTTGCACGGTCAGACAAAAGCCGCTGCAGCGCTGAAGGCGCATGGCCTGAGCCCGACTCCAGAGGTCGAACCCGTGGCGGAGGAGCCCGCCCTGCCTCCCGTCCCGAAAACCAACGGCACTCTGCCGCTGCTGACCGCTGCGCTCACGCCACTGAGCACGACGCATGAGGCCTGGCATCAAAGCATCGACGCGACGCATGATTTTGCCGCCCTCCTGCAGGCACAGCTCGAAAACGAAAGCGGTGTGAAGTGGGTGGAGCGCACCGAGATCGACCGTGCGGAGAAAGAGCTCACGCTGAACGGCAGCGGCCTGATTTCTCCTGCACAGAGTCTCGCCATCGGCCATTGGGTGAAGGCGGATGTGCTCCTCACGGGCAGTCTCAGTCCCGATGAGGGACTGGGCCGCCAGATCACGCTGCGGGTGATCGACGCGCTGCGTGGCGATGTGCTGGCGCGGCGAAAGTTTCCCATCCAGCAGCCACCCGCTGCTCCATTCACGATCACACCCGAGGTGCTGCAGCAGGCAGGGAAAGCGGCGCGTGAGATGCTCTCGGAGGCACGCCTCCGGCTCGCCGCGACACGCCAGCAGACGGTGGTGGCACCGCTGTTCATCGGCAACCGCACCCAGCACACTTCACGTCTCGATCTGCAGGCTGCGCGCTTGATCGAGGTGTTCCAAGCCGCCGCGAGTGGCAAGAAACTGCGCATTTTGAATCTCCATGGAACGTCGGACGCTCATTCGGAGGCAGAACTCGCGGTCAGCGGTCTCGCACAGCTCGAAGGCAATGCCTGGCAAAAAGTGGCGGATCATTATCTCTGGGGCTGGATCGAGGAAACGGGCCCTCTCACCACGCCCTTTGCCGAAATGCCTGTGAAGATCACCTTTGAGCTGTCAGGCGGTCAGAAGTTCAGCGCCGACACCACGGTGCCACAGCTCGAAACCGCAGCGAAAAAGCTCGCAGACGAGGTTTTGAGCGCGTTGCCTGCCGCTGAAGCCACAGACGGCCGTAAAGCGGCCAAGGTGTTGTTTGATCACGCTACGGAGTGGATCGCAGGACAGGGCAACATGCCGCTCGGTGGCGTCATTCCCGCCTGGACGCTGAACCGCTGGCGACAAAGCGTGAAGCTGCTCGACGCGGCGCGATTCTTCGCTCCGGACGATGGCAAGATCGCTGCGCGCTGGCTTATCGAGCGCTGGAACAAGGCGGTGTACTTCAGCCCCTCGCGCGAGACGGCCACGCCGCATCATTTCTGGAGTCTCTGGCAGCGAAAGGCGGACTGGGATGCGCATGTGGCGCGTTTCGGTTTCAAGGACTTCCCGGCGTATGAATTCGAACTGGCAGGGAAGCTCCCCTTCGCCTCCGGCAAGGGTGCAGCTGACTATCCGAAGCGCTGCTGGCACGGGCTCATTTCGGAGATCGTTCGTTTTCTCTCCAACAACAACACGTCGATACCGGACGGCCTGCCGCCGGACGTGCGGCAACGCTGGCTGCGGGAGATGAGTGTCGAGAGCACACGCCGCTTCATGAAGCTCGTCGGCGACCCCGATGTGAAACAGCCGCTGCCGTTTGAGGACTACTTCATTGGCAAAGTGGACCTGTATCTGCCTTTGGATGCACGACTGGAGGTGGCGAAAGCCGCGTTCGCGGAGGCGCGGAAGGAAAAGGCGGGTGAGAATCCCGGCTATGTGATCGACATCCGGAATCACCTGCTGCGCCATTTTGACGAGGCTGGTCAGCGCGATGCTGGGCTGGCCGCGCTTTCACTGGCGGGCATCCGTGTGACGGGAAACAACCTGCCGCTGATGGAGAGCGCCAAAAGCCCACCCCCAGCTTCTCCGACGCCGATGGCTGCCAAACCTGCCACGGCAAAATCACCGCGCTTCGATGTGAAGATCGAGCCTTTGCCGCTGACCGGCCCCTGGGGAGACTCGCGCAACTATCGTGTCGAGGCCGCCTTCTCCGCCGGTGCATTTGCTTTGCTGAATCTGCAGTATCAGCCGCATCGCCAGTTTGGTAACGAAACCATGATCGCCGCCTGGGTGCCACCGGGGGCCAAACTCCTGCCACTCGAGCCATCGCCGTTCAAAGAGCAGTTTCGCGTCGATTTTTTCGCCGAAGCACCAGGCGTGCTGTGGATGAGCGACCCGAATCGTGGCATGAGCCGCATTCATCTTCCCACGAAGCGCCTTCACACCTTCAAAGCCTCCGACGGCGTGCCTTTCAGCCACGGCACACACGGTGCCTATGCGGGGGATGAATTTTTCGTCTCCGGGGAAAAGCAGCCAGACCAGCCGGTCATCGCCGCTTATCACGCGCAGCGCGGCTGGCGGCTTGTCCCGACGGACTGGAAGATGACAACCGTCAGGCGACTCGCGGGCTATGGCAGGCACTTGTACTGCCGCTCGGATGTCAACGGACGCGCGTTCAGCCTGCGCGTCCATGACACGATGTCGGAAACATGGACCGTTTTATCCGCGCCAGCCTCCCACAGCGGCGGCAAGGCCGATGCCGAGGGACTCTGGGTCATGGCCGATCAAAACGTCTCCCACATTCCACCCGATGGCAGCGCGCCGGTGTCGATTTCGCTGCCAGCCGATCTCCTCGGCCACAACTACGCCATGCTGGAGCACGATGGCGAGTGGTTGTGGATCGCGGCGGAGTATTTTCGTCCAGCGGTTCCCCCGCAGACCGGGCAGAGACGTGAAAACTATTTGCTGGCCGTCCACAAGCCGACCCGCAGCTATCGCGGCTGCATTGATCTGCCCGCTGACTCGAGCCTCACCGGCCTGATCGTGACTCCGCAGGCCCTTTACGCAGTCAGCCGCCGCCCAGGTGGCAAGGATATCGACGGCAACGACCTGCCGCCCCCGATTTTGTCCATCGATCGTGCGGCATTGCTGCGCCAGGCGGCCGCCCGGTGAACGAATTCCGCTGCCACGCCGTATTGGCACCATGCTCTGCACGCCACGCGATCACACCTTCTCCCGCCGAGCCTTCCTCGGCGGCGGGTTGGGAATGCTGGCGTCGCCGCTTTTCGCGGAGGCGATGAAGAAGCGGGATTTGCAGGTGCTGTTTGTGTGGCTGGACGGTGGTTTGTCGCAGCTTGAGTCGTGGGACCCGAAACCGAACACCGAGTTCGGCGGGCCCTTCCGCAGCATCAAGACCAGCGTGCCTGGCGTGCACTTCAGTGAGTTGATGCCAAAGCTGGCGAAGCAGGCGCACAAGCTCTGCGTGGTGCGCAGCATGTCCACGAAGGACAACGCGCACTCCTCCGGCGTGGACCGCATTCAGCGCGGTGATCCGAAAAACCGCGGCGTGCCGTATCCGCACTTCGGCGCGGGCGTGGCGAAGCTGCTGGGGCCCGGCGCGAGCGGATTGCCGCCGTATGTATGGATCAAACCGGGCAGCGGTGGCTTCAAAGCGGAGGACGCGGGCTTCCTCGGGCCGAAATACGGCTCGCTGGCCTTCGGCGATGGCAAACCGCCGGAAAACCTCCTGCGCCATGCCGAGGTGAGCGCCGACCAGGACGCGGCTCGCAATGAACTGCGTGCAATGCTCGACAAACGCTTCGCTGCGAAGCATGACAAGCGTGTCGTCGAGGCCAACGCGTCCGTCTTCGACATGGCGGAGAAGTTGATGGCCCGTGCGGACATCTTTGACACATCCAAGCTGCCGGAGCGCGATCGCGACCGCTATGGGCGTCACGACTTCGGCCAGCACATGCTCGTGGCGCGGCAGATGCTGGAGGCGGGTGTGCGCTTCGTGAAAGTGACGAGTTACGGCTGGGACACACATGGGGACCACTTCAATTCGCAGACCACGATGATCCCGAAGTTCGACCAGGCCTTCAGCTCGATCCTGGAGGATCTGGAAGCCAGCGGGCTGCTCACGACGACGCTCGTGCTTTGTTTGAGTGAATTCGGCCGCACGCCACGCATCAACGGCCATGTGGGTCGCGACCACTGGCCGGAGGCGTGGAGCATCGCCATGGCGGGCCACGGCGTGAAACATGGTGCTGTCATTGGAGAAACGAATGACAAGGGCACGGAGGTGAAATCGCGGCCCTACGACATCGGAGCGGCGTTCCACACCTGGTATCAGGCGCTCGGCATTGACTCGCACAAAGTGGAGTTCGATAACGCCGGGCAGCCGCTACCCATCGCGCATGATGAGATGATGGCGATCAAGGAGGCGCTGGCATGAAACTGGAGCCGAAACAGGTCGCCGAGTTCAAATCGGAGCGTCAAATCAGCGCGGCTCGATTCAGCCCGGATGGCGCGTTGCTCGCGTCGGTGGGATATGAGCCTGTGGTGCGGCGCTGGACCTTTGATGGCAAGAATCTGACGCCGTTGGGCCCATTGGCTGGTTTTCACGGTTACACGACCGCGCTGGCGTTTCATCCGAAGGAACCGCGTTTGTTCGCGGCGGACTCTTGGGGGCAGTTGGCGTGTTTTGAAGGCGAGAAAGTCGTCTGGCGGCTCGAAACAGCTCACGACGGCTGGTTGCGGCAAATCGCGACTTCAATCGATGGCGGTCGAATCGTGACCTGTGGCAAAGATGGCTTCGTTCGCGTGTGGAATGCCGCTGATGGCAAGATGTTGGCCGAATACCAGGTGGGCGAAGATGTGTATGCGCTGACGATGAACCATGAGATCACGTTTGGCGACATGCGCGGGCGGATTGAGACCTGGGACGCGGCCTTGAAGAAGAAACTGCGCTCGTTTGATGCCTCGGTCCTCTACAAGCTGGATCGCATTCAGGATCTCGGCGGCTTGCGAGTCCTGCTGCACATCGACGGCGGCAGAACTTTGCTCGCGGCGGGAACGACGCCGCAAAATGGCGCCACGCCGCAGAGCATTCCGACGATTTTGTTCTTCGACACGGCCACGGGCAAACTCACGAAGACTGTCACGCATGGCACGAACAAGGAAGGCTATGTTCACGATCTTGTGCAGCATGCTTCTGGCTGCTTGATGGCGGTGAGTTCTGGCACGCCGGGTAGTGGGCAGCTTTTTCTGCTCGATCCGGCGGAGAATGAGGCGTTTCACGAGAACAAGAAGATGGCAAACTGTCACGCCCTGGCACTGCATCCCGATGGCAGGCATTTCGTGGTCACGTCAACCAACCGGGACAGCAATGGCAACGGCAAGTCGCTGGCGAAGGATGGCAGCTACAAGACGAACGCATCGCCGCTGCATCTGTTTGAGGTGTGAAACGGTGCGGCGGACTTCAGAACCTTCCGCCTTTTTGTACCTGGGCATTTTCTGCGGCTTTGATGAGCATTTGCAGATGCTCGTCGTGGGGGTGGATGGCCGCAGCCTCATGGTAGTGGTCCAGTGCACGGTGCGGCAGCCCTGCTTGGTAATACACGAGGCCCAGGGCCTTCCGGGCCTGCAGATCGTGAGGCATGACAGCGAGGATGCCGCGGAAAACAGAGACTGCTTCATCATAGCGCCCCACGCTGGCGAGTCCTAGCCCCAGAGTGAATGCAACCGGGGGCTTGCTGCCTGCAGTGTTGTCCATTTGAATCATTTTGACCGTGTTCTCCAAGGACTCCTTGGGCCTGTTGAGCCGCAGCAGAGAGTTGGAGAGATTCAGCAGACCGTTTTGGAAACGAGGCTCGATCTTGAGCGCGGCCTTGTAGCATTCGACAGCCTTTTCCTCTTTGCCGCCCTCCGAGTAGGCCGCGCCCAGATTGCCCCAAGTGCGGTATTTGTTGGGACTTTTCGCCACGGTATCCTCCCAGAGGCTTTCGCGGGTGCGCCACACTTCGTTGCGCAGGCAGGTGGACCATGCGAGCGCGGCCACCCAGACTGTGAGAAGACCGGACGCCAGGATTTGCGCGTGACGCCATGAACTTTTTCGAACCCAATCGAGCAGGCATGCGATGAGCACGAAAATGCCGATGGATGGCAGGTAGGAACGATGGTCGGCCATGAGGTCCGGCAGCGGCACGAGGCCGGAGGAGGTCGATACCGTGATGAAAAACCACAGCACGAACACGAACATCAAGCGCGAGCGACTGTCGTCGCGCTGCCTGCGCCACCACAGCCAGGAACCTGCGAGCAGGGAGAGAAGCACGAGTCCGCAAAGGATCACGGACTGTTCGAACAAGGAACGATGCAGCGGCCACTCGGGATCGATGTTCAGGCCGGAGGGCCAGAAGATGCGGCGCAGGTAGGTGGCGAGGACGGTCACTTGGGTGACCAGGTAGTGCCAGTGGCTCAGAGGAGCATCGCGTGAGTTCACGATGTGGAAGGCATTTGCGAGGCTGAAGGAGTCACCATGCAGGGCTGCCGAGGCCATCAGGACCTGGATGGGAATGAGAGGCAGGCACACTAGCAGCGGCCACGCCCGTCTGGCTGCGGCGAGCATGGGCGTGCCGAGCACGAGATAGTCGAGAAGCACAGACATGAGCGGAGCTGTGAAGGTGCATTCCTTGCTCAGCATGCCGGCCAGCACGGCGAGCACCGAGGCAGCAGTCCAAAGCGGGGCACCTCTTCTTGAAGTCGCCTCCAGGGAGTTGAAATAACACCAGAGGGTCAGCAGGAAAAACAGCGTGCTCAGCGAGGTGAAGCGCTGGATGATGTAGGTGACGGATTCGGTGGCCAGGGGATGCGCCGCAAACAAAAAGGCGGCCGCTGCAGGGATGAACAGGGCGGAGCGAGGTCCGGGCTCACGCTTCTTCAGCAGCACACGCAGCAGCGCATAGATGAGGAGTGAATTGAGCGCATGGACCAGGATGTTCACTGCCCGGAACCAGCGCGGGTTGAATTGATCCAGCAGGTAGTTGAGATGAAACGTGGCGTAGGCAACAGGACGCAGCACAAAATTCACGGAGAGGTCCGGATCTGAATTGGCGAGCAAGGGGAGTCGCACGAATTCCGTGAAGCGGGTCGGGTAGCTGAAGCTTGTGCTGTCTCTGAAGAGTGCGTTGTCCTTCAGGTACGTGTGGTCGTCGAAGACCATCGGGAAATCGGCCGTCCACACATACAAGGACGCGCACAACGCCATGAGCGCTATGGCGACAAGCACATGGGGCATTCGCTTCTCTTGCGGAGGGGGCTGAGTCGCTGCCGAATCACACGGCGGCGCGGATGTGATGGCATCAACAGCAGACAAGGTGACGACAGTCTTCTGCTGGCGTTGTTTCTTGGATGAACGGCTGGTGCGCTTGGACATGAGGTTTTGATGGATTTACCTCATTTTGCACCGAAACGGCGTCTTCAGGCAAAGGACACAAAGTGTCGCGACCACCGCCACACGCTGCCCTTTGCCTCAGGAGCCGTGATCTCGCACCCACTGGCCGGCGCGCAGATAAAGCTCCGCCGCGCTGCGCAGGTGCAGCTTCTCCTTGATGCGGGCACGGTAGGTCTCGACTGTGGATTCGCCGAGCCCGAGGGTCTGGGCGATCTCTCGTGTGCTCCTGCCTCGGCCAAGCATCTGGAAGACCTCCAGCTCGCGGTCCGCCAGCGTTTCCAGGCCTTCCAGTTCAGGCGGGGTGCGCCTTTGAGTCAGACGGTCAAGAAGTTTGGCCGTCATCTGCTTGCTGGCGTAAACCTCACCCTTCATCACGCAGCGGATGGCTTTCAGCACTTCCGTGGAGGCCTCATTTTTGGTGATGTAGCCTTTTGCCCCGGCTCGCAGGGCACGCTCGGCATACAACTCCTCGTCATGCATGGAAAGCACGAGCACGTTGACCGCCAGGTCCTGGGCCTTGAGGTCTTTGAGGAGCTCGAGGCCGCTTGAGCCTCTCAGCGTGATGTCCACGATGGCGATGTCGGGCTTGGTCTCATGCACCAGCCGCATGGCGTCGCGGATGTTGTCAGCCTCGCCGCATACGGACATGCCGAGGTCGCGGTTGATCAACTGGACGAGGTGGTCTCTGAACATGGGATGATCCTCGACGAGCAGGACTTTGCAGCGGTTCGCGGATTTGGTTTCGTTGTTTGGCATGGTCTGCTCAGGCTGAATGTTGGACAGGAAGACGACAAAGGACACGTGTGCCCCCCTCCGGAGCGTCTTGGAAATCGAGCAGCGCGCCGAGTGCCTGCGCCCTGTAGCGCATGGTTCGCAGTCCCATGCCATCGGCTTTGCCGGCCTTGTGACGGGTCATGCCGGAGCCGTTGTCATCGATCTTGAGGATGAGCATGTCATCGGCGAGATCCAGGCTGATGGCGATGCGCGTGGCTTTGCCATGACGCACGGCGTTTGCCACCGCCTCCTGGGCGATGCGATAGAGGTGCATGGATGCCTCCGGGTCTGCGAGATGAGATTCGACGCCTTCCGTGACTTCGATGGTGACACCGGTGAGCCTGCCAGTCATTCGTGCGAGATCTGACAAGGCTGCTGCGAGTCCGCTGCGATCCACATGCACAGGAAAAATGCCCCGTGCGAGGTTTCGTGCCTCCAGCACCGCCTGCTGGATGGAATCTTCGATCATGGCCGCGTCCCGCGCCTCGGTGACATTCTTTGCCTGCAGGTCCTCTGTCAGCACACGTGCTGCGCAGCCGATGGCCGCGAGGTGCTGGCAAAGTCCGTCATGCAAGTCCTGGCCGATGCGTTGCTGCTCGTGCTCGCTGACGCTCACGATGTCATGTTCGAGCTGCCGGCGCTCTTCCAGCATGCGGATGTGCGCCTCGTCGGCCTCCTGCCGGTTTCGCACGGCCATGACCGCGAAAACGACGACGCAGAAATAGAATTCGCGGTTCATCAGCGCCCATGCATAGCCGAGCTGTGTCTCGTAGGGATGATCAGTTTCATTGGCCAGCCACCAGGCAACGCCGGCCAAAGCCGAGATGATCAGACCGGCTGTTGCGCCCGACCACCACACCGCCAGGATGATCGGGAAGGCATAAAAGATGAACAGACTTACCTCCCAGCCGGTGATGTCATCCAGCCAGCCCATGAGCAGGGTCAGCAACACGGGAAGCAACAAACTCACCCACATCGGCCGCGCCCGCATCCAGCGGGTGATCTTGGAGGGGAAGTCCTCCACAGCCTTGCTCGACTCCTCAGTGAGCGGGGATATCAATGAAACTGCTTTCATAGCCTTTCATTAACACGTTTCACCTCGCGCAGGAAGTCCTGGTAGTCACGGATGTAGTCCTGCGGTTCATAAGCCTGCGAGGCCAGCACCATCAGCACTGAATCTTGGGAGTGCAGATGCGTTGTGGCCCAGATCATGGGCGGCACGAGAACACCGAACGTCGGGCGGTTCAGGCAGAACTCCTCGCGATTTTCTCCGTCATCCACACGCAGATGGCATTCTCCGTGGGTGCAGATGAGAAACTGGCCGCAAAGGCGGTGCGCATGCTCCCCACGGGTTTGGTCATCTGGGATGGCGTAGGTGAAAAAGCAACGCTGGGGCTGAAACGGTAGTTCTTGCGCGAAATCCACCACAGCGAGGTGGCCGCGGTCGTGATCCTGCACATGACGCAACTCATGCAGACGCACGCCGCGCACGGAACAGGTTTCGATGATGGCTTCACGAATCATGCGGCTCCTGGAAGTTGGTTGATGACTCGGCGCACATAGCTTTGCGGTTTGCCGGAAACCGTCATGAAAGCCCGGCCAAGATACTCACCCATGATTCCAAGCATGAGCAACTGGGCTCCGGAAAAGACTGCCAGCGCTCCCATCAGCGATCCCCAGCCCGCCTGCCGTGTTCCGAAAATGAGCATCTCTGCCAGAACCTCCGCCAGAATGACCACCCCGAAGGCGCAGAGCACCAGGCCGAGAAGGCTGGTGATCCGCAGCGGCATGATGCTGAAATCAAACAGCAGGCTCAGCGCCAGCCGCGCCAGTTTGCGCGGTGTGTAGCTGCTTTTGCCGTCGTGCCGCTCCGCGTGCTCCACTGTCAGCGTGGCGATTCGGTTTGTCGCGCCGAGGATCAGCCCGTCGATGTGTGGATATGGGCTGCGGTGGCTGATGATCCGCTGAGCCAGTTCCCGGTGCACGGCACGAAAACTGGAGAGGTAAAGACTTCGAGGCTTGCCGAGAAGAAGGGTGGCGCAGCGATTTGTCAGACGGCTGCCCAGGTTGCGCAGCTAGTGGTGTTTTTTGTCTGCGTACTGCGAATACACCACCTCAGCTCCAGATTCCCGCAGATGTCGCAGCAGCCGCACCGCCTCGGCGACGGGATTCTGCAGATCATCATCAAGATTCACGATGAACTGGCCGCGTGCATGCCGCCAGGCTTCGAGCACAGCCGCGTGCTCACCAAAATTGCGCGACAATTCCACCAGTGTCACCGGTGCTGGGAAGGTGGCGGTTAACTCCTTGGCGCGCGTGAAGGTGCCGTCCGCGCTGCCGTCATCCACGAGCACGAGTTCCCAGGAATCCTCGAACCTTTCTTTCCGGAACGCCTCCAGCAGTGCTGGAAGGCAGCCGCCGGTGTTGTGCAGTGGCACGACGAAACTGTGGACGGGGGAGCTCATGCTCGTGATAAGCCGCCTGGTTGAATTCGGCGAGCGACGGCGAAGATGGAAGTGCCAAACGGCAGCGCGAATTGGCGGCAGAACCACGCATCAATGGCACCCGCTCGAAACAGCAGGTCGTTCAAGCGGCCCAGATTCATCCGCAGGTCGGAACTGCTGCCGGGTTGATTCTTTGCTGGCATCACGCGGCTCCAATGGCGCCACAACAGCAGCGGCAGAAAGAGCCAGGCATTCCAGGGATGAATCATCTCGATGTGAAGGCTATGAGATTCGAGTAAAGGGCGCACGTGACATGGTTTGTAGCGCCTTACGCCACAGATCGCCTGATCGTGTGCTCCTCGCAGACAATCGAAGGCTGGCAGGTTCAGCAGCAGCAGGCCGCCCGGCTTCAGAACGCGTCGCATTTCCTCCAGGGCGAGACTTTCATCCACAGCGGCATGATAAAGCACATCAAGGCTCAGTACGGCGTCGAACACGCCGTCAGGGAAGGGGAGGTCATGCACTGAGGCATGCGACACAGCCCGCAATCCGCGCTCGTGGCAGAGTTTCACAGCATGCGGCGAGAGATCGACGCCCTGCGCGTCAAAGTGCGCCAAGTGACAAAGCATTCCGCCCGTGCCACAGCCAGCATCCAGCACGCGTGAGCCGGACGGCAGCCCGCACAGGGCTCGCAACACCTGACGGCGCAGAACACGGTGCCACCAGTGCCGGTCCTCCACCTGTCGCAGCAGGTCATGTTCCCGGTCATCCATGATCAAACTCCTCCAAGGCCTCGCACACCGTGGAAATGGCCTCGGCCTTCAGCCACGGATGCAGCGGCAGGCTCAACACCTCCGCCGCCAGCTTTTCACTCACAGGAAATGCATGATCGCAGCGGAAAGCCGCCTGTTGGTGCAGCGCCGCAGGGTAATGTACTGCCGCTGGAATCTTGCGCGAATGAAGATGCTGCAGCAGAGCCTCGCGGCGCGAGGAACGCACGACAAACTGATGGAAGGCATGCTCGCAGTGCATCCGCGTCACCGGCATCCGCAGCGCGTGGCAGGAACCCAGCCGCACGACGTAGTGCGTGGCGATCTGGCGCCGGTGGCTGACGTTCTCGTCCAGCGCGGGCAGTTTCACACGCAACACCGCTGCCTGCATCTCATCCATCCGGCTGTTCACACCCTCCTGATCGCTCAGATAACGTTCCCGCCATCCATATTGCCGAATCAGGCGCAGGCGTCCGGCCAGTTCATCATCATTGGTCGCCACTGCTCCAGCGTCACCCAATGCGGCGAGATTCTTGGTCGGATAAAAACTGAAGGCCGCCGCCCGGCCTAGCGTGCCAGTCGGCCGGTCCCGCCAGAGCGCCCCGTGGGATTGCGCACAGTCCTCCAGCAGCAGCACGCCGTGATCTGCCGCTATTTTTTGCAGGCGCTCCCATGCCACGGGTTGCCCGTAAAGATGCACCGCCAGCACCGCCTTAACTCCATGGCCTTCTGAAGTGCTCAACACGCTCTCCAGCGCCTCGGGGCAGATGGTGAACATGTCAGCCTCCACATCCGCTAGGAGCAGTGCCGCGCCGCTGCGATGGATTCCGGCTGCAACAGCCGATGGTGCGAAGCAAGGCACCACCACCTTGTCACCGGGGCCGATGTCATGCGCACGCAGCATCACCTCAATGGCATCAGTGCCACTGGCCAGCGCGATGACATGCCGCACGCCCAAATAATCGGCAAACTCGGCCTCAAACGCGCCCACTTCGTCGCCCAGGATGTAGTGGCCGCTTCTCACGACACGTTGGACGGCCACTTCGATCTCATGCTGGTGTCGCAACTGATCTTCCTTTGGATACGATGGAAACAGCAAATGAGAGGACAAGGGCATGGGGAACAGCACCCTTCACTGTGCCTGCATCGTCGCAAATGACGCCACAAGTGGCGTTCAGCGCCACAGTCTCACAGCAGCCCGCCTGCTTTCACGTCGAGATACTTGTTCGCCAGCGCCACCGGGAGCATCTGCGCGGATTCATCGACCGTGAGTACGCGGCGTGCGCGCAGGGATTCCAGCAACTGGCGGCGCTCGCCGAAGTAATGCGTCAGCGCACCGTATTGCAGCGCGTCGTGCAGATGGTCGATGGGTGCCTCGGCGCGGTTTTCCAGCTCCTGTTCGCGTAATGTGGCCGCGAGCACGAGATGGCGGCGCTGCATGGCGCTGGCTGCGGCGGCCAGGGTCGCGCCATCCTCGCTGCGCAGGTTGGTGAGCATGATGACGAGAGCACGGCGACGTTGCAGCGTCATCACGCGTTCAGCGGCCTCGATGAAATCGCTCGGCTCGGCGCTGGTCTCGTAGTTGTAGAGATGGTTCAGAATCTTCGGCATGCTGTGCGCGCCTTTGACCGGCGGCAGCCAGCGCTGCACACCACCGAAGCCCACCACACCTACTTCATCGCCTTGGCGTAATGCGATGAATGCGATGAGCAGCATCGCGTTCAAGCAGTGGTCGAATTGACTGAGCCCGCCGTCGAGGGCACGCATGCGGCGGCCACAGTCCGGCACGAGCAGGATGGTTTGATTGCGCGTCTCTTCGAAATCACGGCTCACGAGCGTGGAGCGGCGTGAGGTGGCCTTCCAGTCGATGCGGGAGAGTACATCCCCATCCTGGTAGTCACGCAGTTGATGGAAATCGAGCGATGCACCCATGCGGCGGCGTTTGATGATGCCCATGGTCTCCACGCGGTTCGCCATCGCTAGCATCGCGAAGCGCACAACGGGCTCGTAGTTCGGATAGGCGCGTGTTTGGCTCTCCCCGGCCACGAAATGCAGGTTTCGCCACAGTCCGAGCAGCGAACTTGCCAGCACATGAGCGGGTGTGAAAGCATGCTGGCCACGGCGCACAAAACGCGCCTGATAAGTGATCGCCGCATGCTCGCCCGCAGGCACGTGCACCTGGTGCGGCAAGCCCTCGGCCTCCGCAGCGGTTGGAATGCCGTCAAACACCTCGATCGCCAGCGTGCGCCGCGTACCGTGCGTGACGCTCAGCGTGACCCGCGAGGTGACTCCGAGTGCAAAACGGCCTAGCACGGAGCGCGTGCCGGTCACGCGGCCGCGACGCGGTAGGCTGAGCGCGTCGAGTAGCATCACCAGCAGGAGAGCGCCGCCCGTGATCTGCCACAGAGCGGCAAACTTTTCCCACACGCAGGCTGCCACCGCCAGGACGAGCCAGGCGACGAGCAGTTTGAGCAGCAGGGCAGTGGGGCGCATGTGGGTGGTGAAAAAAGGAATCAGGAGGCCAGCGGTGCTGGAATGACGAAACTAGAATGGCGAATGACGAAGCTGGCGGCAGATCGCATCATGAGATTCGGCATTCGGATTTCATTCGTCATTCCTCATTCTGGTTTCGTCATTGTCACACCCTCGGAGCCTCCACGGTCTTCAAGAGCGACAGTAGCATGTCATCCACGCCTTGTCCGCTGATGGCGATCTCGGGCGCGAGCTGCACCCGGTGGCGCAGCACGGGCAGCACGGCACGCTTCACATCTGCCGGCGTGATGTACATGCGTCCTTCGAGCAGTGCGTAGGCTTTCGCCGTGCGCACGAGGCTGATCGCGCCGCGTGTGCCGGCCCCGAGGGAGATGGCGCTGTGCTGGCGTGTGGCACGCACGATGTTCACCGCGTAATCGACGACTTGTTCGACCGCCTGCACCGCCGCAGCTTCTTCTTGAGCCGCGATGATGTCCTCCGGCCCGCACACCTGCTGAACACTCGACGTGGAGAGCCCGCCACCGGATGCGCGGGAGGAAACGGCCTTCACCACCCACGTTTCGTTCAGCGCGTCCGGATAATCGATGAGTACCTTCAGCAGGAAACGGTCGAGTTGTGCCTCCGGGAGCGGATAGGTGCCCTCCTGCTCGATGGGGTTCTGCGTGGCGAAGGTCATGAAGGGCGGCGCGAGTGTGTGGCTCTCGCCGTCGATGGTCACCTGGGCCTCCTGCATCACTTCGAGCAACGCGGACTGCGTCTTGGCCGGTGCGCGGTTGATTTCATCTGCCAGCAGCAAATTGGCGAAGACCGGGCCTCGACGCACGCGGAAGGTGCCGCTTTGCATGTCAAACAGCGTGTGGCCGCAGACGTCTGAAGGCATCAAGTCCGGTGTGAACTGGATGCGCCGGAAACTGCCACCGAAAGTGTGGGCCAGGGCCAGCACGAGATGCGTCTTGCCCAGGCCCGGCTTTCCCTCCAGCAGCACATGGCCTCCGGCGAGTAATGCAGCGAGCACTTGCGAAAGCACCTCTTCCTGTCCCACGAAGACCTGACCCACCGCGGCGCGGATTTGCTGGAAGATGGCGGTGCTTTTCGGCACGACGGGCGGTGAGTAGCCGGTGGGCGGCGGCGCATACACGGCGGATGGTTCGGTGGGGATCGGGTTCATGGGTGTGATGGGTGATGAGTTTAAAGTGCGCGCCGGATGGCCTGAAGATCGCGCATGAGGGCCACGAAATTGTGGCCGGTGTCAGGCGGGGGCACGTCGAAGGCTGCGGTGACACGTTTGACTGGCAGGCCGGTGCGGCGGGCGATTTCCTCCGCGAGCACGTCGTTCATTTGGCGGCTGCCGTCATCGAGCGAGCGGTGGCGTTCGCGCACGCGCTCCCACACGGCATCACGCGCCGCATTCACGAGCAACGCACCGCGCCGCATGCGCCAGAAGAATTCTCCCAGCGCGCCGATGTGGCTGGCGAAGTGACGTGTGGAGTCGAGTTCCGCCTCCGCCAGCGGTCCGAAGCGCGGCATCTGCTGCCACAGCCAGAAGACAAGGCACAGGGCCAGCGCGATGACCGCCATCCAGCCATGCTGCCAGAGAAGTCCGAGGAAACTGCCTGAGGTGGCGGCCACGAAGAGCACTTCTTTGGTTCCACCTTCCCCCACAAGCGCGGCGAGCCAGCGCGCATGATCGCGCTCGCCGATCCAGCGGTTGCGGAAAGGGCGTGCATGCGCCAGCACCGTGACGCTGCCCATGCCGTGCTTCAAATGTAGCGCAAGCGACTCGTTTTTGGATCCGGCGGAAAACTCGCCAGTGCGCAGCTTGCGTTTGAGGATCAGATGCTGGTGGCCGCCGAGGCTGAGCGAGTACTTTTGGCCGTTCCATTCCACTTCGAGGACGGATTCGAGGCGTTTGGCGAGTTCCTCCTCCTTCTCTTCTTTGCTCTGCTTCTTTTTCTTCGCGTCGTCCTTGTTCGCTGGCGCGGAGTCTTTCTTTTCGTCCTTCTTGGACGTTTTTTCCGGGGCAAACAGGCCGCTGGTCAGTGCGCTGATCTCGTCTTCAGGCAGACGCCGTTGCACGCCGATGCCCAGCCGCTCCAAGACCGGGTCTTTTTCCTCCTCAAGCAACAAGGAGGCGATGAATGAGCCGAACTGCGATTCAAAGTCGTTGTATGGCCGCGTGCCGCCGAGGCAGTAGATGAGATGGCCGCCGTTGAAGGTCCAGTTGAGCAGTTGTTTTGCACGGCCCTCCGGCAGGCCGCTTTCGCCAGAGACGAGGATCACTGCGTCGTTCGCGGGCAGCTTGGCGAGAGTCTTTGTGCCGTGCGCGTCATGTCCCAGCTCGTCGAGCAGGCGTTCGGCAGCGAGGAAGGGATTCACACGCGCCTTGCCGCGATAGCCGAGGATCTTCTCGTAGTCCTCCCAGTGCCCGCTGCAGCCACAAAGAAGCATGGTGGCGGCCAGCGTGTTCAAACCGCGGAAAAAGAGCTTCATGCCGCGCCTCCTTTCTCCACAAACGGCCACCGGTCGCACAACGCGTTCATTTCAGCCTCGGACACCGGCAGCACGGCATAGGCCACTTGCACCCAGGCTCCGGTGAGCTGCTTGAAGTAATCCGCCTCGGCCTTTTCGCCAGAGCGCAGCACCTGGACGACACAGTCCTCCTCCGTGTCGCTGTCCGTGATCGGCACCTGGCGACGCGTCACCAGCCAGGACAACGAACCGCGATAGAGCAGGCTCAGCGCCTCCTTAAAGTCACCTGCGGCCCACGCGGCACGGGCGGCGGCCACGATGTCGTCCGGCAGGCTCTCACGCGTGATGTTCATGCCCATGATCACCTTCGGCGCTTTGACGGGCGCCTTGCTCGCGCCGCGTGAGATGAACAAATGTCGGTTGTTCACGAGGTAAATGACCAGCCACACCACCAGGCCCGTGATCAGCACCCAGAAGAGGATTTCGCCGATGGCGTCGAGGAAGTCGAGGCGCGGTTTCTCCTTCTCGTCGGGCTCAAACTCGAAATCTGGAACCCAACGTTTGGAGTTCACCTTGTGAACCTCGAAGTCGGGACTCTCCTTCACTTTTTCAATGACCTTCGCAGGATCATCGCCCTCGGCCGCATGCAGCGGCGTCTGCATGCCCGCGAAAAGAAACAGCGAAACCGCGATGGCCGCCGCAGCGGATGTCAGACGCGTAGCCATGCGGCGGAAGGCCAGTTCCACGTCCCAGCCTTCGATGCGCGTGCGGCAGTTCAGATACAGGCCGAAGCCAGCGCCGACATAAAACGGCTCGACCAGCGTGACGACCACCATGTGACAAATGGCTCCCCACCAGAGGAAAGCATCCGGGATGGTGTTCTCGACATCGAACGCGCTCATGAGGCCGTCCCAGTCTGGTGTGGCCGATTCTGGCAGCAGGCCATAGGTCCCCCACATGAGTCCGATCCAGGCGACGAACTCGATCTTTGAAAACGCATACGAAAGCGAGAAGCCTGAGCCGCCACCGTCCATCGCGAGTGTTTTGACGCGACGATTGGCCGCCGCTCCACGTAAACCCTCCAGCATCTGCGCTGGCAACGCGAAACTGCGGATGAACGACAGCCGCCGCCACAGCAGCGCGGGCAGAAAATTCATGAACCAGAGACGCGGCCACTCCTTCCACGTCTCGACAAAGCCGGGCCGCACGCCGAAGGCCGCGCGGCTCAGGAAGAACAAGGGCACGCGGTCGTAGAGCGGCTTCAGCCACCACACCACCAGCGGAATCCACACTGGTACGGAGCGCATGAGCACGCACACCACGATCCACAGCGGGAAGACCGTGCTGGCCCAGAGCGCCATGATGCGGCCGAAATCACGCCGCACCATCGCGCAGCCGAGATCGACAGCCTCCCATGGCTGTCGCGGACGCAGCGTCACCGTCATGTCCTCAAGTCGCATCCGCCTGTCTCCTTCCGCTGAACATTAAAAACACGGCCACCAGCAGCCAGCAGATGCCGCCTGCGGTGAATTTGATGACAGGCGGCCAGTCTGAGGGCGACCAGAATCCCTCCAGCACCGCCGCGAGGCTTGTCAAAATGGCCGCGCCGATGAGCAGCGGCAGCGCCTTCCGCCCCGCGAGCACCAGCGCCGCTCTGCGCTCCAATCTTCCCGGCCGCAGCACGGTCAGGCCCACGCGCAGGCCGGCCATCGCGGAAATCACGACGCCTGTCAGCTCTGGCGCGCCATGCGCGATCACCCACGTGTAGAGCGTCAGTGGATTGCCGGAGTAGTGAACGTAGCCGAACACGGAGCCGAGGTAGATCGAGTTGAACAGCAGCACGAACAGCGATCCCACGCCGCCGAGGATGCCTCCGGCGAAGGTTTTGAAATCGATGCTCACATTATTCCAAATGTAGAAGCAGAACGCCGCGAAGCCGGAACCGAAGCTCTCGCGCACATAATCGGAGGGCTTGCTGGCCTCGCCATACATGCTCTCGATCTGCACCATGCCCTCCGGTCCGAGCAAAGACATGGCCCATTCGGGATGCGCGGGCGTGATGGCGGCGATCAAAATCGCCGGAAGATAAAACAACGCCGTGCACCACCAGAACAGCTTCCACTCTGCGCGCACCGCCTGCGGGAACTCCACGAGGAAAAGCCGCACAAAGGCCTCCCAGCCACCGGAACTGCGGCGCTCTAGCACGCGGTAGCCGCGGATGGCCAGCGCGTTTAGCTTTTGTGTGAGCCGCTGGGGGCTCATGCGGTGCTGCGCCACGCTCAAATCATGGCACACCTGCCGGAAAGTCGCGGGCAGCTCCACCACATCCTCACGCGGCTTCGCGTGCTCCACTTCCGTGAGCAGTTGCTCCAGCTTCTGCCAGCGCCGCTCGATGTGTTTTTCAAACTGGGCCGGAGTCATGATCGAAACAGCGGTGCTCCTTTCAGCGGCGGCGGCGTGCCGCGTTTGTCCTCTGGTTCCTGGAGCCAAAGGGCCATGCCGCAGAGACGGCGCAGTCCCTCGGTGCCTGGAGCGTGAGTCAGAGGCTCTGCCAGCGTGGAGAGCTCCAGGCGTCTCTCATCCGCCCAGAGGGGTGCACGTTCGATGAACTGCAGCAGCGCCGATTGCTCCTCGCGTGTGAGCACCTGCGCCGGTGCACGGCGCTCGGCGCGGATCTCGACCGCTGGCGTCGGGGAGGGCGGGGGATCGGCATACGTCACCACGGTGTTCGCCACGAGGTCGCCGAGACGTTGAAAACGCTTCGTGAAGAGCATGCACACGATGCCGGTGAGGTAGAGGCCGGGCATGAAGTCCACCACGCGCAAAAAATTCCTCATCACGGCCTGCGCCAGCGTCACCGGCCCGCCGGTCATGCTCATCACGCGTAGTTTCATCGAGCGTTGCCCCGGTGTCGCGCCCTTGGCGCCCGCCTCGAAGATCACATTGTAAAACCACTCCATGAAAAACATGAACAGCAGCATCAGGCCGCCCGTCAGCTCCATGCCGATGCCCGGCAGCACCAGAAACAGCGCCGCGATCCACACGCCGAGGTAAATCCCCAGCCGCACCAGCAGGTCGATCGTGTAGGCCATGCTTCTCACCGCCGGCCCTGCGACGCGGAGCTGAATCTCCACGCCGTCCGCGAGTTCGACTGGTTGCAAGGTGTCCGCGCGTGCCGCTGCCATTGGCGTGGAATGAAGCGGTGGCGTTTGATTTTGACAACCACCGAATTTTTTTCGTAGCCTGCTGCAAAGCCGGACAATTCCCGGCAGCCAGCCTCACCCTCAAATCATCCGCCTCATGGAAAATCCCGCCAATCCCTACTCCAGCCCTGCCGCCAACCTTTACGGAGCCGCCAGCGGTGGTGGCGCGGATGCCGTCTCCCCGGGGACAATCGCCCAGCTCGCCGGGACGAAGCCCTGGGTGCGCTTCATTTCGGTGATGCTCTGGATCGGCATCGGTTTCATGATCCTCGGCGCCATCGGCATCGGATCGATGATGGCATTTGGCCTGGCGCAGAAGAACTCGGCCAGCCCCTTCGGCGGCATGGAAATGGTCTTCATCGCCGTCATGTATGGCGTCCTGGCTTTCATGTACATTTACCCTGCGGTGAAGCTCTGGTCCTTCGCCAACCGCATCGGCTCCCTCGGCGCAACCCGCTCGGTGGCCGACCTGGACGCCGCGCTGGCGGAGCAACGCCGCTTTTGGAAGTTCCTTGGCATCATGATCATCGTCATGATGTGCTTGTACCTTGTGATCATCATCGGCATGATCGGCTTCGGAGCCACCGCCGCTCTGAAGGCAGGAGCCATCCCGCGCTGATCACCCCATCAGCGCCACAGCGATCGGATCGACGAGCGGTTTTCCCGAACGTGTCAGCCGCACGAATTGCTCGTCGAAATCCAGCAATCCCTGCTCACGCAGCGTTTCCAGCATCTTGCGTGACTCCGCGGTGATCAAATCCAGCGGCAGGCCGCGTGCGGTGCGCAACTCGAGTCCGAAACGCTCCGTGCGGCGGTTTTCCGGCGTGAGTTCCTCGATGTCCGTCGCTGTGTCCTCACCCGCCAGCGTCATCTCCATGTAGCGCGGCGTGTCCTTCACATTGTGCCATCGCTTGCCGTCCACGGTCGAAAACGCGCCAGGCCCGATGCCCAGATAATCCTCACCGAGCCAGTAGGCCTCGTTGTGAACGCTTCGATAACCCGGCCGCGCATAGTTTGAGATCTCGTAATGCTCAAATCCGCCCGACTCGATCATGTCGATGGCCAGGTTGAAGTAATCCGCGTCACGATCCTCATCCAGGCGAAACTCGCCCGTTTTCAGCCGGCGGAAAAAGTCCGTGTCCTCCTCGTAGTTCAGGTTGTACGCGGAAATGTGATCCGGTCGCGACGCCAGCGTGTATTCCAACGTGTTTCGCCACGCGTCGAGGCTCTGGCCTGGGATCGAAAACATCAGATCGAGGTTCAAACTCGGAAATTGCGCGTCGCACAGCACGCCCCATGTCTCCTCAGCCTCCGTTGGCGAATGATCGCGCCCCAGCGTCTTCAGCGTGGCTTCATCCCAAGCCTGCACGCCGAGAGAAACCCGCGTCACGCCCAGATCGCGCATCATCGCCGCTTTTGAAGCCGTGATATTGCGAGGGTTCGCCTCCATCGTGAACTCGACGACATCCGACACATCCACACGCTCGCGCATGCCGCGCAGCAGCCGCTCCATGTGTGTGTCGCTCAGCATCGTCGGTGTCCCGCCGCCGAAAAAGATCGTTTTCGGCCTCAACGGCTGCTTTTCCATCTCCTTCAGCAGTGCATTTACAAACGCAGTCATGTCCGTCCCGCCCGGCGTGTGCTTATGAAAGCTGCAATACGGGCAGATGCGGTGGCAGAACGGGATGTGGACGTAGAGGTGGTGCACGGGTTGCTAGAAACTGGATGTTGGATTCTTGATGCTAGCAGAGATTGCTTGCTCAAGCATCTAGCATCCAGCATCTAGCACCCGGATGTCCGACGAAACCCATCACGAACGCGAACTCGGCGGCCAGTTGCTGGCCGCCGTGTCGCGCTCGTTCTACCTCACGCTAAAAGCGTTGCCCAAAGAGCTGCGTGAACCCATTTCCCTCGCTTATCTCCTTGCCCGCACCGCTGACACCATCGCTGACACTGCGAGTGTAAGTGCCGAAGTGCGCCTCGACTGTCTCGAACGCTACCGTGCGCTCGTTCGCGGCGATTCCGCCGTCGAATCGCTCGCCAGCACGCTGCGCGAGCAGTTTTGCCCGAAGCAGGAAGACGACGCCGAGCGCCGACTGATGGAGAAATTCGCCGACGGCATCGCTTGGCTGCGCACGATGCAGCCCACGCCGCTCGCCGCGATTCAAAACGTGCTGGAGCACATCATCGACGGCCAGATGCTCGACATCCGCCGTTTCCCATCAGACGGACAGCTTCGCTCACTCGCCTCCGCAGAAGAGCTCGATGACTACACCTGGCTCGTCGCCGGTTGCGTCGGCGAATTCTGGACCCAGCTCTGCGCCAGCGAGCTTCCAAGCTCACTCGATCCCGCCGTCAGCGTCGCCCAGATGCAGGAATGGGGCGCACGCATGGGCAAAGGCCTGCAACTCATCAACATCCTCCGCGACATCGGTGAAGACACCCGCGACGGCCGCAGCTACCTGCCCTGCAAGCCTGACGAGATTCAAACCGAGTGGCGCAAGTGGTTGCAAACCTGCACCGAGCATCTCGAATCTGGCCTACGCTATGTCCAGCACGTCACCCACGGCAAACTCCGCTACGCCACCGCCTTGCCTTTGCTCCTCGGTATCCAAACGGTCGCGAAGATGCGCAACGCCTCATGGGACCAAGTCATGAGCGGCCTCAAAATCTCCCGCATCGATGTCGCCAGCATTCTCGCACAGGCCGCCATTGCCTGTCGCAACGAGGAGGCCATCGGGAAGCTGTATCGGAAGCTCGCGGCTTAGTCGCGCTTGAACCACCCCTTCACCTTCGAGAAGAAGCCCGGCTTGTCCTGATCGAGGTTTTTTGCTTCCGGATCAGGCGTTGTCGCAGGCAGGGGAGTGGGCATTCTTTGATCCCAACCGCCGCCGATGGCCTTGATGAGGCCCACGGTGGCGATCAGTCGCTGACCGGCGATCTGCGCCGTGGCCCGCTGCGTGGTCAAAGTGGTGCGATTGGCCTCGATCACATCCAAATAAGGGCTGGTGCCAGCTTCATAGCGCGTTTTGGCAAGCTGGGCGGCCTTTTCGGCGCTGGTGCGTGCCCTTCCCTGCGCATCGGCCTGGCTGCCAAGGTTGCGAATGGCGGACAAACTCGACTCCACATCGGCGAGAGCACCGAGGAAGGTCTGGCGGTAGTTCGCGAGCGCCTCGTCATGCACGGCCTTGGACTTCGTGAGGTTCCAGCGGTTCTTGTTCCCGGAAAAAAGCGGCACGCTGATGCTCGGCCCGAGGCTCCACATGAGCGAAGTGGGCTCGAACAGGATGTCGATATCACCGCTTTGGAAGCCGCCGCGGCCCATCAGCTTGATGCTCGGGAAAAACTGCGCCTTCGCCACGCCGATGCGGGCGGTGGCCGCTTCGAGCGCACGCTCGGCCTGCGAGATGTCTGGACGGCGCTCCAAAAGATCGCTCGGCATGCCGGTGGGGATGCTGGGAGGTGAGCTGAGCAAGCCATTGCCTGCGGAGACGTTGAAACCGGAGGCGCTGGTGCCGATGAGGATGGCGAGCACGTTTTCGAGCTGATCACGCTGCGCCTGCAAAGCAGAGATCTCCGCCTCCGCAGTCGCCACCTCCGTTTCAGCCTGTGCCTGTTCCAATTCACTGCCCGCACCGGCTTGCACGCGTGCCTTGGCAATCTTGAGCGCCTCGTTTCGCCAGCCCACGGCCTCGCGCACGATGCGCATCTCGTTGTCGAGCGTGCGAAGTTTAAAGTAGTTCACGGCCACCTCCGCCTGGATGCCGAGCAGGATGTTGTGAACGGCATCCGCTGCCATCGCCGCATCGGCACGAGCACCTTCGTTTTGACGACGGATCTTGCCCCACAGATCCAGCTCCCAACTGAAGTCCAACGGCGCATTGTAGGCCGGACCATCATAGCGCATACCATTCAGCGGAAACGGCGATGGCATGTTCTCCGAGGTCTGCTGCGTCTCGGCGGACAATGGCAGACTGACCGTCGGGAAGAAATCCCCACGCGCCATGCGGGCCGCGGCGCGAGCTTGATCAAAGCGGGCGATGGCGGCTTTGAGTTGCTGGTTGTTCGCCGTGGCGGCGGAGACGAGCGAATTGAGCCGAGAATCGCGAAACACGGTCCACCATGTGCCTTTCGGCAGATGCGCTGAAGGAGTCGCCGCACGCCAAGTAACGCCTTTGAACTTCGGCGGGGCCGCAGTGGCCGGTCGTTCATAATTCGGGCCGACTTGGGCTAATGCCGAAGTGGTGAGAGCAAGAAGGAGAAGCGAGCGCATAACAAAAAATCAGTGCGAGGTGGCGAGCGAGGCGTTGGTGGATTCAACAGCGGCGTCAGCGGCTTTCTTCCGCTTGTGACCGAGCATGACGAGCACGTAAAACACCGGCGTGAGGAACAGGCCGAGGAAGGTCACGCCGATCATGCCGCTGAAGACGGCGGTGCCCATGGCACGGCGCATTTCAGCACCGGCACCGGTCGAGACGACGAGCGGATACACACCGGCGATGAAGGCGATCGAGGTCATCAAGATCGGGCGCAGACGCAGGCGGCAAGCTTCGAGAGCCGACTCGAGCGGGGTTTTGCCATGGTCGTAGTTCTCCTTCGCGAACTCGACGATGAGGATGGCGTTTTTGCAGGCGAGGCCGATGAGCACGATGAAGCCGATTTGCGTGAAGATGTTGTTGTCGCCGCCCATGTAAAACACGCCGATGAGGGCGAAGAGCAAGCACAGCGGCACGATCAAGATGATGGCGAGCGGCAAACGCAGGCTTTCATACTGCGCGGCGAGCACCATGAAGACGAGCAGGATGCACAGCGGGTAGATGTAGATGGCCGTGTTGCCAGCGATGATCTTCTGGTAGGTCAAATCGGTCCACTCGAACTCGAATCCGCCCGGCATGGCCTCTTTGACAATGCTGGCGATGAGATCCTCACCCTGCCCAGAGCTCAGCGGCGGCAAGGCGGAGCCGCTGATGTCGGCGGCGAGGTAGCCGTTGTAATGAAACACACGGTCGGGGCCGAAGCTCTCATTCACCTTCACAAGCGAGCCGATGGGAACCATCTCGCCGGCCATGTTGCGAGTTTTCAGTCGCGTGATGTCGCTGACGTCATCTCGGAACTTCTGTTCGGCCTGCGCCACAACCTGATAGGTGCGGCCAAAGCGGTTGAAGTCGTTCACGTAAAGGCTGCCGAGGTTGATTTGCAGCGTCTCGTAAAGGTTCGCGAGCGGCACGCCCTGCGACTTGGCTTTCTCGCGATCCACATCGGCTTCGAGCTGCGGCACGTTCACCGTGTAACCGGTGTAGGTCATGCCAAACTTCCCAGAGCCCATGGCCGCGCCAATCAAGCCCTGCGTGGTCTTGTAGAGCTCGGAATAGCCACGGTTGCCGCGGTCCTCGATCATCATCTTGAAACCGCCGGCCGTGCCGATGCCATTCACTGGCGGCGGAGGCAGCACGAGCACAAAGGCATCCTGAATACCCATGAACTGCCCATTGAGAGCACCGGCGATGGCGGCGCTGTTGAGATCGGGTGTCTTGCGCTTTTCAAAGTCATCCAGGCCCACGAAAACAATGCCGCTGTTTGGGCTCGCACTGAATCCGTGGATGCTGAGGCCGGGGAAAGCGATGGCGTCCTTCACGCCGGGTTGCTTCATCGCAATCTCGGACATGCGGCGCATCACCGCATCCGTGCGGTCGAGCGATGAACCTTCTGGAAGCTGTGCGAAGCCGATGAGGTAGGCCTTGTCCTGCGCGGGCACGAAACCTTCCGGAACGATTTGGAAACCCTTCATCGTGGCCCACACGAGGCCGCCGTAGATCATCAAAGCGATGATGCTGAGGCGGATCGTGCGCTTCACGATGCCGACATACACATTCGACGACCACTCGAAGAAGCGGTTGAACGGACGGAAGAACCATCCGAGCAGCAGATCCATCGCCTTCGTAATCAGATCCTTTTTGTCGTGATGGCCTTTGAGAAGCAAAGCGGACAGCGCAGGCGAAAGCGTGAGCGAATTGACCGCCGAGATGACCGTCGAGATGGCAATCGTGACCGCGAACTGTTTATAGAACTGTCCGCTGAGGCCGCTGATGAAGGCGGTGGGGATGAAAACCGCGCAAAGCACCAGCGCGGTGGCGATGATCGGCCCCGTGACCTCCTTCATGGCCTGTCGCGTGGCCTCGACGGGCTTCAAGCCGTTGCGGATGTTTCGCTCGACGTTTTCGACGACGACGATGGCATCATCCACGACGATACCGATGGCCAAAACGAGGCCGAAGAGGCTCAAATTGTTGATCGAGAAGCCCAGCGCATGCATCACCGCAAACGTGCCGACAAGCGACACCGGCACCGCCGCGAGCGGAATGATCGACGCACGCCAGGTTTGCAGGAAAATGACCACCACGATGACGACGAGAAGGATGGCTTCGATGAGCGTGTGAATGACCGCGTCGATGGATTTATCCACGAAGACCGTCGGGTCGTAGGCGATGGCGTAATCGACGCCTTCGGGCATTTTTTGCTTCAACTCGGCCATGCGAGCCCGCACCGCCTGCGAGACAGCCAGCGCATTCGAGCCCGGAAGCTGGAACACGCCCATGCCGACGGCCTTTTTGTTATTCAGCAAACTGCGCAGCGCGTATTCGCCGCTGCCCATCTCCGCACGGGCCACATCGCGCAGACGCAGTTTTTCGCCATACGGGCCGGTTTTGACAATGATCTGCTCAAACTCCTCTTCGGTGATGAGGCGGCCTTTCGCATTCACCGTTAGCTCAAAGGCCACATCCTTCGTCGGCTGCTGGCCGATGGTGCCCGCCGCGACCTGGATGTTCTGCTCCCGGATGGCATTCACGATGTCGCTGGCAGTCAAACCGCGTGCGGCGGCCTTGTCGGGATCGATCCAGATGCGCATCGCATACTCGCCACCGCCGAAGATCTGCACCTGGCCGACGCCGGAGAGCCGCGAGAGCTCGTCCTTCACATTCAGCGTGGCGTAGTTGCGCAGGTAGATCTCATCGTAGCGGTCATTCGGCGAAAGCAGATGTACCACGAGCGTCATGTCCGGCGACGACTTCACCGTGGTCACCCCAAAGCGGCGCACCTCCTCCGGCAGCTTCGGTAGCACCTGCGAGACACGGTTTTGCACCTGCACCTGCGCCAGATCGAGGTCCGTGCCGATCTTGAAAGTCACGGTGAGGATCATGACGCCGTTCGCCGTGCTTTGCGACGACATGTAGAGCATGTTTTCGAGTCCATTGACCGTCTGCTCAAGCGGCGAGGCCACTGTCTCGGCAATCGTCTTCGGATTCGCACCCGGATAGTTCGCCGTCACAATTACCGTCGGCGGCACGACCTCCGGATACTCGGAAATCGGCAGTTGAAACAACGAGATCGCGCCGAGGATAAACGTGAGGAGCGACAGCACGCCCGCGAAGATGGGGCGAGTGATGAAGAAGGACGAGAAGTTCACGGGAAATGACGAATGAGGAATTCAGAATGACGAATGAATGACCAAGGCCGAATGACGAACTCGTGAAGGCAGATCACCTTCATCATTCGCCATTCTGGTTTCGTCATTTCGCGCCGGACACAGCCGCCTGTTTCGCCGCATCGCCTTCAACCGGCGCGACCGGCATCCCCGGCATCGGGAGGCGGGCTTGGCCGTTGATGATGATCTTGTCGCCTGCGGTGAGGCCGCTGCGGATGATGCGTTTACCGTCGATGGCCGGACCGATGACAACGGGTTTATAGACGGAGACGGCGGGCTGCTTCGACTCGTCCACACCGAGCACATATTTGTTGGCCTGATCGGTAAGGATGCTCTTTTCATCGACGAGCAGCGCTTTGTATTTCGCCGTCATCGGAAGACGGATGCGGGCAAAGAGGCCGGGCGTTAGCGATCCATCCGTGTTTTGAAACTCAGCACGGAGCACCATGCTGCCGGTTCCGGCATCGAGGCGGTTGTCGAAGGACTCGACGTGGCCGTGATGCGGAAAATCCTTCTCGTTGGAAAGTTGCAGTTCCACCGGCATGCGACCGTCGCCATTGGTGAAGGTCGTTTTGTCGCGTTGGAGGGCCTGCAGCTTGAGAAGGCTGTTTTCGTCGATGTCGGCATACACATAGACCGGATCGACGGTGACGATGGTCGTGAGCAGCGTGGTGCCCGCGGTGACGTAGTTGCCGGTGGTGGTGATGGCACGGCTGATGCGGCCGGAGATCGGCGCTTTGACGGTGCTGTGCTCGAACTCGATCTCGGCGCTGTGCTCTGCCGCCTTCGCGGCCTCGAGAGCGGCCTCGCCTTGCTTGTACATCGACTCACGCGTCTCCGCCTGCTCCGGCGCGATGGCTTTGGCCGCCAAAAGACCCGAGACGCGGTCAAACTCACGCTTCATGGCCTGCGCATTGGCCTCAGCACGCTGCACCTCGGCTTTTGCGGCCCGGAGTTTGGTCTCAAAGGGCCGCTGGTCGATGGTAAACAGCACGTCGCCCTTTTTCACGAGGGCACCAGCCTGGAAATGCACCTGCGTGATGTAACCAGCCACCCGCGGACGCAGTTCGACGGTCTCCACGGCCTCGACGCGCCCCGTGAACTCCTCCCACTCGACGAGTTCTTTCTGCTCGACCGGTGCGAGGGTCACCGGTGCCGGCGGCATCTGCATTCCGCCGTGGGCACCACCCGCAGGCGGTTTGCCACAGGCGGCGAGGAGCAGCACGAGAGGGAGGAGGTTTTGAGGTTTCACGGGGCGCGTTGGTTTTGGGGTGGGAAAGTTGACTGGTTGGTTAAATTGAATGCAAAAAAAGGCTCATTCCTCGTCTTTCACGCCGAGGATGCGGCGGGCACCGGCCTCCATCTCATTCAGATGGCTGAGGTCGTTCCAGATGCGGGCGTGCAGCAGCAAACCTTCGCCATAAGCAAACAGGATGCGTGCCAAGGCCGGCGCGTCCGGCGCGTCGATCACACCCTGGAAATGCGCATCGCGCAAAGCGCTCTCGTAGTAGCGGATGAACTGGGCGAGGATCTCCTGGAGCTTATCGCGCAACTTGTCGTCCGTGGTGCTCACTTCCGCGCCCAGCGAGTGAATCGGGCAACCGAGCACTCGACCATGTTTTTCCTGCATGGCCTCCTGTTCCTCGCGGAATTCCCGGAAGCATCTCCAAATGCGCTCCAGAGGCTGAATGACCGGAGAAAAGGTCTGATCGAGCTTTTTGCGATGCTCCGTCCAGCCATGATCGAGAGCCGTGAGCGCCAGTTCGGTCTTCGATTCGAAGAAGTGGTAGAAGCTGCCCTTCTTCACCCCGGCCTTCTCGCAGATGTGATCGACGGAGGTCGTTCCATAGCTCCCGGTCCAGATGAGCTCGCTCATCGCTTCCATCAGGCGTTCTTTGGCGTCGGAGGTTCGTCCCATTCTCGGTCTAAAGCCGAAACTAGACGATTGGTCAACAATTTTTCCACCCACAGGGCTCTCTGTGTTTGCTTAACTTTCACGAGCCTGTCAATGTGTGCCATTCCTTCACTCCATGGACGACCAAGCCACAGTTCTCATCGTCGATGACGAAAAGCATACCCGCGACGGTCTGCGTCTCTCCTTGGAGGACGAATTCGACTGCTACGTGGCTTCGAACGCGGCCGAGGCGATGGAATACCTCAAAAACGACCGCATCGACGTGATGCTGACCGATCTTCGTCTCGGTGAGGACGACGGGATGAAGCTCCTGGACGCCGCCCTCGCTCTGCCGAAGCCCCCCGTGTGCATCATGATGACCGCCTATGGCAGCGTGGACACTGCGGTGGAGGCGATGCGGCGCGGAGCCTACCATTTCGTCACCAAGCCGCTGAACCTCGACGAGGTGGAGCTACTCATCAAACGCGCCCTGCGCAGCCGCAGCCTTGAACACGAGAATGTGGCCCTCAAGCAGCAGGTGGAGCGCAAGTTCTCCATCGAGGGCATCCTCGGCCAGGCCGAGGTGATGAAACCGATCATCGAAACGATCCAACAGGTCGCTCCCTCGCGCGCGACTGTTTTGATCGAAGGTGAAAGCGGTACTGGCAAAGAACTCATTGCCCGCGCCATCCACAACCTCAGCGGCCGGCCAAAGGCGAATATCGTCGCCGTGCATTGCGCCGCTCTCTCTCCGCAGATTCTCGAAAGCGAATTGTTCGGGCACGAAAAAGGGGCATTCACAGGCGCTCAAGAGCGCCGCATCGGTCGCTTTGAGCAGGCAAACGGCGGCACGCTTTTCCTTGATGAGATCGGTGAGATCGACGCCAGCACGCAGGTGAAACTGCTCCGCGCCCTAGGCGAGCAGACAATTGAGCGCGTCGGCAGCAGCAAGCCAGTCCAGATCAACGTGCGCGTCATCGCCGCCACGAATCGTGATCTCGCGAAGATGGTGGAGGAGGGCAAATTCCGCGAAGACCTCTACTGGCGGCTGCGAGTGGTCACCATCCAGTTGCCACCATTGCGCATTCGCAAAAGCGACATCCCCGTGCTGGCCGATCATTTCCTCAAGGAACTCGCCAAAGCCAATGGCAAGGCCTACAAGCCGCTGGGTGACGACGCGCTGCCAGCGATGATGAAATACGACTGGCCCGGCAACATCCGCGAGCTGCGCGCGGCCATCGAGCATGGCGTCGTCATGAGCAACAGCAGCCGCGTGATGCTCAAGCACCTGCCTTCGTATCTTTTGAACCCGGGCAGTCTCGGCATCAGCCTTCGCGCGCCGAAAACCAGCAACGCCACCGCGCCTGAACACGCTGCTCCGCCGAGGAGCGATCTCGACATCAACGAGGCCGAGCATCAGTTGATCCTCACCGCGCTCCAGCGCAGTGGCAATAACCGCACCGTCGCCGCCGAGCTACTCGGCATGAGTCGCCGCACCCTCCAACGCAAGCTCAAGGACATGAACATGGTCCGCACGCATCGCCGCCGCGTCCAGCCCGAGACGCAGCCTGCTCAGACTCAAGCATCGTAAACCGTCGGGTCTTCGAGGCCGGCGAGCTGAAACGCCTCGATCCGCTCCACGCAGGTGCCGCATTTGCCACAGTGCACTTCGCCACCTTTGTAGCAGGACCACGTCTTTCCGTAATCGACGCCGAGCGAGGCCCCGAGCTTCGCAAGCGCCGCCTTGTCGAGGTGAATGAAGGGGCGCAGCAACTCAGTGCGCGCGTAGGTGCCCTCGCGCATTGCCGAGGCCATTCCGTGCATGAACGGCTCGCGGCAGTCAGGATAGATCGCATGATCGCCCGCATGCGCTGCGATGACGAGTCCCTCCGCGCCACGGCTCTCCGCGATGCCGCACGCGATCGCGAGCATGATGCCGTTGCGGAACGGCACGACGGTCTTCTTCATGTTTTCGTCGGCGTAGTGCCCCTCCGGCACCTCACCGCCGCTTTTGAGCAGATCGGAGGTGAAAAGCCGGTTCACAAAATCGAGTTCGATCACATCGTGGTGCACGCCGGTTTCGCTGCAATGCCACGCGGCCAGCGGAATCTCACGGTGATTGTGCTTCGCCCCGTAATCGAAACTCACCGCGCCCACGACTTCGTGTTCCGACCGCGCCCAGTGAAGCGCCGTGACCGAGTCCATCCCGCCAGAGAGCAGCACGAGCGTTTTCATTCGGGCAGCCGCAACGTTTCGTCGAGATCGGGAAAGCGGGCCTCGCAGGTGAGCTGGATGCCTCCACGGGCTCCAAATTTGCCACGCACGACAACTTGTTTCGGCGCGCAGGCCTTCACGATGTCGTCGAGCACGCGGTTCACGATCGCCTCATTGAAGGCGGCATGGTTGCGATACGAGGCGAGGTAAAACTTCAGCGACTTCGTCTCCACGCACTTCGCGTCCGGAATGTAATAGATCTCAAGATGTGCGCTGTCCGGCTGACCGGTGACGGGGCAGATCGAGCTGAATTCCGGCGCGCTGAGATGGATGCGGTAGTTGCGGCCCGGCGTGCGGTTCGGAAAGGTCTCCAGCACCGCCACATCCGGCGACGCAGGCAGGCGGTTTTCCGATCTTCCGAGCAAGGTGAGGTCTGTTTCTTGAGCCATGTGCGCTCAGAATGCGAGAGAGAGCCAGGATTGCAAATGCGATGAGCCGTGAGGCCAAGATTGCCCGATAGCTTTCCAAATCTGGAAGCGTTTCTGGATTTAGAATGCTCCAAGAAGCCTCCATTCCCATCACCGATGACTCCCTCGCGCCCGGCACGGAGCGCACCCTGGCCATCCTCGAGCTCCTCGGCCGACATCGCGCCGGGCTGAGCCTCACCGAGATCGCCCGCGAGCTCGACCTGCCGGTGAACTCCGTCTTCCGAATCACCGGCACGCTGCACAGTCGTGGCTACCTCCAGCGCCGCGAGGACGACAAGCGCTTCGTGCACACCAACAAGCTCTTCGACCTCTCCCGCCCGCAGGTGCGCGAGAAAAGCCTCGTCGTCTGCGCCCTCGAATCCCTCAAATGGCTGCGCGATGCCTCCGGCGAGACCACGCAGCTCCTCACCAGCGTGAACCACAAAATGACCGTGCTGGAGCAGTGCGTCTCCTCGCAGCCGATCAAAGTCAGCAGCACCGTCGGCCTCCAGGTGCCCATGTTTTCCTGCGCTCCCGGCAAGGCCGTGCTCGCGCATCTTCCCGCCGCCGAACTCGACGCCTTCTTCGCCAACGTGAAGCTCAAAGCCTACACGAGCACCACGCTCGCCACTCGCAGCGCCCTGGAGGCTGATCTCGTCAAAACACGCAAGCGCGGCTACTCCACCGATGTCGCCGAAGGCCTCGAAGGCATCCACTGCGCCGCTGCCGCCGTGCTCGACGCGTATCGCTACCCCGTCGCTGCCGTCACCGTCATGGCCCCGAGCTTCCGCGTGAAGCGCGATCAATTCGAAAAACTCGGCCACCTCTGCATCCAGGCCGCCGAAACCATCACCCGGAGGCTCCTGGCATGAAATCCGAACGTAAAACGAACTTCCAAGTTCGTTCTCTCACCACTCTCTTTCGTCGCCACATGATCGAACTTGGAAGTTCGATCTACATCCTCGCCGCGACCACTCTTTTCGCCGCACCGACTCCGCAGCAACTCGATTTCTTCGAGTCGCGTATCCGCCCCATCCTCGCGCAGGAGTGCTACGAGTGCCACAGCACCGCCACGAAGCAAAAAGGCGGCCTCCTGCTCGACTCCCGCCCCGGCTGGCAGGCGGGCGGCGACTCCGGCGATGCCATCAAGCCCGGCGATCCGCAAAACTCGCTGCTCATTCAAACCCTCCGCCACGAGCACGAAGACCTCAAGATGCCCAAAAACGGCGCCAAGCTCGACGCCAAGGTCATCGCCGATTTCGAGCAATGGATCATCGAAGGCGCACCCGACCCACGCGATGCTCCACCGAGCAAAGAGCAGGTCGAAAAAGAAACCGCGTGGTCTGCCACGCTCGCACGCCGGAAGGAATGGTGGGCCTTCCAAAAGATCAAAACTGAAAACTCAAAGCTCGAAACCATCGACGACTTCATCGACGCCGAGCTGAAGAAACAAAACCTCCCCGCCGCTCCTCCCGCTGACGCTCAAACACTCCGCCGCCGCATCAGCTACATCCTCACCGGCCTCCCACCGTCGGACTTGTCCGACAAGTCCGACACGTCAGACCAGATCAACGCTCTCTTGAACTCCCCCGCCTTCGGAGAAAAATGGGCCCGCCACTTCATGGACTGGGTTCGTTACGCCGAGTCCTACGGCTCCGAGGGAGACCCCGCCATACCTTACGCCTACCGCTACCGCGACTACCTCATCCGCGCCTTCAACGACGACGTTCCCTGGCCGCAGCTCGTCAAAGAAGCCATCGCCGGAGACCTCCTGCCAAAGCCACGCATCAAAAACGGCCTCAACGAAAGCGCCATCGGCATCGCCCAGCTTCGCATGGTGCTGCACGGCTTCTCGCCCGTCGATTCGCTCGATGAAATGGTCACCTTCACCGACAACCAGATCGACACCGTCACGAAGGCCTTCCAAGCCCTCACAGTGAGCTGCGCCCGCTGCCACAACCACAAGTTCGACGCCATCAGCCAGACCGACTTCTACGCCCTCTACGGCATCTTCACCAGCACCCACCCCGCCGTCATCGACGCCAACGCCCCCGGCACCGGCGACGCGATCCGCGCCGAACTTCAAAAACTCAAAACCCAGATCAAAGAGACCCTCATCACCGATTGGCTTTCGAAACTACCGTCAACAACGTCAATACAGTCAATCAAGTCCCCCTCAAAGCCCGCCTTCACCTTCCACGGCCTCAAACACACTCCACCCGGCGAATTCACCCTCACCGAAAAAGGCCTCCGCATCCACCCCAGCGGCTACATCTCGAACACGCTCACTCAAAAAGACCGCGCCGTCGTCTTCACGGATCGTTTCCAATGCGAAGGCGGCACGCTGTGGTTCCGCGTGGCAGGAAACGGCGGCGTGAAGGCCAAATACGTCGTGCAGAACTACCCGCGCACCGGCACCATTCACAAAGCCGTCGAACTCAAAGACGCCAAAGACGAAAAACTCGCCTGGCGCAGCCTCGATCTCGAATTCTGGAAGGGCGACGAAATCTTCCTCCAGCTCGCCACCGCCGCCGACATGCCCGCGGAATACAAAGCCGACGAACCCTCCTGGTTCGCGTTGAACGACGCCATCATCACCAACGACGGCCAACCGCCTCCCAATCCCACTCCATCCAAGGCCGCCCCCCGCCAACTCGTCACCGCTTGGCAATCCAACACCCTCTCCGATGCCGACGCAGAAGCTCTCGACGCTCTCATCCAATCCAACCAACTCTCCACTAAATCCATCACGCCACTCCTCCGCCGCTACCGCGACCTCGAAGCCAAGCTCCCGCTTCCCACCCGCGTGCCCGGTGTCATCGAAGCCGATGCCAAGGACGCGCCGCTCTTTGTTCGCGGCGATCACAAGCAGCCTGCGGAGCTTGTTTCGCGCCGTTTCCTTGAAGCGCTCGATCCAAAACCCTTCGCAACAAAGCAAAGCGGTCGCCTCGAGCTCGCCGAGCGCATGGCGGACATGAAAAACAACCCGCTCACGGCCCGCGTGATCGTGAACCGCATCTGGCATCACGTCTTCGGTCGCGGCATCGTCGCCAGCGTCGATAACTTCGGCAAACTCGGCGATCTCCCGACGCATCCCGAGTTGCTCGACTTCCTCGCGCAGCGCTTCATCGACTCCGGCGGCAGCATCAAAAGCCTGCTGCGTGACATCTTGAACTCGAAGACCTTCCAAAGAAGTGCTCAGTCCTCAGTTCTCAGTGCTCAGTTGGACCCGGAGAATAAGCTGCTTTCACATTGGAGCACGCGTCGGCTCGAAGCGGAGGCCATTCGCGATTCCATCGTCACGCTCTCCGGCAAGCTCGACCGCACGCTTTACGGCGAATCCGTCGGCAATGGCGACGAGCGCCGCAGCATCTATGTCAAAGTCATTCGCAACTCGCTCCCGCCCTTCCTCACCACCTTCGATGCGCCCGTGCCCTTCGCCACCCGCGGCAAACGCGATGCCACCAACGTCCCCGCGCAATCGCTCACACTCCTCAACGATCCCAACGTCATCAGTTGGGCCCGCAGTTGGGCACTGCGCACGATCAACGACGGCAAAAATCGCCCCGACGACCTCCGCATCCGCCAGATGTTCCGCGAGGCCTTCTCCCGCGAAGCCACCGACGACGAAGTGAAGCAAGCCACGGCCTACTTGACCTCTCTCCAAGCCGAAACGGCCCAAGAAGCCCAAAAACTCGCCGAACAAGAAAACCAGCTCGCAGCGCTCAATCGCCAGATCAGTGCCTTGCTGGCACCCGCACGCGAAAAACTCCTCAAAGCCGTCAATCCAGTCACTCCCGTCAAACCGGTCCCCTCCCCACTCGCCGAATGGACCTTCGACAAAGACCTCAGCGACACCTCCGGCAAACTCCCGCTCACGCTCACCGGCAACGCCCGCATCGAAAACGGCGCTTTGATCGTCGATGGCAAGTCCATGGCTCAAAGCGGCTCGCTGCCGAAAACACTCACCGCGAAGACCCTAGAAGCCTGGGTGCAGCTTGATGACCTCAAGCAGCAAGGCGGCGGCGTCATCAGCGTGCAGCACAAGGATGGCGGCTTGTTCGACTCGCTCGTGTTTGCCGAGAAAACACCTGCGCACTGGGTCGCTGGCAGCAACTTCTTCGAGCGTAGCGAACTCTTTGAAGGCAGCGCCGAGACCGAAGCCGCCACACGCCCCGTGCATGTCGCCGTCGTGTATCAGGCCGATGGCACCATCCGCGGCTACCGCGAAGGCCAGCCCTACGGCCGCACCTACCGCAAAGCCCCCGGTGCCACCTTCGAGGCCGACAAAAGCCAGATCCTCCTCGGCTGCCGCCACGTCAGCCCCAGCGGCAACCGCGGCCTCCGCGCCCGCATCGACCGCGCCCGCCTCTACGACCGCGCTCTCACGCCTGAAGAGATCGCCCAAACCTCTCGGATCGAAGCGAACACGATTCGTGAGTCTGATGTCTTGGCTGCTCTGAGTGAAGCGCAGCGCCTACAACTCGCCCAACTTCAATCCCAACGCGATGCGATGAATCAAGCTCTCGAAGCCGCTCGCACAGCGACGAGCAGCGATGACCCGCAGGCCCAAGCGTGGACGAGCCTCGCGCAGTCGCTGATCAACCTCAAAGAATTCATTTACCTGCGATGAACACAATGAATCGACGCACTATTCTCTCCCGCGCGTCCACCGGCTTCGGCATGGCCGCGCTTGCGGGGCTCATGCAGGAGGAAGCGCAGGCTTCGCTCGTGCATCGCGCCAAGCGTTTCGCGCCGAAGGCACGCAGCGTGATCTTTCTCTACATGAGCGGCGGCGTGTCCCATGTCGATTCCTTCGACCACAAGCCGATGCTCAAGAAGTTCGAAGGCAAGCCGATGCCGGTGGCAGTGAAGAAGACGCAGTTCAACAACAACGGCACCGTCCAGCCCTCGCACTGGGACTTCAAACCGTATGGCCAGTCCGGCATCGAGGTGAGCGACCTCTTTCCGCAGATCGGCGGCGTGATTGATGACATCTGCCAGCTCCGCAGCATGACGGCGAAGTTCAGCGAGCATGCGCAGGGAAACTTTTTCATGCACAGCGGCTTTCCCTTCCTCGGCTTTCCCAGCGCCGGAGCATGGACGAGCTACGGCCTCGGCTCCGAGTCACGCGATCTGCCGGGCTACGTCGTGCTGCAAAGCGGCGGCGCGGCGACACCGCATGGCGGCGTGGGCCTTTTCAGCAATGGCTTCCTGCCAGCGCAGCATCAGGCCAGCATCGTGAAGGCCGACGAGGCCGAGGCTGTCGCCAACATCCGCCCGCGACAGCCCCACGACCTCCAGCGCCGCCAGCTCGACTTCATCGGCGCGATGGATCGGCGCTTTGCCAGCACCACGCAGCATGACACGCACATCGAGGCCGCCATTTCGAACTACGAGATGGCCTGGCGTATGCAGGCCGCCGTGCCCGACCTCTGCGACATCTCTGGCGAGACCGAGGCGACGAAGAAACTCTACGGCCTCGACGATCCCGAGCCGAAAAAAGCCGCCTACGCACGCCAGTGCCTGCTCGCTCGCCGACTCGTCGAGCGCGGTGTGCGCTTCATCGAACTCAGCACCCTCGCCTACAACCTCGGCGGCGGCAACGCGGCCAATCCGTGGGATCATCACGGCGCGATCAAGGAAGGCCACGGCAAGATGGCGAACCAGATCGACCAGCCCATCGCCGCGCTCATCAAGGACCTCAAAGCCCGCGGCCTGCTCGACAGCACGCTGCTCGTGTGGGCGGGAGAGTTTGGCCGCACGCCCTTTGCGCAGGGCACGAACGGCCGCGATCACAATCCCTACGGCTTCACCGTCTGGATGGCTGGTGGCGGTGTCAAAGGTGGCCACATTTACGGCGCGACGGATGAGTTCGGCTACAACGCCACCGAGAACGTCTGCACCGTCTATGACCTCTGGGCCACGGTGCTTCATCTGATGGGTCTCGACCACGAGCAACTCACCTACCGCTTCGGCGGCCGCGATTTGCGGCTCACCGACGTGCATGGGAATGTACTGCGGGACATCATCGCGTGAATTGAAATGACAAAGGGCTGCCTTATGGCAGCCCTTTGATGTAATTGATAGCAGACGAAAGTGCGATGCTTCGTGGGATCACGCGTCCAGCTTCCACGGGCCACGATATTCGCGGGTGAGGAGCTTGGCGGCGTCAGCATCGCCGATGATTTCTTCCTTGGCGGGGTCCCACTTGATGGAGCGGTTGGTGAGGAAGGAAATGAGGGCGAGATGGCCCGGCGTGGCGCTGTGATGAGCTGTTTCGACCGGTGTGACGGTCGGCTGACGGCTCTTCACGCAGTCGAGGAAGTTGCGGTGGTGGCCCTTGGTCTCGTAGAGGCGCGTCTTGATGACATCGTCGCCCAGTTTCGGCGCCTTGGCGACTTCAATGACCTCGCTTTTCGGATCTTTGTCGTTTTTGCGCTTCTTGATCATCTGCTTGAGCGCTGGATTGGAACAATCATACGCGCCGCCGCGGTTCACATAGACCCAGCCGTCTGTGCCTATCCACTTGGTGCCCATTTGGATGTCGTTGTGGCCGCCAGCGATGATCATGGTGATGTCGCCCGCATATTTTGCTTCGGCACGATACTTCGTGGCGGTGTTCCAGATGTCCGTGCGCGCTGGCATGTCCACCTGCACTGGCTTCACCTCGATCGGGCCGCTGTTATCGCAATCCATGCCCCAATGCGCGATGTCGCAGTGATGGCCGATCCAGTCGAGAAGTTGACCTCCTCCGATGTTGTAGTCCCAGCGCCAGTTTTTGTGCACGCGGCACTCGATGTAGTCCTGCATCGCCGCCGGGCCGATCCACATTTCGTAGTCGAGTTCGGAGGGCGGCGGCGTAACGCTGCGCTTGTCCTTGGTCCCGGCGAAGTCGTTATGACCCGAAGGAAGGCCGACATGCACTTCTTTGAGCTTCCCAATGAGACCATTGCGGACGATTTCAGCGCCGATGCGGAAATTGTCCTCGCTGCGCTGCCATGAGCCGGTCTGCCAGATGCGACCGTGCTTCTGCACGGCCTTCACGATGGCCTGCTGCTCGGCGATGGTGCGTGCGAGCGGCTTCTCTCCGTAGATGTCCTTGCCGTTCTTCGCTGCCTCGATGGAGGTAAGCGCATGCCAGTTGTCTGGCAGCGCTAGCATAACGGTGTCGATGTCCTTGCGGGCAATCACCTCACGGTAGTCGTGGTAGCCTTTGCAGTCCTTGTTTTTGTAGGCGCCGTTGATGGTGTTGAGCGCCTTTTCGAGGTTGCGCTTGTCGATGTCGCAGGCGGCGACGATCTGGCAGTCCTGCTCTTGGAGAAACTTGCCTGTGTTGCTCGGTCCCATCATGCCCCAGCCGAAAACGGCCATGGTGATTTTGTTGGAGGGAGCGTTCTGTCCGAGCACGCTGGCCGGGATGATCGTGGGAAAGCCGATGGCAGCCGCAGTGCGGCCGATGAATTGACGACGGGAGGAGACGGGGATGCGTTTCATGGAATAATGAGGGTTGCTGGTTTGCTTTTAATCGAAAGTGTGGAGGCAAGTCCAGCCGCAAATCAGAACATGATGATCGTGAGCTTCTTCGGGCCGTGGGCACCGAGGATGATGATGCGCTCGATGTCGCCGGTGCGGCTGGGGCCGGTGATGAGGGTGGTGAGGCTGGGCCAGGCGGTGCCGTAGCGCTGCTGGATGAATTCGTAACCGGCTGGAAGATCGGGCAGCAGCTGATCACGACGGGCGAGCACGACGTGATGCTCCGGCAGGACGCTGAGAGCACGGCCGCCGCCGCTGCGGGCGGTGAGGAAGACGCTGCCGGTTTGCGCGATGAGGGCATCGCACTCGGTGATGCCGACGTCGCAGGCTTCGAGCTCGAAGCGGTCGTAGCCGTCGGTGGCATCGAGCGTGGGCAGTGCTGGCAAAACGGCCTGCGTGAGCGTGCCGCGATGCGTGGCGATTTTTTTCCAGCCGTGTTTCGCGGCGAGTTCAGCGAGTTTGGCCTTCGCGGCGGCTTCATCGGCGCAGGCGTGGAATTCAGCGCGGAGGAATTCGGCGGTGGCGGCGAATTGAGGCACCAGATCGTGCACGGCAGGCAGGACGGCGCGTTTTTGAGCGGCGGTGGCTTCGAAGGGCTGCGGCGTGGTGTCGGAGAGGGCTTCTTCGATGCGGGCGAGGATGAGTTCGCGGGAGGTAGTGGCTTCGATGGGGCGTTTGGGGGAGGCGTGAGGCGTTGTCGGACGGGTCGGACTCGTCTGACTGGTCGGACGAGTGTGGTGCGGTGGCAGGTTTCGGGACTTCCACCAGTCTTTGAAGCTCTGCGGAGCCATCGCGGGGGCGTGGCGCGTTTTGGTCCACGCGCGCATCGGATCGAGCGGCGTGGCGGAGATGAGGCGGTGAAAGGGCTGCGCCAATTTCGCGAGCTTCGTGCCGATTTGATACACGACGGGCTTGTTGATGCTTTTGGCGAAGAGACGCCAAGCGAGGCCTTCGAGTGCGTCGGGCTTTTCGCGCACGGCATTGCGGCGGTTTTGGAGGAGGTGGTGATGGAGGTCGATTTTGACCGGGCAGGTGGCGGTGCAGGCTCCGCAGAGGCTGCTGGAGCCGCTGAGGTGCTTCCAATCCTGCAAGCCGCGCAGATGCGGCGTGATGACGCTGCCGATGGGGCCTTGATAGGTGGTGCCGTAGCTGATGCCGCCGATGTTTTTGAAGATGGGGCACACATTCAAACATGCGCCGCAGCGGATGCAGTGAAGGGCATCGCGCTGCTCAGGATCGGCGAGGAGGGCGGTGCGGTGGTTATCGAGCAGAACGATGTGCCATTCCTCGGGGCCGTCGATCTCGCCGGGCTGTCGCGGACCGGCGTAGGCGGTGTTGTAGCAGGTGATGGGCTGTCCGGTGCCCGCGGTGGCGAGCATGGGAAGGAAGAGCGCGAGGTCGCTCATCTTCGGCAGCACTTTTTCGATGCCGACGAGCGAGATCATCGTCTTTGGCAAAGCGCCGGTGAGGCGGGCATTGCCTTCGTTTTCGGTGATGGAGATCATGCCGGTCTCCGCGATGAGGAAATTCGCCCCGGTGATGCCGGCATCGGCCGTGAGGTAAGTTTGACGCAGGAAGCGCCGGGCGATCATGGTGAGCTCCTCGGGATCATCGGTGGGAGCCGTTTTAAGCTTCTCCTCAAAGAGATCACTGATCTCCTTCATGCTGAGGTGCATGCACGGGGCCACAAAGTGATACGGCGTCTCGTTGCGGAGCTGCTGGATGTATTCGCCGAGGTCGTTTTCGAGGACGTGGTAGCCGGCTTTCTCCAGATGATCGTTGAGGTGGATCTCCTCGGAGGTCATCACCTTGCTCTTGATGATGCGTTTCACCTCGCGGCGCTCTAGGATGCTGAAAATGATCTTCCGCGCCTCCTCGCTGTCTTTGGCCCAATGCACGACGGTGCCGCGTGCGGTGGCTTTTTGCTCAAACTCGACCAAATGCTCGTGCAGTCGGCTGATGGCCCCTTTTTTCGTCTGCGAGGCGAGGATGCGGGCCTGCTGCCAGTCCTGGAAAAAGCCCTGTGAGCGGGTGCGGGCATCGTAATACTTCCACATGCCAGTGTGGATGCGCTCGCGGTGCACGAGGTCGTTCGTGAGGCGGGTAGCGGCGTCGAGGAAGGTGGATTTGGCGCTCATGAACGGGAAGTCAGGATTTCCGCGAGGTGGATGGTTTTGAGGGGCAGCTTCTGCGCCGTGAGAAGGCCCTGGAGATGCATGAGGCAGCTCGAATCGGCGCTGACCATGTATTCGGCGGTGGTGTCGCGGGCGGAGGCGCATTTGACCTCGCCCATGGCGGTGGAGATCATCGGAAATTTCGTGGAGAAAGTGCCACCGAAGCCGCAGCAGGTCTCCGCTTCCTTCATCTCGACGAGTTCCAGGCCGCGCACCTTTTCGAGGAGCTGCCGGGCGGGCTTTTTGAGGTTCAACTCGCGGAGGCCGTGGCATCCGTCGTGGTAGGTGACCTTGTGCGGGAAGGACGCGCCGAGATCGGTGACGCCGAGTTTGTTCACAAGGAAGTCGGTGAACTCCCAGCACTTCGCGGAAAGCGCCGCGGCTTCGGCTTCCTCGGGCTGGCCATGGAAAAGCTCTTTGTAGAAGACCTTCAACATGGCCCCGCAGGAGCCTGAAGCGATGACGACGGCCTCGCTGTCGCGGAGGCGCTTCAGCACGGGGCGTGCTGCTTCGCGGGCCTCGTCCCAGTAGCCAGCGTTGAAGGGCGGCTGGCCGCAGCAGCCGAGTTCATTTGGGTAATCAATCTGATGGCCGAGCCCCTCCAGAATGGTCACGATGCTGATCCCGGCCTGCGGGCTGATGAGATCGACGAAGCACGGGATGAAGAGGGTGATGAGCATGGAACGGTAGGTACTGGAGTGGTGGAGTGATGCTATCAACAAGCCATTATTCCAGCACTCTAATACTCCACCAAGGCTTGTCCGAACCGCTCAGCAGCTTGTGGGCACACGCTGGGCGAGCTTCACGCTGTGCGGAATGGCTCCGAGCACGAAGCCAAGGCAATCGACGGCTCCTTGCGGCTTGCCGGGCAGGGCGATGACGAGGCTGCGATCGACGACGGCCGCGAGGCTCCGGCTGAGGATGGCGTTGGGCGTGAGTTCGAGCGATTTCATGCGCATGACTTCGCCAAACCCGGGAATTTCGACGCGCATGATGCCACGGATGGCCTCCGGCGTGACATCGCGCTCGGCGATACCGGTGCCGCCGGTGGTCAAAATGAGTCCGCAGCCCTGAGAGCTGAAGGAACGGATCGTTTCCTGAATGCGCGTGAGGTCGTCGGGAACAATGGCCTCGGCGATGATGCTCCAGCCGTAGTCCTCAGCGGCTTTCTTCAAAGCGGGGCCGCCCAGATCTTCGTAAACGCCCTCGGAAGCACGGTCAGAGACGGTAATGATGCCGACTTGCATTCCTTGGACCCGATTTAAGAGATCGAATTTGAAATCAACCTAAGCAGCCGGGTTTTTCTTTATTGAGCTTGGGGCTTGGGAGTGGCCTCGGCCTGAGCCTTGCCATCACCTTTGGATGCGGTGGTGGGCTTATTGTCGAGTTCGATGAGATCGCGGAGGATGTGGATCGTTTCCAGCTTCACGGGTTCGAGGCCGTAGGGGAACTTGGAGCCGTCACTGCCACCATCGTCGTCCTTGGCGGCGGCAGTGCGCATGCCGGAGTTCATTTCCTTCGTGAAGGCGGAGTGGGGGACGAGCTCGGGCTTGTCCACGTTGTCGAGAGTGAGGTGGTAGATTTTAAAGCCGTTGTCCTTGAGGCGGTCGGCGACTTCCTTGGCGCGTTTTTCACGCTCGTCGCTCTGCTTGTCTCGACGTGCTTCGGTTTCGATACGCTCTTTCTCGCGGTCCTGGAGGTTGAGGGTGACGGTGTTGCGGTCGATTTTTTCCTTCAAGCGTTTGGATTCATCAACGACGTATTGGAACTCGGGGTTGGCGGCGATGCGGCTTTTCACGCGAGCGTTGATCTCGTCGGCGGGGAAGGGGTCTTTGCGGAAGAGGGGGTATTTCTTCGCGGGAATGGTGTCGTAGGGCAGGGGATTCTCAGCGGAGGCTTCACCGATGTCGAGCACGTCGCGGATGGAGGGGAGCTTGACGTCGGGCTCGACGCCTTTGAGCTGGGTGGAGCCGCCGGCGATGCGGTAGAACTTCTGAATGGTGACCTTGAGGTCTCCGGCGGCCTTTTTGTCACTGAAGAAGGGCATGTAGCGCTCGACAGGAAGGATGGTCTGCACGGTGCCTTTGCCGAAGGTGGACTGGTCGCCGACAATGAGAGCGCGGCGGTAGTCCTGCAATGCGGCGGCAAGAATTTCGGAGGCGGAGGCGCTGGCCTTGTTGGTGAGGACGATCATGGGGCCGTCATAGACGGGTTTTTCGTTCTCACAGTCGCGCCATGAGATGCTGCCGCGCCAGTCCTTGGCCTGAACGACGGGGCCGGCCGGGACGAAGAGGCCGGTGAGCTTGATGGCTTCATCAAGGGAGCCACCGCCGTTGTCGCGGAGGTCGAGGACGAGGCCGTCGATTTTTTCCTTCATGAGGCGGCGCAGGAGGCGCTCGACGTCGGCGCTGGTGCTGACGGTGCCGTTCTCCATGTCGGCGTAGAAATTGGAGAGGTTGATCCAGCCGACTTTGAGCGGCTTGCCGAGATCGGGCGGGGTGACGAGCATCTCAGCGTTGGCGAGCTTTTCCTTCAGCGGCACCTCATCACGGACGATGGCGATGACCCGGTTGGCGGAGGGGTCGTCGGCGGGGACGATCTTGATGCGGACGGTAGTGCCTTTTTCGCCGCGGATCATTTCGACGATCTTTTGAAGCTTCATGTACTTCACATCGACGAATTCCTCATCCCCTTGGGCTACGGCGACGATGCGGTCGTTGAGCTTGAGCTCGCCCTGCTTGTCGGCGGGGCCGCCGACGACGATGCCCTGGATCTCGGCGCCGTCGTTTTCCTTCTGGCCGAGAAGCGCGCCGATGCCGACGAGTTTGTGCGACATGTGGATTTTGAAATTGTCGCTCTCATCCGTGCTCATGTACTCGGTGTGCGGGTCGTAGGCGGTGGCGAGGCTGGAGAGGAAGAAGTTCACGACGTCCTTGCTGTCGTTCTCCTCGATGCTTTCGAGCAGGCGGTCGTAGTCTTTGATGACGCGTTCCTGAGGCGTCATGTCCTTCTCGTCTTTTTCCTTCTTTACCGCGTCCTTGGCGGCGACTTTAGGCGCGTCAGCAGGGGCGGCTTCGGGTTTCGCGTCCACGCCGGGCTTGGCCTCGGCGGTGCCTTCTTTTTTGGCGGCGTCAGCCTTCTCAGCCTTTTTCTTCTCCTCACGGGCTCGGGCCTCATCGACGAGGCGTTCGGCAAGGAGGTTGTCCTCGATGATGTCGAGCCAAAGCTTGTCCTGCTCGGCCTTGTCCTTGGGCCAGGGGGCCTTGTCGCGCTTGATCTCAATGCTGCGCTTCGAGTCGAATGTGAATTTGTTGGTTTCGAGTGCCTTCTTGAGGAACTCGACGCGGTCCTTCACGCGCTCTTTGTAAATGTCGTAGATTTCGAGTGCTGGGCTGATGTTCCGCATCAGCACATGATCGTCGAGCGTGGTGTCGTACTTGTCCTTGAAGTCGTCCACATCCTTCTGGGTGAAGAAGATGTGCTTGAAGTCGAGCATGTTCAGGTAGTTCTGAAGCATGGTGCTGGACACCTTGTCGTCGAAGTCCTGCTTCGAGTAGTGGTGGTTTTGCAGCATGTAGGCCACATGCATGGCCACCTGGCCGAAGTTGGTTTCCGCGTGCACCGGAGGTGTGGAAAGCGCGAACGCTGCGGCGGCCGCCGCGACGTGGGAGAAGAAGGAACGATTCATGGGGGGTGTCCTGAACTATAACGAGCCTCACAGCCCGTTTTGCCGAAGGATTTTGCCTTTTACGGGTTGAAATGTCCAACGCTTTCCCGTCTTTCGGCATCCCATGTCCGAAATCTCCACCTACACCGGCGGCATTGCCGCCACGAACGCCCATCTCCTCCGCCTGCCTGGTGGCACGGTGCTGGTGGATGCGCCGGAGGGGGCCACCGCATGGTTGCGCAGGCAAAAGGTGCGCGTGGACGTGCTTTTCCTCACGCATCAGCACTTTGACCATGTCATGGATGCCGCGGCGGTGAAGGCGGACCACGGCTGCCATGTCTATGCCTTTGCCCCCTTCTCGCGGGAACTGACGCTGGAGCGGCTGTTCGGCATGGTGACGGGGACTTTTGTTGAAGTGCCCGCCTTCGAGGTGGACGAGCTGCTGGAGGGCAGGGACACGCTGGAAGCCGCTGGTGAAACATGGCGGCTCCACCATGTACCCGGTCACTCGCCGGACAGCGTGTGCTTTCTTCTCGCATGTGAGCATCTGCTGTTCGGCGGCGATGTGCTTTTCCTCGACGGCATCGGCCGCACGGACTTTCCCGGCGGTTCCACGGAATTGCTCCTCAGCGGCATCGAATCGAAACTCCTCCCCCTGCCAGATGCTACCCGCGTTTTTCCCGGACATGGCGATGAGACTACCATCGGGCGCGAGCGACTGGAGAATCCATTCCTGAACTGAATTCGTCCGCCCTCCTCATGCCTCGCTCGCTCCATGACCTGAGCTTCGACCAGCTTCGTGATGTGCTGGTGGCCGAAGGCCTGCGTCCGGCGCATGCAGGCACGCTTTGGAACACGCTGCACTTCCGGGCGATGGCCGATCCTCTCGCCCGTGAAGATCTTGCGCCACCGCTGCGCAAATGGCTCACGAAAGTGCTCGGCGACGGCTCCTGGATGCTCGACGTGCCGCCAGTCACATCCGACACGCCGAGCAGCGATGGTTTGACGCGGAAATTTCTCCTGCGCATGGCCGACGGTCAGGAGATCGAAACCGTCATCATGGGCTACACCGGTCGCCACACCGCCTGTGTCAGCACCCAGGCCGGTTGCGCGATGGGCTGTGTGTTTTGTGCCACTGGCCAGATGGGATTCGTGCGGCATCTCCGGCCCGGTGAGATCGTCGCCCAGGTGCTGCATGCCCAGCGCATCGTGCGTGCCGCCGGTGAGAAGGGACTGCGCAATCTCGTGTTCATGGGAATGGGCGAGCCGCTGCACAACTACGACGCGGTGATGACCGCGCTCGACATCATCTGCGACACGCGCGGTCTGAACATCGGCCCCAGCAAGATCAGCGTCTCCACCGTCGGCGTCGTGCCCGGCATCTTGCGCATGGCGGCGGAAAACCGGCCCTACAACCTCGCCGTCAGCCTCCACGCCGCCACGGAGGAGGAACGCGCAAAATTGATCCCTGCCAATCAGCGCTGGCCGCTGGCCGATCTCATCGCCGCCTGCCGTACCTACAACGCGCAAACCGGCCGCCGCATCTTCTTCGCGTGGACCTTGATTCACGGCGTCAACGACACGCCTGAGCATGCGAAACGCATCGCGGAGCTGCTTCACGGCCTCGACGCCCACGTCAATCTCATCCCGCTCAACCGCACCGAAGGCTACACCGGCACGGAAAGCAGCGAAGCCGCTGCAGACGCCTTTCACCGCATCCTGCAAGACGCCGGTTTCCCCTGCACCATTCGTCAACGTCGCGGTATCGATGTCGCCGCCGGCTGCGGGCAGCTCAAGGCCGCGAAATCCACCAAACGCCGCGCGGCGTAAATCGTTCCCATGAAACAGAAACTCGACCTTCTGCTCATCGCACTGACGCTCCTCACGGTCCCGATCACAGCCCAGGCCCAGCAACTGCCTTCGGGAATCACCCTGCATCGCGACCAAGCTTACATTGAAGATCGCGATCCGAAGCATCGCCTAGATCTTTACGAATTGGCAGGGCAGAAGAATCCGCTCGTCATTTGGATTCACGGCGGCGGCTGGGAGATGGGAAGCAAAGAAAACCCGGCGGTGATCGGGCTGCTTTGGTCCAAAAAGTACTCGCTTGCCAGCCTCAACTACCGGCTTTCGACGCAGGAGGCCTTCCCGGCTCAAATCCAGGATGTCAAAGCCGCCGTGCGCTGGCTGCGGGCCAATGCTGCCAAGTTCCACCTCGATGAAAAGCGCTTTGCCGTCGTTGGGGCCTCCGCTGGAGGGCACTTGGCTGCATTGCTGGGAACCAGCCATGGTGAAAAAACGTTCGAGAAAGGCCCGCACCTTAACCAGTCGAGCGCTGTGCAGGCGGTCGTTGATTTCTACGGCCCTACCGACCTCGGACTCTACGGCACATCACAACCCGGTGATACACTTTCACGCTTCATCGGCGGCCCCATTCAGTCTCGGCGCAAAGAGGTGCAACAGGCGTCCCCGATCACCTACATCGACAAGACCGATCCGCCCTTCTTCATCTGCCATGGAGATCGCGACACCGTTGTCCCGCCGGTACACAGTCAGAAGCTCCATGAAGCCCTGCAAAAAGCCGGTGTCAGCACCGAGCTGTTCATCGTTCCCGGTGCCGGACACAGCTTCATCGGCGGATTCAATCAAAACGACCGTGTCATGGCCTTCCTGGATCGTGTGTTCGGCACACACTGAGTATCTTCGATGAAACTGGCGTGAAGCGCGTGTGAATTCATCTCCACAAAGCCGCCGTTCGCTTGCCGTGGCGCTTCTCATCCCGCACTTTCGACGCATGTCCCGCCGCGTCCTGCTTCTCAATCTCCTCGCCATTCTCTGGTGCTGTCTCGTGCTCAATGTGCGCATGCACCTCGCGGAACGGCACAACTACGCATTCCTGCTTTGGAACCTCGTCCTCGCAGTCATTCCGCTTGGCCTCAGCCTTGGAGTGGCGAAAACGAACCGCACCGTCCTCGCGGCACCATTGCTCGCCGCGTGGCTGCTGTTCTTCCCGAACGCGCCCTACGTCCTCACGGACCTCATTCACCTCACACCCCACAATCACGCCCACGTTCCGCTGTGGCTCGATCTTCTCATGCTGCTCTCGTTTGCACTCGTCTCGCTCTGGTTGGGCTTCCAGTCACTGCAGATCATCCAGCATTGGTTCGCCGCGAGATTTTCACGTCTCACCGCCTGGAGCGTGGTGCTCGGCTCCTTGGGCTTGAGCGGCTTTGGCGTCTATCTCGGCCGTTTTGAGCGCTGGAACAGTTGGGATGTTCTCCGCAGGCCACATCTGCTTTTTAGTGACATCGCATCCCGCGTCCTCGATCCCTTGCAGCACGCAAACACCTGGGGTTTTAGCCTCGGTTTCGGCACACTGCTCATTCTCGCCTACCTATTTTGGATTTCGACCGCGACGGCGGACCATGCCCGGCGTAATGTTGATTAGCCATGTCCGCTTACGATCCCAGCAGCGACCACTTGATGCTCTTTGATGGTGTCTGCCATCTCTGCAATGCCAGCGTGCGCTTCGTCGTCCGGCATGATCAGGCACGGAAGATCAAGTTCGCTCCAATCCAGAGTCCGCTTGGCAGCGAACTCTACCGCCGCCAGGGACTCGATCCCGAAAAGCCTGATTCGATGCTCTTTCTTACCCCAGGCGGTGCGTTCAAGGCCAGCGATGCTGCCCTTGAGATCGCCCGCACGCTGGGAGGTGTTTGGAAACTCGCGGGCCTCGTCAAACCATGGCCGCGTGCGCTGCGGGACGCCGTTTACTTCTTTATCGCCCGCAACCGCTACCGCTGGTTCGGCAAACACGACGCCTGCATGATGCCGACGGCGGAATTGAAGCAGAGGATGCTTGGCTGAGCCGGTGGACGGCGGATAGCCGCTGGTGTGAAACGGTTGCTGTTCTTTCCGCGGCTGCTTTTATCCTGCCACCATGGCAACCATCGCAGTCCTCGGCACACTCGACACCAAAGGTCACGAACACGCCTACGTGGCGGATATCATCCGCTCACGCGGCCACCAGACGCTGCTCATCGACACCGGCAGCGGTGAAGTGCCGCAGGTGAAGCCGGATGTGACACGCGAACAAGTCGCGGCGGCTGGGAATGTCGATCTCGCAGGCATCATGGCGCGAAAAGACCGTGGCGAAGCCGTGACGGCCATGGCGGGCGCTGCGGCGACGTTTTTGTCGGCCTTGGTCGAAAGCGGCAGGGTGCAGGGCGTCATCTCCCTGGGCGGCGGTGGCGGCACGGCCATCGGTACGGCGGCGATGCGGGCGCTGCCGGTCGGATTCCCGAAGGTGATGGTCTCCACGCTCGCCTCAGGCAATGTGGCGCCGTATGTCGGCACGAAGGACATCGTCATGTTTCCGAGCATCGTCGATGTCAGCGGCATGAACCGCATCTCCCGAGTCCTGCTGGCCCGTGCGGCCGGTGCGATCTGCGGCATGGTGGAAACGGCGGTGCCTGTGGCCGATGACAAACCGCTGATTGCCGCGTCGATGTTCGGCAACACGACGGAGTGCGTGAACATGGCGAAGAAAATCCTCGAAGACGCCGGCTACGAAGTACTCGTCTTCCACGCCACCGGCACCGGCGGCAGGATCATGGAGTCGCTGATCGAAAGCGGCATGTTCGCGGGCGTTCTCGATGTCACGACGACCGAATGGGCCGATGAACTCGTCGGCGGCATCCTCGGTGCCGGCCCGACACGACTTGATGCGGCGGGCAAAGCAGGCATCCCCGCCATCGTGACGCCCGGATGCCTCGACATGGTCAATTTTGGCGAGAAGGCCACCGTTCCGGCGAAATTCGACGGTCGCACCTTCTACATTCACAATCCGCAGGTCACGCTCATGCGCACGAACGCCGCCGAATGCGCCGAACTCGGCCGCATACTCGCGGAGAAGGCGAACGCTTATCGTGGTCCGGTCACCGTGCTGCTGCCGCTCAAAGCCATCAGCATCATCAGCGCCGCTGGAAAGCCGTTTTACGATGCTGCGGCTGACGCAGCCTTGTTTGGCGCGATCAAGCAGCATCTGCGCCCCGGCATCCCGCTCATCGAGATGGATTGCGAGATCAACGCGCCGGAGTTTGCGGTGGCGTGTGCGAAAGCGCTGCTTGGCAGCTTGCCAGCGCGTTGATTGAGGCCACTTTGGCGGTCTCATGAACTACCCGGTCACTTTCCGCTTCAAGCTCATCGCCCTCGCTCCGCAGATCTATGTGACGGATGCCAGTGGTAAAACGATCTGTTATGTGAAGCAGAAGCTCTTCCGCTTCCGCGAAAAGGTCGAGGTCTTCACCGACGACACGATGCAGCAGCTTATGGCGACGATTGAAGCGGACCGCATCATCGACTGGTCGGCGCGCTACACCTTCAAGGCGCCGAACGGCCAGGTTATCGGTGCCATCGGCCGGCGCGGCATGAAATCGCTCTGGAAGGCGCACTACGATGTCTTTGCCCCCGGAGCCCAATCTCCCACGTTTTCGGTTCAGGAGGACAGCGCCTGGGTCAAGTTTCTTGATGGCCTGGTGAGTGGGATTCCCGTCGTGGGCATGTTCGCCGGATACATGCTGCATCCGAGCTACACGGCCGCCCGCGTCGCCGGGGATGCCCCGGTGATGCGTCTGACGAAGCAGCCCGCTTTTTGGGAAGGGCTGTTCAAGCTTGAGCCTGCGGGCGCGGCGGACGAGGGCGAGCAACTCGCTCTGCTGCTGGGATTCCTGATGATGAATTTGCTCGAGCGGGCACGCGGATAGGCCGTGGTTGAAAACCGGCGGGTACGTTGTTCACGCTTTAGCGTGTCCTGCGTTTTCCCACGCTAAAGCGTGAACAACAGACTCCAACCATCCCTCAGCGGGCCGCTCGCGTCGGTTTTCAAACACGGCCTGGCTCTGCGGTCACTTCGGCAGCTTTTCCAGCGCGAGCGCTGGCAGTTCGAGTGACTTCTGCCGACTCGACGTGCCGCGCAGCAGCGTGATCTGGCCTTTGGGGCAGCCGAGGGCTTTGGCGAGGAAGTTGATCAACTCCGTGTTCGCTTTGCCATCGACCGGCGGGGCGTTGAGCTTCACCAGCAGCACCGGGCGGCCCTTTTCATCGGCGGTCCAGCCTGCAAACTCGGATTTCTTCGCATTGGGTGTCACGCGGACGGCAAGCTGGGAGCGATCAGGCGAAGCGGACATGATCAGACAAGCTTGAGCCGCTTCCGCATGAGCCATTCGATAGTCAGCAGCAGGATCGCCGCGCCAAACCACCACCAACTGCTCCACAAGATGGTCTCCTTGGTGATGACCTGCTTGCGGTCCATGTTTTGCAGGAGGTTTGGCAGGTCGGTGGCGGCCTGTTCTTCGCGCAGGAAGCGTCCGCCGCTGTTTTGTGCCATCGTTTCGAGCAGCGGGCGGTTCATGGTGAGCGTGGCCCACTCGGGATTGCCAAGGTCGGAGACGTGGAGTGAGAGGCGCGCGTCGCTGCGCGGTGCGCTGGGCCCTTCGGCGACGGCGATTTCATACGTGCCGGCCTTCAGCGGCGGCGTGAGCGCACGGTAGATGCCGGGATGCGTCGGATCGGGCTCAAGCTGAAGCGTGGCGACGTCGTTGCCGTCGTGCAGCAGGTAGGCGCGCGGTTGCGCGTCAGTCACCATGTCGCCTTTGTCATTGCGGACGCGCACGCGGATCTCGGAGGTTTCGCCGGGCGAGTAACGCAGGCGGTCGGTGCCGACGGCGATCTTCTTTTGATCGATTTGGAAAGGCGGAGCGGCGATCCAAGCGCCGAGCTGCATCCACAGGCGCTGGTGATACAAATCGGCCACCTGGAAGCGCCAGCGCCAAAGTTCGTCGGTGCCGAGGTATAGCACGGCACCAGCGCCGACCTGACGGAAGACAATCGTGGGCTGCTGCGCTTTCGCGAGCGTGATGGCGGCGGGCAGCGGCTCGATGGCGGAGTGCCAGTTCACCTTGGGCAGCGTGGGCCACAGCGTGGCGTTCGCGCTGGGGCTGTCGCTGAGACGCAGCGCGTCGAAACGCTGGCCGTCGGTGGTGAGTTCGATGTTGGAGGCTTGATTCTTGATGCGGGTCGTTCCAAACCGCACGGGGATGAGCGAGGCGGTTTTGCCATTCGCCCACTCGTGTAGTTTGCCACGTTGACCGTCGATCATGATGAGGCCGCCGCCGCGTTTTTCGACGAATTCGACGAGCCAGTCGAGGTTCTCGGCCTTGAAGCGATTCACCGCGGCATCGCCCAGGATGACGAGATCGTAGCTGAGCAGGTCGTCGCGTGTTTTCGGGAAATCGCGCTGCAAGCTGCCCTTGCCGGCGTCATCGGCTAGGTCGTCGAAGATCAGCGTGGCCTGCCAGCGCTCATCACGGTCGAAGTGGTTGTGAATGTAGCGCGTTTCCCAGCGCGGGCGGCCATCGACGATGAGCACTTTGCGCTTTTTCTCCAGCAGGTGGATGGCAAGCTCACGGGCGTTGTTGGAGCGCGTTTTTTCGAGCGAGGCACGATCACCGCTCGCAGCGACTTGGATGTTCACGCTGCGCAAGGTCTTGTCACGCTGGCCGGGTGCGGGTGGCGGCAGCTCGGCCACGGGAAAGAGGAAATCGAAGGTTTTCTCGCCTTTGCCGTCGGTGTTGAAGTCTTTTTTCCACAGCACCTTGCCCTGGCTCTCGATGCGCACGGTGGCGGGGATGCCGGCGGGCATGCTGTCGTTGATCGAAAGGCGACCCTGGAAGTTCTCTTTGCTGAAGACGGACTCGGGCGCATTGACCTCCAGCAGTGACAAATCAGCGGGTGGCACCTCGGTGCCGAAGCCGATGGTGAAGATGGACGTGCCGCTGGCCTTCAAGGCCGTGCTGAACTCTTCCGGCGAGCCAGTCGTGTTGTGCTGACCATCGGTGAGCACGACGAGCGCCGTTCCCGCCGTCGCAGGCCCCAGCGCGGTGCGCAGCGTTTGGTCGAGATTAGTGATCGGTGTCTTCGCAGGCAGTTCAAACGCGGTGGGAAGCTCGCCCGAGGTGTCTTTGCCGTTTTGGCGATGCCACCAGAGCCGCTGCGTGTTGTTGCCACGCAACGCAACGAGTTCGACATCCTGCGTTGCGGCGAGTTTCTTGAGCAGCGGCGTGGTGCCTTTGAAAAGCAGGTCCTCGGCACGCTGGAAGCGTGTTTTGGCCGACTTTTCGTCGCTGTCGTCGCTGAGCTGCATGGACGCCGAACTGTCCACGGCGATGACGACACGGCCCAACTGCCGCAACGTCGTCACATGCCGCAGAACCGGCCCGGCGAGCGCCAAAACGAGGATGAACACGGCCAGCGAGCGCAGCAGCGCTGGCAGCTTCGCAAAACGCGAAGACACGAACTTCAACTCCCGGCGATATAGGAACCACATCGCAATCGCGAGAACCAACGCGATCACGATCACCGGCAGCGGCGGGTAGCCGCCGGTGAAGCGCAGGGTGGTTTCGGTGATGGGGTTCATGTGGGCTTAAGTGCGTCTTGCTGGTATCGCTGCGAACTCGATGCATGCATTCAAATCCTCGCGTTCCAAATCTGGAAGCTCAGCGAGTACATCATCGAAGCTGTCGCCCGCAGCAAGGTATTCGAGAATGAACTCGACAGGGTAGCGCAGTCCGCGAATGACAGGCTTGCCGTGACAAACTTCTGGATCAGCAGTGATCCGTGACAAGTTTGTATGAGATGGAGACTCAGAAGACATTTCGTTTCGACCATGCTATTTCGAGTTCACTGGACGGAGCTGGCCGCTATCAGCCAGCCGCGCAAGCGCGGCCAGATAATCGCCTTCACCCATGGGCAAAATGGCTGCTATGCGACCGTCGTCGGCGTTGTATGCTGCCGCAGGCTGTTTTTCTTTTTCAAACCGAAGTCCGAACCTGCTGAGCGATTGAATGACCTCCGATGAGGACATGCCCCGCCGTAAGCCAAGCAGCTTTGCTCCCTCGCGGCTGATGTCCGCAACTTTGACGGATACCATCAACGAGCGGTCATCGAAGCCTATGAACGGGGTCAATTCCAAACGAAGTGCCGCCCCGTCCCATCCCGAGATTTCCCAACTGCTGGCTGAGAGTTCTGATATGAAACGCAGAATCTCAAGCGCAGGCACATCCTTGAGATCAAGCCGGATTTTGGGCTCTGGCTGCGACTTTGATGGTGTCCATTTCGGGTTAAGGACTTGTGGCGGCTTGCCAGTGGCTTGAATCCAGATCTCTTCCAGAGCCTTTGAAGCGGGAACATTCTCCACTCGATAGGTTTTCAACACGCTCGTCAGAACCATCAAATCGGATTGCTGCGCCGTAATGAGTTTATCATCTTGCGCAGGCTGGGCATGCAATAATGTCTGCGCGAGCAGCAGGCATGCGATCCAGCAGTGACAAGCGGTGAACATCGTGGTTTTCATGGCATCAACCTCGTGCGATGCGTTGTTGCAGCAAGACTTCGAAGAACAGCAGCGCTAACAAGGCGATGAGAAGTGGCTGCCAGAGTTCGCTGCCGTGGCGGCGGGTGCGGTCGAGGGCTTGGTAGCCGGGGAGCGAATCGGCGAAGCTGGCCTCATGGCGGTCGGCGATTTTTTTGATTTGATCGGCGGGGAGGGGCTTCAGATCGGATTCGGTGTTGTCCGTGTTGAAGGCGTGAAAGGTGGTCTTGTCGCTTCCGACGCGTTGAAGCTGGAAGATGCCGGGCTGCGCGATGGGCGGGCTTTGGACGAAGACTTTGTCGCCTTCCTGCTGGGTCTTCAAAGTCTGCGCTTGGCCGGTGGGATCGCGAAGGGTGAATTCAGCACCGAGTTCGGCCTTTTCGAGGTTCACACGCAGCGTGGAGCCGACGATCTGCCACGCGGGTGCGCTGCCCTCGGTGGCGAGGTAGGTCGTGAGGCGCTGCATGAGCGGCACAAAGAAGGGCTGCAGCGGCAGATTGGTCCACTCGGCGTTCGCGGTGGTGGCGCAGGCGATGACGCGGCCCTGGCCGAGTTTCTTTTCGAGGAGCAGCGGTGCATTGCGGTCGAGGCTGAGGATGCGCTGCGTGTTTTCGTTCGGCGGCGGGGCGAACTCGATCCAACTGCGAAACTCCGCGTCCTGCAGTCGGCCACCACGGGCGTCGTTGAAATAGAGCACGCTGGGATGCGTCAGCCGCTGCATGAGCACGCGGGCGGGCGAGTCGGCGATCTCGGCGCGGGCCATGCCTTTGATCGCGGCGGGCAGCAGGCCCTCGCCTTTGCGGAAGAGCTCGCGGTTGTAGTAGTCGATGTCGATTTCGGTTCCGGCGAAGATGAGCAAGCCGCCACCGGCTTTGACGAACTTGTCGAGTTCCGCGAGGTCGTTGCCTTGGATGCGCTGGCAATCGGCCAGGATGATGACCTCCGCCGTTTTGTAGTCATCGCGGCGGAGCTTGCGCAGGTCCACTTTGCGCGTGCGGATGAGGTCTTTGAGCGAGTTCGCGGCGGCGGTGTGCGGCGTGAGGGCGAGTTCGAGGAAATCGGCCGCGCCCTCGAGCGGCGTGGAGCCGGGCTTGCCGTCGATGAGCAGCACATCGAGCTGATTGCGCACCTGCACGACGCTGTGGAAGGCGTTGTCATCGCTGAAGCTGTCGCCTTCGAGGCGCACGGACAGTGAGTGATCGCCCACCTTGTCAAAAGCATGCGTGAAGCTCAAAACGGCCTCACCTTCCGGCGCGAGGGAAACGCGTGCGGTGCGGAGTCGGGCACCATCGGCCTCCAGATGCAAGGGAATGTCCTGCCAGGGCCTTTTGCCGTGGTTCTTGATGCGCACGCGCACGCCGATGGGCTGTGTTTCGGCTGCGACGAGCGCGGAGAGGTCCGCGGAGGAGATGCTGAGGTTTTCGGCGAGATCGCTGCCGATGCGGTAAAAGGTGATTTGCGGCTTCGGCTCCTGTTTGGAGAGGTTTTCGAGCGCTGGGAGCGCCGCGCCGTCCGCGATGGCTTTCCAGTCGGCTTCTTGGAAATCGGACACGACGACGATTTCACGCGCGGCGTTCGGTGTATCCTTCAAAGCGCTCGTGGCGGCCTGAAACGCGTCATTGGCCGAAACCGGGCCGGACATTGACGGCACCTCGGCGAGCTTCTTTGGCACGAGATCGAGCGCGGTGGTCGGTTGATCGAGCAACTTGCGTGGCGTGCCGCCGCTGAGCACGATTTGCGCCGCGGAGCCGCCGGGAAGGCTTTCGGTGATTTGTTGAAGATCGTGGCGTGCCGTGTCAGCGACGCTGGCGCCCGGTGTGGCCGTTTTTTCAGCTGGGGCACGCATCGAGAACGAATCATCCAGCATCACGATCAGCGACGAACTGCCCATGCCGAGCGAACGCAGAGCGGTGAGCACCGGACGCGCGAGGCAGAGCGCGAGAATGATGGGAATGCTGATGCGCGTGATGAGCAGCAGGAGCTGCTCGATTTTCATTTTGCGTTTCCGCTGCCGGATGACCTCGTGCAGCAGATGCATCGCGCCCCAGCGCACAGTGACCACATTCCGCTTGTTCAGCAGATGAATAAGCAGCGGAATCAAGAATGCGGCCGCGCCCGCCAGGAGAGCAATGTTAAGAAAGGTCATTGGGGCGGGCGGGAATGACGAATGACGAATTCAGAATGACGAATGAATGACGAAGCACGAATGCCGAAGGTGTCGTCATTCGGCATTGGGATTTGATTCGTCATTCGGAATTCTGGTTTCGTCATTGTTGCGGTTCAGCGCATGCGAAGCGCGAGGTAGTTTCTCAAGGCCATCGAGTGCGATTCGTCGGTCGGGAGGTTCAAGTAGTCGATCTGGTGCTTGCGGAAGCCTTCCTTGAGGTCGGTGGCGAATTTCTGCTGCACTTCGAGGTAGCGCTGACGCACCGTGGCAGGGTCGAGGAGGAGGAAGTCCTCATCGTTCTCCAGATTCTCGAAGCGGGCCCAGTTGCCGAAGGGGAAGTCGATTTCGTCGCGATCCCAGAGTTGGAGGGCGATGACTTCGTGGCCTTTACGTCGGAGGATGCCGACAGCCTTCAAAATGGCTGCCGGATCGTCAAAGAAGTCGCTGATGAGGATCACAAGCCCACGGCGTTTCAGGCGCTGGGCGAGCGATTCGATGACCGGCGCGAGGCTGGTGTCCTTGCCGGGCGCAGTTTTGATCATCGTCTCCAACAGCACGTGCAGATGCGTGATCTTCGTGTGGCAGGGAATGATGTCGCGCACCTTGCTGTCGAAGGTGACGAGCCCGACGGCGTCCTGCTGGCTCATGAGCAGGTAGGCGAGGGATGCGGCGAGCTTGCGCGCGTAGTCGAACTTCAGGATGTCTTTGCCGCCGCGGTAATTCATGCTGCCACTGGCATCGAGCACGATGGTGGCGCGCAGATTGGTCTCCTCGTCGTATTCGCGGATGTAAAAGCGGTCGCTGCGGCCAAAGACCTTCCAGTCAAGGCGGCGGATCTCATCGCCCTGCACGTAAGGCCGGTGCTGGCGGAACTCGACGCTGAACCCCTTGTGCGGCGACGCGTGATGCCCCGTGGTGAATCCCTCCACGACGGTGCGCGCGAAGAGCTGCAAATGCTGCAGGCTCGTGATGTCTTCGGCGTGGAGGATGTCGCTCAGGGTAGCCACTGGGACGGTAATGCGGGGCGGAAAGTGTTGGTGGGGAGGAATGACGAATGACGAATTCCGAATGACGAAGGAATGACGAGGTTCGAATGACGAAAGCGCGGCGGAGCGATGCGAAGTTTTTCGGACTTGGGCATTCGGGCTTATTTCGTCATTCGGATTTACTCATTCGTCATTTGATGGCGGCTCAAAGCACTCGCGCTTCGCTCTTCTTAGTCGTCTTGATCAACTCACCGATGATTTGATCCACCGTGATGCCTTCGGCTTCGGCGTGGAAGGTGGGGACGAGGCGGTGGCGGAGGGCAGGGGCGGCGAGGGCCTCAATGTCGTCGATGGTGACGTGCGTGCGGCCTTGAAGAAGGGCGCGCACTTTGCCGGCGAGGACGAGCATCTGGCTGGCACGCGGGCCGGCACCCCAACTGAGCATGCTTTTCACATACTCCGAGGCGGTGGGTTCATTCGGGCGCGTGGCGCGGACGAGGTCGAGCACGAAATCGATGACGTGATCCGGCACGGGCACTTTACGCGCGAGCTGTTGCGCGGCCTGGAGGTCCTCGGCGGTGATGACGGCATCGATGTCCTGCGAATCGGTGCCGGTGGTGCGGGCAATGATGTTGCGTTCGTCGTCGCGCGTGGGGTAATCCACTTTGATAAGGAAAAGGAAGCGGTCTTTTTGCGCTTCGGGCAGGGGATAGGTGCCTTCCTGCTCGATGGGGTTCTGCGTGGCGAGCACGAAGAAGGGCTTCGGAAGCTCGAAGGTTTCCTGGCCGACCGTGACGTGCTTTTCCTGCATCGCCTCCAGCAGAGCGGCCTGAGTCTTCGGCGGCGTGCGGTTGATTTCGTCGGCGAGGATGATCTGGCTGAAAATAGGGCCGCGCTGGAAAACAAGCTTTCGGCGGCCGGTTTCGGCGTCTTCCTGGATGATTTCCGTGCCGGTGATGTCCGCGGGCATCAAATCGGGCGTGAACTGGATGCGGCGGAAGCTGAGGTGCATCGCGTCGGCAAGCGATTTGACCAGCAACGTCTTCGCGAGGCCGGGAACGCCTTCGAGGAGGCTATGACCGCCCGCAGCGATGGCGATGAAGACCTGCTCGATGACGGCCTCCTGTCCCACGATGCGCCGGGCGAGCGCGGCTTTGAGCTTTTGGAAATTTTCGACGAGGGCGGAGGCGGCGGCAGTGTCGGACATGGGAGAGAGAAATGCAAATGACGAAACCAGAATGGAGAATTCCAGTGTGGCTGGGAACACGAGGCCGCCAAGCAGGTTCTTTCCGCAGAGTTATTTCTTGCTGACGCAGGCGACGGCCATGGCGGCGATGCCTTCCTCACGACCGACGAAGCCGAGGCGTTCGTTGGTGGTCGCCTTGACACCGACTTGATCAGGCTGAATGCCGAGTGCGGTGGAGATGTGCTGCTTCATCGCTGTGGCGTGCGGTTTGACCCGCGGGGCCTCGGCGATGAGTGACGCGTCCACATTTTCGATGCACATACCCTTCTGGTCGGCAATTTGGGCGCATTTTTCGAGAATTTTGAGGCTGCTAATGCCTTCGATGCTCGGATCGGTGGGCGGGAACCAGTGACCGATATCGGGTTCGCCGAGAGCACCGAGCACGGCATCGGCGATGGCGTGGCTCAGCACGTCGGCATCTGAATGGCCCTTCAAGCCGCGGTCATGGGGGATCGTGACACCGCCGAGCACAAGCGGGCGGCCTTCTTGAAAGGGATGAACGTCGTAGCCGATGCCGACTCGCATGTTTTCAGTTCGAGGTTCTCTGTTGCTTACGCGTTGTGGTCGGCGGCTTTTTTCAAGCTGGCAAGCACATCGGAGATCTTGAGATCGATGCGCTGGCGATTGAGGAAGTAGCTGACCTTTTCGTAGCCTGATTCAGTCAGGTTGTTGAGGGCGGTGACAAAATGCTCGCCTACACGGGCAGCACGATGCGAGTCGGAACCGAGGACAACGGGAATTTTGCGCTCGGCCATCATGCGAAGCATCTCGTTGCCGGGATTCATCTCGGAATAGCTCTTGTTGAGACCTGAGGTGTTCAATTCCATGGCGACACCCGTGGCGGCGATGCGATCAAGTGCTGTCGCAACGGAGTTCTTGACGATGGCGAAGCACCAGGAGTCCGGGTGATAGTTTTTGACCAGGTCAGGATGTGCCAGGCAGTCGTAAAGGCCGGATTCTGCGGATTTGGCGAGATGATCAAAGTAGGTGCGGCGGAAATTCTCGATGGTGCCTGTTTCGAACTTGTTCAGGTATTCCTTGGCCTGCCAGTGAACGGCGCCAAGGACATAATGAAACTCGGCGCGTTGATGAAGCTTGGAGATGTAGTCCTCGTAGCCAGGGAAATACTCGCTCTCGATTCCGAGACGAATGTCGAGTTTACCCTTGAAAGCATCAGCGGCCCGCTGGACGAGGGATAGATAGGTGTCAAATTCGCCCTCTGACATACGGACGGTTGGCCAGAAACCATCGGGCATCGGGCAATGACATGTGAAGATGATGCCTTTGAGGCCAGCCTTCAGCGCCTGCTGGGCATATTCCTCGGGTTCGCCCCAGGCATGCTTGCACAGGGGGGTGTGCATGTGGGAGTCGTAGAACAGGGCGCCGGATTTCGTCGGGCCAGCCGCTGGAAGAGGTGTTGAAGTTTTTTTTGTCGAAGAAACTGCGGGCGCCAAAACTGCAACTGTGGAAGTTGCGATGGCAGATGTTGTGTCCTTGGCAGGCAATGCATCTGTTTTGGCAGATGCCTGTGGTTTGAAGGCAGTCTTACTGGCTGGTTTTTGCTTGGATGTCTGAGGTTTGGCCGTTGTAACAGGTTTCTTAGCCGGGGCCTTGCTCGCAGGTTTTTTGGGGGCGGCAGGCTTTGAGGCCACGTTTTCTTTAGCGGGCTTTTTCGACGTGGATCCTCTGGCCGAAGGCGATTTCTTTAGAAGCTGTGTTTTCTTCGTCGTCGCGGACTTTGTTTTTTTCTTCTCCACAGGCTTTGCCACCTTATTTTTGGCGGCTGGCTTGGATTTGACACGTGCCGCAGGCTTGGCCTTTCCCTGGGCCGCCTTTTTCTTTGTGCTCTTGGATTTACTCACAGTCTAGCTCCTGGTTCCTTGCAAGATTAGCCATCCCTTGCCTTCGACATCGGCTATTTTCACGCTTTTGCCACTGCCTGCACGGCCAGGATAGCATAGCCGCAGGGTTAAAGGAACATCCTTCCAATTGCCTGTTTGAAGCTGCTGGACGAGAGGCTGAAATCTGGGGTCTTGGCGATCAAACCAAGCATAAAGAGTGTCTTCACCATCAGGGTGTTTGATTTCAATAACCTCGGTGTTCTGCGGAGCTTCCTCAGCCGACGGCGTATGGCGTGGCTTGGATGCAATCACACGAAACAATTTGGGCGACTCGGGCTTGGTTCTGATGAATTCCGCCCAGTCTAATTCGCCATAACGAACGGAACTTTCCCAATCAACCCGGAAACCACCAGATTCTTGTTCCTCAATGATCAAGCTTACTGGCGCAGTATTTGAAAAGAGAGCCTGCGCATAAGCCAGGCGATAACCCGGTTCATCCACCGGCAGAATCCAACCAATCCCTCTCCATGAATAATTATCCTGAGGATGATGGCGATAGTAATTTTCCATCAGCGGACGGACGCGTTGAGGATCGCGGGCGAATGCAAGCTTTTGCTCAAGCCCGTCCGCCTCGAAAAAACCACGTACAGTGGATTCGATTTGCGACCTTTTGGATTCAATGTCGATGATCGATGAAGATGTTTGCGGAAGATTATCTTTGGTAGCAGTGCTGATAGCAGAAGGCACGGAGTTGGCATGAGGTTGCTGCGTAGAAGGTGTCGTATTCGCCTGCGAGGCAAGCAGGGATGGCTGTTCAACGGGTTTCCCCGACCATTTGCTGTCAAGATCACTGTCGTAAACAGACTGAACGTATTCAGGATTGACCTTGGCAGATTCCCACAATTTGATCATCACCACTCTTACGACTGTGGCGATCATGACCACCAAGGCCATGCATCCCAGAATTGTTGCCGCTGCGTTGATCATAGCCTCGCGTCGCCGGGCGCGGCTGCGGCGAGGCGGATAATTATCGGCGGTGCTCGGTTTGGTCATGGCAAACACATGTTGATGGAGCCGAAGGCGGGATTTGAACCCGCGACCCTCGCATTACGAATGCGATGCTCTACCACTGAGCTACTCCGGCATAAACGTGTGGTTGTGTGGTGGAAACAGTTAGTATATAAGGGGTGCCGAGTTTTTGTCATTTGCTTTCTTTGAGCTGCCTAAAAAAACCGCGGGTTTATCCTGTCCGGCCATTTGTGCTGGAGGTTTACGGCAAAAAAGCTGTTTATTGAAAGACAGAGAATGTTCAGAAAGATGAAAATATGAACAATTCCATGCTGCACGCCCCCTCGGGAACTCCTTATGGTGAATTCCTTGCCGAGCAGGAGGAAATTCAACGTTTAAAGTGGCTGGCTAGCGAGCGGGAGGGGCAAGATATCGGTTTTGAACAAGCCCTCAATGAATGGGCGCTTAATCACCGTGCTGCGTGGCGCCGCATGCGGAACCAACAAAAAAGCTGAACAAAGGGGTTGCCAAAAGCATTCTATTTTTGTTAATCCTTACCCTGCGCATGAAAAATCTTTTTTTAATTCTCGTCGTTGCCGCCTTCGCTGTCACCAACAGCAGCTATGGAGACATTCAGTCTCCGCCCGGACATCACAATACATGGAGCAGAAAGTTAAGCAGGGGGGTTGGTAACATCCTGTTTGGATGGCTGGAATATCCAACGACTTGGAGAAGGAGCAATCAGTCTGAAGGAGCTATTGCTGGCGCATCTGATTTTTTAGTTGAAGGAACTAAACGAACGTTGGTTCGGGCTGTTTATGGTGTCTATGAAACCATCACATTCCCTGTGCCCAGTTGGAAGATGTCTTATCGCGCACCTTATCATCACAAAGAAGTTCTCGACAACTGGTGGGGCTACACGCAGTTCGCCCCAGAGTTAGGTTATCGCTCTGAAGCCTCGTATTCAAGGTCTCAAGGGTGGTGATTTGATTGTGAAGTAGAATTCGTGGCGCAGTCTGTTTGCGGACTGCGCCTTTTTCTTTGCAAAGGATAGACTCTGCTGCCAATGAGGTCAGGTTCCTATGCCCGAATCTCACTCCATAGAAATCCAACACATAGCAAAACTGGCGCGTCTGCGGCTTACGGATGAGGAAATAGGCCGGTATCGCTCCCAAATTGAGGGCATCTTGTCTTATATAGATACCCTTTCGCGTTATGATCTGCAAGGAGTGGAGCCAACTGCGCACGCCATGCCAGTTCATGACATGCTGCGTGTAGATGAGGCGTATCCTTGGTTCGACCAGGAAAGGGCGTTGAGCAACGCGCCCAAGCGACATGCCGACCAGTTTCAAATCCCCAAGGTGATCGAGTAGCGCCACCTGCTGTCTTACCACATCTCATGCTCGCTTCATCTTCGATTGCCGAATTGCGCAAACAACTCTTGTCCCGTGAGATTAAGCCACGTGATATTTTGCTCGATATAACCAAAGCGGTAGAAGAGCGTAATCAAGAAATCGGCGCCTATCTTTCTTGGGATGTCGAGGCAGCGCTTGCCGAGGCGGAAACGGCTGACATCACAAGGCCGCTAGGCGGTATTCCTGTGGCGGTTAAAGACAATATCAGTGTTTGCGGTCAACCCTGCAGTTGTGGATCACGTATTCTGGCGGAGAACTACCGTGCGCCTTATGATGCTGGGGCCATCCAACTCATTCGCAATGGCGGCGGCATTCCGTTTGGTCGATTAAACATGGATGAATTTGCCATGGGATCGACGACCGAGAATTCTGCATTTTGTGTCACCCGTAATCCGCGTGACCTAGGGCGCGTGCCAGGTGGCTCCAGTGGAGGGAGTGCTGCTGCTGTGGCTGGGAATCTTGCAATAGCGGCTCTAGGTTCCGACACAGGCGGCTCCATCCGTCAGCCTGCTGCCTTGTGCGGGTGCGTCGGCATCAAGCCCACCTACGGTCGTGTTTCCCGCTTTGGTCTCGTGGCATTCGCCTCCTCGCTTGATCAAATAGGTCCGCTAACGAAGAATGTCGAAGATGCTGCTCTGCTTCTGAATCATCTTTGCGGCTATGACGCGCATGACTCGACCTCGTTGATTGTCGATGTTCCTGACTTCACCCAAGCAATCGGCAGGGATATCAAAGGACTGCGTGTGGGTCTGCCAAAGGAATACTTCATTGCCGGCACACATCCCGGAGTGGCGGCCAGTGTTCAGTCGGCCATACGCCGCCTGGAATCTTTGGGGGCTATTATTGAAGAAATCAGCCTGCCCCATACTGAGCTTGGCGTTGCTACGTATTATGTCCTCGCGCCTGCGGAAGCGTCTGCCAATCTGGCCCGCTTTGATGGAGTGCGCTACGGTCATTGTAGCGACCTCAGCAGAGACTTGATGGAACACTACATGTGTTCGCGTGCCGAAGGGTTCGGCTCCGAGGTCAAGCGGCGTATCTTGCTCGGCACCTATGTGCTGAGTTCCGGCTATTACGATGCCTATTATGTTCGTGCACAGAAAGCGCGAACATTGATTCGGAATGATTTCATCGAGGCGTTCAAAAAAGTCGATGTCATCGTCTCGCCCACCAGTCCAATGCCAGCTCATAAGCTAGGTGAGTTCAAAGACAATCCCCTTGCTGCTTATCTCGAAGATGTGTTCACGATCCCAGTGAACCTTGCCGGCTTGCCTGGCATCAGTGTTCCTTGCGGTGGTGTCGAAGTGGAGGGCAAATCTCTGCCGGTCGGTTTGCAAATCATTGGCAAAGCTCTTGATGAGGAGTCCATTTTGCGTGTGGCCCATGCAGTCGAACAATCCTGCTGAGAAATCGACCTGCTGACTGAATTAAATCCGTCACACTGATTGACAAAGTTCCTCACTAGCCTAATTTCGTGGCCCGCTGCTTCCGGGCAGTGGAAATGTGAAAGGTAACGCACCCGTAGCTCAACGGATTAGAGCATCTGACTACGGATCAGAAGGTTTCAGGTTCGAATCCTGACGGGTGCGCCACTTGAACGTCGAAAAACATTGAGCAAACAAATGTTTTTCACGAAGTGCGGCTACATCACCACATTATCACCTGATATATCTAATCAAGGTTCTTCGAAGCGCAGGACATATTCGCCTTCTTTTTGCAGGTTCAGGCGGTCGCGGGCAGCGGTTTCAAGATAAGAGTTGTCGTTTTTGAGCCACTCCATGCGACGCAGAAGCTTGTCGCGGTTTTCTTTGAGTGTGTCGCGTTGATCTTTGAGTTGCTCCAGTTTGCTACGCATGGCGGTTTGTGTGTCCATCGGGTTGTCACATAGGACATAGACCACGGGGACCACCAGGAGTAACAAGATGAACCTGGCAAGCTTGAGAAGGGCGCGCATCCAACCTTCCCAGCCGGACTCGGGAAGAGATGCGCGCACTTCTCGATAGTTCATAAGCGTCTCAGACTTTCATGCGACCGCCGTAGATGGCGTTTTCACCGAGCTGCTGCTCGATGCGCAGCAGCTGGTTGTATTTCGCGATACGGTCGCTGCGGCTCATGGATCCGGTTTTGATCTGGCCGCAGTTGGTTGCGACAGCGAGGTCAGCGATGGTGGAATCTTCGGTTTCACCGGAGCGATGGCTCATCACGGCTGTGTAGCTGTGACGATGGGCCAGATCGACGGCGTCGAGCGTTTCTGTGAGGGAGCCAATCTGATTGACCTTCACGAGGATGGAGTTCGCCACTTTCTGATCGATGCCTTTCTGTAGGAATTCGACGTTGGTGACGAAGAGGTCGTCGCCGACGAGCTGGGTGGTGGCACCAAGCTCTTTGGTTATGACGCTCCAGCCGGCCCAATCATTTTCGGCGCAGCCGTCTTCGATGGAGATGATCGGAAACTGCTTCTTCAGCTCGGCGTAGTAGGCGACGAGTTCGGCGGCGGTGCGTTCGGATTTGTCGCTCTTCTTGAAGACATACTTGTTCTTCGCCTTGTCGAAGAATTCGGAGGAGGCGACATCGAGCGCGATGGCGATGTCTTCGCCGATCTTGTAGCCGGCCTTTTCGATGGCCTGGGCGATGACTTCGAGGGCGTGGTCGGCGCTCTTGAGCGTCGGGGCGAAGCCGCCTTCATCACCGACCGCGGTGCTGAGGCCGAGGTCGTGAAGGATTTTCTTCAATGCGTGGAAGACCTCCGCGCCATAACGCAGTGCTTCGGAGAAGGTGGGAGCGCCTTTTGGCATGATCATGAACTCCTGAAAGTCGATCGGAGCATCCGAATGAGCACCGCCGTTGATGATGTTCATCATCGGGACCGGAAGCACCTTGGCGTTCGGGCCGCCGATGTATTTGTAAAGCGGCTGGCCGAGCTGGGTGGCTGCGGCTTTGGCTGCGGCGAGGGAAACACCGAGGATGGCGTTCGCACCACACTTCGACTTGGTCTTTGTGCCATCGACAGCCAGCATGGCCTTGTCGAGGCTGACCTGATCGGAGGCGTCGGTGCCGATAAGGGCGTCGGCAAGTTCGTTGTTCACGGAATCGACGGCTTTGAGGACGCCTTTGCCGAGGAAGCGCTTCTTGTCTCCATCGCGAAGTTCGAGGGCCTCGTGTTCGCCGGTGCTGGCACCGCTCGGCACTGCGGCGCGGCCGATGGCACCGCCTTCAAGTTGCACATCCACTTCCACTGTGGGGTTTCCGCGGGAGTCGATGATTTCGCGTCCGACGACGGCTACGATGGTGAGTTCGTCCATGAGAGGGTAATTATTTAAGTTTTGCTAATTATTTGGGATTTTTCAAGAAAGGTTTCCAGAAAACTCCGGGGAGCGCGCTTCATACACGGATGCGGCAGGCGCTCAAACGGTAGTTTCATGCCGGAGCAGGACCTGAGCCATGTGCTGAACACAACACGAACGGGAGGATGCGTTTCAACACACCTGTGCGCCAATCTTGATAGCGAGCCTGCCGCATTTCTCAGCCGAACAAAGCGGTGAGCGGCTTGCCTTTATCTGCCACGGTGAAGGGACGCTTGCTCGGGCTGTAGAGCACCTGGTCGAGCGGGATACCGAGCGCATAGGCGATGGTGGCGTTGAAATCCGGGATGGTGACTGGATTTTCGACGGCCTTGTTCCCGATTTCGTCGGTTGCGCCGTAAACCTGGCCTCCGCGAATGCCGCCGCCCGCCATCAGGCAGGTGAAGCCGGGCGCGTGATGGTCGCGGCCGTCGTTTTGATTGATCTCGGGCGTGCGGCCGAACTCGGTGGCGAGAACAACGAGCGTTTCTTGCAACATGCCGCGGGAATCGAGGTCCTGCAGCAGCGTGCTGAGCGCTGAGTCGAGCTCGTCGCAAAGTTCGGGCACGCGGGTGAAGTTGGCGTTATGCGTGTCCCAACTGCCGAAGGAAACTTCCACGAAACGCACACCGTGTTCGACGAGGCGGCGCGCAAGAAGGCAGCCCTGGCCGAAGCGGTCGGGTCCGTATTTTCCGCGCAGGGCCTCAGGCTCGGCGCCGAGGTCGAATGCCTTCAATTCCTCGCTCTTCATCATTTTGAGCGCGTCATCATACATGTCGGCGTAGGCGCGGACGTTTTTGACGTTGTAGGTTTCCGCAAACTGACGGTCGAGTTGTTTGGCGACATTGAGCCGGCTGTTGAAACGCTCCTCGGTGAACCACTGGTTGGTCTTGACGTTGTTGATGCCGCTCTCGGGGTCGTTGATCATGAGCGGCGCGAAGCGGCTCTCAAAGAAGCCTGCGCCAGGATGACGACTGTCGTTGCCGATCATGACGCTGCCAGGCAGCGTTGGATTGCCGCGGTCCTGGAACTTCTGCAGCCAGGCCCCCATGCTGGGGTGGCGGATGCTGCTACGCAGGGTGTAGCTGGTGTGCTGGTAATACTGACCCTGCTCATGCGCGCCCTGGGTGGAGATCATGCTGCGAACGACGGCCAGCTTGTCCATTTGTCGGGCAATGAGCGGGATGTTGTTTGAGACGCGGATGCCATCGATATTGGTATTGATGACCTTGGTTAACCCCATGATGTCCTGCTTGTCCGGCTTCGGATCAAAAGTGTCGAGGTGGCTCATGCCGCCGTTCATGTACAAATAGATCACATTGCGGGCGGTGGCGGCCTGTTTCAGAGGTGAGGTTCCCTGCCCGGGGGCGGCGAGAGCACGAGTAAGCAGCTGCGGAGCAGCCGTGACGCCCAGGAAGGTCTTGGCGGCATTAGAAACGAAGGAACGGCGTGTGAGGTCGTTGCGAAGAGCGTTCATGAGGAGGTTTGGGGTATTGCGCGCCTTTAACGCGTCCCACACCCTGACTTATCACAAGATTGACCCTCTGGGAGAAACGCGCTTTCAGCCCGGCGCACGACGGCCAAATTTTCGCTCCAGCTCGGCGGTGGAGATCTGCACCAAGGTGGGGCGGCCATGCGGGCAGCAATAGGGCATTTCACAAGCGAAAAGGTCTTTCAAAAGAGCCTGCAGTTCGGGAATGGAGAGCACGTCGTTGCTTTTGACCGACGCCCTGCAAGCAGTGGTGGCGATGGCGTCCTCGCTGAGGCGGAGAGAGGAGGTTTTGGCGCTCAGGCTGCCGAGCTCCTCGATGACTTGGTCAAGCCAAGCCGCGGGGTCGTCTGTTTTTAGAAAAGAGGGCAGCGTCTCGACTTTGAAGATGTTTGGGCCGAAGGGTTCGATCTCGATGCCGAGTCGTGTCAACGACGCCTGATTCTGCCTTAGAACATCCGCGTCCCGAGGTGTTGTTTGCAAGGTGATGGGCATCAGCAGCCGCTGGCAGGGCACGCCGCCACTTTCGAGCGCACGGCGGAACTTTTCAAAATTGACGCGTTCGTGCGCCGCATGCTGGTCCATGAGCACCAAGCCTTCCTTGCTCTCCATCAGCACATACAGCTTCCGCAGCACGCCTATGATGCGAAAATCCGAGGGAGATGTTGTTTCGGAGGATGCAGATGGAGCGTTTTCGACCGGTTTGGAGGTGGATTTGGCTTCGTTTGCTGCCGGGAGCGGTGCTCTGGCGGCAGGGAGCTTTGGCTCCTCCTCGGGAGGTGAAGTTACAAGTGCTGGCATCTGCCGCAAAGGCGCGCTTGAGGGGCCAGCGGAGATGCGGAGTTCCTCCTGATGATGTTCCGGGATCGAGAGTGCTGGACGTGCTGGGGCTTGCGACAAGGAAAGAACCGTCCGGGCTGCCGGGGCATGCCCCACAGGCAGTTTGGCGGCATTTTCGAGGGTTCGGCCCACACTGCGCGCGATGGCCTCTCGAACGCTGTTCCCATCATGAAAGCGCACTTCCTTTTTTGCAGGATGCACATTCACGTCGAAGGCGTGCGGATCCATCTGAATGAAAAGGAAGGTCACCGGATACTGCCCCTTCATGAGCGCGGTGTGATAGCCCTCGCGCAGGCCATAGGAGATGCTGGCGCTTTCAATTGGGCGGCCGTTCAAATAAGTGGTCTGCATCTGGCGGTTTGATCGGCTCATGCCCGGACCGCCGATGTAGCCGGAAATGGTGATGCCACGGATCGTCTGCTCTTCCACCTTGAGCAGACGCGAGGCCATCTCCTCACCCAAGAGCCCTCGGACACGCTCCAGCATGTCGCGAGTGGCGGGGAGGTGCAGGACGAGCTCATCGTTGTGCGTGAGCGTGAAGGCCACCTGGGGATTGGCGATGGCATGCAGTCGTAATTGCTGCTCCACATGTGAAAACTCAGTGTTTTCCGTGCGCAGGAACTTCCGACGTGCAGGAACATTGAAAAAAAGCGACCTGGCTTCGATGACCGTGCCTGGAGCACCCCCATGGTCACGCACGCAGGTGAGTTTGCCGCCGTTTACCTCGATCTCCGTCCCCACGAGCGCGTCTTTTTCCCTCGTCGCGAGACGGAAGCGCGACACGCTGGCGATGCTGGGCAGGGCCTCGCCGCGAAAGCCGAAGGTGCAGATCGCACCGAGATCTTCCTTGGTCCGTATCTTGCTTGTCGCGTGCCGTTCAAGGCACAGCATGGCATCCTCCCTGTCCATACCGCTCCCATCATCGACGATTCGTATCAACGCGGAGCCTCCGCGCTGCGCATGGACCTCGATGTGGCGCGCTCCGGCATCCAGGCTGTTTTCAACCAACTCGCGCACCACGGCCGCTGGGCGCTCCACCACCTCTCCCGCAGCCACCTGGCTGGCGAGAGCGTCTGGAAGAATGCGAATTTTGGACATGATTCTCGATAAACTGCACGCTATGCAGCGTAGCCCTCTGGCTGCGTGTAAACGCCATATTGGACATCGCGTAACGATTTGCAATCACAGCACATCTTTGCCCGCCCCCTTTCTCACGCATAGGTTCGCTTAGCATGATCTCAATCACCTCCAACGCCGTCGCACATCTCAAATCACTCATCGCATCAAAAAATGCCGGTGCCGGCACTGGATTGCGACTGAGTGTTGAAAAAGGTGGATGTGCCGGGATGCAGTATGTGATGGCTCTGGGCGGATCGCAGGAAGGAGATTTCACGCAGGCGCAGGACGGAGTTTCCCTTTATGTTGACAAGGCAAGCGTGGATTACCTGCGGGGATGCCAGATCGACTATGTTGACTCTCTAGCCGACTCCGGCTTCAAGCTTAGCAACCCAAACGCCGCGAGAAGCTGCGGTTGCGGCACGTCTTTCGAACCTCAATCAGCTGACATTTGAATGACAAATGAAGCAAACTTGTTGCCAACTTATTCACAAAATTTCCTTTTCAAATTCCGTCATTCTTGTAGAATTTGAACAATTCGACTTCATAAAAAACTAAAATTTTCGCAATTCTGCCATGCAAATTCGATTCCTGAGCGACGGCAATGAGTTCCGTTCTTACGGCGGCGGGAGCTTTTCAAAGAAAAAAGACTCTGGCGGCATCTTCTGGTGGACCATTCTCATCACGCTGCTGATGGGCTTCGCCACCTTCTGCTGGTTTTTCAGCATCATGGTCTTCGCTCATCCTGAGAAGCCTTTCAATTACCGTGTGCTCGCGCGTTTCGACAAACTGGACCCGCTGCGCAAGTTCACCAACTACACTGTCCCGCAGGGCAAGTTCCTCCCCGCACGTGACTTGCTCGCTGAGTTCTATGCTTTCTCCCGTGAGCAGCTTGCGGTGAAAAACGATCTCTTGAAGCGCTCTTACATCCGCAATTACAAGCAGGAACAGCCACTCTATGTCAAAGGCACCTTTCAGGTGGTGAATGCGCGTCCCCTGACCGCAGGAGATGTCATCACCGAAGGCTGGGTGGTTCGCGCCCGCTCGACCGACATTGAGGACGTCGATATCGAGATCGTGCTTCCCGGCAACAAGGGCGAATCTGATCCTTATCATGCAGGTGACACTCTGGTGCTCGATCAGAAGAACACATTTGCCGCGGCTCTTCATGTGCAGAAATTTGACCAGGAGCGCGTTTGCGTCACGCTCATGCCGCTCGCTTATCAAGGTTTTGCCGCAAAAGATGGCAAGCAATTTGAAATGAAGCCGCCTCTCAAACTGAATATGGACGCTTACTGGCCGCTCACGCGTGATCCTGGAGCCGCCGTGCTGGAAGACTCCACGGGCAAGGTGGTCAGCAAGGAAGGATGAGTTTTTTTGGTGTTTCTTGAAAAATCACGACGAAGCGGAGGGCTGTGCCTTCCGCTTTTTTTGCGACGCGGCCTGGTTGGAAATTCGGCCGCTCGTTTCTTGCATCCGTGCGGCTTCACGCCATTAGCAAAACATGCCCTTGGAAAACTACTCGCCCGCTTCGATCGCTGATGTGCGACGGCTGCGTGACGCCTTGGAACAGCAGGGCAAAAAATTGGTGTTCACCAACGGCTGTTTCGATCTTCTGCACGCCGGTCATGTACGCTATCTTGAGCAGGCCCGTGCGCTTGGGGATGCCATGGTCGTTGCGTTGAATTCAGATGCCTCTGTTCGCGCCCTCAAGGGGCCTGACCGCCCGTTGAACAATGAGAATGATCGCGCCGAGGTGCTCGCGGCATTGCGCGCCGTGGATGCGGTCGTCGTTTTTGCGGAAGATCGCGCCACCAGGCTCATTGAGACGATACGCCCGCATGTTTATGCCAAAGGTGGCGACTACACCGTTGATTCGTTGAACGCCGAGGAGAGGGCGGCCCTGGAGAATGTCGGCGCGGAGATTCGCATCCTGCCGCTCGTGCCGGGGCGTTCGACCACCGGCACCATCAACAAGATGCTAAGTGAAAAAAGCGGGCAGCGTCTTCGCATCGCCGTGCTGGGCTCCGGCGAAGGCTCCAACCTGCGCGCCATCATCTCCTCGGTGCAAAACGGCCGGCTCGATGCCGACATCGTCGCCGTGATCAGTGATCAGGCGGAATCTCGTTTCCTCGAGCTTTCGCGCGAAGCCGGTTTGCCCTCGCACTTTGTCGATCCCGGCTCCAATCCGCGCAAACTCGGTGATGCGGCCCAAAAAGAAATTTTTGAGCATCTTGAGCGTGCCCGTGTGGATGTTGTCGTGCTTGCCGGTTTCATGCGCATTCTCAAAGAGCCCCTCATCACCGCCTACTCGGGCCGGATTGTGAATGTGCATCCCTCGCTGCTGCCGAAACACAAAGGCGCGAACGCGCCACAGCTTGCGATCGAAGCGGGTGACACCGAATCCGGCTGTACCGTGCATCTCGTCACAGCGGAAATCGACGCAGGGCTCACGCTTGCGCAGGCTAGGGTGCCGGTGCTTCCAGGAGATACCCCGGAGAAACTTCATGCGCGCATCAAGGCCGAGGAGCACAAACTTCTTCCGCAGGTGCTTGCCAAATGGTGTCAACGCGGACTGCCCGTGCGAGGTGCGGTGGCGTCATGAGCGGCTTCACTGGCACCCTCAATCCTCAGCAGCGTGAGGCAGCCACTCACATCCACGGCCCGCTGCTCATTCTCGCTGGCGCGGGCACGGGCAAGACGCGGGTGCTCACAGCGCGCATCAGCCACATGGTCAATGAGGGCATTGATCCCCGGAACATCCTCTCCGTCACCTTCACCAACAAGGCCGCCACTGAAATGCGCGAGCGCGTGAAAGGCATGGTGCGCGATGGGAAAGGCACGAAGGTCGTGCTTGGCACCTTCCACGCCTTCTGCGCACGTCTGCTGCGTGAATTCGCCTCCCACGTCGGCTATAAGAACAACTTCGTCATCTACAGCCAGAGCGAGCAGGAAAGCCTCATCAAACGCGTTCTGCAGAGCCTGCTCGTCAAAGACGAGACCTGCGATCCTTCGGCCATGCTCTCCCGCATCAGCAAAGCCAAGAACGACGGCACAAGCCTGGGTGATCCACAAAAAAGCCTCGACGGCGCCGTCATGGAGAAATACGCGGACGAAATGCGCGGCCTCAACGTCATGGATTTCGATGATCTGCTCGTCCTCGGTGTCAAATTACTCGAACAAAACGCAGCCGTTCGCGCCACGGTGCAAAGCCGGCATCATTATGTGATGGTTGATGAGTTCCAGGACACGAACTCGCTGCAAATGCGTCTGCTGCGCGCGCTCGTGCCAGTGCCATACAATGTGTGTGTCGTGGGCGACGACGACCAGTCGATCTACGGCTGGCGTGGTGCGGAGATCACGAACATCACGCAGTTTGAGGACTTCTTCCCGAACCCGCATGTCGTGAAGCTGGAGGAAAACTATCGCAGCACCACGCCGATCCTCCACACCGCGAACAGCCTGATCAAAAACAACGCCGGCCGCCGCCCCAAGTCGTTGTGGAGCCGCAACCATGGCGCGGAGCCCGTCCGCCTCATAGCCACGCAGGATGAGAAGGAGGAGTCGGACATGATTGCGAAGGAGGTGGAAAGCGCCCGCTTCGCTAGCAACCAGCCATGGGAGGATTTTGCCGTCCTCTTCCGCACCAATGATCAGTCACGCGTGCTGGAGCAGGCGTTCCGGCAGCGCAAGATTCCCTACCGCGTCGTTGGTGCGCGCAGCTTTTTCGACCGCCGCGAGGTGAAGGACATCCTTTCCTACCTCACCGTCCTGCATAATCCGCACGACGACATCGCCCTGCTGCGTGTGTTGAACACACCCACGCGTGGGATTGGCAGCGCCACAGCCGAACTTGCTCGCGAGCGCAGCATGGAGAAGCACCACAGCGTTTGGGTCGCGCTCTGCGATGACGCTTTTCTGCGTCAGATCCCCGAAAAGGCGCGCAATGCCATCCGAAACTTCACCGCGCTCATCAGCAAATACTCCGGTCCGGCGAACACCATGGGCACGCAGCTCACGCAGATGGCCGAGGCATTGATCCTGGAGATCGGCTACATGGAGCACCTCAAAAAAGCCGCGAAAGAGCCGGAGGACTTCGCCGGGTGGGAAAACGGCATCAAGGAGCTCCTCAACAGCCTCGCCAACTTCGAACAGCGCAACCGCGCCGAAGGCCTTGGCGGCTTCCTCGACGAAGTCACCCTCAACGACGAGCGGGAGGACAAGGACGACATCGAAAAGAAGAAGGGGGTGTGCTTGATCACGCTCCATGCCTCCAAAGGTCTCGAATTCCCCGTCGTTTATCTGCCCGGCATCGAGCAGGGTATCCTCCCGCACAAGCGCAGCTTCGACGAGGGCCGCGTGGATGAAGAGCGCCGCTTGTTTTACGTCGGAATCACGCGTGCGAAGCAGAAGCTCACCATCAGTCATACACGAACGCGGATGAAGTGGGGGCAGAAGCAGACGAGCCTGCCATCCCCCTTCCTGAAGGAGCTTGATCGCAAATTCATCACCGAGCTCGACTACACCCGCCACATGAACGAGACCGTCAGCGTGGAGGAAAACACGAATTTCTTCTCCGGCTTGCGCGCGATGCTCTCGCAGGAATAAAGCGCCTCACTTGGTCACGTCGATGTCGTGAACCTTCGGGGCAGGTTTTGCCTCATCGTTTTTCCGACGGAACAGGTGGCCGACATTGACGCCGAAGTAGGCCAGGCAGTTGATCAGCAGCGCCGTCGCGGTGGCTTCGTCGAGTTTACCGAAGATCGGGATGTTATCCGGAATAAACTCGGCCACGCCGAAGCTGATGTTCAGCAGGTAGAGCGCGGAAAGGATGCCAGAGCCGAGCACGAGGAGGTCGCGGATGATTTTCATGAGGATATGAGGTGGAATGCGCGGCCAATCTGACCGGTTCACCACCCTCAAGTCAAAACATCGTTCGACTCAGATTGGAATGACTCACTTCTTCACCCAGCCGTCCTTCAGCGTGACCGTGCGGTTGAAAACGGGCGCGCCGGGCTTCGAATCGACCGGATCGGCGAAAAAGTAGCCCACACGCTCAAACTGCCAGTGCGAGCCGGGTTCCGCGTTTTGCAGCGAGGGCTCGAGTTTGGCCTTCTCGATGACTTCGAGCGATCCGGGGTTCAAAAACTTCGTAAAGTCGCCATCTTCGCCTGCATCGGCATCTGGCGTCTCGACGGTGAAAAGGCGGTCGTAGAGCCGCACCTGCGCATCGATGGCATGACGGGCGCTGACCCAGTGGATGATGCCTTTGGGCTTCGGACGGCCCTCCGGCTTCTGACCGTGGCGCGTGGCTTCATCATACGTGCAGCGCAGTTCGGTGATGTTTCCGGCCGCGTCTTTGATGACCTCTTTGCAGATGATGCAGAAGGCGAATTTCAGCCGCACTTCACCGCCGGGTTTGAGGCGGTGGAAGCCATCGGTGGGGAATTCCATGAAATCATCGGCCTCGATGTAGATCTCGCGGCAGAGCGGCACCTGGCGTGTGCCCGCGCTGGCGTCTTCGGGATGATTGGCGGACTCAAAGTGCTCCACCTGGTCTTCCGGATAGTTTTCGATGACCACTTTGATCGGCCGCAGCACGCCGTAGGCGCGGCGGGCGGTTTTGTTGAGATCTTCGCGGATGGCATGCTCCAGCAGCGCGACTTCGGTGAGCGAGTTAAACTTCGTGAGGCCGACTGTTTTGCAAAACGCGCGCAAAGCAGCCGGCGTGATGCCGCGGCGGCGCATGCCGCTGATCGTTGGCATGCGCGGGTCATCCCAGCCGCTGACGAGGCCGTCTTTGACGAGGCGGAGCAGCTTGCGCTTGCTCATCACGGTGTAGGTGACGTTCAGGCGCGCGAACTCGCGCTGATACGGCTGACCGGGCAGTCCATCGACGTTGTTGATGAGCCACTCGTAAAGGGGGCGGTGAATCTCAAACTCCAGCGTGCAGAGGCTGTGCGTGATGCTTTCCAGCGCGTCGCTCAGTGGATGCGCGTAGTCATACATCGGGTAGATGCACCACTTGTCGCCGGTGCGGTGGTGGTGCGCGTGAAGGATGCGGTAGATGGCCGGATCACGCAGGTGCATGTTCGGGGAAGCCATGTCGATCTTCGCGCGCAGCACGCGCTCGCCCTCTTTGAACTCACCCGCGCGCATGCGGCGGAAGAGATCGAGATTTTCCTGCACGCTGCGGTCCGCGCAGGCGCTCCGGGTGCCCGGCGTGGTGAGCGTGCCGCGATTCTGCCGCATCTCCTCCTGCGTCTGGTCATCGACGTAGGCCAGACCTTTGGTGATGAGCTGCTCGGCGAATCCGTAGAGCTTCTCAAAGTAGTCGCTGGCGTAGAAAAGGTGCGTGCCCCAGTCGAAACCGAGCCACTTCACGTCTTCCATGATGCTTTCGACGTATTCGGTTTCTTCTTTAGTGGGATTCGTGTCGTCAAAGCGCAGGTGGCAGCGCGCATTCGGCGCGTATTCCTGGGCGAGGCCGAAATTCAGGCAGATGCTCTTCGCGTGGCCGATGTGGAGGTAGCCGTTCGGCTCCGGCGGAAAGCGCGTGACCACCTGGCCGCCATTGCGCCCGGCCGCGACATCGGCGGCGATCATTTCGCGGATGAAATCGAGGGGAGGGGACGGATTGGCGGTGGCTTCGGACATGGAGGGGCGGAGTTTGAGCCGGAAGTTTAAAGTTCAAAGTTCAAAGTTTAAAGTTCGCCGTTGCCAGCACGCTGTTCGCGGTTGCGCGTTGGCAGAAACCGTTGTTTTTCCCGTGAACCATGTCCCATCCCGCCCCAGCGCCAACGCACCTCGACTTCTCCAAGCTCGGCGAGCCCGTCTATCGCGGATCCGTGCAGAATCTTTACGCCGTGCCTGATCACCCGGGCTTTGTGGTCTGCGAAACCACGCCCGCGGGCTCGGTCTTTGACGTGGGCTCGATTTTCAACATCGAGGGCAACGATCTGAGCCGTGCCATCTTCCGCCACGCGATGTATTCCCGCCTCGGAAAGCCGGAGACATGGCATCGTGTGAAAAAAGCCATCGAATCAGCGCCGATGGACGATTCCTGGCGCAAGGAGCTGCTTTCCGGCCCGCTGGAAACGATGCTGGAGCGTGGAGCGGCCACGCATCACATCGGCATGGTGGACGCGAAGACGGGCGAGATCGTCCGCGAGGGCATGCCGGCCAATCCGAGCTGCTACAACGTCGTCCGCCGCTTCCCCGTCATGCACCCGCCACAGCGCACGCTGCTGGGCGCGCATGTCTTTGACTACGCCCATTTTCACCAGAGCGCCACGTATGTGGTGCCGCTGGAGTACATCGTGCGCTTCGGCGTGACGAGCGGCTCGTCCATTTTGAAGAAGTATCAAAGCCTCAGCGACGCCGCGAAGCGCGCCTACGAGCAGGAACTCGGCCTCTCGAAGCCCATGGGCATCTGGGAGATGCTGGAGCGTCCGATCTACGACCTCACGAGCAAATACGAGCCGGAAGACCGTGCCGTGAGCAAGCAGGAGGCGCTCATCATGTCCGGCCTCAGCAGCGAAGATTTCCTGACCACGATCAAGATGGCCATCCTCGGCGGCTGGGCCGTGCGTGAACTGCTCGAAAGCGCCGGCCTCCTGCTATGGGACCTGAAGTGGGAATTCGCTGTCGATCGCGAGGAACTGCTCTTTGTGGACACGATCGATGCCGACTCCTTCCGCGGCACTGGCTTCCTCGGTGTCGAGGGCAGCAAGCTCGTCATTCATTACAACAAGCAGGCCATGCGCGACTACTACCGCCTTGTGCATCCTGACTGGTTCGCAGGAATCAATGACGCCAAGCAGCACGCGCAAAAAATCGGTGTGCCGTTCAAGCAGGTGCTGCGCGAAGGCCAGGCCGCGGGCAAATGGCCCGCGACGCCTGTCGTCGATGCCGAATTCCTCGCGCTTCAATCACGCAAAACCGCGCTCATTCGCGAGCATGTGCTATCCCAACGCAGCGCCGACGCCATTCGTGCCGACTTGCAAACCACTGCAGAAGCAGAGGTGACGTTCTACCGCCAGAAGGGCCTGCTGAAGGAACTTTTGAAGATGAATTCAGCCGGCTGAAACCCTCAATGTTTCTGTCTGACAAAGTGCTTGCGCAAAGAACGGAAACGTTTATCAATCCCGCCCCTTCTTCGGGAGGGGAACGTGATTCCTGAGTAGCTCAGCGGTAGAGCGGGTGGCTGTTAACCACTAGGTCGTAGGTTCGATCCCTACCTCAGGAGCCATCACGAAAACAATGACGGCAGAGTAGCTCAGGGGTAGAGCAGAGGACTCATAAGCCTTTGGTCGGGAGTTCAAATCTCCCCTCTGCCACCACTTTGAAAGATCAAAGTTTTCCCCTTGGAACCGCATCGAAAGATGCGTGCTATTGCATATTCGGCGAGGCCCGTCCAGAGTCTCTCTGGCGCTGACTCCCGAACGCAAAAAAACTGGCGCTTGTTCCGAACCTTCACTGAAAAACTCATGAGAATCTGCTGCATCGGCGCCGGTTATGTCGGCGGTCCCACTATGGCGATGATCGCCGCGAAATGTCCGCACATCCGCGTGGATGTCGTTGATTTGAATAGCGATCGTATCGCGGCGTGGAATTCGGACAATCTGCCGGTTTACGAGCCGGGGCTTGATGAGCTTGTTGTCGAGGCACGAGGGAGAAACTTGTTTTTCTCAACGGCGGTGAAGGAATGCATCCGTGACGCGGACATCATTTTCGTCAGCGTGAACACGCCGACGAAGTCCTTTGGCGTTGGTGCGCACAAGGCGGCCGATTTGCGTTTCGTCGAGTCCGTGGCCCGCACCATCGCGGAGGTGGCCGAGTCATCGAAAATCATCGTCGAAAAGAGCACCATCCCGGTGCGCACGGCGGAGGCCATCCAGACCATCCTCGCGTCCAGCGAGAAAGGGGGGCGGCATCAGGTTCTGTCGAACCCGGAATTCCTCGCCGAGGGAACTGCAGTGGCTGATTTGAGCAGGCCTGACCGCATTCTCATCGGTGGCGAGCAGACGGCGGCAGGCCTGGCGGCGGTGGAGACTTTGGTGAGTGTCTATGCGAACTGGGTGCCGCGTGAGCGCATTCTCACCACCAACTTGTGGTCCTCGGAGCTCTCGAAGCTTGTCGCGAACGCGTTCCTCGCCCAGCGCATCTCCTCCATCAACAGCATCTCCGCGCTCTGCGAAAAAACCGGCGCGGACGTGGACGAGGTTGCCCGTGCCATCGGCACCGACTCACGCATCGGGCCGAAGTTCCTCAAGGCCTCCGTCGGCTTTGGCGGCTCGTGCTTCCAGAAGGACGTGCTGAATCTCGTCTATCTCTGCGGCCACTTCGGCCTGCCGGAGGTCGCCGCTTACTGGGATCAGGTCATTCAGATGAACGACTGGCAGAAGCACCGCTTTGCCGAGCGTGTGCTGCGTACGCTCTTCAACACCGTGACGGGCAAGCGAATCGCTGTTCTCGGCTTTGCCTTCAAGAAGGACACCAACGACACTCGCGAGTCCGCCGCCATTTACGTCTGTAAAGACCTGCTGGAAGAGCGCGCCACGCTCTCCATCTACGATCCGAAGGTCACCATTCCGCAGATGTGGAAGGATCTCGGCATCCAGGCAGACGATCCGAATGTGGAGTTCGCCACCAGCGCCGTGCAGGCGGCGAAAGGTGCGCACGCGCTGCTCGTGCTCACGGAGTGGGATCAGTTCAGGAGGCTCGACTTTGAGGCCATCTACGCATCAATGGTGAAACCAGCGTGGATCTTCGACGGCCGCAGCCTGCTCGAACATGACAAGCTGCGCCAGATTGGCTTCAAGGTGTACAGCATCGGCAAGCCGCTGCCGCATGAGCAGACCGTGTGACGACAGGATTTGGATCCTTGAGTTTTCGGGTTTCGAATGAAGGAGGCACTTGACGTAGGGCGAGTCTGCCCCCGAAGGTACCCCTTCAACCTCCGACCGCCCAACCGCGATCATGACCGAGACTCCCGCTCCATCATCAGTGACAGACTCCAATCCCGCACTTCAGGCTGCCCGAGCGGCGGTTGAAGCGCAGCGTGAGGCGGTTCGGGAGTTTCCGGGGAAGGCGCCGGCGCTGGTGCGCGCGCTGCAGGTGTTGGGAGACGCGCTGCGGGACGCGGGTGATGCCGCGGGTGCGGAGACGATTTATCTGGAGGCGCTGGAGGCCGGGGAGAAACTGGAGCTGCCGGCGGACGCGATCGCGAACGTGCGCACGAGTCTTGCGACCTTGTTGGACTTCAACGGGCGGGAGGCGGAGTCACTGCCGTATTACGAAGAGGCCATCGGCAACCATGAGGCGCTGGGCGGGGACAATCTGGAGGTGGCGGCGCAGTTGCGGAACAATCTGGCGATGACCTACAAGAACATGGGCAAGTTCGCGCTGGCTGAGCAGCATTATCTGCGGTCGCTGGAGACGCTGGAGAACAAGCGCGGGCGCGAGTCGGAGTCCGTGGCGTGCGTGTTCAACAATCTCGGCAGCCTTTATTACGCGGCCGGTTTCCCGGACCAAGCGAAGGAGATGTTCGAGGACGGGCTGAAGATCCGCCTGGCGGTGCTTGGTGACAAGCACCGGGATGTGGCGCAGTCGCTGTGCAACCTGGGCACGGCCTGCCATGAGTTGAAGGACAACGAGGCGGCGCAGCAGCACTTTGAGCGGAGCCTGGCGATCCTGGAGGCACAGCTTCCTGTGGAGGCCGCGAGCTACGAGGCGGTGGGGCAGGATTATCTCGCGATGCTGGATGTCCTGGGCGAGAACGCGAAGGCGACGGCGTTTCAAAAGCGGATGGAAAAGGCGCTGGCGGCGGTTTAACCACCGTGGCGTTTGCCAAACGTCCGACTCGGCGTGAAAGGTGGACTGATGACTGATCACGCGCCCATGCTTGAAAAAATCTGGACCGGCACTGCCGTGTCGGAGGGCGTGGCGCATGCGGTGGTGCATGTGCTGAAGGACCAGTTCGACGAGCCGGACGAGGACAAGATCACGCCTGAGATGGCGGATGCGGAAATGACACGGCTGCACGCCGCGCTGGAGGTGACTCGGCGCGAGATCGAGGAACTGCAGCGGGTGATGGACGGCGAGCAGGGGAGCGCGGAGAGCGAGATCTTTGAGACGCACCTACTCATCCTGCAGGACTCCACGATCCTGAAGCAGACGGAGAAAATGGTGAGGGAGAAGCTCGTCTGCGTGGACTGGGCCTACTACAAGTTGATGTGCAAGCACATGGACGCATTGCGCGGCCTGTCCGACGCTTACCTGCGTGAGCGCTTTCTGGACATCAAAGATGTGACGCACCGTGTGATGCGCCATCTGCGTGGAGAATTGCTTCAGCACCCAATGTTTGACCAGCCGGTGATCGTGGTGGCGCATGATCTGACCCCATCGGACACGGTGCAGCTCGACCGCAGCAAGGTGCTCGGCTTTGCCGTGGAGACGGGCAGCGCGGTCTCCCACGCGGCGATCATCGCACGTTCGCTGGCAATCCCGGCGGTGGTGAAACTGCACGGCATCTGCGACGAACTGCACAGCGGTGACTCGGTGCTGCTGGACGGCGAGGGCGGGAGGCTGATCCTAAACCCCTCCGCAGACACGCTGGCTCGCTATCGCACGAGGGAAGAGCAGGCGGAACGCCGCGAAGATGTATTCCAGGAAGACCGCCACGAGCCGGCGGTGACGCTCTGCGGTGGAACGATCTGTGTCGGCGCGAACGCCGAGTTTGTCGATGAAGTGGACATCGTGCAGGACAGCGGTGCTGAGGAGGTTGGCCTCTTCCGCACGGAGTTTCTGCACCTGGAGAATCCGGACGCGACGGAGGACGAACTGGCGCAGGCTTACGGCCGCGTGGTGCGCTCTCTGGCCCCTAAGCGTGTGGTGTTTCGCACGCTGGACCTCGGTGGTGACAAGATCGACGAGCGTCTGGCGGTGGAGCCGGAGCCGAACCCGTTTCTCGGCTGGCGCGGCATCCGTCTCTCGCTGGGGAGGCTGGATTTGTTCAAGCGGCAGATCCGGGCGCTGCTGCGCGCGGCAGCGCATGGTCGCGCAGGCATCATGTTTCCGATGGTTTCAGGGGTGCAGGAGGTTCTCGACGCGAAGGCCGTCCTGAATGAATGCGCGGAAGAACTGGCCGCCGAGGGCTTCGATGTGCCTGAAGAGGTCGAGGTTGGGGCGATGATCGAGATTCCCAGCGCCGCGCTGTCGGCGGATATGATCGCCGCGGAGGTCGATTTCCTCAGCCTGGGCACCAATGACCTGATCCAGTATACCATCGCGGTGGACCGGCTGAACGACCGTGTGGCGGGTCTTTACCAGCCCACACATCCGGCTGTGCTGCGCTTGATCGGCATGTCAGTCTCGGCAGCCCGGGCGGCGGGCATCCGCATCGGCATGTGCGGGGAGATGGCTTCTGATTTGACCCTCACACCGCTCATGATCGGGCTGGGGCTGAATGAACTCAGCGTGGCGACGACGCAGATCGCGCGTGTGAAGCATGCAGTGCGCCGGCTGTCTGTGGCGGAGTGCGAAGAACTGGCCCTCGAGGCCCAGAAATGCACCAGCCCGGCCGAGATTTTGGCTCTCAGCCGGGCTGTGGCAGAACGGTGTTATCCGGAACTGTTCGAATAGTCCGCAGTTGCAGGGGATTAAGCGGCCAGTTTGCCTGCTCTCGGCTTGCGTGCCGGTTTGGCAGGCTTTGGAGCCATTGTGGGGCGGAAGGCGTCACCAAAGAGGTATTGGCGGGCGCTGTCCACCTGGCCCATGACGCGGCGGTGCCACTTTGCGTATTCCTTGCCCAGACGCTCTTCGGCGTCTCCTTGCTGGAGGGCGCTGTCGAGGCTCATGTGCTCGGTGCTCAATTCGAGGTGGAAGGTGATTTCCGGGATGTGCAGTTCCACGGCCTCAAACATGTCCATCACGCGGGCGGCATAGCTGGTATCCCAGACCTTGTCGTCCTCGTCGTAGCAACTGGTGACGAGGTGGGCGATGAGGTACTCGGCGTTGTCGGAGAAAACCTCCGCTGCTTCGATCACGGAGTCAAAGCTCTCGCGGTCAGCCGTAACGGGGAGCACCACTGAGACGGCCACGCCGGCTTCGTGGAGAATCTGCTCCATGTCGCTACCCTGATAGAACTTGTTGAAAAACTCTCCCAGGCCGGTGGCGATGTCGAGAACCGTCAACGGGGAGGCGTCGATGTTGGCGAGGAATTCCCTCGGTGTCAGCGAACTGGCATCGAGAGTTTTGGAACCCGTGTGGGAGGGAATGTCCTCTTCGGTGAGGGAGAGGACCTGATGAGGCACGCCATACTGCTGGAGATAGCGGTGAAAACAGAGCGCCAGAGTGCTCTTACCGGTGCCGGGATAATCGTTTTGGATGAGGATGAGCTTCTTCATAGTATTTTCTCAAATTGCATTTTCATTCTGCAAATTATGGAAAGTATTGCAAGCATAAATATTTAACTTTACCATAATTTCAATTAATGTGTCGCATGGCATGGCGCTGAATCCCTGAAAAATCAGGGGTTTGGTCGTTAGGGCACCGGGACAGCAAAAAAAATGACGGTAAACGGGAATAAGGGAGACTCCGGGCCTTGAACGGCTCACATGAAGTTGTTAGAAAGGTCGTTTTGAAGGCTCGCTTTGATGCTTTCATCAACCTGGCCAAGAAAGCCAATTTGCCCCTGCTTTGATGATTCATCCGTTCGGTTCGTCACCGAAGTTGAGCAGTCATCCCTTTGCTTGCGTGGGTGATCGAGAGCTGAGTTCAGGGGGATTTTTTCACCCTCACTGTTTCAGACTCCCGCCGGTTGCTCTCAACTCATATGCCGATTTTCCGGGTTCTGAGCGCTATCGTTTGGACGCAGGGTGAGAATCCATCCAACTCCGCCGGAAGCGGCTCTTGCGCAGTTCGAATGAAGCATTACTATCCGCCCTTCGCACCTCTTACCCCGTGGTGTAATGGTAACACAGGAGATTTTGATTCTCTCGTTCAAGGTTCGAGTCCTTGCGGGGTAGCCACTTGGAGCAGAGGTTTCAACCAAGGATCAAGGGGCTGGCAGCAACCACAAGACGGGCGAGGTAGCGCGTCGGTTGAGGAACGCTGCCCGGGACGCTTTGAACAGCGGCGAATCGTTCTTCGAACTCAAGCTGGCATCGCCGTTGGCGGTCCACACGGACAGGGTGTTTGGCCTCCGGAAGAACCAGTATCCAGTGTAGCCGGACGATCCTGCCTGATGGTCTCCTTTCCAGAACTGGATGGCGTCTGCTGTGGAAGGATTTGCGGTGACGGTGAAAACGGTCGCGCCGGTCATCTGCGATGAGGCCGGGCTGGCATCCAGCGGCCACGGGTTGGCAAACAGGCTGTAACCAGGGGCGAGCGTCTTCGCGAAAGGAGTCGTGGGCTGCCGGGCAATGCAGGGGGGCTGACTGCGGGGGCTCCCTTAACCAATTTCGTGGTCGATAAATTCAACCGCCTCCCGCCCGGGAACTGGCTGAACATGCCGGCGAGCTTTCACCGCAACGCGCTGCGGCTGTATGAGGCAGTATTGCCTTGTTGCGGTGCAATAAGGGAAGGCCCTGTTGCGCAGGAACAGGATAGCCTTGGGTGCAGAAGGCAGTCGCGCGAAGGGAGAGGATCGGAACGAAGTGGAAATAGCCTAAGGCAGCCTGAATGGTGCAGGCGGAACGCCAAGTCAACCTCCGGCCTTGCCGTGTTCGGAACCTCGGGAGTGTTTCTCTCCAGAAGGTGGAATCAGGGGATGTTGCCGGGGGTGGAGACGGCTTCGTCGAGCTTGAGGGCCCATTTGATGCCGGCGAGGATCATTTCCTGGTAGGTCTGGGCGATCTCAGGGCTGTTTCTGCGCTCCTTGGTGTCGGCTTTCCAGGTGGGGTCCCAGACGTCTTCGCGGTGGCCGAGGGAGTTGTAATAGACACGACCGGCGCCGTATTCCTTGCACCAGGAGACGGGGTAGTAGCGTTTCTCGGCGGTGACCTTGGCTTTCTCCTCGTCGTTCATCTGGGAGAGGTTGGGGTGGGAGTCGAGGCCGAGGAGGCCGTGGACCTTGGCCTTGTCGAAGGATTTGATGATGTAGATCTCGTCGAAGACCTTCCAGCCCTGGGGGACGGATTTGGTGATGATATGGCCGGGGGAGTGGAGGATGGGCTGGATCTCGACCTGGGCCTTGTGGGTCTCAAACTCGCCGCCGAGCATGTCGATGTAGCCGCGGAAGGGATGGTAGGTGTCGGAGCCGGAGTGCATGGCGATGAAGGCCTTGCCGCCTTCGATGAGCTTGATGAAGCCTTCGCGGTCGGGGAACTGGAGGTCGCCGGTGGTGTTGGCGAAGACGAAGCCGTCGTAGTGCTTGATTTTGTCGAGGGCCATCTTGTCGGCCATGTAGGCCTTGATCTTGTCGCCCCAAGCCTTGTTGTCCTCGTTGAACTTGGCGAGGGCGGCGCTGTAGGCTTCCTGCTTGCCCTTGAAGGACTCGTCGGTGTCCTTCGGGCCTTTGACGGGGGGCTTGCCGGGGTTCTTGGGCTGGCCTTCGGGATGGTGGACGTAATCGACGGTGAAGGCGCCGGATTTCTGGCCGAGCTCGGCGATGACTTTCTCCGCAGTCTCGATCGAGGAGTGGCGGAAGCCGGTGGTGACGGTGACGACGAGGAGCTTCTTCGGCTCCGCGAAGGCGGAGGAGAGGGAAAGGGTCGCGGCGAGCAGGAGCGTGAGGCGTGTGATCATGGTGGTGAGGTGGAACGTGGCAGGAAGAAAGGTTTTTGCAGGTCGAAAGTGCGAGGGATGGGGTGTGGGCGCACGTTTGTTGCCCGATGAAAATCCAACTTCTCTCCCTGTTTTGTCTGTCTGCAATACTTAACGCGCAAACCGTCGCGCCGGTGACGGTGGATGCCTCGAAGCATCCGAACCTGCAGGCGGCGCTGGACGCGGTGCCGGAAAGCGGCGGCCTGGTGATGATCCCGCCGGGGAACTACGAGATCACGGAACCGCTGCGGGTGAAGACGGCGGAGACGCGCATCACGGGCGGCGGCGCGGCCACGCACATCATCAACAAGAGCGAGAACGGCACGCCGGCTTTCATCCTGCGGCCTGCGAACCTGGACCAGGACGCGAAGGCTCGGCTGTGGCGCGTGCAGATGGCTGACCTGCGCATCAGCGGCAATGAGAAAAGCGGCGACGGCATCTTCGCGGAGGGGATTCAGGAAATTTATCTCGAAGGCATGTCTGTGGACCACCACGGCGGCCACGGCATCCACATGAAGGACTGCTTTGAGGATCCGCGCATCGCGGACTGCATCATCACCTACAACAAGAAGCGCGGGATCGAGATCATTAACTGCCACGACATCGTGGTGAACGCGAACCACTTCGAGGAGAACCAGGACGCGCTGTTCTGCGGGGATTCCTTCAACCTGTGCATGAACGGGAACAACATCGACGATCATCTGGGCCACGGGATCATCATCGAGAACACCTACGGCTCGGTGGTGAGCGGGAACATGATCGAGGAGTGCAACGAGACGGCGATCATCCTGGACCGTGACTGCTACGGCATCACGCTGAGCGCGAATGTGATCGCTCATCATCTGGAGGGCGGCATCGACCTGCGGGACGCCTGCGGCTGCACGCTAAGCGCGAACACCTTCACCATCGCGCACAAGTTCTCCGTGCGTGTGGCGAAAGACTCCGAGCGCAACACGATCAGCGCGAACACCTTCTGCAACACCTACATCGGCGCGGGCAAGGACAAGCGTCCGAAGGAGGACAAGACGCCAATGGGCATCGACGAGGGGACTGGGGTGCTGCTGGAGGACGGGGTTAATGGATTGATGATCAATGGTAATACTTTCACTGGGCTGTCCACGGCTGCGGTTTGGAGCACGGGTGAGGTGAGAAATGCGGTGGTGACTTCCAATTTATGCATGGACTGTGGACGGAAACTTGCTAAGAAGAGTGCTTGGTTGGCTGTGAATCGGAAAAACAGTGTGATTCTCAGAGACAACCTTGACGAAAATCCTGTCACAGACCCCTGAGAACTCATGCTCGATGTGCAACGCCAACGCGGAGCGGTTTACCGTAAAGAGGTGGAGTTCACCCAAAAGGTGATGTGGGCGCACATGTGTTTCGGAGCCCTGGTGACGGCAATGTTTCTCTTTCACGAGCTCTTTGCCTGGTTTGCCGGATCCATGAGCTGGTATGCGATCAGCCTTGTGGTGATGTATGGATTTATGAGCGAGCGGCGATACTGCAGGGTGCTGCTGGTCGTGCTTTTTCTAAGCGGAGCGATGGCCGGGCTGTATTTCATCAACCAAGTGTTTCCCGGCACCGAGCCTCCACGCGGACCGCTGGTGCCGCATGGTTTCATTCCTATCTGGGTGGGGCTGGCCAATCTGGTGTATGGCTCAGGGACGCTGCTGCTTTTGTTCAGTGAGAAAATCCGCCGCGCCGGCAGGGTGGGATTCACACTGTGGTGAGGGCATCAATAGAGCGTGATTTTTCCGCTGGTGGGATGGATGGACAATGTGCGGCTGAGGGATGGCAGGCTTCCGTCCCGGACTGGCAAAAAACGGGAAGGTATGAGCGTGAGGCAGTTAGGGTTGGAGTCCTTGGCAAAGATTCTCGGCAAGCTGGTGCTGCCGCGGGGGTGGAATGAAAAGCCGCCGATGTGGCCGGACGATGTTTTGAGCCCGAGGATGCCTGAATGCTCCGGACTGTCGAGAAAGGTGATGTGCTCTCCCAGACGGAAGAGATGGCCGAGGGGCTGGTTCGTGCCTGAGGCGGGATCCCGTGCCCATGCTTGCATGGAGCACCACTGTCCAGGTCTTGCGGGATCGTTTTGAAGGAAGCGGATTTCGACGGCACGGTTCAGGCGCACCGCCTGTAGGGCGCAGTTGGACAACTGATGTGTGAGCGCGGTGGCGGTGGTGTTGAGTTGCTGGCTCTCAATCGAATCTCGCATCATAGATGTGGACATGCCGACCAGCACACTGATGAGCAGCAAGACCAGGAGCAGTTCGGCAAGCGTCATTCCGGATGAGAACCGAAGGCAGGAAGGGGGCACGTTCATGGCGGGGAGGCTCCTTCCCGGGAGGTAAACCATTGTGCCGAGCGGATGGGGATGACGGTGTTGAAGACCCGGTGGACGAGACGTCGCTTTCGCATTTCCTCGGCGAGCATTTGCAGATCTTTTTCGAGGTTGGCGGGTGATTTGAACAGATTCTGCCCAACCAGGGTGAGCAGTTCCCTGGCATACTGATCCGCAAGACCGTCAGAAAGCTTTCCCCAGGTCTGTTCGTCAAGCGCGACCAAGGTTACGCGAATTGTTGGAGGAAGTTGATGGCGGGTTTGTGCGAGGCGCGGGTTCAGCGGCTTGTTTTTCGGCAGCAGCTGGTGCCCGCGAGTGTCGTAGGTGTAGTCCTCAGCAGGAGGTGTCGGCGGCATGGACGGAGGCGGCTGGGCCTGGATGATGAGAGCGAGGACATGATCTGCCAGCGCATGGGAGTGGGTGTCCAGGCGTGAGCGGAACCACGCGTAAAGGTCCGCCGCCTGGGTCTGTTCTCCAAGACGTGGCTTCATCAGGGTGACCGGAGGCGTGACGCTCTTGTCGATGACCGGGACGAGCTGGTACAGGTCCATCTGCTCGGCGGGCAGGCACACTTCCATGAGGCGGAAGCATTTTCGCGGGGTATGAGCCGCATGCTGCCCGCCTAGGAATGTCGGGCGTGCCGATGTGTCACTGTCATAGGTGATGTAATAGCCGAAAGCGTTGAGCCTGTCGTCCAAACTGGCACCCGGGCTACCGGGCATGTCATGAGTGATTCCCAGTGGTGCCTGGAAGAAGACGGCATGACCGCAAACGGGACGTTCCGTTCCGAGCAGATCATGTGCGGGGCCGCAGACGAAGTGCAGCTCCGACTGGCGCTGGTAAAGCTCGGGATCGGCGGCGTTGTCGTAGTCCCAGTAGCTATTGAGCGAGGCCATGGCGAGCTGGCGCGTCATGCTCTCGAACGCAGTTCGCGTCTCGCGAAAAGCGGCGGTGGATGAGCGTGCGTTTGACCACACCCGCTGAGTGGAGCGTAACATCTGCGCGAGCAGCACCATCAACAGCGCGGTGATTGTCATGCTGACCAGTAGTTCCAGCAGCGTGAAAGCCGCCGACTCTGTGGGATGTCGTTCAGACGGGCGCATGCGGAGTAGGCTGGGTCAAGGAGATGCGTCAGTCTGTGCCAGGAGCACGCGATGGACGCGATGCATCCGCGGATCGTCCAGACAGGCAGGGGAAGTGCCTTTGGCGATGCGGATGATCAGCATGCCGAGCCTAGTGCTTGGGGCTTGAGCGCCAGGCAGCTGCGGTGGCGAGGTGACCTCGACACTCGCCACGAAGCTGGCTTCCGGTGCTGATTTCGCGTGCAGCTCATCACCCTGAATGTCGAAGTAGAACAGGGGGGCTCCGCCTGTGTGGCGCAGTTTTTGAACCTGTGCCCACTCCAGCATTTGATAGCTTGCGGTGACGGATTGCACGATGCGGCTGTCCGTGGAGAGAATCACCGAATCACGCAGGCTTCCCAAGCTGCCCGGCAGCAGCGCGAAGAGCACCGCCACGGTCATGACGGCGATACCGGAGGCCAAAACGGTCTCCGTCATGGAAAAGCCGTGATGTCTGCGACGCCGTTTGTTCCAAAGCTGGAGGGCGTGTCTCATGGACTGAATTGCTTTTTGAGAATGACGCGGAACCGGTAGTGATCGTCGAGCGCTCCTTCCTGAAACGGTTTTCCCACAAAGTCGGGCAGCGTCGGGTCGTTCGGGTCTATATAGCGCTCCAAGATCATGGAACCGCGGCTTTCGGCGGTGATGATGTCCCGCCCTTCGACCCAGACATGCGCGGCGGTGGAGCGCTTTTTCTTGAGCGCCTGTGCGCGGTAATGCACCTGATAAACATTCGACCGAGTGGTTAGGCGGGGATAAAGTTGGTTGTAGGGAGATTCGCGGAGATTGTCACCGGTGAGTTCAAAGCCATCTTTCTGGTCTGTAAGCTTTCCATTCCACCAATCGGTCATGGCTTCGTATTTCGGGGATGTCGATGGCTTTCCGGCGGGGTAGGTGCGGCCTTCGAAAGGCTTGGGGACGAGGAAAATGTCACATATTTCGGAGGCCGACCGGAAAACATCCCCACGATCAAAGCGGACCTGGAGGCCGCGCAGGGTCTCGTCAGCATTGATCTCGTATCCGGTGTCGAAGCGCAGCCAGTTTGACCAGCTTTTGTAGCATTCATTGAGGTCTGCTGCCGCGGCGCCCGTCGTGCTGGCTTTCCGCGCCCAAGCGAGCGCGGGAGCAAGCGCGGTAAGACGGGTGCCGCGTAAAGCAGCGTGCAGGCCGGTGGCGCGCCGGATGTGTGTGAAAGGCATCAACTGATGGTTCAGGTTGATTTTTCCCGCCGTGGAGAGCGGCTCGCTGATGGCATAGGGCTCGACGACCGGCATCCAGAACAAATCCAGCAGCAGGTGATCTCGCGGCGCGATGAATCCGAAGTGATCCTGTGGCCTAGGTTCCTCTGTGGCGGGTGTGGAGCGTGAGGGCGGGTTTGGACAAAATAGCAGGGTTTGCCAGGGGCGTGGTTCGGTCTTTCCATGCACGCCGGTGGGCAGGGAACCGAAGGCCACGGCGGATGTGATCTGGCGGTTTGGGGAGTAGCTTTTGCCCTTCTCCTCTGCAAAACCGGCCCGGCCGAAGTAACCGCCGCTTCCGGTGTCCAGCCCGCCCTGGTCAGGAACACGGATGTAGGGGCCGTCCTCAATGCGGCCGATGCCATTGTCCCAGTCACCAGGACGGTTGTCCGCGTTGTAGGCGCCATCGAGCCGCATGGGAACGGCTGGCTGGCAGTCCTGCCAGCTCGGCACATCCCGCAGGAGCCCGTAGGATTTTTCGACCTGGGCGCTGTTGCCCCGGAATTTGTAGCCGGCGATCTGCCAGACGTGCTGGCGTCCGCTGTTGCTGGCGATGTTTGGAATGGTGTGGGTGTGGCCGAAATGGCCAGCAAAAGCCGTGCCTGGATGCCGGAGGGACTGGGCCTCTGTAATGTTTGTTTTGTGATAGTTCGGATGCGGCATGAACCAGTCCGCAGGGACTTCCGGCTGCACGGCATGCAGCCGTAGATCGCCTTTGGAGGGATTTTGGACATCCACGATGACAGAGCGGCAGACGTCTCCCTTGTTGATGATGATCTGGCGACCGTTGCCGTTATCACCGACATTTTCGATGACTCGCTTGCCGTTTGCATCCCACATCAACTCGCCGGTCATGGGATTCGTCTTCTGCCTTGGCCGTCTTGCTGGAAAGGGGCCACCATTGCCTTTGATGTAGCTGATGCGGGTGTTGAGATCGAGCAAAGGAGTGAGCCAGTAGTCCATCTGTCCTCCAGTGACCACCTCACCGGTTTCCTCGATCATTCGTGCGGTGCCGGGCCATGGTCTGCCTGCATCTACATTACGCACCAAGACGGGGACACGCAAGGTGGTGGCCGGGAAGCTCATTTTTAGGGTCTGTACGAGTTCGCCACGTTTCTCTGCAGGACCGAAGCCGGTACGCACATCGATGGTGATGTCTCCGCCGGAGAAAAGGAACTCTTTCTTGCCGTTCACATCGATTTCTGCGCTGAAAAAAGGGAAGTGGTCGTCTTCAGAGGTCTTGGAAGAGACCGGTACGGTCTTGGTGGCGTTGTTTGGCCGGACAAACTGGCCTTGCAACCCGGTGTAGGCTGTGGTGTGGCCGCCATCTCCCGTCTGTCCCGCAGGGGCGGCCGCACGGTTGACTGCTTCAGCGGGAAAGCCCAGCGCGACGCCGTCCGCCCGCCATAAATCAAGACCTCGAATGACATAACGGATGTTCGCGCTCATCGGCGGCATACCTGCGGCCGGAGTGTAAGGTTGGAGGATGACGTAGGCACGCATTTTGCGGGTATTGTCAGCCAAATTGTCACGTCCGGGGGCTCCGGTGCTGTTGTTTACGCGGTCTCGTGGGAGTACTGGCATGCGGGAGTGGTGCCGCACAGGAACAGGAGCGACCTGAGGGTCGATAACCTGCTTATTCCCGTCCACGACTTCGCCATCTACCTCGGTGGCCATGAAAACGACACAGGCCTCGATCACGGTGTGGAAACGCCCGAAGGTCTTGATTGGCTTGTCCAAGGCTTTTCCCTGAGGCATCTTACTGGCGATCACAGGGACGGCGGAGGCCTCGGCGAGGTAATTGCCATTCAAGCCGCTGTTGGCCCGAGGGGGCAGGTAGTAGTATGACTTTTTGGGGTCAATATTGTTGCTTCCACCGGTGGTGCGGGCATGCCATGGATTCACTCCCCAGCGCAGAAGGTCGAACATGTCCAGGAGGGTCTGATCCCGGTCCGCCTGGCCGTATTTCTCCAGAAACGTCTCTTTGCCGAAACCTGGGATGCCTGTGCTGGTCAGCTCTTGCAGATAACCGAGCAGCCGCTGGTTTTGCTCAAGCAGCAGATCCTCGGTCGTGCTCTGGGAGGAGCCTGGCTTTGTGGTGCTCTGCCACACCGAGGCGCGGTGAAATACGTTTTCCATGCCCGCCACGCGGGAGCAGAAGGCCAGCAGCCTGTCCTTGGCCCCACGTTCCATGCCGGTCTGTGCCTGGAGCGGCCAGAGGCTGATGCGTGGACGGTTCAAGAGGTTGGTCTCGGGTGCGCGGCTGTGGGCTGTCAGGAAAAAGCGCGCCATGTGCATCTCACGGTCGTCGATGGCTCCAGGGAATCCGTTGATCTTGCGATCGGAGGAGTGGAAGAATTCATCCACGCTGGCGAAGAGCCTTTCACGTTTCACCGGCAGTCCCTGCGTACTGGTGACGAGCGTGGTGCCCCCGCGGGAACTTTCTCCGGGTTTTTCGCCGTGGCTGGTCCTCGGCAGCATGGCGTAGTATGTTTCAAGGAACTTCGGGTCTTTGTAGATTGCCAGGCCCGTGTTTTGAATGAGGGGCAGCTGCCATTGATACCTGGTGTCGAAGGCTCCGAGGACGGGGCTCAGACAGGTTGTGGATGGATGACCTGGGAAACGCTGGAACTCGTTTTGAGCCGGGATGTAGGTGCCGTGGTTGCGATCTGTCCAGCTTGTGGTGTGGGGCGTGCTCCACGGGACGGCCTCGCTGGCAGTGTTGATGTTTACTTTGCATGATTCATCATCCGTCCAGAACGCGATGCGCCCCACGATCGGGTTTTCACTGCTGATGATGGATGCGTCGAAGTTTGCAGCTCCTTCCTGCTCGTCGGCTGGGATGACGAATCGTCCGTCCCTTGCCACATAGATCCATCGCACAGGCATGGGCAGCGGATGTTCAACGCTTTCACCCGGCGGCGGGCCGCCGACGATTTGCGCGCCATTGATGCGTCCCCGGCCTTCTTTGTCCACACGGCCGTCGTTGTCTATGTCGAACACTGAGGCGTCTAGGATAGGGAAGACACGACGTGGTTTGCTGGAGCCGTCCTTCTGCGGCTCGTGAATGATTTCCGGCGCGTTCAAATCGGTAAAAGTGGCGGGCTTCTTCTGCCAGTCCGCCAGGGTTTCGAGTTCTGCCGCCGCATCAAAATTCCCATCCTCGATCATTTTGGCGGCGGAGTAGAGCTTGTAAACGCGTTCAAGTTTTGCCGGCCTGTCTTTTTCCTTTTCCAGCCCGAACACGCGGAGCATGCCTGGCTGGGAAGTCCATGTGCGTTTAAACCCAAGCCCAGACGTGCCATCGCGAAGCTGTGCCATGACGATGCCTGGCGGCATTTCCGCCAGTTGCCGCGCCTGCAAGATCTGCTGGCTAATTGCCGCCGTATGCGTCTCGGTGCCGCTTAGGGAAATGACAGCCACAATCAGCAGAGCCAGAAGTGCCAGGGTGACGAGCACCAACAAAAGCGCCATGCCGCTCTGACGGCGCAAGGACTTTGTGATTTTAGAAATGGCCTTCACAAAAGACTGATTTTGAGATGGTTTTCTCAAATTAGCCTCTTGCCAGTCAAGCCTCTTTTCATTCCATGCAGCTTGCCGAACTGCTACTTCTTCTTGTCGCGCATCGCACCGGTGCGGAGGCGCAGGCCGTTGAGGCGGATGAAGCCGGTGGCGTCATCCTGGTTGTAGGCCTTCGTGGGGTCGGCCTCCATGGTGGCGATCTGCGGGTTGTAGAGGCTGTAGATGCTCTTGCGGCCGGCGGCGATGATGTTGCCCTTGTAGAGCTTCACGCGAACGGTGCCGCTGACCTTCTTCTGGCTCTCGGTGACGAGGGCCTGGAGGGCGAGGCGCTCCGGCGCATACCAGAAGCCGTTGTAAACGAGCTGCGCATACTTCGGGATCAGGCTGTCACGCAGGTGCATGACCTCGCGGTCCATTGTGATCGACTCGATCTGGCGGTGGGCGAAGTGCAGGATGCTGCCGCCTGGGGTTTCATACACGCCGCGACTCTTCATGCCGACAAAGCGGTTCTCCACCATGTCCACGCGGCCGACGCCGTGCTTGCCGCCGAGCTTGTTGAGGAGCTTCATGACGCCGAGGGGATCGAGCACCTTGCCATTCACGGCGATGCAGTTTCCTTTGTCGAATTCGAGGATGACGGTCTCCGCCTTGTCGGGCGCGGCTTCTGGGAAGACGGAGAGAACGTTGAAGTAGTCCTTGTACTTCGGATCGCTGGCGTCGAACCACGGGTCTTCGAGGATGCCGGCCTCGTAGCTGATGTGGAGGAGGTTGCGGTCCATCGAGAAGGGCTTCTTCGCGCTGGCCTGCACGGGGATTTTCTTCTCCTCGCAGTAGGCGATCATTTCAGCACGGCCGGGGAAGTCATTGCGGAAGCGCTCATCACGCCACGGGGCGATGATTTCGAGATCCGGGGCCAGAGCAGCAGCGGTGAGTTCGAAGCGGACCTGGTCGTTGCCCTTGCCGGTGGCGCCATGGGCGATGGCGGTGGCGCCTTCGGCTTTGGCGATCTCCACCATGCGCTTCGCGATAAGGGGGCGGGCAATCGAGGTGCCGAGGAAGTACTGGCCCTCGTAGATGGCCCCGGCCTGGATCATCGGGTAGATGAAATCGCGGGCAAATTCGAGCTGGAGGTCGTCGATGTAGATTTTCGCCGCGCCGGTCTTTTTGGCCTTGGCGTTGAGTCCCTTCAATTCGTCGTCCTGTCCGACGTTGGCGCAGAAGGCGATGACTTCGGCCTGGTAGGTGTCTTTGATCCAGGAAAGGAGAACGGAGGTGTCGAGACCACCGGAGTAGGCGAGGACGATTTTCTTGCTCATGGGCATTTTGGAAGGAGGGCGGCGAGAATAGGGCCGAATCGCCGGGTGTCGAGGCTGTATAGGGAATTTTAGCGGGGAAACGACGCGGGGACGGGGAGTCAGGCAGCGGTGAGTATGGTGGATGTAAGTTCTTTGTATCTGATAAATCCATAATTGCCAAACTGAAACTCATTATGGATATTATTATCACTGATGATTTTCACCGCGATGAGTCAAAACATGAAAAACCACACCCCCACATCCAAAGCCTTGACCTGTCTCCTCGTTGGAGTCGGGTTGAACTTTGCCACGTTGACTCTCCAAGCACAGGAAAAGGCTGAGCCTGTGCCTAAGCCGGAGTCCCTGCGCAAACGCAAGGTGCCGGAGCCATCCAACCTGAGCGGCTTTGTTCGAGACAAAAAGGCGGCCATTCTGCTGGGCAAGGCGCTGTTCTGGGACATGCAGGTTGGCAGTGACAACCGGACGGCTTGCGCGAGCTGCCATTTCCACGCCGGCGCTGACAATCGTGCCAAGAATCAGATCAGCCCGGGCTTGTTGCGGGTGGATAACTACGGAAATGCCGACCCGGACAAGACATTTCAGATCGGCGGCCCCAATTACACGCTGAAAAAGGGGGATTTCCCGTTTCACAAGCTGTCCGATGTCAACAATCGCAATTCGACGGTCATTTCGGAAGCCAACGACGTGGCCAGCTCACAGGGGGTCTTCCTGGAGCAGTTTGGAGGGCTGGATCCGCTGAGTAAAAATGAAATCCGCACGGTCACTCCGGATGACATTTTCAACGTGCAGGGCGTCAACACACGCCGGGTGGAGCCGCGCAACACTCCCACGGTGATCAACGCCGTCTTCAACTTGCGCAATTTTTGGGACGGCCGCGCCCAGGACCGCTTCAACGGCGTGAATCCCTTCGGACAGCGTGACGTGGGTGCCTATTTGTGGAAGGCGGACAAGCCCAAGGATCTCAAGCCCGTCAGAATCAGTCTGAACAACGCAAGCCTGGCCTCCCAGGCGGTGGGGCCGCCCTTGAGCAATTTTGAAATGTCCGCCACGGGCCGGCTTTTCCCCGAACTTGGCCGAAAGCTGCTGAATCGCCGTCCTTTGGAACTGCAGCAGGTCCATCGGCAGGACAGCGTGCTGGGAGAAGTCAGCCGCCAGCCCCTCCCCGGCATCAATACCAGCAGCTATGCGGACCTCATCAAAAAGGCCTTCCGTCCAGAGTGGTGGCAGGGCGAGGTGAACCTGGCGGCTGATGGCACCGAGCCTGTGGGCGGGGCGGAGGACACGATGGGCCTGATAGAGCTGTCCAAGGCGCTTAAGAAGGCAAAGAAACCGCGGCCGACATTGACCGCTTACACACACATGGAGGCCAATTTCAGTCTCTTCTTTGGTCTGGCCATCCAGCTTTATGAAGCCACGCTGGTTTCTGATCAAACGCCGTTTGACGATTACGCCGAAGGAAACATGAGCGCGCTCAGCGAGCAGCAGAAGCGAGGATTGGATCTCTTTTTTGGCAAGGCCAAATGCGCGAACTGCCATGGCGGAGCCGAGTTCACGAAGGCGAGCGTGCATCACATCAAGAATGACCGCCTCGAACGCATGATCATGGGCGACGGCGGCGAGGCGGTGTATGACAACGGCTTCTACAACATCGGCGTGCGTCCGACGCTGCAGGATCTGGGCGTCGGGGGCATGGATCCCTTTGGCTTCCCGCTCTCCGAGTCACGTTTGTCGAAGGAGTTTGGCGAAAAGGTGTTCAAGCAGGTCATCGGTGTGGATCCCAACATCAAGGTGAAGACGGATGAACGTGTGGCCGCCTTTGGTGCCTTCAAAACGCCAACGCTGCGGAACATCGAACTGACAGCTCCCTATTTTCACAATGGCGGTCAAAGGACGCTGCGCGAGGTGGTGGACTTCTACAATCGCGGCGGTGACTTCCATGAGGCGAACATCAATGACCTCGACCCTGATGTGGAGCGTCTTGGACTCAACAATGACGAGAAGGAGGCTCTTGTGGCCTTCATGAGGTCTCTCACGGACGAGCGTGTGCGGAGGCGTTGCGCGCCCTTCGATCACCCGCAGTTGCTTCTGCCGAACGGTCATTTGGGCAACGCGTCCTCGGTCACCAATGACGGCACTGGCAAAGCGGTGGATTTGATGATGCAGATTCCCGCCACAGGCCGGAATGGAGGCACGCCGCTCCGCAACTTCCTCGAATAGGGGTTCAGTTCCAGATGCCTGTATGTAAAAGAGAGATACTTCGCCGAATGTGCTTAGAGGTGAAGGTGGGAACTATGGGAACAAATATAATTAACAAAATCTGACTATCAGGATTAAAGTTATTGAAATTATATTAGATGTGGCTAGGATTGGTGTGTTAACCCGGAATCATGCCCTTTCAAAGCCGAAAAAATCCAAATTACCTTTACCCAGCGTGTGGGTCCGAGGTAACAGGATTTTTTTCTTTGAAAAAAGTGATAAATTATATCCCAAATGTAATTTCTGTCATTTTTTTGTTGCTTTTTTGTGCGCTTCATAATGTTTCAGCTCACAACCTTAACCAGCGCACAAACTACCTAGTGTTTGATGACGCCACGATGGCCATGATCAAGCAGCGGGCGAAAGCGGGTCAGCAATTACTCAAGGCGGGCGACATCATCGGCCTCGTCATGAAAGCCACGCCGGATGTCGGTACTCCCACGGGTGCGGGTGGTTACTCGACGTTTTTCGTTCCTGTGGGAACGCAGGTCGTGGGAGCGCAGTATGGCTACATCGACAGCAAGGGGAAATTCGTCGCCATTCCGATGAAAGGGCAGTCGATCTTGTCCCTCGGCGACGGTTCGATCTCAGCAGCGGCGCAAAATGCGCTTAAAGGCCTCGAACTCGGCCCGAACATCGTTGGCCAGAAGACATTTGCTGTAGATGGCTCCTCTGGTGTCATGCGCGGCACCATGGCGGGCGTGTATGCTGACACCGGCATTTTTTATTCCACCGATCCGAAGACGGTCTGGCAAAGCTGGGTGACATCAGGCGGTCTGGACAACAACATCGGCACCACCTCGGATAACTACATCACCAACAACTCCGGCGATGTGATCATTCCGACAACTCGCTGGGATGCGGAGCAGTTGCTGGCCTGGGGTTCGAAATCTCCCGGCGCTTTGGTGGATTCTTCTGACCAGCGTGGCAACACACCTTGGGGCATGGGCAGCGGTGTCGCAGGTCCGCAGAGCGGTTATGCCTGGCACTTCGACAAGACGGTGTGGGATACGCAGGCCAGCAACTCCAACCGAATGAAGCTTTCGGTGAACAGCATGGGGCCATGGCAGCGCATTCGTTACTCAGGCAGCATGGTCAGCAAAGACGAGCCCGGCCGTCAGGGATCTGATCTCGGCTACGTCGGAGTGGACGCCTCCAGCATCGGCTTTGACCTCAGCCCCGCGAATCCGCTGCCCGCGACCACGAGCTGGAATGACTCGACCAGTCCCAAGGCCATCCGTATGGCTTGGGGGAATCTGGAGCTCTTCCGTCCTGAATACAGCCGTGTTCAGTTGAAGATTCTCAAGAATCCCGGAGAGGCCGACTCGCCATTTGATACCGATGGTTTCCTCCAGTCCTACACCGACACCTTTGGCGGTGATGCCGGCGGTGAGTACAACAACAAAGACCACCTCTGGCGCTATTATGAGCCCACTGCCGCGAACCTGGCAGGCAAACCGTTCATCGCCAAGACCGCCTCCAAGCCCATCGTGGCTCCGGGGGAGAATTTCTATTATGACATCGATGTGGTGAACTTCAGTTTCATCACGCTGACGAATGTGGTGGTGGAGGACATTCTTCCTTCAGGCGTGCAGTTTGTCAGCGCCCAGCCGGCGGTCAGCAGCGGGACCAGCACCCTGACTTGGAATGTCGGCAGCATGGCCCCGCAGAGCATCAAAAGTTTCCGTTTGAATGTGAGGGCCACCGGCACCGGCATCCAGGTGAACACCGCATCGACCCGTTCTGATCAAGCTCCCAAGGCCAGCACGATGGAAATCATCGACATCACCAGCCAGGCGCTTCTTTATCCTGACAAAACGGTGACTCCCGCGGATGTTCAGCCGGGCGGCACGGTGGCATACACATTGGTGATCGAAAACACGGGCACCACCGGCAGTGTCACGCCGATGGTGATCACGGAGTTTCTTCCCGCAGGTTTCACTTACCAAAGCCTGGTCTCCGCGAAGGTGAACGGTGCCCCGGCGGCCTCCGGTGGCGTGGTGGTGAACAACTCGGTTCCATCCAAGCCGCTGTTCACCATCAACCAGGCGATCAATGCGGGCAAAAAGCTGGAAATCACCTTCAACGCCAGGGTCAGCGACTCGCAGCCGACAGGAACCTACACCAACAGCTTCAGCTACGAGTTTGGCGGCAAGATCATGTCCACCGGAGCGCTGGCGCCGGTCAATGTGGGCGGAGCACGCATCGGTGACACGGTGTTCCGCGACTGGAATGGGAACGGCGCGCAAGACGCGGGCGAGGAAGGCCTTCCGGGCGTCACGGTGCAGTTGTGGAACAGCGCCGGCACGGCTGTGCTCGCCTCACGCGTGACCGACGCTTCAGGAAAATATGTTTTCGGCGGGGTTGCGTCTCCTGGCACTTATCAGGTACGCATTTCCAGTCCGCCTGCGGGATATGTTCCGACCTATGACCTCGATGGTCTTGGCATCGGCAGCGTAAATCTCGCGGTGGTTTCCGTCACGGCAGGGCAGCAACGCATGGACGCGGACTTCGGCTATCGTCCGGGCGGTTCCGGCAGCATCGGTGATCTTGTCTTCAATGACACCGGCAGGGACGGCAGCTATCAGGATGGCATCGACTCCGGCATCCCGGGCGTCACCGTCCGGCTCTACGTTGACAGCAACAGCAACAACAAGCTCGACACAGGCGTGGATCTGTTGCTGGCCACCACCACCACCAATGCCAGCGGCAATTACGCCTTCACCAATCTGGCCACCGGCCTGCCCTACATTGTGGATGTCGATGAAGCCGACGCGGACATCGTCACCGCTCTTGGCGGCTCGCCGGTGCGCATCACCACGCCTGATCCGGTGATTCTGACCAACCTCGGCGGCGCTTACAATGGTGCTGATTTCGGTTTCTGGCGCGAGCAGCCTGCCAGCATCGGTGACGAGGTGTTTCTCGACAACAACAGCAATGGTGTCAACGACACGGGAGATCGTCCGGTGGTGGGCATGCCCGTGATGATCTACGGGGATCTCAACGGCAACGGCTATCCAGACGCTTCGGAATGGCTGCGCACCGTGCTCACTGATGTGCAGGGCTGCTACTTGATGACCGGCCTGGGCGCGGGCAGCTACATCGTGACCCTGGATGACAATTCGGCCGCCGTTCCGCCGGGCTATCACCAGGCCGTGGAGCAGGTGGCGGTGACCGTGGCCGCCGGAGATTCAGACCTGACCGCCGACTTCGCTTTCGTGCAGCTTCTGAGCAAGACCGCCAGCCGGGCCAATGCGGTGCAGGGAGACCAGATCACCTACACGATGACGCCCCGCTACTCGGGGACCGATTTGCTGTCGAATCTCACCATCAACGACGCGCTGCCTACCGGGACGACCTTTGTCAGCGCCGGTCAGGGCGGCACGGTGAACACCTTTGTGTCACAGCCAGCGGTGAATGGCAGCGCGGGCAATCCGGCCGTGCAGATGACCACCGGCACCTACACCGGTGATGGAACAGACAACCGCAACATCACCGGCCTCAGCTTCCAGCCGGATGTCGTCATCATCAAAGGGGCGAGCAGCGTGGCACCGGTCATCCGCACCTCATCCATGAGCGGAGACGCGGCCAAACTGGTCACGGCGAGCGCCATCACCGCCAACCTGATCCAGTCTTTCCTCTCCACCGGCTTCCAAGTCGGCAACAACTCGGCCGTGAACAGCAGCGGCATGCGCTACGACTGGATCGCCTTCCGCGCGGCCGGCGGTGCGCTCAGCGTGGGCAGCTACACCGGAAACGGCGCTGCCACGCGCACGATCACCACGCCGGGCTTCAAGCCAGGCACGGTGTTTGTGCTGCCGGCCACGGCATCGGCGGCGGTCATGAAGATGGACTCGATGGAGGACAATGAATCCTTCTTGTTCACCGGCGGTGCCGCCGCGACGAATCTTGTCACCGGGCTTTCATCGACCGGCTTCCAAGTCGGGGCTGGCAGCAATGCGAGCGCGACGGTTTATCACTTCCTCGCTTGGAAGCCCCTGGCCGGCATCACCGCCACTGGAGTTTATGACGGCAACGCGGCGGATGACCGCAATGTCACCGATGTCGGCTTCCAGCCGTCGTTTGTGTTGCTGCGCAGCGCCTCGGCGGTGGCGGCGGTGATGCGTCCGGCCACGCTCACCGGTGATTTGTCGCTCTTCGGCAGCGCCACATCGAACGCGGCCAACAACATCCAGTCCTTGCTAAGCGATGGATTCCAGGTCGGCACCGACACGCGTGTGAATGCTTCCGCGGTGCAGAACTACTGGGCCGCTTTCCGTCCCGCCACCGCCTCCGCGCTCACCACCACGGCGATTGGCGTGTCCAAAACCGTGTGTCGCAACGGCGACCTCGTCACCGTGACCATGACGCTCACCAGTGACGCGGCTTTGTCCGGAATCACTCCAGCAGCGCCTCTGGTGAACGCCACCGGCAGCGCCACGGCCACGCTGGTGAGCGGTCCCACGCCCGCCACGGCCTCCATTGCCGCAGGCGGCAGCACCGCTTTCTCCTGGACTTATCAAGTGGATGCCGGAGTCAGCAGCGGAGACATCAGCTTCACCGCCGGCGCCACCGCGGGGAGCTACAAGTTTGACGAAGGCATTTCTCCGTCGCTCAACGTGTCAAAAACCGGCACGGGACAGAGCGTGAGCTGGAACCTGGGCAGCACGACCGCAGGCACGCCCGGATCATTGGTGCAGAATCTGAATCTCTACGCGTTGCAGGGGGACGGAAAAACCGGCTTTTATCGTTACGATGCCGGCACAGGGACGTGGCTGGCACGTGCGGTCACTCCGGCGGCGGTGCAATGGGGCGGCGCCCTGACCTCGGACCGCACCTTCCTTTATGCGACACGCGGAAACGGCACCAACGCCTTCTGGCGTTACGATCCGGCCACGAACGCATGGACCGCACGTGCAAACGTGCCCGGCACCGTGAAAGAAGGCGGTGCGCTGGTCTATCTCGCGCCTCATGTGTATGCGTTGCGCGGCGCCGGCACCGCCAACTTCTACCGTTACAACAACTCCACCAACGTCTGGAGCACGATGGCCTCGCTGCCCGGGAATGTGAAAAATGGCGGTGCATTGACCACCGACGGCACGTTCATCTACGCACTCCGCGGGGATGGCAAAAGCGACTTCTACCGCTATGATCCGTCAGCCAACACATGGACGAAGAGAACTTCAGTGCCCGGCGGTGTCAGCAGCGGCGGTGCCTTGAGCTTTGACGGCACTTACATTTATGCGTTCCGCGGCGGTGATCGCAAAGAGTTCTACCGCTACAATCGCTCCACCAACGCCTGGAGCCGCCTCACAGATGCTCTTGGCACCGTCAAGGATGGTGGCGCGATGGTGTATGCCGGTTCCACTCTCTATGCTCTGCGCGGCGACAACACCAAGGACGCGTGGCGCTACAACCCATCCTCAAACGCATGGGCCGCCATGGCAAGCATGCCGGTGAATGCGAATCCCGGTGCTGCCATCGTGGATTACGGCTCGCCCACCCCTACCGAAATCAATGTGGATCTCAGTGTGACGCCTTCCCTGGTGGTTCATGGCGGCACCGCGACTGTGACGATGACCGTTTCCTCCAGTTCCGGGCAGATCACGGGCGTCACACCTCCCGCGCTCACGGCTACCGGCACGAACGGCACCACGGCCACGCTGCTCAGCGGTCCATTGCCTTCCAGCATCACCGTTCCGTCCGAGGGATCGGCCACGTTCACCTGGACTTACTCCGTCTCGGCCGGGACCAACCCCGGCACATTGAGCTTTGCCAATGGCGCGTTCAGTTCTGCAGGCCGCAGCTTCCCGGCATCCACGTCCAACAGTATCATCACCACGCGCCCTGTCACGTTCACGGTCAGCGTGACGGACGCGTCCGCGCTCGACTCGGTGGACAACGTCGCCACCATCCAGACCAATGAGCTGAGCGGCACTTACATGCTGGCGGACTTCACCAGCGGCGCGGATGAGGACCGCTTGCTGCTGGTGAAAAACAACCAGGTGGAGGACCTGGGCGCTTCCGGCACCACGCAGGGCAAGGCCATGCTGCTCAACGCGGACGGCACTCTTTTCGTCGCGGACCGTGATCCTGCGATTGGCTCCGGAGCGGACCGCATCGCAGTGATCAATCCCGGAACCTCCTCGCCGCCGGTGAGCCAGTGGGCCTCGAGTGTGGTTGGTTTCAGCAGCCAATACAGCACCACGGACTGGTCGGCCGCCCAGGCTCTCGGCGCGCCCAACACGATGAGCGCGGGTGATTTGCCCACGGCCTGGGCACCTGCCACGAACACCAGCAGCCCTGAGTTCCTGCAACTGGGATTCACCACGCCGGTGTATGCGACCTCAGTGCGCGTGCGCGAGACTTTCTCCGCTCCGTTTGTCACCGGCATCGAACTTGTCGAGCCCAATGGCACCGTGCATGTCATGTCCATCCCGGCGGACACCACCGTGGCCCCTGGCTATTTCACCTTCAGCTTTCCGGCCACCAGCTATCTCGTGGATGAGGTCATCATCCGCACGACAAAGTCAGGATACGAGGAGATTGATGCCGTTGAATTGAACGGCTACACCAGCCTGGGCTTTGCCACGACGGTGATCGGACGTGCCGCGGATTCCACCAATCTGCTTGAGGGGCCGCTTGGCAATTTCAGCGTGCTCAAAATCACCTCCATGGCCTCTGATCCCGCCACGGGAATGATCCAGGCCATCCACCGGCGAGATGATGCCAGCACTGGCAACACGCTGCTGGACGTGATGTTTTTGATCGATCCCTCCACCGGTTTGCATGTGGAGGACGCCTTCGGTGCCGGGGTTGATTACGTCGTGGTGGCCTCCAACACCCTGCCTACCGCTCTTTACGACATTGATGACATGACGTTCCATCCTCAAACGGGGGAACTGTTTGCCGTGGCCAATGACTCGGTGACAGGTGTCAGTGACTCGGACCGTCTGGTTAAAATCGATCCGTTGACGGGCGCTGTGACGGACATCGGGCGAATCACGATCGCGGGGTCTTCCACTGGCATCAATGACTTTGGAGGTCTGGGCTTCGACGCCAATGGCGTGTTGCGCGGCAACACTGGCAACACCGGGGCCGCGGCTACCAACAACACTCTCTGGCGCATCAATACCGACACGGGTGTTGCCACGCGGGAATTGACCATGACGGCCACTTTCCCGGCGTACACAAATTATCAGGCTCTTTCCAGCTCTTCTGCCGCTCCGGCCATCCCGCAGACGCCGAGCCAGATCGTGCAGACCGCGCTCACGGGAAGCATCGGGGACACGGTCTTCGCGGACGTCAATGCCAACGGCGTTCAGGATGCCACGGAGGTCGGTCTGGGCGGGGTGAAGATCACCGTCACCAACGGCACGATCACCAAAACGGCGACCAGCGACGGCTCGGGCCGCTACCGCGTCTTCGGACTGAATTCCAACGGCGGCTCTCCCTGGTCGGTGAGCGTGGATCTGGCCACGCTGCCCGCCGACTGGGTGGCCACGACCTCCCCGCTGCTGCAGCGCACGCTCGCGGCCAACGGCACGCAGATCAATGACGCCGACTTCGGTTTCATCCCGCCGGTCACGAACGGCGGCTCGGTCCGCGGTATCGTGTGGCTGGACTTCGACCAGGACACGGTCATCGACACCACGGAGCCGTTTCTGAACAACATCACCGTTCGCCTCTACCGCGATCTCAACAACAACGGCACCATCGAGTCCAGCGACCTGCTGATGCGCCAGGCCATCACCGATGTGAACGGCGCTTATGCCTTCACCGGCCTTGGTGCCGCGAATTATCTCGTCGATGTCATCGAAAGCACTCTTCCTGCCGGCGTGGTGCTCGTTTCCGGTCCTGCGACGCTTTCGCTGACCACAGGATTGAACCGCATCACACTCGCTGCCGCGCAGAACGTGACGAACGCGAACTTTGGTCACAACCACAGCGGCAGCATCGGTGACCGCGTGTATTACGACACCAACTTCGACGGCATGCAGGATGCTGACGGCGCGGACAATGTTTTGGGCAATGCGGATGACGAGCCCGGCATCGCCTCCGTCGGCGTCTCGCTTTACGCGGATGACAACGCGAACGGGAAGGTGGACGCCACGGAGCGAATCCTGCAGTCCACCACCACGAACGCCAGCGGCCAGTATCTGCTGAACCGCCTGCCTGCGGGTCGCTATGTGGTGCGTGTGGAGGAACAGCATGTCCCCGCGCCTCCAACGAGTCCGAACGCCGGCAAATTTGACACCATGCTGCCCACCACAGGCGAGGAGATCGCGGTAAATCTCGCCGCAGGAGCCAGCGTGCTCACCGCCGACTTTGGTTTCGGCGAACTGGCACTGGTGGAGGGCATTGTCTTCCACGATACGAACTCCGACGGTCTCATCGGACCGGGAGAGCCCGGCCTGCCGAACGTGACCGTGACGCTGACCGGCACCGCTGTCTCAGGCGCCGCCGTCTCCCGCTCCGCTACCAGCGCCGCCGATGGCGGCTATGCCTTCCTCGTGGTTCCGGGCAGATACACTGTTTCTTATGTGACGAACGATCCGGACATTCCCGCGAGCATGACGCGTGCGACGACTCCCACGTCGTATCTGATGAGCGTTGTGGGCGGAAACGAGATCGAAGACATCAATTTCGGCCGCGATCACGCCGGCGCGGCCACGGGGGTCATCTTTGCGGACGCTGACGGCAACGGAGCGCGCCAGACCACGGAAAGCGGCCTCGCTAATGTGCTCGTCGAACTCTACAACTCGGCGGGCACCACGTTGCTCGACTCCAAAGTGACCGACACGGACGGTGTCTATCGTTTCGACGGTCTCGACAACGTGACTCACCTCATCAAGGTGCGTTCGGATACTCTTCCGACAGGTTATTCGACCACGCCCACGGCCGATCCGGTGCTGCCGCTGGATGGCAATGCGACCGTCGCGATTTCTGGAGGCGGAACCGTCAGCAACCTCAACTTCGGCTATCGCATTCCAACCGTCACGTTCGGTCTGGCCGGTCGTGTGTGGAATGACAACGGGCAGGGCGGCGGCGTCGCCGGTGACGGCGTGATCAACGGCACCGAGGCCGGTCTGTCTGGCGTGCCGGTGCAGGCTCTGGTCGATGTCACCAGCGATGGCACGACGGACGACACGCTCACCTTGTCCGCCGATGCCAGCGGTAACTTCAGCTTCACCGGCATCACCTCGGGCTCAAAAGTCACGCTGATGGTCAATGGCACGACCTTGCTGGCGCAGGGATATGTGCAGACCGGCGATCCTGACGCGACCAGAGACCAGCAGACGGTGATCACTTCGCTCACCTCCAATCTGACGGGCCGTAATTTCGGTTATCGTCAGCAATTGAGCAGCGTGGCCGGCCGCGTCGTCATCGGCAGCGGCGATGGCATCGCGCAGGCGGGTGAGACAGGTCTCTCCGGCGTCACCGTCACATTGACCTCCGCAGGTGCCGACACGATCTTGGGTACGGCCGACGACACAAACTCCACCGCCACGACGAACGCCTCCGGCGCCTACACGTTCAGCAGCCTTCTCCCCGGCGGCTACAGCGTCTCCTACACTCCACCAGCCACTTATCATGCCTGGGCCGACGCGGACGGCATCAACCCGAACAACATAAGCATCACGCTTGACCCCAATCAGACGCTGACCGGTCAGGATTTCGAGGCGGCGCGCCTTCAGATCGGCAGCCTGGTCTGGAACGACGTGAACAACAGCGGCACCTTCGACGCGGGAGAAAGCGGCATTTCGGGTGTGCAGGTGCAGTTGTTCACTCCCGGCGCTGACAACGCGATTGGCGGCAGCGGCGGCAACGCGGACACTCAGGTTGGCACGACCACCACCAATGCGTCCGGCATCTACAATTTCACCGGCATGGTGCCCGGCGCTTATTATGTGCGCGTCACGCCTCCAGGCGGTTTTCCCTTCACCACCGGCACTCCGGTGACTGCGGACAACCAGCTCGACAACGACAACAACGGCAGCCAGCCCGGTGGATCGGGCACGGTCCTTCTCAGCCCTGTTTTCGTCCTGGCGGTGGGCACGGAATCCGTCACCGACGGCGACACGGATCCAAACACGGAGATGACCATCGACTTCGGTCTGTCGAGTTGCCGCACGTTCACCATTTCGCCATCTCAACTTCCCAACGGCACCGCTGGAACGCCCTACAATGCCACGCTGACCGCTTCTGGCGGCACCGGACCTTACACCTTCCAGGCACGCAGCCCGCTGCCGGGTGGTTTGAGCCTCTCCTCAAGCGGTGTGATCAGCGGCACGCCGACAACGGCAGGTGGAGCCACGGTGCTGTTTGCCGCCATCGACTCGCTTGGCTGTGAAACGACCGTCAGCCGTGTGATTCTCGTCTCACCCGCCGTGGGAGCCTGTCCTGATCCGCAGGGACGCACCTATGGCAATGCGTATCTCGTCACACGTTTGGGCCGCGATGTCTTTGGCGGGGAAACCCAGAGCCAGGGCAACTGCGTGTTCAACATGTCGCCGGACGGCCGCTGGGTCACCGGTATTCGTTTTGGTCTCAAAACACGCGGCTTTGTCATGAACACGCTCTCGCTGAGCAGCGTGGACGTGCCGCTGGTGGATGTCACGCATCCCTATGCGATGGGCAGTGATGTGAATGACAGCGGCAATGTGGTCGGTCATGAAAAATGGACCGCAGGTGCGAGGTTCAACGTGATCCCGTGGTTCTACAACCGCACGAGCGGAACGGTCGTGCGTCTGCTCACGCCGTATGATGGAAACACCAGCGTTTACGCCCTGCCGGTCGCCCTGACGGCCGACAGCGCTTTTGCGTTTGGCACGGCTGACCCTGACGGCCCTTCCGGCCCGTTGATGTCGCAAGGCGGCATGTGGAACCTGAGCTCGCGCGCATGGACGGCCATCGCCGGCGTGCGCGAGGTGCTGGATGCTTCCGCCGATGGCACGCGGCTGCTCGTCATCGACAGCAGCGGCACAGGCAAGGTCATCAGCGGCAGCCATGCGAGTGGCTGGAGCACCACGCTGGTCACCTTCACCGGCGGATCGCTGCGTGGTGGCCGCATCAGCCCGAACGGACGTTATGTCGGCTCCAGCCAGCGCATCGCCGGAGTGCCGGTGCCGTTTGCGCATGACATTCAAACCGGCGCGCGCACGAATCTGCCGCGTGTGCTGCCGCAGGATCAACTGGGTGGCATTGTTGGTGCGATCAGCGACACCGGACGTGTGCTGGGATCGATTTACAGCAGCGGCTCCACCGGCAGCTTTGCGGTGATGTGGGATTCTCCCACCACCGCCTACAAGCGCGTCGCTGATTTGCTGATCGAGGACGGTCATGCCGCGCAGGACTCCGCTTACGCGTTCTGGAACATTTACAATGGGGGTGACGGCATCTCCGCCGACGGCAACACGCTGGGCGTTTATGGCAACAATCCCGGAGCCATTGAGGATTCGATGATCTTCCGTCGTGTGCCGGCCGCGGAGGCGCGCCTCTGCCTCGGCAACGCGGTGTGGCAGGATCTGGATCGTGATGGCATCAAGGATGTGGGAGAACCTGGTGTCGCAGGTGTGGTCGTGCGTTTGTTCCATCCTGGGGCGGATGGAGCGCGTGGCGGCACCGGTGTGAACGCCGACAATGAGGTGGCTCCTCCGATCACCACGACGAGCAGCGGCGCTTATGTCTTCAGCGGTGTTCCGGCGGGCACTTACTATGTGCAGATCACGCCCACGCTCGCGCTGCCTTCGACCTCGGGCGGCGTCGTGACTTTCGACAACGGCATCGACAATGACAACAACGGTCTGCAGCCCGGCGGCCCCGGAACACCGATCGTCAGCCCGCTGATCACGCTGACGGCCGGGTCGGAGTCGATGAACGACGGCGACACCAATCCCAACACCGAGCTCAGCATCGACTTCGGCCTCGGCGACGGCGTGAACCTGGGCGATCTGGTGTTTGCCGACTTGAACCGGAACGGACTGTTTGACGCGGGCGAAACGGGCATCCCGAACATCGGCGTGGAGCTCCTGAACAGCGGCGGCATCGTGCTGGCCAGCACCGTCACCGGCGCGGACGGACGCTATTTGTTCGGTGGTTGCGCCCCCGGCAGCTACCGCGTGCGCATTCCGGTGCCTTCGTCCACCTACACGCTCGCATCACCGGCGGTGAACGCTGACAACGGCGTGGACAACGACAGCAACGGCATCCAGCCGGCGGGCACCGGCGGCAGCACCACCAGCCCGCTCATCACGCTCGCCACCGGAACGGAGCCGGGTTCGTCCGGCGGCACCAGTTTTGAAAACACCATCGACTTTGGCTTCCGCTCCTGCCCGGTCATCGCGATCTCTCCGGCGATGCTGACAGCGGGTGTTGTCGGCACGGCCTATTCGCAGACACTCACCGCCAGCGGTAGCAGCGCCACGCCTTATACCTGGAGCATCGTTTCGGGATCATTGCCGGCGGGATTGAACCTCGGCAGCGGCGGTGTCATCACCGGCGCGCCCACCGCCCCCACCAGCGGCGTCAATGGAGCCAGCGTCACCATCCGCGCGATGGACGCCGACGGCTGCTTCAAGGATCAGGTCTTCAACATTCGCGTTTGTCCTGTGATCACAGTGAATCCGGCCACGCTGCCCGTGCCTTTGATCGGTGTTCCGTATTCACAAACCATCACGGCCACCGGCACAACGGCCACGCCGTTGCTTTACAGCGCCACGGGGCTGCCAGTGTGGCTCAGTCTCGATCCCGCCACCGGCGCTCTGTCCGGCATGCCCACCAACGCGACCTCGGTGACCTTCACCATCACGGCCACGGATGCCAATTTGTGCAGTGCTTCGCGCACTTACACGCTGCCGCCGGTCTGCCCGACCATCACCATCGCTCCCACCGTGCCCTCGGTGGCCAGAGTGGGGCAGGCATACTCGCAGACGCTCACCGCGTCGCCGCAGTCCGGCCTCATCGGCCAGTATTTCTCCGGCAGAAACTTCGACAGCCTGCTGCTGACGCGTCAGGACAGCTCGATTGACTTCAACTGGGCCGGCGGAGCCCCGCATGCCTCGGTTCCGGCGGATAATTTCTCCGTGCGCTGGAATGGCTTCATCCGTCCGACTGCGACCGGCACGCACACCTTCCAAACCACGTCTGATGACGGCATCCGCCTCTGGGTGAACAACACGCTGATCATCGACCAGTGGAGGGATCAATCAGCAACCAATTACAGCGCGACCATTTCGCTCACGGCAGGAACCGTGGTGCCGGTGCGCGTCGAGTTTTATGAAAATGGCGGTGACGCGGTCTCGCGTCTGCAATGGTCCGGCCCTTCGCACGCGATGCAGACCGTCACCGGATGGCTCACGCATGCGTGGAGCATTGCCAGCGGCACACTTCCGGCCGGGTTGTCGCTCGACCCGGCCACCGGCGTCATCAGCGGCACTCCGACGGTCGCGAACGGTGTCGGCGTCAATGTGACTGTGCGCGCCACCGATCCCACCGGCTGCTCCGGCACGGCAGTGCTGCCGTTCCAGGTCTGTCCTGTCATCACGCTCACTCCTGCCGCGCTGAAGCCTGCGACGGTCGGTTTGCAGTATCAGCAGACGATCAGCGCCTCCGGCGGTGTCGCGCCGTATCAATTCACGCTCGCCAGCGGCACGCTTCCAGCCTGGTGCACGTTGAATGCGACCACAGGTATGATTTCCGGCACTCCGCCAGATGCCACGCCGATCACATTCACGGTGCGCGCCACGGACGCGAACGGCTGCGCCGGCACGCAGGCCTACACGCTCGATCCACGCTGCCCGATCATCACCCTGACACCCGCGACGCTGCCAAAGGCGACGGTAGGCGTGGCTTACTCGCAGACGCTGACCGCCTCCGGCGGCACCGCGCCGCATTCATTTGCCGTTGAAAGCGGCACGCTGCCGGACGGGCTGACGCTCTCGAGCGGCGGTGTCATTTCAGGAACGCCGACGACGGCAAACGCCGCCGGCACCAGCATCACGGTGCGCGTCATTGATGCCGAAGGCTGCGTCGGTCTGATCACACGCCAGGTTCAGGTCTGTCCGGTCATCACGGTGAATCCGGCCACGTTGTCACCGCCTGTCATCGGCTTCGCGTATTCACAAACGGTGACCGCCAGCGGCACCAGCGCCACGCCGCTGACCTGGAGCGCGAGCGGCCTGCCCGCGTGGCTGAGCCTCGACAGCGCCACCGGCGTGCTCAGCGGCAGCGCGACATCCATCACGCCCGTGAACTTCACGCTCACCGCCACGGATGCGAACGGCTGCTCCGGCTCGCGTGCCTACATGGTCACGCCGACATGTCCGGTGATCTCCCTCGGCGGCACCACGCCGCCCAACGGCTATCTCAACACGCCTTACACGCACACGCTCACCGCAAACGGCGGCACGGCTCCGTATTCCTTCGCGCTCATCAGCGGATCGCTGCCGCCGGGCCTCACACTGGCCTCCAACGGCACCGTGACCGGCACGCCGACGACCTTGGGCAGCTACAGCGTCACCGTGCGCGCCACGGACGCCTACAACTGCCAGAGCGCGACGGGAACCGTCACTTTCCTCGTCAAAGGCATGGCGCTTGGCAACCAGGTGTGGATCGACATGAACGACGACGGCCTGCGCGGCTCCACCGAGAGCGGGATGCCTAACCTGCGCCTGCAATTGTGGTCGCCAGGCATCAACGGCATCGCGGAGAACGGCGCGGGTGACGACGTGCTGCTCATCACCGGTTCCACGGACACCAATGGCCTCTATCTTTTCAACAATCTTGCCCCCGGCGTTTACTACGTGCGCGTTCCGACGCCGCCGACATTCTATCCGAAAACAAGCACCAACCAGGTCGCGCTCGACAACCGCGTCAACAATGACAACAACGGCCTTCAAGGCGCCTCGGGTGCCCCGGTTGTCACGCCCCTGATCACGTTGTCTCCGGGAACCGAGCCCGGCAGCGGCACCGATGGCGACGACACCGACTCAGACAGCACGATCGACATCGGCTTCGCCAACTTCAATCCCTGCCAGATCACCAACCTCATCGACAACCCGAGCTTTGAGTTCCAGGGGCTGCCAAACACAACGGGAACGCCGACCACGGTGCTCGGTTACGACGGCACGGGCACCGCGTTCGGTGCGAACATCAACGCCTTCCAGTGGCTGGGCGGCACCAATGGCACCAGTGGCGTCGGCGAGCCCATCCAGCGCGCGCAGGTTCTGTCTGGAAACAATGGTTCGCGTGTCTCTTGGATGGAGAGTGTGAAAAGCCGCCACGGGAAGCGCATGCTGCTGATGCAAGGCACCAACTCCTGCGTCAGCCTGCGCCCCGCGGGTGGCGGCGCGTGGAGCACGGTGCTCCAGGCGGGCAAGGAGTATGAGCTGAGCGTGTGGGCGTCCAGCGCGTCCGCCGGCGCGGCCTCCATTTTGTGGGATCTCGGCGCGAACGCGCAGATCTTCCAGATCATCACTGGTTCGACGCCCGGTATTTATCAGTACTACAGCGTTCCGCAGGGCGAGCTGAGCGCCACCGCCCCAGGCGTGAGCCAGTGCTGCGGTTACACCGGCGGTACCATCTCCTACCCGACCTTCGGCGCGTCGGACTACAGCGGCTGGACCGGGGCTTCCTCCAACACCACGCAGCCGACGTGGCGCCAGTTCACCTATCGTTTCCGCATCGCGAACGCTGCCACGCAGTCGCAGATCGACACCGCCAACATCGTGCTCTCGGGCGGCAGCAGCACCAATCCCGTCGCCGTCGACCTCGTTTATCTCTGCCAGGTCAGCCCCTCCGCCACGCTCACCATCGGCAACCTCGTCTGGAACGATGCCAACAGAAACGGCGTGCGCGACACAGGCGCTTACAGCGAGATCGGCATCGGCAGCGTCACGGTCGATCTCTACCGCACCACCAACGACATTGCGGGCGACGCGGACGACCTGCTGGTCGGCACCACCACGACGAGCCCCGTCGGCGCCTACAACTTCACCGGACTCGCCGACGGCAAATATGTCGTGCGCGTCACTCCTCCCGGCAGCATTCCCGCCACCGGCGGCAACGTGGTCGTGGCCGACAGCGGCATCAACAACGACAACAACGGCTCGCAGCCCGGCGGCCCCGGCACCTTCCTCTACAGCCCTGTCATCAACCTCAACATCGGCGCGGAACCGATCAACGATGGCGACACCAACCCTGATACCGAGCTGAGCATCGACTTCGGCCTCTTCACCGGCATCCAGCTTGGCAACCAGCTCTTCATCGACGCAAACAACGATGGTGCTTTCACCAGCGGCACGGAAACCGGTGTCGGGGCCGGTGTCGCGGTCGAGTTGCTCGACGGTACCGTCAACACGGTCATCGCCAGCACCACCACGAACAGCAGTGGCGTCTATGGGTTCACCGTTTATCAGCCGGGCGCGTATCGCGTGCGCGTTCCAGTCCCGCCCGCGTCCTACCCGCTGGTCTCGGGCGTCGCCGACGGTTCTGACAACGGCGAGGACAACGACAGCAACGCCATGCAGAGCGGCGGTGTCGGCTCCGCTGTGATCAGCCCGGTCATCACGCTCACCGCCGCAGGCGAGCCGGGCAGTTCCGGCATCAGCAACATCGAAAACACCATCGACTTCGGTTTCCGCGGCTGTCCAGCCATCACCATCAGCCCCGGCACGGTTCCGGTCGCCACGCAGTATGCGGCCTACAGTCCGCTGTCATTCAGCTCCAGCGGCGGCTCGGGTGGTTACTCCTATTCGATCAGCAGTGGTGCGCTGCCAAGCGGCATGACCCTTAGCAGCGGTGGTGTTCTCAGCGGGACACCAGGCGCTGCCGCCGCACCGGGCAGTTATGCCTTCACCGTGCGCAGCACTGACAGCCAGGGCTGCTCCAGCACTCAAAGCTACACGCTGATCCTCATGAACGCCCTGGTCACCGTCAATCCGGCGACTTTGCCAGCGGCGACGCAATACGCGGCTTACACACAGAGCCTGGCGGCTTCCGGCGGCACATCGCCCTACACCTGGAGCGTCAGCCCCTCCGCCTTGAGCGGCACTGCCGCTTGGTGGCCGGGTGAGGGTGGCGCGGCCGAAGTGGTTGCAGGAAACAACGGTGCGCTGCTCAACGGCGTGGCCTTCACACCAGGCGTTGCAGGCCGTGCATTCAGCTTCGACGGCACGAATGATTACATGCAGGTGGCGGATCAGTCGGTCATGCGTCCGGCCCAGATCAGCCTCGAGGCGTGGGTGCGTCCCGCCGATGCCTCGCCTTCTGGAGATCGCAGCATCATCGTCAAAACCACGGATGTGGCCGCGCCCGCCAATGGCTATGGAATCACCCAGCTTGGTGGCGGCAGCACGCTGCGTTTCTGGATCAACGGCACCACTTCGGTGGGCTCCGTCTCGGAGTTTGTCGATGCGCCGGTGGCAGCGAACGCATGGAGCCATGTCGTGGCGACCTACGACCTCAACAATCTGCGGATCTACGTGAACGGCGTCTTGATTGCCTCCAAGGCCTTCACCACCGCCATCAATCATGCCACGCATCCTCTGAATGTCGGTGGCAGCCCCGTCGCGGGCACCAGTTGGGCCGGCGCGATGGACGAACCGGTGATTTACAACCGCGCCCTCAGTGCCGGAGAGGTGCTCGCGCGTTTCAATGCCATCGATAGCGGCAACAACGGCCTGCCCGCCGGTTTGACGCTCGACACAGCCACCGGAGTGCTCGGCGGCACTCCCACTGCGGTCCCTGCGAGCTATCCTTTCACGGTCCGTGCGAGCGACCTCTACAGCGGCACCGGCCTGCGCGCTTACACGCTCGTCGTCAACTGCCCGGTGATCGACATCACGCCCAAGACGCTCGATGACGCCACGCAGTACGCGGCTTACACCTCTGTCACGCTGAACGCGTCGGGTGGAACCGCGCCTTATCAATGGGACATCACCAGCGGAGCGCTGCCCACCGGCATGAGCATGAGCAGCGGCGGTGTCATCAGCGGCACGCCGGGTTCCGCGCCGGGCTCGTATTCTTTCACCGTCCGTGCTCGTGACGCGAACAACTGCGTAAGCACCCAGGCGCTGAGCCTCCGCGTCGTCTGCCCGCCGATCACGCTGACTCCGGCCACGCTGGCGAACGCGCAGCAGTTCGCGGCTTACTCTCCTGTTCTGCTGGACGGCATGGGCGGCAGCGCGCCATACACCTTCAGCATCACCAGCGGTGCGCTGCCTGCGGGCATGAGCCTCAGCAACGCCGGCCTCATCAGTGGCACGCCGACGGCGCTGCCGGGGGATTACACCTTCACGGTGAGCGGCACGGACAGCGTGGCCTGCTCAGGTACGCGGGCTTACACCTTGCGCGTTATCTGCCCCGTCATCACGGTCACACCCGCGACGCTGACGAACGGCCGCCAGTATCAGCCCTACAGCCAGACGTTGAGCGCGAGCGGCGGCAATCCGGCCTACACCTGGTCTTTGGAAAGCGGCGCGTTGCCCGCCGGACTCGTTCTTGGCAGCGACGGCATCATCAGCGGCATGCCGACGGCGGCTCCCGGCAGCTACACGTTCCGCGTGAAGGCCACGGACTCATCCGGCTGCTCGGGATCGCGTGACTGCACGATTCTTTTCGACTGCCCGCTCATCAGCGTGACTCCGACGACGCTGCCGCAGGCCACCACGACGATGGCCTACAGTCAGCAACTCACCGCGAGCGGAGGCACCGCGCCTTACACGTGGTCGCTTGCCAGCGGATCGCTACCCTCGGGCATCACTCTCTCTTCCGCTGGTTTGATCAGCGGCACGACCGAGGCGGTCGGCTCGTTCAACTTCACCGTTCAGGTGTCCGATTTGAATGGCTGCATGAAGCAGCAGGCGCTCGCGCTCGGTGTGAACTGCGCCGCCATCACCATCACGCCCGCGTCGTTGCCCACGGCGTTGGTTGGCAGCGCCTTCTCGCAGCAGCTCACGGCCTCCGGCGGAGTGGGCGTGAAGACATGGTCGCGCACGGGCGGCGCCTTCCCCACAGGCTTGAGCATCTCCTCCACCGGTCTGATCAGCGGCACGCCCACCGGCACGCCGGGCAATTACACCTTTACCATTCAGGCGATGGATCAAAACAACTGCCCGGGCACCATCAACTATGTGCTGACACTGGAATGCCCCACCGTGACAATCACACCGGCGACGGTCCCGAACGGCACGGTGGCCGCGGCCTATTCCACAACGTTCACCGCCTCGGGTGCCACCGCGCCTTACACTTGGAGCGTGCCTGCTGGCAGCACGCTGCCTCCGGGGCTGGGGCTCAGCCCGTCCGGCGTTCTCAGCGGCACGCCGACCGTGCCGGGCAGCTACAGCTTCACGGTGGAGGCGCGCGGGGTTTATTCCTGCCTTGGCAGCAGGACGATCAGCATGACGGTTGACTGCCCGGTTCTGGCCCTCGCGCCCGCCACGCTGGCCTCAGGGTATCGCGGCGTGGCTTACAGCCAGACTGTGACGAGCAGCGGCGGCATCGGACCCTACACGTATTCGCTGGTCGCCGGCAGTTTGCCGCCGGGCGTGACCCTGAACACGAGCAGCGGTGTCATCAGCGGCACGCCGACCGCCACCGGCAGCTACAGCTTCACCATTCGCGGTGTGGACTCGGTGACATGCTCGGGCACGCGTGACTACATCATCGACATCAACGGCCTCTCGCTCGGAAATCTCGTGTGGGACGACCTCGATCAAAATGGAGCGCGTGACGCGGGCGAACCTGGCATCGGCGGCGTGTCGCTCCAGCTCTTCTCGACGACGGACACAGTGATCGGCAACGGTGACGACATTTCCCAGGGCACGACGACCTCCGACGGCTCCGGCGCTTATGCGTTCACCGGGCTGGCTCCGGGCAATTACTTCGTGCGCATCGCCACGCCGCCTTCCACGCATCCTTTGTCCTCCGGCCCTCAGGTTTCCGCTGACAATGGCATCGACAACGACAACAACGGCGTGCAGTCCGGAGGGAAGGGGACCACGATCAACACTCCGGTCATCACTCTCGCTGTCGGACGCGAGCCGGGAGACGTTGCCGGAGGTGCCGACGCCGAAAACAGCATCGACTTCGCTCTTCGCGCCGTGCCGGCGTCGATCGCCAACCTGCTGGAGTATGATTTGAACGCCACCAGCGGCGGTCTGCCCGCGCCTCCGAGCTTCAAGAACCCCTGCGTCGTCAACGCGGCCAAGATCCAGATCGAAGACGACATGAACGGCCTCGCCGACATCAGCGAGCCGACGAGCAATGGTCCGATTCGTGGTGGTTCGCTCTCCCGCCGCATGCGTGACTGGGACGCGGCCTACGACACCGCCTACGACGCCACGCGCACCAGCATGACGCAGAACCGCGACAGCCTGTGGATCCGTTTTGACATGGATCCGACCGCCACCGGCAACATCGGCAACCTGCTCTTCGACGTCTATCGGGTCGGCACCACCGCGCCGGTGCAGGGGAAGGTCTTCCTCACCTGGAAAGACGGCGCGAACCACCGCACGGCCGTCACAAACACCTTCCTCCTGCCCGCCACAGGCTCGTGGTATTCGATGAACCTGCCGTGGAGCAGCTTCATCGGCGGCGCCAGCGCCCTGCCCACCGGCGCCGAGCTGGCCGGGAAGCCGTTCTTGATCGAAATCTATCTCTGGGGAGGTGATGGATCGGGCTACATCGACATCGACAACATCCTGCTGCAGGGAAGCGCCACCTGTGATCCGCCGACACTTTCCCTGGGTGACTTCGTGTGGGCCGACACGAACTCCAACGGCATCAAAAATCCCCGCGAACCCGGCCTGCCGAATCTCACGGTGCAGCTGCTCCAGGCCGGCGCGGACAATCTGACCAACACCGGCGACGACCAGCTCATCGCCACGACGACGACCGACGCGAACGGTTATTATCTCTTCACCGGACTGCCCGCGGGCAAATATTTCGTCCGCATCCCGACGCCGGACACGCTCTGGCCTCTTGCGTCCCCCGCGGTGAATCTCGACAACGGTGTGGACAACGACAGCAACGGCCTCCAGCCCGGTGGATCAGGCGCGGCGGTGTCCAGCCCGGTCATTGATCTCGCCGTCAATAAGGAGCCGGGAAATCTCGCCAGCGGCGGTGGCAATCAGGAAATGACCGTCGATTTCGGCTTCAGCGCCGCGTTGGCCATCGGTAACTTCGTGTTCTCCGACAACAACAACAACGGCGTCGTCAATGCGGGCGAGACAGGTGTCGCTGGCGCGCAAATGGAGCTCTTCAGATCCAGCGACACGACGGTCAACAACGCGGACGACGTTAAGGTTGGCTCGACATTCACGACCGGCGCGGACGGTCTTTACAGCTTCGCCGGGCTCTCGGCGGGCAGATATTATGTGAAGCTGACGCCGCCCATCACGCATCCGCGCCGCAGCAGCACCAGCAGCAGCTCCGACAACGGCATCGACAACGACAGCAACGGCATTTCGCAGTCAGCGACCGGGGCGCCGATCTTTTCGCCGATGATCACGCTCTCCGCGCTGACCGAGCCGGGCAATTTGCTGGCTCCCTTCGGTGGAAACATTGACAACACGATCGACTTTGGCCTGCGTCCGACCTTCAACAGCATCGGCAACCTCGTTTACAAGGATGCCAACAACAACGGTGTCCATGATTCCGGCGAAGGTGTCGGCGGGGTACGTGTGGAGCTGCTCAACAGCTCGGGCTCCTTCGTCACCAGCACCACCACGAGCAGCACGTCCAGCACTCGTGGCCGCTACCAGTTCACGAATGTGGTGCCGGGATCTTATTTTGTGCGCGTTCCGGCCTCCGAGTTTGGCGTCGGCAAGCCGTTAGTGAACACGATCTCGATCTTCCCGCCCAGCTCCTCGGACAATGACACGGACGACAACATTGTCGGAAACGACGATGGCGTGGACAACGCGCAGCCTGCGGTCAACGGCATCAGCAGCGCGCTGATCTCACTCTCCGACAGCGGCGAGCCCACGAACAGCACGGGTGAGAGCGGCGCTTTCAACACGCTTGACGACGCCGACGACAACAACGGCAATATGACGATCGACTTCGGCTTCAAGACCGGCGGGCCGACCGCCACGGGCTGTTACCACTTCCTGGCCTGTGACAAAAACCGCGACGGCGTGCTCGGAATGGCCACGGACTGGACTCCCTCCCAGGCCTATGATTTTGCTTACACGCCGGGCATCGCCCACATCGACAGCGCGGACATGATCTATGACGCCGCGCTCAACCGTCTGAGCCTCGACATCAGCATGAACCAGATCGGCGCGGCGAAGGTGGACGCGCTGTGGTTCCTGGTCAGCACCGGCGCGAATCCGGCCACGGCCGATCATGCGATCGTCTATGTGAACGGCATGACGCGTTCGAGCCCGGTGGTGAGCATCTACCGCTACGATCCTGCTCTCGGACATAACAGCTGGCAGACGGCGGCGAACCTGATGGTGACCACGGCGGGCGGGAATGTCACCGCGTCCGACGTTCTGCTGCAAAAAGTGACGGAAGGCGGCTCCAGCGTGCGCTTCCAGTGCGTGATCGACGTCACCCGCGTCAACAACGCCTCCAACTGGAGTGCCATGGGCGTGGATGCCGGCACATGGGAAGGCATTCAGACAGGAGGCAGCTCGGGCATCGTGCTCCACATGGTGGATCTCGACAGCCAGCCGGCCTACGACAGCAATGGCGCGCTCACCTCTTTCAGCTACACGCCCGGAAGCACGACAGAAGGCTTGTTCGAGACGGATCCCTCCGGCGTCTTCACCATTGCCACCGAACCCTGCTCCGTGTCGCCGTGGGTGAGCGTCGGCAACCTTGTCTGGAACGACACGAACAACAATGGGCTGCGGGATACCATCGAGCTTGGCATCAGCGGCGTGACCGTTCAGTTGTTCAGCGCTGGAGCCGACGATGCCATCGGCGGCAGCGGCGCGAACGCGGACACGCAGGTCGGCGGCAGCGTCGTCACCGGAAGCACCGGTCTTTACTCGTTCACAAACCTGGTTCCCGGCAAATACTACGTGCGTGTCACTCCGACGGTGGGCGTTCCGGGTGTCAGCGGTGTGGGCGTGGCCCTGGACAACGACATCGACAACGACAACAACGGCAGCCAGCCGGGTGGACCGGGCACCTTTGTGTTCAGTCCGGTGATCGATCTCGCCGTGGGCATGGAGCCCGCCTCCGGCGTGGACGGCGACGGCACGAACGGCAACAACACGCTCGACATCGGCCTCTTCACCGGCATCACCGTCGGCGACCTTGTCTGGAATGACTCGAACAACAACGGTCTCAAGGACACCACGGAGCCTGGTGTGGGCGGCGTGCAGGTGGAGCTCATGAGCCTCGGCGCTGACAACGCCGTCGGCGGCAGCGGCTTGAACGCGGACACGGTGCTCCAGACCACCTCGACGCTCAGCACCGGCGCCTACAGCTTCAGGACTTACGTCTCCGGATCTTACTATGTGCGTCTCACGCCTCCGGCTTCTTTCTCGCTGGCCAGCAGCGCCGTCGTCAGCTCGGATAACGCCGTGAACAATGACAACAACGGCTCGCAACCTGGCGGAGCCGGTTCCGCAATCAACAGCATGGTCTTCCAATTGACCGCCGGCGGCGAGCCTGGGAGCACGGGCACGACCAACACGGAAAACACCATCGACTTTGGCCTTCGCTCCTGCCCGGTCATCACCATCACCCCGGTCACGCTTTCCAACGCGATGAGAGGTGCGAGCTACAGCGCCACCTTCACTGCCGCCGGAGGTAATTCGCCCTACACCTGGAATATTTCAAGCGGCACCCTGCCAACAGGCCTGTCCTTCTCCAGCGCCGGTGTGCTCAGTGGTACGGTGACGGCCCCTCCGGCGACTTACAGCTTCACCGTTCGCGTGGTGGACTCCTCCGGTTGCTCCGCCACGCAGGCGATGACGCTCGCGGTCGTCTGCCCGGTGCTGTCGATGTCGCCGACCAGCATGGCTTCTCTGACGCAGAATGCTCCGGTCAGCCAGCAGTTCACGGCCAGTGGCGGCACGTCTCCCTACACCTACACACGGGCCTCGGGCACGCTCCCGTTGGGTGTTTCGCTTTCCTCCGACGGGCTGCTCTCCGGCACGGTGACGGGTGCTCCTGGCATTTACAGCTTTGTCATCCGCGCCACGGACGCGAACGGATGCGCCATCGAAAACGCGATCACCTGGACGATCACGTGCCCAACGATTGCGATCTCGCCTGCGACGCTGCCTGCGGCGACGCAGTATGCCTCTTACACGGCGCAAACCTTGACCGCCAGCAACGGCACCGCGCCTTATGCGTGGACATTCACGGGCACTCTTCCTTCAGGGATGGCCTTGAGCAGCGGCGGCATCCTCAGCGGGACGCCCTCCAGCGCGCCAGGAACCTACAACATCACCGTCACGGCCACGGATGCGAACGGATGCGCCGGCTCCAGGGTTTATCCGGTCGCCGTCAACTGCCCGTCGATCAGCATCAACGCCCCGGTATTGCCCTCGGGAACCAAGGGCGTCGCCTATCCGAACCAGCAACTCAATGCCAGCGGCGGAACAGCGCCTTATGCCTGGAGCCTCGTTTCGGGCGCTCTGCCCGCTGGTTTGTCCCTGAGCAATTCGGGCCTGATCTCCGGCACGCCCACCGCCACCCCGGCGACTTACACTTTCACGGTGCGTGCGACGGATGGTGTGAACTGCTCGGCCACCAGCGCGCTCCAGATCGTCATCGCCTGTCCCACGCTTTCCATCGGACCTGTGCCGCTGCCTTCGGCGGTGCAGTATGCGTCTTACAGCCAGACTCTGGCCGTCGGTGGCGGCACGGCGCCTTACACCTGGAGCCTTGCCTCCGGTGTGCTGCCGACGGGCATGACGCTTTCCAGCAGCGGTGTGCTCAGCGGCGCGCCCACAAGCCTCGGCAGCAGCACGTTTGTCGTGCGTGTCACGGATGCGGAGAACTGCTCCTCCACGCAGCAATACACGTTCACGGTGGATTATCCCCCCATCACGATTCTTCCGCCCACCCTGCCTGATGCCACGCGTCTGGTGCCCTACTTCCAGCAGATCACCGCGTCGGGCGGCACGGCGCCTTACACCTTCAGCAGGCTGACGGGAAATCTGCCATCAGGCTTCTCGATCTCCTCCAGCGGCGTGATCTCCGGCAGCACGACGGCAAATCCAGGCACCTACTCCTTCACTGTGCAGGCGCTGGATGCCAACGGCGCGCCGGGAACACAGCCCTACAGCATCACGGTTCGCTGCCCTGATTTCATCATCTCGCCCTCCACGCTTGCGAACGGCACAGTGGGTCAGGCTTACTCCTCTCCGCTGAACGCCACGGGCGGCACCGCTCCCTACGTCTGGAGTGTGGTCAGCGGCACGCTGCCCTCCGGCCTCTCCCTGAGCTCCAGTGGCATCATCTCCGGCACTCCGACGCAGGCGTCCACGGCATCCTTCACCGTCGAGGCCCGGGATGCCTTCAACTGCGCCAGCACACGGCTGTACACACTCGCCGTGAACTGCCCGTCCATGAGCATCACGCCGGTCACACTGCCCAGCGCGTATCACGGCACGCCTTACAGCCAGCAGTTCAGCATCAGCGGCGGCACCGGGCCGTATACCTGGAGCGTGATCGCGGGATCACCGCCTGCGGGCATCACGCTTTCCTCCTCCGGTCTGCTTTCAGGTACGTCGAACACCTACGGCACGGCCGGTTTCACGATCCGTGTCACGGACGCCTACGGCTGCTCGTCCACGCAGTCCTGCTCGCTGCTCGTGAAGGGGCTGAGCATCGGCGATGTTGTTTATGAGGACACCAACTTCAACGGTCTGCGCGACAACGGCGAGCCGGGCATCAAGGACCTCACCGTCGAGCTCTGGGATCCGGGCGCGGACAATGCCATCGGAGGCAGCGGCCCGAACAGCGACCTCATGCTGCGCAGCACCATGACCGGCGCGCTCGGCCAGTATCACTTCGACAACCTCCAGCCCGGGGAATTCTTCCTGCGCGTCATCATGCCGTCGCCGTTGAACATCCCCGGCGGTAATCCGGTGAACCTGGACAACGGCATCGACAACGACAACAACTCCGCCGCGCAGCCCGGCGGTCCCGGCGCGCCGGTGTTCTCTCCTGTCATCACGCTATCCACCGGCGGCGAACCCACGACGGATGATGGCGACGCGGACACCGAATTTACCGTCGATTTTGGCCTCTTCCGCGGCATGAGCGTCGGCAATCTCGTGTGGCAGGACACCAATGACAACGGTCTGCGCGACAACGGCGAACCCGGCATTGCAGGCGTGCAGCTTGAGCTGTGGACGGTAGGTGCGGACGGACACGTCGGCGGCACGGACGACACCCTGCTGCGCACCACGACCTCCGACAACGACGGAGCGTATCTCTTCACCGCCCTGCCGCCGTTGCAGGTCTATGTGCGCATCCCCACGCCGCCTTCCGCGCAGCCCTTGTCCAGCAGCGTCACCACCTTCGCCGACAATGGCGTGGACGACGATGACAATGGTCATCAGATCAATGGCAGCGCGATCTACAGCCCTGTCGTCAGCCTGAGCGCGGCGGATGAGCCCGGCACCGGCGGCGGCACCTATGAGGAGACCACGATCGACTTTGGGTTCATGAATGTGACGCCGACCATTTATGTCTCCGCCACGCAGGCGGACAGCGTCCAGACCTTTGACTCCGGCACGGGACTTTATTCCGGCTCCCTCGTTCCCGCGTTCGGCAACAGTCTCAGCCAGGGCAACGCCGACTTCGGCGACGTGCCCTATGCCATCGAACTCGGCTCCGACGGCAACTGGTATGTCGCCCACTACGGTGCCAGCAACATCCGCAAGATCAGCCCTGCCGGCATGGACCTTGGCCCCGTGCTCGACAACTCCACCGCCAGCGTCAGCCTGATTTCCCAGTTCACCATCGGCCCGGATGGGCACTTCTATGTCGTCGATGTCAATGGCGGTCGCATCGTGCGCTTCCAAGGCCCGGCCGGAACAACACCCGGAGCGCCGATCGGCTCGGCGCCGTTCACCTTCATCACCCAGAATGGAGTGGAGGACGTCAACTTCGGACCGGACGGCAATCTTTACCTCATCGTGCAGACAGGTGCGGTGCGTGAGGTGCGCCGCTACAACGCCACCACCGGCGCTCTTCTCGGCACCGTCGTCTCCGACACTCAGCTCGTGAACATGGTCCCAGGCGGCCAGCCCATCGCGCTCATTTCCGGCATCGACATCCATGGCTCCACGCTCTACGGCGTGAATCGCAGCGATGGAGAGGTCTTCAGCGTGGATCTCAGCAATCCTGCCGCGCCGGGACTGCCGCAGCTCATCGCCACTCTTTCCAGCGCCGGCAAAGGCGAGGTGGACACGCGTGATGTCGAGTTCAATCCCGCCAACGGCCAGCTTTACATCTCCGGCTATCACTGGGGCAAGCCGGTCAATGCGGGCACCTACATCAGCGGTGCGTTGATTCGTGTTAATGTTGCCGGAGCACCGAACGGCACGGTCAGCATTCACGAAGTGCCCATCCCGCGTCCGCCGGGTCCGAACAACGAAATCTGGGCCGGCCCGCGTGACCTTGCCATCGGTCGTCCCTACGCGCCGCTGCCGGAGTCCGTCGCCATCGGCTCTCTCGTTTGGAATGATCTCGACGCGGACGGCGTGCAGGATGCCGCCGAGCCGGGCATTCCCGGCGTGCGTGTCGAACTGTGGCGCGATGTGAACGGAAGCTCCGCCGATGGCGCCGAGGTGCTCATCGGCTGGACCTACACGGACTCCAACGGCCACTACTACTTCTCAGGCCAGGCTCCGGGCACCTACCAGGTGCAGATTCCAGAGTCGAATTTCGTGGATGGCCTGCCGCTGGCCGGCAGCGGCTACAGCAGCCCGATCACCTCCATTCTGGACGATCAAATCGACGGCGATGACAGCGGCCGTCAGCCGGACGGCCCCAAGACTATCGTGAAAAGCCCGCTTATCACACTTTCTCCCTCGACCGAACCCTTGGGCAATGGCACCAGCGGCGCGGAGCATGCACGCGGCGGCGAGATCGACAACTACACCGTCGATGCAAATGGCGACATGAGCGTGGACTTCGGCTTTGTCGAACCCGGCATCATGGGCATTGGCAACCTGGTCTTTGTCGATGCGAACGGAAACAACCGCTTCGACGTGGGCGAGGGCCGGGACGACGCGATCGTCGAGCTTTATCGCTGGGGTGACACGCCCGGAGTCACACAGCCGGTCGCCACCACCGTCACCGCGAACGGAGGCATCTTCCTCTTCAGCAATCTCTGGCAGGGCCAGTATTTCATCCATCTGCCCGCGCAGCAGTTCGAGTTCAACGGCAGCCTGCGCGGCCTCTTCAGCCTGCCCGGCTTCTCCACGGGTGACGATGATACAGGCGAAGATTCGCTCGACTCCGACGAACCCTGGGTCACAGGCGTCAGCAGCGGCATGATCAATCTCGTCCGCGAGGAGGCTCCCACCGACGACGGCATCGAAACCGGCCACGACTCCTCCACCGACCTCGACGACTTCAACATCAACCTCACCGTGGACATCGGCCTCTTCCGTCCGGTGGAGCTCGGCAATCTTGTTTTCGCAGACAACAACTCCAACGGCCACTTTGACGCGTCCGAGGGGCTCGCGGGTGTGCGTGTCGAGCTTTACAGCGACACCCAGTTCCCCGGCCTGGACAATCCGATGGCCTTCACCAACACCGACACGGCGGGCCGCTACGGATTCAACTTCCTGCGTCCCGGGAACTACATCGTCCACATCCCCGCCTCGCAGTTCCAGTCCGGCGGACCGCTTTACCAGCGCATCAGCATCCTTGAAGGACTCGTCGGTGACGACGATGTCGGCGAGGACGGCGTCAACAACGGCGATCCTGTTCTCAACGGCGTCTCCTCGCTCGTCATCAGCCTCTTCCCCGGCAACGCGCCCACTGATGACAGCGGCGAGACGGGCTTTGAGAACACCGGAGACAATCAAATCGACGCCGCGGTCGATCTGACCATCGACTTTGGTTTCCAGACTCCTGTCGGTGCCGGCAATCTCGTTTACATCGACAGCAACGAGAACGGCTTCGCCGACGTGGGCGAGGGCGTGGACGGCGTCACGGTTGAGTTGTATCGCGCCGACCAGACACCTGGGTTTGGCGTTCCGTTGTTTGCCCGTGTCACCGCAAATGGAGGACGTTACTTCTTCGATTCGCTTCCGGCCGGCAGCTACCGCCTCCACATTCCTTACTCCGAGTTCGAGCCCGGCCGTGTCCTCAACAGCCTGCAATCCTCCGCAGGAGCCGGTAATGTCACGGCCGACGTGGACGACAACCTGCCTGACAACGAAAACGGCATTGATGACGCCGCGCCGTTCCTCAATGGCATCTCCAGCGCCGTCTTCACGCTCGGCGTCGATGCCGAGCCGGTCGATGGCGGTGGTGAAACCGGTATGGCCAGCGACCTCGACGCCTTGGACGATGACAACTTCAACCTCACCCTCGACTTTGGCTTCGCGCCGTCGAATCCGAACGGTGTCGGCGTCGGCAACCTCGTCTTCCTCGATCTCAACGGCAGCGGCCTCTATGAGCCGGGTGAAGGCGTCGATGGCGTCAAGGTGCAGCTCTTCGCCGCCTCGGCCGATCCGCTCACGGCCACACCGCTCGCGACCGTGCTCACCAGCAACGGCGGCGGCTATCTTTTCTCCAACCTGGCGCAGGGCGACTATCAGATCTTCATCCCGCCGTCTGAATTCGCTCCTGGCAAGCTGCTTAGCGGATGGCGGTCTCTGCCCGGCGACGGCGGCGACAACGGCCTGGACGACAATTTCGACGAAAACGGCGTCGATGTGATCGATCCGTCGGTCACCGGCATCGCTTCCGCCGCCTTCCATCTCGCGCCAGACGAGGAGCCCGTGAACTCCCTTGGTGAGTTCGGCGTGAATCCCTACATCGATGATGTGAACGACGACAACACCGACCTCACCATCGACTTCGGCTTCTTCCGCTCCGTCGCCGTCGGCAATCTGGTCTTCATTGACACGAACTACAACGGCCGTGCCGACGCGGGCGAAGGTGTCGAGGGTGTCACGCTCGAGCTTTACCGTGATGGCATGGTGCCGCCGTTTGACGCACCGGTCGCCACCACCACCAGCGGCGCGGACGGCAGCTACCTGTTCAGCGATCTTTCGCCTGACAGCTACTTCGTGCGTGTTCCTTCATGGCAGTTCGACTTCGGCATGCCGCTTTACAACCAGGCCAGCATCCTCGGCGTGCAAAATGGCGACGACCATCTCGGCGAGGACGGCCTCGACGATGGAAATCCGACCGCAAACGGCATCCAGACCGCGGTGTTCGTGCTCAACGCCACCGGTTCACCTACCGGCAGCCAGGAAGGCGGCCATCTCGGCTCCAGCGACGACATCGACGACGCCGCGGTCAATTTGACCATCGACCTCGGCTTCGTGCCGCGTGTCTCCGTCGGCAATCTCATCTTCGCCGACACCAACAACGACGGTGTCTTCGATCCGAACACGGAATCCGGCGTGGATGGTGTCACCGTCGAGCTTTGGACGAACCAGTCCTCCTCCACAACGCCGATCGCCACCACCACGACCAGCGGCGGCGGTCTTTACAACTTCAACGTCGCCCCCGGAGCCTACCATGTTCGCGTGCCTGCCTCGAACTTCAGCGAAAGCGGCGCCCTGGCCGGTCGTGTGCCGTCCAAACCCGCCGCGGCCGGTTCTGCTGGCGTCGCCAGCACTGAAGGGGACGATGACGTGCAGCAGGACGGCTACACCACCGGTTCTGTGCTCGTGGATGGCGCGCGCACGCCGCTCTTCACTGTGTTGCCGGGCGACGCGCCGGACGCCACGACCACCGAGACCGGCTATCTGTCCGAATCCGACGACTTTGACGACACCAATGTCGATCTCACCGTCGATCTGGGCTTCTCGCCAAAACCGCTGACCGTCGGCAACCTCGTCTTCCGTGACTTGAACTCGAACGGGCACTACGACGGCGGAGATTTCGGCGTCGCCGGCATCAAGGTGCGGCTCTTCAAACTCGGTGACAATCCGGCCACCGCCACGCCAGTGTCCGAGGTTGTCACCGCCATCGACGGCTCCTTCCTGCTGAATGCTTATGAGGCCGGACAATACTTCATGCACATCCCGGCCTCCGAGTTCGGCGGCACTTCGCTGCTCGCGGGCACGACCTCTGTCCCGGGCTATGGCGCGGATGACGGCATGGATGATGACGCGGGTGAAAACGGCATCGACGCAGCCAATCCCGGCACCACCGGTGTGAGCTCCATCGTCTTTGAGCTGGCTTATGACGCCGAGCCCGCCGATGGCGGCACCGAGACCGGTTTCCTCGCCGCGCAGGATGCCTTCAACGATGGTGATGCCGACCTCACCCTCGATTTCGGCTTCACCGGTGGCGCGCTGCCCAACCTGATGAGCATTGGCAATCTCGTCTTCAACGACGCGAACAACAACGGCGTCGCCGACGCGGGCGAAGGCGTTCCCGGCGTGTGGATGCTGCTGTATGCGGGCAGCGGCACCGCAGGCTCCACCAGCTCCATTCGCAGCACATTCACGGACGCGGACGGACGCTACCTCTTCAACAACCTCGTCCCCGGCACTTACACCGTTCACGTCGCCGCGGACAACTTCAAGGAGTCCATCAGCATCGGCGGCGGCCCCATCGGCCCCGGCCCGCTGTTCCGCAAAATCTCCCTGCGCGGCCATCAGGTTGGCACCAGCGATGACAATCTCGGCGAGGACGGCATCGACGTGCAGAATCCGGAGCAGGTTGGCATCACCGCGCCGCCGGTCACGCTCACCGCCGCCTCCGCGCCGGTCGGAGCGCAGGAAGGCGGGCTCCAAGGTGCCAGCGATGATGCGACCGACGATCGCGTGAACCTCACCGTGGACTTCGGCTTCGGCACACGTCTCGGCGTCGGCAATCTCGTCTTCCGCGACAACAACGCCGACGGCAAATTCCAGACTGGCGTGGATGCCGGCATCTCCGGCGTCACGGTCGAGCTCGTTCACATCGACGGAGCCACCAGCCAGGAGAGAGTCGTCGGCACGACCACAACGAACGCGAACGGTGCTTATGTGCTCTACGGTCCTCCCGCCATCGCTCCCCACGCCTACAAGGTGCGCATCCCCGCCGCGCAGTTCGCCCCCGGCGGCGTTCTGAACTTCCTGGTGCCAAGCGTGCTCACCGCAAACGGTTCGGATGATGACACGAATCAAAACGCGCTTCCTGGCGTCGCCCCCGAGGTCACCGGCATCTCCACCGCCAGCTATCCTGCCACCGCAGGCACGCAGCCGACGGATGCTGACGGCCGCGAGACCGGCTTCGACAAGGCAAGTGACAACGCCGACGACGCCAACGTCAACCTCACCTTCGACTTTGGCCTCAAGCCGAAGGCCGTCATGGTCGGCAATCTCGTCTTCCGCGATGTCAATTCCAACGGCTCCTTCGAGTCCGGCATCGACCTCCCGGTGCCTGGCGTCACCGTGCGTCTCTTCCAGCAGTCGCAGGACATCACCGCCACGCCGGTTTATGAGGCCGTCACCGCCGCGAACGGCACCTACATGCTCTACGCCACCTCGCCCGCGGCCTACTACGTCCACATCCCGGCCTCAAACTTCGCCATCGGTGCTCCGCTCAACGGCCTGATGTCCGTCGCAGGCTCCGGCAATGTTCCGCCCACCGGCAATGCCGACACCGCCAGGGACGACCGCTTTGACGACAATGGCGCGGATGTCTCCGTTCCCGCCGTCAGTGGCGTCTCCTCCGGCATCATCAATCTCTCCTATGGCGGAATGCCCGTGAACAGCAACGTTACTTCCAGCAGCGGCGAAAACGGCTTCGAGGCCTTCATGGATGATGTCGCCGACTCCTCCGGCATCATGACCATCGACTTCGGCTTTGAAGTCACCGCCGGTCAGCCGCTCGCGGCGCGTCAGCAGCGCTCGCTGGGCGGAGCGGAGGTCGCGGCCTCATTCCCCGCCACATTCACCGCATGGCTCTCGCAGAACAATCTCTCCGGCCTCGGCAATCCGAACGACGATCCCGATGCCGATGGCCTCGTGAACCTCATGGAGTACGCCCTCGGTACCTCGCCTGACAGCGGCCTCGGCATCTCGCGCTTCCGTCTTGTCAGCAACACAACCACCGGCACCATCGAGGCGCTCGTCACACGCCCGTCCGGCGAGCATCGCGACCTGCGCTACATCCTGGAAGGCAGCCGCGATCTCGCCGCCTGGACCGCGCTCGCCATCACGCCTGCGGTCAAAGCGGGCGCGGATCAGACGGAGACGCTCACCTTTGGCGCTGTCGATGCCGCCTTCACCGGCGCGTCCTCCGGATTCCTCCGCCTCAAAGTCACGCTCGATGCCGACCTCGACGGCACCGCCGAGGCCACGGCCTGCACGGAGTCCGTCGGCTGGTCGCGCATGGGCTTCAATGCCGGCCGCCAGACGCTTTCCATGCCGCTGCTGCTCCCGGCGGTTTACACCGGCAAGGTCAGCTCTGTCAGCGGACGCGATATCACCGTCAACACCGGCGGCCTCGACATCGGCACGCTCTGGCGGCAGGGCGCGGCTTATTACGCCGAGGTGCTCGACGGCGCTCTCGCCGGACGCGTCTTCGACATCGACACCACGGCCTCAACCGGCGGCGCGCTCGCGCTCACCACCGCCGCTGACTCGGACCTCGTCGGCGCGCGCCTCCGCGTCCGTCCGCATCACACGCTCGGTGCCTTGCTGCCGGCGGACATGCTCCAGCCCGGCGCGGCGGCGGAAGAAGCGGACCGCGTCATGTTCTTCGACACCGCCCTGAACAACTTCCAAGTCCTCTGGCTCCAAGCCGCCGCGGACACGGCCCGCTGGACGGATGCCGGCGGTGCCACCGATGTCTCCAGCCGCGTCATCCCGCCGCAGGCAGGCCTGTTCGTGCAGGTTCGTGCCACGCCCGTCACGCTCACCTTCATCGGCGAGGTGCGCGCCGCGCCGCTCGCCCTTCCGCAGTCCGCAGGCACGCATCTGCTCGGCAGCGGCCTTGTCAAAGCGCAGACTCCCGGCTCGCGGACGCACACCTCCGGCTCGCGCCTCCGCCTCTGGAGCGCCGACGACGGCTCCGCCTCCGCCGCCTATCACAACTACCTCCTCAATCCCGAGTCCCGCTGGATCGACGAGGCCACCGGCCTCGACGTCACCACCGAGCCGCTGCTCGACGCCTTCCGCGCCTTCTTCCTCGTCAAATAAGCCGCGCCGTCCTCGGACGCGCGCCGTTTCCAGTTTGCAATTTTCCGTTTCCACTTTGCAGTGCCGCCCATGCCCTGCCGCTTGCTTCTGCTGCTCCTTCTGGTCTCCGGCCTGGTCAGTTGCAACACCGTGCGTGACACCGGTGTCACCACCTTCCGCTACGGCCGCAAGTTCGTCACGCATGACATCCCCCGTGCTTCGCGCTTCGTCTGGCAGCGGGCCCGCGGACTCTGGGGCGCCGCCCCCGACGACGGCTCCTTCTGGTACGCCGATCAGATGACCGGAAAGCCCTCCGTCGTCATCAATCTGGGCGAGCAGATGGTCTATCTCTTCAAAGGCGGCGAGCTCGCCGGCGGCTCACCCATCTCCTCCGGCTCCGAGGGCTACGACACCATGCCCGGCAGCTACCGCATCATGGAGAAGGACATCGACCACAAATCCTCCATTTACGGCGACTACGAGGACTTCCAGGGCAACGTCATCCTGCAGAACATCGACAATCGCAAGGACCCGCGCCCGCCCGGCACGCGGTTCGAGGGCGCGAAGATGTACTACTTCATGCGCGTCTATGGCGGCGTCGGCATGCATCAGGGCTATCTGCCCGGCTATCCCGCCTCCCACGGCTGCATCCGCCTCCCCGGCCACATGGCCGAAAAATTTTACCGCGAGGTCCACCTCGGCACGCCTGTCGAGATCGTGCCTTGAGGCTACCCCCTCCGGTCCGCCACAAAGATCGTGTGCGTGCAGCGCTTCGCCTGCGGATAAGCCTTCGCCGCCACCGTTTCGACCTTGAAGCCTGCTTTGTTCAGCCGTTTGGCAAACGCATGATCCGTGCTGGCCGACCAAAATGTCACACGGCCTCCTGGTTTCAGCGCGTGAGTGATCGCGTCAAAGCCCTGCGGCTGATACAGCCGCGCATTGCCATCCTGCACCATCGCGATGGGGCCGTTGTCCACATCCAGCAGGATCGCGTCGTAATGCGCCGCCGGAGCGCGGGCGATCACCTGAAACACATCCTCCACGTTGACCTCCACACGTGCATCCTCCAGCAGCAGGCCGTTCACCGTGCTCAAAAACTCACGATTCCAGGCCACCACCTCCGGCAGCAGCTCCGCCACCTGCACGCGTGCATCCGTGCCGACGAGTTCCAGCACCCGCCGCAGCGTGAAGCCAAATCCCAATCCGCCGATGAGCACGCGCACTTCCGGTTTGCCGCTCAAACGGGCGCACGCCAGTTGCGCCAGCACCTTTTCCGACTCCGACGCATTCGTCCCCATCAACGGCTGCCGGTTCACCCGCAGGTAAAAGTGCATGTCATGCGCATGCAGTGTCAGTTCCGCGCCCTCGGGCGTGCGGGCTTGAGCGAGTTGGAGGAAGGGTTTCATGGAAGAGCGACAGCGGGAGACTGTCGCTCCCACTAGTGCAAAGGAGCACGGGAAATGACATGCTAGACTTGCCTTACCGCTTCGCCTTGTTAGCGATCGCCTTGTAGTAGCTCTCAATCGCAGCGCGGTATTCGGGGGCGGCTTCGCTTCTGGTGGCTTCGGTGAGGTCGTCGGCCATTTTCTGCGGCAGGTGGCCCCAGTCTCCCTTCACGAGGACGGTGACCTCGCCGAGCACGCCGTCCTTCAGCTCCATGGATTGATTGCCGCCCTCGGCGGACTGGGCCTGCGTGTTCTGGCCTTTCTGCTGCTGGTTCTGCGCCATCTGCTGCTGGCCAGGCTTCTGCCCGGGTGTCTGGCCCTGGTTTCGCGCGTCGGCCATGCTCTGCTGCTGGGCCTGCTGCGCCTGGTTGAGGGAATTCTGCGCCTGCTGGCCCTGCTGCTGCTGCCCGTTTTGCGCCTGCTGCTGCTGGCCGTTCTGGGAGGGTTGCGCGCTCTGCATCGGGTGAAGTTGCGCGTCGAGCTGGTCGAGCGCCTGCGCGAGCATCTGGCCCTGAAGCTGTTCGAGCGGGGAGGCGAGCATGGGAGGCGAGGTGGCGCTGGCGGTGGCCTCGGCGGCTTTCGCGGCCTTGGCGGCGTTCGCCTGGCTCTGCTGCGCGGTCTGCGGGTTCGGCTGTGGATTCGCTTGCTGCGCCTCGGCCTGCTGTCCGGCTTGTTGGAGCTGGTTGCTGGCCTGGGCGACCTGCTGCGCGGCCTCCTGCTGCCCGAGGCGCTGCTGGTGGCGTGAGACGCGTGCCAGATCGTTCGCGGCCTGCTTCTGCGCCATGCCGTTCTGCACGGCCTGCTGCGTTTCTTTGGCAACGGCCTGCTCGGCCTGCCGCGCTGTGTCTTTGGCGGTGTCTGCCAGCGCCTTCTGCATGGAGGGATTTTTCGGCAGTTCCTTTTCCAAGGCTTCAAGAACGGCCTGTGGGTTCTGGCTGGCGTCCTTGGCCATTTCGGCGAGCTGCTGGGCGCGTTCGTAGGCCTCGTCGAGAGGCTCCTGCACGCCGAGCTCCTGCTCCATCTGCTGCATGGCGGCCTGCTCGGCCTCGGTGAGCTGCTGGCCCTGCTCCATCTTCTGCATGTTCTGCGCCAGCTGCTGCAGAGCCTGCGCGGCCTGCTGCTGCGCGTCGGCAGCCTGCTGCAAATTCTGCGCCTGCGGCTGGCTCTGCGTGGCCTGCGCGGCCTGCTTGAGGTTCTGCGCGATCTGCGGCGACTTCTGCTGCATCTGAGCGAGCGCGACATCGGCGGCGCGGGCCATCTGCATGCCGGGCTTTTGCGTCAGATCGGCGGCGTTGGCCTCCTGGCGCAGCGCGGCCTGCAAGGACTCCATCTTCTCCGCGTTCGCCGCCGCCTCGGGCCGCAGTTCCTGCGCTTTTTGCGCGACTTGATCGACGGGCTTCTCGGCTTTCGCCTCGTTCGCGGCGTTTTGCGTCTGCTGCTGCGTTTTCTTCAAGTCCTCGGCGACTCGCTTCATCATCTCGCTGACCTCCGGCGTCATCGCGGCGAGTTGGGCGCGCGCGGCGTCGATCTGCGGCTGCAACTGCGCGGCGAGCTCGTTCGCCTTCATCTGCGCGTCGGTGGTGGCCTGTTGCGCGGGCTGGTTGTTGAGCTGCTGGCCGGGTTGCTGCTGCGCGGCCTCGCGGGCGAGGTTTTTGTTCTGCTCCGCGGCGTTGCGCGAGGCGTCGCTGGCCTGCTGGGCGGCCTGGCGGAGGTTGTTCGCGGCCTGCGGGTCCTTCTGCTGCATCGCCTCGGCAAGGCGGGCGCGGTTGATCTTTTCCGGGAGCTGCTGCAGCGCCTCGGCGGCGGCTTTGGCCCGCGCGGCCGTCTGCGCGAGGTCCTGCTGGTTCTGCGGACGCATGGCCTCCGCCTGCGCGGCCTCAAGCGCCTGCGCCGCGTCCTGCGCCAGCGCGTCCGCCTCCAGCGCTCGTGCTGCCTGGGCGAGCTGCGTGGCCTGATCCCTCAAATTTTCCATGGCCTTCTGCGCCTCGGAGGGCGGGGCGTTGTTCTTCCGAGCCTTCTCGGCCTCCTCCTGCGTGGGCAGGGGCAGCTTGCGCGCCTCGGCGGTCTGGCGGGCCAGCTCGTCGGTGGCGCGGCTGGCCCGGTTCATGTCGAGCGCGGCCTGATTGTTGGTGAGCTGGTTCTGCTCCCGCAACTCGGCCTGGTCTTGGAGCTGCTTCGCGGCCTGGGCGAGCTCCTTCTGCGCTTTCTCGGCGGGCGTCATGCCGTCGCGCTCGGAGCGTTTGTTGTGGCGTGGATCGCGCGCAGCCTGCTCGGCCAGGGTGAGAGTGTTCTTCGCTTCTTCGAGCTTCGCGAGCGCGGGATTCTCCTGACGGGCGAGCTGCTCGCGGCGCTGCTGCGCCTCGTTCGCGGTCTGCTCGGCGATGTTGCGTGAAACGTCCGCCGCCTGCTGCAAACGACCGCGCAAGTTGTCGGAGGCGCCGTAGAGGTGCTCGGGGCTCTTGGTCTGCTCCGGCTTGTCGAGGCTGCTAGCAAGGTCATTCGCCGTGTCGGTGAGCTTCTTGTCCACGTCCTGCAACTGGCCGCGATTGCGGCCGTTCTGCGTTTCGTCGAGCTGCTGGAGGTCTTTTTGCAGCGTTTTCGTCTGCGCCATGAGCGCGCGCTGCTGCTCCTGCCACTTCGGGCGTTGCTCGGCATCACGATTGGCCTGGAGCGCGTTTTCGGTGAGCATGCGCGCCTGCCGCTGAAGCTGCTGCGACTCCTGCGCGGAGATCTTCGCGGTGTCCTCGGCGGCGAAGGCGCGCGCGGCGTCGGCGATGATGTTCGCCTGGCTGTAGGCCTCGTGCGCGGCGCGTTTGATCTGCTCGGGATGCTCAATTTCGTCCGCGTTGAGCTTTTCCAGTTCCGCCATGTTCTCCCGGCGCATCTGCGCGAGGTGCTCGCCGAGGAGCTGGACCTCGCTGGCGTCGAGCTGGTTCGGCGCGTCGCGCGCGGCGTCCTTGAGCTCCTTCCAAAGATCATCCGCCCGTTCCTTGACCTGCTCGAGCTTCTGCTGCGCGCCGGCGAGCGCGTTCTCGGCCTCGGTTTTCGCCGCGTCGGGGTTCTTGCGGGCATTTTTCTCCGTCTTGCGCACTTTCTCGATGTCCTTCACGAGTTCGCGCATCTCCTCGTTCAGGCGCTCGGCCTTCTGGGCGAGTCGGCGCTGCGAGGCGGACCACTCGCGCTGACGCGGATCGACGGTCTGCTCGAGAATGATGACGCGCACCGGCGGTGACTCGGCCTTCTGGCCTTTCAAATCGACCACGACGAGCTTCAGCAGCACCGCGTCACCGGCCTTCACGCCGAGCTGCGCCAGCGGGATCAAACTCTGCACTGGTGCTTCTTTCGTCCCCTTGGTGATCTGCACGTCGCGCTCGCTCCAGACCGAAGCATTCACGGCGTGGGCGATGCGGACGCTGCCGAGCCCGACATCATCGGAGGCGGCACCGGCCAGACGCACGGCTTCATCCGGCAGCAGTTCGATCTGCTCCCCGGGCTCGTTGATCTGCGCGACGGGCGGCAGGTCAGGAATCGTGGTGATGCGCCAGGGTGTGCTTTCCTCGTTGGTGAAGCCGGTTTCGATGGATTTGAGGTCGATCTGCCAGGTGCCATTGTCGGCCTTGATAGCGATCTCGGTGGTGAGAGTGGCAGCGTCGTTCGTTTTGGCGGGGGATTTCTGTTTCTCCGCCAGGTCGGGGTTCAAGACGACATCGCTCTGCGAGACGGGCTGGTTGGTTTTGAGCGTGAGCTTGATGGTGGAGCCGTCCAGCGCCTCGAGATCACCATGATCTTCGGTTACCTGCGTTTCCTTGGCCTTGGTGTAGGCTGGTGGCACGATGGTCTTGGTGAACTCGGTCACCCGCGGCCGTGCGCGGGCGCTGAGCGTGCGCCAGGGCGTGATGGCGTCGCCCGTGTGAATGCGGTAACGCACATCGTTCTGGCCGACGGGCACGACGCCCTCGAAGCGGTTGCTGCCGACGGCGGAGAGCTCGTTGCGGCGCGGCTTGGAGCCTTCGCTTTGCAGCTCGATCGTTGCGAGTTCGGTCTTCGCGCCCTCGGTTTCGATGATCAGCGGCACCTCGGAGCCGATGGGTGCGAGCGCGTCGGCCTTCGCTGGCTCCAGGATGCGGATTTTCACGGACGCGGGGCGTTCTAGATTCGCGAAGGGCAGCGCGGCGCGGGCGAGGAAACCGCTCAGATGCAAGCCGGGCACGCAGCAGAGCACAAGGATGACTGCCGCCACGCCACCGGCGAGGAGGAACCAAGGCTTGAGGGCGCGCACGGGGAGTTTTGTTTTCCAGTCGATGCCCTCGACAGCGGCGGCGACGTCGTCCTGGAGTTTTTCTCGGAACTCGACGGAGTCCTTCACGTTCGCGCCATCGCGCGGGTCGGCGAGCTCGACGGCAGCGAGCAGACGCTCGTGCAGCGCGGGCTCGGCAGCCTCGATGAGCTTCGCGGTGCCCTGATCGCCCTTCGCCTGCGCGATGAAGCGCCACGCGACCTTCCACGCGGCGAAGGCTGCCCAGGCATACACGAGGAGCGAGATCCATGGGCGAATCACGTCCGGCATGAACCACGCGCGGTCCAGCAGCGCGATCAAGGTGAATGCTGCGAGCGCAATGGCGGCCCCGCAGAGCAGTGCGCGCACTTGCAGCAATGACTGACGGCGCAGGCGGAAACGTTCGAGAGCTTCGTGCGTGGCGGGACGGAGGGCGAGGTTCATGAGGGTGGAGGCTTAACGCTGTGGACGGGAGCAAGTTTTCCACATCGGGAAAGATGCCAAGCGCTCACAAAACTTGCTTGGAACGGGCGGGATCTATTGCCAGGGGTTTGTTCGCATGCCCGCTGCTTGTGAACAGCGTCCTGGGGCGGACATGAAAAACCGGATGCCACATTCTTTCGATCATGGCATCCGGTGATTGAGAACTGCACAGGCGATTACGCGAGGCCGACGATCGGGTGCAGGTTGGATTTGCACCATTCGCCGTTTTGCTTGGTCACGCCATCCGGGTCATCGACAGCGCAGTGGGCCTCATCTTCGCAGATGATCCAGCCGGAGTAGTTCCGGGCCACGAGGAACTCGGTGATCTTGTGGAAGTCGAGCTTGCCGGTGCCCATCTGGGCCCAAGGCTCGGCACCGTTGCCGGAGAAGTCCTTGTAATGGATGTGGTTGATGAGGTGCTGCCACTTGCTGAGCGTGGCGATGACGTCCATGCCGCCGCGGATGATGTGGCCCACGTCAGGCGTCCAGCCGGTGACCTTCGGGTCGAGGCTGCTGAGGACGACATCGTAGTCCTCCTGCGTGCGCACGAGCGAGGCGGGCGGGGAGTTCGGGTGGTAAGAGCAGACGAGACCGGCATCATGGGCACGCTGAGAAACGGCGTTCACGTTTTTGGCGACGTTGAGGCGGCGCTTTTGAAGATCCTTCGTGCGGCCGGAGGGCAGGGTGACGGTGCCAAGCATGGCACCGGGGAAGTGCTTCAGGTAGTTGATGGTGAAATCCGCGGCTTCCTTCTCATTCGGAGCCTCGGTGTCCCCATCCCAGGCGCAAACGAGGGCCAGACCGCAGAGCTTCATGTTGTACTTCTGAAGCGTGTCCTTCATGAGGATCGGGTCGATCTGCGGCCCGAGCCAGTATTTGGAGCAGCCGAGGGCGCTGGCGGAGATTTCGAGCACCATCGGCTCGATGCCGGTGAAGCCCGCCTCGGAGGCGATCTTGATCATGTGATCGAGCTTGTTGTCGTAGCCCTTGCCGGTGCCCTGCATGAACCAGGTATAGACTTCGGAGCCGAATTGGATTTTGCCCATGATGTGAATGTGGTTGTTGGTTTCGAGAAAATGGCCTGCGCGGAGGCAAAGCGCGCGCATTTGAGACGAGCGGCGCGGAGATGTCCAGTCTTCTGTTCTTTGTTCCTTGTTCTTGTTGTGTCAGGGTGCTTCGGGCGGTGGTGGAAGGGCGTCGGGCATATCCGGGGAGTCGGGATGACGCAGGTCATGCCAAACTTCCGCAAAGATGAAGGTGCTCTCCCGGCTGCGGGTTTTGGTGAACGTGAGCGGGATGCGAACAGTGCCGTGCACGAGCCCGGAGCGCCGCATGATCGCAACGTCGGCTTCCAGGACGATGTCGCGTTGCTTTTTGGCATCGAGGTGGATGTGCGGCCCCAGCAGCAGACTAGCGCGGGTGCGTCCTGCCGTTTTTGTTGGCTTGAATTCGGCCCGCCCGGCAAATCCGCGTGATTCCATGGGTGCCTCGAAGTGATCGGGACCGCTGAGGCGCAGGCGTTTGATTTCGAACCAGCGCTGGTCGTTTTCCAGGCCGAAGCCATGCACACGGAGCAGGTAGGGGCCGACTTCGGAGATCAAGGCTCCGCCGACGACCATGGCGCCGAGAGCGGCTCCGGTTTCCTGAGCTTGCGGGATGAATTCAACCCGAAAGGCGGTGTCGCTGACGCTAGGCGCCGGGTTGGTGGCCGTGTATGCATGCCGGGTGGTGAAAAGGTGGACACAGGACGGCAGCAGAAAAAGACAGAGCAGGGCAGACAGGGGGCGCATAGCTCTAGAATGAGCGAGGAATTGGATGCTGACGAGGCTCGGTTCGGGTGAACAAAGCTTTGAGAGGCTGTGTTTATCAACCAAGTTGACAATATTTAATATATTTAATATAATAACAATAGAATGAGGTTTTTGCTGCCAGTGATCCTTCTTGCCGCTTGTGTCGTGCCCTTTGGCACGGCCAAGGCGTTGAATTGGAATGAATTGAACGATGGTGATCTTTCGGGCGATGGCAATGCTCCCACTTTCATCACCTTCACAGAGGGCTCGAACCTTATTGAGGGGACCATGGGCAGCCTCGGTGGCACGGGGCCGCTGGATGCGGACGTCTGGACATTTACCATCGCCGCAGGCTACTACCTGACAGGAATTACCTTGGTCTCTTATTCCGCTCCGACCGGCCCGCATGACTCTTTCATGGCGATCGACGACGCCACGTCGATCAACATGTTTGACCCTTCACTCCACCTGAGCAACGGCCTGTGGAACGAGCAAGTGGACGGTTTTGGCAACACTTACACCGATCTCATGGCCATTCTGGACGCCGGACCAGCCTTTGGCGGCACCGGGTTTGATGGCCCGCTTGGTCCGGGAAATTACACCTTCTGGGTGCAGGAAGGTTCGGAGCAGATCCAGTACTGCATCAATTTTGAGATGACCGCCGTGCCGGAGCCGGGGAGTTCATGGCTGCTCGGTCTGGCAGGGCTGATAATGATGCGTCGTCGTCGCTGACTGAAGCGCGTCGGGAGTTTGCAAAGCCTGGGTGTCACGTCTATTGCGCGGGGCACATGATTCGGAACCTGATCCTCGACTGGTCCGGCACGCTGGCGGACGATCTGCCCAGCGTGCTGCGTGCCGTCAACGGGATGCTGAGCGCCGCCGGGAAGGCCGAACTGTCGCGAGATGAGTTCAAGTCACGTTTCCGGCTGCCCTACACGGAGTTTTTTGATGAAATGCTGCCTGGAATGCCGGTCGAGAGGCTGCAGCAGCTTTACCTCGAGCATTTCCCGCACGCGCATAAGGGCGTGACGCTGCTGCCGCATGTGGCGGAGTTCCTCGGTCATGCCGCGGCCACGGGACGTCGGCTGGTGGTGCTCAGCAGCGCTCCTGCCGCGCATGTGGAGGCGCAGGCGGTGGCGCTCGGCGTGCGGGATGCGTTTGAAGTCCTGCGCTGCGGCGTGGTGGACAAGCGGGAGGAAATCCATGCGTTGCTGGCCGCGCTCGACATGCGGCCGGAGGAGACCGCCTTCATCGGCGACATGCGGCATGACATCGACGCGGGCAAGGCCGCCGGTTTGACCACGATGGCTGTCTGCACGGGCTATGAGAGCGCCGCGGTGCTCCTTGAATCCTCGCCGGATTTTCTCTTGCGAGATCTGTCACGCCTGCCGGTCCTTTTGGGTCATGGCGGCAGCGGCGGGGCAGGGTTTCCCGTCGCCACCGTCGGCGCGTTGATCGTGAACAGGGCGGGGGAGTTGCTCCTCATCCGCACGCACAAGTGGAGCCACCGCTGGGGCATTCCAGGAGGCAAGATCAAACGTGGCGAGACCTGCGAGGAGGCGCTGATCCGTGAAATCGCCGAGGAAACCGCGCTCACGCTGAGCGACATCGAGTTTGTCATGGTGCAGGACTGCGTGGAGCCGCCGGAGTTTCAACGTTCCGCGCACTTTTTGCTTCTGAATTACATCGCCCGCTGCGCGGACGAGGCTCCCGAGGTGATTTTGAACGAGGAGGCGCAGGCTTTTCAATGGCTCCCACTCTCCGAGGCGCTCCAAACCGACCTGAACATCCCCACACGCATCCTCATCGAGGAGTGCATGCGTCGTGGTCTTGTGTCATAAACTCCGCCATGCTCCTGCCAGACGAAATTCACATCACCGGCCTGCGCCTGACGACGAACATCGGCGTGCCTGATGAAGAGCGTGCCGCCCCCCAGGTGCTGGAGGCAGACATCTGCATTCGCATCACGAAGCGGTTCGAGGAGATGTGTGATGAAATCGCCGCGACCATCGACTACGCCGCCGTCGCAGCGCGGTTGCAGGCGCTCGCCGCGGAACGTCCTCGCAAACTCATCGAAACCCTCGCCGCCGAGATGGTTGCTTGTGTCATGGACGAGTTCGGGGCCTGCGGGGTTACCATTGGACTGAGAAAGCACATCCTTCCCGGCACAGATCATGTGGCGGTGCGTCTTGTGCGCGGAGTTTGAACCGCGCTGCTGTCCGGCGGGTCTGAGTTCGCTGTTGCCAGCCAGAAACCCGCCGCTAGTATCGGCGCTGGTTGAAAAATCAATACCGCCAAACAATGACCGCCCCGCGCATTCTCACCGCCGCACTTCTGACCCTTTCGCTGCTGACGCCTTCGTGTTTGCCGGAACGTGTGGACTCGCGTTACCCCACCATTTCCCAGCAGGACGCCTATGATGTGAGCTGGGGGCTGCCGCCGCGCAAATCACGTGGCAATCCCAAACTGCGTTATCAATACAACGCGCGCCAGGAGGAGATTTCCCGGCCGCTCGCCGTGCCGCAGGCAGCCGCGCCTGCCCCGGAACCCGCGCCCGCCCGCTCAGCGGCTCCTGCTCCTGCGCCCATAAGCCCGACGCTGCCTTCGAACTCCCCGCTGCGTTGACACCTTTGCCGCGACCCACCTCATGCGAATCGTTTCCGACGTGAAGACTTCTTTTCTGACCTGCATCCTCGTTCTTTGCTGCTGTACCGCTCTTCGTGCGCAGCAGATCAAGGCCCCCGAGTCACTCCAGCCCAGCCCGGCTCCTGCGGTGGCTGCTCCTGGCAAATCTGAGGTTCCTTCTCCGGCCGCGAACGTCGAAAAATTGGCCGAGGAAGCTCAAAAATCCCTTTATCAGGCCGCCGACAAGTCAGGCGGGGCGGCTCCCAAGAGCGGCGCTTCCTCCTCCGGCACGCTGCGCCTGCCCTCTCCGGTGGGGGAAAATCCCGCTCTTTGGTCGAAGGATTCTGTGCGCAAGATCGCTGTCATGGAAGTCGGCTTTGGCGGCATGAAGGACACGGTCATGATCGAGTTGTATCCGAATGATGCGCCGCAGACCGTCTCCAACTTCATCAATCTTTGCGACAGCGGCTTCTACAACGGCCTGGCGTTTCATCGTGCGATCGAGGGTTTCATTGTCCAAACCGGCGATCCGCTGACTTCCGACGAGTCGGCCCGCGAAAAGTGGGGCACCGGGGGTGAGGACAAAACCTTGCCTGCGGAGATTAAACGTCCGCATCGCATCGGCGCGGTGGCGATGGCCCGTCGTTCAGACAAGGTCAACCCGGAGCGTCGTTCCAACAGCTCGCAATTCTACGTCGCGCTCGGCAACTATGCGGCCCTTGAGGGCAAGTACACCGTCTTCGGCCAGGTGGTTTCCGGACTCGATGTCTTGAAGCACATTTCGATCATGCCGGTGGATGCGAATGACTGCCCGGTGGCGCGTGTCGAGGTCAAGTCCGTCAAAGTCATCGAGCACAAAGGACCGTTGCAGGTGGAGCCTGAGGTCGCTTCGGGTGATGGCAAGCGCTACGCCAAGCCGGATTCAGCCCGTGGCATGGTCGGCCGTTTCCTGCACCGCGTCTGGTGATTGCCGCGGGCTCTTTTGCCTGCGGCGCGTCTTCCATTACTTCGCCGGAATTTCGTAGCACACCGCCTCGGTGTCATTGCGCAGCAGCAGCCAGCGACCTGCCAGCGTCGGAGGATTCCATGTTTTGGAGTGCAATGCATCAAGGCGCGATACTTCCTCAAGCCGCTCAGGATTGGCTTTCACCAGCGTCACGAAGCCTTTTTCCGCCTGCACGAGCATCCACGAATCTCCGACACGGATCTGCTGGCCGAAACCGTAGCGCCCTTCGCGCCACACCCGCTCTCCATTGCTCAAATCCACGCAGCAGAACGTGCCTTCGTCGGCCGCATACGCATGCGCGCCAAACACGCTGGCGCTGCTGAACTTCGTGCGCGGCGCGCTGCTGTTCCAAAGTGAAGTCGCGACTAGTTTTCCATCGCCGCCCGCCTTGATTTCGAGCAGATGTGACTTCACGCCATAGCTGGAGGTGATGAGGATGCGTTTAGGTGTGACCTGCACCGGCTGTCCCACCTTTGGAAATCCCCCCGGCCAGTCAAAGCGCCACAAAACCTCTCCGCTGGCCGGATCATGTCCGGTCACTGACGTGTTGTTGATATTCACGATTTGCTCGCGTCCGGCCAGCGTCAACAAAACGGGCGAACTGTAGCTGCCGCCATCATCTCCGGCCTTCCAGGCGATCTCGCCGTCGCTCTGGCGATATGCGATCAGTGAAGTTCCGCCGTCACCGCCGCTGCACACCACGAGTTCGCCGCTGAGCAGCGGAGAGGAGCTTTTGCCCCACTGCAAATTCACCTTCGCGGCTGTGTCCTTGAGCGTCTCGCGCTTCCAGCGCACGGCTCCGGTTGCCAGATCCAGGCAGTTGAGCAAGCCTGTCGCGCCCACGGCGAAAACCACACCCTGCGTCACATCAATCGTCGGTGTCGCACGCGGGCCGATGCCACCCATCGCCTCGTCAAAACGTGCTTCATCCGTGTGCGACCAAAGCAGCTTCCCGGACGCCAGATCGTAGCAGGTCACGCATTCTTCCGGCCCCCGTTGCTCCTGGGTGATCGCACGACCTCCGGACACCGCGAAGCCCGACCAGCCCTCGCCGACACGAACACGCCACACCTCGCGAGGCGGATGTGCTTTCCAGTCAGTCTGCCATTCTGGCTCCGGCAGCACGCCATCGCCTTTCGTGCCGAGGAAACGCGGCATGTCCATCGCGCCCGCTGGAGCGGCTGTCGCGGCAGGTGGAGTGGTGCTGTTGTGCAGCGTCGGCAGCGGCTCTTTTTTCTGCCATCGCCATGCCAAGCTCGGAAATGCCGACCCGTCCGCCGATCCGTCATAGCGGAACAATGCGAAAAACAACATGGCGCATAGCATCAGCACACCCATCCGCCTCAGTCGTGCTCCTTGCTTTCGCAGAGCCCACCACAGTCCCATGAGCAGCAGCCACAACGGCAGCAGAAGCATCACCGAGATGGAGCGCATCACGTTATCGGTCATCCACAGCCACGCGGAGAAGCCGCCGAGGATGAGCGTGAGGAAGAAGGGGAATTTGGGGATCATGGACTTGAAAACGATGCCAAAACCGAAGCCGGAAGATTACGTTCGTCATTCGCGCTTCGACATTCATTCGTCATTCGGAATTCTCCATTCGTCATTTCCGCCGAAAACGCCTCGCCTTCCTTCGCGTACTCACCATCCTCCGCCACCATGAAGTCACTCCTCCTCTCCCTCCTCGCCGCGTCCACCCTGCAAGCCGCCGATCATGTCGTCTATGAGCCTGCCGGAGATTCCAAAGGAAAGCACATTGTTCTGCTCGCCGGTGATGAGGAATATCGCAGCGAGGAGGCCATGCCCATGCTCGGGAAGCTGCTCAGCCAGCGCCACGGCTTCAAATGCACCGTCTTGTTCAGCCTCGGGGCCGATGGGACCATCGACCCGACCGCTGGCGGCAGCCTCAGCCATCCCGAGGCGCTCGACTCCGCCGACGCCATCGTCATGCTGCTGCGTTTCCGTCATTGGGATGACGCAACGAGCAAAAAATTCGAGGCGGCCGTCAATCGCGGCGTGCCCGTCATCGCTCTGCGCACGAGCACGCATGCCTTCAACGGCTATCCAAAGGGCAGCCCCTTCGCCGCGTGGAATTTCAACAACAACGGTGGCTGGGGCCGCAAAGTGCTTGGTGAAACTTGGGTCAGCCATTGGGGCAATCACAAGGTCGAGGCCACCAAAGGCATCATCGAAGCCGCCAATGCCAATCATCCCATCCTGCGCGGCGTGAGTGAAATTTTCGGCAACACAGACGTCTATGAGGCCGCCCCGCCTGCCGATGCCGTCGTCCTCGTGCGCGGTCAGGTCCTTCAAGGCATGACGCCCGACACCCCGCCGGCCAGCTACAAGAAAGCCACCGCTGCGAAGGTCGAGCAGGAGGTGAACACGCCCATGATGCCAGTCGCCTGGGTGCGGGTGGTGAAAAACGACGCTGGCACCGAAAACAAAGTCTTCTGCACCACCATGGGCGCCGCCACTGACCTGGCCACCGAAGGCACACGCCGCATGGTCGTAAACGCCACTTTCTGGGGCCTCGGCCTCGAAGTGCCGGAAAAAGCCGATGTCACACCTGTCGGCGACTACAATCCCACCATGTACGGCTTCAAAGGCAACAAGCAGGGGCTGAAGCCGGATGATTTTGTGCTTGGAAAGTAGCTCAAGCCTCCGGCTTGGATCTATTTGAGCTCAAACACGAACGGGATGCCCTGTTCGGCCATCATCTTCTGCTCCTTTGCCATGAAGCGGTCGGCCAGGCGTTTGAAACTGCCGTCCGCCTTCATGCGTGCGAGCAATTCGTTGATCTTCGCCTTCATCTCAGTCTCTCCCTGGCGCAGAGCCACGGCCCAAACCTCCTCACGCAGCGGCGTGAGCAGCGCCCGTGTTTTTTCCGCATGCTCGGCATGGTGGCGCATGATTGAGACCTGGTCGTAGATCCACGCGTCCACGTTTGCGTTCACCACCTCCATCACGCAGGAGGTGTCGTTGTCGAGCGCCTTGATCTGCGCATTCTTCAGGTGCTCGCGCGCCCATGTTTCGCCCGTCGTGCCGAGACGCACGACGATCTTGCGTCCGGGTGCCTCCAAGTCGCCGCTGTTCATCACCGGTGAGTTTTTTGCCACCAGCACGGACAAGCCGGTCTTCACATAAGGATCGGAGAAATCCACGGCCTTCCGCCGTTCCGGTGTGGCGCTCACCGAGGAGATCACGAGGTCGAGGGCATTGGTGAGCAAGGCTGTCTGCAACCCGTCGAAATTGATGTTTTTGAACTCCACCTCACGTCCCAGCGCCTTCCCAATTTCCCTGCCGATCTCGATGTCCACGCCGGTGATCACGCCTTTTTCGTCCACGAACTCAAACGGCGGATAGGTGGCGTCGGTCCCGATGATGAGCTTGTTGCTGCGTGAGCAGGCGCAAAGCGTGAAAAGAAGGCTCAGGGCTAGAAGTCGAATCATGATGTGGTTCAGGAGTTCAGATCGCCGGCAAAGTCACTCGGCATGCGCCAGTCACCACGAGGAGAGAGGGTCACGGAGCCGACTTTGGGTCCATCAGGCACGCTGGAGCGCTTGAACTGGTTTTGCGCGAAGCGTTTGAAGAACAGCGCGAGCCACTTGGCGATGGTTTCGTCGTCGTATTTGTCTGCAAAGGCCTGCGCGGCCAGCCAGCGGATCTTTTCCGCGCTGCTGCCGTGCCGCACGAAGTGGAACAGGAAAAAGTCATGCAGTTCATACGGCCCGATGGTGTCCTCGGTCTTCTGCTGGAGTGATTCATCGGCCGCGAGCGGCAGCAACTCCGGCGTGATCGGTGTGTCGGAGATATCCCGCAGGATCGCGCCTGCTTTTTCTGCGAACGGACCTTCCGCGCACCATTCGATGAGGTAGCGCACCAGCGTCTTCGGCACGCCGGAGTTCACATGATACATCGACATGTGGTCGCCATTGAAGGTGCACCAACCGAGCGCCGCCTCGGACAGATCGCCGGTGCCGACAACGATGCCGCCGGTCTTGTTGGCGATGTCCATCAGGATCTGCGTTCGCTCACGTGCTTGCGAGTTCTCGTAAGTCGCGTCGTGCTGATGTTCCGAATGGTTGATGTCAGCAAAGTGCTGCCGCACGGCGTCGGTGATCGAAATCGTGCGCAGTTCGACGTTCAGCGCCTCGGCCAGTTTCTCCGCGTTGCCCTTCGTGCGCGTCGTCGTGCCGAATCCTGGCATCGTGATCGTCAAAGCGGCGCTCATCGGCATTCCGGCGCGTTTGATCGCCTCCAGCATCACCAGCAGCGCCAGCGTTGAGTCGAGTCCGCCGGAAAGCCCGAGCACCGCGGTCTTGGCGCGCGCTTGTTTGAGCCTGCGGGCGAGTCCGGTGGCCTGAATCGCGAAAATCTCCTCGCACACGGCATGGCGGTCCACTTTGACCGAAGGCACGAAGGGATGCGGTGTGATCGTGCGCAGCAGTTTGTCCTCGTTTCCGAGCGCAGCGCCGAGATCGAACACCACCCGTCGGAACACGATGCTTCCTGCTTCATCGCGAAATGAGGCGCTCTTCAAACGGTCGTGAGCCAGATGCTGGAGGTCGACGTCCGTGACGGCCGAGCGTGTCTCAAACGCAAATCGTTCGGTTTCTGCAAGCAGGATGCCGTTTTCGGCCACGATGCCGTGGCCGGAATAAACCACGTCCGTGCTCGATTCGCCCGCTCCGGCTCCGGCATAGACGTAAGCTGCGAGACAGCGCGCCGATTGCTGCGCCACCAGATGGCGGCGATACGGCGCTTTGCCGAGAACTTCCGTGCTCGCGGATGGATTCGCCAGCAGCGTGGCTCCGGCCAGCGCGAGATGACTCGACGGCGGAATTACCGTCCACAAGTCTTCGCAAATCTCCACGCCGAGCACGAAGCCAGGCACATCCAGCGCCTCAAATAGCAGTTCCGCGCCGATGGGCACGTCCTGGCCGTTCAACCGCAGCGTCGTCGTGTTCAGCGTGTGCGCGGGCGAGAACCAGCGCCGCTCGTAAAACTCCGCCGAGTTTGGCAGGAACGTTTTTGGCACCAGTCCGATCACACGACCTTTCGCCAGCACGGCCGCGACATTGTAAAGCCTGTCCTGCACCAGCAGCGGCAGTCCCACGACCAAAACGGACGGCAGATCATGCGTGGCCTGCGTCAGATCGTGCAAACCGCGCAGTGCCGCCGTGCGCAAGGCCTCCGTGTGAAACAAATCCGCGCAGGAATAGCCGGTGAGGCTCAATTCGGGGAAAACAATGAGCCTGCAGCCGCGATGCGCCAGTGAACGAGCCTCACGCGCGATGATCGCGGCATTTTTTGCCAAATCTCCCAGCACCAGTTCCGGCGAAACAGCCGCCACGCGCACGAAACCAAGTCGTTCGCGGTTGTTGGTCGGGGAAGGGGAGGCCTGCGGCATGTGAAACCTTAGCACGCGTGGTTTGGGGTGTGCGAGGGGAGAATTCAGGCGGCGGCGGCCACTGGAAGGATTCCCGGCCCATCCCCCATTTGACCCGCTTGCATTTCTCGCCAAGTCCAATGCTCCCACCCATGTCCAAAGCCGTTTTCCGTTCCATCCCCCTCCGCGATCTCACAGCTGACCAGCTTTTCGATCTCTCGAAGCGCATGAAGCTCTCGCTGTCCAAGGCGGACATGCTCGCGGTGCAGAAGATTTATCAAGATGAAGGCCGCGAGCCGACGGATGTGGAGATGGAAGTCATCGCGCAGACTTGGAGCGAGCACTGCAAGCACCGCATCTTTGGCGCGAAGATTTATCATACGCTCAACGGCCAGCAGGAGGTCGTGGACGGGCTCTTCAAGACCTACATCCGCAAGGTGACCGAGGAGATCTGCAAAACGAAGCCCGACTTCGTGCTCAGCGCCTTCGAGGACAATGCGGGCTTTGTGAAGCTCGATGACGACAAGGCCGTCTGCCTCAAGGTGGAGACGCACAACCACCCCAGCGCCATCGAACCCTACGCGGGAGCAAATACCGGCCTCGGCGGTGTGATTCGCGACATCCTCGGCGCGGGCAAGGGCGCGAAGCCGGTCGCCTCGCTCGATGTGTTCTGCTTTGGCCCGCCGGACATCGAGCAGGATCAAATCAAGGCCAAGGACGTCATCCATCCGCTCGGCGTCATGCGTGGCGTGGTGCGCGGCGTGCGTGACTACGGCAACCGCATGGGCATCCCCACCGTCAATGGCGCGATCCAGTTCGACGACACCTTCATCTACAACCCGCTTGTCTTCTGCGGCACCGCCGGCATCATCCCGATCAAGGACATCGCCAAGGAAGTGAAGCCCGGCCATTTGCTCATCGCCGCGGGCGGTCGCACTGGCAAAGACGGCCTCAAAGGCGCCACCTTCTCCTCCGCCGAACTCACCACCGACTCGCATGAGGAAGACCAGACCGCCGTGCAGATCGGCAATCCCATCGAGGAAAAGAAAGTCGCCGATTGGGTGCTCGCCGCTCGTGAGAAGGGCCTCATCCAGTTCGTGACCGATTGCGGCGCGGGAGGTTTCAGTTCCGCCGCAGGCGAAATGCTGCGCGATACTGGTGGCGAGGTGTGGCTGGAGAATGCGCCGCTGAAAGCGCCCGATCTGGAAAGCTGGCAGGTCTTCATCAGCGAATCGCAGGAGCGCATGGTCATCGCCATCGACGAGAAAGATCTGCCCGAGCTGCAAAAGCTCGCTGACATTTATCAGACCGAGATCTTCGTGCTCGCGAAGGCCGACGGCTCGCAGCGGCTCAAAGTCATGCACCACGGCACCACCGTCTGCGATTTGCACGTCACCGCGCTGCACGAGGCACCGCGCCGCGAGATGCGGGCGAAATGGCGCACGCCAGCCGATGTGCAGCCCGCCGTGCCCGTGCGTCCGGAATCCTGGACCGCCACGCTGAAGACCTTGCTGTCCGATTTCTCCATCGTCTCCCGCGAGCCGATCATCCGCGAATACGACCACGAGGTGCAGGGCAATACCGTCCTCAAACCGCTCGCCGGAGCGGCGGGCGATTGCCCACAGGATGGCAGCGTCATCCGCGTCGATGGCAGCAATCAACTCGTCTCCCTCGCCTGCGCCTTGCTGCCGGAGTGGGGCAAGACCGACCCGCATCTCATGGGCCGCGCCGTCGTCGATGAATGCGTGCGCCAGCTCGTCGCCATGGGCTCGAATCCCGACCGCATCGCCATCCTCGACAACTTCTGCATGGGCAATCCCGACAACGAGCGCGAGCTCGGAGCCCTCGTCGAATGCACCAAGGGCATGGCAAAATCTGCCATCGCGTATGGCGCACCCTTCGTCAGCGGCAAGGACAGCTTCTACAACTACTTCGTCACCGACGAAGGCCCCGTCTCCATCCCCGTCACGCTCCTGCTCAGCGGCTTCGGCATCGTCGAGGACGCCAAGCACGTCGTCGGAGCCTCCTTGCGCCGCGTCGGCAGCAAGATCGCCGTCTTGGGCAAAGCCAGCGCCGGACTCCGCGGCAGCATCGTCGCCAAATACACCCGCGGCATCGGCCTCGATGCCGGCCCGTCCTTTGACGAAGCCGAAAGCATGGCCGCCTACCGCCGCTACTTCGATCTCGTGAAGCAAGGCACCATCCTCAGTGCCCACGACATCGGTGAAGGCGGCCTCGCCGTCGCCCTCGCCGAAATGGCCTTCAGCGGCAAAGCCGGCCTCCGCATCGCCACTGACAAGATGCCCGTCACTGGTAGCGGCCTCACCACCGCCGAACTCCTCTTCGGCGAAACCCCGGGCCGCCTCCTCGTCGAGATCGCCCCCGAACACGTCGCCGCCGCCGAAAAAGCCGGCCTCGTCATCATCGGCGAAGCCACGCGTGATCCGTATCTCTACATCTCCCACAACGGCACCACGTTGATCGATTCCCCCATCGATCAGCTCAAGCCTCTGTGGAAGGATGGTCTGGTGAAGTATTATTGATTTCGCAGGATGGTCCTCGACCCGCACGCGCCCAACATCGTTCTTGTCGCCGTCCGCTAGTTTCGCTATCCTCACGGCATGACAGCGACCCTCGACCAAGTGTACTCCTCGGCCCGCACGCTTCCGCTGCCCGACCTGGGTTTCCTCGTCACCCGGCTGCTCGGCGAGCTGTCCGAGTCCCTGCCCAGCTCCAGTGATGCCGAACTTCACGCCATCGCCGATGCGCGTGAAGCCGAAATGGATCGCGATCCCTCCGCCACGATCTCGCATGAGGACATGATGACCTTCATTCAAAGCCGCCGGCGGTGAAGGTGGTGTATCACAAGCTGGTCCAGAAGGATCTCGACGACGCCTGGCGCTACTACGAAGACGCATCGGAAGGCTTGGGCGACCGCTTCTTCGACGAGTTCCTCGCCGTCATGGCCACCATCCAGCGCAATCCGCGTCACTGGCCCCCGACCGACAAAGGCCGTCGCGTGGCCCAGTTCTCCCGTTTCCCCTACAAGCTGCTGTATCGCGCCGAACCTGAACGTGTGAAAGTGCTCGTCGTTCGTCACCAAAAGCGCAGCCCCGCCTACGGGGACAAGAGGCGCTGAAATGAATTTCACCCCGAAAGCAACGACCTCGTCATCATCGGCGAAGCCACGCGTGACCCCTACCTCTACATCTCCCACAACGGCACCACCTTGATCGATTCCCCCATCGATTAGCTCAAGCCGCTGTGGAAGGATGGGGTGGTGAAGTATTATTGAAGCCCTCCAGCTTGGTACCGACAGAAAACAGTATTTGGGCATTCATCATGTTGATTTCCGGTACAGAATTCGGTACAAGAATTCATGATTGGCCAATTCTTCACCCCAGAAATCGTGTCTCAAACCATGTTCAAGATGGTGGGGACACGTTCCAAACAAAAGGTCATCGATCCTAGCTGTGGTGATGGTTCGTTTTTGAGAACAGCACCATCTGGGATCGACATTTACGGTTGTGAAGTCGATCCAAGGTATGCGGAACTGTCACGGTCTTTGCTGCCAAGCGATCGTTTTTTTCATGGCGATGCGTTAACAAGTTTAGTTGCTCAATGGGGCTCATTTGATCTCGCAATCGGAAACCCACCTTTTCAAGCCCAAGGGAACTTGGAGAAGCGTGGCGATGTGCTGCGTGGTTTTGATCTTGGGGCTGGAAGATCCTCTCAATGCCTCGAAGTGTTGTTTTTGGAGCTCTTCGTGAAGCTTGCCAAAATGAATGGACGTATCGCGGTCATCCTGCCCGACGGTCCATTCAGTAACAAGCCGTTCAAATATGTTCGTGATTGGCTGCTTCGCCGTGCTCATGTCGAAGCCATCATCAGTTTGCCACGAGGAATCTTTTCAAAGACATCAGCAAAGACCAACATTTTAATTGCCAAGAAGCTGCCGGTCAGCGCTCAGCCCTACCGAGAGCCCACCGCGTTGCTTGAATGCGCTACTCTTGGCGAATTACTCCCTTTGAAGCTGTCCGCATGGCGAAAAAAGGACGCACGCTGGAAAACGGTCGTCTTGGCTGATTGTGACGATTGGAGGCCGGAAGCGTTTTTGAACCCGACCCATGGTGACGAGCCGACTGTCAGACTGGGCGATTTGTTTCGCTTAAGAACAGGCTACGCAGCTTATGGCCACCAGCGGGAGCTTTTGGATTCTCCAGGCAAAGATCGCATCATTTTACTGAGAGCGAAGAACCTTTCACCCGATGGAGGACTTCGCCTCACCCAAGACTGTGCTCACATCCGCGTCGATGGGAACATGTACTGTGAGGATTCCAGAGTTAAGGCTGGAGAGCTGCTTTTCGTCAGAGTCGGAGCCGGGTGCTATGGTAGAACAGCTTTAATTGAAGAAGGAATTGAGGCGCAGGCTGACGACTGGATTCACATCCTTAGTCCGATGGTGAAGGTCGACGCTTCAGGCATATTTAACTGGTTCAATAGCGAGGTGGGGCGGTCTGCGGTTCGACGCATTGCGAAAGGAGTGGGAACCATGAGCGTGTCGAAAGCCTCTTTAGCAGAGCTCCGCCTGCCAGCACGCTTTATGCTCTCAAATGACTTGGTCCTTGATGGTCTTGCTTGTCCACCAACGCCCTTTAGATCGCCTGAGATTGAACCGACGAGACAGGCTGCATGAAACGGTTATTTGAATGAGCGGGGCGGTGAGATGATTGGATTGGGGAATGCCGCACCCCATAAAGTCACCTCTGCATTCGTCTGCTTATCTTGTGAAGCAAACTGCCAGAAAATATCGACAGGCAGCGAGCACTGAATTCGACGCTGCACTTTTGAGTCAATTTTTGGATTGATGACAATTTTGCAGGAGCGAACAACGGCTTGCACCTTCCAAAGCTTGGCCTTCTGGCGCACCGTTGAATAGTGCTCATTCAAATTTTTGACGACCCTATCCAATTCACGCAGTTGATCGACACAAAGTTCGCCCCAAAGCGACTCCCACGTGTCAGCGGTAAAACGCGCATAGCCCACCTCAGTGATTCGCTTCTCAGTTTTCGAAGTTTGCTCCCAAAAACCCACTATCATAACGAATGGCTGGTCGATTTGTCGTTGCCTCAACACATCACCCAGCCCAATCGGGCTGCCGCGTTTGGCCGTCTTGATGGACACAGGGAGGTTTCTAAAACACTCGGGAATACGCACGCTGTTATTGTGCTCGGCGGCAACATCCCACTTTTGCATGTAGCTTCCCTCGTATCCTCCAAAGAACTGCTGCTTCACCCACTTTTCGAAGGTGAAGCCGTGTGATTGAACTTCTGGCATCTTGAAAGGGTAGGAAAAGAAGAACGGTTGGCAACAATTTCACAAGGCGGTCCTGAACTCTCGCCCTTTTGGGACACGACGTGGGTGGGCAGCAAATCGACTGATGCCGCACCTCGACTGCTGCGGCAGAATCTCTGGCACCTCCAGAGCCGGGCAGACCGCCGAGGCCGTGGCTTCTCCCTTTCCTCTCGGCGGCAGGCTCGCTTCGAGGTGGTGACTATATCTTTGCCAAGCCAAGGAGTTCCTTCACGCGGGTGAGCTCCGACGCGGAGGTTTTCGCCACAAAGCCACGGGCGTGGGCGAAGTGGACATCGGGCTCCTTTTCGATGCGGGTGAAGTCGTAGCGTGGGTCGTCGTTGTGGCGGGAGAGGCCGTAGCCGCTGCCGCGGCGGTCTGGGTAGATCAGCGCGGCCACGGCGCTGCTCTTGCCGATGCTTTCGAGGTAGCGCCCGATGCTGGCGGAGGGATCGTCCGGCACGGGATCGGTGCGTGGAAGGAAGAGCACCTCGTGATCGCCCACATTCCAAATCACCGCGTTCTGCGCGATGAAGTCGAGGCGGCTGCGCAGCTCCCGCGGGTAGTCCAGCAGGTCCTGGCCGATGTAGCCGAGCATTTCCCACAGCGGCTCGCCGGGCTCCAGTCGCCTGGCTTTGGCGAAGCGGCGCAGAACGGTCACGTCGATGGGCGAGTTGAGCCTGTTCATCGTGTCTCGATCCACGCCCAGCCATTTCGCCGTCACATTCGGCCCGCGTGTGTCGAACCACTCGGCCGGCTCAAGCCAGTCGCAAAACTCGCGTGCGTCCTCATACACGCCGAGATGCTGTAGCACGAGGCTCAGTGAACACACGGGCGGATGGTCGGCGGGAAACTGATGATGGTCAAAGTTATGCCTTTCCGGCTCATGCTCGCCTCCCACATCGACCACGGCGATGGTGGGATCAGCGAGATCTTCCGGCGTCGGCTCCCGTCGCACAATCGGCACGCGATGCACCGCCGCCAGCAGGGCGCAGGCGAGCAGTTCATCTTTATGAGCGCCACCGGGATGAGTGAGGATGAGAGAAAGCATGAAGGAAGAGAAGGACGAAGAAGAAACCCATGGCCCTAACCTGAAGGGACCCTCACGTCATCCTCATTTATCATGCGACGAGCGTCGCGCATGCTTCGCCAGAAACGACGTCCGTGGGCAACAAAATGACAAATTCCATCCCTTGGATGCTGTCGCATAACCTCAGCCACATCCAGGTCCAGCAAATCCTTCGAGGCCGTGGCTTCACCTTTCAACTCGGGGGCTTCAGTCTCGCGATGCTCAGTAAAGAATGACGAAGTTTTCGCCGTCCGCATAAGTCGCTGTGAAGCCCCAGACGGGCACGCCGGGCTGGGTGCCGTGTGTGGCGGTGGGGCGGCCGGAGGCGTCGAGCACGAGCCAGCCAAGCTGGCCGCCTTTTTGCCAGCCGGTTCCGATGCTCCAGGAGACGAGCGTTTCGCCTTTGGAGTTGATGGCGAGAGATGGGTGACGCGCTTTGTCGTTGGAAACCGCGAGCGCGTCGGAAGTGGCATCGAGCAACGATGTGAAGACTTTGCCTTCGGCCTCCCATGCGGCGCGGGTCTTGGTTCCGGCGCTGATGACACTGGCACTGCTCATGGGGCAGGCGTTGATGGCCCACGGGCCGACATCGCGGTGCTGGAAGCTTTCGCCGCCGTCGCGTGAGGTCATGAGCACGATGTCGCGCTGGCTCATGGTGCGTGCGGCGCGGTAAAGCGTGAGCAGTTCGCCAGTGGGCGCGACGAAGGTTTTGAGCGAGCAGCAGGCGCAGACGCCTGGATCGTCGGCGTTGGCGATCTTCGGTGCGGCGAAGGTCTGGCCGTTGTCGGTGGATTTGAGGACATAGACGCGGCGGTTGATTTCGCCCGGCTGTGAGCCTGCCTGAGCGCCGTGCCAGACGACGAAGACTTCGCCTTTCGCGCTCGCTGCGACGGAGGCGCCGCCGTCAAGCGCCTGGGTGTCGGCGCGCAGATCGCGCTGCGGCTCGAAGCCGCCGCTACCAAGGGAGCGCGTGTAATACAGCGGGGAGGGGATGTGGCGCTTGTGATCGCCGATGCCGTTCCAGACGATGTGCAGCGAATCGTCTTTGCCGACGGCGATTTGCGCTCCGCGGATGGTGCCGGCGGCTACGGCGGAATCCGGCGTGCTGTTCACCGTGCGCGGTGTGCTCCATTCAGCCGCCCCCGGTTTTTTGATGGCGTGGCGCACGTTGCAGCCGCGTGGATCACCTTTGAGATAGACGAGATGCCGCGTGCCGTCGCTGGTGGTGACGATTTGCGGCTGCACGCCGTCCTCAGGGACACGTTCGAGGCGCACTTCGGCGGCGGAGGCAACGAAGGCGGCGAGCAGGAGGGAGGTTATCGTTTTCATGCGGCGAGTCGCAGCGCATAACGTTCTCCATGGCGTGTGAGCTTCACGGTGGAGCCGTAAATCGCGCTGAGGTTCGCGCTGCTGAGGATGTCGTGCTTCGCGCCGGCGGCATGGACGCGTCCGTCTTTGAGAAGCAGGCAGTGGGTGATGGCGGGGAGGATTTCTTCGACGTGGTGGGTGACCATGACGAGGGAGGGGGACTTCGGCCGGGCGGCGAGGGACTGCATCCACTGAAGATAGTGCTCGCGTGCGACGGGGTCGAGGCCGGCGCAGGGCTCGTCGAGGATGAGCACCTTGAACTTGGCCATCAGCGCCCGGCAGATGAGCACTTTTTGCTTCTCGCCCTGGGAAAGCGGGCCCCAGAGGGCGTCGCGCAGGTAATCACAGCCGACTTGCCTGAGCAGCTTTCGCGCTTCGCGAAAAACGGCCGGGCCGGGCAGTTCTATGAGGTTCAGTTTGGCCTCCCGACCGCTGGCGATGACATCGAGCACGGGCTCTCCGCTTTCGAGGTAGGTCGTGAGCGTGTTCGTGACCAGACCGACGCGCTGGCGCACGGCGCGCCAGTCATCGTCGCCAAACACGCTCTCGCCGATGCGTAGCTCGCCACCGGTGGCGCTGTCGTAACCAGTGATGATGTTGATGAGGGAGGTCTTGCCGCAGCCGTTCGGGCCGAGAACGCACCAGTGCTGGCCGGGATCGACGCGCCAGGAAATGCCCTTCAAAATGGGACGTCCGCGGCGGAAAGTGATGTCGGAAACTTCGAGAACTGGAGCAGGCATGCAGGTGGATTGTTGAATGACGAAGGATGGATGTCGACTCAGGATTGAGGCGGGAGGGAGGCGAAAAGAAGAAGCGTGAGGGGATGGAATTTGTCCTTTTGTTTTTTCTCCCGTGACAAAAATGACCATCCTGCTAATCTCAGTCCTTCTTTCCCGAAAAAATGCCAGTCTTCGAAGCAGTCCAACCATCCTGCGCAAACACTCGCGATGATGCGCGTAATTCCAAGCTTGCGCGGAGTCGTTGTTTTTTTGTATTTTGCCGCGTCGTGGAAAGCCCCCTGCATCACATGAGAACGATTTTTTGCGCCGCACTGGTTCTGGCCGTAGCCACGCCCGGGTTTACCCAGGCTCCACCCGCGCCCGGCACACCTCCCGCCGCCCCTGGGGCTCCAGCTGCTGCCCCTGCCGCTCTGAACATTCAGCAGGAGACCGAGGCGCTGGTGAATGCCGCAGGCGCTCTTTTTGCCGAGGCCAAATATCAAGAAGCCCTGGCCAAGTTGGATCAGGCAAAGAAGAATCTGAACAACAAGCCCTTCGAGGGCATCATGTTCATCGAGGGCGCCTGCCATTACAACATGAACAACTACGCCAAGGCGATCGAGACGCTGGAGGCCTTTGTGAAGGAGTTTCCTCAGGGCGCGGCGATCATCGACGTGCGAATGGCGCTGGGCCGTTCCTACATCGCGAGCAAGCAGGAGGACAAGGGCATCGAAGTGCTGACCGACGTGGTGCGCAACTCGCCCGAGAAAAAGGCCGAGGCAGGGCTCATCATCGCCGACACACTGGGAAAAAAAGACCAGAAGGACAAGGCGCTTGAAATTCTCACTTCCGTGCTCGCGGACGGCATCCGCAGCGCGGAGTCGATCCAGGCGGCGATGCTTGCGGCTAACCTCTACGTCAGCCAGGGCAAGCTCGACGAGGCAGGCGCTCTGATGGACAAGGTGCGCAACTTTGCCTCCGGCGGTGACAGCATCGCCCAGATGAACAATATCTATCTGAAGCTCGGTGACGAGATGATGGAGAAAAAAGCCTTCCGTGAGGCCTTGGGAGCCTACCAGCTTGTGCGCAAGAAGGCGGAAATCTCGCGCATCCAGACCGAACAGATCAAAAAGCTGGAGGCCCAGCTCAAGACCGCCAAAGGCGTGCGCAAGGACGAGATCGAGACCAAGCTGAAGGCCAACCAGGAGATCATGGCCGAGATCGAGAAGCGCACGGATTACGACGCCTCCCTCTATTATCGTCTGGGTCGCTGCTACTATGAGATGGGCGCGCCGAAGGAAGACGGCACGGTAGGTGATGCTTCCCGCCTCTGGCAGGCCACGCTGGCCTTCGAGGTCATCGTCAACGATTACAAGGAGTTCCCGCAGCGCGACAAGTGCATGTTCGGCCTCATCATGGTGAACGCCGCGCTCAAGCGCATCAAGGACGCCCGGGAACTTTGCCAGAAGTTCATCGATAACTTCCCGGACAGCGACATGATCGGCCAGATTTCTGAAATGTACGGCATGCTGGCCTACCAGAACAAACAGTTGAAGGAGGCGGTGGATGCGTTTGCGAAGGCTGAGAGCTTCCCGAAGGCAGATAAGGCCCGCCTGCGTTTCCTGAAAGGCAGCGTGCTCTTTGAAATGCAGAAGTTCGACGAGGCCCGCACGGCTTTCGAGCTTCTCGTCTCTGAGTTTCCCAACGAGGTGAGCTACAAGGATGACGCGCTCTACCGCATCGCCCTGAGCTACTTCTACCAGAATGATTACAAGAGCGTGATGAAGGCGCTCAAGAATTACATCAAGGAAAATCCGAAGGGGCAGTATGTGGTGGATGCGCGCTATCGCATCGCCTTCATCAACTTCCAAGGCGGTGACAAGGACGACGCGCTTGAGGAACTCCTCAGCATTATCAAAGACGCTCCGAATGACCAGAACATCGGTCAGGTCCACGCGCTGCTGGGGGATATCTACAATCAGAAGGTCGATTATGAGAACGCCATGGTCAACTTCGCCGCCGCCGTGGACAAGGCGAAGACTGATGACGTGCTCAATTACGCCATGGACCAAGTCACCGACCTCTACGTCGGCTCCGACAAGTGGAAGGAACTGGCCGACATGTGGGAGCGCTACTACAACACCCACAAGGACAACGACGACCTTTCCCTCAAGGCCATCTTGTGGATCAGCCGGGCACGCATCAAGGAAGGCAAGCTGGAGGAGGCGAAGAAGCTCCTCTCTGAGCACATCAAGACTCGTATCGCCAATCCCGCGAACCAGCAGGTGGAAGGGCTCATCCAGCAGCTCGTGAGCATCAGCGCTCCGAAACGCCGCCGTGCAGCCGCTGCCGCTGAAGCCCCGTCTCCAACGCCGCCAGACGGTGCCAAGCCCGCTGACGCGGCCGCTGCGGCACCTGCTCCAGCACCCGCGCCCGAACTCACCTTTGAGGACGTGGAAAAGCAGCTCGAAACGCTGCTCACACCGCCTCAGGAGGCCATGAACGGTACCGCGCAGATGCGCATCCTCTTCGCCAAGACCTGGCTCGCCAAGACGATGAAGGTCAATGACAAGGCGGAGAAGTTCTTCAACGTTATCATCGAGGTGGCGAAGCCGGACGACCTCAGTCCGATGCTTCTGGCCACCGTGGGTGACAGCGCCCGCAAAAAAGGTGATCTGGACAAGGCCAACGCCTGCTACGTACGCCTTAAAGACTATTTCAAGGACAGTGAGTATTCAGATGGTGCGCCGGTTGGCCTGGCCGAGATCGCCTTTGAAAAGGGTGAGTTCGACAAGGCGCTGGAATTGTTCCGTGACGCCCTGACGAACTACCCCGGCAGCTCCCGCGTTCTCGACGCCACGCAGGGAGAGGCCAAGACGCTTGCCAAGCTCAAGAAGCCTGACGAGGCGAAGAAAATCTTCGAGCAGATCGCCAATACGAAAGAATGGCGCGGTCATGCCACTGCCAACGCCCTGCGCATGCTCGGAGACATCGAGGCTGGCAACGGCAAGCATGAGGCCGCCATCGCCTACTATCAGCGTGTCTTCATCGCTCATCAGAAATGGAAGGACGAGATGGCGAAGGCCTACCTCAATTGCGCGAAATCCTTCATTGCGCTCGGAAAGCGTGAAGAGGCGAAGAAAACGCTCCAGGAAATGATCGCCCGCAAGGATCTCCAGGAGCAGCCGGAAATGAAACAAGCCCAGCAACTCGTCGCCACCCTGTGATCCTCATGCGAACCCACTTCATGACAGTCATGCGCGCATTCATCCTCGCCCTCTCGCTGCTCGCCGCTGGCTCCGCCTTCGGACAAGCCATCGTGCTCAAGGATGGCAACCGCATCTTCTCCTCCGAGTTCTCGCTGCAGGACGGGAAAATCATCCGCACAATCCAGATCGGCGAGCAGAAGGCCACGAGCATCGTGGACAAGAAGAACATCGACTCCCTCGAATGGCCTTATCCCGCCGAGCTGACCGAGTCCGCCGACCTTCTTGCCAAAGGGAAGACGGAGGAGGCCATCGCTGTGCTGAAAAAAGGCCGTGATTTCTTCGAGAACTTCGAGGGCATCGAGGGAAACTGGTTTGTCGATGTGTATTTCGCCTACATCGAGGCTCTCAACCAAGGTGGAAAATTTGACGACGTGGTGAAGTCCCTGCCCGCTTTGCGCGCCTTGAAGCTTACCGATGCGCAAAAAATGCGTTTGCGCATCATCCAGCTCGACATTGAGCGCCAGACGACATCGGATTACGTCGCCATCATCGGGGAGGCGCAGAGCATTCTCAAAGAGACCGATGATTCCGCCATCGGCGCCTCCCTTTGGAACATCATCGCTGACGTGCACTCCCGGAAAAAGGAGTGGGAGAAGGCGTTGCTGGCCTATCTGCGCATTCCGGTGTTTTACGGCACCCAGATGCAGCGTGTGCCCGAGGCGGAGCTCAACGCGGCCAAAACATTGGTCAAAATGCGTCGCTATGAGGATGCCGCCGCCTTCCTCGCACGCATTGTGGACTCTTATCCCGGCTCCCAGGTCGCCGAGGCGGCCACGAAAGAGAAAGCCGCGATTGCCGGCATGAAAAATGTCATCGAAGAAGAAGCCGCCGCGCCTGCGGACGGCAAATCCGGCGAAGCCAAGCCCCAAGAGAGCGAGGCAGCCAAAGGAGACGAATCTAAACCCAAAGCCTGAACATTTTCCCATCCCCAATGCAAACCAACACCGCCACCACCATGACCCGCCACATCCCCAACGGCCCCGCCCGCGCGTTCCTCTGCGTCCTGCTGGCGTTTGGCCTCTTCGCATCCGTCAATGTTTTCGCCCAGGAGCCTGCCGCCGGTGAGGCGGCGCCTGCGGTGGAGGAGCATCACACGCTCATTGACCGCTTCATCGAAGGCGGCTGGGTGATGTACCCCATCACCGCCTGCTCCATCGCTCTCGTCTGGCTCACAGTTGATCTTTGGATGCGCACCGGCATCAAGAAGATGGCTCCTCCCGCCCAGGTCGCGCAGGTGCAGGATCTTTTCCGTGCTGGCGACTACGTCGGTGCCTACCAGTTCTGCAAAGGCAACCCTTCCGCATTCTGCAACACCACCCGTGTCGCCCTCAGCTTCCTCGGTGACGGGCATGATGCAACCGAGGGTGCCCTGTTCTCCGAACTGAACAAGGCCAATGCCGCCATCCAGACGCGCATCAACTATCTCTCCGTTATCGGTGTTTGCACGCCGATGATCGGTCTGACCGGCACTGTGACGGGCATGATGAGCGCCTTCTCCACCCTGAAGACGAGCGGCGCGGGCGACCCTGCCAAGCTCTCCGGCGCCATCGGTGAGGTGCTCATCGCCACCGCCTCAGGCCTGTTCATCGCCGTGCCGGCCTTCATGTTCTTCTACTTCCTGCGCAACCGCCTCCAGGTCTCAATGAGCGATCTTCAGGAGATCTGCACCGCATTGTTCCGCAAGATGCCCTACAACCACCTCAAGGACGCGCACGTCGGAGAGGAAGAGTTCTACGCGGCCATCCCGAACTGGGTGGCAGGCGATGCTGCACCTGTGGCGGCCGCATAAGTTTTCCCCTTCAACTTCAACCCTTGACCTTCTAACACTATGGGCGGCGGTGGCGGCGGTGGTGACGGCGAACCGGAGTTTCAAATCGCTCCGATGATTGACGTGCTGTTGGTGTTGCTCATTTTCTTCATGAGCATCACCTCGGCGCAGGTGTTGCGCATCGACAAGGAGATCCAGCTCCCTGTCGCTGCCGACGCTAAAAAGAAGGAAAAGAACATGATGAACGAGGCCGCCCTCAACGTCCGCTGGGCGAAGGGCAAGGCGCTCATCACCTTCGAGGACACCAAGTATGATGACGTGGCGCCCCTTGTGGACTTGCTCACCCAGCGCAAGAACGGAAACCCGAAGTACCGCGTTGTCATCCGTGGCGACAAAAGACTGCCGGCCGTCGAAATCCAGCGCGTGATGAGCATCGTCGCCCAGGCGGGCATCGATGACATCTCATTCTCCGCCCTGAACAAAGAATAAACCCATGTCTGCACACGGAAAAAAAGGACCACGCCAGATCGAGCAGGAACAGCTTGCCGTCGGCTTCCAGATCGCGCCCATGATCGACGTGGTGTTCGTCATCATGCTCTTTTTCATGGTCATGGTTGGCTCGGTAAAGGTGGAGCGTGAATTGAAGAGCCAGCTTCCCGGTCTTGCCCCGCCTAGCGCGGATGCCCCCCAGGAGATGCCGGACGAGATCGTCGTCGGCATTGAAGAAACGGGTGCCGTGACGCTCAACGAAGAGGAATTCGACTCCCCTACGGACAAAAAGCTGCCGAACTTCACCGCCACCCTCATGCGTCTCAAGCAGGAGGCTGACAACCGTAACGCCAAGGTCATTGTCACCATCCAGGCCGAGGAGCAGGCAGTTTATGAGCGAGTGATCGATGTGCTTAACGCCCTCGCGGTTGCCAAGGTTGCTAACGTGACCTTCACGGTTGGCAGTGACGTGGGCTTCTGAGCCGCTGCATTGTAGGCTTTGATTTTTCTCCCCAAGAAAGCCTGTGGCAGAACGTCCTGCTGACAGATCTTCTCTTTATTTCAAAACAACGACCCGCTGCCACTCATGAATCCGTCACAGCCGCCATCTCCTGGTTCCACGCAGCCCTTGCCGCCTGGCTACACACCGCCGCCGGGGTATCCGCCGCAGATGCCGGGCTATCCGCAGGGTTACATGCCGCCGCCGGGGTATCCGCCGCAAATGCCGGGCTATCCGATGCCGCAGGGCTATCCGCCGCAGATGCCGGGAGGCTACCCTCCGGGCTATCCGATGCCACAAGGCTATCCGCCGCAGATGCCGGGAGGCTATCCTCCTGGCTACGGCATGCCCACCATGCCGATGCCGGCGATGATGCCGCCGCCCGCGCCTTCCGCGCCGGTGCCTGTGGCCGTTCCCGCGCCCTCCGGCGTGGCACCGGCCGTGCCCGCTCCTTCCGCCGTCGCTCCTGCCATGCCCGCGCCCAGCGCGGCTGTTGCGGTGGCCGTCGCGGCGCCGACCGATGAGGCAGGCGAGGCCGTGGCAGTGGACGAACACGGGGTGTATCACCCGCCCGCGCTGACGCACATCGAGACGGGGCCTCCGCCGAACAAGTTCGTGCAGATGTGGCGGAAGATGGGGGCGAGCTCGCTGCTTTTGAGCATTTTGATCCACGCGGGGCTGGGGGTGCTGGCCTTGTTCATCGTGTTCAGCACGGGGGTGATGGACAAGCAGGTGGACTTCCTGCCCGGGGGCGGAACGGCGCAGGGGCAGCAGGCGAGCCAGGATTTGCAGCACAAGGTGCAGCAGAAGA